>CAWJWM010000016.1:0-345100 GCA_963846445.1 uncultured Verrucomicrobiae bacterium | reverse complement strand
GCTGCCCGGATACCCTTCGTTGCGGCCTAGAAACCCCGCCTTGAGAGGCTCGTCCGGATCGAACCGCTCACCGGCCTCGTAGCATAACTGGATGGGTTCACCCCAAGTGCGGCCCCGATCGGCAGAGGTGCGAATGTAAGTGAAATTGTGATAGACACCCCGGACCTCGATCTGACGCAGCCACAACTGAACCAGCCAGCCCGAAGCCACATCATAGACACTCGCACCTTCTCCTTCCCAGACGGCGACGCCTCCGTAATCGACCTTGTTCGAGGGTTGGACCGGCACGAAACCGGACCACGTCCGGCCATTGTCCTCGGACCACCGAGCCCGGATCTCCTCGCCCACGTCGGACTCGCGCTCGATCCCTCGCACCTCGCGCATCTCGTGCCCGGCGCCCACATACTGCACGCTCACCCAGGGCGCAACCCGCGGCGCGGGCGATTCGAGGTACAGCTCCTTCTTCACGAGCGCGACGGGCAGGTTGGCTTTCCACGGCGCACGGAAAGCCTCGCTGTCCGAAACCCGCAGCACCCGGCGCACCGCCTCCAGCAAACGCCCTTCCGAGCCCGGCGCCACCCACGACCAGTCGATCAGGTTCCCGTCCCCCTCGGCGATGTGACGCTCGGTCGGAATGTAACCCGTCGCTCCTTCGCCGTAGGCTGCAACCAGCACAAAGCTGTCCGGGCGCATCCGCTGCGCGGCGAGCTGGAACTCGATATACGACTCGCCCGGCAAGATCAGCCACTGGGCCTCGCCCAGGTCGAGACAGGGGATCTCGATGCGATGCCCGGCGTCTGCGCGTTGACGCCAGCTCCAGCCCATGGCCGCCAGGCATTGCTCGAAGGGCTTGGATTCTGCCGTGATCTTCTCTTCGAGGTCTTTCACGGTGAAGCCAGGCCCGTCGCGCGGTTCGAGCCGAACCCGCTCGACGCGGAACGCGGCTTCCGTGAGCGGAACGCGCCGCGTGACAGTCCATGCCTTTGCCATGGCCTGGCGCAGACGTTCGGCCAGCACAGCGCGATTCGTCGGCGCGCCGTCGTTGTACTTGCCGGCCGTCAGGTTGCCCGCGCACCCGGTCAAGTAGATCTGCCTGACCCCCGGCATTTCCTCCTGGCGCATGCGGCGAGCCAGACCCGGGAAATCCGCCGACACATCGCCCTTCCCGTAGTGACTCATCGGATGCACCGCGTAGGCGCTCACGGCGACCAGCGGGGTCTCACCATCCCACAAACTGAGGGTCTTGAGCCATGGATCGATGAGATTCTCAGGCGCGGCCTGGGCCGCCGCATCCCGTGTGCTGCTCGTCCGATCGAACCGCACCGAGCCGTCAGGCCCCACATAGCGGCGGTTCGACGCGATCCGTTCCACCTGCGCGGCTCCTAATCCGAGATGCGTCACGCGCCGCGTCTGCGAAAGCGACTTGCGCAGCGCCTGCGCCACACGCTGAACCGCAACCTCGTGAAACGCCGGATCGCACACGGTGCCCTGCGCCCCCCGCTCGCGCAGGATCCGCTCCGCCGTCAGATCCGCCACAGGCGCGTCGTGCTGGTGCACCGTGCAGAGCATGACCCGTTCCGGCTCGGTTCCCGCCGCCTCCGCCAACACCCGCTGCCACCGCTCGAAGGCGTCATTTCGAATCTCGCACCAATCCACAGCGACAAAGACCACTGGCTTATCGAGGCCTTGCAGCACCAGGCCGTGCGCTTCGAGCGGATCGGCGACGCTCCGCGAACGCCACGCCCCCCCCATCATCCCGTGCCCCATCGGCACGGTCACATCGGCAGAAAAAGTGCCCAGGCGATACTCGGCCTCGACGTCAGCCGCCAGACAAAGGCCTGCTGCGGCGATTGTCGCGGCACACACTCTCTTCATAGCGATCCCCAGATGATCCACTCCACACGCTCCCCCGGCGCGGAGTCGCATCAAGTCGATTGCTCATGGAACTCCCCGGCGACGCGCACGAAACCCCAGAAAACCAGGACGGCCAGCGCCACGTGAGCGGTGAGGACGTACCAGACCCATTCCGGATGTCCTGCCGTGTTGAACCGCCCGTAGAGCGTCGTGTAAAGAAAACCGCTGGCGAAACCGCCAATCATCACTGCCAGGAAATTCGAGCCCATGTAGAGGCCCGCCTTCTCTTTCGGCGCGATCCAGGTGATGTACTCCTGGATCCGCGGCGAGGTGATCATCTCGCCCACGGCAAAGAGGAAGATCCCCAGGAACACCAGCGACGCGCCGTGCGCGCGGGCGGCACCAATGACCGCTAATCCCGCCGCCGCTACCACCAGACCGACCATGAACGAGGGCATCGCCCGCATCCGCTCGAACACCCGCGACACGACCAACTGCAGCAGCATGATGATGTACCCGGTGTGCGAGATGGTCTCCCCCAGAATCCGGCGCGTGCCGTCCTGGCCGCTCTGGGAAAAGAAATCGGCGAAGGCCGGGCCGAACACCGACCGGACATCCTGGTAAAGCCGCGCCGTGTCGAGATTGCTGTCGACGTAGAGCGCGCACAGGTTGAAGAACGCCCAAAACGGCAGCCAGAAGAACAGGCCGAGCAACACGAGAAACACCGTGAACTTCACGTCGGACAGAGCCGACGCCGATGTCCCGGAACTTCTTGCCCAGAGTCTCCCCGTCCGCCCGGCGCGGCGGCTCCTCGTAGAAGAACAGCGTGATGAGAAGCATCGCGCCGATGGCGATGGCGGCGGCGAGGAAAGCGTAGTCCCACGAGATCGCCCGGAGCTTGCCGGCCACGATCGGGCCGAACGAACCGCCGACGTTCACCATGGCGTAGAAGATGCCGAACCCGAGCGTCTTGTTGGTCGTGTCGGTCGTCACGCGCACCGTGCCGGCGATCAGCGGTTTGAAGATGCCGGCCGCCAACCCGATGCTCAGCATCGTCAGGGCGATTCCCGGAGAAAGACTTGGTCAACATCAACAGCAGGATCGACGGAAGATAGGCGAGATAAGAGACGATCAGCACCTTCTTGAACCCGAACCGGTCGGCAAAAGTGCCCGAGATGAGCGGTATGGCGTACGAGAGCAGCAGGAACAAGCTCTGGATCGTCCCCAACTGGTCCTTCGAGTACCCGAGATGGGTCAGGTAGATCCCGAAGCCGAAGTAGATGCCGTAGTAGGCGAATCGCTCGAGCACTTCAATGATGTTCGCGACCCAGAAAACGGGAGGGAATGAGGTTCGCGCCGTCGGGGCGACGCCCGAGGATTGAACAGGGCCAGGGTCCACTGACGCCAAACCTTGCCGGGACATCGCCCTCCGGACAAGCCGGAATTCACGGGAAGATGACATCCCAGCCGTACCGCAGGATCAGAACGCTCACCACAGCGAGGAAGAACCAGCGCACGAACCGGTTGCCCTTCCATATGGCCATCCGCGCGCCCAGGATGGAACCGAAGAGATTGCAGATCCCCATCGGCACTGCGTACGCATACAGAATCCGATCCGTCGCCGCGAAATACCCAACCGCAGAGAGGTTCGTCGCAAAGTTGATGACCTTCGCGCTGGCCGTCGCAGTCAGAAAGTCGAAACCCAACAGGCCGATGAACGTGAATATCAGGAAGCTCCCGGTCCCAGGCCCGAAAAAGCCATCATAAAACCCGATGACAGCCCCGATCAACAGGCCGACCCAAATCTCGTGCCGGGCCGTGAAGCGCGGCGCATGGAGCCGACCGAAGTTCGTTTGGACGAATGTGTAAATCGCGACCGCAACCAGCAGCACAAGGACCAGCGGCTTCAGAATCGACGGGCTCAGAACCGACACTGTGCGCGCGCCCAAGAACGAGAGACCGAAGGCGGTCACCGCCGCCGGGAGCATCGACTGCCACGGGATCGGAATGCGCCTCGCATACTGGGCCAGGGCCATCCCTGTGCCACAGATCGACGAGAGTTTGTTTGTGCCCAGGACCGCGGGAACCGCGGCCGCCTGCTCCGGAGGCAGGAACAACAGCAGGGCCGGCAACTGGATCAACCCTCCGCCCCCGACGACCGAGTCAACGAAGCCAGCCAGAAACGCGAATGCACAAAGCCACAACATTCAGAATCCTTGACCGGTGAAACATGGTGGAGACAAGACAAGTTTGTGTGGCAAAACCGCGCCGGCACAGGGAGAAATGAGGGCCTGGTCGTGCAGGAAAACGCAGTCGCGAACCGACACTCCGTTGCCATCGTCCCTCCCACCACCCCGGCGCGGTTTTGCTGTTCGAGCGCGCATGAGTGCATCTTTCGATGACATCGGCTCCACATTCTTCAGATGTTGCTGAGAAATGCGCGCTAGGGAACACGGTCTCTTACCTTTCGCACCTCGGTCCGAGTCTCCCGTTGCTCGACAATCTTGCTGACGAGGAATTCGCGGTACTCGGCGCGCCACTCCACCCGGCGCGTGTACCAGAGCCCGTCCTCCGTCTTGAGACGCTCCAAGTCGCACTCGAACGCCGAAACCGAGCCCAGCACCCCCCCCACCCCAACGTTGACCTTCTCCGTCAGTTGCAGACGGATGCGCGCGAAAGTGGAATCCGACTCCGTCACCCATACGGTTCCCGCCATTTTGTTGATAAAACGATCGAGCACTCCTTTGGCGGGGCGATTCGGAACCACAGGCCGGAAATCCAGCCTAAGCAGCGGCATCGCCTCCCATACCTCGCGCCCCACAAGTGTGAACTGAAACCGGCGTAACAAGCTCTCATCCACCACGACATCGCCCCGCTCGTAAGGGCGGTCCAGCGGTTCCTCGCCCGACTCCGCCTGGGACCGCGTCTGGCGGCGATGCACCCGGCGTTGACTCCCGCCCGAGGAGAGCGACGATTTCCAAGTCGAGTCGTGCGCCGTGGGATCATGGGGCACGGTTTCGGTATGCCGCTTCTTGAGCCTGCACTTGGAATTATACTCCTCACGCGTCTTTGCGTGAATAAAGGCATAGCGGGCAGCGAATTCCTCCTGGATCCGAGCGTCCGCCCCAGCCCGTTCGACGATCCCTTGCAGCACGGCGTCGAGAGACGGCAGGGCATCGGTCGGCCCGTCCGCTGCGTACAAACTGCCGACAGCCAATCCCAGGGCGCATCCCCAGCCTATGTGATTCCATCCACTCATCGACCGCCCCCATACATGGCACACGCCGCCAACCCTGGAAAGCGATTCATCACCGTCGCCGGATTCATCGGGTGATCGCTCGCCTCCGAAAACTCGGCTGGCAGCCAGGTCACGGACAACGATGTCCCCTCCGGACCGTTCAAGCCGCCGTTGACATGACGCGCACCGTGTCGCGCGAAGCCGGCATTTGACGCCCCCGATCGCCGCGCGTAGCTTTCGGCACGACAAACCCAAGCTCGTCAGTGCCTGTCATGAAGAAGCCTTCCGGAGCGCTCGGCGCCGCCCAATCAGCACACCGGTGGCCGAGCACCGCATTCACCCTGATCGAACTGCTGGTGGTAATCGCCATCATCGCGATCCTGGCGGGGATGCTCCTGCCTGCCCTGAGCAAGGCCAAGGCCAAGGGACAACTCGCTCGGTGCCTTTCGAACCTCCGCCAGGTGGGCATCACGATGGCCATGTACAACTCCGACAATACCGACACATTTCCGTACTCCGGACGCGACTGGCCCCAGATGGGCTTTGTCGATGTCCTGAGGCTCTTCGACCCCTACATTACAACCAACGCGCGCGCCTTCTACTTGTGCCCAGCCGACCGCGGACGCGGGTTCAACATCGAATGGACCATCGCGAATTCGTACCCGATCCAAACCAACGAACTCCTCTTCCCCTGCTCCTACTACTACTACGTCACATTCTACCGTACCGACGACAACAGCGCCCTCAAGCTCCGCAAAGTCCCCGATGTCCGGTCCCCGGCCAAAAAGGCGATCTCGCCCTGCTTCGCCAGCGTGGCGCGCGAGTGGAACGACATCCGCAAAAACACCACCACCGCCGGCCACGGTACCAAGGGCATGGCCCTTTTGTTTGTCGAGGGCCATACCGAGTTCGCCCTTTACGAACGCCTGAACGCGCCGTTCATGGACGGCACAACCCCGGTCTATAACCTCGACTGGACTGTCGGTGGCCTCGCAGGCGAAGACTTGAAATAGTCTTGGCGAGGTTGCATCAGGTCATCTCCCGATAGACATCGGGGTGGGGGCGCGAGATCACCACCGCGTTCACCAGAACCCCGGCGTCTGCGATCAGACGCCGCCCGGCAGCAATGGCCGATTGGACCGACCCCACATCCCCCGTGACGGTGCAAAAGGCCTTGCCGCCAAGTGCCATGGCGAGCCGGATTTCCAGCAGCGTGACCGCGGCGGCCTTGACGGCAACATCGGCTGCTTGAATCAGGGTGGCCACGTTGAACGATTCGAGTATGCCAAGCGCGCCGTCGGGTGCGGCCGGCGCTGTCCGGCCCAAGGCGCTGAACACCTCCGGATGCACGTTTCCCAGAGTGAACGAGTCGATCAAACAACCGCCCGCCACCGCAACGCCCGCATCAACCGCAGCCTCGACCGCAGCAGCAGCGCCGCCAATCAGACACCATGAACTTCCCGGAGCAAATCGAGCGGGAAAGCAAGAGGCGCACGTCCCCAGCCTTCAGCATCGTGTCCGCCACCTCGAAGCCGGCCGCCACACTCGATAGCTCGATCAGACCGATGGATTTCTCGTTCATGTCACTCGCTCCAATACGATGCGGTCGGTAACCGACACGACCCGCCCGGCAAACGGCGCATGCAGGAGAGCGCCGAGGGACTGGGCCGGAATCTCACCCAGGGGTTGGCCGGCAGCGACCCGGTCGCCCGCCTGAACCAAGGCAAGATTCGCCACACCGGCGCCCTGCTTGAGAGGCAAGACCACCCGGCGTGGATCCAACGCCACATCGCGCCACTCGGCCGGACGATCGTATTCCTGAATCGCCAGCCTCTTCATCAGCGTCTTGATCGGCACGCGGCGCCCCTCGCGCATTGGATGGGGCTTGACGTTGCTCCGGCCTGTCCACTCGATTGCGGCCCGACGCATTTCGGCCTTCGCGTTGTCGCACGCCTCTTTCGGAAAGAGCCCCTCCGGACACGCGCAGAGTGTGCACAAGCCGCACCCGCAACAGAGCGCTGCCCATTGGCTCCAGCGCTCAGCACCCGTGGCAGTGAACGCCAGCGTCCGCATGACCTGGTGCGGTTCGACAGCGTACCCGAGCAGGAAGCGGGGACACAACTCCGTGCAGTAGCGGCATTGATCACAGGCCGATTTGCCAATCCGGCTCTGGGCCTCGGGAGGGGTGAGCTTTCGGCGGATCATGGGGTGCGCGCGAGGGAGCACCACAACACCGGTGGCGGTCTTCGTGATCGGAGTCTCAAGGTCGGTAGTCGTCTCGCCCATCATCAGCCCGCCCACACAGAGCACCGGGTCGTCGGTGGCCAACCCGCCGGCGGCGGCGATCGCCTCCCGATACGTCGTTCCCAACGGCACCGTGATTGTCACCGGCCCGCGCAGGGCGCCCGCCAGCGTGAGAGTCTTGCGCGTGACCGGCTGCCCAGCTTCGGCTCGAGCCAGATTGACGAGTGTCTCGACGTTGCACACCACCACGCCGACCTGAAGCGGAATGCCGGCCGGCGGGATCAGACGCCCGGTGACCGTGTAAACCAGATCGTACTCATCCCCCGCCGGATAATAGTCGCCGAGAAGCTGAACGCGCACCCGGCTGCTCGTGCAGGCCTCGCGCACGGCCTCGACCGCCTCTCGCTTGCTGGCCTTGACCGCCACCACTCCCTCCTTGGCCCCCACCGCTTCCATGGCCAGTTCGATGCCCCGCACGACGTCCGCGGCGTGGTGTCGGAGAATTGCCGCGTCTTTGTGAAGAAGTGGTTCACACTCGGCGCCGTTGCCGATGACCACGCCCGCCTTGGCCGACATCTTCACGTGCGTGGGAAAACCAGCACCGCCGGCACCCACAACCCCGGCCAATCTCACTCTCTCCGCAAAGGTCATGGCGCACGGATGTTACGAGCGCAAGCCTTGGTGGCGAGCCCAATCGCCACGAGTTGAGAGTTGAGAATTGAGAGTTGGACGTTTCTGGTTCATGGTCGCCATCCTCATTAAGTCGTTGAATGTCAACACCTCACATGAACCGACTCGGGAGCGCGGACTTTCGTCCGCGCCACCGTGCCGTTGCCGTGTTCGAGCGCAATGAACTCCGCGCTTCCTAGCATGTTCCTTGGCAGTTCGAAACATGTTGTAGACAAGTCAAGTTTCTGTGCTGCGTTAAGGGGGTCAAGGATTCTAAGGAGCGAGGCGCTGGAGAGGGAACAGGCGGCTTCTGTTCCCCGGGTCGCCGGAACCGCCCTGCTAGAGTGACTTCCTTTTCAACCCAGTACTCGATGAGTCAAGTTTTTGCGCCGCGCAGCGGCGCCCCTTAGCGAGGCGTCGGCTGCCGGTTGCCATCGGCCGAAACCCAGCGCAAACCAATTGGTGACATGCCCCCTCGGTCTGAGGCGGAGCCTCGCTAAAGATCCAACAACCGAACGCCGTTCACGACAATAATCCCCAGGGCCACAACGATGCCAAGTGGCCGACGCGGCATCCAGGCAACGAACTTCGCCGCCACCGGCGCCATGAGCACACCTCCCAACGCCAGTCCGCCAACCGCCGTCCAATCGACATCCAGCCGCCTCAGATTCAACAGGAAACCCAGGCTGGCACACACGGCGACGATGAACTCGGCCGCGCTCACCGTGCCGATCACCTTCCTGGGTTCATGGCGCGTCGTCGCCAGCAGCGTCGGGGTAACCACGGGACCCCATCCCCCGCCGCCCGAAGCATCGACGAAACCGCCCGCAACCCCGAGGAAATTCAGATAAAACGGATTCGCAATATCCGCGACGTTGGGCCCAGTCGCGGATTGGAACACATTCCGATAAAAGAGAACGAAGCCCAACAACAAGAGAATCGTCGAAATATAGATTCGGCTGCCACCGAGGTCGATCGAGACCAGGAACGTCGCGCCGAGCATCGCTCCGATTCCCCCGGGAACGGCCAACCGTACCAGAATTGTACGATCCACATTCTCGCGATGCCAGTGCGCAATGCCCGAGGCCAGCGTGGTGCCAATTTCGGCGGCGTGCACCGCCGCGGAGGCAACTGCAGCCGAGGTGCCCAGGCTGAGCAGGAGCGTCGAACTCGTCAGTCCGAATCCCATCCCGAGGGACCCATCGATCAGTTGGGCGACCGCTCCGGCTAATACGAAGAAAAGCCAGGTCATACCAGGGCGCGCACGAGTCGCTCGACGTTGACCGCGATCTGCTCCGTTCCATCCAATACCAGTTCCGGCTGCAATGGCGGTTCATACTCCTGGCCCACGCCGGTGAGATTGGGCAGCAGTCCTGCCTTCGCTTTGCGATAGAGACCCTTGGGATCCCGCTGAGCGCAGACTTCAGCCGGGGTCTTGACCCACACTTCGAGAAACTCGCCCCTCTCGAACAACTCCCGCGCGTGGTTTCGATCGATCGCGAACGGGCTCACCAAGGCGACGATGACCACCAGACCGGCGTCCACCATGAGCCGGCCCACTTCCGCCACCCGGCGCACATTCTCGGCACGGTCCTCCTTGGTGAAACCCAGGTCCTTGTTCAGGCCCATACGCAGGTTATCGCCGTCCAAGACGTAACTGTGCATTCCCAGACCGTGCAGCCGCTTCTCGAGCGCATCAGCCAGCGTCGATTTCCCCGATCCCGACAGCCCGGTGAGCCAGATGAGCCTGGCGCGTTGCTGCTTCTGCGCGGCCCGGCTCGCCTTGGTGATCTGGTAGTGATGCTCGGTGATATTGGAGGCGCGCCGCAAGGCATGAATGATCATGCCCGCACCCACCGTGTTGAGGCTGACGCGGTCCACCAGGACGAAGTTGCCGGAGTCGCGGTTCTCGTGGTAGGGCCTGAGAACCACCCGCGCGTCGGTCGCCACCTCGATCACCCCGATCTCGTTGATCTTCAATGTCCGCACCGATTCGTGATCGCCATTCTGGATGTTCAACCGGTGTCGAATGGCCGTCACCGTCGCGGGAACTAATGTCGAGCCGTTGAGCAGAAAGTAGGAACGGCTGTGAATCAGCTCGCTCTCGCCCAGCCAGACAATATGCGCGGCAAAACGGTCCGCAGGCACAACGCAGCCCGGAGCCCGTTCGATGACATCGCCGCGCGCGGCATCGACATCCGGCTCGAGCACCATCGTGATGGCCTGGCCAGCAGGCGCGCAAACCATGTCGCCCTCGAAAGTGGTCAGACGCGCGATCCTCGCCGCGTGCTGGCCAGGGAGAACAACCACGTCGTCGCCCACCGCAAACGAACCGTCGCTCACCGTGCCCGCCAGACCGCGGAAGTTCTCGGCGCGCAGGACGATCTGGACGCCCATCCGGGCGTGACTCGGCCCCGCAGGTCGCCCGCGCCAGGCCTGGATCGCATCAAGCAGTGTCGGTCCAGAATACCATGGCGTGCGGCTCGACCTCGTGACGACGTTGTCGCCCGCCAGGGCGCTCACGGGGATGTAGGCGATGTCGGTGATCCCCAACCGCTCGACCGTCGGGCGCGTCTCCCGGCACACGGACTCGAAGGCGACAGGATCGAAGTCGAGCGCGTCCAGCTTGTTCACGGCCACCGTGACCTGCCCGACACCCATCAGCTTCAATATGGTCAAATGCCGGAGCGTCTGGGGTCGAACCGGATGCGTGGCGTCCACCAACATCACCGCAAGATCCGCACGCGAGGCGGCAACGGCCATGTTGCGGGTGTATTGCTCGTGCCCGGGGGCATCGGCGATCAGCAGCCGACGCCCATCCAGCAAGGACATCGAGCGATAGGCGACATCGATGGTGATGCCCTGCTCGCGCTCGGCTTCCAGCCCATCGGTCAACAGACTGTAATCGATCTCGCCCAGGGGGATGAGGGAGCCCGCCCGGCGCACGCGGCGCGCAGCCTCGACGGTGTCAAAGGGAACACTGTCGGTTTCCACAAGCAGACGCCCAATCAGGGTGCTCTTGCCGTCGTCGACACTGCCACAAGCAACCAAACGAACTACAGGACAGGAGGACGTCATCAGAAGTAACCTTCAGTCTTCTTCTTTTCCATCGAGTCTTCACGGTCCCCATCGATGAGGCGCGTGGCCCGTTCGCTCAATCGAACGCGCCTGACCTCCTCGACGATTTGCCCCAACGTCCCAGCGTCGGACTCGACCCCCGCCGTCAGCGGATAGCACCCGAGTGTTCGGAATCGGATGCGACGCCGTTCCGGTTGCTCCCCCGGACGCAGCGGATAGCGATCGTCATCGACCATGATCATCTGCTGCCCGCGCCACACGACGGGGCGTTCTCTGGCAAAGTAAAGCGGATTGACAGAAATCCCCTGCAGTTCGATGTAATGCCAAATGTCCAACTCGGTCCAGTCCGACAGGGGAAACACCCGCATCGTCTGGTCCGGTCGAAGACGCGAATTGTAGGTGCGCCAGAGCTCGGGACGCTGCTGGCGCGGATCCCAACGATGCCCGGCCTCGCGCACGCTCAACACGCGCTCTTTCGCCCGGCTGCGTTCCTCATCCCGACGCGACCCTCCGATGGCCGCGTCGAATCCATGCTGATCCAGGGCCTGCCGGAGAGCAACCGTCTTCATGATCCGCGTGTATTCGGACACGCCGGTGTTGAAGGGGTTGACGCCCTCTTTGACTCCATCGAGGTTTGTGTGCACCAACAACTGCGCTCCATACCGGTCCGCCATCTGATCCCGGAACGAAATCATCTCGCGGAACTTCCACGTGGTGTCGATATGCAGCATCGGGAAAGGAAGTCGTGCCGGATGGAACGCCTTGCGAGCCAAATGCAGCAACACCGAAGAATCCTTGCCGATCGAGTAGAGCAAGACCGGACGCCGGAACGCCGCCGCGGTCTCGCGCAGAATCTCAATGGACTCGCTCTCGAGAACCTGAAGAATCTCGGGTGTGCTCTTCACTGGGACAACTTCACAGCAGACCGTGGGACATCGCCTTGCGTGTGCCGGCAGCATGCCCGTGCGCCAAGGTTCGTTCAAGAGGAAACGGGTTGGCATCCAGGCCAGAGTGCCACCACGGGAACCTTCGCACCCGTCCGTCCAATGGTCAGCCATCGGCGGTGTCAGGAATGGTTGCTGTCGAGCCGCTAGCCCAGTAGGCTCCGGGCGGTAACGCGCCCGAGCCATGAAACTGGGTTTTCTCCTGTTTGATTACTTCCCGTACGGCGGGTTGCAGCGGGACTGTCTCAGGATCGCCGCGTTGTGCGCCGGGCGCGGGCACGCAGTCGCAATCTTCACACGCACCTGGCAAGGCGACCGTCCGCAGGGACCCGCCGTCGAGTTGTTCGGCCGACACGGTCTCAGTAACGTGGCCCGGAATCGGGCCTGGCTGCGGCAACTGGCTCTGACGCTGCCCCAACGCCAACTCGATGGGGTCGTCGGATTCAATAAACTGCCCGGCCTGGATGTGTATTATGGATCGGACCCCTGCTATGCCGCAAAGGTGAGACGGCTCAAACCCGCCTGGTACCGCTGGCTGCCTCGCTACCGCCATTTCGTCGAGCTCGAGTCCGAGGTCTTCCGCCGTGGACGACCAACGGAGATACTGGTGCTCACAGACCATGAGATCCCAGCCTATCGCAGCTTCTACGCGACGGAGCCCGATCGCTTTCATCTGCTGCCGCCGGGGATCGCCCGCCGCTCGCACACCCAAGCCGAACGACACGCGGTCCGGACTCGAGTGCGCGCCGCCCAAGGCTGGTCCCCGGATGACCATCTGCTCCTGTTGGTCGGCTCAGGCTTTCGCATCAAAGGACTCGATCGGGCGATTGCAGCGCTGGCGGCGCTGCCTGTCGAGTTGCGCCAGCGCAGCCGACTGGCGGTCATCGGCCAGAATCGACCGGGAGCTTTCGCTCGCCAGGCGCGGCGCGCGGGCGTGGCGGACCGGGTGCATTTCCTAGGCGGACGCCTCGATGTCGCGGATTGGCTGTTCGCCGCCGATCTCCTGCTGCATCCGGCTTACAGCGAATCCGCAGGCATGATCCTCCTGGAAGCAATGGCTGCGGGCTTGCCGGTGCTCGCGACGGACACCTGTGGCTACGCGCCTCACGTGACACGGGCCGAAGCCGGGCGGGTGTTGTCCTCGCCCTTCTCCCAGACCGAGTGCAATCGCGCTGTCGCTGAGATGCTTCTCTCGAAAGAACGCGCTCGATGGGGCCTCAACGGACTGGCCTACGCAGCTCGGGAGGACTTGTATAGTTGTCACGAACAGGCGACCGATCTGATCGAGCAGATCGTCCGGCGCAACCTCGCGGCAGACGCGCACTAGCGCGCATCTCTCAACAACTTCTGAAGAACGCAAAGCCGATGTCATCGAAAAGGGCACTCATGCGCGCTAGCAAAGCAAAACCGCGCCGGGCTGGAGTGGGGGACGAAGGCAACGGGGTGTCGGTTGGCGACTGCGTTCTCCTGCGCGGCCAGACCCTGATTCTCCCCTGTCCCGGCGCGGTTTTGCCAGAGCAAGGCGCGGGAGAGAATAGCGAGGCGTCGGGCGCTGGTGACAGTGGTGGCCGCCAGCGCAGACGGACTGCTCACACGCCTCGTCGGTCTGAGGCGAAGCCTGGCTAAAGTGACTTCTCGTTTGAAATCTGTAGTAAATGAGTCAAGTTCTTGCGCCGCGCAGCGGCGCCACTTAGCGAGGCGTCGGGCGCTGGTGACGGTGGTGGCCGCCAGCGCAGACGAGCTGCTCACACGCCTCGTCGGTCTGAGGCGAAGCCTCGCTAATCCGTGATCGAACTGAGCGCCCATCTCGAACGTCACCTGCCCGCTGACGCGGCTTTCGACTGGCTGCTGAACTGCCCGGGCAAGGTCCATCGCGAGGTGAAACACCGGCGCACAGTCGAGCTCGAGATCGGGGGACACCGTTTTTTCGTCAAGGCGCATCGCGGCTGCGGCTGGGGCGAAGTGCTCAAGGACTGGCTTCGGGGGCGCGCGCCGATCGTCAGCGCCCGTTCGGAGTGGGAGGCGATCGAGCAGCGCGCACGCGCTGGGGATTCGGACCCTGACAGTAGCCGGCAAAGGCGAGCGCGGCACGCCGCCAGCACGGGTCGAGTCTTTTGTCATCACCGAAGCCATCGAGGGCATGATCACGCTCGAAGATCTCACGCGGACCTGGGGCGGGTTGCACGGCCGCAGGCGGGCGTTGTTGAGGAGAGCACTGCTCGCCAAGGTTGCAGACATCGCGCGCCGCCTCCACCAGGCCGGCCTCAACCACCGCGACTTCTACCTCTGCCACTTCCTGGTCCGCGACCGGGACTGGTTGCGCTGGCAGCCGTCCTCCCCGACGGAGGATCCCTTGGACCTGATGCTCATCGACCTGCACCGCGCGCAAAGGCGCCCACGCGTTCCCGCGCGGTGGCTTCTCAAAGACCTGGCGGCGCTGCTCTTCTCCGCGCTCGACTGCGGCCTCACCAAGCGCGACCTGTTCCGGTTCTTGCAGGAGTACAGGCGAAGACCGTGGCGCGAGGTGCTGGCCGCCGAAAGCGCTTTCTGGCGTCGCGTGCTGCGAAGAGCCGAGCGGCTCTACGCCGGATTCCACGGGCGCCCACCCCCGCGCCTCGCTCTTCCCGGCAGGACCAAAGCCCCAAGCCCTTAGCCCGCATTTCTCACCAACTTTCGATGTCCTCTGACCGGGCACCGTCCCATTGCACCTGAAATGCGGGCTCTCAGAAACCCGCGCCCCAAACAGTTGGACCCAATCTCGACCACACTGTGTCCGCGTGCCCAGGTCGCCCAAGCGGCTGGGGCGCGTCCCGGCGTTGATGAACCGATCGGCCAATTCTCCCTGCTGGGCGCGGATTTCACAGACCCGGAAATCTCACCCGCGGACCCTCCGGAATGCCGCGATCGCCCCACTGGTGAGATTTCCGCGTTAGCAGACTGTTCTTGCGCCGCGTGGGGGCACGCGGCCTACATCATCGGTGTCTGCCTCTTTGTAGGCCGGGTCCCCTGACCCGGCTTCTGCACCGACGTCTGTCTTCGCGCCGCGTGGGGGCACGCGGCCTACAACATCGGTGCCCGCCTCCTTCGCAGGCCGAGTGCCCTCACCCGGCGTTCACCATCGTGCCATCGCTTGTCCCTGCTGCGTGAGGATTCAGGTCAAACCTGTCAGGCCCCCGCACGAACGCCGCCATCCGCCCCGCAACGTCATGGGCGGCAATGATCGAGTCGCCCAGCGAGATGCCGTTGCGATAATGCCCAGCCAGGAAGATGCCGGGCGCCTCCGACTCGACCTTCTCCATGAGCGCCTTAAAGCGACCGTACCCGACTTCGTATTGGGGGATGGCCTGGCGATAGAGCACGGCATGCCGGAACGTCGGATTCCCGCGCGCACCCAGGATCGTTCGCAGGTCCGCAAGCGTCAGGTCGAACAACTCCTCGATCGGACGCAGCGCGAGATCCGGCGCTCGCACGCCGCCGATGTAGCTCGTCAGAGTCACGTGCCCCGTCGGCGCGCGGTTCGGGAACAACGACGACGAGAAGAGGGTGCCGAGGATGCGGAATCGCTCGACTTCGGGCACCAGCATGCCGAAGCCGTCCAACGGATGGGCAATGTCCTCGCGGCGGAAACCGAGCACCACGCTCGCCACCGGCGGATAATAGACTTCGGCCAACGGCCCAAGCGTGAGATTCGCCCCGGCACGAAGCGCGATTTGGGCCAAGCGGTGGGCCGGCGCCGCAAGCAGCACTGCCCGATGCTCGCCAGCCATGTCCACACCGTCCCGCCGCGCCGTGACTGTCCAACCATTGCGTGTCCGTTCGAGCGCGGTCACCACCGCGTTGAAGTGGATCGCACCACGAAGCTTCGCCTCGAGCGCGTCCGTCAAAACCTGCAGACCTTCGTCGAACGAGACTTTCTTCGCTTCCTGCTTCGACACTTCGCCGCGACGTTTGCGTTCTCGCGCGCCGAGAATCTGGCCGAGAATCAGCGAGCCGTAGCGCTGCTCGACGGCGTGAAGTCTGGGAAAGGCATGAATGACCGACAGCCGACGCGGGTCGCCCGCGTAGATGCCGGCGATCATCGGATTGATCGCGTAATCGAGCCATTCCCGACCCAGCCGGCGCAGCACAAAATCGGCGACACTCTCCTCTTTTCCGGCCGGACCGCGCCGTAGAAAGGGCTCGCGCAGCAGACGCAGTTTCGCCCCAACCGAGAACAGCCTCGTGCCAAAGAACCGCACGGGCGAGGCCGGCAGGCACACCGGTTTGCCTCCGCGCACGAGATAACGGTTCTCGGCGCCCGAATCGGAGTACCAGCGATGCCGATCGAGACCGAGGTCGCGAATCAAGCCGCTGATCTTGGTCGAGGTTTCGAGAATCGAGTTGGGGCCAAACTCGGCCAGGTACCCACCCTCACGCACCGAACGAATGACGCCGCCAACTCGCGAATCGGCTTCGTAAAGCGTGACCGGGACGCCCGCCTCGAGGAGGCGAAAGGCGGCGGTCAAACCGGTGATGCCGCCGCCCACGACGGCGACGGACAGCGTGGATCCGTCCGAACTCACTGCACCGACTCTGCGGGCATGATGCGGATGCTCTCGACGCCGATGCGGGTGAGCGGTTTGCTGCGTTCGCCGCCGCTGCCCGCATCGACATGCGTATCGCCGATCCGCCCGAGCACGTCGTCACCGCGAATCAACTCACCGAAAGCGGTGTACTGCCGGTCCAGGAACCGGGCGTCCGCTAGACATACGAAGAACTGGCTGCCCGCGGAGTCCGGGTGTTGGGAGCGCGCCATCGAAATGACACCGCGGACATGGGGGCGGGCGCTGAACTCCGCCTTGATCTGATAGCCCGGGCCGCCCGTGCCCCAATGCCGCTCTTGGGCCGGCTCTTTGGTGAGCGGGTCCCCGCCCTGCACCATGAAATCCTTCACAATCCGATGGAAACACGTGCCGTCGTAAAATCCGGCTCGGGCGAGTTTCTTGAAATTGGCCACGGTGCTTGGCGCCACATCGGGCCAGAAAGCGACAACCAGGTCGCCTTCCGTGGTCGTGATCACGGCCACTTCGTCTGGGATGGTGTTCATTTGAGGGAATCGGCTGGGACGATGCGCACGGTCTCGACTCCGACCCGTTCGATCGGGACGCTTTGTTCGCTGCCGTGGGCGTTCATCTTTGTCGGCGTCTCGCCAATCTTCAGCAACACGTCCTCGCCCTTGATGACCTTGCCGAAAGCGGTGTACTTGCCGTTGAGATACTGCATGCTGGGCGAACTCTCCTCGCCGAGACAGACAAAGAACTGACTGCCCGCCGAGTCCGGGTGGGCGGAGCGGGCCATGGACAGCACGCCGCGCTCGTGTTTGCGCTGGTTGAACTCGGCCTTGATCTTGTAGCCTGGGTCACCCGTCCCATAACGCGCCTGAGCCGCGAGATCCTTGGTCAGCGGATCGCCGCCCTGGATCATGAAGCCCTTCACGATCCGGTGGAAGCAGGTGCTATCGTAGAACTTCTCGTTGGCCAGCTTCTTGAAATTCTCGACTGTCTTGGGCGCGACGTCTGACCAGAACTCGACGACCATGTCGCCTTTGCCGGTCTTGATGACCGCAACTTCTTTGACGGCGGGCGTGACCGCCTTGGCATCCTCCGGCTTCGCCGTCGCGACGTCGGATTGGGCCAGGGCAGTCGCGAAACACATCACCAGACCGCTCGTCACTCGACACATCAAATTCTTCATGCCGGACAGCTTGGCTTGCCGATCCCCCCGGTGTCACGCCCGGATTTTCAACCCAAACCGCGCTTCGGTGCATCCGCAGGTTGTCGGTGTCTGTCCTCGCGCCGCGTGGGGGCACGCGGCCTACAACATCCATGTCCGCACCTTTGTAGGCCGGGTGCCCTCACCCGGCGTCTGCACCGATGTCTGTCTTCGCGCCGCGTGGGGGCACGCGGCCTACAACATCCATATCCGCACCTTTGTAGGCCGGGTCCCCTGACCCGGCGTCTGCACCGGTGTCTGCCTTCGAGTCCATTACTCGACCTGGATGCGGTAGAACAAGCTGGTCGAGTCCGTCACCTCCGCATCCACCCAGACGTTCTCCGGCGGTGTCGACAGCACATGCTCCGCCACCGGGACGAACCCGCCCGGCACTGCCGCTGAACGCAGCACGGTGTAGAGGCGGTCCGCCACTGAACCCCACCGCAACTCGATCCCGCCAACTCCTTCGCCCGCAGCCACTGAACCAATCCGCAGATACGACTGCGGGTCACCCGGGTCGGTCCCCGCCAGGTACTCGGCCAGGTTGCTGACACCGTCCCCGTCCTTGTCCCGGAATGCGTCCGCCGGATCGCCGGGGTCGAACTCCTTCGCCCGCTCCCAACCATCGGGCATGCCGTCCCGGTCGGAGTCGATCCACAGGTTCACGGCAAAGCGCGCGGTGTTGTTCGCCGGCTCGATGTCGGAGACGACACCTGCCTCGTCGGTGCTGAGTTCGTAGAGCGCGTCACCTTCGGGCTGGGTTCCTGCGGGCAGGTCCAACGCCACCTGCGCCAAATGACCGGGCTCGAGTTCTGGAACTTCGGCGCTGGCGAGCGGCGCATTCGTGTCGCCCGCGCGGCGGATCGCAAGCACGCTCGTCGGCGCTTTGGGTGCGCCCAGATTTTGCACCTGGGCAATCACCCGAACGGCACCGCTGATCTCCGTCGCCTGGCTGACCAGAGAGACACTCAAATCCGTGCCGCCGATGCTTAGAGACAGTCCGTTATTTGCCTCGTCGAACTCCGTCACGACGCCCGCCGGGTCGGCGACAGCAAAGACTTGATGGCTGGCGGCTGGTTCGGGCACCACCCACAGAGCGCTGACGGTGTTGGCGGCGGCACCCTCGAGCCAGCCCTCGATGGCGACGTTCGTGATCAGCACACCGCCTTGGCTCGGATTGCCGTCGTAGAACCCGACCACGGCGTTGCTCACGGCCAGGTCACCCGCGTTGCGCAGCGTGGCGGACAGCGTCACGGGCACACCCGGCAGGTAGTTCTCGGCGCTGACAGTGAAGTCGCCACTGTTTAGCGCCAGGTCTTTGATGAGTTGCCGCTTGGTCACGTAAAGGTCCACCCGGTCCGACTGTGGGACATTGGTGATGGTCACGGTCCCGCCGTCTTCGAGCGTCACGGTCAGGTTCGTGTAGACGATTTGCACCTTGTTGTACGCCACGGTCAGGTTGCCCACATCATCCCACACGGGCGCGAACGAGCGCTCGAGCGGCGTGTCCTGCACCAGCAGAGCATCTTTACTCCACGTGTCGGATGCCGGGTCCAACACGCGATAATGAGCATCCGACCCAGCCTGGCTCATCTCCTGCCACAGCAGCGCCAGGTTCCCGCCCAGACCGATGGTCATCGCGTAGTCGGAAAAACCCGCCGTCTGCGAATCCGCCCGCACCAGTGTCGGGTTTATCGAGAAATCTCTGCTCAAGACGAGATTGGTTCCGCTTTGCCAGACCAGGTAGCTGTGTCCATCCGACCCGACCGAAACCCGGGCGTTGCGGTTGCCCGCCGTGTCTGTGGTGAACTGGGTTGCCGGCGTCCAAGCGCCATTGCTCCACTTCGAGTAGAACACCTGCTGGTCGTTCGCATTCGTCAAAACCCCATCGAGATCGCGCGTCCACGCGTACACCGCCAGGTTTCCCACACCGGCGAGCGATTGGGAAAGGCGGTTGGGCAAATCCGCCAGCAAGGCCTGCGGCGCCGACCACGCCTGGCTGACCGGACTCCACTGCACCCAGAAGACCTGGCTGCCGGCGCCGTTCGTGCCCATGATGAGATTGGCGGTGTTGGCCGTCCAGGTGGCGAGCACCGAGCCATCGCTCATCGGCCCGCAAATCAGCGGCGCGTGGTCGAGGTGACTATTCGCCGTCAATGGCTGTGGGGTGGCCCATTGCCCGTCGAGCCGATTCCACCTCGACCAGACCACCTCCATCTGCGCTGCCATGGCGGTGAGATTGGTCTGGTTGAAATTGGCATCCGCGACCCGTTCCCAGACCGCAATCGCGTCCCCGGCTCCGTCGTAGGCCACCCGAGGTACGAACTCAGCTTGGGTGTTCGTGTGAATCGTTGCCGGCGTGCTCCAGTTGGTGCCGTCGAAGCGCGTCCAGCGGATGTCCGTGAACTGAAACGCGTTGGACGATCCGTTATCCGCCACGTACAGCAACATCAAGTCCTGCCCGCGCCCGGCGAGAGCAGGATCGGAATTCGGAAAGACGTTCTCGAGAATACGCAAATCCGCTTGGCCGACGCCCGAGTCCCCCGTGGGTGGCGGACCGCCGCGCGGCTGAGCGCTTCTTGACTGGTTGCGGAGGCTGCCCGGCGCTGCGCGCCCCACCTGCCGGAACGCGTCCAGAGGCGATATGGCCGGAGACGGGGCGTCACTGGACACAAGAACGCTGCCCCTCACCCCTGCCGAGGGAACCGGGTCCTGGGCGACGAAACGTTCAGCTCCGGATTCCAGGTAGTGGCGCGAAATCAGGCTAACCTCGTTCAGCCCTCTTGACGCCACCCGCAACATGGCCACCCCGGTCGTGCCATCGGCGGCCTCCATGTTCAAAGGCACCCTGTGGGCGCCAGGGTAGGACACGTCAACGAACACGCTCTCCACGGGGCCAATCCGTAAGAGCCACACACTGAGCTCAGCGCCGGCGTAAGCTCTGAAGCGAATGTTCCTGAACAGGTCGCCGGGGATCCCAAACGTCACGCTCGGTTCACCCCCCACATCAGACCCGCAGCTCGAAGTCGTCCGACATTCTCGGCTCGTAGGCGGCGTCGAGTCCCACCTTGCCCGCCAATTCCAGGGTGTCGAACCTGAATTCCGGGTGTGTCGCAAAGGTGATTTCGCCATCTATTCCCGGAATGGCGTAGATGATCACGGAAATCCCTTTGGTGATGTCGCTCAGGCCCGGCACCCACGCCGCCGCCGTCCCCAAGCCAGGAACGATGTCCAGCAGACCAACTCGACCAAGTTCGAGTTTGGCCTCGATCTCACCATGCCCGAACACCTCGTCGAAGGTGATTCCGCTCTGGATTGTCGCGGTACCGCGCGCGCCAGCCTCGATCTTCCCGAAAATCTCTTTGTTGCCCAGATAGAGCTTCATTCTCGGGTAACGCGTCAATCCAGGGATGGTCGGACGGCGCCCCCGCTTGCCTTGCTTGCCTTCCGCCCCGATCCCAAAGGCGACCTCCCAATCACCGTCTGTCACGGTGTAGTCGAAGCTGGCATTTGCGGCGACCTCGAAACCAAAACGTCCGATCACAGGAAAGGTCACCACCGTTTTGATCGGAGGATTGGGGAAGTCGCAGTCCAGGGCAACGTGCCCGTCCGAATAGGTCGTGAACGGCCACCCTTGTCCGGTGAGGACCTGGAGGGGGTTCGGAAGGGGCAAGACCCCTACGCGGACTGCGACCGTATCGGAGGACTGGCCGCCGCTGCCCACCGCCTGGACGGTGACTTGATTCCCAGCAATGTCGAAGCTGGGGTGGAATGCAGCGCCCCCCATATTCAGAGAAGCCACATACTCCGGCCCAACCCCTGTTTCATCCGTCGCCGGCATCCCATTAACTGAAAAGCGGACAAAGCCAGGGGAGTTCCCATTCCAATCTACCGAAGCCGTAAACTCGTTATTCAACGGCGCCCCTGAAAGGAAGAGACCCTTCAGGCGCGGATCCAGCTTGGTTATCACAGGCCTGCTCACATCATCCTCAACCAGCAGCACGTCCGGCACCGTCACGGCGGTTGCCCCGGCGGGTACGGCCACGGTGCCGGAGTACGTGGCGAATCCGCTCTTGCTGACCTCGATCGTGTTGCCGCCGCTCAACGACACGCCCGGGAAGCTGAACAAGCCTGCTGCTGAAGTGGTCGCGTGTTGACCGGCCAGCGTCACTGTCGCGCCGCTGATCGGCCCACGATCGGCGACCGCCAGCACCCGGCCTGACACCGCAATGACGTTGTCGCGCGTATCCACCGTGGTGATGTTCGAGGCGGCCGAATGGCTGCCGGCGAAAACCTCAACCGACAGACCCAACAAGCAGGCAAACGTCAGAAACTCCAAGCTCGTTTTCATAAGTATCACGCAGTCCTTTTCTCGGAGCGACCGCCTCCGCAAGAAACACCCTCCCCTGTAGGCCGGGTGCCCTCACCCGGCGCCGAACCACAATCACCTGTAGGCCGGGTGCCCCCACCCGGCGATGTGACCGATCCATCTTCGTTCACCAAAATCCCCGTCTCCAACAACGGTGGCGTGCCCCGAATCAAACGGGGGCCACTGGGACCATCGTAGAAAACCTCGCCTCCGAACGGCCATTGTTCCGGGCGTTCGACCAAGCCGTATCGGACGGGGTTCAGGCACACGTATTCCCATTTACGCTGTTCGCTTTCGGGGGTGCGAAATTTGTGGTCGTGGAAACCCTCCTGCCAACGCCAAGAACGTCTCAGGCGGATGAATTCATGTTCGCCGCGTGGGGGCACGCGGCCTACAACATCGATGTCTGCACCTTTGTAGGCCGGGTCCCCTGACTCGGTGTCCGCACCGGTGTATGTCTTCGCGCCGGGTGAGGGCACCCGGCCTACAACATCGGTGTCTGCCTCTTTCCGCTGCTGCTCCTCGATGTGCTCACCGGTTCCAGCCGCAGGCCCTACGCCCGATTCACGACGTCTCAACCCGCCTATGACCGCCTTCAGCGCCTTGATCCATTGGCTCAACCGCACCGCCTCGTGCCCTTGACCCGCGATCACATGCACATGGTCGGGCATGACGACAAACCGGCGCGGAAACCAACGGTACCGACCCGGACTATCGAGGAGGAATCCGACCAGGCGTTCGAACGTGGTTTCATTGTCCAAAACGCGCACCCGGCCACCGACACAAAGCGTCAACAAATACGAGATGTTCCCGTCCCGATCCGGCCACACCCGATGCAATCGACGCAACCGACGTGGCGGTTCGTCCGGCACGCGGCTTACAACATCGATGTCTGCACCTTTGTAGGCCGGGTCCCCTGACCCGGCGTCCGCACCGATGTCTTTGCTCGCGCCGGGTGAGGGCACCCGGCCTACAACATCGATGTCTGCACCTTTGTAGGCCGGGTCCCCTGACTCGGTGTCCGCACCGGTGTATGTCTTCGCGCCGGGTGAGGGCACCCGGCCTACAGGATAAGGGTTCATGTTCGGACGCCGCGTGAGGGCACGCGGCCTGCAACATTGTTGGTCCGGGTCAATCCGTTCTTTGCGCTCATTGCCGTCTGATCCCTGTCCCCTTCTCGCATCTAAAAACCACGCGCCCAGCGCGTTCGGCCCCGCCATCCGCTACGAACTCCTTCTTCACCGCCAGCACACGCTGCGTGCGCAAAAAGCCGTTCATCTCCGCTTCCGCCGCGGCGATGTTCCTCGCTGGCACGACAAACAGCTTCAATTGCATTCGTCCGTCACTCGCTCAGAGACGCCAGCTATTCTCGTTTTGACCAGGTTCAGAACGCCGAGTCGGGGGACCCGGCGTCTGCACCGGTGTCTGTCCTCGCGCCGGGTGAGGGCACCCGGCCTACAACATCGGTGTCCGCACCCCTGTAGGCCGGGTGCCCTCACCCGGCGCCAAGGTCCTGCACCCAAAGTCAGAACCGCTCCGAAGACGCGCGTTCGCGAAAACATCGCCACCGCTGCGCGAAGCTTGTCTCGTCTCCATTCCCAAACTCACAAGGCCAGACACGCTCCGCTGCACCTCCGCAGGCACGGCTTGCGCGTCCCGGGCTTCGCCAGCCTGCTCCGGGCAGCTTCGCTCGCTCTTGCTGTCTGCTCATTACAGACCTGGGGGGAGGACGGACCGGAACCCGAAGTCGTACCCGCGGGCCGGCCAGGAGCCGTAGCGGAGCGCGACCCGGCAGCTCCAGGCGTGGATGTCCCAATTGCCGCCCCGGATCACCCGGATCCAGCCCCCAGCCAGCCCCCTGGGGTTGGCCTGAACACCGCTCCCGTAGCCCCCAGACCAGTCCCAACACCACTCCCACACGTTGCCCGCCATGTCGTACAAACCATACCCGTTCGCACCAAACGACCCCACAGGACTGCTGTACGGATAATCCCCAGTGTCGCAATCCGGGTGGTAGCCTTCGTTGGGATTGACGTCGTAGTTGTAGTATGGTTTTCCACTTTGCCAGTAGCTGTAATAATTCGCCTGGCTGTGGCTGATTGTGTCGCCCCAGGGAAACCTCTTCCCGCTCAATCCTCCGCGCGCCGCATACTCCCACTCCGACTCCGTCGGTAAACGATACCCCGCATTCCATCTCACCCAGTCGTTCTGAACATCGACTCGGCCGGTTCGGTACACCGTCGTCTGCGCCGCGCTGGTGTAGTAAGCCGCCACGCGCCCCTCCTTCTCGCTCCGAGCATTGCACCACTTCACCATGTCGTACCAGTTGACCGTGTGCACGGGGTGGTTTGCAACCTTGCCAGAACCCGCATTGTCGAAGCTGTATCGCAGCTCAGCAGGACGCGAAACTGCCCACTGATACACCTCGTCCCACAGGGCCTTGGTCACCTCGTACTTGTCCATGCAAAACGCGCTCACCGTCACGCTGTGCACCGGGCGTTCACTGCTGTCCCCTTCGCCAAAACTGTCCCCCATCTGGAATGATCCCGCCGGGATCAGCACCATGCCGGCCGGTGCCGGGGCGGCATCCCACACGATCCTCTTGTTCCCGCCTGGCGTCACGGCGCTCCCCACATCGCCGCTGAAGCTCGAAGCCGGCACTGCATACGTCGCCCCGCCGGTGTCGGACACGGCCACGCTCACCGTCAGCGTGGCGCTGTCCGGGTCCGCCACGTCGTAGATGATGTCCACCAGTTGCGTCCCCGGACGCTGCGCGGCGCGGGCATTCGACACCACAGGATCGCCCGCGCGCAGCGGACAAAGGCAGAGACACCAAACCACGATCAAGGGAAACGAGAGAGTCGTCTTCATGCACTCAAGGGCGTACCAGGCATTTGCGGGATGCATCCAGCGTGCCGAAACCAGACCAGCGAGACAAGGGATTTGTCGCCGGGTGAGCGCACCCGGCCTCCGCACCGATGTCTGTCTTCGCGCCGGGTGCGGGCACCCGGCCTACAACACCGATGTCCGCACCTTTGTAGGCCAGGTCCCCCCGACCCGGCGTCCGCACCGGTGTCGGTCTTCGCGCCGCGTGAGGGCACACGGCCTACAACATCCATGTCTGCTCCACGCAAACCCCTTTGACACCGGGGCAGTTGTTCGCCCATCCTCGTGCGCGTCATGAACGATCACCCCGACTTTCCTCTCCCCGACCTGCCCTCCTTCCAACACTCCAACCGCCGCGCCTTCGTCCGAGCGGCCGGCCTGGCACTCGGCGGACTCGGCCTTGGCGGGGCGCCGGTCGCACAGCGGAATCGGCGGCGACCACAGCGTCCTCTGCCGGCACGAAGTCGAAGATGCGGCTGGGTCTGGTCACCTACAACCTCGCCAAAGATTGGGATGTGCCACCATCATCAAGAACTGCGCGGCGGCGAGATTCGAGGGGGTCGAACTCCGAACCACCCACGCCCACAAAGTCGAGGTGGCCCTCAGCAAAGAGGAGCGGGCCGACGTGAAAAGGCGATTCACGGACTCGCCGGTGACGCTGATGGGTTTGGGCAGCGCGTTTGATTATCACACGCCGAACACAGCCAAGCTGCGACAGGACATCGAGGCCACCAAGGAGTACATCGTCCTTGCGCGCGACGTCGGCGCCAGCGGCGTGAAGGTGCGTCCCAATGGCCTACCCAAGGAGGTGCCAGTCGAGAAGACGCTCGATCAAATCGGTCGGGCCCTGCTCGAGTTGGGTGAGTTCGCCGCCGACCACGGCCAGATGATTCGACTCGAAGTGCACGGGTCGGGCACATCCCAACTGCCGCACATCCGCCGTATCATGGAGGTCGCCAGGCACCCGAATGTGGGCGTGTGCTGGAACTCGAACCAGAGTGACCTCGATGGCGCGGGCTTCGACGCCAACTTCGATTCTGTCCGAGATCGCATTGTGGCCGTGCACATGCGCGACCTTTACCTCGATGAGTACCCGTGGCGGCGGCTCTTGACACGGCTCAACCAAACGGGGTTCGGTGGGTTCTGCCTGGCCGAGATTCCGGAGAGCGCCGATCCGTTGCGCGTCATGCGCTACTATCGCGGCCTGTGGCTCGCGCTTCAGGGAGTCGTCTAATTCTTTCGCTCCTGCGTCGCGAAAGAATCACGGCGCCGGAGGCGCCGCACCAAGATAGTTGCCGAACCCGACCACGATGGTCGAGAACACGAGCACCAGGAGCCCCAGAAACAGGAGAGTCTTGGTGAAAGCGCTCGACCCCTTCCACTCCCTCAGCGCGATACCCCACAGCGAGCTGAAAATGATGATGCTCGCCATGTGCAGAGTCCAACTCGAGAACTTGTAATCCCCCATCTGGGTCTCGCCCATCGTGTAGAAGAAGAACTGCATGTACCACGTCGTCCCAGCCAGGGCGCTGAAGAAATAGTTCTTTAGCATCGGCACGGCATTGGCGCCGTTGGCCGCCCGCGCGGGCTGTTCGACGATCGGTTTGCTCGACGCGCTCCGCCGCCGCTTTCGGACGCCGGCACCGCGCGCGTGCCTGGGCATCCTCCCGCAGCGTGGGACTGAAGTACTGGTAGCCCGTCCGGTTCCGAATGTTCAGGTAGGCGCACCAGATGAAGTTCGATGTGAACCCGCCCAGCAGCACAACGCACAATTTGGGCAGGCCCGTCCAGAGCTCCGGCGTGCCGTGCTGACGCGACAGGTCTGGCGATGGGCGTCGCCGCATCCAGACCGTAGGCGAAGCTGGCGCTCATCACGCCCGAAAACGTCGCCACCAGAATCCCCCTCGCGAAATTGAATTCCTTGATCGTTGCGCGCTTCTGTTCCTCCGACAGCTCGCGTTCCTTGGACATGCCCGCCATTCCGGCCACGGCGATGCCAAGCACGCAGATGACCACGCCGACCAGAATCACTTGGCCGGAGACGGTCCCCAGGATCTTGGGCATGAACTCGCCGTGGAAAATCGGCGGCATCAGGGTCCCAAACACCGCGCAGTACCCGAGCGCCACGCCCATCCCCAATGACATCCCCAAGTAACGCATCGTCAGACCGAACGTCAGCCCCCCCAAACCCCACATGGCGCCCCAGAAATAGGCCCAGCCGAGACTGCTCCCCGGAGCCGACGAAAGCACGACGAGCAAATCGTTTGTCTTGATCGACGCCAACACCCACGGCGCTATGATCCACGAAAAGAACCCGCCGACCAGCCAGTAAACCTCCCACGACCACTTGCGAACGAAACGATACGGAACGTAAAAGCTGCCGGAAGCCAAGCCCCCCAGCCAGTGAAACACCACGCCCAAAAACGGATTCGCTATCATTCGGAGCCGCCTTTCATCCAAACGCTGAAAACACGAACCACATCACCGCCGCCACCAGCATGGCCGCCTTCATCGGCCCTTCGGCCATGGCGCCCAACAGGAAGAGCACCGGCGGCACAACGGTGGCTGCCAGCGCCAAAGGCGCCAGTATTTTGGCGAAGGCGTTCAGGCAAAGTCACCTGGTCCGGTTCCCCGCTCTCCGGCCTTAGAATCCTTGCGTAACGGCGAGATCGGCGGAGCCACTTGACTTGATTAAACCATGTTTGGGGAAGGATTCCAGATACTCATCGGGGGATTGATCATTAGCGCCGTGCCCGTTCGCCTCACCCGCCCGCAGGCGCATGCGCGTCAACCTACGACGGCTGAGCTTGCAGAGATCCTGGGCACGCGCGCTTTCGTGGCGCAGCACGGACTCGCGGTGCTTCCCGTGCATTCGCGAGAGTGTTGGCACTTCAGCACTTCAGGAGCAACCGCGACTCAATCCTGAACGTCCATTCATCAGCTTCGAAAAAGCGATGTAGAGCGCACCGCAGACGAGCCAGCAGGGAAGCGGCAGCATGAACGAATTGACCCCCTGCGTCTTGTAGATCACCAGACCGATCGCCACAGGGATCAGCCATGCCAGAAGCACGGCGCCGTTGAACCGAATCCCCCGCCGCTCGGCGTAATCGGTGGGGATCCCCAGACGTTTCGCCAAGAAATGGTCCACCACGATGACCGCGCCGACCGGCGCCAGGATCGTGCCGTAGAGGCCCACAAAATCGAGCAGCTTCATCGCCACCGCCGGAAACACGCCAGCCACCGTGCACACGACTCCCGCGACGATCGTGGCTGTCGTGCGGGGCATGCGGGGAAACATGCCCTGAAACGCCAGGCCCGCACGGTAAATCGTCGGGTTCGCCGTGGTCCACCCTGCCACCACGACACAGAGGAGTCCGGCCACGCCCACCGCGTCATAGACCATCGGGCCGGGCATGGCGCCCTTCTGCGGGTCCACACCGAACTGACGAACCCAGTAGACCAAGAGCAGCGCCGCGCAGATCCAAGCCACGTAATGCCCCAGGAACATGCCCGCTGCCGAGGCCCAGCCGTACGAGGGCTTTCGAGCGAAACGGAGAATCGATAAATCCGACATCCCAAGATGGACGGCGGCATTGCAGAACCAGGCAAAAAACACGATGCCCCAGAAACCAATCCGGCGCGGGACGCCCGGCGGCGGTTCGATCAACTCGAACAGGTTGGTCGATCCCAGCTTGGCCAGCATCACCACTCCGCACGCGACGAATACAAGGAACATCCAGGGCGCCGCCAAGTGGCCCACACGCGCGACGAAACCGTACCCGCGCACCGCCACGAAGGTCATCGCGGCACCGATGACGACGCAGATCAGGCACCACACAATCCCCGTCGGCCAGGTCTGGTCGAACGTCGGCATCTTCACGCTCTCCCCGAACGGAACCCCCACCGCGGTCGCCGACACCGTCACCATCGCCCCGGCCAAAAAACAAAACAGCACCCCGTTGAAGAAGTTGTAAACCGTGACCAGACCGCGCCCACAGATCTTCTCGAGCTTGAAATAGAGCGTCAGCCGCTGGCGCGCGGCAATCTCCGCAGTCAGAAATCGCCAGGTCAGCACCGCCAGCAGATTGCCCAGCAGAAGACCGAAGATCAGGTCGAAAGCACTGGCGCCCCACGCCACGAACATCGGCCCGATCATGAACTCCGTGCCGGCCGTGTGCTCGCCGGCATACATCCCCCAAAAGGCGCTGGCGCCCTTGAGCGCCCGCTCCGGCACCGGCTCGCGCTCGAACTCGCCCCCACGCCCGCCTGGGACCTCGTCACTCACGCCCGCTTCGACAGCACGTCGGCTTCGTAGCGCTTCACCTCGGCCAGCCACGCCTCGCCCACCGGCACGTCCGCCCGCAGGCACGCATAGTCCCACACCGCGCCGAACGGCAGCGCCTTGACCTCCTCCATCAGCGCAAGCCGGCTTGTGTAATCGCGCTCCACTTCCGCCCGTTTCAGCGTGGCAATCGGCGCCAGCAGGGCCAGCAGCAGCGCCCGACGCATGTTCCGCATCCCGATCGTCCACGCCGCAACCCTGTTGATGCTCGCGTCGAAATAATCCAGCCCGATGCGCACGCGATCCAGATAACCGCCCCAGACAATCTCCTGCGCGATCGCTTCGAGGTCGTCGGTGAGGGTGACGACGTGATCGCTGTCCCACCGAACACCGCGGCTCACATGCAGCGCAATCTCGGGCAGAAAACAGAGCACCGATGAGATCTTGTCGGCAATCCCCTCCGTCGGATGGTAATGGCCGGCGTCCAGCGTGAGCAGCACCCCGCGGCTCACCGCGTAGCCGAGGTAGAACTCGTGCGAACCGGGCGTGTAACTCTCGGCGCCGATCCCGAACAACTTCGGCTCGACCGTGTCCAGGTTGTACTTCGGGCTGATCTTCGGCGCAAAAATGGCATCGAGCGATTCCATCAGCCTCTCGCGCGGGCCCCGGCGGTCCGCCGGAGTGTCCTTCATCCCGTCCGGAATCCAAAGGTTGGTCAGACATGTCTGGCCAAGCGCCTTGCCAAACGCAGCGCCAATCTCCCGGCAACGAATCCCATGCTCGACCCAAAACCGACGAATCGCCTTGTTCGGATGCGTCAGCGTCAAACCGCCGTCCACCTTCGGATGCGAGAAATAGGTGGGATTGAAATCTAAGGCGATGCGCCGCGCCTTCGCCCAGGCAATCCAGTTCCGAAACTGGCTGGCGCTCAGCGCGTCACGGTCAACCCGCCGCCCGCTCATCTCGGCATACGACGCATGCAGGTTGAACCGGTGCGTGCCGGGCACCAATTCGAGGACTTTCTCGAAATCCGCACGCAAGTCGTCCGCCGTGCGCGCCTTCCCCGGATAATTCCCCGTCACAGCCAACCCGTCCCCCAGTGTCCCCGCGGCGCTCTCGAACCCGCCCACGTCGTCCCCCTGCCAGCAATGCACCGACACCGCCACCCGCACGAGCCGCCTAAGGGCTTGCTCGGTGTCAACCCCCAGCTCCGCATAACGCTCACGGGCCAGTGCATAACAGCGCTCCACAGTCTTTGTATTCATGAGTACTCCGTGATTCCAACCGCGCGTCGTCCCGCGCGGCAACTCCGAGACCGTCCCCACCCTGACCCGGCGTGACCGGGGCGAATCATGCCAGCAAGAAGCACCCCCTTGCCAGGGAAAAAACACCACACGCCCCTTGCGAAACAAAAAGGCCAAATCGGCCAACGGAGAGGTGCGGGCACTGTATAAGACGCAGATTCCTTACAGTCAAAAGTCGAGGCCAAAAACAGCCGCTAACACCCCAAACGCCCCCGCTTCTCTTAGGTAAATGCCTCCGAATCAGTGGGATGCTTTGGCGACAGAGAAAACCGATCAACGACCGCCCTCGCTTGGTTTGAGCCAGGGTGTCCCAGCCCAATACCAGGTCTGTGCCTTCAGACTTTCAACGTGGGCATCCACGAAGGCCACGTTGCTGCGACCGCTGTGGCGCAGGTGAGGCCCGCCCCAGTTCGGATCGCCGGGAGACGTCACGCATCCCGTGCACGGTTCGTCGGCCTCCGGATCATGGACGATCCAGGCGCCCGGTTTCTCTTTCGAGCTTGTGGTCACGCACTGGAGCGGATCCCGCGTGCGCAGGGGCTGCGTGGCGCTGTCGGTAATCTGCACAACGCTGCTGGGCCGCCGAACGTCGGTGTCCCTCAGGCAGGGCCACTGCGCTTTGTCCCACACTCCCGGCCAATCGCATCCGCCCAGTCGGAAATTGGCGCCGTAATTCGAGACCGCCTGATCGGCTTGATCCGTCGGGTAGACGGCGAGGAATTCCCTGAATTTCTGCGTCCGCGTCGGACAACGAAGCAGGTTTGTGGTCTGCTGATACGGTTGGAGGTAATTGAACCACGCCTTGCGGTCGAGTTGGTTGCCGATGAGCGAGAATGTCCAAGGAAACCGCGACTGGTTGTCATCGGCGTAGACGCGCGTCGCCACCAACATTTGACGCAAATTGTTGACGCAACTGATGGCGCGCCCCTTTTCCTTCGCGCGCGACAGCGCAGGCAACAAGAGACCGGCGAGAATCGCAATAATCGCGATGACGACCAGAAGCTCAATCAAGGTGAACCCCCTGGCCGCGACGGCGTCCGATCGCCGCGTCGCGCCAGCGCTGCTCCTCAACCGGAGCAAGGCGCCCTGTTCACCTTCGATATTCAACGACTCCATGCGCAACTCTCAACTCTCAACTCTCAACTCTCAACTCTCAACTCTCAACTCTCAACTCTCAACTCTCAACTCTCGTCAGCCCAGCAGGATCTCTTCCTTGCCCGCGTCGAACCGGGCGACCTTCTTCTCGAGATAGGCCAGCATGGCCATGTTCAACGCGACCTGAACCTGAAAGCCGAATTCGACATCGCTGACCGGTTTTTCGCGGGTTCGGACGCAATGGAGGAAGTTCTGCCAATGGGCGCGCGTCGTATCGCTGCGGCCGCCTTTGATCTGCTGGCGTTCGCCCTTCTTGGGAATGATGGTGAGGCTGTCGACACCCGAAGACCAATCCGTCTGGAGCACGATCGACCCCTCATCGCCTCGAATGCACGGGTCGGTCTGGTACTCGTTCGCCAGGGTGCAGGCCATGACCACGCTGAGTTTCTGCGGGTAATCGAGGCACATGTTGAATGTGTCCGGCACTTCACGGTCGTACGTGTCGTACTTGAAGATGCCGCCTGACGCCACGGCCATCGACGGAAACTTCAGGCCCAGCAGGCTGACAAAGGGCGTGTAGACGTGGGGAAACAGGTCGGTGCAGGGACCGCCCGCGTAGTCCAGGTACTTGCGCCAACTGAAGAACCGATCGACCGTGAACGGCACTTTGGGCGCATCGCCCAGGAATCCCTCCCAATCGACATCGGATCCCGGCTGGGCCGTGCGATCGGGAATGGGCATGCGCTCGCCCCAGTCGCCGTCCCGGTAAAAGCCGGCCAGAACGAGTTGAGGACGGCCGATGGCGCCTCGACGAATATGATCGCCCACCATCCTCCATTCGGGACTCGAATTGGCCTGGTTGCCAATCTGGACGATCCGCTGAAGTTTCTGGGTTTCGTGGAAGAACTCGCGGCTCAACGCGGTCTGCGTCCAGTGGCCCATCGGCTTCTCGCAATACACGTCCTTGCCGGCCCGGATCGCGGCCAGGGCTTGGGGCACATGCAGACGATCGGGCGTCGCAATGCAGACGACCTGGACCTCGGGGTCCGCCAGCAGATCCGGATAGCGCCGGTATTTCTTGGCGCCGGTGATCCGACAGGCTTCGTCCAGCCGATGCCCGTACGTGTCGCTCACAGCGACGATGCGGAGCGGTTCACCCTCCTGGATCAGCTTCTGGACGGTCGCCACGTGGCTCATCCCGCGTCCCCCCACACCAATAAAACCCACACCCAGACGGTCGTTCGCGCCCAACACGGTCGGGGACACGACATATGGGGCGACGCCCAGAACAGCCGCCCCCTGGACGGCGGAGCGGAGGAAAGCCCGGCGGGTGGATGCGAGAGCGGGATCGATGGGATTCTGCGCTGGAACATTCATGACTTGGTGATGGCTGCTGGATATTGAACCCGCGCGGATCGGGGTGCAAACAAATCCGCAGGCCACTCCACGCTGGACAGGGGCCGATCAGCTCCCTAAACGAACCGCGTGCAGGAGCCCGTCCGAATCGCCGTTGCCATCCTGGCCGCGCTGTTCATCGGCATTTCTAAAGCCGGTTTCGGCGGAGGCCTGGGCATGCTCACGACGCCCTTGTGTGTGCTGGCGTTCGGCCCGAAAGATGCGATCGGGATCTTGCTGCCGCTATTGTGCGCGGGGGACCTCTTCTCGATGTACCACTATTGGGGGAAATGGGAGCGCAAGAACCTGCTCTACCTGCTGCCGGGCGTCCTCGTGGGCGTCGTGATCGGGGTGCAACTGATCGGGCGGTTCTCCGCCAGGGAACTGAACCTGGCCATCGGACTGTTGGCTGTTTCCTTTGTGACTTTCCAACTGCTCAAGGACGCGGTGTTCCGGGCCGAGGGAGCGTTCTCACCGAACCACGCGCTGGGAGTGCCATGCGGAATCGCCTCGGGCATCACCTCGACCTTCGCGCATGGCGCCGGACCGGTCGTGAGCATGTTCCTGATCCCACAGCGACTGCCTAAGACGATCTACGTGGGCACCACCGTCCTGGTGTTCACGTGGATCAACTGGATCAAGCTCCCTTTCTATTGCCTGGACCGCAGGTGGGTGGATTGGGCGTGGATTCCGGCGGAGGGAATCATCAATGGCCGCACCCTGCTGGCGAGCGCCTGCTACCTGCCGGCGGTCCCGATCGGGGTATGGCTGGGCGTTTGGCTTAACCGGAAGTTCTCAGAAGAGAATTTCCTGAAGACGATCTACACGCTCGTGTTCCTGGCAGGATTGCAGCTCATCTTCAACTTCGATCCAGCCAGGCTGTTCGCCCGCTAGCGCGGAACTCTCACCCGCGGACTCTCAGGAATGCCGCGACCGCCCCACTGGTGAGATTTCCGGGTTAGCGGGATGCCATTCATTGAGCGCGCGTTCCGCCGAGGCCGGAGCGGACGCGGGTTCGAGTCGTTCGAGGGCTTCGCCGATGAGGTAAAGCGAGCCCGTGATCAGCCGGAACGGCGCGTTGCGAGTGAGTTCCAGGGCGGCTTCAAGCGAGGAACACGCCCGAATGGGCACACCAGAGGCGGTGATCTGGCAGGCTGGACGCAACTCGTCCGGAGTGGCGCTGCGCGCGCTCGCGACCGGCACAAGGTATATGGCTTCTGCCAGGGGCGACAGCCGATGGCACATGGCGGGCCAGTCCTTGTCACGCAACACGCCGAAGATCGTCACCGGACGGCGGTCGGGGTACGACTGGGCAAGAGCGCTTTCGAGCGCCTGGACGCCGGCCGGATTGTGCGCGCCATCCAGGAGCGTCAGACAACCAGGCGCAGTCTCGAGAACCTGCAGCCGTCCGGGCCAGCGCACGGCGGCCAGGCCTTGGCGCACGGCCTCCTCGGTGACGGGGAATCGCGTTGCCAAGGCGCGGATCGTGGCGAGGGCGAGGCCGGCGTTCTGTTTCTGGTGCTCGCCAGCGAGCGGCAGAGCCAAGGTGTCCAGGGGCGGTCGGTGAGCAACCGCGGCATCGAGGATGACCAAGGGCGCTTGCGCCAGTCCAGCGGCAGCCCGGATGACGGCCAACGCCTCCGGAGCATCGGCTGCCGTCACGACGGGCACACCCGGCTTGATGATGCCGGCCTTCTCGGCGGCGATCTTGGCGAGGGTGTTGCCCAGCCACTGCTCGTGATCGAATTGGATGTTGGTAATGACGCTGGCGACGGGAGTCACAATGTTGGTGGCGTCCAAACGCCCGCCCATCCCGGTCTCCCAGATCACCAGGTCGCACGATTGCTCCGCGAAATAGCACAACGCGATCACGGTCACCACCTCGAAAAACGTGGGCGAATGATCGCGCGGAAATCCTCGAAGAAGCCCCTGAACCCGCTCGACCAGACGCACCACCTCCGCCTCGGGAATCGGAGCGCGATTCACCTGGATCCGCTCCCGAAAGCTGATGAGATGAGGCGATGTAAACAGGCCGACCCGAAGCCCCGCCGCGCGATAGATGCCGTCAAGCATCGCGCAGGTCGATCCCTTGCCGTTGGTGCCGGCCACGTGCACGAAACGGAGACGGTCCTGAGGGTTTCCGGCTAAGGCTGCCAGCCGACGCGTGTTGTCGAGACCGAGCTTCAGTCCAAACCATTGCAGTTCGTACAAGAATTGAATGGCGGCGGCGTAGGTCATGATTTGGCGAGGCTGCACATCAGACCGGCGAGGCGTCTTGCCAGATCGTTCGCGAGGGTCTCAGAGCGGCAGAAGACTGCCGCACTCCAAAACGCTCCGCGCGGTCCGGAGACGTCCGAAAAGGCGCCAGACCCGCGGCTGCGGAGACTGCGCCCGTCCTCTGGCGCTTTGGCTCTGCGGGTTGAGCAAGGCTGCGCGGCGCAAAAACTTGACTCATTTGTAGCAGATTTCAAGAAAATGATCACTTTAGAGATGGCCCCGTGCGCCGCCAAGCATATACCGCGCGGACAGGTTATGCGCAGCGACCAGGCCGAAGGCGATCGCTGCCCTGGGAGCGGCCTGGAAGCCAGCACTGTAGACAGGGCGCCGCTCGGCCAGAGTGTTCGCATGCGCGGATGTCACTTGAAAGCGCGCCGGCAACACGTATTCTGGTGTTCAGGATGAAGATGCACATGGCGACGGTCGTGAGGAGCGGGTGGCAAACAGCCTTGCTCGGTTGCGCGGTTCTGTTTGGTCTGGCGGCTCGGGCCGAAGAGAATGTGTATTTGACGGAGGTTCCCGACTACGAATGGTACGGGGCGTGCTTCGGCACGGCGACCGGCAATCTGATCGGTTTCTGGGACCGGCACGGTCTGCCCAACTTCTACACGGGCCCAACTGCGGGCGGCGTGGCGCCGCTGGACAGCTACGGCGTCAACCAAGGCATTCGCTCGCTGTGGATGTCCAAGGCGGGACGCGATGGGCGCCCCGGCAGCCAACTGGGGCACGAGGAGGATTATTACGTCGATTATGAGAGGTGTGAGGACGATCCCTACAAGTCGCACGGGTGGCCCGAGCACGCCCCGGACTGCCTCGGAGATTTCACGGGCATGAACCAGAGGAAATGGAAGGACCTGGGCGGCGAGTGCGACGGCAACATCGACGGTTACGTTTACAACTACTGGGACCAGAGCGGGGGGCGGCGCTGGAACTACACTCCTGACAAAGCCGCCGGCGGACCCGAGGTGGATCTCCAATCCGGCCTGCGGGCGTTCGCCCAGTACCGGGGCTATGCGGCAGACACGTTCTCCCAACTGGCTGACTTCAACCCGGACATCACGGTCCCCGGCGAGGGGTTCGGGTACGCCGATCTCAAGGCCGAGATCGACGCCGGTTTTCCGGTTCTCATGTTCCTCCAGAACTATCCGGAGAAATCCCGGCCGCTTCTGCGGCACGGCCAGGGTCAATCCGTCGATTCACGGGATGTTGGCCACCGGGTACCACGTGGACGACAGTGGCAAACAGCGGGTTCGGGTCCGCACGAGTTGGTCGATGGGAGATCAGCTTCATCCTTGGACCAGCGCCTCGTGGGTGTCGTGGACGCAGTTGCCGGTTCGCGGCGTGATTGCCTTCCACCCGTTGCCGCGGATTCTGAGTTTCGAGCCCAAGGGCGAGGAGATCACCGTGCGATGGGAAGGCCCCGACGCCGAGATTCAAGACGACGCCTCGGGCACCACTCGACGCGCCCATTGGTATGTGCTCGAGAAGGCGACCACACTCAACCCGAGCGATTTCTCACCTCTGACGCCTCCGACGACAGCGCGCGAAATCACGGTGTCCGCGTGTTGTCCCGGGACGGCCTTTTTCCGGATCAAGGTTGTGACTGGGCCGTAACCCGGGAATCCCACTAGCGAGGCGCGCCTCAGGCCAAGCCAAATCCTAAGCACCAGGGACAGCCCCCGTGTTTCTCGCTCATCCATCCCCGCGCCTCGCTCGGTAGAATCCTTGAAACCTGGAGGGAGAGGGGCGCCCAAGCACTTGACTTGATGACCACATGTTCGGGGTTTCAAGGATTTTAGCGAGGCGTCGGGCGCCGGTGATCGTCGTGGACACTCAGCGGCTACGAGTCGTTCACACGCCTCGCCGGTCTGAGAGGCGCAGCCTCGCTAACCCGGAAATCTCACCAGTGGGGCGATCGCGGCATTCCGGACGGTCCGCGGGTGAGATTTCCGGGTCTGTGAAACCCGCGCCCAGCAAGGAGAATCGGCTCATCGGTTCATCAAAGCCGGGATACGCCCCAGCCGCTTGGGCGACCCGGGCACGCCGACACAGTGTGGTCGAGATTGGGTCCAATTGTTTGGGGCGCGGGTTTCTGAGAGCCCGCATTTCAGGTGAACTGTGACGGTGACCGGTCAGAGGACATCAAAAGTTGGTGAGAAATGCGGGCTAAGAGTTTGGGATTGCTTTGGCAGGGGGCGCGCTTATGCTTGAGGCCTAATCCAGCACGAGCGCGTTTATGTATTTTGGCGTGGACTACCATCCGGAGCATTGGGTTTATCCCTATGCAGGAACGGCGGACAACCCCGAGGCGCGTTGGGAACGTGATGCCCAGTTGATGGTGGCGGCAGGCGTGAATGTCGTCCGCATGGGCGAATTCTGTTGGGGTCTGTACGAGCGCGAGGAGGGGCAATACGACTTTCAGTGGATGGCGCGGGCCATGGACGTGATGAAGTTGCACGGGATCCAGGTGATGCTCAGCACACCGACGGCTGCGCCCCCGGTGTGGCTCGCCAGAAAGCACCCTGAGATCCTGCCCGTCGACGAGGAGAATCGGACGCTGCACGAGGGCACGCGGCACGCGTACTGCATGAACAGCGACGTCTACTGGGAGTACGCCCGGAAGATCGTGTCGGCCCTGGCGCGGGAATTGGGCAAACACTCCCAACTGGTGGCGTGGCAGATCGACAACGGCATTGGCGGGCACCGGACGGAATTCTCTTTCAACGAGGAATGCAGGCATGATTGGCACGCCTGGCTGCAGGCCAAGTACGAGACCATCGAGCACCTCAACGAATGCCTCGGTCTCCGATTCTGGGGTCAGGTGGTGACCCGATCGGAAGAGGTCCCGATGCCGCGCATGGCGCCGACGGTCCACAATCCGGCGTTGGTCTTGGATTGGATGCGTTTTTCCAGTGACACCTGCATTGCCTTCGTCAAGATGCAGGCCGATCTCCTGCACGAACTCACCCCCGGCATCCCGGTCACCACCAACCTCCGCGCCCTGTCGCGTCACTACGACCACTTCGACATGGCGGAGGTGCTGGATTATGTCTCGCTCGACAGCTTTGCGACGCTGAGCCGGCGTCCGTCGGAAAACGCCGTCGAGCACGACATCATGCGATCGCTCAAGAAGGCCGATATCAAGACACCCGACGGGGAGACGGGCTTCTGGGTGGTCGAGGAGAAGGCCAGCAATGTCAACTGGCAGGAGGTGAACTCCCTGTTGCGTCCCGGTGTCGTGCGATTGTTCACCTATCAGTTGATCTCACGCGGTGCGACAGGCGTGCTCTTTTTCTTCTGGCGTTCGCCGCGCATCGGCTCCGAGAAGTTCTACGGAGGCGTGCTGACCCACGATGGCCGGGGCGACAATCGCGTCTACCGCGAAATCAGCCAGATCGGCGAGGAAGTGAAGCTCCTCGCCCCCGTGCTGCGCGGGACACGCGTGGTGGCCGAAGCCTGCATCCTCTACAGCCATCCCAACGAGTGGAAACTCAAGCAACCGCAGCAGCACACCAAGGTGTTTCGCCTCTGGGAGCACGTCATGCTCTTCTACAACGCGCTGCATGACCGCAACATCCCGGTCGATTTCGCCCGCCCCACAGAGGATCTGTCCCGTTACAAGATCGTGTTCGCCCCCTCGCTTCACTTGTTGGCCGGGGGAGAGGCGGACCTCCTCAAGCTCTACGTGCAGAATGGCGGCACGCTGGTCACCACGTTCAACACCGGCCTGGTGGACGAGCATGACATCGCGCCCGACACGGGCTTCCCCGGCGACTTGACGGACCTGCTGGGCCTCGAGGTCCAGGAGTTCGACCCCATCCCCCCCGACGAGGAGAATCACTTGGTCTTTAAAGGGGCGTTTCCGGCGAGCCATCTCCACTCCGCCCGCATTTGGTGTGATGTGATCGAGCCCAAGGAATGCCAAGTCCTGGCGACATACTCGAAGGATTTTTATGCGGGCCGTCCGGCCGTGACGCTCAACACGTTCGGGCTGGGCAAGGCGATCTACCTTGGCACCATGTGCCATCAGCCTTTCTACCTCGACCTGGTGGACTGGTTGCGACAGATGGGCAACCTGTTCCCGCTGCTCAAGGTGCCGGACACGGTCGAGGTGAGCATGCGCCAGAAAGACGACACCAAGATCTACTTCCTGCTCAACCATGCGCCCACGCCGGTCCGCATCACGTTCTACAAGCCGATGCACGATTACCTGACCGGCAACACCTTCACCGGCAACTACGACCTGCCACCCCACGGTGTCCTGGTGCTCGATGAGCGGACTGCGAAAGCCTAAGCGGGCCGCGCGCGTCGACACGCCCGCCCGCGACCCGCGCCGCTTCGAACCCCGGCGGGGCGCGCGCGAGACTGTCCTCGCCGAGTGGCGCGGCATCGACTGGTCTCCGCTCGAAAAAGCCCATCACCTGGCCGCCCGCGCCACAGCGCAACTGGTCCCGGCGGTGATGGAGAAGCTGGACCTCGATCGGCGGCGCGCCGAGACCGAGGTCTTCAAAGCCTGGCGAACGCTCATCGATCCGACTCTCGCGGCGCACGCCCAACCCACCGGATTACGCCGCGGCACCCTGTTTGTGTCGGTCGACAGCAGCGTCTGGCTCGCGGAGATCGTCCGCTACCGCCAACGGGAAATCCTCGAGTGCCTGCGATCGAGTTTCGGTCCCACCCTGATCCAGAAGATCTCGTTCCGCGCGGGATGAGGGCACTCGATTCCTGCAAAGCGAGAACGTAAACCTGGAGTCGACGTTGCGCCGACAACAAGCTACCTGGCCACCTGGCTGTTCGTGGCTGCGGGCAGTCGGCGATCGGCGGACGTAACCCGCGGCATCGGCGGAGGCGGCATCGGGGGACACGCCGGAAAGGCCTTGCCCGGCGCAACGTGCGAGGCGACCCACCGCCAGGCCTGCCGTTCTTCGGACGACATGGCGCGCCAGCGGGCCGCATTCTGCAGGAAACGGGCTCGTTCCTCCGCCGTCATGTCCGCGTAACGATTCAGCGCGTCCATGCACTGAAGCCGCTCGACCGATGGCAGGCGTTCGAGTGCAGCCGTGGCGCGCTCGACGACAGTCCGGTCCGCCTCGTCGACGCGCTGCAAGATCTTCTGTCGCTGGCGAGAGCTGAGTTGAAAAAACTGGTTGAAATTACGCGTCATCCGCTCCCGCTGGACCTCCGGAAGTTCCCGCCACCGTTGCAGGTCGGATTGCAGCTCCGGTGAACCCCGCGCCGAGGAGGGCGGCACTTCGGCCTCGGGCCGTTTGACCCCGCCGATCTCGAACCAGGAGATCTGGCTCAGAACGGCTTCGTTCTGCAATAGCTCTTTCTGCTGGTCCGCCGGCAACTTCTCCCACGCCAGAAGCCGCTCCGCGATCAAATCGCGGTATTCCGGCGGCACCCCCGTCAGCCGCTGATCCCGCTGAGCTGCCGGCGCCCGCATTGCCATCAACATGTAGTACCTCAACTGCATCAATCCCAGTCGGACCTCGCGCTCGGTGCTGCCCAGGGCATCGAACTCGGCCAGGCGATCACGCAAATACCGCTGCTGCCACTCCGTCTTGCCTTTCAAGACCGTTTCCCGCCCAGCCGCGTCCAGTCTGAGCAGTTCAGAGAACTTGTTCACCGGGTTTTCGGGCACCGGCTGCGGCGGCGGTGATACGGCGATCCGGCGCGACGATTCCCCCCGAGCCCCGTCAGCACCGGAGGCCGACGCCGCCGGGGTCTGAGCTAGCGCTGCAGAGGCCAGTCCAGCCAGCCACAGAGCCGCAAGCCACGAGCAAACAGTGCGCATCCGAGCGACGGGTGAGGGTGGTGCCTGGCTGAACGCGCCGGGCTCCATGGAGAGCCACCGGTTCCTTGCTGGACTGCTCGGCAAAAATGAACGTAAAGCGCCAGTAAACCGGCGCACTCCAGACGCTTCGCGAGGTTCGAGGCCGCACACAACGCCGCGCGAGCGTTTGGCACTGCGGCGCTTCAGCGCCGCTTTCCGTGTCGAGGTTCATGGGGAGAAGGGGGGATCCGCGGCAGGGAGGACGGCCCATGGAAAGGGGGTTGGGCAAGGACCGTCACTTGAAGGCCTCGACCAGTTGATCGATCGACGGCACGGGGCCAGTCGGGAGGTTGTTGATGGAGTCGAAATCGCGCCACAACTCGACCTCGGCCAGGCTCAGAGTGGGCAGGGCTTCGAGACTGCGTGCCAATTCAGTTCGCTGGCGCGCCTGGTAAAACGGAATCCCCACGATCAGAGCGAGCGCCCCGCAGGCCGCGGCCACTCGCCAACCATGCCCCAGTCGAGTCACCCACCGCACCCAAACCGGCACACGCCGGACAGAATGTCGCCCGGAAGAACGATCCACTTCACCAAGGACGCGCGCGGTGAAGTTTGTGGACAGGGGGACATCCGGGAGTTGCCGCAGACACCGTGACAATCGCTCGTCCAAAACGGCCTCGTCGCGCAGTTCGGGATGAGCCGACAACCGCGCTTCGAGTCGGACCCTCTCCGAAACAGTCAAGTCGCGCCGGCCAGCGGCGACCCAGAGATCCTGGTACTCCGACTCATTCACGTCCTATGAATAACCGGCCCGGCCTGGAAGTTGCGATCATGCGCGTCCCGACGCACTGGCGATTGTTCGCCGGGGTAGTCAAAAGCGCGATTTCGGTTTAACCTGCGCACATGCTGCATTTCCATGGAAGGACGGGGCCGCTTTGGATGCTTCCGCTCCTGGCCGCGCTGGGCGCAGAGGCGGCGAATCTCGATCCTGCCGGGCGATTGGGTTACTGGCGGTTCAACGGCCCGGACTCGAGCGACGAGCAGGGGCGTCCCCCTCTCGTCGCCAGCGGTGTGGCCGGCGCGCCGAGCTTCGACGGTACGGCCCTCTGCCAATCGTCGACCAACAGCCCGGCTTACATCCGGTTTCCCTGCTCGGACCCGTCCGGGGCGCCTATTCTGAACCCGCGCCAGGGATCCATCCGCTTTCTCTACAAACCGTTCTGGGCAAGCCCCGACACGGTCCCGCGTCTTTCCCGACCCCTGCCCCGCCCTGGAGGTTGGATTCGGCTCTTCGAGGCCGGGGCCAGTGGAGTTGGTGGGTACGTCGGCTCCTGGATGTTATCGATTGATCCAAACGGCACCAACCTCGTCGTCCACAGCCGCGACACCACCGGGGTGCTGCACACCAACCTCCAGGTCCGGATCCAGTGGACTGCGGCCGACCCCGCTTCGCCGGACCGCACCAGGACCGGGGCCGTAAGCTGGCACGAGATCATCCTGAACTACACGCCCGCCACGTGCGCCTTGGTGATTGATGGGGCCGTTCAACAGGACTGGCTGACTCAGGGCCTGACCGGCCAAGGCCTGCCCCCGTTCAATCCCGCTGCTTCCGGTAAACCGGCTTTCGCAGTCGGCAGCAGTCTGACGGGCGAACACCCGGGGCAGGGACTTTTCGACGAACTCGAGACCTTCGATCGTCCTCTCTCGCCATTGCGCAACTACGCTTACCTGGCAAGAACCGGATTTCACGCCGCGATCACCACCAAGCCGCCGTCGATTCAATTATCCTGGTTCAGCATCGGCAATGAGAGCCGCTCGCTGCTACGGTTCGAACCGGGAAGTTCAAACCCGGTTGAATTGGCCACCGCCCTCACGGGCCTCTCCTACAACGACACCAACGGACTCAAACTCGGCTCGGTCTACCTGTACCGACTCGGAGGACAGAACCTCGTCGTGGCTCTGAATCAGCCCCCCCGCGACCGCCGAGGGCGGGTCATCGTCCTGGTCGACCGCACGCTCGCGTCAGCCCTGCGAACGGAAGTGGACCAGTTGCTGGCGGACCTCGTCGGCGATGGCTGGGCGGTGGCGCGACACGACGTGCCCCGTCATGACGACAACGCCTGGAAAAACGGCCCGGTCAACCCCGCGTACCGGGCCGACGTCGCCCAGATCAAGTCATTGGTCGCTGCCGAGTACCGCGCCGCTCCGGAGCCAACCAGCGCCGTCCTGCTGATCGGACATGTCACCATCCCCTACTCGGGCGTCATGGCCGAAGACGGCCACCCGGATCACTTTGGAGCGTGGCCCTCCGACGCCTACTACGGAGACATCCACGGGGAATGGACGGATACGACGGCCAGCACACCGCCAACGGCCCAGAGCCCCCTGCTGCGGAATGTGCCCGGGGACGGCAAATTCGATCAGCACCTGTTCCCACAGCCGAGCCGGCCCGATGCCCCGCGCACTGCGCCCGGCCTCGATCTGGCCGTCGGCCGGATCGATTTCGCCCGGCTGCCGGCGCTCCGAGCGAAGAGCGAGCGCACCCTCTTGCGGCAGTACTTCGAGAAGAACCATCGCTACCGGCACAAACAACTGACATTCGAGCACAACGCCCTGGTAGGCGGCTACTTCGGAAATCCGTATCACGTCGAGAGCGCCGTTCTCTATCACATTGGGAATCTCCTGGCCTATCGTCTGTATCGCCCCGTGCTGTCCACCGTCCTGGACGGCGAGGCTTTGGCCAGCGGGGCCAGCGCGGTCTGGGCGATCCAGGGCGGTTACGGCGACCCCACCGCGCTGCACAACAGCGCCAGCATCGAACAAGGGATTGGGCATCCAGCGCGTGGCCACTGCCGACCTGGCAGGATCCAAGATCAAACCCCAGATCGGCTTCTATGTGCTCAAAGGATCGTATTTCGGCGACTGGAATTACACGGACGACAATCTGCTGCGAGCGGTTCTGGCTCCACCCGACTCCGGCCTCGCAGCACTGTGGACCCGGTCCACCGTCTGGACGGTCGACTTGACCGGGCTGGGCGACCCGCTCGCGGCGACGCTCCTGACGACCTCGCGCGGGAACGTCACCGCCCGCACCTGCAGCCTCCTGGGCGACCCGACACTGCGGCTCTTCGTCACCGCGCCTCCCGTCCGCTTGACCGGCACCCGTGCCGGAACGTCGGTGCGCCTGGCCTGGAGCGCGTCACCCGACGCCGCAGACGGTTACCTGGTGTACCGGTCGGAGCATGGCCTGAACGGACCGTTCGTTCGCTTGAGCCCGGATCCGCTCAGGACAACCAGTTACACGGACTCGAACGCGCCATCGGGTTCCCTGCTCTACCAGGTGCGCGCCTGTCAACTCCTGACGACAGGTTGCGGGGCGTTCACCAACACGAGCCAAGGGGCAATGGCCGAACTGCGCCGATGAACATGGAAGTCCTCTTCCCCATCCGTTCATCAGTGGTTCCCCTCCCAATCCGTGTGAATCCGTGTTTCATCCGTGGTCCCCCTCCCAATCCGTGTGAATCCGTGTTTCATCCGTGGCTCCCCCTCCCAATCCGTGTGAATCCGTGTTTCATCCGTGGCTCCCCTTCCCAATCCGTGTGAATCCGTGTTTCATCCGTGGCTTCCCCTCCCAATCCGTGTTTCATCCGTGGCTCCCCCTCCCAATCCGTGTGAATCCGTGTTTCATCCGTGGCTCCCCCTCCCAATCCGTGTGAATCCGTGTTTCATCCGTGGCTCCCCTTCCCAATCCGTGTGAATCCGTGTTTCATCCGTGGCTCCCCCTCCCAACCCGTGTGAATCCGTGTTTCATCCGTGGCTCCCCTTCCCAATCCGTGCGAATCCGTGTGAATCCGTGGCTCCGCCTCCCAATCCGTGTTTTATCAGTCTGGGGTGGCTGAGGCCCGCGGCAGCCTACCGAGCTTGGGCCCTCAACCGGCGTTGCAGGTCGCGGATCGGGCGATAGCCGATGCGCACGATGCCCGTCTGCGCGATGATCTGCCGCAACTCCGGGTCGGTTGTGAACACCTCGAATTCCTGGCCCCGTGTACGCCAGCTTCCCGTGATCGCCTGGAGTTCCTCGGTCGGCTTCGCCGCGTGAATGTAGAGTTCCGTCACCCCAGGACTGAGCTGCTGCACGATCCTCAACCAGAAGCCTTTGACATCCCGCGATTCGTCCTTGAGTTCCTCGTGGATGAAATGGTCGGGGAAGAGAATCCCCTGGGCTGCAAACCGGGCGCGCAGACCGGGTTGGCCGAATTTCTCGAGCGTCGACTGGGACGCCATCCGCACCGGCAGATCGAACTCGATCGCCAGCTTCAAATACGACTCCATGTAGCGCACGTCGTACTGAAGCGTGCCCATATGGGAATCGAGATGGGTCACGTCGATGCCTGCCGCCAGCGCCATGCGAATCTGTGCGCGGGCCTCGACCATCGCTTCATCCGGATTGGAATGGGCATAGACCTGCTCGACGGACGGCCAAAAACAGCCCTGCTCATCGACCAGGCCGGGCACTTGTTCGCGCGACGCGACCGGCCCCCAGCGGTACAGCTTCCATTCGGCGGTGTGGCACAAGTGCACACCAAAATTCCGCTCCGGATGCGCGCGGGCGTACTGGGCGATTTCGTTGAACCACGGGCACGGAACCATGATGGTACCGGACGTCACGAGCCCCCGTTCCATCGACTCGATGGCCGCCTGGTTCGCCGCATGGCACATCCCGACGTCGTCACAGTTGATGATCAGCAACCGATCTGTCGCCTTATACCCAAGGCGCTCGGCCAAGCTGAGGGAGTCCGCGGCATATCCGACGCTGACTACCACCGCAGCCGTCAGGAGCCGTGTCAAGTTCATCGCTTTCACCGGGCCAGCATGGAAGGCGCCCGCAGACGACGCAAGCTCACGCATTCAGCTTGACATGCTTCCCTCTTGGTGTCCGCGTGTGCGCTACAGAGCGTGAAAAAGAGAGAAAAGGAATCGGCGCAAGTCGAACAGAGGGCGCTTCCGAAAGAGGACAACATGTCAGCCCGCATTTCTCACCAACTTCTGATGTCCTCTGACCGGTCACCGTCACATTGCACCTGAAATGCGGGCTCTCAGAAACCCGCGCCCCAAACAGATGGACCCAATCTCGATCCCACTGTGTCCGCGTGCCCGGGTCGCCCAAGCGGCTGGGGCGCGTCCCGGCGTTGATGAACCGATGAGCCAATTCTTCTTGCTGGGCGTGGGTTTCATAGACCCGAAAATCTCACCCGTGGACTGTCAGGCATGCTGCGACCGCCGCACTGGTGAGATTTCCGGGTCAGAGGGGTCTGCACCGCGAGAGAACGGTGCGTATCACCAGGTATTCAGGCGGCCCGGCCGTCCTGGACTGAACTGGAGCCTGCGTCTGGGCCTTTTAGTAGCGGTGGCCGCAGTGACCCTCGCTGCACGGTCACAGGATTACTTCCTTATCGACCAGCAATCTGGCGATGAAAACAGTCCCACAGAGCTCGGTATGCCGATTTACTCCGGTTGGCCGAAGGCACAATCGCTCACTCCGGCGTTCGCCTCCATCGACTTCGTGCGACTGAAACTGGCAGCGGTCGGTGGAGACCAGGGCTTCCCTGCCAGCGTCGATGTCCGTCTCTGGTCTGTCTGGTCTGGTTGGCCGGGCGGCCGAACCACTCGCTGTGTCTGAAGTGGTGGAGATCCCGAAGGGCTTCTATGGGTATGTGGTGTTTCGTTTCCAGAACTCAGTGCCGCTGACACCTGAGACCACTTACTTCATCGAGGCGCGCCGGCGAAGTGACTTATACTCGCATCAGCCGGCGGTTTTTTGGCACGGCGACTTCCGTCTTGAATACCCGCGCGGCATGGCCTGGGATGGAGGCACCGCAGTGCCTCGGGTGGACGTCTGGTTTCAGGAGGGGATCGTAGTGCCGGAGCCGACCACCGGGGCGCTGTTGCTTGTTGGTCTGGGGGCGCTCGGCGCCGCGAGGTGGTTTCGGCGCGCAAGGCCAGAGAGGGTCGTATCTGGTTTGACAACTCGTGGTTCACCGACAGCGAGCGACTGCATCTACCGGCTCCCGAAAGAGGCCCTTGCCGGCTGCGGCGGCGACCTGCTGGTCACCGATGCCGGCGAAGTGCGGTGGGGGTGGGCGAAGTCAGTCGTTCTCCACTGGGATGCGACCACGGCCACCTTCTTAAGGAAGACGATCTTCCATCCCGATGGATTCGGTGCCGGGATTTTCGAACACGTCTGCTTCGCCCCCATCAGCCTGCCAAGGACACTTCAAAGCGTCACATGCCGCGTGAGCGCAACTGAAGTCTCGCGCTTCCCTCAGTCAGTTCTGCCAGCAGTAATCGACCGTTGGGCCGGAGCCGCTTGAGGACGTCCAAGCCCTCGGCGCACAGGACCAGCAAAGCCGTCGAGAGAGCATCCGCCTCCGTGGCTGACGGCAACACGACGGCGGCCAGGCAGGCCCGCTGCACCGGTTCGCCATTCCGGGAGTCGATCACGTGTCCAAACGTGCGATTGCCTTCGACAAACGACTTGCTCCAAATGCCCGAGACGCCAAGGGAAACGTCCGTAAGCGCGATTTCGGCGAGGAGGTTCGAGTCGTGGTCCGGCGAGGAGGCGCAGCGCTGCGAGGCCTTGGCGCCAGCAGCAACGGGAGCGAATGGATCGCGGATAGCGGCCTTCCACACCGGCGCGTCGGGTGGCCGGCCGAGGCCGTAGCTGCTGCTGGTCCCGCCATGCAGGAAGGCGCTCTGAACCCCCGCCTCCCGCAGCACCTCGACCGCCTGGTCAATGGCGTAACCTTTGCCGATCGCCCCGAGATCCAGCATCATCCCCGGACGCCGAAACCGCACGGTAAACTTCGCGGCGTCCAACTCGACTCGTTCCATGCCGACACCCGCGCGGGCCGTGGCCATCGCGTCCGCATCCGGTCTGCAGCCGTCTCCCGCCATAAATCCCCAGCACCGCACGAGCGGGCCGATGGTCGGATCGAAGGCGCCGTCCGTCGCGCAGCTCAGTTCCGCTGCCTGCTCGAGCAGGCGGAAGACATTGGGGCTGACCGGGACGGCCCGGTCGGATGCGTAACGATTGACGTGGGCGATCTCGCTGGTGGGACGGTAGAGGCTGAGCTGCGCTTCGAGCCGCTCGATTTCGTCCAACGCCTGTTCTCCTGCCGCGCGCAGCGCGACGGGATCCGAGCCGTGCAACAGAAGCTCGAATCGCGTGTGCATCGCGGCGCGCGCGAGGACGACCGTTGCAGCGTCTGACGGCCCGGGTGTAACCCTGGCGACCTGCTGGCCGGCGGGCTCTTTCATTCGGCGACCAACGCCATGCCTCGGCGTCTCGCCGTATCGTAATCGCCGAGGAAGATCCACCAATTGCGCAGGGGCTTGCCCCGGTGGCTGAGGCCGCTGTCGCGTCCGGGAAGGTTCTGCATCCAATAGACGAACCACTTCAGGCTGTCTCCCCCCCATCGCTCACAGTTCATCCTCTGTTTGCGTCCCGTGCCGTCCGGCCGCCAATCCTCGATGTCCGTCAGGACAAAGCGCGGGTTGGCCCAGTCATAGTCGTGCTCCCCGTTGGGCGGGTAATGTGCCCAACCGCAGCCGGGGCGCACGATCTTGTGGGAGCGGTCGCTTCCGACAAACTTCCCCCAGAAGAGCAGGTCGGGCCATTGCTCCGGCGGCGTGTGGTCGCGCCCGTCAATGGCGTTCAACACCGCCTCGATCTGGTGCATATGGTTCTCGACCGCCTCGGAAACGCCGCGCTGATAGTTGTAGTGGTAGACGGTGTAGGTGCGATCGAGCACCGGCAGGTCGCGGGGGTCCCGGTCGCTGTTGCTCACGTCGCCATGCGGGCTCGCCATGTTCGATTCCCAAAGATCGACCTTGCCGCCGTGGTAACCCCAGATCCAGACCTCACGCACGCCGCGTTGCTCGACCCAATCGCGGATCTTCGCGTCGGCCATGATGCGGGCGTAATCGGTCATGGGGGTATCGTGGCCGGGTTTGGCCACTGTCGGCAGCGGACACAGATGCTCGATTTCTCCCACCACCGAGTACCTCAGGCTGGGTTTGGAATCAGGGTTCTTGTAGCCGTGATAGCGCGAGCCCTGTTCGAGCGCGCCCATCACCTCGCGCGTCAGTTGTTGTGTCTTGGCCCGCGTCTCGACCAGCGGCGCATCCCAGTCCCCCGTCGCGCGGATGTCAATCAAGTTGCCGTTAGTGGGAAAGTAACTCAGCACAAGGACGGGGATAAGAAATGGGCCCTCATCGGATGCCACGGCAACGGCTCCGCCGCCTGGCACGGCCAAGACGCAGGCGATCAGAAGCGGGAGGAGACGCGGCCAAAGGACCATTCTCGGTTTCATAAGACTCAAGCCGGTTGGACAGGGCTTACCCCGGCTCTTCCGGTCGCCGCCAATTCCTCCTCGAACTCGACGATTTCCTTGATTTGTGTCAGGAACCAACGATCGATCTTGGAGAGTTGAAAGATCTCATCAATGGTGAACCCGGCGCGAAGGGCGTGGCGGATGAAGAAGATGCGCTCCGCGTTGGGCACAGCCAGTTTCTGCGTGATCACCTCGCGCGGGAGAAGGTCGCGGTCGCCGTAAACCTCGCCGCCGACGCGCCAGGGCTTGCCGTCGCCCCCCAGACCGCTGCGCCCGATTTCGAGCGAGCGCAGGCATTTCTGGAGGCTCTCCTTGAAGGTGCGTCCGATGGCCATCGCTTCGCCAACACTCTTCATCTGGGTGTTCAGCGTCGGATCGGCCTGCGGGAATTTCTCGAAAGCGAACCGGGGGATTTTGACGACGACGTAATCGATGGTCGGCTCGAAACTCGCCGGCGTTTCGCGCGTGATATCGTTGCGGATCTCGTCGAGCCGATAGCCGACCGCGAGCTTGGCTGCGATCTTGGCGATCGGGAAACCGGTCGCCTTCGAGGCCAGGGCCGAACTGCGGGAGACGCGCGGATTCATCTCGATGATCACCATGCGACCCGTCTCCGGGTTGACCGCGAACTGGATGTTCGAACCGCCAGTCTCGACGCCGACCGCGCGGATCACGGCAAAGCTGGCGTCGCGCATGATCTGGAATTCCTTGTCGGTGAGCGTCTGGATGGGCGCTACGGTGATCGAGTCGCCGGTGTGCACCCCCATCGGATCGACGTTCTCGATCGAGCAGACGATGACGCAGTTGTCGGCCGCGTCGCGCATCACCTCCATCTCGAATTCTTTCCATCCAAGCAGAGATTCTTCGATCAGGATCTCGCTCACGGGCGACAGATCCAGGCCGCGTTTGGCGATCTGCTCGGACTCTTCGCGATTGTAGGCGATGCCGCCGCCGCTGCCGCCCAGGGTGTACGCCGGGCGAATGATCAGGGGAAAACGCCCAATCTCGTCCACAATCTGACGCGATTCCTCGAGCGTGTGCGCCACGCCGCTGATCGGCACATCCAGCCCGGTGGCCCGCATCAGATCCTTGAACACGCGCCTGTCCTCGCCCTTCTCGATCGCCGCGGCGTTGGCCCCGATCATCTCGACCCCAAGCCGCTCGAGTGCCCCAGAACGATGCAACGCCATGGCGACATTCAAAGCGGTCTGTCCACCGAGCGTGGGCAGAAGCACCATCTTGTGAGGAGGCTCGGAGATCGGAGTTCGGAGATCGGAGATCGGGGATCGGAGATCGGGGCGGAGGGCGCGACGACGCCAAGCCGCCGCATCTCACCGAGTTCGCGGACGATGATCTGCTCGACGATTTCGGGTGTGATCGGTTCGATGTACGTGCGGTCGGCAAACTCGGGATCCGTCATGATCGTGGCCGGATTCGAGTTCACGAGGATGACGCGAAAACCCTCTTCCCGGAGCGCCTTGCAGGCCTGGGTGCCCGAGTAATCAAACTCGCAGGCCTGCCCGATCACGATCGGGCCGGCGCCTAGAATCAGCACGGAGTGAATGTCAGCGCGCTTGGGCATAGGATGCGACCCGGTTCACTCCCACTCGATCGTGCCGGGCGGTTTGCTCGTGATGTCGAACACGCAACGGTTGACCCCTTTGACCTCGTTGATGATGCGGCTAGCCAGTCGCTCGAGCAGCGGGTGCGGCAGGCGCACCCAGTCGGCTGTCATCCCGTCCTGGGACTCGACAGCGCGAATGGCGATCGTGAAATCGTACGTTCGCTCGTCGCCCATCACACCCACGCTGCGCACCGGCAACAACACGGCAAAACTCTGCCATATCCGCTGGTACCAGCCCGTGCGCTTCATCTCCTCCAGCACGATGGCGTCCGCCCGCCGCAACAAATCAAGACGCCGCCGCGTGACTTCGCCCAGAATCCGCACTGCGAGGCCAGGCCCGGGAAATGGCTGCCGCAGAATGACCTCCTCGGGCAGCCCGAGTTCCTTGCCCAACTGGCGCACCTCGTCCTTGAAGAGGCACTTGAGCGGCTCGACAAGCTGAAACTGCATCTTCAAGGGAAGGCCGCCGACGTTGTGATGGCTCTTGATCATCGCAGCCGGATTGCCCGCAATCGGCACCGACTCGATCACGTCCGGATACAGGGTGCCTTGAGCCAGAAACCTCGCGCGGCCGGCCCGCCGCGTCACCGCCTGAAAGACCGAGATAAACGTGCGCCCGATCACCTTGCGCTTGCGCTCCGGATCGACCACCCCTTCGAGCCGCCGGAGGAAGAGCGCCGAGGCGTCCTCGTACTGGAGCTTCATCTGGAAGGTCCGTCCGAACACCTCGCGGACCACATCGGCTTCGCGCGCGCGCAACAGACCGTTGTTGACGAAGATGCAGGTCAACTGGGAGCCGATGGCACGGTGAAGCAGCGCGGCCGCAACGCTGGAATCCACCCCCCCGCTCAATCCCAGGATCACGCGTTCGTTTCCCACCTGGGCCTGGATCTCCTCGATCGCCCGGTCCACGTACCGCCGCATCGTCCAATCACGCCCGCAACCGCAAACAGTGTGAACGAAGTTGCTGATGATGCCCTTGCCCCGGGGGGTATGGGCGACCTCGGGATGGAATTGCAGGCCGAAGAAACGCCGTTCCGCGTCCTCGATGGCGGCGTACTCCGAGTTCTCGGTCTTGGCCACGGGCACGAAGCCTCGCGGCAACCGCGTGAGCCTGTCGCCGTGAGAGTTCCAGACCTGGAGGGTGGCCGGGAGCCTCCGAAACAGCCGGCAGCCAGGCGATGTAACCGTCAACGTCCCCTTGCCATACTCGCGTTTGAGTCCGGGCTCGACCCGCCCTCCGAGGAATTGGGCAAATAGCTGAACGCCGTAGCACACTCCCAGAATGGGCAGGCCAAGCTTGAAAATGCCTGGATCAGGCAGCGGCGCAGCCTCGGCGTAAACGCTGGCCGGACCGCCCGACAGGATCAGGCCGCTGGGCGCCAGGGCGTCGAGCTCGGCGGCCGGAATGTCGTGCCGCACGATCGTCGAGTAAACCTGGCACTCTCGAATCCGACGCGCGATGACTTGCGTGTACTGCGAGCCGAAATCGAGGATCACAATTTGCTCGTTCATGGAGCGAAACCTAACCCGGAAATCTCACCAGTGGGGCGTTCGTGGCATTCCTGACGGTCCGTGGGTGAGATTTCCGGGTCTGTGAAACCCGCGCCCAGCAAAGGGAATTGGCTCATCGGTTCATCAACGCCGGGACGCGCCCCAGCCGCTTGGGCGACCAGGGCACGCCGACACAGTGTGGTCGAGATTGGGTCCATCTGCTTGGGGCGCGGGTTTCTGAGAGCCCGCATTTCAGGTGCAATGTGACGGTGACCGGTCAGATAACATCAAAAGTTGGTGAGAAATGCGGGCTAAGGCTGTTGCCGCACCCCTTTCACCTGCCCTGTCCTGGGGTCGTACTGGTACGCCATGCCGCTGGGCAGTTGCGGCAACGCCGGGAGATAGCCTTCCTTGACCAGCTCGTTGAGGTCCGCCGGGTAACGGTCTTCCTCCGCGCGGAACATCTGGATCGCCTTGGTCACAGATGCGACATCGACCGTCTTCAGCGAGTGTTTCTGCGCCTGGCCGACCGCGCCCAGGTAATCGGCGGGAGCCGTCAATGGGTTGCCACCAGATGCCGCGTTGGTTCCCTCGGAGGGGGCCGACGCCTCTTTTCGGCCACAAGCCGTCAGGGCGCACAAAACCACCAGCAGAATGCTCGCGATCATCTTCATGTGTGTACTCTACCAGCCTGTGATCAATGTCCAAGGCTAACCCGCACCCGCCTCGACAAGCCCGACGAGCCAATCCGCGAGCCCGTTCCACCAGATCGAGGTCGGAGGTCAGATCCACAAAACGGAAGCTTGGCAGCCCGCTCTGCGCCTGCCCAAGGAACTCGCCCGGGCCGCGAAGCCGCAAATCGGTTTCGGCAATGCGGAATCCGTCGCTGGTTTGTTCGAGCACGCGCAGCCGATTGCGGGCCTCCTCCGTTCGGGCTGCCGCGATGAGAATGCAATGGGATTCCTCGCGGCCCCGTCCGATCCGCCCGCGCAGTTGGTGGAGCTGCGCCAGCCCATAGCTCTCGGCATTCTCGATGACCATCACGGTGGCGTTGGGCACGTCGACACCGACTTCAATGACCGAAGTGGCCACCAGCATCGCAATCCGACCGGCCCGAAAACCCTCCATGACCGCGTCCTTCTGTTCCGAGGGCAACTGGCCGTGCAACAATCCCACCGCGCGCGGCGCAAACAGTGCGCGAAGCCGGGCGAACTCGTCGCCAACCGCCTTCAAACCGGTTTGTCCCTCGTCTTCCTCGATCCGCGGGCAGACGACATAGGCCTGCCGGCCTGACGCAAGCTTCTGCCGCACGAAATCCCACACCTTGGGGAGGCTCGACACCGGGCGGACATGGGTGCGCACCCGCCCCCGCCCGGCAGGCAGTTGATCGATCACCGAAAGGTCCAAATCCCCATACAGCGTCAGTCCGAGTGTACGCGGGATGGGAGTCGCCGTCATCACCAGCAGATGCGGGTACTGCCCTTTGCGCACGAGCCGTTCCCGCTGCGCAACACCGAACTTATGTTGCTCGTCGATGATGACCAGACCGAGGCTCTCCGGGGCAAAGCCCGCCTCCACCAGAGCATGCGTGCCAACCGTCAACACCGGACGGGACGAGTCGGCCTCCGGATCGGCAGACGGACTTGTCCCGGAGGCGACGGCGGGCGGCAGGCTGACCGCTCGCCCCACTGGCGCCAGCAACACTTTTTGACTTCCGGTCTGGATCGCAACCCTCAGCCCCAGCGGGCCAAACCACCCGGCCAGCGTCTGCGCGTGCTGCTCCGCCAGAATCTCGGTGGGAGCCATCAACGCGACGCTGTGACCGCTCTCCAGGGTCATGAGGGCCGCGCAGGCCGCCACCACTGTCTTGCCGGAACCGACGTCGCCCTGGAGCAAACGACGCATGGGGTGGGCCCCCGCCAGATCGCGGCGGATATCGCGCAAGACGCGGGTCTGCGCTTGCGTGAGCTCAAATCCCAGACCAGCGAGAAACGGCTTCATCAGCCGGTTATCCCCGCCACACGGCAGCGCGCCCGCATGCTCGTGAAGCCGACGCCGTCGCTTTTGGATGGCGAGTTGAAGCTCGATCAACTCGTCCAGAGCCAGTCGCCGGCGCGCCGCCGCAGCATCCTCCATCTCGTCGGGAAAATGAAGCTGCCGAATCGCCGCAGCCCGCGTCGGCAAATCCGACAAGTCCAACCCCGGCCAGCGCTCCGGAACAGGGGTGCCGTTCGGCGACTCGATACGCATCGAACCGGTCAGCCTTGCCGATCCCCCCTCACCCGCTCCGCATTGTGAGACCCCTTTCCCCACGTCCGGTGCGGGGGAGAGGACCGGTGGGGCAGTGCCAAATCCGCTTATCCCGCATCCGCACGATGCGAGGGCGCGCCAGATCAGACCGCGCAACCAGCGCTGTGTCAGCCCTTCCGTCAGAGGATAAATCGGCACGATCCGCTGCATGTGCAAGGACCGTTCTTCGCCACCCTCGATCGTCTCTGTCTCCGGATGATCCATCGTGGGCGGTTTGAGCGATCGGACTCTGCCGAATACAAGCACCTCGTCGCCCACATGGAAGTAGTTCTCCATATAGGGAAGATTCCACCAGCGACAGTGCAAGCGCCCGGTCCCGTCCTCGATCACGAACTCGAAGACCGATTTGCGGCGTTGCCTCCAGGACTTGACCCCCTGCGCGACGATGCGGCCGTGCGTTGTGCCGGCTTCATGCAGCTTCAGCGCAGCGATGGAATCGAGCTGGCGGCGGTCTTCGTAGCGCCGGGGCCGATGGAGAATCAGATCGCCCAGCGTGCGGACTTCGAGCCGCGCCAGCAAAGCGGCGCGCTCCGGTCCCACGCCGCGCAAGACGACGACCGGCTGTTCGAGTTCGCTCAGACACGCCTTGCCTTTCCCCATAGCGTCAGATTTCAGGCGATGGAGAACCTCCTGCACGCGCCCGCCGGAAACGATGCTCCGTGCCGTCGCGCAGGCGCCTGATGTTCGACCGATGTCTGTAAATGGCCAGGCCGCCGAGCACCGCCGCGACAACGATCAACGTCGCGCTGCTGCCCGTCAGCCAAACAATGAACGGTAGCGCGAACGCCGCCAGGATCGACGCCAGCGAGACGTAACCGGACACAACAAACACCAACACCCAAACCGCCAACGCCAGCCCCAAAGCGGTCGGCATCCACACAACCAAAACTCCTGCCGACGTGGCGATTCCCTTCCCCCCCTTGAACCGCAGCCAGCAGGTGTAGTTGTGGCCCAGGATAGCCGCTATCCCGGCCAAAATCCGCAGCGTCTCGACATGCGGCTCGGCGCCGGCGCCCGCACATGCCTCTGCCGCCAACGGAAGCAGCCAACACGCCAGCGCCCCCTTGAGCGCATCCAGTGCCAAAACGAGAATCCCCGCCGGCTTGCCCAGCGAGCGAAGGACATTCGTAGCCCCGATGTTGCCGCTGCCCACCTTGCGGATGTCAACACCCCGGCTGCGCGCAACGAGATAACCTGTCGGGATCGACCCGATGAGGTACCCCGTCACTGCCACAGCAATGTGCCATCCAATGGCCACAGATGCAGTGTAGTGCGCGCCCCCTCCAAAGGCACTCTCTTTTTGTCGCGCCCCTGGACGGCAGACATCCGCCGTTCCCCCCTCGATGTTGCAAGCACGCGCGACCCACACGGCTGTGCCCGAGCTTAGGTCTGTGCAAAAATGAACTCCGGTTTTGCTGGAGGGGATTTGGCTCGCTGGCGAGGCGCGACGAGGGAGCATACCCGCAGCGGTCTGTGACCGAGGAGCAACGAAGCCAGCGAGCCAAAGCCCCCCAGCCCTGCGGGGCGGGGCGGCACCGGGCCATCTGCTTCGTTCCTCGGTCGGTCGAGTATCGCTGCGGATACACTCCCTCCCTCGAGCCTCGCATCTGGCCCGGTGGCGCTCCCGCCAAAATCGGAAGAAATTTTTGCACAGACCCTTAGTCGGCTCTCACGATTCCTCGCCCTTGATCGTGCTCCCGTCTCCCGGCTTTACTCCCTGGGGGCATTCACTAGAATCCTGGAAGTTCAAAATGCGTTGTCAACAAGCCAGGTTTCTGCTGCGTTCAGGAATCCAGGATTCTCATGGTGAGGCGCGGGAGAGAAGGGCAAGAAAACGACAGGTCGATTCATGAGGTTGACGATTGAGGCTTTGGTCTAGGCGCGCCTCGCTTCAATGAGTCAGTTTTCGCGCCGCGCAGCGGTGCCACCTAGCGAGGCGTCGGGCGCCGGTGATCGTGGTGGACACTCAGTGGCCCGAACCGTTCACACGCCTCGCCGGTCTGAGGCGAAGCCTCGCTAAAGTCCTGAACCGACAACACGTTGTCGTCCCTGCTCGAACGGCGCGCGGCGGCGCTGTGTCTTTCCGCGACGCAGGAGCGCGAAGACCCGGCCCTCTTGTATGATCGAAGTTGAAGGTCTCACGAAATTGTATGGCGATTTCGCAGCCGTAAGCGGCCTGTCGTTCGTGGTCCGCCCAGGCGAGGTGTTGGGATTAGTCGGACCCAACGGAGCCGGCAAAACGACGACGTTGCGTTGCCTGGCGGGAATCATGCCGCCCGCGGGAGGCTCGATCCGGATTGGCGGGCATGACTTGGCGACCGAACCGCTCGCAGCCAAACAAGTGCTCGCCTATTTCCCGGACGAACCCCGCTTGTTCGAGTACCTCACTGTCCGCCAGCACCTGACCTTTACGGCGCGGCTCTATCAGGTGGCAGACGCGGCGCGCCTGGGAGAACAGTTGCTCGACGAACTCGAGATCGCCGACAAGGCGAACGCCCTCCCGAGCGAGTTGTCGCGCGGCATGAAACAGAAACTGGCGATTGCCTGCGGCCTGCTCCATTCTCCCCAGGTCGCTTTCTTCGATGAGCCGTTGACAGGTCTGGACCCGTACGGCATCCGCCGCATGAAAGACACAATCCTCCAGCGGGCTGCCAACGGCATGGCGCTGCTCATTAGTTCCCACCTCCTCCATTTGGTGGACGAAATCTGCACACACCTGCTGATCCTCAAACACGGCAAACGCGTGGCCCACGGAACGATCGACGACGTCCGCCGCCAATTTGCCGAGTCGATTCCCGATGCGAGCCTCGAGGAAGTGTTTTTCCGCGCAACCGGCGGCCGTTGAAGACGTGACGAAGTGAAGAGTGCAGAGTGGCAGAAGTGGGTGGCTTGACTATGTTTCGTGCACTGGTCTATCTGCAGACGCGCCTGTTCTGGAATCGCGGCCGGGTCCAGGTGCGCAGATTGCGTCAGCCTAAGTACCTCGCTGGAACTGTCGCCGGCGCAGCGTATGTCTATTTCTTTCTGATCCGCGGACTTCTCTCGAATACTCGATCAGCGACGATGCCCCAGACGCCCCTCGATGAACTCGGCGCCGAATATCGCGTGTTGCTCGAAATCGGCGCCGCCCTCCTGCTGGCGCTCCTGGCATCCGCAGCGTGGCTGCTCCCAGCGCAACGGGCAGCGCTCGATTTGACAGAGGCGGAGATCGCCTTTCTGTTCCCGGCGCCGATCGGCCGCACCACGCTCATTCACTACCGCATTCTCCGTTCCCAGATTCCGCTGCTGTTCGGAGCCCTGATCATGGCGTTCTTCTCCGGGCGGTTCGTCCAGGGTGGCCACGCCTGGATGCATTGGATTGGCTGGTGGTTCATCCTCGCGGCGCTCGAATTGCATCGACTCGGCGCCGCCTTTGCGCGGACGCGCCTGATGGATCGAGGCGTCACCCCAGGCCGACGCCGCCTGCTCGTGCTGAGTGTTCTGGTACTGCTGGCGGCAACGTTCTGGGTGTGGGCCAAAGCGAGCCTGAGAGCGCCGTCAATCGAGGATCTGGCCGACCTGCGCCGATTGGCCGACTCCCTCAGCCAAACCGCGCAGTCAGGACCATGGTTCTGGCTGCTGCTCCCGCTCCGCGCGATGATACGACCCGTGCTGGCCGATTCGGTGGGCAGTCTCGCGCTCGCGCTCGTCCCCGCAACAGGGTTGCTCGCGGCCCTCTACGTCTGGGTCGTGCGATCGCAAGTCTCATTCGAGGAAGCCACCATCGAGCACGCCAAGACACGAGCGGCAGCCCTCGCAGCGGCCCGCTCGGGCCGCTGGCAGGCAACGACTCAGGCGAGAAAACAGGCGGCGCCTTTCCCCTTGGCCCCGGTGGGCTACAGGCCAGTCGCGCTGTTCTGGAAGAACCTGATTTCCATGGGAACCGCCTTCACACCGCGGTTCTGGGTGGCGATATCGCTGCTGGCGGTCGTCGGGACCATCATGATGCGGCAGTTCATGCCGAACTCGGTGGGCCTCAAAATTGTGGGACTGCTCCCGGTGGCACTGATCCCGATGCTCTTCCTCGTGGTGCCCCAAATGCTGACGATGGATCTGCGGCAGGACTTGGCCATGATTGACGCTCTCAAGACCTACCCTATGCCGGGCTGGCAACTCGTGCTCGGCGAGATCCTCGCCCCTGCCCTCGTGCTCACCACTGTCCAGTGCCTCTGTCTGGCCTGGGGCGTCGCGTTCTTTCCCGAGTTGGGTCCCGGCAAAGGACCCTCAGCCTCGGATCGACTGGCGATCGCCCTCGCGCTCGGCCTGGTGGCCCCAGGATTGAACCTGATCTCGCTCTTGATCCACAACGCCGCGGTGCTGCTGTTCCCCGGTTGGGCCCGCATGGGACCCGGACAGGCTCGCGGATTCGAAGCCATGGGACGCAATATTCTGTTCATGATCGGCCAGATGACCGCCCTTGCCCTGGCTCTGCTCCTGCCAGCCGCCGCTTTCGCAGCAGTCTTCTTTGTCGGACAACTCTGGGTCTCCTGGAGCCTCGTGCTGCCCGCCGCCGCCTTGGCCGCCTTGACCCTCTTACTGGCCGAAGGCTATGCCGCGCTGCGGATGCTGGGCGACTGGTTCGAGCGCATGGATGTCTCAGCCGAACTCGTGCTCGACCATCTCGGCACTTAGGGTATGCTCCCTCGTCGCGCCTCGCCAGCGAGCCAAATCCCCTCCAGCAAAACCGGAGTTCATTTTTGCACAGACCCTTAAGACCGCAAACGAACGAAAGGGAACGATCCTAACCCGGAAATCGCACCGATGGGGCGATCGCGGCCTTCCTGATGGTCTGCAGGTGAGATTTCCGGGTCTATGAAACCCGCGCCCAGCAAGGAGAATTGGCTCATCGGTTCATCAACGCCGGGACGTGCCCCAGCCGCGTGGGCGACCCGGGCACGCGCACACAATGTGGTCGAGATTGGGTCCATCTGTTTGGGGCGCGGGTTTCTGAGAGCCCGCATTTCAGGTGAAATGTGACGGTGCCCGATCAGATGACGTCAAAAGTTGGCGAGAAATGCGGGCTAAACACTCGAACGCGGCGAGGGTAGTGAACATCAAGCCTCTTGTCTTTTCGCGTGTTCGGCGTCTCTCGCGGTTGCCCCTCCTTTCAAGTCACGACTCCTGGAGAATGAAGACACCACCCTCGCAACGGCGCGTGGTACGACGAAGGGTGCGAACCCGGGCGGGCACAGTGGAACTTCCTTTCTCCTTCGTGGTGTCGCCTGGCTAAGTTATTGAATGCCAGTTGGTCCCATCGAAAACCGCGGTCGATTTCAGGCCTTAGAGCCGGTTTTTGTGCTAGATTCCGAATCGTAAGAAGTTCCAGTCGCCGGAAGGGAGGGCGGAGTCACGGAAGCAGGATGCGCCCTCCGGATGAGCCGCCGAACGAGCACCCGAATGAGCTTGCCCGAGGGGCCAATTCGTGCGACTAACGGTTCGTCCGGTCGGTGATGGGCGGTTCCAGCGCCGGGAGTCACTGATGGCGATCGAGCCGTGCGGCGGTGGTTCTTTGACGGGTAAACCGTATCAGATTGCAGTATCAGATGATCGGGTCAGGATTGTTAAGCACGCTAGTGTCGGGTAATTACGGTCGGAGAGATGGCAGAGTGGTTTAATGCGCACGCCTGGAGAGCGTGAGTGGGCTCATACCCCACCGGGAGTTCGAATCTCCCTCTCTCCGCCATTAAGGAATGACGACGCGGTAGTACCGCATGGTGACCCCTGGGGGTTCCGCGAAGTGCATGGTCGTGGTCTGCGCGACCGATTCCTTCAACATGATCCAAGCTTGACCCACCAAGCTCGACACGCCTTCCACGCGGTATCTGAGGCCAGGGATGGCCGTCCACTCAAAGCGAATGCCTTCGTCGGGATCCATCCGCAGGTTGACGAGTTCCGGCGCCGGGAGACGGCGGTTCGGCTCGCCGGGTGTGGGATGGTCTAGAATCTCGTGCGCCAGACCCTGTCCGTCGGGCAAAGCACCGTAGGAGGTGTCCTCAGCCAACATCGGCAGGCGCAGGTAATCGACGACCTTGGGCGCGTCCGCCTGCATTCGGACCAGCGCGAGCACGCCGCCATTGGCAAGTCGGAAACCGGAATGGAAGTCAGTGCCGGTGGTTTCGTTGGCCTCGCCGTCTGCCCAGAGGAGACGGAACGTGGTTCCTTCGAGCGCGAATCCGGGCGGAAACGGCCACTTGGTCAGGTCAGTGAACGAGTCCGACAGAAACCACCCATCAAGTGAAACGGGGAGAGGCCCCGCATTGACGAGCTCGATCCACGGTTCGCGCTCGCCGATGTTGTCGAGCAGTCCGGCGGTATTCACAGGGAGCGCTTCGTTGAGGAAGACGGGTGGAAAAGGCGGCAGGACCCGCACGAGCGAGTTCACTCGGCCCGGCGTCGCCGATTCGGCTCCGCCCTCGATTTCGAGGTCCATTCCCCACACGATGTCCGAACTGCCGGCATTATTCTGGTGGACCTCGACCGCCACGACGTTCGTCCCCTTTCTGAGCGTGTCCCATTCGATCAAGAACGGGCCTTCCAATGCGGCGTCGCCCACCAACCGCCCAGCAGGAGTGTGGAACGCGACATCGTCCGCCTGATCGAAGCCGACGCGCAACAATTCGCTGCCATTGAGATGGATGATGGCGGAGTCATCCAGGACGGTGTTGATCTGAAGGCGCCGACCTGCGGTTGGGCCATCGTAAAAAAAGGTGGTGCGAAAGTAGAATGTCATCGGACCGATGGTGAGCGGCGTGTTTTTCGCTGCCGGCAAGGCGGCGTTTTCCACATAGAGCAAGGCGCGCCCGGAGGGCCATGCGGCGTCGTTGTAGTCGGGCTGGCGCCAGGCGATGCCAAGATCCTCGCCTGATTGCTCGTAGCGCCACACGTTGGTAAGCGCCAAAAGAGGGCGTGACTGGACGAAGTCGAGAGACGCGACGGCAGCCCAATTGCCGACTCGGGTGTTGTCCTGTCGGGCGTCGATCAACTGGAGCGAGCCGCCCTGGCCATCGGCCGCCTGGGGCCACGGCGCTCCGGCTTCGAAACGCACCTCGTCGATGATCTCATCCTGCCCATTCGGCGCAGCGCGCGTCACCCGGACCCGATCGCCGGTCGGGGCAAGGTTGCCGACCCAAGAACCGGCGATGGGCAAGCCCGTGCCGTAAGCGGCTTCAAAGGCGGTGCGATCCCGAACCACGAGAACGAACGCGTCGGGCCCGAGCGTCATGCCGCCTGGAAAGGCAAACGCGAGGTTGTCGGCGGTGAGTTGCAGATCGGCGAGATTCACGGTGGCCCTCGACGAAGTATTCACGAATTCAATGAACTCCGTGTCGCTTGCCGTCGGATTGAACATGATCTCGTTGATGACCAAATGCAGACCGGCCTCGACGGCGAGACGGAAGGTCGCCTCGGCGCTGAGCGGTGGCGCCCCGTCGTCGGTGACCCGCACGGTCACATCGTGGGTGCCGGCCCCCTGGTCCGCATCGACCGGCCACAGGATCCAACCGGTAACGGCGTCAACGGACAGGCCGGTCGGGGTTCCATCCGCCAGGGAGAATGTCAGCCGCTGTGGCGGTTGGTCCGCATCGAACGCCGCCGCCTGGAGCGCAAACGTTTCACCCTCGCGCACGGCCTGGTCGGCGATCGGATCGAGTCGGGGCGGTTCATTCACTTCCGTCACGGTCACGTTAACCCTGAGTGTCGCGACCTGCACCGGCGTTCCGTCGTCCTGACCGTGGATGAGAAGACTCAGGTGCGCCGGTCCGTCGGCTTCGCCGGGGGTCCAACGGAACTCGCCGGTTTGGGCATCCAACACCGCTTGGCCAGGGGCACCGGTCCCCAGACTGTAGCGCACCGTCTCACCGGGGTCGGCATCGGTGGCTTTGACCGTGAAAGCCAACAGGCTGCCCTCGGCGACGGTCTGTGCGGGTACCAACTCGAATACGGGTGGGCGGTTTCCGCCGGTGAGGCGATTGGGGCTGCGCGGGGTCGGCTCCACCATTTCGTACGCGGGCAAATCGGCGCCATCGGGGTAGCGCCCGAGGCTGATGTCGCCGGACTGCGGAGCGAAAGTGACAGTATCGACTGACGCGCCGTTCGGATCAAACAGAGCGATCTGCTCGCCGGCCTGCGCGAGCTTGAAGTTCACGTGGAGATCCTGACCTGCGGTGTCTTGGTCTGTCTCCTCGTCGGCCCAGACCAGCAGGAACCCGCCCGGCGGGATGATCGTGCCCGGCGGGATCGAGAACTTCGCTGGGTTGTCAGGGTCGTCGGTCAAGGTGTAGGTGGCAAGGTCGGCGTCGTTGGTTCCGGCGTTGTAGAGTTCAAACCAATCCTCGAAATCGCCATCGGCGGGGTCGGCCAGCGTGCGGGAGTTGTCGGCCATCCATTCGTTGATCCTGACGAAGACGGGCGGCCAGGCGCCACTGTTGGGCATGGCCGGAGTGGGCTCGTAGAGGACCTGACGGGCGTGCGGGTCGCCGTCCGGGAAAGAGCCATACGATCGGTCAACAGCGACATCGACATACTCGAGAGCATCCAGCACGAGAGTGCGGTCGAGGTGCTGTCGGGCGAGCACCACGGTGCCGCGCACAGGGTCGAGTCGCAATGCGGCGTGCAGGTCGATGCCCGTGGTTTGTTCGGGCTGGCCATCCGCCCACACCAGCAACCGCTGTCCGGGCCCGATGGTCCAGTCAACAGGGAAGGCCCATTGGCGGGGATTGGACGGCTCGCTGCTCAAAAAGCACCCGGCGAGATCGAGTTCGGTCGTACCGGCGTTGAACACTTCGATCCAAGGGTCAAACTCGCCGTGGTTGTCCGCGAGCACGTGGACGTTCGAGGGCATGACTTCGTTGATCCAAAGAAGCGGGAAGGCCGGCAACTGCGCGGCGACGTTATTCGGTTTGCCGGGCGTCGCCAACGGCGCTGTACCGGAGGGATCGATCGCGCTCCAGTTGCCGATCCGGTCATTGTCGTGCGACGGATCGATCAATTGGAGGGACGCGCCCCCGCCATCGGCAGCAGTTGGCCACGGAGGATTGTCGCTATAGGTCACCCGATCCAGAACGGTTCGGTTTGTCCCCTGCGTCCATTGCAGGCTTAGGGTCTCGCCGCCGTTATCGAGGGTACCGCTGAATTCGCCGACCACCACTTCGGCGTTACCGTAGCTTGATTGATACCCCGGCAGGTTCCCGGCCAGGACCGCGTAACCGCCTGGTGCGATGAATCGTCCGTGTCCGATCACCGCATCGATTCCGTCCACACGGAGCCCGCCCAGGGGGAGAGTCTCGGTCGAGGAGAGGTTATGGATTTCGACAAAACTCGATGAGGGCGCCGCGGGGTGGTACATGATCTCGGTGATGGCGAGCTTCCCATCGAGAGAGACGCCCGGTCCGGTGTAGGTGACCGTTCGTGTGGCGTTCCCGACGATCATCCCCTGTTCGTCGAGGGCATGGAAGGCCAGGACATTCGCGCCCGGGGCGAGCGCAACCCGGGTCTGCCATGTGGTCTCGGCCACCCATTGGACGGCATGGGGCTGGCCGTTGACCTCGATGGCCGTCACTGCGATCGGCGCGCTGCCTCTGATGGTCAGGGGCGTGGCGTTCGTCACGGTGTCGGGAGTGATGACCGCGAAGGCGACGTTGGTCATCGGGGCCAGACTCTGAAGGTATTCGTTTCGGCGCGCGGTGATCCATGCGCTCATTTCGCTTGGCCCGATGGCGGCGATGCCGCTATCGCGGAAGGCCTGGTACCAGGCGCTGAGCCGGGGCCCGCTGACGGACGGGTCCATGGGACCCCGGGCCATGTCACAGGCGAGCCGCCAGTAAACGCGTCGAAACTCGGGTTTGGCGAACATGATGCTGGGCAGGTAACCGGCGTCCGGGAAGAGGCTGAAGGACGTTTGGAATGCGCCATCCGTATCGTTCACGTGCAGTCGGGATCGTCCGTAAGGCGGGATGTACGTGTACATGTTGTGGGGATAGCCGGGCGAGGTGTAGTGGTCCCAGTTGCCGCACATGCGATTGACGGCCCAGTACCCAGCCCAGCTTCGGATATCGGCCAGCGCAGAGACGCGGGCGACGTAGAGATCGTCGGTCGGCGCCCTCAAGGCATCGATGACCCGGTAGAGAGGGGAGAAATCGTCATCCGGCGTGGTGGTGGCCTTCTTGCGCATGCAGTAGCGGTATTTGGCCTGCTTCTTGACGCCTCCCGTGGTCGTGTAGTTGGCGAACGGCTCGTGGGGATAAAGCTGCTCGTACACGTGTGGATCATCGTCTCCGTACCAACTGGCGCAGAGCGTGCGGGCGGGAGAGAGGGAATCGTACCGGAACAGGGCGGAACCGTTCACGCTGACGTGCACGTAGCGCATGGCAATCGAGGCCAGACCGACTTGCCGGGCCATCCAGTAGGCGTGTTTCTCCTGTTGTCTGGTGCCGTTGTCTCCGTTGAGGCTGATGAAGTCGATGGCCACTTCCGAGTCGCCCAGAACCCGCTCCGTCTTCGGGCACTCGACCATGTAGGCGGCCAGACGGTAGTCGTCGAAGTCCCGCCAGTTGCCGCGATACCGAACGTTGGCATTGTACACCGTGCGGTAGTCGTCGTAGGTGAAAGTCGTGTCCACCGGCTCGTTGCTCCGGGTTTCCCGGGCCTGCCACCGCGCGACGTTGGTGGACGACACCCAAAGGCGGTACACGCCGAACACGCCGGCCGGCAGCTTGTCGCCGAACCGAACAAGGCATTCGAGCGCCGGCGCGCCGGCCGGTGGCGGTCCCGGGAAGCGGTTGGTGGCGGACAACACGGCGGCGTCGGTCGCCAACACCGCAAAGGAGGCAATCTGCCCAGCCGGTTGACCGGGCAGAGTCGCGCGGTACACGCCGTCGCCGTCGGAATCCGTCATCGGCGTTGTCTCGACGCGGCCGGCGATGCTGTCGTTGCGCCAGCGGAGCACGACATTGGCCACACCGTCCGGATCTTGAATACGGGCGGAAACGATCACCGGTTGAGCGGCGGCCGGCAGCACCGGGCTATGTTGGACATCGTCGATAGCCGGCCCGGCATTGACCACCCGTCGGCTGTTGGGCTCGCCGGGAGTGCCGAGGTTGTCCGGAACCGCGAGGGCGCCCACGGCCTCCAACGCGTGCCCCTTGACTCCGATGATGACGAAAGGCCACCCAGCGATCCAGCGGCCCTTGGCGCGGATGGTGAACGTCTCGCCAGCGTTGGGAGCCGCGATTGCCGTCGAGAGGCGGTCATAGGTGATGCGGTAGACGGAGATGGTATAACGCCCTTGGCTTGAGGCCCGCACATGCAGGCTGCGGCTGCTGGCATAGCCCTCGGCGGCTTCCAACCCGGACCGTTCGTGGGTGCCGAGCCGTTCCCAGCCGCCCAGCCCGGTTTCGAAGTTGGGGTTGCTCACGCGATTGGCACTCTCGCCCGATTTCTTCAGTTCGATATTATCCAGGAGACACTCGCCGCCCTGCTGGCAGAAGACCTGCAGTTCCTCCATAGTCCCAGCCTGATTATCGATCACCCCCGTGTGCTCGATGTCGGTCCAAGGGGCTTTGTCGGTCTCGTCGCTTCCCTGCCAGTTCGGGCCCAGGGCGTTGTCGGCGTGCGCGTCGATCAACTCGAGACTGCTGCCGCCCCCGTCCGTCCATTGCCCCCAGCCGTCGCTGTAGGCGACCTCGTCCACCACCACGAGATTCTGGAAAGGCAGTTGCGGATCGTCCGGCCTGGCCAGGGCCACACGATCACCGCGGTCCGACAGTTGTCCTTCGTAATCCCCCACCGTGTTGGCAGAGTCGAGTTGGGCGTGCTTGCTCAACAAGTTGGCGCGGTCGCGGGCAACGACCAGGTAGCCACCGGCCGGGAGGACTGTTCCCGGCGGAATCATGAAGTCGATCCCATCGACGAAGCGCCAGTGTCCCACGTCGATTGCGTTGGTGCCCCGGTTATGGAGTTCGACGTATTCGTCTTTGGCCTGGCCCGAGATCGGGTGATACATGATCTCGTTGATAACGACGTCGTGGACCCTGGGCGGGCTGTTGGTCGTGCCCGGCGTGGGTTGCGTCAATGGACGGATGCCCGGCGCTCCGTCCGGCGAGCGCCCTGACGAAGCTCCTCGGGCCTGGCCCTCGAACCGGATCGCATCGATGACCCGGGAGCCATCGGCGCGAACCAGAAAAACCGCTTCACCTTCGCTGCTCAGACCAAAGCCCAGATCGATCTCCGAAAAAACCGCCCACCCGCCTGGAGCGATCTGAGTCCCTGCCGGGATGGCGAATCTGTTCGTGCCGACGCGATCGCTGAGCCCGCATCCGGACAGATCAACGGTCTGCGTGCCGCGATTGAACAGCTCGATGAAGTCGGTCTGGGCCTCGTCCGGGTGGGCCAGAAACTCGTTGATCACCACCCCTTCGAGTGCATCGGCGACTTCCGGGTCGGCCCGGCCAGGCGAGCCGCCAACCTGGGCGCTCACCGACCAGGCCTCGACCGAACGTTCGCCGTAATCGGGGCGAGCCAGCACCAGCGAGTGGCCGGCGCCGTCCGCCGCTGCCGGCCACGGCGGTCGATCCGAGTACTCCACTTCGAGGAGGAGTGCACCCGCGCGATTCCGCAATTGGACAGTGCCGCCGTCATTGGGCAGGCTTTGGTCCCACGGCCCCAGCACTCCCGTAAGAGCAGAAGCGCCGGCGAGGGCTGCCGGCTCGCGCGCCACAACCAGAAAACTGCGTCCGGCTATCATCGCGTGGGCGGGGAACTCGTAATCCACCGCGCCAGAGATGCGGTAACCGCTCAAGTCTTCGGCCACAGGTTCGCTATTGAACAATTCGATATACTCGAGGGCTTCGGTGCCACCCGGCTCGCACGGATGGTACATGATCTCTGAAATGATGATCGGCGTGCCGCGGCTGGAAGGGCTGAACTGGCGGGCGCGTTCGAGTCTGGGATCCGGAGGGGTTGGCTCGACGCCGATGACCGCAGGCAGGCAGAAGCAGAGCGCGTACGCCACCATCAGCCGTAGAATCATCGAGAACCCGAGCAGATGGTCATCAAGTCGACCCTTGGGCGCCTCTCTCCCTGCGGGCTTGGAGAATCCTAACCCAGAAATCTCACCAGTGGGGCGGTCGCGGCATTCTGGATGGTCCGCGGGTGAGATTTCCGGGTCTATGAAACCCGCGCCCAGCAAGCAGAATTGGCTCATCGGTTCACCAACGCCGGGACGCGCCCCAGCCGCTTGGGCGACCCGGGCGCGCGGACACAGTGTGGTCGAGATTGGGTCCATCTGTTCGGGGCGCGGATTTCTGACAGCCCGCATTTCAGGTGCAATGTGACGGTGACCGGTAAGATGACATCGAAAGTTGCGAGAAATGCGGGCTAAGCACAGCGTGGGGATTGGGCTGGGCCCTCCCGAACACCCTCGAGCCGCTGCGCCGTCTCGGCTGTCATCCATGTTCATCTTTGATCGATTCCATCTGTCGACTGTTTCCGGCCTCTGTGAGCCACCTTCATGCCAACCGTGGCGGACGACCGGGTGTGCCCAAAGGCCCCGTCGGAAGGCTGGTGTGGAAAACGAAAAAGCCGCCTCCCACAGAGGAAGGCGGCTTGTCTAAGGAAAGTGCGAGATTAGCTGCGCCGGCGCATCAGAGCCAGCCCGATGAAGGCGCCTGCGAGCAGGCTGACGGTGCCCGGTTCAGGAATGGGGGTGACGCTGAGGCGAACGTTATCGACGCCCATCCATGAATTCGCATTCGCTCCCCCCGCGATTCCGGTTGCGTTCAACATCTCGATCCCGATCTTTTGGCCGGCAGCGGCGGGGGTGTCCGCCGAATCGAAAAGCACAGCGGCGGTCGCCCACGGCTCGGTCTCGGAAGGGGCTGTGTAGGAAAAAATGCCGCCTGTGGCCATTGTGCGAACGCCCGCGTTGTCGTAGAAAAGTCCCAGGAAGATCTGGGCCGGCCCTGTCTCGGACCAGTTGTCGCGGAAGTCAACCTTGAATTCGAAAACGTCTCCCACCGAGATCGTCCAGTCGGTCAATTGATAGACCGAAGGGTCGCCGTTCATCAAGAAACCCGACCAGGAACCGTCGGTGCTTCCCGGCCAACCCGACTCGACGCCAGAGTCCACTGCTGCCGTGTCGCTGGCCCAGCCCGGAATCTCGACGCCGCTCTCACCGTTCCAGCCTTTGATTTTAAGCGGGTCAGAAACAGGCCCCGTTCCAGGCTGCTCGAAACTGGGATTGGTGAGACTGATCGGTTCGTAGGCCAGCACGCCAACACTCACCACAACGCTCGAAAGCCACACCGCCATTCTTGGTGCATTCATATGAAACGCCATGACACGCCTTATTCTTGTGCGAACGACGCGCAGACTCGGCAGTCCCGCGACGTTTGTCAACACTTTTTGTGGTCGTTTTTTTCGTCGTTTTTCGGACGTGCTGGCGCGTGGAATGTGTTCATACCCCGATCATTCGGGGGCGCCGCAAGAAGCCTACCTTCGAGTGCCGAAACGCCGCGTTGCGTGTGACATCCGCGCCGGTGCCCGGTCCAATCAAGCATGACAGTTGCGCAGATCGAACGCGACGCGCAGGTGGCCAGGTCGTGGCGCCCGGACGCCCACGCCAGCAGTCGGACGCCAGGCCGGCGGTTCATGGCGGCGGGGCGTGCCATTCGGGCGCGGGAGGGTCTGGCCCAATGCCGGCTTTGCGCGCACGATTGCCGGGCGAACCGGCTGGCGGGCGAGTTGGGCCTGTGCGGTGCCAATGACCGCACGCGCGTTCACACGGCCCAGATCGAGATGGGCGAGGAACTCGAACTGATTCCGACGTTTGCGGTGGCGCTCAGCGGATGCGATCTTCGGTGCGCCTTCTGCATCACGGGCGCGCGAAGCTGGAATCCGGGCGCGGGCGAAGCGATCTCGGCGCGGGCGCTGGCCCGACGGGCCACAGAGGCGTTGGCGACAGGAGCTCGCACGGTCACAATTCTGGGGGGCGAACCGACGGTTCACGTGCCGTTCCTGCTCGAACTGGTCGCGGCGCTGCCCGACGACGCCAAGCTCGTCTTGAAGACCAACGGCTACGGATCGGCCGTCAGCCGTCAGTTGTTGCAGGGGCTCTTCGACGTATGGTGCATCGACTGCAAGTTCGGCAACGACACCTGCGCCGCGCGGTTGGCCCACGCAGCCCATTACTGCGCGGTGGTGCGGGAGAACGTGGTTTGGGCCGCCCTGCACGCCGACCTGATCGTGCGTCATCTGGCGATGCCCGGGCATCTGGAATGCTGCTGGCAACCGATCGCCGCCTGGCTCAGCCAGCATGTTCCTGGCGTCAAGGTCAGTCTCAGGACCGGCTTCTGGCCGGGCTGGCAAGCGCATCGGCATCAGGAGTTGAACCGCCCGCTCTCCGTCGGCGAGGCGCGGCGCGCCCGCGAGATTGCCATCGAATCGGAATTGCATCTGGTCGAATGACGCCGGCTGCCGCTTTGAACAGCTCATGAACAGCGCACACCGAAAGCCGCACAAAGAAACCGCCTCGTCCGCGACCGATCGAACCGCGGCGTCGGCTCCCCTGGCGCGCACTTCTCACCAACTTCTGAAGAGCGCAGAGCCTTTGTCATCGAAAGGTGCACTCATGCGCGCTAGCACGGGCGAGAGTGCTCACGCCCGGGCGGACACAAGAGCAGCAGCAAAGGGGCGGAGAGCCCGCGAGGCGGCGCTGGCCCTGACGAGCGAAGTGCTGATCCTGCCCGATGGGCGGGTGCTCGCCCACGACCTGACGCCGGTCTTCGCGGGCATGCTGCGTGGATTGAATCCCGACGATTCGCATTTCGCGGCGCGGCTTGCGGCCTCGGCCTGTTTGGCGCACTCTGCGCCAGACAAACCGAAGAGCCGGGAGCATGAAGACGACGGCGGGACGTTGGATGTTAAGCGTTGAAGCGCCTTCCCTATGACCTTTGCCCAGGAAATCGAAACGCTGATTCGTGCGCGCTACCCGATCCTCTACGTTCTTTCGAGCGAGGAGATGCGGGTGCAGAACCTGGTCGTGCAAGTGGCTCAGAAGCGCCAGAAGAAGGTCTTCGAGTGGAGTTACACCACCGGCATCGTGCCGGCCGGCACGTCCATCCAGTCGCAGAAGCATCGGAACGCGCCCAGCAAGGATCCGCTGGTCGCGCTGGACCTGGTGATTGACCAGGTCGAGCCGGCCATTTACGTCTTCAAGGACTTTCACCCGTTTCTGACCAAGAACAACTTCGCCGTGGTGCGCAAGCTCAAGGAAATCGCGCTGCACCTGAAGAACAGTTACAAGACCGATCATCCTGATCGGGCCAACGCTCGAGATCCCGACGGAGCTGGAGAAGGAAGTGACGGTGCTGAACCATCCGCTGCCGACGCGCGACGAGCTGGCGGAGTTGTTGGACAAGATCGTCGAGGATGTGCGCGGGTTCAAGCAGGTGCGGATCGAACTGGACGACCCGGGCCGCGAGCGGCTGTTGCAGGCCGCGCTCGGGTCTGACGTTGGGCGAGGCGGAAAACGTCTTCGCCAAGATCATCGTCAAGGACGAGCGGCTCAGCGGCGATGACGTGAACGAGGTGTTCGCCGAAAAGCAGCAGATCATTCGCAAGAACGGCCTGCTCGAATACTACGCCACCGACGAGACATTCGCCCACGTCGGCGGACTGGCCATGCTCAAGGACTGGCTCCAGAGGCGGGCCCGGGCACTGACGGCTCAGGCCCGCCAGTTTGGCCTGCCCCCGCCCAAAGGGATCCTGCTGCTCGGAGTGCAGGGGTGCGGCAAGAGTCTCTGCGCCAAGGCCGTGTCCAGCCTCTGGCAACTGCCGCTTCTCCGCTTCGACATGGGCCGCATGTTCGGCAGCCTGGTCGGCTCGTCCGAGGAAAACGTGCGCAAAGCGATCACCGTCGCGGAATCCGTGGCGCCGGCCATTCTATGGGTGGACGAAATCGACAAGGCCTTCGCCGGCTCGCAAGGCTCGGGAGCCACCGACGGCGGCACGACCGCACGGGTGTTCGGCACATTCCTGACATGGCTTTCGGAGAAAACCGCGCCGGTGTTCGTCGTGGCCACCGCCAACGACATCTCCCAACTCCCGCCCGAACTGCTCCGCAAGGGGCGGCTGGACGAGATCTTCTACGTGGACCTGCCCTCGGTCGAGGAACGCGCGGAGATCTTCCGCATTCACTCGCCAAGCGCGGACGCGACCCGGCGAAGTTCGATCTGCCGGCTCTGGTCGAACGGACCCCCAATTTCAGCGGGGCGGAGATCGAGGAGGCGATCATCAGCGGCCTCTACGACGCGTTCTACACGGAGACCGACCTGGCGACGGAGCATGTCGTCGAAGCCCTGCGCCAAACCGTGCCGCTGGCCAAGACGATGGACGAGCAGATCAGCCGCCTGCGCGCCTGGGCCGAGGGCCGGGCCCGCAACGCCAGCGTGCCGCGCGACACCCCGGGCGAGGCGCCCGTCCGCCGGATGGAGCTGTGAGCCAAATCTTTCCGCTCCTGCGTCGCGGAAAGATGCGGCCCCGGTGCGCGGAGCTCGAACCGGATCGACAACATGCTGATGGATGTCCTCTGGCGAGACCCCAGCGAGCCGCGCCTCAGACCAAATCCCAGTCCGCATAGGCATGACAAGTCCCCGTCTATCCCCGCCCCTCTTTCCCACACCTCGCTCCTTAGCCCGGATTTCTCACCACGGGGAAGATGACAACGAAATCCGGGCTGTGGCAAAACCGCGCCCGCACAGGGGAAACTGAGGTTCAGAGCGCTCCCGAATCCTCGCGGGTACAGCGACACTCTGTTGCCCAGTTCCCTCCATCCACTCGGGCGCGGTTTTGCTTTTCTAACCTGCATGCTGACTTCTCTTGAGGACTCCGGCTTCGCGGTGGAAAAAATGGTGTTACCATGTGTTCACTTCGTGCAGTTTGGAGAAGATTCTCACGCTGCCAGGGCGGTAAGTCGTTCATTCTCTAGGGCTGCCCAGCGCTGCGCAGCAGCGCCGGCGCAGCGCGGTGACCAGCGCATTCGTCGAGCACCAGAGGTATAGCGAGTGGCCCCTTCACTTTGGTTGCGGCTCTGCCGCGCTGCGAGAAATGCAGGTTAGAATCCCTTGACCCCGTCACCGCAGCACACACACTTGACTTGTCGACAGCACATTTCACCGGTCAAGGATTCTAACGCAACCGGTAGAACGCCGAGCTCGGGTGGCGCGCCCAAATCCCGAAGTCGTCCGTATACTCGAGGCTCCCGCTGGCTGGGGCAACGGTCGTCCAGATCGTCCGCCAATGGACGAGGTCCGTTGAACGTTCGAGATCATAAGCCCACCCGGGCGCAGCCGAGAATCGGAGCAGGACGCCGCCGGCACCGACGGTGGGCGGGCCGACGAACAACGCCGCCGGCTTCGCGCCGATGTTGACAATGTGCACCGCGCCCGTCGCCAAGCCGCCGCGGCCATCGCTGAGCGTGTAGTTGAATTCGTCGGTGACGCCGGCCTCATTCGCGTAGGCAATGGTCTATCCCCATCGATCACCAAGGGAATCCCGTTGGTGCTCGCGGATGCAACACCCGAAACGAAAAGCGCATCCCCGTCCGCATCGGTGGCGCTCCCCGTCAGCAGCGCAAAGGGAATTTCCAACACCGCCGGCGCAACATTGGTCAGCGTTAGCAGATCGCCCGCAACCGGCCAACGGTTGACGGCGATCGTGCCGTCGGCAACCAGCGCGTCCGTAAACCAGTTCAGTCCCACGCCCAGCGCCGGCAACTGCCAACTCGAGAACGCGCCGCCGTAATCCACCGCGGCGAACAACCGAAACACCTCGCCGCCTGTGCAAACGGCCCCCACATTCGTCACCATCAGCACCCCGCCGAAACTCAAGGTGCCAGCCGTCAGGGCGACCCTGTCCGCCACCGGCGCGCCGCCCTGACGATCGATCTCCATGATGAGGATGCCGCGCAAGGCTGGCGGACTCTGCAGCGTGAGGGTGCCGATGGACACGCCCGGAGCGAGTGTTCCCTCTCTGGCGACGGTCACGGCGCCCGCAATGACGCCCGTGCCGCCGAGGACGCCGCCCTCGACCGTCACATCCCCGGCGCCTGTGCCAGACCCAACGGGGTTGGTGACGAGCAATCGCCCGGCCAAAACGGTGGTGCCCCCCGCGTAGGTGTTCGCCGAGCCGAGGCGCAACGTGCCCGGGCCGGCCTTCGCCAGGCCGCCTTTGGCCATCGGAACGTCGAGGGAGAGATCCACCTCGCTCGAGCCATCGCCCACGGTGATTGTGCGCATGCCGCCACCCAGGTCGATGGACCCGGTACTGCCAGGGCCGGCGCCACGGGCGATGGTGCCGGCGGCATTCGATCGAGGATCCATCCGCACGTCTCCCGTCACCAGGATCGTGGCCGGCTCGGTCGCGTGCGGCATCAGGTGGACCGTGTCGAAGGTGAGCGTGCCGCCAGCGAGCGTCAGCACCCGGGTCGCATCCACCTGCAGAGTGTGCACGGTCAGGCTGGCATTGCCGGCGATCGAGACCGGACCGGAGCACTGGGCCGACACGGGCCCCGCGTGCCGGACATAGGGCGAGTTATCGGCCCGGTAGGTCGGGTCGTAGTTGATCGTCAGTGAGCCGCCCGTGAGATCAAGCGCCTCGCGCACGTAGAGTTTGCGGATGTTGTGGGTTCCGGCGGAGACGGTGACGGTGACGTTCGCCTTGGGCCGCTCGATGATCACCGTGTCATACTGGCCGGAGGTTGGGCCGCTCCCCGGCGCGCCCGGCAAACGGGGCGCTGGCAGCGGGCCGGTGGCGTAGGGCGTCGCCTGGTCGGAGGGCGTGACCGGCGCCGTGACCGGTTGACCGCTGTTCCAATTGGCCAGCGCGCTCCAATCTCCGCTGCGATCGCTCCACCAAACCGCCGGGACAAGAGAGTTGCGAACGGACTCGATGTCGCCGTGGGCAACGTTGCCATCCACGGTCCCGTCGACCGCATTGAATCCGGGAATCGACACCGTGCTGGCATACTGCCAGAAGGACCACGGGGCGGCGTTGCCGTAATCGTCCCACGGACCGTAATACCCCGCGTACGTTGTGTAGGTGTGCTTGGGGCTACCCGTCTGCACGGGGATCGCGTCGGGGTTGTTGTTGTCCGAATAGCGCGCGTTCCACAGCATCGGAAATGCAGGGCCAGTGACACTGGGAACGGACGCGACCGGTTTGGCGAGCAAGTCACGCCGGGCCGCCGTTGCCCCCTGAAGAATGCTCGAGTAATTGCCGTTGATGTAGATGCCCGGTCGAATCTGTATAACGGCGTGGATGCGGTCGGAAAAATCGATGGCAAACTGGGCCAGCGCGTCGCCGCCTGCGCCCGCCTCCTGGTCGAAGATCGGCATCAAATACCCGGGCCGCATCCACGCCCCCGCCATCTGGAGGAAATGGTCCGCCTCGTCCTTGCCCGTGTTTCCCACCACGTCCGGGCGCGCAAAATGATACGGCCCGGCCATCATCCCTGCGGCAGTGGCGCGGGTGATGTTCTGGACAAATCGGGGATCGTCGTACCGACGGGAAAGGGTCGACACGTCGCCGCCGCCCGGAGTGCCCTGCTTCTGGTCCACGCCCGTGGTGCCGCCGCGCGTGGCCCGAATGAAGACAAACCGCCGGTGCCCGCTGGCGGCGGCCATGTTCCAGTTGGCCTGAGAGATCCCTGTGCTCGAACTGCCGCAATTCCAGTAGGAAATATCCGCGCCCAAGACCCGCTCTTGCGCCGACGCCGACGCCGCCGCGCCCACGAATATGGCCAGAGCCGCGGCACGGATCGCATTCGCGATCTCCGCTTGCGCACTCGACACATTAGAGCTTGTCAGCAACATCACCGATACCCCGGTCGGTTCACAAAGGGGCAAAAGTGGCCGAGACGACCGGTCGAGACAAGCAGAACCCCAGCAGAATCCCAGCGAGGCGCGCCTCAGACCCGACCCAATTCCAGTCTGTCCGCCCTCGGTTGCAGGTTGCCACGTGACGAACCGTCGCCCGCCCGGTCCAACCGCCAGAAACCATCAACCATCAGCCACCAACCATCAACCTCCTCCGAGCCATGGGCGCCGTCACTGTCTTGACACCAATCGTCATTCTCGCGTGGCCGGCCTTCAGCGCGGCCGTGGCCGCGGCGGCGGCCACGCTGGGCTACCAAGTAGCCGCCGCTGCCACCGCGCACCGGGCTGCCGCCAAGGAAGAACGGGAACGGCCTACCCGAGTCGAATTGGAGATCGAGCAAAGCGAATTGGTGACCGACCAACTCGCCCGCGACCAATCCCTCACCGTCGAGCGCGACGGCGTTCAGGTCACGTTCTCCCGTGACGCGCGCGGCCGGGCGGCGCTGTGCGTGACGGGCGTGGGGCGGACCGAGGAAGACCTCCGAGCGCTCGGTCAGGAGCTGAGCCAGCGAGTGGTCCAGCGTCATGTCTATCAGCGGCTGATGGACGAAATCCAGGCCCGGCGATTCGTCGTGGTCGAAGAGGACGTGGACGAGAACCACGCCATCCGGCTGAAGGTCCGGCATTGGGATGGTTAGCGAGGCGCGCCTCAGGCCATTTGCGATCCTCAGCCTCATGAAAAGTCCCCATCTCTTCTCTTCCCTCTCTCCCGCGCCTCGCTCTGTAGAATCCTTGAAACATTGAGGGAGAGGGACGCCCAAAACTTGACTTGATAACCACATGGTCATGATTTCAAGGATTCTGGCCGCCGCAACACATCACGCCTATGCCCCAACGCGAATTCGACATCACCATCGAGTCCGACGGACAGGTCCACCTGCACGTGCGCGGCTACAAGGGCAAGAGTTGCCACGACGCCGTGAAGATGTTCGAGCGCATCGTCGGCGAGATCAAATCGCAGCAGATGACCAGCGAGTTCTACGAGCCCGATGAGGTCGTGCGCTATCACGTGGAGCAGAGACAGTGAGCCCTTCCCCTGCCCTCTTTCATGAGAGAACCCGCCCCATTGTTCACTTCGCCGTATTATCCGCCGCGGGCGGGATGGCGGGTCAGGCTGGTCCGCCCGGCTCAGTTTTGGGCAGGCAGGCTCGCATGGTTCGCCCGACGGCTCCCGGCGTTTAACACGGTGGGCTGGCAGGTGGTCTGTCTGGTCGTACCCGGCGCTTCGTTCTTCCTGGGCGACTGGTTGGCCTATCGCATCGAGGGCAGCTACACCCACGGCGTACAGGTCCGCCGTGGCTACGGGTTTGGCCCGGTGCTGGCCGTGCCCGGGGACCACGTGGCGTTCGGCGAACGGACGCTTCGAGTCAACGGCACGACGGCTCGCCCGCCTGGCTCACATGCCGCGGACGGGCGAACTGGTGATCGGCGGCTGGATCACTGGCTTGTCTGGCCGGATCGGCGTGAGCCTGCACGGCGTCGACGAGGACGACTGCGGCCGAGGCCGTCGCTGAACGTCGCCTTGCCCATGCGAGATGATCTGGTGGGCAAACCGTACAAACACTGGTTTTTCAGAAAGCAGAACGCGCCATGAGCCGTTTCGAGAATCTCGAACTGAATCCGGAGTTCGAGGGTGAAGTCAAATCCCACGCCCCGACCAAGGACGAAGCCTATTACGTGGCGAGGGCGCACGCGGAGTTCGAGAACGCCGAGTTCGAGCAGGCATTGCGCGGATTCGCCAAGGCGCTCGAATTCAATCCACACAACACCATGGCTTGGGCCGGCCAGGTGCGCGCGCTGATCGAGCTGGGCGAATCCCGCGAGGCGTTGCTTTGGGCGAACAAGGCGATCGAGCGGTTTCCGCGCGATCCCGAGCTGTTGGCCGCCAAGGCCGTCGCGCTCGCCCGCAGGGGCGATCTTGACGAGGCCCTGGCCATCTCCGATGCCTCGATCGAAGAACGCGGCGACGCTCCCTACCTCTGGCTTGCGCGGGGGGACGTGCTCCTCGCCCGTGAGGAAAGCCGGGCCGACTACTGCTTCGACAAGGCGCTGGCGCTTGCGCCGGGCGATTGGGTCATCGCCTGGCTCGCAGCGCGCATCCGCCATCACTACCGGCAATTCGTGGTCGCGATCAAGCTGCTCCAACAGGCCATCGAATGGAACACGACCCATTTCCTCCTCTGGCTGGAACTGGGGCGTTGCCAGCTTGCCCTCGGCCTGGCCGGCCCGGCGGAACGCTCCTTCCATCAGGCCCGCCAGTTGAATCCACACTGCAGCGAGGCGGCATTCGGGGCGGGGCGCGCGGCTGCCACCGGGTGGTGGGCCCGGGGGAGCGGTTGGTGGCGACGGGTCTTTCACGCATGAACACAGCCTCTCTGGATCGGCTCCTGCAAACCGCGGTCGATTACCAAGCCTCGGACCTGCACCTGGTCGTCGGCGTGCCGCCCGGCTACCGCGTGAACGGCGAAATCATCCTCGCCGACGGCGACGTGCTCACGGAAGCCGAAGTTGACCACATCACCGCCGAGCTGCTGAACGAGCACCAAAAACGGAAATTCGATGAGGATTGGGAACTGTGCATGTCCTGGTGTCACCCGGCGGCGGGTCGGATGCGGCTCACAATCTACCGTCGCAATGGGCACCCCGAACTGAGCCTGCGGTTCTGCGGGCACGAGATCGCCAGCCGCGAGACCCTCGGACTGCCGCCGCAGATCGACGGTTTGGCCCGCCGCCCGAACGGGCTGGTCCTGATCACCGGCCCGACCGGGTCGGGCAAGACCACGACCATGAATTACATGGTCAACCTGATCAATCAGGAGCGGCGCTGCAAGATCGTCACCATCGAGGACCCGATCGAGTTCGTGCATGAAAGCCAGTGCGCCATCGTCGTGCAACAGGAGGTCATGACCGACGTACGTTCCTTTCACCGCGCCCTGGTTCACGTCTTGCGCCAAGACCCCGACGTGATTGTCATCGGCGAACTGCGCGACCCGGAGACCATCGCCACCGCGCTGACGGCGGCCGAAACCGGGCATCTGGTCCTGGCCACGATGCACTCCCCGAGCGTCGCCCATGCGGTCGAGCGCCTCGTAGGCGTCTTCGAGGGCAGCACCGAGCGGCAAGTGCGGATCATGCAACTGGCCAACGCGCTGCAGGGCATCATCGCCCAGGAACTGCTGCCCGCCATCGACCGCAACCGGCGCGTGCTCGCCTACGAATTTGTCACAGCGACCGGCGCGGTCCGGAACATCATCCGCGAAAACCAGCTCCACCAGTTGGAGAACGTCCTCCAGACCGGACGCCGGGAGGGCATGATCCTCATGGACAACTGCCTCCACGACCTGTACGTCAAGTGCCTTATCACTTACGACACTGCGCTCAGCCGCGCGCGGAATCCGGACGCAATCGTCAAACAGAAAGAACCAGCCGTGACGTGATCGCCCAAGGCGCCGGGTCGAGCGCCGTCCTCAATCCACCGCGTCCACGGCGCGTTCCCCTGGCCGCCTGGGCCGCGCGGGCCGATTCGGGTGCAGCATGCGTCTCTGCCGCGCGCGCTCGCCAGCATGTCGCGCGACCGCAATCGGCTGCCCAGTCTGGAGGTCCAGCCCCGTGACGTACATGGCTGCCGCTCCCGTCATCGGGAGCGGAATGAAATCCTGCACTTGCTGCAGGTCCCAGCGCTCCTGCTTGAGAAAACGTTCCACAGCCCCCATCTCCCGATCCGTGCAACCCGGAAAACTCGACATGAAATACGGCACCACATACTGCTCCTTGCCGACAGCCGCGCTCAGCCGGCGAAACTCGGCAAGGAACCTCGCGAAGTCTACACCCGGCTTGCGCATCCGGCGGAGGACCTCTGGATGCAAATGTTCGGGCGCGACCTTCAGGTGTCCCGAGACATGGTGCTGCACCAGTTCCTTGAGGTACGCCGGCGTGCGCAACGCCACGTCCAGCCGAATGCCGGATTGCACGAACACGTGCCGGACACCCGGTTGCGACCGGGCACGCCGCATCAGTCCCACCCCCTTGAGTTCGTCGATCTCAAAGCGCGGGCAAAGGCGGGGCCAGAGGCAACTGGGACGATGGCAGTGCCAGCACGCCTCGACGTGGCCGTTGCGCGCGCCGTAGAGATTGGCCGTCGGACCGCCCAGGTCGGAGACCGTGCCCCGAAACGTCGCGCGCCTCGTCAGCACGCGAATCTCCCTCAGCACCGAGTCCACGCTGCGACTGGAAAGAAATTTTCCCTGGTGCAAGCCCAAACCGCAAAACGTGCACCCGCCCGGGCAGCCCCGCGACACAACGATCGAGTCCTTGATCGTGGCAAACCCGGGCACGCTCCCCCGATACGACGAATGGAGCGCTCGCATGAACGGCAGTTCGTAGAGCGCGTCCAGGTCCGGTCCATCCAGCGGAAAAGCCGGCGGCTCGACCAGCAGGGCGCGCCTCCCATGCATCTGCACAAGCCGTTTCCCGGCGTACGGCGTCTGCTGGGCCTCAACCACCCGCGTCAGACGAAGCAGCAGAACGGGGTCACGCCGCACGTCCTCCCACGACGGCAGCATGACGCAATCGCTCAGGTCCGCCGCGGCCGTGGCCCTGGCGCCGAGGAATCGGGCCGTCCCGCGAATGCCGCTCAGGTCGGCGCTGCCCAGACGCAGTCTGCGCCCGATCTCGCGAACGGCGCGTTCCCCCATGCCGTAAACCAAAAGGTCCGCTTTCGCGTCGGCCAGCAGCGACGGGCGCAGTTTGTCCTCCCAGTAATCGTAGTGCGCGACCCGCCGCAGGCTCGCCTCGAGACCGCCCAGTACGATCGGCAGACCGGGAAAAGCCTGCCGGCACATCTGAGCATAAACCAAAGAGGCATGATTGGGGCGCTTGCCGGGTTGCCCATGCTCGCTGTAAAAGTCCTCCCGGCGTTTGTGGCGTGCGGCAGTATAGTTGGCCAGCATCGAATCCAAATTGCCCGCCGTGACCCCGCAGAAGAGACGAGGACGACCCATGGCCTGGATGGCCTCCGGATTCTTCCAGTCCGGCTGCGCCACAATGCCCACACGATAACCCTCGGCATCAAGGACCCGCCCAATCATCGCCGCGCCGAAAGACGGGTGATCCACGTACGCGTCGCCGGTGACGATCAGCACGTCGAGTTCCTCCCATCCGCGGGCGGTCATCTCCGCCCGTGACATCGGCAGAAATCCCTCGGCAACCTCAGGCTGGGACGCGTGTGTGTCGGTCATGTCAGCCCGTGAACAATGCCCCCACAGGGTGTTCTCGGCAATTGTTTGCCGAGGGCTTTGCCAAGAACCCAGGTAAGGAGCACGGCGCCCCGGGTCGTTCTCTGCGCTTGCCCCCGCCCGCCGCGCAGGCCTCGCGCCTCCACTTGCATTACCGGCGGTCCAGACTAATATCGGCACATGCAACTGCCGACCGAGGTCCCTGTGATGACCTTGCCGAACGTGATCCTGTTCCCGCAGGCGATGTTGCCGCTTTACATCTTCGAGCCGAGGTACCGGCGCATGTTGGCCGACAGCCTCGAAAGCCATCGCTTGATCGCGGTGGCCATGCAAAAGCCGGGACGCGTCCGGGAATGCCCCGCTGCCGTGGCGGGACTCGGCTTGGTGCGAGCCTCGGTCAGAAAACGAGACGGCACCTCGAATCTCGTGCTGCTGGGGGTAGCCCGGGTGGAATTGGCCCAACGGATCCCGCACCGGCCCTACCGGGTTCATGGCGTCCGCTACCTGCCGCGTCTGGCGACCTCGGCCGAGGCGGTCCAGACCCTGGCCGTGCGGCTGCTCGATCTGGTCACCGAACGCCTCGATCTGGGATTCGAACCGCCATTTAAGACCCTGGCCGAACTCACCGCGGACGTGGGATCGAGCCCGTCCGAGGGCGCTCCCGACGAGACGGCCAAACAGGCCTTTCGCGAGGTGCTCCGACACCTTCGCCAGGTGGACGATCCGGAACAACTCGTCGATCTCATTTCCGCAACGCTGCTGCCTTCGGCCAACCAACGTCAGGTCATCCTCGAAACCGCGCGCGTCGAAGACCGCCTGCGCCATCTGGTGAGCTTCCTCCACCATGACATCAAGCGCCGCAAGTCGGATGAAAACCATGAATGACCCGTCCCCAACTGCCACGCCGGATGCTGCCGCCATGTCCCATCACACCGCCTTGTTCGCCAACCTGGTCATGCAGCAGACCAACATGGCCCTGATCTTCCTGGGACAATCCCCCCACCCCCAAACCGGAGAAACCACAACCGACATCGAAGCCGCGAGTGTCTTCATCGACACGCTCGACATGCTCGCGCTCAAGACCAAAGGCAATCTGTCCAAAACCGAGGCCGACCTTCTGCAACAAAGCCTGACCAACCTTCGCATGGCCTTCGTCGCAGCCGCCGATGCGCAGTCAACCGCGTCCCCCAGCGCGTCCCCCTCACCCTCCGCTCCCGCACCGCCCGCCCCGAATACCACGGCATCCGCGCCCGATGGAAACACCCGCGCCGACGCCGCGCCAGCCGAAGATCCCAGAAAGAAGTTCGTCAAGAAGTATTAGCGAGGCGCCGGCTGCCGGTGATCGTGGTGGACACTCAGCGGCCAAGAGCCGCTCACACGCCTCGCCGGTCCGAGGCGGATCCTCGCTAAACGCGTTCCGCTTTTTCGTACACGACCAGATCGCCGCGCCCTCGCAGATGTTCCGGATGGTACCGCGGGATCGGCATTTCGGCCTGTTTGAATTCCACTGGCGCCACCTTCTTGTCCACCAGACCGACCGCCGCCGCCACGCCGTAGAGAATCGCCTCAGGCCGGGGCGGACACCCCGGTATGTAGAAATCCACCGGGAGCAGCTTCTCGACCGGCCCCAGGACACTGTAGCTGTCGTGCCACAACCCCCCGCCGCACGCGCATGACCCGATCGCAAAGACCAGCTTTGGCGCCGGCATGGCCTCGTAAGCCCGCTGGAGGGCCCGAGCGGTCGAACGCATGGCCGGTCCCTGACAAAGCATCACATCGGCGTGACGGGGCGATCCCACCAGTTTGATGCCAAAACGCTCGGCATCGTAGTACGGAGTCAGGACGTTCAAAACCTCGATATCGCACCCGTTGCAGCCGCCGCTGTTGGCATGATACACCCACAAGGATCGATGCAGCATCTTCTGACAGAGCTTCTTCAACATAGTTCCTATCTTAGCGAGGCTTCGCCTCAGACTGACGAGGCGTGTTGCCAGATCGTTTGAGCCGGGCGTTACCCTGGGTTACCGACCGTCGACGCCTCGCTAAGTGGCGCCGCTGCGCGGCGCAAAAACCTGACTCATTGACTACAGATTTCAAACGAGGATTCACTCTTGCATGGCGCGCCTCCGGCCATTTGCGATTCTCAACTTCAATCCAGTTCGATCGACAGGTCATCCACCACAGGCGAGTTCTCGAGATAAGACCGGGACCGAAACACCCAGCGGTCGTGTTCGAGATCGTCGAACCGATACCCCTTCAACTTCAACTGCTCGAGCGGGCTCGGCTCCGCAAAGCACCGTCCGCAGCGCTGGCACGTGCTCATAAACAACTCCAGACGCTGTTCGAGATCAGTCACCGCAGGGGTCGCATTCTCGAATTCGCCGCTCATCGTGATCGCCCCCTCCGGACAGACGTCTGCGCACCGGCCACAATAAGTGCAGCGTCGTCCCAAATACTTCAAAACCCGGATTTCCTGGCAGACATCGAACACCAAAATCTCCCGAGCCGGGCAGTTGTTGGCGCACCCGGCGCACCCGATACACTTGGTGGCGTCAAACAAGGGCCGACCCCGGAAACGAGGCGGCGCCGGCGCGGCAGCCGCCGGATACGGCAGTGTCACCCGCCCGGCGGTCCAGCCTACCATCACTTCCCGCAGTTTACTCAACACCGACATGATCGTCTTCCTTCATTGCTCCGTCAGACTCCCCTAGGGTTAGCGAGGCTTCGCCTCGACCGGCGAGGCCTTACGGCTCGTGGCCGCTGGGAATCACCACCCATAGCCGGCCAGGACCAACGCACCCAACGCCAGCGCGAGCAGCCGCGCGAAGTGACGCAGGGCCTGGTCAATTCGATACCGGGCGTGGCTCGCCGCCACAGCGGTGACCAGCAACACCATCACCAACACCTTCCCCCAAAACAGCAACCAGCCCAGCGGAAAACCCCAACCGCCGCCCCAAGGCACGAACAGCGCCACGAAAAGCGCGCTGTACACCAGCAGCTTGGCCATCTGGGCGTACTTGAACAGCGCCAACTTGGGCCCCGAATACTCGCTGAGCGCTCCCTCCATGATCTCCGTCTCCGCCTCGGCCACGTCGAAGGGGATGCGCTGAACAAAAGCCGGAAACGCCAGGGCCATCGCCACCAACAGCAGCAGCCCCGACCAGGGCACCCCGCCCACCGCATACACCGAGCCCTGCAACACCCGATCCACCTGACACGACCCGGTGTGCACCGCCCCGACCACCAGGGTCACCGCAAACAACGGTTCCAGCACCATCATCGTCATCATCTCCCGACTCGATCCGAGAAGCGAGTAAGTCGACCCCGCCCCCCAGCCGGCCAGCAGCGTACAGATACCCGAAAGCGTGATCAGGTAGATCAAAAGCACAACGTCCCCTGCCCCCGTCAGCGGCGACGCGACGCCCAACGGCGTCAGGCAGGCCACCGTCAGAATGGTCGCCAACGCAAGATACCCCGCCCCGCGCTGAATCCAGGGCGCTTCGCCCGATTCGATGTCCTCCTTGCCCAGAAGCTTGAGCAGATCGAAGTACGGCTGGAGAAGCGGAGGCCCCTGCCGGGATTGCAGGCGGGCGGTCACTTTGCGCAACACCCCTTCGCTGAGCGGCGCCAGCAATAAGACCAGCCCCACGTTCGCCACGCATCCGAGTATGCTCACGTGCTCCATGGTGCTTCCTTCATCGCCGCCGCCCCCGCGCCAGGCACGCCAGGTCTTCCGGCGACCAGACGCGCTTGGCAGCCGTCCGCAAATCGACAGTCTCGAGACGGTCCGTGCACGAGAAACAGGGGTCGATGCTCCCGAGCGTGATCGTCATGTCGGCCAGTTGCTGGTCCTTGATCATCGCCGGAACGGCCTGCAGATTCTGATAGGTCGGCGCGCGGACCCGCCAGCGGCGGGGCCGGTGGTTCTCCCCCGTGATGACGAAGTGATGACTCTCGCCCCGCGGCGCCTCGACAGACGACAACCCATAACGGCCAATCGGAAGCTCGTCGGCGATCGACAACTGGATCGGCCCCGGTTCCATCTTGTCCAGACATTGTCGAATGATCTCGATCGACTGAAACACCTCTTTCATCCGCACCACGATGCGCGCCCAGACATCGCCGCCTTCGTGCGTGATCACATCGAACTCAACGCGGTCGTACGCCGCGTAAGGATGGTCGCGCCGACAGTCCAAAGGCACTCCGGCAGCCCGGGCCACCGGCCCGATCAACGCAAGTTCCCCGACCAGACCGCGGTCGGCCACCCCCACCCCCCGCGCCCGCTGCTGCAGATTCCGATCCCCCACAACCGCTTTGGTCACCGCGCGCCACTCGGTCTCGAGCGTGTCCAGGACGCGACGCAACTCCGCCGCCAGTTCGAGCGTCAAATCCCAGCGCACGCCCCCGATCAAACACAGCGCGTAAGTCTTGCGGTTGCCGCTGATCTTCTCCGCAATCCACATCACCGGCTCCCGAATCCGAAAGCTCTGCATAAACAGAGTGTCGAAACCCAGGATATGGCAGGCCAACCCGACCCAGAGCAGATGACTGTGCAGCCGCTCGATCTCGAGCATGATCGTGCGGATGTACTCCGCGCGCGGCGGCGCCCGCAGGACCGCCGCCTCCTCGACCGCTTGAGCGTAGGCCACGTTGTGCACACAGCCGCAAATCCCGCAAATCCTCTCGGCCGCCATCGGAATGTCGTTGTAGCTCAGAACCGACTCCGCCAGCTTCTCGATCCCGCGATGCACCATGAACCCCCGATACTCGCACCCCCGAACCACTTCGCCCTCGACGTAAAGCCGGAAGTGCGCCGGCTCGTCCAGCGTCGGATGGAATGGGCCGAAGGGCACCACCGTGCAGCCCGGCGGCGGCTCGCCAAACTCGAAATCGCGCGCGGGATCGTACCCGTCCGGCACCAGGTTCCACGCCACTTCCTTGCGCAACGGATGCGCCCCCTCCGGCCACCCGTCCGGCAGAATCAGCCGCTTGGGCTCCACATGCCCCACCGGGTCGATCCCCACCAAATCCCGAATCTCGCGCTCTGCCCAGTTGGCCGCAGGCACGTCGGGCGTGATGCTGTCCACCCGCGGATCCGCTCCCGGCACGTGCGTCACCACGCTGCCGAGCAGATGCTCCGCGTCGAACGCAAAATCATGGGCCACCAAAAACTGTCCCGAGTAGGGCCGGTCGTCCGCGCCGACGCTAATCACATAGCGCGCACCCAAATCCCGAAACAAAGAGCGGCAGACGGACCGTACCGCCGCGCGGTCGACGTGGATGAAAAGCCGGTCGTCCGCCGGCGCGTCCACCCGCACCAAAGCCGCGCCCAGCTTCTCCTTCAGACGATTCAACAGGTCGCGTGCCATCATGCTCCGATCTCCCCGATCCACCGCGTCAGCAACAACACGGCAGCCGCAACCGGCGCGGAAAGACCCTCGCCCGACCGGAACGACTCCGGCTGGATCCCCAAAAGCCCAACTCGCCGCACGCCCCCCGCCTCGATCCAGCGCGCCCAGGCCCCCAAAGACAATCCGTGAGTCGAGACCTGCGGATAACGCGCGCAGATCTCCTCCGCCTCGAGCCAGACCACCGAGCCCGGACACCCCCCAAAGTCGACAGCATCCAGAAACACGTACCGGCTCGAAGTCCCCACGCGCTAAATCGGATCCCCACCGTTCCAGCGCCGTCCCCGCCAGCGCCACGCTGTACGCCCCGGCGTCGATGACTCCGTCCTTCCCGCCCTGGACTTCGCCTGGACGCGTTCGGTCCCGCAAGGCTTCCGCCAGGCGCATCCCGGCGCCGTCGTCGCCCCGGGCCGCATTGCCCAGGCCGACAAAGCAGACGCGGCCTTGCAGGCGCGACTCCAGTTCAGCACGCAAATCCAGCATCAGATGTCCTCGCCAAGTTTTTTGATCTGCTCGTATGTGAACACCGGCCCGTCCACGCACACGTAGGCGACGCCAATGCAGCAGTGCCCGCACTTGCCCACGCCGCACTTCATGTAACGCTCGAGCGTCGACATAATCTGGTCCTCCCGAAACCCCATCGCCAGCAGGTCCCGAATCACAAAACGGAACATCACCGGCGGCCCGCACACGAAGGCCACGGTGTCTTCCACCGGCACATCCACCCCCGGACGCTTGAACAAACTCCCCACCACGCCCACGTTGCCCTTCCACCCTTCTTCGGCGCGATCGACCGTCAGTTGACACTCGATTCCCGACGCCTGTTCCCAGGCGCGCAGGTTGGGCACGTACATCAACTCATGCGGCGTCTTCGCCCCGTAATAGATCTGAATGCGCTGGTACCGCTCCCGATGGGCCAGCGCATACACGATGCACGAGCGCAACGGAATCAGACCTATCCCCCCCGCCACAAACACCAGGTTCTTCCCCGCAAACTCGTCCATCGGGAAACCGTTGCCGTAGGGGCCGCGCACAGCAAAGCGGTCCCCCGGACGCAAGCGGTGCAGCGCCGCCGTGCACCCTCCCACAGTCCGAATGGTGAAAAACATCTCGTCCTCGGTCGGACTCGGCGGGAGCGACGCCGGGAATTCCCCGGCGCCGAACAGCGAGACCTGGGCGAATTGCCCCGGACGAAATCGCTTAAACGCCGCCTGCTCCCGCGGATCGTCGAAGCGCCAGACAAAGGTCCGGACTTCGGGGATTTCATCCACCACGCGATCCAGTTGGACCACCTTCGGCAGGTATATGTTCTCGGTCGAAATCACGACATCCCCTTTGCGTCGGCCGCCGCAGCCCCGGAGGCCGCCTCAACCGGCGTCCCGGCCTCAACCCCCGGCACGATCGCCGTCGCCCGGCGAATCATCTCCACCACGCTGGGCATTCCCACGTCGCCATGACACACCGCCGCGCAACGTCCACACCCCACACAGGCCATCGACAGTTCCCTTTGGATGAAATAGTGCGCCAACTTCCGAAAGAACCGCCGGTTGCGGCGGTCGTGCACGGCGCGGCGCGGGTTGAATCCGCCCGCCATCCGCGTGAACCCCTGCAGCGCGCAGGAATCCCAGAGCCGCACCCGCTCGTAGTCCTCCGCTCCCAATCGCCGGTCGCTCACGGTGAAACACGTGCACGCAGGACAGACAAACGTGCACCCGCCGCACTCCAAACAGCGGTTCCCGATCTCTTCCCACGTCTTCTCGAGCACCTCGCCCCGCGAGATGTACCGGACCGTCGCCGCAAACCAACTGGTCGTGCTGCGGAATCGCCGGCGGACTTCCGTCAGAATCGCGCGCCGCCGGTCCACATGCTCCGCCGTGGCCGGATGAAACCAGGGAGCACTCAACAAGCCCTCGCCCGCCGGTGTCCCTGCGACCGCCAGGTATTCCCCGCCCAAATCCATCAACTGCAAATCAAAATAATCGCGCGCCGCCGGCCCCGTGTCCGCGCATATGCAGAAACAGTTGTCGTCGATGTCCATCTGGGGGTCGGTGCACACCACGTTCACAAGGAACAGATTCCGCCGCCGCCGCTCGTAATAGAGATCCGCATACTCGCGCCCAAGATAAAAGCGATCCAGATGCCGGATGCCCGCCAGGTCGCAGGAACGAATGCCGAAAAGCGCCACCGGAGCCTCGGCATACTCCGGATCAAAAGTCCATTGCCCCCCGTTCCGACGCATCCGCATCAGCCGCTCGAGATGCGGCAGGACATAACGCTTCGGCGGATACAGCGGGTTGGGCACATGCAACCGGACCTGATCCCGGTTCGCGTCGGTCACAACATCGAAGTAGCTGTCCCGACCCCGTCCGCAGAAGGGCGCCACCACCTCGTGGTCCCGCCGCAGCAGGTCCACCAGCTTGAGCACATCCGCCTGATGCACCACACGCGCTCGCATAATCAGTCCCCCCGTTCCACCCGCACGAAAACCGGCGCGTCGAAATTCCCCAGGCCCAGACGCGCCCGCCCCGCAAGTTGGCGCCCGACCTCCCGCACGAAAAAGGGCACATAAATGGTCCCGCCCCGCACTTCCCGCGTCACCCGCGCCGTCGTGACCGCCGCCCCCGTTTCCGCTACCAGCCGGATGCGCGCCCCATCCCGAATCTTCAGCGCCGCCGCGTCCTCGTCGCTGATCTCGACAAACCCCTCGGGATAATCCAGCAAGAGCACGCGCAGTTCGCGCCGCAGGGTCTCGCTGTGCTTCACCAGAACGTTCTGATGCCAGTAATAAAGCGCTTGCCCGAAAATCAAGGCAAACGGGTAAGCCTCCGGCTGCCGGACCACCTCGATGGGCCGCGCCACCGGACAGAACCGAAAACACCGGCCCGGGATGCCCTCGTCGAAAAGGTAAGGCGTCCCCAGCGGACGATCCTTTGTGCAAGGCCACTGCCGCCCGTAGTCCCGGCTCAGATTGTCATGGCTGACCCCGCTGTACCGGGGCACGAGCGTGCTGATCTCATCCATCACCTGCGCGCTCGACTCATAGGCCCAATCCGCACCCAGTTGCCGGGCCAGACGCATCAACTGCTTCCACACAGGCATCGGACCGTCCGGAGAAGCCAGCACCTGTCGGGCAAGCTGAATCCGGCGGTCGGTGCTGGTAAATGACACCTCCTCCTCGCCGTACGCCACCACCGGCAACACCGCGTGCGCCTGCTCCGCCGCCGCCACGGGAAAGAGATGCTGCACGACCACCAACTCCATCCCGCTGAGCACGTCCGCCACACCCGTCGAAGCCGCCGATGTCACCGGATCGTAACGGCTCAGCCAGACGGCCTTCACCGCAGAGCCCTGCCCGTTTTCGAACACCTCCCGCGCCCCCAACCCGGGCCGCGCCGGCAGCGGCGTGCCCCACGCCTGCTCGAAAGTCCGCCTCGCCGCGTCGTCGGTCACGGCCTGATAACCCGGCAGCCACTGCGGCGATACCCCCATGTCGCAAACCCCTTGAAGGTTGTTGTGCTCCGTCAGCGCATACACCCCCGCTCCCTCCCGCCCGACATTGCCCGTCAGCAGCACCAGGTTCACCAGCGACCGGATACTGTCCTCGCTGCGCGCCTCGACGCCCGTCGAGTAGAGCCACGCCGCCGCGCGCCGCCCGACCGTAGGCCAGGGCCGCGCCCTCGATTAAATCCGGCGCCACCCCCGAAGCCTCCGCCGCCGCAAGCAGGTCGAAACGCTCCACCTCGGCCAGGAAGGCCTCGTAGTCCCGGCAGTGCTCCTTGATGAACGACTGCCGCATCAGCCCCCGATCCACAATCACTTTCGCCATCGCGCCGTGCACCAGAACCTCCGTCCCCGGACGAAGCTGAAGGAAAAAGTCCGCGTGCTCCGCCAAACGGTGCCGCCGGGGATCGATCACAATCAGTTTTGCCCCGTCCAGCTTGGCCCGCATGACCAGCCCGCCGATGGTGGGCAGTTGCATCCCCAGATCCACCCCGTCCACAACAATCACCTCGCTGCGACGCAGTTCGCCGATCGAGTTGGTCGTCGCCGACACTCCCAGCATGTCCCGCAACACGGTGATGCTGTTGTTGCAGTAAGGACCCGACCCGTGATCGAGGTTGTTCGTGCCCACGACACCGCGCGCCAGTTTCTGCAGCAGGTAACTCTCCTCATTGGAACAGCGCGGCGTGTTGAAAAAGGCCAGCGCGTCCGGCCCGTGGCGATCACGAATCTCCCGGATCCGCCGGGCGAGAAACTCGAACGCCTCCTCCCAACTCACGTCCACCAGCCGTCCCTCACGCCGCAGCCGCGGCGTCCGCAACCGCTCCGGCGAACTGGCCACCTCGTGCACGTGCCACCCTCGCACGCAGATCCGCCCCCGGTTCGTCGGATGCGAAAGACTCGGGTAGGCACCCGTCACCCGGTTGTTTGCGGCTTCCAGGTAGATCCCGCACCCGACACCGCAGAATGTGCACGTGGTCAGCGTCTGTCCCATGTCCGCCTCATCTCGCCTCGCCTCGCCTGGCGCGCCTGCTCCGTGTCGGCACCCAACGAAGCCCCTCGGCGCACCCGGACCCAGCTTCCCCCGCCCTCGGAACATCACCGATCCAGCATGCGTCCGACGACACTAGCAGGGGCTGCCCCAGAATGCCAACTCCGATTTGCGCCCCGCCAAAATCTCTTGGGTGGCGAGACAACCGCTGCTATGTTGGAGCCGCAGCCGGTAAGGACCGGACGCGAGCCCGGGCGCGCCCCTGAGGGGCGCCGCGCCCCCCCTCGTCAAGGGCCGTCCGCGCGTCCCACGGACGCCGTGATCCCGTCCTGAGCCGGCGACGAACCGCAACGAATCGAACGCGAGAGAAAGGAATACGACTGTGATTCCGCCTGCCAACCTGGACCGATGCCGCAGTTTCATCAGTTGCCAGCTTTCCGCTCAAGCGGCCGAAGGGCACAGGTCCCCCAGGCCCCGCAAACTGGCTGTGACCATCTCCCGCTTGGCCGGCTCGGGCGCATGGCTGGTCGCGGAGAAACTGGCTGCGTTTCTCGAAGAACAAGCGCCCGTCGAAGGCTGCCGCTGGACGGTGTTCGACAAGGAACTGGTCGAGAAGGTCCTCGAAGACCACAACCTTCCGCGCCAACTCGCCCAGTTCATGCCCGAGGATCGGGTTTCCGCCATCCAGGACATGATGCAGGAATTCCTCGGCCTGCACCCGCCCTCCTGGACGCTCGCCCTCAAGACCACCGAGACCATCCTGAAGCTGGCCGAGCTCGGCCACGTCATCCTCATCGGTCGCGGCGCCAACATCGCCACAGCCAAGCTGCCTCATGTCCTCCATGTTCGGTTGCTGGGGTCGCGCGAACAGCGCATCGCACGCGTTCAGGAACGGCTGAAGCTCGAACCCAAAGCCGCCGCCGAGTTGATCGAAAAGGCCGATCGAGGCCGACAGCGCTACATCAAGGAGCATTTTCAGGTGAATATCGATAATCCGCTCGACTACGACCTCACGATCAATACCGACCGGATCTCGTGCGACGACGTCGCCCTCCTGATCGGCCAGGCCGCTCTCGCGCGCCAGGCTGCAGCGGCTTGACCAAACCCGGCTTCGAAACGGCCCGCAGGCGAGTGTCCCTCCGAAGTCGCCAGGCGGCGAAGAAGACGCGGAAAAGCCCTGCAAATCAAGCCGGCCAAGGGTGCGCATCGGGCCACGACGCGGCCCGCGCCGCCTCCTATTTTCTGCTTGCGCCAGAGCCGAAGCTTGCTACAACCAGCCGCGTCGACCGGTGAATTTACCTAACCACTAACAAGAACAGATTATGGCTAAACCATTGACGAAGTCTCAAGTTGCCGCGGCTCTCGCCGACAAAGTTGGCATCACCAAGAAACAGGCCGGCGAGGTGCTTGCCACGCTGTGTGATTTGGCTTACAAGAACGCAAAGAACACCTTCACCTTCCCCGGCATTGGCAAGCTCGTGCTGGTGAATCGCAAGGCACGCATCGGACGCAATCCCGCCACCGGCGAGGAAATCCGCATTCCCGCCAAGAAAGTGGTGAAGTTCCGCGTGGCCAAGGCAGCCAAAGACGCCATCCTCGGCAAGTAAGCTTTCCCTCTCCGCCCAGGCACCCTGATCGACTCGGGGTGCCTCTTTTTGTTCCCACCCGTCGTGAAGGTCGCGGTCGTCGGCTGTGGCGCGCTCGGAAGCTTCTATGGCGCCAAGCTCTGCCGCGCTGGCGTCCCGGTGCACTTCCTTCTGCGGTCCGATTACGAGACGGTCCTCCGACACGGCGTCCAGATCCTCAGCCCCGAGACCGAGTTCCGCGTCTTTCCACATTCGGCCTGCCGTCCCGACGAGGTCGGCCCCTGCGATCTGATTGTCGTCGCGCTCAAAACCACCGCCAACCAGGCGTTCTCCACTCTGTTGCCTCCGCTGGTGGGACCCCGCTCCTGGATCCTCACGCTCCAAAACGGTCTCGGCAACGAGGAAGCCCTGGCCGCCCTCTTCGGGCCGGATCGCATCCTCGGCGGCCTCTGTTTCGTCTGCCTCAATCGCATCGCCCCCGGCGTCATCCGCCATTCCGCCCACGGGCAGATCGTCCTCGGTCAGCACATGCAGCCGCCCTCCGAAGGCGCCCGGTCCGTCGCCGCGCTCCTCATCCAGGCGGGCATCCCCTGCGACCTCACACCCGACCTGGCCTGTGCCCACTGGGAGAAACTCGTATGGAACATCCCTTTCAACGGTCTGGGCGTCGCCGGAATCGCCGGCTGGAACAATGTCCTTCGCGGACGCCGGCCCCAGGTCCTGGATAGGACAACCACGCTCGCAACAGATGAACTCCTGCGCGATCCGCACTGGGCCGCCCTTGTGCGTGAGCTTATGGACGAAGTCGTCGCCAGCGGACGCCAGGCCGGTTTCCCCATCGCCGCTGACCTCCCGCAGCGAATGATCGAGCGCACACGCTGCATGGGCGCCTATCGGGCCTCCACACTGCTCGACTTCGAACGCGGCATGCCGCTCGAACTCGATAGCCTGTTTGTCGAACCCCTTCGAAGAGCCCGGACCACAGGCGTCCCCACGCCCCGCCTCGAAGCGCTCTGCGCCATCCTCGCCCAACTCGATCGGCACAAGAGTTGTTGTGCCCCGCAGACCGATGGACTATAACGCGCATGGTGTCGATGCCGGACATGTCCCAGCCGGCCAGAGCCCGGCACACGCAAACACAACCAGACCCTCGAAACAGTCCTATGAATAGAAAACCTTGGATCGTGGCGGCGGGCGCAGCGTTGCTCGCCGGTCTGTGTCTCACAGCCTGCAAACCGTCGGAGCACCAGCCCCCAGTCGAGGCCGATCCGCCCCGCCCGCCGAACCGGCGGAGGTCATCAAGCTTTCCTACAGCATCTTCTTCCCGCCGACGCACGTGCAGTGCATCGCGGCCACGAACTGGGCGAGCGAAATCGAGAAACGCACCGGCGGCCGCGTGCAGATCACGATCTATCCCGCCGGCTCGCTCACCAAGGCCGACCAGTGTTACGAGGGCGTGATCAAAGGCATCTCCGACCTGGGCATGAGCTGCTTCGCCTACACCCGCGGACGCTTCCCGCTGCTCGAGGGACTGGACCTGCCGCTCGGCTATCCCGATGGCGTGACCGCCACGCGCATCGCCAACGCGATGGTCGCAAAAGTACCAGCCCGCCGAGCTGGCCGACGTCAAGGTGCTCTACGTGCACGCGCACGGGCCGGGCATCCTCGCCAGCAAGAAGCCGGTCAAGTCGCTGGCGGATCTCAAGGGCCTGAAGGTTCGCGCCACCGGGCTGTCGGCCAAGATCGTCGAGGCGCTGGGCGGCACGCCCGTCGCCATGAGCCAGCCGGAAACCTACGAGGCGCTCTCCAAGGGCGTCGTCGAGGCCACGCTCTGCCCCATCGAAACGCTCAAGGGCTGGAAGCAGGGCGAGGCCATCGAGTACGTCGTGGATTCCACGGCCATCGGCTACACCACGGCCATGTTCGTGGTCATGAACAAGGAGAAATGGGCCGCGCTGCCGGCCGACGTGCAGAAGGTCTTCGACCGACGTGAGCCAGGAATGGATCGCCAAGCACGGCGAGGCCTGGGATCAGGCCGACCAGGCCGGCCGCGAGTTCGTCACCGGAGCTCAAGCGCCAGTTCATCCACCTGCCCGAAGCCGAGCAACAGGCAGTGGAAGACCGCCGTCAAGCCGATCCTCGATGACTTCGTCGAAGAATTCCAAGGAGAAGAACCTGCCCGGGCGACGCGATGCTGGCGGACATCCAGGCGGAAATCGCCAAGGCGAGCGGCGGCCAAATGAGTTCGCCGCCCGACGCGCCGGCCGACCCGCAGCGGCGCGCTTCGACCTCTATCACCGGGCGCTGCGGACGCTGGTGATGGCGCTCGCCTACGTGGCGGGCGCGAGCCTGATGGTCATGGTGCTGGTCACCAGCGCGGAAGTCGTGCTGCGCATCTTCCGCCTGTCGCTGACCGGCGCCTACGACATCGTCAAGATCGCCGCCGCGATCACCATCGCGGCGGCCTTGCCCTACACCACGGCCATCAAGGGCCACGTCGCCATCGAGTATCTTCTTCCACAAGCTGGGCCGGCGCGGGCGCATCGTGGTGGACGCGTTGATGCGCGTTTGGCGGCATGGCGCTGTTCGGCCTGCTGGCGTGGGGGTGCGTGGACTACGGCAATTCGCTGCGGGCCAAGGGCGAGGTCAGCATGACGCTGCAACTGCCGATCTTCTGGGTGCCCTACGTGCTGGCCGTTTCCTGCGCGCTGGTGGTGCTGATCAAACTGTATCACCTGACCCATCCGGGCAAGCCGATGATCAAGCCATGACGCCCGAACGAAGGCGCATTGATCGGGTTTGCCCTGCTGCTGCTGCTGCTGGCGGGATCCATGCCGGTGGGCTTCGTCATGGCGGTGGTGGGGTTGATCGGCTTTGCGATCATGGTCTCGCCGCAGGCGGCCTTCAGCATGGCGACGATTGATCTCTACACCACGTTCTCGGACTACAACCTCACCACCATCCCGCTGTTCGTGCTGATGGGGCAGATCGCCTTTCACACCGGCATCAGCCGCGGGCTGTTCAACGCCGCCTATCACTGGATGGGCCGGCTGCCGGGCGGGCTGGCCATGTCCACCGTCGGCGCCTGCACGGCGTTCGGCGCCATCTGCGGATCCGGGCCGGCCACCTCGGCCACCATCGCGTCGGTCGCGCTGCCGGAGATGCGCCGCTACAAGTACGACATGCAACTGGCCACCGGCTGCGTGGCGGCCGGCGGCGGCATCGGCATGCTGATCCCGCCGAGCATCGTGTTCATCGTCTATGCGATCCTGACCGAGCAATCCATCGGCAAGCTGTTCATCGCCGGCGTGGTGCCCGGGCCTGATGATCGCCGCTGCTGTTCTGCGCGGTGATCTTCATCCAATGCCAGCGCAACCCGCAGCTCGGCCCGCCGGGGCCGGTCTTCTCCTGGCGCGAGAAGTTCGCCTCGCTCAAGGGCGTCTGGGAAACGCTGGTGCTGTTCGTGCTGGTGATGGGCGGCATGTTCGCCGGCTTCTTCACCGCCACCGAAGGCGCGGCCATCGGCGCGGCGGGCACGCTGCGTCATCGCCCTGCCTCAAGCGCGAGCTGACCTGGCGCAAGCTGTTCCAGTGCCTGAACGAATCCATCCGCACCTCGTGCATGGTGATGATCATCGTGGCCGGGGCGATCATCTTCGGGAAGTTCCTCGCCGTGACCCAGGTGCCGTCGAACCTGGCGTCGTGGCTGGCGGGACTGCCGCTGCCCGGCTGGTGCATCATCGGGTTGATCATCATCTTCTACCTCGATCGGCGGCTGCTTCCTCGACGCGCTGGCGCTCGACATCCTGACCATCCCGATCTTCTACCCGGTGATCCTGGCCCTGGGCTACGACATCATCTGGTTCGGCGTCATGATCGTGGTGGTGACCATGATGGGCGTGATCACGCCGCCGGTGGGCGTGTGCGTGTATGTCGTCAGCGGCATGGCGCGGGATGTGCCGCTGGAGAAGGTCTTCCGCGGCAGCATGCCCTTCCTGTGGGCGCTCGTCGCTGGCGGCCGTCCTCCTCGTCGATCTTCCCGCAGATCGCCACCTTCCTGCCCACGCTGATCAAATAACGGAGGATACCATGAACCTTCCCGCACTGCCCGAGTCGCGCTTCAAGCGCATCCTCTTCTGCACCGACTTCTCCGAAAGCGCCGATGCGGCGTTTGATTTCGCCCTGGACGCCGCCATCCGCCGGCCCGGCTCGACGCTCTACCTGCTGCACGTCATCCATGAGCCGGACGCGCAGTTCTGGAAATCCTACATCGCCGAGGTGGAGAACGTTAACGACGACGCCAAGAAGGCGATTGATGCGAAGGTGGCCGCCAGCCTACCTCTCGCGCGTGCCGCCCGGCCTGGACGGTGAAGGTGGAATTCCGCATCGGACCGGACGCCGCGACCATCCTCGAATTCGCCAAGAGCCGCGCAGATTGACGTCATCATCCTGGGCCGGCACGGCCACAGCGGCGTCGGCAAGGCGCTCTTCGGCAGCGTGGCGGAGAAGATCGTGCGCAAGGCCGAATGCGCCGTGCTCGTCGTGCCCCTCACTTACGCCCGGACCGCCCTGACCCCGGACGCATCCTCTCCCCCCTGAAGCGAAACGCTCAGGTCCCTCCTCTTCGACACCGACCACAGCCGCAGGACTCTCTCCCGATTTGCCTCGGCTCTCGATGCCAGAAACCGAGTCCGCGGGTCGGGCACGCGCGTCCCCTGCGCGCACCCTCAGCGACATGGTCGAGCCACGCCGCACACACATCCCGCACACATCACGTCTGGTCCTCGCCAGAACCGGGCAATTCCGGTGAGGAAGCCCCCGCCTGCCGGGCAGCCGACCATTCCTCGACCAACCGGTGCAGCAGCGCCAGCAGCGTGGGCCCCAGAAACACGCCGATCACTCCAAAACCGAGGGCGCCCCCGAGAACGCCAAAGAAAATAAAGATGAAAGGCGTCTCGCTGCCATGGCTGATCAGCCAGGGCTTGACCAGATTGTCCACGCTGCTGACTCCCAAGCCCCAGATCAGCATGAAGATCGCCCAACCGCTCGCGCCCTGATTGAACAGCCATATCACCGCGGGAACCCAGACAAGCGGCGGTCCCATAGGAATAACCGACAGGAAAAACGTCAGGAGAGCGAGCAGAGCGGCCCCAGGCACGCCGGCAATCCAAAACCCAATCCCCGCCACCCCTCCCTGCGCCAGCGCAGTCCCCAGAATGCCATAAACCACTCCGCGGACGGTCTGGCCGGCGACTTCGAGCAACCGCTTGCCACGGTCACCCGCAATTCGGCTCACGCTGGTCGTGAGCCGCTCTGCCGCAGTCGCGCCGTCCCGAAAAATGAAGAAAGCGATGAACACGCTGAGCGCAACCTCCAGGACGCCCCGCCCGATAGCCAAGCCAACTCGCGGCAACCAGGAACGAGCCCAGTTGATGACGCGCTTGAGAACACCCACCAGCCGGGATTCGCCCTCGTCCGGCGGCAAAACCCCCTCCTCAGCTAAGGCTTTCGCCGGCGCAACAGCCGGTGCTGTCTCGCTGAGATCGGGAGGCGGTCCCTCGTCGGCCGCCCGCTTCACCTGCTGCAGCCACTGCGCTGCCTCCGCCGCAAAATCCACCCAGTAGGTCCTCGCCTCCTTCCCCACGATCGGCACCTTCTCCATCCAAGCCGGCGGGGCAGGCGGCCCGGCTTCGAGCCACTTGCGCGTGGCCACGCCCAACGCGCGGGCATCATCGGCAAGCCGAAAGCCCAGGACCACAAACGGCACCAGAAGCACCAACGTGATCGCCGAAGTCATGAGGGCGGCCGCAAGCGTCCGGCGGTCCCCGATCCACCGCACCAGGCGACGGTGCACCGGCCAGAGCGAGAAACAGAGCACCACCGCCCACATGGCGGATGAGAGAAACGGCCTCGCCACCACGAAGCTGCCGATCAACAGAAAGACCAGCACCGTCATGCCGAGCGCCTGCTCGATCCGTGTCCGCTTGGGCTTAAACGAAGCTTCCATAATCCGGCGGTTTCATGGCCTGCATACCCCACGACCTTACGCAATCCCCCGCTCCGAGGCAAATCGACTCGCACAGGGCGCCACGCGTTCAGGGTTGACGCCGTCAGAACCCTTGCCCATACAACACCGCATGAAGATCCCCTCCGATTCTGGCCATCCCTCGAAACCGATCGCCGCAGACAGCAAGCAGCCCCCGTCCCCGCGTGCCCGTGACCGTGGCGGCCACGCCCACGCCGACGCGCCGATGTCCCTGGGCGTTTCGCGGCGCCATTTCCTCCAGGGCGTGGGCGGGGCATGCGCCGCCGCAGGAGCTTTGAACCTGACGGTGGTCAGAGTTCAGGGCGCCTCCGAACCGGTGCCAGCAGGTCCGCCCTTCCCTCGAGGCGCCGCCCTGCGGGTCAAACCGATCCTCGTGTACGATGCCCCGGCCCGCCAAAACCAGACGTCCTGGCGCAGCTACGGCGGCATCCACACGCCGGAGTCCGCGCGGGACGAGGCCGCTCGCATCGAAAACGAATGCCATGCGCTCACGCGGCAGGCTGAGTTCCCGATTCGCGTCCAGCCAGTGGAAGTGCTCGACTCCCAAGCGAAGCTCAGACAGGTGGCCATCGACGACACGGATGTCTGCGTCGTGTACGCAGCCGGCGCCTGCACCGAATGGCCGTTGAAGACGCCGATGATCATGTTTCTTCGGCATCGGTCCGGGCCCTTCTACCTCGGCCTCGAAATCGCAAATTGGCGGTTCCTCCGCCAGAGCGGCGATCTCCCAGCCGTGCCGGGCTTCGACACCGACGACCTCGTGGTCGACAGCCAGGACGAATTGCTGTGGCGGCTTCGGGCGCTCTATGGCGTGAAAAACGCCAAAGGAACCAAAATGCTCACCATCGGCGGATTGACGGCCTACAGTTCTCTGGCCCAGGAACACGGACCGCGCGTCGCCAAGGAGATGTGGGGATACGACTTCGTCAATGTCACCGACGAGGAGTTCGCAGCCCGATTGAAGACGGCGCGGGCGGACGCTCAGGTCGTGCGCCAGGTGGAAGCGCAGACGGACGCCCTCCTGAAACTGCCCAACGTCCAACTCGCGACCGACCGGAAGTTCGTCCTCAATTCCTACATGGCGTTGCATGTCTGCCGGGACCTGCTCAAGGAGACCGGTGCGACTAACTTCGGTTTCGCCCAATGCATGGGACGCGGCCAGATCGAGATGCTGGGCACGCCACCCTGCCTTGTCCTAAGCCTCGCCAACGACGAAGGCTACACCGCCTACTGCCACACGGACCTGTCGCACACACTGCCAGGCGTGCTCCTGCGCTGGATCGCAAGCCGACCGACCTTCGTCTGCAATTCACACCACCCGCACGACGGTCTGTTCTTGGTCGCCCACTGCCAGGCCCCGCGACGCATGAACGGCCAGGACTACGAACCCGCCACCATCATGACTCATTACGAGTCGGATTACGGCGCCGCCTGCAAAACCCAGTACACGCAGGATCAGGTGGTCACCGTCATCGTCCCGAATCTGGCCTGCAACAAATGGCAAGGCTTCCGCGGCAAGATCGTTGGCTCGCCCTCCTACCCGGCCTGCCGATCGCAAATGGAAATCCTCGTCGACGGCGACTGGAAACGCCTCCAACGGGAAATGGAAGGCTTCCACACACAAGTCGTTTACGGCGACTACCTGCGCGAAATCGGCTACGCTCTCAAGAAAGCGGGCCCCCAGATCGCGTGGCACTGCTTCAGTTGAGCCGGACGCTTCGCGAGGTTCGTGTCCGCCAACTGGCCGAACGCTACGCCACCCCGCTGCCTCAGCTCACCGGCGAAGTGGCGACGCTCGCCGACGTCCTGCGCGAACTCAAAAAGGCCTCGTCCGCCTGGGTGCACGAGAACATCGGTTTACGTTCCTTCGCGTGGCAGGAATGCTACGCGGCGTTCACCGTGAGCGCCACCGCTGCGCCACAATTCCGGGGGTGTCGCTCGTGCCTCACTCGACCCCCGGCTAGTGGCTGGCATCCCTCCGGGATGGCCATCGCCGAGGTGCTGTCGGACATGGACGCGGAGTTGGCGGCCTTTTTCTGGGAGCGCCTGGTTCCGCTGGGGGGAGTGGACACGGGCACCGCGGCCTGGCATTTCGTGAGCGAGCGGCAACACTGGGTCGCCCTCAAGTCGATGGTGATGTCGGCGGTTACGAACCGACACTGAGGGAAGCCGTCTCGCAGCACCTGAAGGAGTGTGTCTCCTCATCGGTGGTCGCGAACATCGTGCCCAATCGGGGGGCTACATCGGCGACCGACTCAGAGTGGGTCCAAGCGCGGGCGGTTCGCTGCGGGATGGCGCTTGCCGAGTGTGCCATCGATGACCGCCGCCAGGCCGAGGACGCCGACGCCTCTTTGCTCCAGTGCTTGCCCATTGCCCGCCAGTTGAAGGAGCGTATCCGGTCGGAACGCGGTTTGACGGCGACCATCGGCATCGTCTCGAACAGGCCAGCGAGCCGCCCCCAGACCAACCGTAATTCACATCACCGTTAGCAACCTCCACGAGCCGACGGCACAGCAGTTGGTCATGTTGTAGGCTTTCTTTGTACGCTTTCTCGTGGTTCGGCACTGTGTCCGCCACGTTCAACTCCAACATCCAGCCCCTGTCGAACAGCCGCGGCGCACGTCTCGAGCTCGACCTCTTGGTATTGGTAGCCACCAGCCCGCGTAGGCCCACATTCCTGAATTCCGGGACCGACCCTTTTACGGACCGACCCTTTTACCGGGCCAGACGGCTCGCACCCTGATCTGGGTGCGAGAGTGGTCGTTGCTTTGCTGCGTCGAGTCTCCTGCGCGAACGTGACGTTCACCCGCCGCACGCACGGCTTCAGCCTCAGCGACGCGCGTGGCCTCGACCTGATCAGCCCGCGAAGCAGCTTCGCCGAACACATCCACTTCGACGTTGGACATTGGGCGTTCGACGCTATTATCGGTTTGGCCAAAAGCCTTGCCGCTACGATCCAGCGAGATGAGTGACGTCTTGTCGGTGGTTCGCTCAACGCTTGTGTGGCGAACGCACAGGAACTACGCTGCCGCGCGATGAGCGACGTCACCCGCATCCTCGACCGCGTGCAGAAGGGCGAAACCCAGGCCGCTGAGGAACTGCTACCGCTGGTTTACGAGGAGTTGCGGAAACTCGCCGCCCACAGAATGGCCAGAGAACCTCATGGGCAAACCCTCCAGGCAACCGCCCTGGTTCACGAGGCCTACCTGCGTCTGGTCGAACCCGGACAGCAGCGTTGGGAAAGCCGGGGCCATTTCTTTGCCGCGGCGGCCGAAGCGATGCGCCGGATTCTGGTGGACAACGCCCGACGCAAACTCCGGCCCAAGCACGGCGGAGACCAACAGAGGTTGGACGTGGACCAGTTGGAGATTGCCGTCGAAACGGACCTCGAGAAGCTTTTGCTGGTGCACGAGTGTCTCGATCGGCTGGCGGCTGAAGACCCCGTGAAGGCCGAGGTGGTCAAGCTGAAGTTCTTCGTGGGCCTGAGCCACGCGGACGTGGCCACGGCCCTGGGAATCTCCGAGAAAACAGTGAATCGCCACTGGCGCTACGCCAAGGCCTGGCTCTACCACGAGATTAGAACCAACAGCAGCCTTGTCCCAACTCCCGCGAGAAACTCGCATTGATGGATAGAGAAGCCATTTGGCAAGAGCATCGCCGTGGAACAGCATCAGAAAGACGCGGAAACGATTTTCCATGCCGCTCTGCAACTGACCCAGGCCGAGCAGCGCCAGGCGTACCTCGACATGGCCTGTGCCGAGGACCAAGCCCTGCGCCAGAGGGTTGAAGCGCTGCTGGTGGCCGACACCGCGTCCGCGGGTTTCTTCAAGACCGCCGAAAAGCAGGGTGAGGGCAACGCAAGTTCCATCCCCCATCGCTCCTTGGAAAGCGGCTGGTTGAGCGAAGGCCCGGGCACGGTCATCGATCGCTACCGTCTGCTGGAAAAGATCGGGAAGGCGGTTTTGGCGTGGTGTACATGGCGGAGCAGAGAACGCCGGTCAAACGTCGCGTCGCACTCAAGATCATCAAGTTGGGCATGGACACCAAGCAGGTGGTGGCCCGGTTTGAAGCCGAACGGCAGGCCCTGGCCATGATGGATCACCCCAATATCGCCAAAGTGCTGGATGCCGGGGCCACGGAAAGCGGTCGTCCGTACTTCGTGATGGAACTGGTGCGCGGGATCCCGATCACGCGCTTCTGCGACGAAAGCAGTCTGTCCACGGAGGCACGGTTGCGGTTGTTCATGGCGGTTTGCCAGGCCGTTCACCACGCGCATCAGAAGGGCATCATCCATCGTGACCTGAAGCCCTCCAACGTCATGGTCACGCTCCATGACGACCAACCCATGGTCAAGGTGATCGATTTCGGCATCGCCAAAGCCACGCAACATGAGCTGACGGAAAAGACGCACTTCACGCGGTTTCAGGAGTTCATCGGCACGCCCGCCTACATGAGTCCGGAGCAAGCCCAGATGAGCGGGCTGGACATCGATACCCGCAGCGACATCTATTCCCTGGGCGTGCTGCTTTACGAACTGCTCACGGGGCAGACGCCCTTCGACGAGAAGGAACTCCTGGGCGCCGGCTACGACGAAATCCGCCGTCGCATCCGGGAAGTCGAGCCGCCGCGGCCTTCGACCCGTCTGAGCCAACTCCGACAGCAGGACCTCACCACGGTGGCCCAACGGCGCGCGTGCCAACCCGATCGCCTCGGCGGGCTGATTCGGGGCGAACTGGACTGGATGGTGATGAAAGCCCTGGAGAAGGACCGCAGCCGGCGCTACGAGTCCGCCAGCGCGTTCGCCCAGGACGTTCAACGTCACCTCAACCATGAACCCGTCGCCGCGGCCGGCGCCAAGCGCCCCTTATCGCTTTCGCAAGTATGCCCGCCGGAACAAGGGGATGCTGACCGCGTTGGGCGCCATCGCCTGCATTCTAATCCTGGGCATGGCGATCAGCACTTGGCAGGCCGTGCGGGCCACGAGGGCGGAGCGACTGGCGCGCGAGCGGCTCGCGACCGCCCAAGAGGCACGACAAAAGGCCGAAACTGCCCGCACCGACGCAGAAACCGCACGAACCCAAGCCGAGGAGGCCCGGCGGGAGGCCGAGCAGGGGCGACTCCAGATGCAAGTCCAGAACTTGAATAACCTGGCCGTGCTCCACATGAACCAGCGTCGTCACGATCAGGCCAAAAAGGCGCTGTTCGATGCCATCGAGTTGCAGCCGGCCCATTGGGGTTCGCTGGAAATCCTCGAGAAGTTGCCTGACTACTTTCTGCTGAAGCATCCGCTGGTGGCAGACTCGCAGCACGATCCGGCCGCGTGGCGCTATACCTTCGTGCCGCCCCCGGCGGATTGGGCCGCCGTGGCCTTCGACGACTCGAGTTGGCCGACGGGCCTGGCCGGTTTTGGCAGCGGCGCCCCCTATCTGCCGCGCACCGTCTGGCAGACGCATGACATCTGGCTCCGCCGCGAGTTCGAGCTGGGCCAGATTCCTGCCGAAGACTGGGCTTTCCGCGTGAAGAACGATGACTCGGCTGAAATCCACCTCAACGGCGTCCTGGCGGCGGAGAACAAGCTCTGGAGCATGGAGGAGTATAGGCTGGTCCCCTGCAATCGCGAAGCCCGTTCCGCACTCAAGACTGGACGAAATGTCCTCGCGGTGCATTGTCACAACCACCTCTGGGACGCCTTCATCGACGTGGGCATCTACCACGCCTCAGAGCCTGAGACCAAGAGGAAGTGGGTGGAGGACACAATCACGTACCTCATCACGGCGAACCCCCAGAAGACGTTCATCCGGGCGGCACGCGCCGAGTACTACGCCCGACAAGGGAAACTCGACTTGGCGAAAAAGGACTATTTGGCGGTCTTCGAGCTGGATCCTTCGGACCATTACGAATGGTTCAAAGCGACGCCGCTCTTCGTCACCTTGGGTGAACGGGATGAATACCGGCGTCATTGCCAGCAGATGCTGGCGCGATTCGGCGCGACGGATAGCCCGTGGATCGCGGAGCGCATCGCCAAGGCCTGCCTGCTCGAGCCGCAGTCCCAGTCGGAACTTGACGCGGCGTACGCTCTCGCCGAGCGGGCCGCCGCCGCTCAGGCGCAGGCCCTGGCTCCGTATGCCAAGTTTGCCCTCAGCTTGGCCAAGTACCGGAAACAGGAGTACGAACACGCGATTGAAGGGGCATCCCAGTCGCTTTCCCACAAGCCTGATCCGCAGAATCTCTACCTGAAAATCTGCTCCTACGCGGTGCTGGCGATGTCGCACCAACAGCTCGGCCACGTCGAGAAGGCTCGACTCTCACTGGAGGAGTCTCGCGCCCTGATCCAAGCGCGGCTCCCCACCGAGCCTTCTGCCGACCACGGTTCCTACTGGCATGATTGGCTCTACTGCAAGTTGCTACTGGGAGAAGCCGAAAGACTGATCGAAGGAAAGAGTGCGGGGACCGAGCGCGGGTACTGACGGGAAAGCGACTGGCCCGGGCGCGACACCGTCTTGACGGATGACCGGTTGGTTCATGGGAACCGGCCTGTTCCTTTTTGAACTGTTCCGGATCTGGCTCGGTCTGAGGCACGCCTCGCGAGGTTGACACAGAGACTTTCCCACGACGTGATCGAGGCCTCTTCCGGCAACTGTTCAGGGGAGCAGACCGCAGAACACGCAGAAACTCGGGGAGAGGAGACCACCGACCCTTTTTCTGCGCCCATCCGCGTCCATCGACGTGTTCCGCGGGCTCACCACGGCTACCTGAACGGTCACCTTCCCCATTGAACACACGCACGCATGTCCCAACTTTCTCCCGAAACTCGCATTGGTAAGTAGAGAAACATGAAGCCGTCGCTATGCCATGGCCGAGGAGCCGCCGAACGACACGGGAGCGAGGCTAGCTCCGGGGTCACCGGTTGCGGCGTGGCTGCGCGACGGCGGTTCATCCTCGGTTTTGGCTGAAGACTGGAAACCCTGCATACCTGATGGTCTATGAGAAACTCAACCTCACTGTATGAGGCCGCGCTGAGCGTGGCCTGCACGTTGACCTGCTTGGCCACGGCAGCACTGGCTGCCGAGGCCGATTACCACATTAGCCAGACCCTGGTCTTTCATCAGCGCACGGACCTGCCGGGGCATCACCGGCTGGCGAGCCTGCCCCCGGCGCTCAGCGACGATGGAACCACCATCGCCTACGTGTACCGGCTGCGTGACGAAGGCCAGCCAGCCGAAGAGGACGATTACCCCATCGTCGCGATGGACTTCGATGGCACGAACGCGCGCGAGATCGACCGCTACGATAAAGCCGCCTTTATGGTGATTGACCTGTCCGCGGACGGCAAACGGCTTGTGTCGACGGATGCGAACCGCGTGCGTGTGGCCAATGCGCAAACCGGGGGGCGGTCCAAGTGCTGGACGCCGGCCGTGTCTGGTGCGTCAAGCTGGCCGGCAACGCCGCCACCGGATATCGCGTGTTCATTTTGCTGCAACATGATGCATTGGACCAAATACGCCAGGTCAGCCTGCAGGGGGGCATTTACGTCATGAACGAGGACGGCAGCAACCTGAAGCAGCTCGCTTCCCGTGAGCAACTGGCGGCAATGCTGGGCGTTCAGGACCCCTTGAACTTCGTCTGCGGGGTGACCGGCCCTTCCAAGGGGAACATGGACGTCTCCGAGGACGGCTCTGCTGTTGTCTTTGCCACCAGTGGGGGGGCCCACGTGTTCGGTGTGAATGACGACGGCACGGGCCTGCACATCATCCAGCGCGCCCAGCGCTTCGGCTCGCTTTGCATCAGCCGGGACGGACGGCTCGTGGGCTTTGCTCAATCGAGGGGGCTGACGCAGGTCAATGGGGTGATGAGCTTTGACGGCGGCCCGATCCAGGACCTTTACGAAGGGGGCAGCTACACCGAGCTGCGGTTCACCGCGGACGGCGGCTGGCTCCAATGTGGTGACACCGGCATCCTTGCCGCCACCGGAGGGCAGGCCCATCGGCAAGTCTCCGCCCACAGTGGGGGCTATACCACCGATCCCCCTTTGCTGATCACAGGAGGCTTGTGGAACGCGAGCATGGACGCGCAGGGCGACCGGTTTGTTTACCTCTGGACGGACCCCAACGGCGTGCAGCAACTGGCCACCTTGGAACGTACGGACGTCTTGAACGGCGCGCCCGGCATCGCCAATCCCGTCGTGGACCCGAATTTCGTCATCCGTCCGGCCGAATCGTACTCGAAAGTAATCGCCGACGTCGCCTTCGCCGGCAGCATCGTCCGTGTCAGTCACGTCGCCATGTTGGCGGGAGGCGAGCAGTCCGGGTTGGTGGACACCGGGGTCGATCGCGCCGTAATGCTTGACAACGGACAGACCGGCGACGGCGCTGCCGGGGACGGAAGGTTTGCCTCAGCCTACTTCGCTGCCCGCGACCCAGCACAACTCGGCCTTCACGCGATGCGCGTCAATGCCGAAGGGGATGACGCCGCGGGCTTGCGCCATGCCACATCGCTGGAGTTCGTGCCGTTCTCCGTGGTCGCCTCCGGAGCACCCCGCATCGATTCCATCACGCCCAATGAAGGCGAAGGCGGCATCTTCGCCACCATCAAGGGCGAGTTCTTCGATCCGGATGGCTGGAACACCGTGCGGTTCGGCGGGGAAATCGCCTCCGTGCATAGCTCGACGCAACAGGAGATCGTGGCGGCGGTTCCGTATGGAATCCCTCCGGGACCAGTCTTCGTGACGGTCACCGCCCGGGAGCTCACGAGCAACGCCGTTCTCTTCAACATGCAGGGCGAAGTGCCCTGCGCCTACACGGTCGATCCGCTCAACCTGAACGTGGCCGTGGGAGGGACTACGGGATCGATCAGCGTCTCGACCTCTGCGGAATGTCAATGGTCGGCGCAGAGCAATGCCGGTTGGATCGGTGTCTTGTCAGGCGCGTCCGGAACCGGCAGCGGGACTGTGCAATACAGTGTTGCGGCAAACCCAGCCAGCCAGTCTCGAACCGGCACCCTAACCGTGGCCGGCAAGCCCGTGACGGTCTCACAGGCAGGCGGGGGTGAGTGTGCCTATGAACTCTCGGAAGACAGCCAGTTCGTGGCGGCTGCCGGCGGGCTGGGCAGCGTCATTGTGCTGACGCAGACGGGCTGCGCCTGGAACGCCGTCAGTTCGGCCCCCTGGGTCGAGTTGGTCGGAGGGATTAGCGGAAATGGCGATGGCTTGCTGACTTACCTGATTCAGGCGAACACGGGGCCGGCGGCGCGGAGCGGCACCATCACCATCGCGGGACAAACGGTTGACATCACTCAGGCGGGAGCCGATGAAATCCCGCTTGAAGTGGAAATCTATGTCGCCGTCGAGGTCCGTTGGAAATCCGAACTGGGCCGCATGTATCAAGTGCTTCGCGCCTTCGAGGCAACCCCGGACGAGTACACACCCGTAGGTGATCCACTCCCGGGAACTGGCGACTTCATCAGCGTGTTCGAGACGACCCGTGACAAGCCCAAGGCCTTCTACAAGGTCGAGATTCTCCAGTGAAGCCCGGGCAGTACTCAGGGCAGCCAAGCCGCGAGTGTTGCCTCAATGTTCGAGCACCAGGCTTGCCTAAACCATGACCCGGGCATGACAATCCAAACCGGACAGCAGTAACTCGGGTTGCGGCGGCGCCGCCTAAAAGGCCCATGAGGTGTTTCTCGATGTAAGTCTCGTCGGGCGTTATTAGGTTGCGGATGTAACGCCACTCACCGTCGGTGATGGAACGTACAGGACAGGATAAGGATATGCGGGACGTTCCGGAATGTTGTTGTGCGCAGCGTGGGCGTAAGCGCAGTGACGGTTCTTCTCTCCGCGCATCACCGCGGCAAAGCTGCGTCCGTCGAACGTAAGAGCGGCGTCAGTTGGGTTCCCGCCCGCGAGTTCGACCAACGTGGGAGCGACATCGGCGTATTGCACCAGCGCGTCGGTACGTTTGCCGGCGGAGGAGGGTTGTCATGGGAGTGGGGTCATTGGGCGTGATCCGCGCCCGTGAGGCTTCTCAGCACCGAGTCCTGCCAGGCGTGCAGTATGGTCCTAAGTTGTTCAGCGCAGGCGGGTTGCTGTTCACTGCCTGCTGCTCTTCGTTCCCTTCGTTGCCTTCTGTTCTCCCCACAGAAGACAACAAAGACAACGAAGAGCACCGTGTTTCGCGGTTCACCTCCCCCAACAGGATCAGCCGCAAAAGAACACAAGGAACGCAAAGAAGGAAACCGCTTCTCTTTGCGATCTTCGAAACGACAAGCACCTGCAGGGGAGGCTCACACAATCATTGTCGATCTGACCTCTTCAAGCCCAGCCGACGTGCCCTTGCGGTTTCCTGAATTCCGGGACCGGCCCCTTTCCGGCCCGCAAGGCCAGCAGCATGTTCTCCCGGCTCACGACGGCTTCCATCGTAACCCGGCCTGCGGCGTTCCTCGGCTCGGTCCGAACCGTGACCCTTGACGCGCTTTCGATCCCGTGGCTTCGCCGCTTCCGGCCGCTCCACCACAGGTCCAGCTCCGGCATCTCAGCCTTCAGGTCTGCGTCTTCAGTGCTCATCGATCCGACCGGCGATACGCCCCGTTCTTCCTTTGGGCCTTCAGCGCGTCGCCACGCCTACTATGCCCTCGGCTGACTCCTCGTCCGCCCTCCCGCCATCTCTCAACGGCGGTAGCCACTGGCGGCAGCGTCCGAGGTCTCCCCGGGTAATGCACACACACCTCCCCGCTCATCCGCGCCGCATCTACACCACGACCTTCCGGACAAGCTTCGGACTTCGACGATATTGGCCGTCTCATCTCCATCGCAGTGCCTTCTATGCGGTTCTTGTTCATCACGGTAGCGTTTTGCCTGCGGCTTCCTTCGGACTCCGCCTCGCGGCGGACGCCCTTGCCGTCCGGCTAGCACTTCCCCTTGTCGGGCGTGCAGGGGACTTGAACCCCCAAGTGTGTGCGCCCTGCCGGGCGCACCAAACGAAAAGGGCCTGCGCTCGATGCGCAGGCCCTGCGGAATCTCGACCCAACTCGCGACGTCGCCCTGCCGCTCTTATGGGCACACCACTACCGCACCAACACGCCCATCCGGGTCGACAGCCCAGACCGTTGCGCTACCGCGGACCGTGATGATGGCGGCTGTCCCATACTTGCCTGGCTTCACCGTGGCCACCGTCGCCTTGCTGACGCGCACCACGTCCTCGCAGGCGAACGGCCCAGCCACGAATGCGGGCGTCGCCGTGTCGCCAACGTAAAACGTGAGGGCGCTGCAGGGGTAACAATCGCTCGTCCCGGTCAACGCGCGGTAGTACCGCGAACTGTTGGACACCTTCGTCGAAGGAGTGCAGATGGCCACCGGCGCGGTGCACGTCGACTCCCACTCCTTTTGTACTGACTCGGACACGTACACAATACCATTAATCACGATGCTTGCTTCGATAGTGTCGAGACCAGGAGCGGTGCCAATATAGGAAAACGTGGCTTCCCCATTGGCATCGGTCGTGTCAGAACCCAACAAGCCAGCATTGGGGCCAGCCGTAACAGTAAACGTAACACTCACACCCGCGATTGGCGTTGAATCCTCATCGGTGACCTTAGCGGTCAGTGTATGCGATGTATTTACAGGGTTCTTTTCGAAGGCTGGGGTGAGCTGTACGGTGGGCGGTCTCACTGGACCACTGCAGTCACCACCAACACAGCCCCGCAGGTGGGCGATGAGAATGCCGCTGTCCAAAATCGTATCGCCTGCATCACAGATAAAGAACCTCAAGGTGTTTCCCTGGCTGTTGGGCACCACGCCTCCGACTGCGGTAAGCAGCGTTGTTGATCCGTCATACTGCATTCCATTGGCCGGTGGCACGATAACACTGCTCCCTGAAAACCAGGGCCCGTTGATGGTGATGGGATTGCCGTCTTGATCAAAGGCAATCTGGGTTGTGTTCAGAAACGCTCCAAACACGTCATTAAATGAGCTTCCCACGTACTCCGGATACTCTTCTGAGCCAAACACAAAGTCGAACCGAACGCCGTCAATGGCCCCAACATCAAAAGTCAAGGTCAATATGGCAGCATCGTAGCTCGTATATCCAGGTATGAGGGAATTGCACTCATCACAGCCCGAAAGGTCAAACGAAGTACCCTTGGCACCGTCATCGTCGGGTGGCAGCGCGTTGAAAACGTCACCTGAAGCAAGAACAATCCCATCGTCGATTCCAAGAGGGCCATTCAAATAGGTGCCGGCTGCCGTTGGCGCCCCTTGGAACTGAATGTCGGTGATCGTGATCCTGGTGTCGGGAACACTCCCCATCAAGGCATTCTTGAGGACCGTCGTATCGTCTGACGGTGTTATGGAAAACTGAGCAAGTGCGCTTCCCGAGATCGTCAAAGCGCAGAGGATCGCAATGGTCGCATTGAACTGTTTCATAACTGTTGGTTTTTCTGGATGGATTTAACCCGTGCCAAATACCGCATCGGGGGTTGGTTTTGTGCTGTTGCTGTTTGTGATTGTCCTTCTATACAATTGACCTGTCTTGGGCCGCTCCGAACAAGTATCCTGTAGTCGTTGGGTGTAATATGGCGCGAAGAGTGTACGAGGATGATTAGCGAGGCTTCGCTTCAGACCAAATGCCTCTCCGAGTAAGTTTCCCGATCGGTTAAGATGAGCGCGAACACCATCGCTCCCGCCTCGACGCGACGAAGCCGACCAAGCCAAGGGCGCAGAGAAGCCCGCAGGCCGCCGGCTCCGGAACGACATTGATGCCGAACTCGCCTACGGCGAAGCCGTCCGATTCCATGGTGGTCTGGTCCACATAGATGAACTGGAGCGGGTGCATCGGATCGTCAGAGTAGAAGCCCACGTAGCTGGCCCCGGCGTTCCCGTCAATGTCCAAGGTCGCAACGGTCGCCATCGAATCCACTTTGAACTCGAATACCGACCTGATGTTCGGCTCGACGTACAGGTAAAAGGCCATCGTCCCAGTCGGCAGAGTGATGAGCAGGTTGTTGTCCGTGTTGTAGTAAACGTCCCCGGCGTACCCGTGGCTCCACGTGGCCCACCCGGAGCCCGCAAGGTAGTGATCGAGTGCCGCGTCGAACCCGAGGTTCCCGGAACCGGCAAAGTTCCCAGGAGGCGCCAGCGAGACTGTCGGGGTATACCTCGGGCGATGGATCGGCAGGAAAGGCGCCCATCACGTAGCCACCGAGCGTTCCGGGAGGGGCTGCCGTGCCCGGGGTGACGTCGACGTAGACCGCTCCCGCAGCAGTCCACAGTCCGACAAGCCCGACGAGCCCGGCACACAGCAGACGCTTATGCAATTTGAGTTTTGTGATCATACTGGCATTGGTGGGTTTAGTTATGGAGATCTCGACTCTTTTACCCCGCTGCACACATGTGCGGTTTTGCGAGGTGCGAGCAGCTTAAACCAATCCGCAGGTCCCGACGCAAGCGTGCCGACTACGTAAAAAATGCGTATGGACGCAAGTGGTTCAGCTCCTCTACTTTCCCACGGCGGGCCGATTCACGGAAGGGCACCCGGAGCGGTCAAAGCGCGGGGCGGGTGAGGGTGCGGGTGTCGCACATCCCACGGATTCCTCGGCAAGCGGTGGTGTGAGGTTTGGGGCGGCGGCTCACGATATGGAGCGACATGCTTCATCGAAAGGACGGGAGCATCGGCTCCGCGATTCCGTCTAAGTGACAGAGCTGCGAGAGGTCGTTGCAGCGATTTGACTATGAAACGGGTTTTTTCTCACATCTTGGCGCTGTTTGTCGCCTCGGGCGCACTTTTGGCCGACGGTCTGATCATCGTCCATGAGCCGATCCCCACGCCGGGCCCGGTCGTGCCGCCATACCCCGGCCCGCGTCCGCCCCGGCCTCTACCCCCGCCGCGACCGACCCCGCGTCCCTTCACCTTTGCCCCGCTCGAAGTCACGTTCCATCGTGTCGAGGCCAAAGTGCGCGACCAGGTGGCGACCACGTCGGTCGACCAGGAGTTCTTTAATCCCAACGATCGCCAACTCGAAGGCACCTACATTTTTCCCATCCCCAAAGGGGCTCAGATTGACAAGTTCAGCATGGACGTCAACGGGCGTCCGATGGAGGCCGAGTTGCTCCCCGCCGACAAGGCGCGCCAGATCTATGAGGACATCGTGCGCCGCCACCGCGATCCGGCCCTTCTCGAGTACGTGGGCCGCGACCTGTTCAAGGTGCGCATCTTCCCCATCGAGGCGCGCAGCAAGAAACGGGTCCAACTGAATTACACCCAGCTCCTCAAGGCGGACTCAGGCCTGGTCAGCTACCTCTACCCCCTGAACACCGAGAAGTACTCCGCACGTCCGATCCCAACGGTCAGCCTCAGACTCGAACTCGAAACGCAGCGTCCACTCGCCTCGATCTATTCGCCCAGCCACGCCGTCGACATCAAACGGGATGGCGGAAACCGCGCCACCGTGGGATTCGAAAGCCGGGACGCGCAGCCGAACACCGATTTCCAGCTTTTCTTCGCCACGGAGAAGGACGACCTCGGCGTCAACCTCCTGACCTATCGCGCAGCCGGCGAGGACGGGTACTTCCTGCTGTTGGCCGCGCCCAGGTTCGACGCGAAGGACATCGAGCGCCGGATTCTGCCGAAAGACGTCGTGTTTGTCCTCGACACCTCCGGGTCCATGGCCGGCAAGAAACTCGAACAAGCCAAAAAGGCCCTCCAGTTCTGTGTCCAGAACCTGAATGACCAGGACCGTTTCGAGATCCTCCGCTTCGCGACCGAGGTCGAACCGCGGTTCAACCGGTTGGTCGACGCCACCCCTGCAAACCGGGAACAGGCAGACCGCTTCATCCAGGAGCTGAAGCCCATCGGCGGCACGGCGATTCACGACGCCCTCAAACGCGCTTTTTCGACCCGACCCGACCCCGGCGAACGTCCCTGTTTCATCATCTTCTTGACCGACGGTCTCCCCACCGTCGGCCCGGTGGACAACGACAGCATCGTCGCGATGGCGCAGCAGGCCGGCGGCGGAAAAACCCGGGTTTTCTGCTTCGGGATCGGCAACGACGTCAACACGCATCTGCTCGATCGCATCACCGAAACCACGCGCGCCACCAGCGCTTATGTGCTGCCCGACGAAGACCTGGAAGTGAAGCTCTCGAACTTCTTCTCGAAGATCAAAGACCCGGTTCTGGCAAACGTCACTCTGACATTCCCAGAGGCGGTGCGCGTCACCAAGCTTTACCCGTCACCATTGCCGGACCTCTTTCGAGGCGAGCAGTTGGTGCTGGTCGGACGCTACTCCGGGACCGCGGAGGGCACCATCGCCCTCGGAGGCGCGGTCGACGGCGCCACCCAGGTCTTCCGATTCCCGGCAGCGTTTGGCGACTCGGCCGGGAAACACGAGTTCATCCCGCGCCTCTGGGCGACCCGGCGCATCGGTTACCTGCTGGATGAGATCCGGTTGCGGGGCGAGAACGCCGAGTTGCGCGACGAAGTGGCGGATCTGGCCCGAAGGCATGGGATCGTAACTCCCTACACCGCCTTCCTCATCCACGAGGACGAGCAGCGCCGGGGCATCCCGCTCGCCCAGCAGTCGTTGCCACAACTCCAGCTTGACACCACCGCGCGGCGTGCCACCGAAATGGCCTTCCAGTCCTATCGGCAAGACATGTCGGGCGCCGCCGCCGTCGCCAGCGCGCGCTACGGTCTGGCCCAGAAATCCGCCGACCAGGTTGGAGAGTCGCTGCACGTCGCACGCGCGGAAGCCGCCCGCGCCCTCAGCGCCGCCGCCCCCACTCCCGCACCGGTCGCCCCACCTCCCGCCGGAATCGCGGGGCGGCGGCCATCGGTCGGCGGGATCCCCGCAGCCCACGTGCCCACAACCGCGGAGACCGCGGCGAAGGTTGTCGCCTATACCGAGCAGACCCGGTTCGTCGGCGGGCGCAGCTTCTTCCAGAATGGCGACCGATGGATCGACACGGGAGTGCGGCGCCTGAGGAATCCCACGACCACGCGAGTGCAGTTCGATTCGCCGGAGTACTTCAATCTGGTCGCGGCGCACCCCGAGGCGGGCCCATGGCTTGCCCTCGGAACTCAGGTCCAGTTCGTCCTTGGCGAGACCGTCTACGAGGTCCACGAATAACCGGCCGCGATCAGTCCCGGAGAAGCGCCCCTCTCCCGGCGCATCGACGACGCGACGAACCGTCTTTGGCATTGCGGCTCCTGACCGTTTCCGGCACCTTGGGGCGCGAGTCGCTTGGCCACCCGACGAACGTGGTGTATGGCTCTCGCGCACCTATGAAGAAGTCACTGGGACCCAAAACGCTTGTCTATCCGACTCCGGTGTTCGTGGTCGGAACTTATGATTCCCAGGGCAAGCCCAACGTGATGACCGCCGCCTGGGGCGGCATTTGCTGTTCCCGCCCGCCCTGTGTGGCGATCTCGCTGCGCCAGGCAACCTACAGCTACGGCAACATCGTCGCCCGTAGGGCCTTTACCATCAGCATCCCCTCCGAGACGCAGGTTCAGGCCGTGGACTATTTCGGACTGGCGTCAGGCAGGAACACGGACAAACTCGCCGACGCCAATCTGACACCGGTGCGGAGCGACCTGGTGGACGCGCCCTACGTCAAGGAGTTCCCGATGGTCGTCGAATGCCGCCTGGCGCACACCATCGACCTGGGGTTGCACACCCAATTCGTTGGTGAAGTCGTCGACGTCAAGGTCGACGAGGAAGCCATGACCGCAGATGGAAACGCGGATATCCAGAAGATCAAACCGCTGGTGTTCACCCCCGACACCCAGGCCTACTACGGGATCGGCAAACTCATCGCCCAGGCGTTCTCCATCGGCAAAAGCCCTCACCACTCATGAGCAACAACCGCACGATCTACATCACCGCCGCCGGACACTTCCATCTTTAGCGAGGCTTCGCCTCAAACTGCGGGATCTTGAGCAACTCGCCCTCCCGCAGCGCCGACTGGTGGGCAACGATGCCGGCCACGGTCATGTTCAGCGCCCATTCGATGTTCACCAGAGGCCGACGATCCTCGATGATGGCCCGGATGAACTCGTCCATCAGGTAACCGTGCGATCCACCATGCCCACCCGCCTCGACCTTCGGCGGCAGAGGCGGACGTTTGAGCCGGGGCAGGTCCTTCGACAAACCCTGGAACGCGCCGTACACCGCCCCTTTCTGCCCGCGCACACGCCCCATCTCGCCCTCGTGCCCCGGTGTGTCCCAACTGACGGCCATGCGGGCGCTTCCGCCTTCGCTGGTGCGCAGAAGCGCAATCTCCGTTCCGAACGGATTCCGGTAGCGGTTGTTCTCCGGACGCAGGTGGGAAATGGCGCTTGGCATACCCATGCATGAGACCTCGGTGAACCGTCCGCTGCCAATGCCCACGTAGTAGGCATTCGAATGCGTCGGATACCACTGCGGCGGCAAACCGACGCGCCAATCCTTGTAGGACGGGATCGGCTCCTCCATGTAGTGATAGTACTCGCCTTCGGCATACGCGACCTTGCCCAGCGCGCCGGCCTGGTAGAGCTGCCGCATGGCGTAAAGATCCTCGTGAAAACAGGAGGTCTCGAACATCATGTACTTCCGCCCGCTGGCGCGAACCGCCTCGAAAAGCTGGCCGGCCTCGTCGAGCGAGCCGAAGACAGCCGGCACCGCGCAGGCCACATGCTTGCCATGTTTGAGCACTTCGATGCAATGTCGGCCATGGCTGGGGGCATCGGTCGCCACGAACACCGCTTCCAGACCGTCGTCCTTCACCAACTCCTCGAGTGAAGGATAGGTCTTCGCGCAGCGACAGGCCTTCGCGAGCGCCGCGCAGCGATCCGGAATCAGATCGCTCACCGCGACAATCTCCACATTCGGATGGTCTTGGAAACTGAACGCCGCCCCGAATTGGCACACCCCGTAGCCAACAATCCCAACCCGCACCTTGCGGTCGGAAAACGGCTGCCAGCCCTTCGACGCCTCTGGATCGACCGCCGCCTTCTCGAAACCGGCGATGGGCGGTTGCTGAGCACGAGTCGAGGTCTGCCAACCGAACGCGGCCGAGCCCAAACCCACCGCCTTGAGAAACGAACGCCGGGTCGTGTGATCTTTCATAGCAATGTCTTTCGTCGGGACTATGGGGTCGCGCTCAACCCCTGGCAAGAACCGACACCGACAGGAATCAAATCCGCAATCAGAATAGGACTTGCCAAATCCACATGACCGGGCATGCTGCGCCCACGTCTTCCGCATGCTGCGTCCTTTCCCGGACGCAGCAGAGTCGCAGTCGGGCTGTGTGAGAAACGGAAAACGAAATCCTTTGCTCTGGAAGATGTTGGACGGTCAAGCGGCAAGGCTCAGGGCCTGGACGATCAGGTGAATGCAAGCTTTCCTGCCAAGCGGCGGAGCCTGGCAAACCAGGCTCCGCTTTCTGTTCTGACCGTTCCCGCGCGCCAGCGGGAACACGGGACCCTGGCTGCCGCCCCGTGGTGAGCGAACGAACCGCATCAATGCAAGAACATATCGAACTGGAAGGCCGCGTCATCACCGTGCTCGCCGGAACCATGTTCCGGGTGCAACTGGACAACAACCACGTGGTCCTGGCCACAATCGCGGGACGGATGCGCAAGCGCTTTGTTCGCCTCACCACCGGCGACCGCGTCAAGATGGAGATGTCGCCCTACGACCTCAACAAGGCGCGCATCGTTTGGCGGATCGGGTGAGACTGGCGACGGTTGTCGGTCTCGGGGCGTTGATCCTCGGGCGGGGCGCCCCGAGCGGCCGACCCGCTTCCGTCCCCGCCCCTCCGCTGCTTCGCCCCAGCACGGTCCCCGGCGGAGAGATCTTCGATCGTCCGACCGTGCTCGATTTCCGGCTGCACCTGCGCGCCACCAACCTGCACGCCCTCCGGGAGAATCCGCGCGAGTACACCCCGATTACCGCGGTCGTTAACGGCCAGATCTTCACGAACGTTGGCGCCAAACTCAAAGGCGCCGCCGGCAGCTTCCGCCCCGTCGACGACCAACCGGCACTGACGCTCCACTTCAGCAAGTGGGCGGAAGGGCGGCGCCTCTTCGGACTCCGTCGTCTGCACCTGAACAACTCGGTGCAGGACCCGTCCTACCTCAACGAGTACCTCGGCAGCGAACTGTTCCGAGCCGCCGGTATCCCGACACCGCGCGTCGCGTGGGCGACGGTCGAGTTGAACGACCGGAAACTCGGCCTCTACGTTCTCAAGGAGGCCTTCGAAAAGGAGTTCCTCCGCACCTTCTTCGGCAGCGCCGAAGGCAACCTCTACGACGGCGGCTTCGTCCAGGACATCCAGAACGACCTCGAACTCGATTCGGGTGAGGGCCCAAAGGACCGCTCCGACCTCAAGGCCTTGACGGCCGCCACCGAGGAGCCCGATCGGATCCGCCGCTGGGAACGGCTCCAACAACTGCTGGACGTCGATCGGTTCGCGACCTACGCCGCCTTGTCCGTGATGCTCGTCGATTGGGACGGCTATCCTCTGAACCGCAATAATTATAGAATCTACTTCCGCCCGGCGGATCGTCGGGCAGTCTTCCTTCCCCACGGCATGGACCAGTTGTTTCAGCGCGCCTACCTGGAACTCGACGTCGGCTGGAGCGGCAGTGTGGCCTGGGCCCTGTTCGACATTCCAGCGGGCCAGGCGCTCTACGAAACCCGCTGCCGCCAGGTCTTCACCAACGTCTTCCAACTCGAACGCATGACCAATGCCATCGCCCGCGCCTGTGCCGCACTCGAACCCGTCCAACCGGATATCCTCCACCGCGCAGGCGACCTCGATGACCAGATCCGAAATCGCCTTCGCGTCCTCCGGCGGGACGCCCTTCTGAAGCCTCCCCCCAGTCCCAGATCGGCGTCGACACCAGTCCCCCCGAAGCCCGCCTCGCGCCAACCGGTGGCGATGGGAAACCCGACAGACACGGCGCCCTGACCGCCCGGCAAGCGCGCCACCGCCACGCCGGGCCTCGATGCGCAGTGCCATTGCGATTTCGCCCCTTGCGACCCAGCCCGTTGTGAGCTACATCCTCCCCCATGGAGGCCAAGGAAGCTCTGATTGCCCTGAACATGATCGACCACGTCGGGCCGGTGCGCCTGCGTCAGTTGCTCGACCACCTGGGCGACGCGCCTTCGGTGCTGCGGGCGACCCGCGCCCAACTCGGACGCGTTCCGGGCATCGGCCCGGAAACCGCGGAGTCGATTGCCGCTTGGGAAAAGACCGTCGACCTCGCCGCCGAACTCCAACGCATCCGCGACTTCGGCTGCCACGTGCTTGTCATGTCGGACGACGCCTACCCTCCCCTGCTGCGTCAAATCTACGACCCGCCCATTGTGCTCTACGTACGGGGTGAACTCACCGAACGGGACCGCAACGCCGTGGCCGTCGTCGGTTCGCGTCGCACCACCCCGTATGGGCAGGAGGTCGCCCGCAAACTTGGCTACCAACTCGCCTACGTCGGCGTGACCGTCGTCAGCGGCGGCGCGCGTGGCATCGACACCGCAGCCCACCAGGGCGCCCTGGCGGCCAAAGGCCGCACCGTTGCCGTGCTGGGCACGGGCATCAACCGCATCTTCCCGCCGGAAAACGTCGAACTCTATGGCCGCATTGCCGCCAACGGCGCCGTGGTGACTCAGTTCCCCTTCAACCGCGCGGCGGACAAGCAGTCGTTTCCCATCCGCAACCGCATTGTCGCCGGGATGTCCCTCGGGACGGTGGTGGTCGAAGCCGGACTGCACAGCGGCGCTCTCATCACCGCCAACATGGCGGTCGATTACGGGCGGCAACTCTGCGCCGTGCCCGGTCGCATCGACTCGCCCCAAAGCCGCGGCTGCCATGACCTCATCAAGAAAGGCGCCAAGCTCTGCGAAGGAGCCGAAGACATGCTGGCCGAATTCGAGTACCTCTTCCCCTCGACCCACCGGCCCGTCGCCACCGGCGATCCCTCCACCCTCCCGGCCATGATGTTGTCCGAAAACGAGCAGCGCCTCCACGACCTCCTCGGCCCCGAGGAGAAAACCGTAGATGAGTTGATCCGCCTGAGCGGACTGCCCGCCTCCGCCGTCTCCGTGGCCCTTTTCAGCCTCGAACTCAAACATCTCGCCCGCCAGTTGCCCGGCAAGCTCTTCCTCCGCGCATGATCCCAACGCCTCCCGGCTTGAAGGCGCAAAGAAGCAAATGTGCTTGTCACACCTTGCCGTCGCCGACTAGCGTCACTCCCTATGAATGTTGCCTTTTACGGACACGTCCGCCAATACGAGAACATCAAGTCGGAAATCGATGCCAACATCCATGAGGTGATCATGAGCGGGGCCTATGTCATGGGCCCGATGCTCAAGCGCTTCGAGGCCGAACTCGCCGCCTACCACGGCACCAAGCACGCCATCGGGGTCGGCAACGGCACCGACGCCATCTGGCTCGTGCTCATAGCCCTCGGGATCGGCCCCGGCGATGAAGTCATCACTCATCCCAACACCTTCTTTGCGACGGCGGAGGCGATCTGGATCGCCGGCGCCACCGCGGTGTTCGTCGATTGCTGCCCCAAGACCAAGTGCATCTGCCCCGACAAGATCGAGGCCGCCATCACCCCCAGGACCAAGGCCATCATCCCGGTCCATCTCTATGGGCAGTGCGCCGACATGATTGCCATCAAAAAGATTGCCGACCAGCACCGTCTCAAGTTGATCGAGGACAACGCGCAGGCGATCGGGGCGTTCGGCAAGGGTTTCAAGATCGGCCACCTGAGCGACGCCGCCACAACCAGCTTCATCATTCAGAAAAACCTGGGCACCTTCGGCGACAGCGGTGGAATCGTCACCAACAACCCCGAGATCGACGCCAAGGTCCGCAAGCTGCGCAACCACGGCTCGAACCAGCGCAACATCCACAGCTACGGCTTCAATAGCCGGCTCGACGATCTCCACGCCGGTATCCTCAGCGCCAAACTCAAGCACATCGACGCCGGCAACGATCACCGCCGCACCTGGGCAGCCCGGTACAATGCGGGCCTGAAGAACTGCAAGACCATCGACCTGCCGATCGAACTTCCCGGCTACCGGCACGTCTATCATCTCTACGTCATCGAGACCAAGAAACCCCAGTGGCGCGATCAACTCGTCGAATTCCTGGTCAAGAACGGCATCGACGCCAAGACCCATTACTCGATCGCCATCCACCAGCAGCCCGGTTATCCGTGGGGCAAAGGCGCCCGAACCGTCGGACCGCTGACCAATGCCGAGGCCAACGCGGCCTGCTGCGTCAGCCTCCCCATGTTCCCCGAACTCCGCGAGAACGAAGTCGACTACGTGATCGCGAAGGTCAAGGAGTGGGATGCCCAATTCGCCGCCCAGGCGCCAGAGAGCAAAGGCCCTGCCCAAAGCGGGACCGCCTGCGCCTGCTGCCGTTAGCAACCCCATGCAAGCGCCGTTTTCCCGCCGCCGGTTCGTCGGGCGCGCTGCCAGCGCAACACTCAGCGCTGCCGCGCTCGGCGTTTGGCCGGCCTCGGCAAAGAACGCCGACACGGCGACATTGCCCGAGCCCTCGGCCAGCAAGCTGCCGCGCTGGCGCGGCTTCAACCTGCTCGAAAAGTTCGTCAAACGCCAGGGCGGCAATCCGCCCTTTCGCGAACAGGACTTCGAGTGGCTGGCTGGCTGGGGATTCGATTTCGTCCGCCTGCCCATGTCGTACCTCTGCTGGACCGATCCAGCGGACTGGCTGGTGCTGCGCGAGGACGAATTGACCCACGTCGACCAGGCGATCGACTTCGGCAAGCGCTATGGCGTCCATGTCTGTGTCAACTTCCACCGCGCGCCCGGCTATTGCGTCAACCCGCCAGCCGAGCCGCTCAGCCTGTGGACGGACGAGAAAGCCCTCGATGGCTGCGCCCATCACTGGACCGCTTTCGCCCGCCGCTACAAGGGCATTCCCAGCCGCCAGCTCAGCTTCGACCTCTTCAACGAACCGAACGACCAGGCAGACGACAATTACGCGCGCATCGCAGGACGCCTGGTTGCAGCCATCCGCGCCGAGGATCCGCGGCGGCTCATCATCGCCGACGGCCTCAAGTGGGGGAACAAACCGGTACCGGCGTTGGCGCCCCTCGGCATCGCGCAAAGCACACGCGGCTACCAACCCATGCGCGTCAGTCATCACAAGGCAAGCTGGGTCAACGGACAAAACTGGCCGGAACCGTCCTGGCCGCTCAAGATCAAGGAAGGCGACGTCTGGGACAAGGAACGTCTGCGTCGCGAACAAATCGAGCCCTGGAAAGCCCTCGAAAAACAGGGCGTCGGCGTCCACGTCGGCGAGTGGGGCGCCTACCAGTACACCCCGCACGCCGTGGCCTTGTCCTGGATGAAGGATAACCTCGACCTCTGGAAGGACGCCGGTTGGGGCTGGGCCCTGTGGAACCTCCGCGGTTCCTTCGGTCTCCTCGATAGCGAACGCGCGGACGTAAAGTACGACGATTGGCACGGGCACCAACTCGACCGCGCCATGCTCGAACTGCTGCGGCAAGGCTGAAATCGCCCACATCCTCGCGTAAACTCACCGCGAAGTCACGAAGGCCACGAAGGCGAGGGACGGGGCAGAATGGGCGTTTCGGCTATTCTCTATAGAACGGCCATTGGGTTCGCTCAGCGCCGTTCCTTCGTGTTCTTCGGGTCTTCGTGGTGAATCCCAGTCGTTCCCCAGACAGCTAAGCCGATGATCGGGGTCGGGGGCCGCCGCTTGCCAAACGAGCCGTCATAGGCCACTGTTGCTGCGAAATCACCGACCACCAGGCCGATGGCAGCCTCGCGGCGGGCGCAGTGAGACTCCGCAGTCGAGCCCGTGCGCCCCGCGCTCGAGAATGCCGATCGGCTGAGAGGCAACCGGGAAACGCCATGAATCATCACCCCGCCACAGCAGCCTTCGCAGGAATCATGAGCGGCGTGGCCATCGCAAGCGCGTGTTTGACCATCCTTCTTGCCCTGCAGAATCGCGCCCTGCAGAACGAGATCTCGGATACGCGCCGCCTCTGGTCGGAAGCGACGGCCTCGACCGCCGACCTGCGCGTTCAGCACGCCTTAGCCGCCGCGGACCTTGCATCCCACCGCCAGCGTCTCGCCGACTTCCAGCAGGAGATCGCGACGCTCGAATCAAGGTTATCCACCAATGCCGCCGTCAGCAGCCAACCCGTCCCCGTCCGCATCCTCGATGGGACCCGGCTGGTCGGTTGGGGCTGGATCCCGGCGTCGCCCACCAATCGGTCCAGCCTCGCGGGCGAAGGCGTCGCCACAGTCTTCCTGGACCGCCGCGGCCTCCCCGTGGCCTCCGAACAGAGCCCTGCCGACACCAATCCACTCCCCGCCGCAAGCCAGGTCGCCACTGTGTCGAGTTCCGCCTACAGCTACCAGTCGTACCCGTATTACCTCTCTGGGGGATGGTTGGCGTGCCGACCAGACCCCGACCGCGACAGGCACCTCGACCGCCAACCGCCGCCCCCGGCTGCACCGAGTCAGGAGGGTCAACCGCTGCCCACCCCAGTCCCGCCGCCGGCGCCGGTAGCAATGCCTGCGCGATATCAGATCCAGCGGACCACGTCTCAGCGCCTGCCGGTGGTCTCGATCCCCGCCCCGCGGCCTACCCCGTTTCCGCAGCGCCCTCCAACCGTTCCCCGAATGCACCCGCTGACTTCGGCTTCCGCTCCGGCCAACCGGCCAGACCTTTCCCCGCCCCACACCAGCCGCATGCGCCTCAAAGCCTCGGACCTGGCGGTCCGCCGCACGCCCGCCATCCGCTGAGATTCCGGAAGTGCGACAGCCAACCGCCGCAACGATTGGCGCGCCACTCCCTCCCTCAAATCGCACTGGTCATCGAGCGATCGTGTCCTCAGAATCGGACGCGTGCGAACTCGACAGAGCCACATCGACGATGCGGCGCCGGGTCAGGGGACCCGGCCTGCCATGCCGTAGGCCGCTGTCCACACCCGGCGCGACTTTTGACACTGCGTATACACTCCCTCAAACAACGATTCCGACAACTATGAGCAATCCCTATACTGTTCTCGTCGTGGGCATGGGCAAACGCGGGATGCACCACGCCACCGCCTTCAATGCCAACCCCAAGTTCCGCGTCACCGGCATCTGCGACATCGACGCCGCGCGACTCGATACGGCCGCAGCCAAACTCGGCCAACCGGAACGGGGTTCCGACGCTGCTGCGTTGGCCCGCAGGCTCAAGCCGGACGTGTTTTGCTTCTGCACCCTGCCGAGTCTGCGTCTGCCCATGATCCGCGCCGGGCTCGAGGGGGGCGCCCGTCTGCTGGCGTTCGAAAAACCCGTTGCCCTCACGAGCGCTGAGTTGCTCAGTCTTCGAGACATGCTCCGCCAAGCCAAAGCCAAGGCGGTCGTCAGCCACCAACACCGCTACGGCCAACACTACCAAAAGGTCAAAGCCATCGTCGCCAGCGGCGCCCTCGGACGAGTCCACACCGTCTATGGCACCGCGACCGGATGGATGACCCACATGCTCTCCCATCTCATCGATTACACCTGCTGGTTTAACGACTACGCGCCGGCTCTCTGGGGGATGGCGCAGGCGGCCGGTCGTGCGAAGTTGTCCGACAACCATCCTTCGCCCGATTACATCGGTGGCTTCGTCCAGTTCGCCAATGGCGTGCGCGGGGTTTACGAATGCGGCGCCGGTGCGCCCGACCAGCCCGAAGTCGCCAAGTGGTGGGGCAAGAACCGCATCGGAGCCCAAGGCACCGAAGGCTTCGCCGAGGTGCTCACCAACGGCGGATGGCGCGCCGTGACCAAGTCGGGAGGCGGCCAGAGCGGCGAAGGCGCCATGAACTACGACTTGGACATGCCGCCGTACATCCAGCAAATGGCCGATTGGCTCGACGACGATTCGAAGGTGCATCCCTGCAATCTCGAGCACGCCAGCCTGGGCGCCGAAATCATGCTCGCGCTCCAACGCAGCGCGGCCCAAGGGGGCCAGGTCGCCCTGCCCCTGGCCGACGGCGCCGACGAGCAGACGCTGCTCCGGGCCAATGTTCCCGAGAAGCCGGTCCTGGTTTCGTGCGAACAGAACCGCAAGGAGTTCGGGCTGGGCTGACGTCTCGATGCTCAACCTCAGTTCGCTCAACCCGCCGCAGCGCGAGGCGGTCACGACCATCCGCGGCCCGGTGCTCGTGCTTGCCGGTGCCGGCACCGGCAAGACGCGTGTCATTACCACGCGGTTGGCCTATCTGATGGAGCGCGGCGTCTCCCCGGAACATCTCCTGGCCGTGACGTTCACAAACAAGGCCGCCCGCGAGATGCTCGAACGCGTGAACACGCTCGTGCCTCGCCCCGGGCGCCGCGCAGACGGGGAACGCCCGCCGCGCCCCACGATCTGCACCTTCCACGCGCTCGGGGTTCGCATTCTCCGCCAGCACATCGAACGCCTCGGCTACAAACGCCGCTTCGTCATCTACGACGAATCGGAGCAGTTGGGCGCCATCAAGAAAATCCTGAGCCGGATCTCAGTGCGTGGCGAAGCGGTCGATCCCCACGAGGTCTTGACCCTGCTCAGCCGATTCCGAAACGGCGGTGAATCCGCGCCCTCATTCGCCGATCCCGGCACGCGCGCCCTGGCCGAGCATGTCCGGAACCACTACGAGTCGGCGCTGCGCGCCTGCAATGCCGTCGACTTCGACGACTTGCTGCTCCTGACGCTGCGGCTCTTCGCGGAGCATCGCGACGTCCTCGAAGCCTGCCGGGCTCGATACCGCTATGTCATGGTCGATGAATACCAGGACACCAACGCCGCCCAGTTTCAGCTCGTTCACGCCCTCACAAGCGAACACCGGAACCTCTGCGTCGTCGGCGATGACGACCAGAGCATCTACGGCTGGCGCGGCGCCCAGGTCGCGAACCTCCTCGATCTCGAACGGCATTTCCCCGAGGTCAAGGTCATCAAGCTCGAACAGAATTACCGCTCGACAGCCACGATTCTCGACGCCGCCAACGCCTTGATCCGCCACAACGCCCGCCGCCGCGGCAAGCATCTCTGGTCGGACAAAGGCCGGGGATCTCGAATCACCCTGTTCGAGTTCAAAGACGAGGAAGAGGAGGCGCGGACCGTCGTCGAGGAAATCGAGTTTGCCCGCCTGGCCCGCCGCATCCCCTGGGGCGACCAGGCGATCCTCTTCCGCACCAACCAGCAGGCGCGTCCGCTGGAAACCGCGCTCCGCAAAGCCGCCGTCTGCTATCACGTCGTCGGCGGCCAGAGTTTCTTCGACCGACGCGAGGTGCGCGACTTTCTGGCCTATCTCAAAGTCTTCTTGAACCCCCATGACGACATCAGCCTGCTGCGCATTGCGAACGTGCCAGCCCGGGGCTTGAGCGACGTCACCATGCAACGGTTGCTGGCCGCCAGCCAGGAACGTAAGGGCTCGGTCTTCGGGGCAATGCAGGACACGGTCGCGCTGGCCAGTTTCCAGCCCAAAACACGAGCGGCCATCGCGGACTTTGTCGGTTGGGTCCGCGAAACACGCGCTTGCCTCGATGCCGCGCCTGGCCACGCGCCCCGCGCGCTCGAGGAATGGGCTGGGCGATTCGTGGACCAAAGCGGCTATCTCGCCGAAGTGCGCCGCGGAGAGAAGGACCCTGTGACTGCCGAGAACCGGGTCCGCAACCTGAAAGAACTCATCGCCAGCCTCGACGACAACTGCCCGCCGGATTGTCCTCTGATCGAGCGTTTGCAGCAGTTTCTCGAAGAGATCACCCTCGACACCGAACGCGAACAGGAAGACCAAAACCCGGGCGACGCCGTCACGCTCATCACCATCCACAGTTGCAAGGGCCTCGAATTCCCCCATGTCTTCATCGTCGGCCTCGAAGAAGGTCTGTTGCCCCATTCACGGTCGAAAGAAGAAGGCACGCTCGATGAGGAACGGCGCCTGTTCTACGTCGCCATCACACGCGCCATGCGGACGCTGCAGCTCAGTCATTGCGCCGCCCGGCGGAAATACGGCGCACTTACCCCGTGTCATCCGTCGCAATTCCTCGCTGAACTCCCGCAGGAGTTGATCGAACACGCCGCAGACCAGGCCGCCGTGCGCGTCGAACCCGAGGCTGGCAAAGCCTGGTTCGCCGCCATACGGGAGAAACTCCCGGCTTAGAGTGACTCCCTCGATGAAATCTGTAGTGTTCGCAGGCGACGTTCAACCGTGCGACCGTGTCCGGGCTGTGGATCTGATCATCGTCCATTATCATCTGCGCCCTGGCGGCGTGCGACGGGTCATCGAAATGGCCACGCCCCATCTCGTCCGCCGGAGGCCAGAGCCAGTCCGCCGCGTCGTGCTCGCCACGGGCGAGGCGCCCGATCGCGTCTGGCTTCGCAGTTTCCGCCAACGCCTCGCCGGCACCCCGGTGAGGGTCGTGGTCGAACCGGCTTTCGGTTACGTAGCCGAGTCGGCAACCAGCGATCGCATCTTGAGAAAGACCGTCGCGCTCGGAATCGGGAGGCTGGTGCAGGAGGCCGCTGACCAACCGTGCCTGATCTGGGCGCACAACCTCGGCCTTGGCCGCAACCTGCATCTCTCGCGGGAACTGACCGCCGCCGCCCATGCCTTCGGCATCCCGCTTGTCGCGCACCACCACGATTGGTGGTTCGACAACCGATGGCATCACTTCGCGGTGGGACGTCAGCCGGGCGTCTCCAAGCTGGATCGGATGGCGAACACCGTTCTGGCTGCTTCGCCCTGGATCTGTCATGTGGCCATCAATCAAGCCGATGCCGCGGTGCTGGCCAGGCATTTTCCCGGACGGAGCGGCTGGCTGCCCAATCCCGTCGAACGCGGAACACCACCACCGGCCGCGCGCGTGCGAGCAGCGCGCGCGTGGTTGCGCGAACAACTGGGCGAGGACGCGCCGGTCTGGCTGCTGCCCTGCCGCCTGCTCCGCCGCAAGAACCTGGCCGAGGCTCTACTGCTGACGCGGTGGCTCCGACCCGAAGCCTGGCTGGCGACCACCGGAGGGGTGAGTTCCGCGGAAGAGCAATTCTATGCCGACACCCTGAACGCCGCCGCCCAGGAACGGGGCTGGCATCTGCGCCTCGGCCTGTTGAACGGCCAGGAAACCCTCAAACCGTCCGTGCAGGAACTGCTCGCCGCCAGCGAAGCCGTTTTGCTCACTTCGCTCCAGGAGGGCTTCGGCCTGCCTTACCTCGAAGCAATCGCAGCCGGACGTCCGCTCCTGGCGCGGCACTTGTCCAATATCGGGCCCGATCTGAGGACCTTCGGCTTCACGTTCGCCCAAAGCTACAACGAAGTCCGGGTGGATCCGAGCTTGTTCGACTGGCGCGGCGAGCAGCGACGACAGGCCCGCCTGTTCGCGGAATGGAAGCGCCTGATACCGCGCACGGCCAGCCGGCTCGCAGGCAGACCTGCGGTTCTGGCTGCCGGCAACCAACCGCATCCTGTCCCCTTCAGCCGCCTCACCCTGACGGCGCAGATGGAAGTGCTGGGCCAACCCGTCGAACGGTCCTGGGAGCGTTGTGCGCAAATCAACCCGTTCCTCAAAACCTGGCGCGCCCGAGCCGCCGCCGGAGCATTCACGGTCAGTTCGTGGCCGCGGTCGGCGGCGCGGTGGCTGGGAGGAAATGTCTACGCCCGGAGGTTCCTCGAACTCGCGTCGTCGCTCTTGAAAGAGCCGCCCCGCCCCGGAACCAGCGGCGCCGCTCAGGCGGAGTTTCTGCACCAGAAACTGCGCGCGGAAAACCTCTACCCGTTGCTGTGGAACTCGCACACCTGAACATCCGCGCCGTCATTTTTGACGTTTACAACACGCTGCTCGATGTGGGCCCCGCTCCGGCGGACGCCGAGGCGCTCTGGCACCGACTGTGGCGCGACCTTCTCGACACCCGCCCGCGCCTGACGCGAATTGAATTCTCGATTGCGTGCAGCCAGGTCATTGCCCGCCATCACGAAGCGGCGCGCGCCCGCGGCATCGCATGGCCCGAAGTTCACTGGCCATCGGTGGTGGCCGAAGTGATTCCGGAGCTTGCGCGGCTCCCTGACCATGCGCGCGAGGATTTCCTCTTTCGCCAGATTCAGACCGGTCGCACCATTCGCCTCGGCGCCGAGACCGCTCGAGGCCTGCAGCGCCTCAAAGAGCATCGGACCGTGCTGGGGATTGCTTCCAATGCCCAGGGCTACACGCTGCGCGAACTGAACGACGCACTCGCCGGCCACGGCTTGGCACTCGATCTATTTGATCGCGACCTCTGCTTCTGGTCGTTCGAGCACGGCTTCAGCAAGCCCGATCCGCACGTCTTCCAAATCCTCACCGCGCGCCTGGCAGCGCGCGGCATCAACCCCCGAGAGACGCTCATGGTGGGCGACCGCCTCGACAACGATATCGCACCCGCCCGCGCCCACGGGTGGCAGACATGGCAGATGCCAGCCGGCACCCGCCAGGATCCCTCCGGAGGTTGGGAGGCCCTGCAAGAGCAACTCTTTCCATGAACCGGGTGTACCGCCGACATTCTTGTCGGCATCGCTGACAGTGTCCGAGACAGAGACCGTTGCCGGCTGGAAAGCCGGCGGTACAGGTTCATGGCCCCTGAGCAGTTCCGCAAGGAACAGGCCGCTTCCCCGGATAGGGGGCCGTCAAGGAACAACCTTTACACTTTGCTGCTGGCTATTTGGCTTGCGGGCGCGAAGCGAGCGCCGCGCAGCAGCGAGCGCTACCAAGCCCGACGCAGACGATAAAACGCGTTCGCGCCGCCGGGCGGCAGAGTCACCCGATTCATCTTCTCGACGACCTCGATTGCGGGCTGCGGGTCGAGGTCGGAGAAAACCGCTGCGGGCATTTGTGGCGCGGATTCGATGACGACGTCCTTCACCGACTCAGGCCATTCCAGGACAACATCGGTTCCGCTCTTCCCAATACCAAGATTCGGCTGGCCCAACTCGTAAACGCGGCCCTGGCCCGCAGCGAGCAAGAGCGTCGAGCCGTCCCTGCCCACATCGAAGCCCCAATACTGACCCGTGTAGCCCGTCACCGCGTCCAAGTCCCCCTTGGCATAGGTCGCATAGGGAGCTCCGAGCGTAGTGGCGTCCGTCATCTCATAGACGTCGATGCCGTTGTCCGTCGTCTGGACGTACAGGTAACCGCCGCGCTCGACGACAGTCCAAAGACCGAAGCTGCCGCTGCCGGTAAGCTCGCCCGCGTAGCCCAGGAGCGTCTCGACACCGGTGGCGAGATTGACAGCGAAGAAGGCCGGGCTGCTGTTCATGCCGGCGTCACCGTAATAGGCGTAGCCGGAGTATTTGTCGCCAACTCGCACGTTGCGGATGCGCGTCGAGGCGCTGGTGGCAATCGCACCCTCGGCATTCCACGTGGTGTTGGCTTTCACAGCAAACGGCTCCGCAACCACATCCATCAAATACAGCTCCGTCCGGTGCCCGGACGAGTAGATGCAGCAGACGATCGTGTCGTCGTCCACCCAGTCGAAACCCTCGACCGACAGGCTCGCGGGAGTCTCGGCGTCGACGCGATTCGAACCGTCGAAATGATAGCGTGACAACGTTGTGGTGACGCCGCCCGACTTGGCGCCACTGCCGCCCAGCATGTACGTCGAACTCAGGGCGCCGCGAAACGGGGCCAGCATTCGATGCTCCAACGGTTCCGTGCTGTTCTCGATGACGACCTCGGGCTTCGCCGAGCCGGAGACATACCGTCCAATCCCGGTCGTGCCCACATTGATCTGAACGATGTAGTTGTGGCCGTCAAAAGACCGGGGGTTGTAGGTCGAGTTGGGTGCCAAGCCCAGGTCGCCGGCAATATCGATGGCCACGCGGAGTTGCAACTGCTCCGGCAGATAAGGCGTCGTTTGGGCCATCGCCGCCAGTAAGCCAGCGGCTGCTCCGGTAACAAGAAAGGCAATCGGTTTCCTCATAGGCATTCTGTTGTGTTGTTCAAATACCGGACCCGGTTTATCACGCGAAACTCGAGAGGGCAACTCCCAACGAGGCGCGCCTCAGACCAACGAATTCCACTCCTCTGCATCATGAATAGCCCCCGTCTTTCCTCCCACTCCTCTCCCGCGCCTCGCTCCATAGCCCCTCGCCGGAAAACATCCACCAACAAGTCGTCGATCCCGCTCGAACCCCGCGCAGCCGGGCCACTTAGGGGCCGTCAAGGAATCACCTTTACACTTTGCTGCTGGATATTTGGCTTGCGGGCGCGAAGCGAGCGACGCGCATACCCGCAGCGGTCTGTAAGGAGCGAGCGACAAAGCCCGCAAGCCAAAGAGCCGCAGCCCTTGCGGGTCGCCGCGGCGCCGGGCCATCTGCTTCGTTGCTCGGTCGGTCGAGTCTCGCAACGGATACACTCCCTCCCTCGTGCCTCGCATCTGGCCCGGCGGCGCTGGCGACAAAGCGCAAAGGTGATTCCTTGACGGCCCCTTAGCGAGGCGTCGGCTGCCGGTGATCGTGGTGGACACCCAGCGGCCACGACCCGCTCACACGCCTGGCCGGTCTGAGGCGAAGCCTCGATAAAGATCCGCAATCCGCCTTGGTCGCCGGGACCAGCGGCGCTAAAATCCACGCATGAATCGACGCTGCTTCGTCCTCGCCCTGACCGCAGCCACGGCCGCCGGCTGCCAAACCCCTCGACGCCCGGCTGACCGCCGCACGCGCACGCTCCGTGTCCTGACCTACAACGTGCATCACGGGGAAGGAGGAGACCGGCGTCTCGATCTGGAGCGGATTGCCGCCGTCGTGCGGGCCGCCGAGCCCGACTTGGCAGCGCTGCAGGAGGTGGATCGCAGCGCCCAACGCACCGGCGGAGTCGATCAACCGTCCGAGTACAGTCGGCTGACGGGCATGCACGGCTGGTTCGGAGCCGCAATGCCATTCCAGGGAGGCGAGTACGGACAGGTGCTTCTGAGCCGGTGGCCCATGAAGCAACCCCGCGTGGTCCGCTTGCCAGGGACACCTGGGAGCGAACCACGTATCGCCCTCACGGCGCTCGTGGACGTGCCCCAGACGGGACGAATCCGCTGGGCTGGGCTTCACCTGGATGCCGGTCGCGAAGACCTCGAACGCTGGGAACAGGCGGGCCGCCTGCTCGAAGAATTCCCCGGAGACGCCATTCCAACGCTGTTGGCAGGGGATTACAACGCCACACCCGAGAGCCGTGTGATGCGACGCTTGCTCGAACCATCGACCGGTTGGGTGGACACGGCGAAGGCCTGGGCGGTGCCCACCGTTCCCGCCCAATCGCCGCGGTCGCGGATCGATTACGTGCTGGCATCACCCCCCGAAGCCTGGGAAACCATCGAATCGAAAGTCATTGCCGAATCGGTGGCTTCCGACCATCGACCGCTGTTGGCCGTGCTGCGTTTGCTGCGGTGACCGGTTCGTCCCGAGCACGCAATGGTGTCGATTCCAGGAGATCGAGTCTCGACAACCCGGTCCCACCTTTGGTACCCGCTTCACGACACTAGAATCCTTGAAACCCCAAACATCGTGTGATCAGGTCAAGTTTCGGTCGCCTCTCGCCAGTCCGTATTTCAAGGATTCTAGCAGAGCGAGGCGCGGGAGAGAAGGGCAGGAAAACGAAAGGGTGGTTCATGATGTCGAAGATTGGGATTTGGTCTGAGGCGCGCCTCGCTAGAGTGACTTTCTCTGTGAAATCCGCTGCAAATGAGTCAAGTGTGTGCGCCGCGCAGCGGCGCCTCTTAGCGAGGCGTCGATTGCCGGTGCCTCGTGGTGGACGCCCAGCGGCCACGAGCCGTTCACACGCCTCGCCGGTCTGAGGCGAAGCCTCGCTAAGCATGCGCAGTCCGAATCAGACCTTGAGATGTTTAGCTGCCGCGGCACTGTTGAGCGCAGTCCTGTCGGCGGGAGCCTATGCCGCCGGCGCCACTGCCTCTGCACTCTACCTCGTCCGGAAGAACGACTCGCTCAGTTCGATCGCCCAGGCCCACGGGGTCCGCGTCCGCGATCTGGCGCAGGCCAACGGGCTGACTCTCGAAAGCACCATCTACGCCGGCCAGCGCCTCCAAATCCCCTCATCGGCTCGGAAGAGCGCAGAACGTCCGGGCGGCAAGACCGTGACCGTTCAGGAAAACGATTCGCTGACGCTGATTGCCCGCCGGCATGGCGTCAAGGTGGCCGCGCTGGCCGAGGCCAACGGTCTCTCCCTCACAGAGACCATCCATCCTGGAGATAAACTGCGACTCCCAGAACACGGAAAACGGCAGCCGCGATTGGATGCCCGTGTCCAGCGGGCGATCGACGCCGCGCCCTTGCGTCGAGGTCTTTGGAAACAGATCGTCATTCACCATTCCGGCACCCCCATGGCCACCGTCCGCGGGATGGACGAGTATCACCGGATGGAATGTCACATGGAGAACGGCCTGGCCTACCACTTCGTCATTGGCAACGGCAAAGGGATTGCCGACGGTCGGATCGAGGTGGGCAAACGCTGGATCGACCAACTCGAAGGCGGCCATCTGGGGACCCGCGCTCAGAACCTGGTCAGCCTCGGCGTCTGCCTGGTCGGGCACTTCGACCAGCATCACCCGACTCCCAAGCAGATGGACAGTCTCACGACACTGCTTCGCGCCCTGATGAAACGCTGCGGTCTGGGCCCCTCCGCCATCAAGACCCACCAGCAAGTCAACCAACGCTACACCCGCTGCCCCGGCAAGTTGTTCGACCTCGAAGCGCTGCTCACCGAATTGCGCGCCCAATGAGATCGGCGACCGGCCCTCGAGTGCGCGGCAGAGAGCGAAGTCATGCGGAATTCATCCGCCCTTTGCAGCCCTCGGGATGTGCGACACGGACTCCACACCCCGACCTCTCCTTCGAACCGTGTGTCATCCGGTTCTCCCGTGACGACCGTGGCTATGGCGAGGGCGCCCCGGCACCGTCGGGGGCACCGAACCCCGCTCCGAAAACGACTCGCCCTCCCATCACGGTGCACAGGACACGCGCTTGTTCGATCTCGGTTGCCGAGATGGCGAAGATGTCCCGATCCAGCACGACCAGATCGGCCAGCTTGCCAGGCGCCAAAGTGCCTTTGACGCGGTCCTGAAACTCGGCGAACGCCGCGCCGATCGTGTAGGCTCGAACGGCTTCCTCGACGGTGATCTTCTGCTCTGGCACCCAGCCCTCCGGATGTTTGCCATCCAGAGTGCGGCGCGTGACCGCGGCGGCGATGCCCAGAATCGGGTTCAGAGGCGCCACCGTCCAATCCGAACCGAAAGCCAGCACGGCACCGGAGTCCAACAACGACCGAAAGGCGTACGTCGTGCGGGCGCGCTCGGCGCCGATCCGTTTCTCGGCCCAGCGTCCATCATCCGCGCAATGATACGGCTGCATCGAGGCGACGACCTGACCGCGGGCCAGGCGCGGGATGTCCTGCGGACGGAGATGCTGCGCGTGCTCAATCCGGAACCGCCGGTCCCGCGGGCCGTTCGCGAGGGAGACCTGTTCGAAGAGACTCAGGACCTCGTGATTGGCGCGGTCGCCGATCGCATGAATCACGACCTGGAGCCCGGCGGCATCGGCTGCCTCGATCCGCCTGCGCATCAATCCCTCGGGCAGCATCTCGTCGGTGGCCAGTCCGCGGGTGTCAGGCGCGTCCCGATAGGGATCGAAGAACCAGGCTGTTGTCGATCCCAGGCTGCCGTCGGAGAAACCCTTCAGACCCCCGATCCGAAGCGTTTCGTCGCCGAAAGGAGCGCGCACTCCGACCGCAGCGACCTTCTCCCACTGGGGGAGCGGCCAGCAGGCGTAGACGCGGGTCTTGAGTTCGCCGCGTTGCTGCAATTCCTGGTAGATGCCGAGGTCCTCGTTCGCGGACATGTCCTGGACGCTGGTGACCCCGTGCTGAGCGGCGTGGGCCGTGGCTGCACGCGCTGCCGCCAGCTTCTCGGCGCGTGAAGGCGACGGGACAAACCGGCTGACCAAAGACATCGCCGCATCCTTGAGAAGGCCGGTGGGATTCGCCGGTTCCAGGATCGCGAACGATGATGCCTCCGGGCGGGTCCGGGGTGGATCGCGACACGCCCGCGCGCTCGAGAGCGGCCGTGTTGGCCAGGGCCATATGGCCATCCAGACGATTCACAAAAACGGGAGTGCCGCCAGTCGCCGCATCGATCATCTGCCGGTGAGGCAGCGGGGCACCCGGCCAACGCTCGTGGTCCCAATCGCCGCCTGTCACCCACCCCCCCGAGGGCACACGCGCGATGAACTGCCGAATCCGTTCGGCAAACTCGGCTGGATTTCGCGCCTCCCGCAAATCGACCGCCGAGAGCTGCAAACCGCCTCCGAGGAAATGGACGTGGGCGTCGTTGAAGCCCGGGAGCACGAGTCGGCCGCCCGCATCGAGAACCCGCGTCTCGGGACCGGACACGCGGGCAACTTCAGCGTCCGATCCGACCATCAGAATCCGAGTGCCGCGAATCGCCACCGCCTGGGCAGTCGGACGGTCGGGGTCCAGGGTGCGCACCCGAGCGTTGACGAGGGCGAGATCGGCGGTGAGCGGGCTCGCAGCAGCGAGCGCGGCGGCAGCGGCAACGGTCATAAGCAGGCTGGCCAACAGAAGTTGGTTCATACGCGTTCTGCATCGGAGCATAGGCCGGACCGCGTGTTGGTGTCACGATCTGGTTGTCGCTCCTGCTCGAGCCCCGCGCAGCGGGGCCGCATCTTTCCGCGACACAGGAGCGGAAAGATTTAGACTTCCTTGCGGCTCAACACCGTGCGATCATGCAGTCACTTCGTGCGCTGTGGGGAAGATTCCCATGCGGATTGATCGCGGCAGGACAAAGCCTGCCGCCTGTTCACCGAATTATGCAAACACTGACCCAGACGATGACCACGGCGCTGTTGCGACCCGGGGAGGCGGATCGAGTGTTGGCAGGACATCCGTGGATCTATGCCGGCTCGATTCTGCGTTTGACCGGCCCGGTGGCGGACGGCGACGTGGTGCAGATCAAGGACCATCGCCAACGCTTCCTTGGCATCGGCCTCTACAATTCGAAATCGAAGATCAGTGTGCGGTGGCTGGCCCCCGAACGCGTCGCCATCAACCAGGGATTCTTCGAGCAGCGCTTGCGCGAGGCCCTGGTCGTCCGCCGGCGGCACCTGCCGGACGCCACGTCCTACCGCGTCGTCAACGCCGAAAGCGACACCCTGAGCGGTCTGATTGTGGACCGGTACGAAGAGACTGTGGTGGTGCAGATCTCAGCGTTGGGGATGGACTGCCGCAAGCCTCAGATCGTGGCCGCATTGCAGGCAGTGCTGGCGCCTGAAACGATTCTCGAGCGGAGCGACGTGGCCTCCCGCAAGTTCGAGGGACTCGAGCCGGCGCAAGGCACCCTTGCCGGTCCCGAAGCAGCCAAAACGCAAGCGCGTTTGAATGGCCTGACCTTCGAGGTCGATCTGGTTGCCGGCCACAAAACCGGCCTGTACTTGGATCAGCAGGTCAACTATCTCCGCGTCGCTGAGTTCGTGCGCCGCATCCCCGAGGCGAATGTGCTCGACTGTTTTTCGTTCACCGGAGGCTTTGGGCTGCACGCCGCGCGCGCGGGAGCGGCGCGAGTTCACCTGCTGGACCAAAGCGAGGATGCGCTGGCCACCGCGCGCCGTCAGGCCGAGTCGAACGGCTTGGCCGACCGGTGCACGTTCGAGGCGTGCAACGTGTTCGACTGGCTCAAGGCACGCACCGCCACCGGACCCCACGAGAAGCTGCTGCCCGTGTTCGACGCCATCGTGTTGGATCCTCCGTCCTTTACGCGAAACCGCGCGGCGGTGCCCGACGCGCTGCGCGGATACAAGGAAATCCACTTGCGCGCGCTCAAGCTGCTTAAGCCGGGCGGCGTGCTGGCCACCTTCTGCTGTTCGCACCACGTCGACGCAGGCACCTTCATGGACGTGCTCCTGTCGGCAGCCTTCGACGCCCGGAAAGTCGTGCGCCGCGTCGCCGCCTTCTCCCAGTCGCCGGATCACCCGGTGATTCCCTCGATCCCCGAGACGGAGTACCTCAAGGGATTCGCCGTCGAACTGGTCCGTTAGCGAGGCGCACCTCAGACCAACGGAGCCTGCCACCAGATCGCTTGGACTGAGCCTGAGTCTCGATCACCGACAGTCGGCGCCTCGCTAAGCAGCGCCGCTGCGCGGCGCAAGAACTTGACTCATTCGCAGAAGATTTCACAAAGAGAGTCATCGCAGCCGCCCCTCGTCACCATGCATTCGCAGCACCCGACACACCCGCCACCCCCAACCGCCTCATGCGACGGACCGTCCTCCGCGTTCGTCGCACGCCATTACCTCACCCGGCAACCGGTGCGCCTGGTCTGCCGCCAGGGCGTCATCGCGTCCCTCGATCCTCTTCCGGAAACGACGCCGGCGAACAACTGGATTGCGCCAGGGTTGGTCGACCTTCAGGTCAACGGCTACGCGGGGGTGGATTTTCAGGCGGACCACGTCTCGTTCGAGGGTTTGCGGATCGCGGTCCGGGGATTGCGTCGCGCCGGCTGCACACGATTCCTGCCGACGCTGGTGACCGACGACTGGGCGCGAATGCTCGACAAGCTCAAACGGCTTCGTCGAGCTGCGCGCGCAATGCGCCGAGTTGGCGTCAGCCATCGCCGGCTGGCACCTCGAAGGGCCGTTCCTTTCGGACCAACCCGGATACCACGGAGCCCACAATCCGCAGCACATGCTCGATCCGAAGCCCGAGCGCATTCGCGAGTTGCGCGCAGCGGCCGGTGGCGATCTGCTGCTCCTGACCCTGGCCCCTGAACGCGAGGGGGCGTTGCAGGCGATTGCCCTGGCGCTTGATCTCGGCATTCGGATCAGCCTGGGACACACAAACGCCTCGGCAGAGGTGATCGCCAAGGCGGTCCGCGCCGGAGCGACCGGGTTCACGCACTTCGCCAACGCGTGTCCGCAGACCCTGGATCGACACGACAATATCCTGTGGCGGGTGCTCGACAACACCGGCTTGACTGTCAGCATCATTCCGGACGGAAGGCACGTGTCGCCGGCTCTCTTCCGACTGGCACATCGGGTGTTGCCCAGCCAGGCGGTGATGTACGTGACGGACGCGATGGCCGCAGCGGGCGCACCACCCGGCCGCTATGGCCTGGGGAACAGACAATTTGAAGTCGGCCCCGATCAGATCGTGCGCCTGCCTGGGCAGCCCTATTTCGCCGGATCCGCCTTGCGCCCGATCGATGGCGTCTGCCGCGCTTCAGCCATGACGGGTGAGCCCTGGCAGACAGCGTGGCGACGCTTCTCGGAGCGGCCGGCCGAATGGCTCGGGCGGGCCGGCGGACTGGAGATAGGGCAGCGCGCCGACTTCTGTCTGCTGCCATGCGGAGAACCGGGTCCGCCGCACGGACTGCGGGTGCTTGTCGGGGGCGCAGAAGCAGAGCGCGACGCGGAGAAATCCGTATAGGTGAACTCGGCGGGGCTCGTCTCACCCTGAACGTCAGCCGTGGCGTTCGATCAACTCGCGGAACTCGGCAAACAGCGGAGTCGAGTCGTGGGGACCAGGCGATGCCTCCGGATGGTACTGCACACAGAAGATCGGCTTGGTTCGATGACGAAGACCCTCAACGGTTTGATCGTTCAGATTGATGCGGTTGACTTGCACCTCCGACGGCAAGCTGGCCGGATCGACTGCGAACCCGTGGTTCTGTGAGGTGATCTCGACCCGCCCGCCTTCCAGGTCTTTGACCGGCTGATTTCCCCCGCGATGACCAAACTTGAGCTTGAATGTCCTTCCGCCAAACGCTTGACCCAGAATCTGGTGCCCAAGACAGATGCCGAAAATCGGAATGCCAGTCCGGACGAGTTCGCTGACCGCGCGGACAGCGTAGCCAAGGGCGGCGGGATCGCCAGGGCCGTTCGAGAGAAAGACGCCCGCGGGCTTGTGCCGGAGGGCTTCGGCGGCAGGCGTGGCAGCAGGCAGAACCCGGACACGAAAGCCGTGCTGCCGTAAACGGCGCAAAATGTTGTACTTGATGCCATAGTCGTAGGCAACGATCGGGATGTCCGCCGCGGGCAACGGGTCGCGCGCGCCCCGCGCGTCCGCAGCATCTGGCCCGACCACAAGCCGGAAGTTGCTGCTGATCTCGTCGTGCTCGTCCCAGGAGAAGGCCGCACGGTGGGTGACCTCCTGGACGTAATCGACGCCGGCTAAGCCCGGCCAGGCTCGAGCGCGTTCAAGAGCCTCGGCCTCGGAAAGCCCCTCGGTGGAGATCAGCCCGTTCAACGCGCCCCGCACACGCAGCTTCTTGGTCAGAGCGCGCGTGTCAATTCCTTCGATCCCCGGAATGCCCTCCCCAGTAAGGTACTCACCCAGCGAAGAGTCCGCCCGCCAGTTGCTCACTACGGGGGAGACCTCCCGAACGACGAACCCGGCAACGTGAGAACGCCACGACTCGACGTCCGTCGCGTTCACGCCGCAGTTCCCGATGTGCGGACACGTCATCGTCACGATCTGCCCCTTGTACGACGGATCGGTCAGAACCTCCTGATAGCCGGTCATCGAGGTGTTAAAGCACACCTCACCACAGGCCGTCGCGCGCGCGCCGAAAGCCGTCCCGTGATACACCGTGCCGTCTGCCAGAGCCAGAATCGCCTGCATGATCGAGAAATTGACTCTAGCCCGGATTTCTCGCCACCCGAAGAAAAAAATCCGAAATCCGGGGGCAGGCGAAACCGGTCAAGTCGCAAGGAACCAATCGTCTCGACTCACCAGCGAGGCGCGCCTCAGACCAAATCCCAATCTTCCACATCATGAACCGCCCTTTCGTTTTCCTGCCCTTCTCTCCCGCGCCTCGCTCCTTAGAATCCTTGCGAAACGAAAGGGATAGGGGTGAAGGCCAAACTTGACCTGATCGCAACATGTTTGGGGCTTCAAGGATTCCAACGAAGCTCCGCCTCAAACCGACGAGCGAGCCTGGGCCTTCGATTCTGCTGGTACCGATGGGGCCGTTCGAACGCGGAGCTTCGTTGGAATCCTGCGTTCCGCTTCGCGGAAAACTTGACTCTTTTGTTCAGGTTTTGAGGTGATGGAGCAGGCTAGAGTGACTCCCTCGATGAAATCTGTAGTAAATGAGTCAAGTTCTTGCGCCGCGCAGCGGCGCCCCTTAGCCCGCATTTCTCACCAACTGTTGATGTCATCTGACCGGTCACCGTCCCATTGCACCTGAAATGCGGGCTCTCAGAAACCCGCGCCCCAAACAGATGGACCCAATCTCGATCCCACTGTGTCCGCGTGCCCGGGTCGCCCAAGCGGCTGGGGCGTATCCCGGCCTTGATGAACCGATGAGCCGATTCTCCTTGCTGGGCGCGGGTTTCACAGACCCGGAAATCTCACCCGCGGACCGTCTGGAATGCCGCGATCGCCCCACTGATGAGATTTCCGGGTTGCGTCGATTCCCATCTCTCCAAGCCCCCGCTATCGTCCGTGCTCCGCCCGCGTTTCTGATGCAGGATCGCTGATGCACCTTGCCGGTGGCCGAGAATCCGGGTTAGCTCTTGGGCGAGCCGGGAATGACAGCATGGTGTTGTTCCCGTTCGACCGCCGCGCAGCGGCGCCGCATCTTCTTGCGGCGGAAGCAACGGAGAAGATCCAGAGTCCGTTCCTGTGTGAAACAGAGAGAGGCGAGAGGTCAACGACATGAAAAGCATCGTGACGCGGACGGGCGACGACGGTACCACCGGTTTGATGCACAACCGGCGGGTGCCCAAAGATCACCCGCGCGTCGAGGCCTGCGGCGCTGTGGATGAACTCAACGCGGCGCTCGGACTGGCCCGCGCCGCCGCCCGCTCAAAGGCGTTGCGCCGCCAACTGCTGTCCATCCAGCAGAATCTGATCGTCCTGATGGGGGAATTGGCGTGTGTTCCGTCCGACCTCCCCCGCTACCAACGCGCCGGCTTTGGCACCGTGACTCCCGACCTGGTGGCCGAACTCGATGCGCTTGCTGCCGGCATCGAGGCCCGGTTGGGTCCCTTTCGCGGTTGGGCGATCCCGGGCGAGACGCCCACCGCAGCAGCGCTCGATTTGGCCCGCACCGTTTGCCGGCGAGCCGAACGCCGTGTGTGCTCTTTGCGCGCCAGCGGCCAACTGCAAAACCCGCATCTGCCCGTTTACCTCAACCGACTCGCCGACGCACTCTGGTTGCTTGCCCGACAGGCCGCTTTGGTCTCACCAAAGTAACTCATTGAACACCAGGAAAAGGAATGCGCATTGCGATCGTCAGTGATGTTCATTTTGCCAGCGACGATGAGAAGCTGCGGCGTGGGCATGAGGCGCGCGCCATCGATAACCTCATCCTGCGCCAGATCACGACCTGGTACCGGCGCTACGTATGGCTGCGCGATCCGTTCGCCCATAACCACCTGCTGGACCGCTTCATCGAATCGGCCCGCGAGGCGGACTGGGCGGTCGCCGACGGCGACTATTCGTGCGACACCGCATTCGTGGGCGTCAGCGACGACGCAGCCTTTGCCAGCGCCGCGGCCTGTTTGACCAAGTTGCGCGAGGCATTTCCCAGGCGCTTCCAAGCCGTCCTCGGCGATCACGAGCTTGGAAAGATGAGCCTATTCGGAGGCCGGGGCGGGCTGCGCCTGGCAAGCTGGCAACGGGCGATCGACAGCCTCGCCCTGGACCCTCTCTGGCGAGTGGACTTCGGCCGGTGGGTGCTCGTGGGCGTCGCCTCGTCGTTGGTCGCGTTGCCGGTATTTGAACCGGAGACGCTCCCGGAAGAGCGCCCGACCTGGCATGGGCTGCGCGAACGCCATATCGAGGCGATCCGTGATCTGTTCCGCAACCTGCGCGCCGACCAACGCATCGTCCTGTTCTGCCACGACCCCACCGCTCTGCCCTTTCTGTGGCGCGAGGGTGTCGTCCGCAGTCGACGGGAACAGATCGCGCTGACCGTCATCGGCCACCTCCACACCGGGTTGGTGTACTGGCAGAGCCGCGTGCTGGCCGGGATGCCCCGGATTTCTTTTCTTGGAAACTCCGTCCGCCGCATGAGCGAGGCTCTGCAACAAGCCCGATGCTGGCGCCCGTTCCGCGTCCGCCTTTGCCCGTCGCTCGCCGGGTGCGAACTCCTCAAGGACGGGGGCTATGGCGTCCTCGAGATCGAACCCGACGCGAGCGAGATCGGATCCTTCAGGATCCAACCGATGCGGCGGCATTAACAGCATTCCGCCAAAACGACTCCACTTCGTCCTTTCCAGAAACCGCCGCTTCTTCCACACTGTCCTCACCGCTTGAACATATGAAGGCCAGACCCCTGATGCTGCTTCTCACGCCCGCTCTCGTCGCCCTCGCCTGGCTGATTGTGGCTGCTGAATCCTCGGCGCCGGCGGAGACACCCCCTGCGAACGACTCCAAGCAACCCGCCCGCAAGCCGGACGTCGTCTACGTCCCGACTCCGCAGTTCATCGTGGACAAGATGCTCGAAATGGCCGAAGTGAAGAAGGGCGACGTGGTCTACGATCTGGGCTGCGGCGATGGGCGCATCGTCGTGACTGCCGCCAAGAAGTACGGCGTGAAGGCGGTCGGCTTCGACATCAGCCCCGAGCGCGTCCGCGAGTCGATCGCCAACGTCAAGTCCAACCGGGTCGAGCACCTCGTCACGATCAAAGAGGCGGACATCTTCACATTGGATCTCCGCGAGGCCACCGTGGTGACGCTCTATCTCCTGCCAGCCCTCAACGTCAAACTCATGCCTCAACTGGCAAAGCTCAAACCGGGATCGCGCATCGTCTCGCATGACTTCGACATGGCGGGAGCCAAGCCGGTCGAAGTCTACCGCACCAGTGCTGACCCCGGCGACTGGGACTCTGCCGAGCACCGGATCTATAAGTGGGTCGTTCCTTGGGAAAAGGAACCGAACACCCGTTGAGACGACAGCCTTGACGGGGCTTTCCCGGTTAAAGCCGGCCCTTCGCGTCCGGGCTCGAGTGACTTCCTTTTCAGAATCTGTACTAAATGAGTCGAGTTTTGGCGCCGCGCAGCGGCGCCACTTAGCGAGGCGTCGGGCGTCGGTGATCGTGGTTGACACCCAGCGGCCACGAGTCGTTCACACGCCTTGCCGGTCTGAGGCGAAGCCTCGCTAATGTTCATTCGTGCCGTGACCGTGCCTGAGTCAGGTTTTCATTCCCCCAGGTTCTTCCGCAGCAGGGCGTCGAGACGCTGAGGCGAGAGGACGGTGATCGTCCTGCCTTTGACCAGAATCAAATTCTGATCTCGAAACTTGGCGAGCGTGCGCGAGAAGGTCTCGCTCACCGTGCCCAACTCGGCCGCCAGCACGCGCTTGGTAACGGGAAGCTCGATCCGGAACGGAACGGTCCCCTTCGGGTCCGGACAGCGTTTGACCAGCCAGTGGGCGAGCCGCGTGCCGACGTCCTTGAGCGTGAGATCATCGAGCAGGCCGACGAGGGCCCGCAAGTGTTGGCTCATGGCGCCGAGCATTCGCAGCGCCAGTTCCGGGTGCCGCCGCAGCAGGGAGACGAATTCCTGTTTCTGCACCAGGAGAACCTGGCTGGGCTCGACCGCCCGGCCGTCGGCGGGATAGCCGCTCTCGCCGGCAAGCGTGGCCTCGGCAAACGACTCGCCGGAATGGAACACGCGGATGACCTGCTCCTTGCCCGTGGTGCTGACGCGGTGGACGTTGATCGCGCCCTGCTGCACGATGTAGAAACCGCGCGACGGCTCGCCCTCGTGAAAGAGGTAGTCCCCTTTCGCCAAGCGCTTCGGCACCGCGATCTCGGCAATAATCCGCAAATCCGAGGGCGGCAGGCCGCCGAACAATTGGCAGCCGCGCAGCGTGTTGATGATCGCCGCCCGCTTGAGGTCGGCGAAGCCGGACGCGTTCATCGCAGCTCAAGGCGAAGGAAGTTGGCCAGAATGGTCCGGCCCCCCTCGGTAAGAATGCTCTCGGGGTGGAACTGGACGCCGTGGACGGGCAATTCGCGATGGCGCACGCCCATGATCTCGCCTTCGTCGGTTTCGGCCGTGATCTCGAGACACGGCGGCAGGCTCTCTCGTTGAATGACCAGCGAGTGATATCGCGTCGCCGGGAAGGGATTGGGCATGCCGGCAAAGAGATCGCGTCCATTGTGCCGGATGAGCGACGTCTTGCCGTGCATCATGCGGTGGTTCACCACCACCGCGGCGCCGAACACATGCCCGATGCATTGATGCCCCAAGCAAACGCCTACGATCGGCACCTGCCCGGCGAACATGCGGATGATATCATTCGACAGACCCGATTCGCGGGGCGAACACGGGCCGGGGGAAATCAGAATGCGGTCGGGCCGGAGCGCCCGAATCTGGTCCAGCGTGATCTGGTCGTTGCGATAGACCGCCAACTCCACCTGCATCTCCCCCAGGTACTGCACGAGGTTGTAGGTGAAAGAATCGTAATTGTCGATGACCAGAACCATACGGCAGGGCGCATGCTACCCGAGCCGCCGCGAAAACAAAGGGGAAAGCACGACGCCCCCGCGCTTCCACTTGGCGGTTCACCGCCTGGGATCCTCCAGCGCCACACAGCGGCGCCTGCACAGCGCGGCGACCGGTGCGTTCGTTGGCACAGGGCGTCTGCGAGGGTCCCGTTGCTTTGGCTGCGGCTCTGCCGCGCTGCGGCCCTGAGTTCCTTAGCCCGCATTTCTCACCAACTTTCGATGTCATCTGATCGGTCACCGTCACATTGCACCTGAAATGCGGGCTCTCAGAAACCCGCGCCCCAAGCAGATGGACCCAATCTCGGTCACACTGTGTCCGCGTGCCAGGGTCGCCCACGCAGCAGGGGCGCGTCCCGGCTCTGATGAACCGATGAGCCAATTCCCTTTGCTGGGCGCGGGTTTCATAGACCCGGAAATCTCACCCACGGACCGTCAGGAATGCCACGACCGCCCCACTGGTGAGATTTCCGGGTTAGGGCAGCTTTCCGGCATCGAAAAGTGAGGCTAAACGCCCGAACAAGGCCTGGACGATCGGCAATCCTCTGAACACAAATAAGTTGCTCTGGTGAGACCAGAACGGGCGAAAACTGGGTTGTATCCTCACCGCGCTCCTTTACCTTCACCGCTGTATGCCGCCGGCTGATCCCTTGCTCACACTGACCAACGTCACCAAACGCTTCGCCGGTCTGGGCAGTGGGTCGGTCGCGGTGCTGGCCGGCATCGACCTCGCCGTCGAGAGGGGCGATTCGCTGGCGATCACAGGCCCCTCCGGCTCCGGCAAGAGCACCCTGCTCAGTATCATCGGCACCCTGGACACCCCCTCGTCGGGAACCGTTGTACTCGACGGGCAGGACCTGAGCCAATTGCGGGGGGCGGCACTCGCGGCCCTGCGCAACCGGCGCATCGGTTTCGTGTTCCAGGCCCATTACCTGCTCCCCCAATGCACTGTGTTCGAGAACGTTCTGGTGCCGACGCTCGCCACCAATAACGAAGTCCTCCGCGACGGCGCGCCGGAACGCGCCCGGCGCCTGCTCGAACGCGTTGGCCTCGGCTCGCGGCTCACCCATCGACCGGGCCAACTGTCGGGCGGCGAACGCCAGCGAGTGGCCGTCGTGCGGGCCTTGATCAACGAGCCCCAACTGCTGCTGGCGGATGAGCCTACGGGCGCATTGGACCGCGTTTCGGCCGAGCAACTGGGCGATGTCCTCCTCGAACTCAACCGCGACATGCGCGTCACCCTGATTGTGGTCACGCACGCCCTCGACCTGGCCCGGAAGATGGAGCGACGGCTCGAATTGCGGGATGGACGGCTGGGAGCGCCCGCCTGACCCATGACCGCGCGCCGCCTCATTCTCCGCAGCTTCATCTACCACGCCCGGTCCCACCTCGGGGCCCTGGCGGGCGCCGCGGTCGCCACCGCGGTCTTGATCGGCGCCCTGATCGTGGGCGATTCCGTGCGGGCCACCCTGCGCGAGTTGGCACTGCTGCGCCTGGGCCGGATCGAGACGGCGATGTCCACGGGCGACCGGCTCTGCCGCGCCGACCTGTTCGGCTCGGGACCGGGTTACGTCGCCTTCGTGCAGAGTCGCATCGGCCTTCCCGCGCGCCCCGTCTACACGGCGCCCATTCTGCAACTCCCAGCAGTGGCTGTCGCCGGCGAAAGCACGGCACGCGCCAATCAGGTTTGGGTGCATGGAGTCGACGAGCGGTTCTGGAAAATGGCGCAGAAACCCCTCGCGCGGGGACCCATCCCCCGGGGCAGTGTGCTGCTCAATGGGCCTTTGGCCCGGCAACTGCGCGTGGGGGTGGGCGACGAGGTGCTGCTGCGTGTCCAGAAACCCTCCGCGTTGTCGCGCGATGCCCCGATGACAACCGAGGAGGACGCCACCGTGGCCCTCCGCCTCCAGGTCGGCGAAGTGGTGTCCGACGACCAGTTGGGCCGCTTCAGTCTCGCTGCCAACCAGGTGACGCCCTTGAATGCCTTTGTTTCTTTGGGAGAACTCCAGAACCGTGTTGGCGCGATCGGACGGGCGAACCTGCTGGTGGCGGGATCGCTCGAAATGTCGGCTCAACCGCTTGCCATGGCGCCCGGCGGCGGCATCGTGGCCACCGCGGTTCTCACCAACATCACCACCGCCATGGACATGGGCTTGCGCCAGCGGTGGCGCCTGGATGACGCTGAGTTGGAGCTAAGGTTGGCCGCAGGAAACCGAGTTGCTGAACTGCGCAGCCGCCGGGTGTTCCTGGACCCGCCTCTCGCCGAAACGGTGCCCGCCATTCTTGCGGGAACCAACGCCGCCCGCTTGATTCCAAAACTCGAACCCGCCGGGCTACTCACCTACTTCGTCAACGAACTTCGTCTCGGAGACCGCGCCACCCCCTATTCCATGGTCACCGCCGCCGCAAGACCCCTTTTGCCAGGCGACCTGGCCGACGACGAAGTCCTGGTGAGCCGCTGGCTTGCGGACGATCTCAGCGCCCAACCGGGCGACCGCGTGGCACTGAGCTATTACGTCATGGGCGCCCGGCGCGACCTTGTCGAGGCCACGGCGGAGTTTCGGGTCCGGGGAATCTACGAAATGAACACTCCGGGTGTCGACCGTTCGCTCATGCCCGATTTCCCAGGCATGACCGATGCCGACAATTGCCGGGATTGGGATACGGGCCTGCCCATCCAGAATGCCCGCATCCGCCCTCAAGACGAAGAGTACTGGAGGCAGTACCGCGGCACGCCCAAGGCCTTGATCACCCTGGCGGCTGGACAACGGCTCTGGGGCAACCGGTTCGGCGATCTGACCGCGATTCGCTTTGCGGTCGAGCCCCTCGCGATCGCGTCGACCAATGCGCTGGCGGGTGGCTCGGGAGGCGCTCGGCCGGGCGCCGGACCGATTCCGGTGGGCAACCTGGCCCAGATCTTGACTCAGGGCCTGTCCCCCAGCCTGTTCGGAATGGACTTCCGACCGGTCCGCGACGAAGCGTTGGCCGCCAGCGCGCAATCGCAGGACTTCGGCCAGTTGTTTCTCGGGTTCAGCTTCTTCCTCATCGCGGCGGCGTTGCTGCTGGTGGCGCTGTTGTTCAGCTTCAACATCGAAACGCGGGCGACCGAGGTCGGCACCCTCTTGGCCCTCGGATTCCGGCCTGGCCAAGTCCGGCGTCTCCTGTTGTGGGAAGGCGGGTTGGTGGCCTTTCTCGGCGCCTTGATTGGCGCGCAGGCTGCGACGTCGTATGCACGGGCGATGTTGAACGGTCTCTCGACGGTCTGGAGCGAGGCCGTGGGCGGCGCCACGCTCGGTTTCCACCTCCGCCCGACGACGCTCGTGGTCGGTGTCGCGGTGTCAACCCTGGTGACGGTCGCGGCGATGTGGTGGACGCTCCGACGCCAGGCCGCTCAACCGGCGCGTGCCCTGCTGGCAAGCGGCGCGGATTGGGACCAGGAACCGGAAAAGATCCGACTCTCGACTCGTCGGTTCAGGGAACGCACCCCAGGCCAATTGGAGTTCCTCTGCGCTCTGACGGCCGTCGCCTCCGCCGTCGGTCTGGCTTATTGGGGCTGGCGCCGCGGTGAAACGGCCTCCGCCGGCCTGTTCTTCGGAGCAGGTGCTCTGCTGCTGGTCGCCGGACTGGCTGGCTGTGCCGCCGGGCTGGCCTCCCTGGCGATGACGAGCGCCGAGACCAAGTTGACGCGGGCAAGCCTGGCGGTGCGGGGTGCGACGCGCCGCCGCCGCCGCAGCCTGGCGGTGATCGGACTGTTGGCCTTCGGCAGTTTTCTTGTCGCCGCCATTGGTGTCTTCCGGCTCGATGCCGCCCGTGGCGCCCAACAGAGATCTTCAGGCACTGGGGGCTTTGCCCTCGTGGGCCAATCGACACAGCCGATCTTGCACGACCTCAACGGCGTTCGAGCGCGCGAAATCTACGGCCTCGATCCAAGCCGGGTGGAAGGAGTCTCGGCGGTTCCATTCCGGGTTCGCGATGGCGATGACGCCAGTTGCCTGAATCTCAACCGGGCCTTGCAGCCGCGCATCCTGGGGGTAGACCCCGAGTTGTTGACGCGGCGGGGCGCTTTCACGTTCGCCCAGGTAGCGAAAGGACTGTCCCGGGCTGACGGATGGAGGTTGCTGGTCCCCCGAACGGACGGCACCTCCGATGGGACTGGACCCGATCGGTCGTTGGCAACCTCGAAGGCTGAGGACGGAAGCCTCCCCCAAACCTCCGGACAGGGCGTGTCAGGCGACGACATCGTTCCCGCCATCGGCGACCAGGCATCGATCGTCTGGGCCCTGGGCAAGCGGATCGGGGACACGATCCCGCTCACGGACGAACGGGGCCGACCGTTTCAGCTTCGGCTGGTGGCTGCGGTGGCCAACTCGATCCTGCAAGGCAACCTGGTCATCGCCGAGGAAGAACTCGTGAAACGCTTTCCCAGCGCCGCTGGCTATCGCATGTTCCTGATCGACGCCCCGCCTGACCGGCTCGATGAGGTGTCCTCCGAACTGACCCGCGCGTTGCAGGACGCGGGGCTGGAACTGACGCCGGCAAGCGAGCGCCTGGCGGCCTTCAACGCCGTGCAAAACACCTACCTCGGGACGTTCCAGGTGCTGGGCGGACTCGGCCTGCTCTTGGGCAGTCTCGGGTTGGGTGTGGTGGTGTTGCGCAATGTGCTCGAACGGCGAGGCGAATACGCCCTGCTCCTGGCGGTGGGTTGGGAACGCCCGACCTTGCGACGATTGGTCATGATCGAGCACGGCGCCCTCCTGCTGGCGGGCCTGGCGGTCGGCGTCAGCGCAGCGTTCGTCGCGGTCCTGCCTGCCGTGCTGGCCCTGGGCACCGTGGTGCCATATCAAACCCTGGCTTGGACTCTGGGTGGAGTCCTGGTGAACGGGTGTGTTTGGACGTGGCTGGCAACTCTGGCGGCTCTGCGCGGCGACGTGCTGAACGCCCTGCGCAACAACCCCTAAAGAAGACCAAACAAATGACAAGGACCAACCTCGGCGTATCGGAAGCGTCCATTGGGTTCCGCCGCGAGTGGCGTCGATTTCAACTGGCACTGATCGCGGTTCTTGCGTGTGGCGCCGGCCAGGCTCGTGGCGCAGAGCCCGTCGTCCTCTACCGGAATGACTTCAGCCAGGCCGAGGTCGGCAGCACCCCGGAGGGGTTGCGGGTGTTGAACGGCGGTTTCGCCGTGCGCGAAGCGGACGGCAACAGGTTTCTCGAACTGCCCGGCACGCCACTCGAAACCTACGGTGTGCTCCTTGGCCCCATCGAGGAGCAGAGCGCCACAACGTCGCGCTCCGCCGAGCGTCCCGCCGAGACAGCCAACCTAAGCGTCGCCGCTCGAGTCTATGGCACCAACACCGGGCGACGCTGCCCGACCTTCGGGATCGGCCTGGGCGGCGTGGGCGGACACCGTCTCCAGGTCAGTCCCGGCAAGCGGCAACTCGAACTGTTCCACGGGGAGGTCCACAAGGCGCGCGTGCCATTCCAGTGGACGGCGGGCGAATGGCTTTGGCTCAAGCTCGAAGTGCGCAAGACAGGGGAACGGGAATGGAAAGTCCGCGGCAAGGTCTGGCAGGATGGCACGGTGACGCCCCTGGATTGGGGAATCGAGTGGATCGATACCGAACCGCCCAAACCCGGACGCGCGAGCCTCTGGGGCTCCCCCTTTGCGGACACCCCGATCCGTTATGACGACGTGTCTATCGAACGGCTCCCCCAGCAAGGTGGATGATATTTCTGTCGGGGGATGATATTTCTTGACACAGCCGCTCACTCTCTTAGCCTTCGCCGCGTTACTTAACTTCTCCACTATACTAGGCGAGTATCTCGCACACGCATCGATCGAAAAGCCTCTTTCGTGAAGAATTGTCACAAGACGCCGTGCCGGACCGATCGCTGGCAGGTGGTCCGCAATGCCCTCCCCATGCAGAACTCCGCGCTTTGCTTTCTCGCCGTGTTCCTGTTTTTGGGCGCGCCGAGCGCCCTGGGTCAATGGCTCACCCAACGGATCACGCTCGAACCCGGGTGGAACGCGGTCCATTTCGAGGTGAAACCGGAACCAAGCCAGTGCGAACAGGTGTTTGCCGGCCACCCCGTGCAAAGCGTTTGGAAATGGAATCGGCGCTTCTCGACTATCCAGTTCACAGTCGATCCCAATACGCTGCTTCCTGAGGATCCGGACTGGCAGGTCTGGTTGCCGCCGTCGGAGCCGCGCGCCTTCCTCAGCCGGCTCGGGGCGCTGCAGGGCAACCAGGCTTACCTGATCAAGGTTGCCCCCAACGCCACGCCGTTCACACTGAACATCAAGGGGCGAGTCATCGTGCCTCGGGTGGATTGGTTCCCGCACGGATTGAACCTCGTCGGTTTCCCCGTGCATCCCAGCACGCCGCCGACGTTCACCGAGTTCTTCAAGTTCACGCCCGAGATCGACACCTCGAAGAGTTACGCCAACGAACTGTACCGCATCCAGAACACGGGCGCCGGCCAGCGCATCGTCCAGCCAGCTCGCGACCGGATGCAGCGAGGTGTTGCCTACTGGATCGGCTGCGCCAGCGCGCCGACGCGTTTCTCTGTGCTGCAGGTCATCCCCAGCAGCCCCGACGGGATCGACTTCGGCACCGCACTCACCCGCAAGGAGTACACGGTGAAAAACCTGCACCCGACCGAGAGCCGCACGGTCCGTCTGCGCCTGCGCGCCTCTGAAAGCCCCCCGCCCACCGGTGGCTTCGCGGAATTGGCCGGTCCGGTCCCTCTCTCCCTTTTGGCCAAGAACTCCAGCAACCTGTGGGCGTGGGGCCAATTGCCCGAGACCGGACTCTCTCGGACCCTTGTGCCGGGCGACGAATGGCGTCTCTGGCTGGGGGTCCGTCGCCGTGATTTCGCGCCGTACGTGCCCCAAAGCACCAACGGCGCCGCCTACCAGAGCATCATCGAGATCACCGACGACGCCGAGTCCTTGCTGGTTCGCGTGCCTGTCACGGCGCGCAAGCCCGCGCCCCTCAGCGCCGGGCTGCTCAGCGACGAGCCCGGCGAGCTGCCGGTTCACCACGCGGACGAGGGCCTCTGGGTCGGTTCGGTCGCGCTCAACCAGGTCAACGCGCCCGCCTACACCAATGACGCGCTGAACACGCCCGCCGTCGCGGCGTTCCGTTTGTTGGTGCACGTAGACGGTTATGGCCGGGCGCAGTTGCTGCAGCGCGTGACGCTGGCGTGGGACCCCACGCTGACCGAGGCTCCGCACACCAATGGCACCTATGCGCTCTTTGCCGATGACCAGGCCCTGCCGCCTGAAGCCACCGACATCAAGCGCATCGATTCAGTGGCCTTCCCTGTGATGGCGCCGGTGACTCTATCGGGCAGTCTCAGCAATGCCCTGACCGGGACCGTGACCGTTCCGTTCGATGCTCCCACCAACCCCTTTCTCCATCGCTACCACCCCATGCACGATAACAAGAACTGGGACTTCGAGGCGTACACCAACGCGGTGGAGACACGCACGATCGTCCGGGACCTCACGCTCAGCTTCGACGCCATCACCAACACCTCAGCCAACCCGTACTACGGCGTCGACCGACTCGGCGGCGTCTACCAGGAAACGCTTGCCGGATTGCGCGTCGACCCGATTCTTGTGCGGGGCGCTTTCTCACTTCAACGCATCAGCAGGATCAACCAACTCATCAGCATACCATGAGGGAACATTCAACTCTGAGACTCGCAGAGGCAGTCCTGGAAAACACGAAACCGTCCCCCTCACCCGCCCTCCGGGCACCCTCTCCCATCGGATGGGAGAGGGACGGGGTGAGGGATCCGGGTCACGCACTCTGCGAAGCCAGCAGGAATCACCCGATCCAGGAGAGACGCCGCGCGCGGCGGCTCTTCCGCGCGTTAGGAGCGGCAGGGTTCATCGTAGCCCTGCTCGCGTCCGCGGCTCCCCTCGCCGCCAGCGAGAGTGTGCCGCCCGCCATCAACTACCAGGGCAAACTCACCGACAACCTGGGCAACGCGGTTGCCAGCGGGTACTACGAAATCCAGTTCCGCATCTGGAACGACCCCACGAAGAGCGAAACCGCGAATTACATCTGGGGCCGGGCATTCCCGCTGCACGTGGTGACCAATGGCATCTTCAACGTGCTGTTGACCGATGACGGCCAGGTGCCAGGCAGCCCCTCCGAAAATAGCATCCTCGACGCGTTCAAGCAGCCCGATCGCTACCTGGGATTGACCATCGTGCGCAACCCCTCCGGTGCGGTCAGTTCGCCCGTGGAAATCACCCCCCGCCAAAAGCTTGCGACCGCCCCGTTCGCCATTCATGCCCATGAGGCCACTTCCGCCGCCCATGCCAGCACCGCCGACAACGCGACTCAGGCGGCCAGCGCGAGTTCGGCGGTGACCGCCGGCAACGCCACCCAGTTCGATGGCATGTCCACAAGCGATTTCCTCAAGGTCAAGCAAACCTCGCAGACCCTCAGTGGAAGCCTCACCGTGACCAACGGCAGCCTCACCGTCAAAGGCGACACAGCGGTGACAGGCACCTTCAGCGTCACTGGGCCCTCGGTCTTGTCTGGCACCACCATAGTGGAGGGCAGCCAACAGGTCAGCGGCAATCTGACTGTCGGCGGCCAGCTCACTGCCTCCGGTTCAGTCAACGCGAACGCCGGCCTGAAAATCAGCGGCAACGTCCGGTTCGGCACCGACACCCCGATCATCATCCGGCGGTTCAACCTGCAGGATCAACCCAGCGGGGCCGAAGCCAAGTGGTACAACACGGGGTATCCCACTGCCACTTATTCGGCCGTCTTCGTCGGGTTCAACTGCACCGGAGACTACTGGGAGAGCGGCACCGGCTTGCTCCTGCAGATGATGCTCTACCCGAACGGGAACGGCGGCGCCACCTGGCGGATTCTCTATACCGTGCGCCATCACTCGGATCCACTGAAAGACATCTACGTGGACGTGATGTTCATTCGCAAGGAACTCACGACCGACGACCGCCCGACGTTGCACTACTTGCCCATGGAGAATCCCTAGCGAGGCGCGCCTTAGACCAAATCCCAATCTTCGACATCATGAACCGCCCTTTCGTTTTCCTGCCCTTCTCTGCCGCGCCTCGCTCCTTAGAATCCTTGCGAAACCAAAGGGATGGGGGTGAAGGCCACACTTGACTTGATCGCAACATGTCTGGGCTTTCAAGGATTCTAGCCCGCATTTGTCACCAACTTTTGATGTCATCGGACCGGTCACCGTCACATTGCACCTGAAATGCGGGCTCTTAGAAACCCGCGCCCCAAGCAGATGGACCCAATCTCGACCACACTGTGTCCGCGCGTCCGGGTCGCCCACGCGGTTGGGGCGCTTCCCGGCTTTGATGAACCGATGAGCCCATTCTCCTTGCTGGGCGCTCATTCAATCCCTGATGCCGGGACGCCCGGCCGACCGCACAGCACAGGTTTTTCCAAAGACAGAATCGAGACAACGGATTCACACTTCGCTGCGTTCATCCAATGAAACCTGCTCTCGCTCGGCGCCGATGGTGGAACTGGCCGACCGAATTCTTGCGAGCGGGGCCGCGCATCGCGCTTGTGGCGTTGGGCCTGGCCCTTGCCACCTACGTCGCTCCCCTGGCCCGCGCCACCGACTACTACCTCCAGACCAGCTACCAGAACTACTCGTTCTCCCCGGGACCGCCCAGCGGCCCCTGCGCGGACTACTTCGGCACCACCGCCTCGACGCTTGTCTATTGTGGTCACGTGCTGGGCAACACCAATACGGTCCGTCCGGTTGGCGGCGGGTACGGGCTCGATTGGTCCGCGCTCGGACAACCGGTCGAGAGCCAGCAGGCCGACCTCGCCATCGGCGAAACCATAAACCCGCCGCCTGGGGCCATCACCAGCCTGCCGCCTGTCAACTTTGCCCCGGTGCAATGGGGCGACAACCCCGCGGCCTTCTACGAGTGCACCGACCCCAAGGGAGGCGCCTTTTGGGTGCCGTCCACCGGACAGATCATCGCCGCCCAACCCAACAACATCGCGATCGAGTGGAACACGTCCGACGGTGGCACGTACCGCCAGGTCGTCAATGTGAGCGCCGTCCCGGTCAAACGGCCCGCCCGGCTTTTCTGGACCGAGAAGCCGTACGACGCCCCGGGGGTCAGCATGGGTGGTCTCTTTCCGGTCATCCACTACAACGCCTCCGTCACGACGCCCGTCGTGCAAGTGGTCACCAACGAGACCGGCGGCATCACCATCACCACCACCAACTTGACTTCGGGTGTGTGGTTGGACGACTCGAAGCAACTCCGTGCCAAAGGCGTCTCCGGCCTGTTCGTCGTCGAATACTACCAGGAAGGCAGCTATAAACAGCAGGTCCAGCCCGACGGGATCGAGGTGGTCGAGGTCCTCGAACCGACCCTCCAATTGGTCGAGGCGGATGTCGGGACGCGGCTCAAGCCTGTCGACACCTATTGGGCCGACCTGGACGGCATTAACGGCCTGATCCCTAATGTCAGCCATGGCACCACGGAAGGAACCGCCTACGTGCACAGCCAGACCGGGCCCAAAGACAACTGGGTTTTTGCTATCAAGCGGACCTGGAGCGAGCCGTGGACTCTCGAGGTCTATTGGCAACATAAAGGACGCATGGGCGTCCTGTGGCCGTATGAGCGGGACTGGTATTCCTGCGATTGGCCTGCCTACCCGCAGCGCTATGTGCTCGGGGACGCGCCTCCCGGAGACACCGCGCCCGTCTTGATCCCATCCACTCTCACCGCCCAACTGATGGAGGACATGGATCCGCCGTTGCATGTTACCCTCTCCGCCAGCGGACGATCCTTCACGGCGACCGAGCCCGGCCTTTGTCTGCTCAAGTACACGACCCATGATAATATTTGGTTCGAGGTGGTCCACAGCATCAGACACACCGACGAGCAGTATTTCGACCTCGACCCCGCGGACTGGCCCATCGGCGATGAACTCACGCCCGGGGATATCACGGCGCACGCCCTGCGCTTCGACGGCGTGGACGACTATGTCACCGTGAATCATGGTTTCCTTAACGGACTCGCCGATTGGACCGTGGCGCTTTGGTTCCGCGCGGATCGATTCGGCAGCAGCGGCGACACCGTGCTCTACTCGGAAGGAGTCCCGTCAGCTACGTTCAACCTGGCCTTGACCACCAATGGCCAGTTGAGGGCGTCCAGCTACAACAGGGTCAGCGCAAGCTGGCACACAGCCGTCACCACCAACGCCCCGGTGCAAACCAACCGGTGGCACCACGTCGCCCTGACCTACACGGGAGGCACCGACAGCGCCGGCACGGTGCGGTTTTACCTCGACGACTTCTCCTGGGAGACCAACCAGTTCCACCGCGTCAACCAGAACGGCACCAAACAGACCCTGCTGGCCGCCCAATCCGTGGCGACCCCCAATCTCTTCTTCAAGGGCAAGCTCAGCCACGTGCGCGTATGGGATATTGCCCTCGAGGAGGACCAGGTCAGCAGTAATCGTTTCATCGTCGCCACCGCCACCGCCAGCAACCTGATCGCCAATTTCCCTCTGAATGAAGGCCAGGGTGACGTCATCCACGAACTGGCTAGCGGGTATCATGGCACTGCTATGAAGGGCCCTCTGTGGTCCAGCCGGGTCGTCCCCATCGGACGGTATTGGGGTCATTTTCCGGGCTACATTCACGTCCCCGAAGGGGACCGCTACAACGTCAACCGCTACAGCTACCCGACCGAAACGGCCCCTGACACCGAGTCTTACGTGTTCGGAGTGAACACGGGTTTGCTCGAAGTCTGGTGGGCCAGCCGAAGCCGCCAGACGGACATGCCGCCCGTCTACTATCCCTCGCGCGTCCAGCGCTACAACAACGCCTGGCCCGCCGAGCCGCCGGAGATCGTCATCGCCAGCGACCTGGGCAGCGGCGGCGACTCGCTCATCGCCAAGGATGAGGCACTCACGTTTGACGGCACGTCGACCAGTTACGTGGTCGCGCCATTCAACGACATCCTCAACGTCGGCAACGAGTTGACCATCGAGGCCTGGGTGAACTTGAGCAACCCCGGCGGCAACAACAAAATCGTCTCCTGCATGAACAACGTGTCTGGCGCCTACGCCGGGTACGTGCTCGGGGTTTACACGAACGCGATCGATGTCGAGTTCTGGACGGGTGCTGCTGGCACCGGTCGCTCTCGATATGGATCAACAGCCTACGGAGTCGTGCCCTCCAACGTCTGGACGCACATCGCCTATACCTTCAAAGCGAACAGCGCCAACTCGATCGTCACCTATGTGAACGGCCAGCACGCCTACACGTATGCCCCTGCGATCAACGAGGGCATCCGTCCCTCGACCTCGGCTTTGTATATTGGGCGGGCATCCTGGAGCACCTCCTTCAACACCAAAGGCGCCATTGGCGAAGTGCGTATTTGGAACAGGGCAAGGACCGCAGAAGAAATCGGGGCCGCCTGGCGCACACCGTTGACCGGCAACGAGGCCGGTCTGGTGGCGTACTACCCGTTTGTGCAGGCGGACAATCCCTACGAACTGCACGAGGCGGGGCCTTATCGTCTCCATGGCGTGGTCCAGAATGCCGTTTGGACCGCCCCGGGTCATCCGATCGTCGAGGCCGGCCCTCTGGTGTTTGGCTCGCCCACGATCTACTCTCAGAACGACCCGAATTTGCCTGGCTATAACCCGAACGAGGAGCACGCCCTGATCATGAGCGGCGTGGCCTACGCCCTGCGCAACGACCTCAACACCACGAGTTCGTCCGAACCGTTCGTCTTGCTCGATTATCTCGATCCGACGACCGCGCGCCCGAGCATGATGGCTTTCCACGTCGTCGCCACCAACGAGTTCTACAGTTTCGATCGCCAGGGCATTGCCGGCAAGGCGATCACGCCCATCATGCCCCTGGCCGCCATGCCCCTGTGCGCCAACACGGACTCGACAAACAAGCCGCCAGCCTGGCGCGACCGCAAGTTGACCTGGTGGGCCGTGTCGGCAGGCGACGATGGGGACATGGCTACGGCCGTGATGCGTTTTTACTACCAAATGCAGCCGTCGTTCTATTTCCCGAGCCTGTCGGCAGACGCCCAGCCCGCCTTGGGCGAGGAGTTGCCCCTGCTCCCCAATCCCTCGGAAAACGGCGGCACCACCGGCACACCCGTGCCGGTCACCTATCACATCGTCTGGCCGGAAGACCTGCCGGAGCTGAAACTCGGCCAGACGCTGACCCTCCCCACACACGGACTGCCCGACATCTGGAACCAACTCAGCGTGGACGTCGAATACGACCAATCCATACGCGCCGGCGGGCGCCCCAGCGTGACCTTGTTTGACCCGGTGGCCGACCGGGTCGTCGATCTCGACTACGATACTGTCAAAGAGATGATCGCCAGCAAGCTCGCGCGGCAGGAAACCACGAGTTCCCTCATCCGCTTTCCCGACTTGCCGCCCTCGCTCTACCCGCGTCTTTTCTACGATCACAGCCGCGGCGCCGACGGACAACTGGTGCTCGAAGGCCAACGCATCGAGACCCTCACGGGCGACGGCTATCTGCTCCTCAATCTCCTCGAAAACTTCGAGAAGAACGCCGCCCAGCAGATGGCCAGTCCGATGGACGACACCCCGCGCAAGGCGTGGAATGACGCGATCGAAGCGTTGCCCGGCGATCTGTTGCTGCTCGAACAGAACGTCGCCTATGTCAAGGCCGCCCTGGCCGCCCGCCTGACCAACGGGGTTGGTTATGTCACCCTCGCCTTCAATAACAGCACCAACCGCAATCAAGTGCCCTCAGCCCAGCCCGTCAGCCTGAGCGTGATCAAGGTTGTGCCCGAGCTTTATTCTGGCGAACTGGAAGTGATTTACCCCGACGACGCGCTCGCCGAGCAACTCTCGTTGCGCTACAGCGCCGACCTCGCCGGCCAGATCGAGGAGGTCGAGTTCGATTGGCGCTGGACCAACCCCGTCGGCGGCCTCCTGCCCAACGAAGATTTCGAAGGCGATCCCTGGGTTGTCTACCTCTCCGGCGCCTCCACCAATGCCAATGAAGTCATGATCACCGGCGCGAGCGATTTCACGCTGACCGATCATTACTTCGCCGTCCGCTATCGCCCCCTCGATCTCAACGGGCTGACGGGCGACGCGTGGAGCGATTGGACCTACAACCTCGCTCCCGGCTGGGTCAAACGCGCAATGACCGGCATCAACCCCTTCGTCCAGATGTTCACCAACATGGTGGACAACGCGGTGGACACGCGGGTCAGCATGATCAGCCAGGCGGGCGGGCCGTACGAAGGCGACGTGGCTCTGAACATGAACGCCGCCAGTTCGAGCGGGCTGATTGCCGTCTATCAGACCATCTTCAACCGCGCCAAGGCCTTCGGGTTCGCCACGGGGACCCTCGATGACAACCTGAATCAGACGCTCCTTTTTGCCGCCAGCAGGCTTCATGACCTGTACATGCTGCTGGGGAACGAAGCCTACGCGGACGCGCAGGACCCGACGATTGCCTTCCCCGCTTCGCTGGCGCAAGACGAGCACGGCGCCGAGGCGACCTCGATTTTCCCCTTCATGAACCAGGTGCCCAACCTGCTCGAAGAAGAACTCGCGCTCCTCCGCGGTCGGGACGATACGCTCGAACCCTCGGTCGAGACTTCGCCCATCTACAACCGCCTGATCTGGAATTTCACTTCGGGCATCAACGGCGGCGAGCCGGCCTATGCCTATAATTACAACCTCCGCGGCACGCCCACCAACAGCGTCGGCGCCATCCTGGCCGAAGACGCCAAGGGCCTCTACCCGCAAGGCCACGGCGATGCCTGGGGCCATTACCTGAGCGCAATCAGCCCTTACTACGACCTTCTCTCCTACGCCAACTTCCACTGGCACACCGAACCCGAAGCCACTCTCCTCGGCAATGCGCCTGTCAGCGTCGATTACCTGGACGAACAGAAATTCGCCGAGACTGCCGCTGCACGGGCTCGCACCGGAGCCGAGATCGTCAAACAGACGTTCCGCCAGTGTTACTCGGAGGATCCCACCGGACGCGCGCCGGACTACACCGATGTGGATCCAGAGCGCGCCTGGGGCCTTGGCGACTGGGCCAGCCGCGCCGGCCAGGCCGCGTACTACGATTGGGCGGTGGCCAATTCCCTCATGTTCGATCACCTTACCAACATGGTCCAGGTGAAATCTGGCAACCAACCGCCCGAGGGCATCCAGAAGATCGATCGCGCCTCGACGCCGGAACTCAAAGAAATCGCATCGAGTCTCAGCGACATCCAGAATCAAGTGGACAACGCCAACGGCGGGCTCAATCCCTTGGGATTAGCACGCAATGTCGTCCCCTTCGATATCGATCCGACGGCCATCGACGCCGGCCAGACGCACTTCGAGCAGGTCTACGACCGCGCCCTTCAGGCGCTGTACAATGCCTGTGTCGCCTTCGACCACGCGCGCAGCGCCACCCGCGAACTCCGGGCGCAGTCCGATTCGCTTTATGACCTCGAGGAGTCGCTGGCTCAGAACGAGATCGACTTTCACAACCGCCTTATCGAACTCTACGGGCGCCCCTACACGGACGATGTCGGCGCCGGCAAGACCTACCCTCAGGGCTACGAAGGGCCGGACCTAATCAATTGGCGGATCCTCGATCTCGAGAATCTCATCGCCGGCGCACCCACCAACGGCGAACCCATGGAGGTCGAAATCCGCAACCTCGTCTTCATCCCCGGCAGTGACTTCGAAGGCAAGGAGTACAAAGACTATCTTGACCTCGCCGAGGACAGCACGGTCGAGACAAATGTCGTTGGGAAGATCACCGTCTACGTGACCGACGATGGCCTCCAGGTGAAGCCCTCGAACTGGGCCGGACGCCGTCCGACCCAAGGCGAACTTCAACTTGCCCTCTCGGACTACGTTCAAGCCTGGTATGCTCTTCAGGCGAAGATGAACGACTACGACCAGACCCTGGCCGAACTGGAGACCGAGATCGAACACCGGCTCGCGGATTACGAACGTTACCCCGACGAGTGGAAGGAGGATGACGAGACCAAGGAAGCGAAGAAGCGGACCATCATGGCTGCCGCCGGCCTGAAGGCTGCCGCCCGTGCGGCTGAATTGGTCGCCGAGATCGCCAAGAGCGTCGGCGAGACAGGCGCTGAGGCCATGCCCTACACAACGGTCGGGGCCGCCGCGCCTTTCCCGATCACGACGATCATGACGGCAACGAAGCCGGCCGTGGAACTGCCCATCCGCATCACCTATTGGGCGGCCATCAGCGTGGCGGCGGCCGTCGAGGAGGGAGCGGAGGCTTCGGAAGCCGCACAGGAAGTCAAGGATGTCGATCTCGAGCAGACCATCAAGGGCCACGAGTACGAGGAACTGCTGCGCTTCAACACGGCGGCAACGATGGACAAGCTCAAGAATCAGTACGTCAAACAAGCCGAGCTGTTCGCCCAGGTCGAGGCCTTGTCGCAAAGCTACGAGCGCGTCGGCAAACTCCTCGCCCAGGGCCAGCGCCTTCTCACCGAGCGCGGCCAAGTCCGCGTCCGTGCCGCCCAGCGCATCCAATCCCAACGCTACGCCGATCTCTCATTCCGCATCTTCCGCGATGACGCCCTCCGCCGCTATCAGAGCACGTTCGATCTGGCTGCCCGTTACACCTACCTGGCCGCCAAGGCCTACGATTACGAAACCGGCCTCCTGTACTCGGACACCTCGAGGACAGCCGGTAGCCAGTTCCTCGAAGACGTCGTCCGCGCCCGGCTCCCAGGCCGGTTCTATGTCTGGCTGGGGACGCCCATGGCCGGCGGCGCCACCGGCGAGCCCGGCCTAGCCGACATCCTCGCCCGCATGAAGGCGGACTGGGACGTGGTCAAGGGCCGCTTTGGATTCAATAACCCGGACAATGAAACCAGCCGGTTCTCCTTGCGGAGCGAGTTGTTCCGGATTTCCCCGTCCTCGAGCAGCGATCCGACCTGGTCTCTGGCACTCGAGAAATGCAAAGTGGCCGACCTGCACCAGATCCCCGAGTTCAATCGCTATTGCCGGCCCTTCACCGATAGCACCAATGCCGAGCCAGGTCTGGTGATCGAGTTCCCCAGCTTTGTCATGTCCGGGAAGAACTATTTCGGCCATGACCTCGCCGGCGGCGACAACGCCTATGACGCCAGCCATTTCGCCACCAAGATTCGCTCCGCCGGCGTTTGGTTCAAGAGCTACAATGTGACATTCAACACCAACATCACCGGCGCCGGTCTCGCCAACGAGCCGCGCGTCTACCTGGTGCCCGTCGGCGAAGACGTGCTGCGTTCGCCCACGGGCGGCACGGGCGCCGCGCGCCACTGGACCGTCGTCAACCAGGCCATGCCGCTTCCGTACAACGTCGGCGGGGCCGACTTGGACGATCCGGATTGGATTCCGGTGATCGATTCGTTGCGCGAGCCGCTGGCCCAGATCCGCCGGTTCGCCTCCTTCCGCGCTTACCATGACCGCGGCCAGTTCGATGAGGCTGAGACCCACAACAACGGGCGCCTGGTCGGGCGCTCGGTCTGGAACACCCGATGGCTCCTGATCATCCCGGGCCGGACGCTGCTCGCCGACCCGAACGAGGGCCTCGAACGCTTCATCCATGGGGCACTCGTCGGCGAAAACCGCGACAACAATGGCGTGGATGACATCCTCATCTTCTTCCAGACCTACTCGATCGGAGGAGAGTTGAGCAGGAAGTGGAGAGTGAGGAGTGAGGAGTGAGGAGTGGGGAAGTGGTCGGTGGTTGGGACAGAGTGATGCGTGAAGTCTGTTTGACATGAAACGTCTGTTTTTGAATTCGATGTTCGCCCTGGCGGGCTTGAGCATGGCTTTGCTCACAACACCCGCGCGCGCCGGTCTCCCTCAGCCCCTGTGCATCTTCTATGGCCAGGCGCGCGACGGCTATGGCCTCCCCTATCGCGAAAACGCCGACGTCATCCTTCTCCACGGCACCAATGAAGTCGCCCGCCATAGCATCAAAGGCTCGCTCTCGCCCGGCGTCAACTTCGCCCTCTACGTCCACATGGATGACGGGCGCACCCCCACGCCCTACTCACCCCGCGCCCTCCGGAGCGGCGACTCCGTCTCGATCGTCGTCCGCGACCAGGAGGGCATCAAGACAATCATGGAAAGCCAGTTTCTGCCGCCGATCGGACGCCCAGGCGATATCCTTCAACTCGATGTCACCGCCGCCCAGGACACCGATGGCGATGGCTTGCCTGATCTTTGGGAGTGGGAACTGATCGCCTCGTCCGATGGAGCCCTCACCAACCCGTGGGAAGTCCACGGCGCCGACGACTTCGACGGCGACGGCATGTCCAACCTCGATGAATACTTGGCCGGCACGTTCGCGTTCCTCGATTACGACGCGCTGATCGCCGAAGAGTTGATCCCGGTGTCCAATCATCGGCTGCGCCTCACGTTCCTGAGTGTGCCCGGCATCACCTATACCATCCACAGCGCCATCGATCTCTCGCAGACCGATTGGCAGCCCTGCGCCTTCGCCCTCAGCGAGACCGGCCCCCTCCAAACCACACCCGCCGAAGGCCAGGGAGACTGGTTCTCGGTCTACCTCCCCCTCGATGAACCAGTGCGGTTCTTCCGCTTGATCGCACAATGAGGACCGCCTCCTTCACCTCGATTGTTGTTGCGGCCTGCTCGTTTGGTCGATCCCGTCTTGGTGGGCCCAGCCTTCTCGAGTGGCGACTACGCCGATCACGATGCTACTGACGCAACAACAACGATTCTCAATTCGGGCCTGATCAGAACGGAGGCGACTGGTTTCGGAGTCGTGGATTGCCCCGACAGATACCGATTATCAGGTGGCAGCTTCTTGGTGCCAAATCCACCTCACTCCCGAAGAGCAGGCCCTGACGCAGACCGGTCGTGGGCCATCACGGCACCATGCGCTATGGGACGTGGCCTTGTACATCCGCTATGCCTGCTGGTACCTGGACCTTCCTCGCCGCTCACCATTTTGTTCCAGACAGTCAGTTAGATGGGCTTCTCTGGCTTCAACCTAAAGACGTTGGTGGCGAGAAGTTCGCTGACGGTGAGCTTTTGCGTTTCGGGTTCAACGACTTATGACCAACACGGCGCGGTACCTCTGGCCTGTCTACTCGACCACGGCGCTCGGCTACACCACTACACTTACCGGGAGACGACCAACTGGGCAGGGAGACACGTTGCGGTACTCGATCACTTGGCACGGGCTACGGCACCTACACCTTGTCCGTTGAGAACATGAGCTGAAACGCAGTGATCACGTTGGACGTTATTCAAACAAGGGAGCCATACCCGGATCGGTCGCCATGCTCGGCACGGCGATCTACGGGGGACTCGATGGGAGTGCCTCGTCTTCGATGCCTACACAGTGATTCCCGAGCCGGCGGCGGCCCTGCCGCTGTTCGCTCTCGCCGCCTTGGCCACAGTGCTCCGTCGCACCAGAACGAACTCTCTCCCCTCCTCGCCGCGAAAAGCGCGCCCGGAGGATGACTACGAAATCCGGGCTGTCGGCATGACCGCGCCCGGATGGGAGCAGCCATGAGGGTTCGCAAACGTTTCCGAAACCGCGCGGGTGCGGCGACACTCTGCCCTTGCCCGGTTCCTTCCCTCCAGGCTCGGGCGCGGTCTTCCGCTCTTCGAGCGATTCGCATCGGAGCCGTGTTCGGGTGACATCGCTGATCTTCGCGTCCCAACGGCGCGCTGGTTTGAGAGCTGCGCGCTGGCCCGACGGCCCCAGCGGTCTCGAAGACTCCTGAGGATCACCAGCGTAAGTCATGTGACCGGCCCGCACGTCGGATGCCTCCGCATCGGAAGTTCGGTCCTAACAGCCATGAGCGGGCGTCGGCAACGACAGGACTCGCTGCGTCGCTCGTAGCGGCCGGCAGTCGCCGCATCCATCCCCAACCGACAACCTTGCCCCTCGCGCCGGTCAGCATCTCCCGCAGCCGAGGGAGCCACCGCGGCAGACGCGCAGCTCGACCGCAAAAGCTCAGCGCGGACGACGCTTCGATCGCGACACCGGTCGAATTCGCGGCGCCTCGCTGCATCTCCGAAATCGCGCACGGCGGTCAAACTCGCAGCGTTCATGCAGCGGCTGCGCGGTGGCCCCCCACCGCCACCGCCGAAACAATCCCCAATTCCCGTGCCAGACTGTGCAGCCCCCCCACCACTCCGTAACACGGTCCCATCTCGATGGGGTCGGAACCGGTACTCCCCCCTGCGCTTCCAGTGTCCCCGCTGGTCACCGCCAGATGCGCCTGCGGGTCTTTGCAGAACGCGTCGATCATTTCGATGAGCTTGGCGGGCAAACGCGAGAGATTCGCCAAGGTCTCATGGATCACCACCGTCTTGGGTCGGGGACTATCGGCACGAGGCCGTCCGCCAACGCTTAGCGGGAACCCGTTTCCCCTGGACCAGGAGAACGGACTCATAGGTCTTGCCGGCGAGTCGGGAGAAATTGCGTTTGATGAACATAACTGAGCCGGGGAGAGCATGAGCGGATCAGCCAGGGGATGCAAGATAAATATGGCACTATTAGAGACAACACGCAATCGCCATGTGAACCCTGTAATCATTCACGATCTAACGAGAAAACTCAGTCACAATGGGGGAACGTCAGCCCGAGGGCGGACGAGGTTGTTCCCTCTCCCCAAGGGAGAGGGTTAGCCCGCATTTCTCACCAACTTTCGATGTCCTCTGACCGGTCACCGTCCCATTTCACCTGAAATGCGGGCTGTCAGAAACCCGCGCCCCAAACAGATGGACCCAATCTCGACCACACTGTGTCCGCGTGCCCGGGTCGCCCAAGCGGCTGGGGCGCGTCCCGGCGTTGATGAACCGATGAGCCAATTCTGCTTGCTGGGCGCGGGTTTCGTAGACCCGGAAATCTCACCCGCGGACTGTCAGGTATGCCGCGACCGCCCCACTGGTGAGATTTCCGGGTTAGGGTGAGGGGGAAAGGGATGGACGATGGTCTGGTCGCACTCCCTTCGGCAAGATGCGGTTTGGTGCAGTGTAACCCGCTGCTTTTCGATGACCGTCTCCGATCACTGCCCGCGCAAAGCGATGCAGGACGATCGCCGGATATCGGTCCAGACGCTGAAGCGTCGGTGCCGTTCACCTCCAACCGAACCGAGGCCGGCAGGACGGTCGTGTCGCGGTCGAGCAGCACCGCCTCGACAGCAACGGCTGGAGATACCGCTGACTCGCCTGGTCCCGGTCCGGCCTGAAGCAACAGAGGCGGTGGGGACGCAGGCGGCGGCTTGTGACTACGGGAGGCGCTTGATGCGGCGCGAGCGCCAGAGGTAGTAGATGGGCGGATAGACCAGCAGTTCCATGATGGTCGAGGTGATGACGCCGCCGATCATCGGGGTGGCGATGCGTTTCATCACGTCGGCGCCGGTGCCGTGGCTCCAGAGGATGGGCAGCGAGGCCGGCGATGATGACGCAGGCGGTCATGGCCTTGGGGCGGACGCGCTTGACGGCGCCGTGATAGATGGCGTCGCGCAGGTCGGCGAGCGTTGCGCATCAGGCCGCGCTTCTTCCAATCCTCGTAGGCGAGGTCCAGGTACAGGAGCATGACGACGCCGGTTTCGGCGTCGAGACCGGCCAGGGCGATGATGCCGACCCAGACGGCGACGCTCAGGTTGTAGTCGAGAAGGGCGAGCATGCCGAAGGCGCCGACGAGCGAGAAGGGCACGGCGAGCATGACGATCGCGGTCTTGATGGCCGAGCGGGTGTTGAGGTAGATGATCAGGATGATGATGAGCAGCGTGAGCGGCACGACGATCATGCAGGCGCTGCTGGGCGCGGAGCATGTATTCGTATTGGCCGCTCCAGAAGATGTTGTAGCCGGTGGGCAGCTTGATCGTCGCCCTTGGCGACGGCCTCGTTCACGGCGCGCATGGCCATCTGCACGTAGGTGCCCATGTCGATGCCTTTCACGTCCACGTAGATCCAGGCATTGGGCACGGCCGCCTCGCTCTTGATGCCCATGGGGGCGCGAACGGTCTCGATCTTCGCCAGTTGGCCGAGCGGGATTTGCGCGCCGGTCGGGCGTGGGCACGACGATCTCGCGCAGCGCTCGGAGGTTCTCACGGAAATCGCGGTTGTAGCGCAGGTTGACCGCGTAACGCTCCAGGCCCTCGACGGTCGTCGTCAGCGGCATGCCGCCCAGGCGACTTCAAGCACGTCCTGGACGTCGGCAACGTTGAGGCCGTAACGAGCGATGGCATCGCGGTCGATGTTGAACTCGATGTAGTTGCCGCCCATGATGCGTTCGGCAAAGGCGCTGAGCGTGCCCGGCACGGTCTTCACGACCGCCTCGACCTCCGACGCCACGCGCTCCAGCTCCGCCAGGTCGGGGCCGGCGACCTTGATGCCCACGGGCGTCTTGATGCCGGTGGCCAGCATGTCGATGCGCGTCTTGATGGGCATCGTCCAGGCGTTGTTGAGGCCGGGGAACTGGATGGCGGCGTTCATCGCGTCGCATCAGTTCGTCGGGCGTGCGGCGGCGATGGGCGATGACCTTGCCGTCCGTCGTCCTTGATGTCCACCGCGGGCCATTCTCTTTCGGGCTTGAGCATGATGGTGGTTTCGATCATGTCCATCGGCGCGGGGTCGGTGGCGGTCTCGGCGCGGCCGACCTTGCCGAAGACGTGATGCACCTCCGGGAAGCGTCTTGATGATCTTGTCGGTCTGCTGGAGGATGCTCGCGCGCCTTGGTGGCACGAGATGCCCGGGAAGGTGGTGGGCATGTAGAGCAGGTCGCCTTCGTAGAGCGGCGGCATGAATTCCGAGCCGAGGTTCTGGTAGGGGAATACCTTGCCGACCTTGAAGGCCCACTCCTTGGCGGGACCGTCCGGCAGCAGCCGGGCCGCCAGTTTGTTCCAGGGGAAGAACACCCAGACGATCAGCGCGGCGGCCAGCGTGACCACCGCCCAGCGCCACTTGATGACGAAATCAATGACCGGATGGTAGAGCCAGATCAGGAAGCGGTTGATCGGGTTCTTCTCCTCGGCCGGAATTCTGCCGCGGATGAAGAAGCCCATCAGAATCGGCGCCAGAGTGATCGAGAGAATCGCGGCCGCCGCCATGGAGTAGGTCTTGGTGAAGGCCAGCGGCTTGAACATGCGGCCCTCCTGCGCCTGTGAGCGTGAAAATCGGGAAGAACGAGACCGTGATCACGAGCAGCGAGTAAAACAGCGTCGGCCCGACCTCGACGGAGGCGTCCCGAATGATGTCCCAATGCGGCTTCTTGCCCTGGTCGTGCTCCATGTGCTTGTGGGCGTTCTCGATCATGATGATGACCGCGTCCACCATGGCGCCGATGGCGATGGCGATGCCGCCCAGCGACATGATGTTCGAGCTGATGCCCTGGGCAAACATGACCAGGAACGAGATGAGCACGGCGATCGGCAGGATGACGATGGCCACGAACGCGCTGCGCAGGTGCATGAGAAAGGCCAGGCACACCAGCGCCACCACGATGCTTTCCTCGATCAGCTTCTCCTCGAGCGTCTTGACGGCGCGCTCGATCAGCGCGCTGCGGTCGTAGGCGATGGAGTACGTCACGTCGGCCGGCAATCCCTTCATGGCGATGTCCAGCTTCTTCTTCACGTCCAGGATGACCTGGCGCGCGTTGGCGCCGTAGCGCACGACAACGACGCCGCCGACCGTCTCGCCCTCGCCGTTGAGCTCGGCGATGCCGCGGCGCATGTCCGGACCGAACTGCACGTTGGCCACCTGGCCCAGCAGAATCGGCACGCCCTTGTCGCCGAGGCCCACGGCGACCTTGCGCAGGTCGTCCAGCTTGTTGACGTAGCCGCGCACGCGCAGAATGAACTCCTTCTCCGACAGCTCGATGGACCGGCCGCCCACCTCGCCGTTGCTGCGCTTGACCGCCATCGCGACTTCGGAGATCGAGAGGTTGTAGGCGCGCAGCTTCGTCGGGTCCACCGTCACCTGGTATTGCTTCACGAAGCCGCCGATCGAGGCCACCTCGGCGACGCCTTCGACCGAGGCCAGTTGGTAGCGCAGATACCAGTCCTGCATGGAGCGCAGTTCGGCGAGGTCGCGATTGGTGGAATTGATGGAATACATGAAGGCCCAGCCGACGCCGGTCGCATCCGGGCCGAGGCTGGGCGAGACGTCCTGCGGCAAGCGCGCCGCTGAGCCGCTGAGGTATTCGAGCACGCGGCTGCGCGCCCAATAGAGATCGGTGCCGTCCTCGAAAATGACGTACACGAACGAGAAGCCGTAGAACGAATAGCCGCGCACGACCTTCGCCTTGGGCACGGAGAGCATCTTGGTGGTGATGGGATAGGTCACCTGGTCCTGGACGATCTGCGGTGCCTGGCCGGGCCACTCGGTGTAGACGATGACCTGCACGTCGGACAGGTCGGGGATGGCGTCCAGCGGGATGTTCTTGACCGCGTAGATGCCGCCCAGCACCAGCGCCAGCGTCCCGAGCAGGACGATGAACTTGTTCTTGAGCGAGAAATCTATGATGCCCTTGAGCATGATCGTCCCTGGCGCTCAGTGTTGGCGCTCGTGAGCCGGCTGAGGGCTTGTCGGTGCGGTTCCCGTCGTCGCGTGACCTTCAGGTCCGCCGCTCACAGCGGCCACGGCGCCTTTGGGGCCGCTCATTTTTTGGATCGCCTGGCGGAGCTGGCTCTCCGAATCGAGGAGGAACTGGCCCGAGGTCACGATGCGGTCCCCCTCGTTCAACCCGCTGAGAACCTGGTAGGTGTCATTCTCCGCCTGCGCTCCGAGCACAACGGTGCGCGGCTCGAACCGGCCTCCTTCCAACGCAAGAAACACTGTGTTCCTTTCGCCGCTGCGCAGAATCGCCATGTCGGGCACCAGCAGGACCGAGGGGGCGAGTTCCGAGAGGACCTGAACGGTCGCAAACATCCCGGGCTTGAGAAAGTACCCGGGATTGTGAAACTCCATGCGCACGCGCGCCGTCCGCGTCTTTTCATCCACGTTCGGATAGATGTAGGTCACACGGCCGCGAAACTCGCGGTCAGGCAGGTAAGAAAGCGTCACCGTCGCCTCCTGTCCCAGTTTCAGGTAGTCGAGGTCCTGCTCGTAGATCTGGGCCTGCACCCACACCAGGCCGAGGTCCGCCAGCCGGTAGAGCTTCGTCCCGGCGTCCACCATCTGGCCTTCGACCACCGGCTTCTCGACCACGAATCCGTCCTGCGGCGCGACGACACGCAGAGTCTTGCGCGGCTCCCGCGTGCGCTCGAGGTCAGCGATCTGCTCCTCTGAAATGTCCAAGAACTTCAGCTTTGTGCGCGCGCTGGCCTTGAGGGCAGCGCCCCCGGGAGCATTGGTCCCCTCCAGCCCGATCACATATTCCCGTCTGCGCGCTGTAAAGCTCCGGCGAGTAGATCTCAAAAAGCGGCTCACCGCGATGCACCTGCTGGCCCGTCGTGTCCACGTAGAGCTTCTCGACCCAGCCTTTGAACTTCGTGGTGACATCGGCGAGCCCGGCCTCGTTGTAGTCAATCACGCCCACGGTCCGCACCAGGCGCCGCAACGGCCCCCGCGTGACCGTGGCGGTGTGGATGTTCATATTCTGCATCGTCATCGGCTCAACGGTGATGAGTTGGGAGTCACTGGCGCTGCCCTCGGTGTCATACACCGGCGCCATGTCCATACCCATGCTGTCCTTGGCCGGCACCGGGCTCGTCTCGCCCGGGTTCATCGTGGACTTGTAGAACTTCACCTTCCGCTCGCCTGAACCGGTAGCGCCAGATGCGCCGGCCTGTCTGCGGACGGGCGTGAGCTTCATACCGCAGATCGGGCAGTTGCCGGGTTTGTTCTGGATGACCTGCGGATGCATGCCGCACGTGTAGAGTTGCTCTTCCTTGGCCTGGGTTCCCGTTCGCGTGATCACCCCCGCAGCCGGTCAACAGCACGCCCGCGCAGCCGCCGATCAGCAGCAGCGCCACGAGAAATGCAGCCACGCGGCCGCTTTCGATTCGAATCCTCATAGGTAAAATCTTCAACCGACTCATCGGCTCATTCCTCCCTGGTTCATCTTCTCCGGAGGCGGTGCTGAGTTCCCGGGCAGCATGGTGCCACCGGTCGAACCCATGCCGCCTGAGGATGCCCCGCCGCCCATCGTCGAGCCGCCCATGTTCTTCCCGGCCCCGATGCCCGGCGACGATATTTCCATGCCCGTGGCTCCTCCGCCGGAGGGGGGCATGCCCTGCATGATCAGAGAAAGCTCCGCGAGCGACAGCTCCCGCTGCGTTCGCGCTTCCACCTCGTCGAGGTTGAAGCGCAGCAACGTCTGCTCCGCTTCGGTCAGATTCAGGAAGTCCACCTGCCCGGCCAGGTAGGCCGACCGCGCCACCTCCAGCGATTGCCGCTGCTTCGGCAGCAACGCCTTCTCCAGCACGTTCAGGTTCCGCGTTGTCTCGCGGTACACAAAGGCTCGTTCGGCCACGTCCACCGCCAGCCCGATCTGTTCCGCCGTGAGCCGCGCTTCGCCCGCGCGCTTGTTCGCCTGCGCCTCGGCCACCTGGGCCGCCAGCTTGTCCCGCCACAACGGGATGCTGACGGTGCCCCACGGACGGTACAGCACCGGGCTCATCTTCGCGTCGGCCATGAAACCGACGCTCGTGTCCGGCATGCGCGCCTTGTAGGCGAGGCGGATGGCGGCCTCGGCGGCGTGCACGTCCGCTGCCATTGCCTTGAGCCGGGTGTTCTCCGTCAGCGCCTGCTCCAGCCACTTGTCGGCTGCCACGTCCAGCGGCGTGGACTCGAAGCGCGCCGGCACCGGCGGCGTCGGATCGCTCGGCTCGATCCCGAGCGCGGCCTTCCACTGGGCCAGCAGCGGCGCGCGGGAATCGTCCAGGTTGAGGATCTCGTTGTGAAGCCGCTCCTGCTCGATTTGCGCCCGCAGCACGTCCTGCAGCGTGGCCTTGCCCACCTCGTTTCGAGAGCGCGCCAACCGCTCCAACTCTTGCAGCAGCCCGAGGTTCTTGCGGTTGATGCGAATCTTTTCCTCCAGGAAATACAGCCGGTAGTAAGTCCGCTTCACGTCGTAAGCGCTTTCCAGCGCGGCGGCCTTGAACGCGAAATAGCCGCTCTGGCTGGCCGCCGCCGCCACCGCTCCAGCCGCGCGCAGCTTGCCCATTCCCGGGAAGCTCACCATCAGTCCCGGCATCAGCGACGTCACCACGTCCTGAATGTCCATCTGGAAGCTGAGTTGGGGATCCGGCAGGGAGCGCTGCACCGTAATCCGTTCCACAGAGGCCAGCCAGTCGAAGTACGCCGCTTCGACCTTCGGCTGGTTTAGAAGCGCGTAGGTCAGGAACTCGCCTAGAGTCGAATTGGCGGTAAGGGTCGGCAGTGTTGGTTTCAGTCCATTCGGCCGGTACGTCACGGCCACTTCCGCGAGGTGCTGGCGCGCCTCTGTTTCACCCTTGACAGGCACGCCCTTGCAGCCCGCCAGGAGAAAAGCGGCTGCTGCGGAGGCCCACAGCAGCCAATACGGTCGGGACTGGATAGATTTGACTGTGCCATTCATGGCCTCTTGCAGCCGTTTTGCGGTCAACTCGCCTGGACATACTCTCGAAGGCGGCATTCGGCCTCCGCACGTTCCCGGCCCGAGACCGACAGCCTTATCAGATCGAGCCGCTTGCCAAATCCCGGTGCGTTGCCCGGTGGCAGGACCGGCTTACAAAGGGGCCTGCTGGCCCCATGCTATACTTAGCCAGTCAGAGGGAGTTCAGCTATACCACTATAGTTGTACGACTTTCGTGCAATGGACCGGAGGCAGGTTCTCGGCCGAGACTACAGGTAGAAAGATTGACAATGCCAATCCACACGAACGATATCGAGACTAAGCTGGCCGGGGTCCTCGTGGGCGCACCTTGTCTCGCCTCTCAAACACTCCAAACGCACTACCACACGATGGCTGGGCCGGTAGTCGCTGCTGCCAAGGCCGCCATCGAGAGGGAGAACATCACCCCAGTCCTGATATGAGGCCAACGCAAGTCATGGAAGCCGAACACCGGCTCATCGAGAATGTGATCAAGGAGCTGGGTCGGGCCGCCGTTGCCGTCGAAAAAGGGCGGCCCGTCGATGCCAGCATGCTGTCCACGGCGGGGCAGTCTCTGCGCGTCTATGTGGACAAGCTCCATCACGGCAAGGAGGAGACGCTGTTCTTCCCCATGCTGGTCAAGCGCGGCGTGCCAGCCCAAGGCTGCCCGATTGAGGGGCTGAATCACGAACACGAGAAAGGCCGGGTGCTGGTCCAGGCCCTGGCCGAGCAAGCATCAGCCTACGAACGAGGCCAATCCTGGGGCGGTGGAAGCCCTGCGGCAGACACTACGCGGGCTGATGGATCTGTATCAAAGCCACATATGGAAAGAGGATGCGATGGTCTTTCCGATGGCGGACAAGATTCTGACCGCGGACGACCAACAGGAACTGACCGCGCTGTTCGCGGTCGTGGACCGCGCCGTCGGCTTCGACACCATCGCCCGGTTGGAGGGCTTCGCCCGGGGTCTTGGTTCGACGGCGCTGGCCCCCCGGCCGAGCACGCCGACGGCTTGCGGCTGCGGCGCCACTTAGCGAGGCGCGGGAGAGAAGGGCAGGAAAACGAAAGGGCGGTTCATGATGTCGAAGATTGGGATTTGGTCTGAGGGGCGCCTCGCTAGACGACATTCACTTGTTCGCACTGAGAGCGACGGCGTGAAGGCCTGAGCCTGAGAGTGATCGAAAGGTGAAACGGACATTGCCAACTGCGCTTACAAACCCGGTGCCCGTCGTATCGTCTGACGCGCCTATGACACTGAGCGCCTATTCCGATGACTTGTTCCGCGTGCTCATGCACGCCGCGTTGCGCAGTCCGGAACGGGTCACTGTGGCGGAAGTGGCTGGCACCTTTGGCCTTCCACGCCATCACGTTGCCAAGGTGGTGCGTGACCTCAGTCACAGCGGTCTTGTCGCGACGCATCGTGGGGACGGCGGCGGCTTCACGCTGGGCCGACCCGCGGACAGCATCCGGCTGGGCGACATCGTGCGGTTGCGGGAAGAAAGCGAGGAACTGATGCCCTGCACCGACCGAGACGAACGCCTGTGCCGCTTCTTCCCAGCCTGCGGCTTCAAAGTGGTGCTGGCTGAAGCCACAGCGGCCTTCTTTGCGGTGCTGGATGACTACTCATTGGCCGACCTTCTGACGCGGCCGTCCCGATTGCGCAGTGTGCTGGGGGTCTGCCGGTATGGATTCCAGAGAACTCCGGATTAGTGGGACGGTTGGAGACTGCTGGCCGAACGCCCGAAACCACTTGGGCGTCAGGCGGTATTCGGTGGTGAGGTCAGGGTTTCAAGAGCAGGACAAATCCCGCCTGCCGGAAGTGGTGGTCGGTCGTGAACGCATCCCATAAGCCAGGGCGAGGCTCCGGTTGCGTCAGACCACTTCGACCTGCGTGGGGCAGGGAGGAAGTACCTCGCCGACGCAGGCGGAGTGGGGGAAGCCGGCGGCGTGCAGGTCGCGGAGGACTGCGTCAACTCTGCCGGACGGGACGCACATCAGCAGGCCGCCGGAGGTTTGCGCGTCCAGCAGAACCATCTTCTCCGTGTAGCCGATGGCTGGGGCGAACGCCACGTCGGCTTCCAGGGCGGTCTGGTTCCGGAAGCAGGCGCCCGGCAGGCAGCCGGCCTCGGCCAGGTCGGAGGCGCCGGGCAGGAGCGGCACCGCGGCGGCGCGGAAGCGCAGTGTGACGCCGCTCGCCCTCGCCATGCCGCGGGCGTGCCCGAGCAGGCTGAACCCCGTGATGTCGGTGGCGGCGCGGATTCCGTGCCGTTGCATGATCTCCGCTCCTTCGCGGTTGAGCTGCTTCATGGACTCCATCGCCGTTCGAAGGTCCGCCTCCGCGGCCAGTCCAGCCTTGCGGCCCGCGAGGAGAATCGCGGTGCCGATCGGCTTGGTCAGGACCAGCGCATCGCCCGGTTGGGCCGCGGCATTGGCGATGACGCGCGAGGGATGCACCACGCCCGTGACGGCCAGGCCGTACTTCGGTGGCGTGTCGGCAATCGTATGTCCTCCCGCCATCACGGCGCCAGCGGCCTCGACGCGCTCCTGTCCGCCCCGGAGGATGTCACGCAGGACATCGAGCGGAACGCCCAGGGCGGGGAACATGACGATGTTCATGGCCGTCAGCGGCTGCCCGCCCATGGCGTACACGTCGCTCAGCGCATTGGCGGCGGCGATCTGGCCGAATTCGTAGGGGTCGGAGCAGAGGGGCGGAAAGAAGTCCAGCGTCTGGACGAGGGCGATGTCGTCGGTGAGCCGGTAGACGGAGGCGTCGTCATGCGTAGAGGCATCGACGAGCAGCCGCCGGTCGCGGATGCCGGGCAGATCCCGGAGCAGTTCGGCCAGGCGGTCGGCCGGCAATTTCGCAGAGCATCCGCCTTGGTCCACGGTGGTGAGGAGGTCGAACGAGGCGGCGGCGTAGTCAGGCTTCATAGGCTTCCGTCAGTAGCTGCTGATACTCGTCGATCTCGTCATGAGAGGCGAGTTCCGATTCGACCCGGACTCGGGCCGCGGCTCCGAGCCGCTGCCGCAGGGAAGCGTCGGCGAGGAGGCACCTGGCTCCCGACTGGAAGGCGTCGGTCGTCGTCGAAGAACAGCGCCTCGCGACCGGGCTCGGCCATAGCACGATGGCCGGGGATGTCGGACAGGAGCAGGGCCTTCCCGCAGAGCATGGCCTCGCGCACGGCGTGCGGCATGCCCTCGGAGCGGCTGGCCGACACGAACACATCACCCATCCGCAGAAAGGAATCCACGGTGTCGTGCGGGATCTCGCCGGCATCGACCACCCAGCGGGACGCGTGCGCTGCGTGGCGCATGGCGCGCGCGACGTTCACCTCGATGGCCGGGCCGGCGCGCACGAAGCGGAGGTCCGGGTGCTCGGCGGCGAGTGCCGCCAGGGCCTCGACCGGGAAGAGCGGGCGCTTGACCTCCCGTAATCCCGCGAGGCTCAGGAAGACGAAGGCGCCGGCAGGCAGGCGCAGCGCCGCCCGGTAATCCACCTGCGAGGCGGGAACATCGAGGCCGTTGGAGACCACCCGAGCGCGCGCCAGCAGCCCGGGGGCGTGGGCGCCCAGATGGCCGCGCATGGCCTCGTGGAAGACGGCGATACGCGCGGCACCGGCGAGTGCGGCCAGGATGACCGGGCCGCGGGTGGGATCGGCGATGAGTTCGTTGGCATCCGTGCCGCGGAGTGACACGACATACGGGGTCCCGGCGCGGCGCAGGATCTCGGACGCTGCGGCGCCGTGGTCCGCATGGAGAATCAGCGCGACGTCTGCGGGGCCGGCGGCTGCCAGCGCCCTGGCGAGGGCGTCGGGACCGGCGCTGCCGGCGACAGCGTCAACGAGCGCGACCGCGTGGCCGCGCGCGGTCAGGCCGCGCGCCAGGCGGGAGGCGGCCACGCTGTTGCCGCGCGCGGCATCTCGGGCGAAAGGGCTGACGATGAGGATGCGCATCGTTAGAGGCCCGCGACACGGTCAAACGGCACGCCCCGCGCGCGCAGCGCATCCGCCCCTGCATCCGCCTCGCACGCGGCGAGTTCCACGGCATGGCCGCACTCGGAGCTGAGTTGCTTGGGCGTGGGGACCAGGCGGGCCTGGATGCCTTTCTCCTTCAAGAGGCGCGCCGCCCAGATGGCGTGGTTGCTGGAGAAGAACAGGATGACGCTCCGCGCGGCCTTCGTCATGGCGCATGCCCTTGTCGGGCTATCCCGGCCAGCGCGCCGACGACGGTCTCGATTTCCGACTCGGTGTTGTAGAGGCCGAACGAGAAGCGGACGGTTCCCTGTGGGAACGTTCCGGCCGAGCGGTGCGACAGCGGCGTACACTGGAGCCCGGCCCGGCAGGCCACGTCGGCCTGGTCGTGCAGGGCCTGGGCGACCGCGGAGGGGGGGAGGCCGTGCAGGTTGAACGAGACGACGCCGGTGTGGATCCGGTCCGTATCCACGGGGAAGACGATGCCGCGGACGGCGTCCCGTGCCCGGTCTACAAACAGCCGGGCCAGGCGGCTCTTGTGCTCGGCGATTCCGCGGCGATCGGCATCGAGTGCCGCGCGCAGCCCGGCGAAACCGGGGAGGTTCGGCGTGCCGCACTCGAAGCGGTCCGGGAGGAAATCCGGGGCTGTGATGTGCTCCGAGCGGCTCCCGGTGCCGCCGACGCGCAGCGGCTGAATCCGCGAAGGGTCGAACGTGTCCGAAATCAGCAGGATGCCCGTGCCCATCGGTCCCATGAGCGCCTTGTGGCCGCTGAAGGCCATGAGATCGATGTAGTCGTCAGCCATCGAGAGGGGTATGATGCCGGCCGTCTGGGCGGCATCGACGATGAACACGATGCCCCGCGCGCGGCAGGTCTCGCCCAGCGGGCGCAGCGGCATGACGGTGCCGAAGCTGTTGCTGCCATGGTTCACCACCAGGGCGCGGGTGTGCGGCGTGGCGGCGGCGAGAACGTCGGCGGGGTCAAGCGGTTGGCCTGGCCGGCAGGGGAGGATGGTGACGGAGACACCGGCGCGCCTTTCCAGTTCCTTCAGGGGGCGGATCGTGCTGTTATGCTCTAGCGAGGTGGTGATCGCGTGGTCGCCGGACCGGAGCACGCCCAGGATCGCGAGGTTCAGCGCGTCTGTGGCGTTGAGGCAGAGAATGGCGCGCATGGGGTCGCGGATGCCAAAACGGGCGGCGAGGCGCTCGCGCACCTCGAAGAGGAGCGTGCCACTCTCGACGGCGGCAGGGTAGCTCCCGCGCGCGTGGTTGGCCCCGACGCTCCCCATGAAGCGCGCCACGGCCTCGGCCACGCCGGGCGGCTTGGGGAAGGATGTGGCGGCGTTATCGAAGTAGATCATGGCGTCAGCGGTCCACCCGGATGGTGATGTCGCGACCCGACTCGCGGACCTGCGGCGTCAGGCGGTAGCGCTCGGCCAGCATGCGGACAACGTTTTCGCGGGCGACGACGTTGTCCACGATGATCTCGAAGGAGCCCGGCTCCTTCATGGCGCGGGTGGCGAGGATCAGGGGCTGCGGGCACGAGAGCCCGCGGGCGTCGATGGTGTGGTTCATGGCAGGCGCTCCCGGTGGGCCATTCCGATCCAGAAACAGAGCAGTAGGCCCGCGGTGACGGCGGCTGGCGCTTGTGGGGCCAAGCCTGCGGGCGCACTGGCAAGGCCGAAGTTGTGGGTGAGGGCGGCCCCGGCAAGGAGGCCGACCACGAAAACCGCGGAATCCGAATTGCCCTCGCCGGCGAGGACCAACTGGCGGCCGGGACAGCCGCCGGCCAGCGTGAAGGCAAGCCCGGCCAGGACCATCGACAGGAAGTTCCAGAGATGGTTGGCATGGGCGATCGGCTGGCCGGCAAAGCCGGCGTGGAAGCGGCCGGCCATGAGGTTGACGGCGAGGACCGCGAGGGTGAACGCGGCGATGCCCTGAAACAGATGCGTATCGCGCGTGAGGATGAGGTCGCGGATCCCGCCCATGGTGCAGAATCGGCTGCGCTGGGCCAGAAACCCGACGAGCAGGCCCGCAGCGGCGCCGGCCCATGGTGGCACGCGCTGCGCGCCAGGCCCTTGCGTGCTGAAGAACGGGGCCGCACCCTCGCCGATCACGGGCCGGACGAACAGCAGCACGAGGAGCGCCAGGGCGGCAGCCGGCGCCAGCCAGGCGCCGCCCCCGTGCACGGGGTATGCCCGACCGAGGCTGAAGCCCGCGTGCAGGAACGCCACTCCCACCGCAATGCCGGCGGCGAGGCCCAGGAGCCCGACGAGGGCGTTGCCGTCGCCTCCGGCAAGCCGGAGGAGCGCGCGCCACGAGCACCCCAGAAAAACGAGTGTGCCCACCGCGGCACAGATGCCGAGCGCGAAGCGGATGAACGGCGAGGAACCGCCGCGCGAAACGTGTTCCCCGAACAGGCGCGCCGCCAGGAACGCGCCCAGCACCATGGCCGGGATCTCCGGCCGCAGGTACTGGACGGCCGCCGCACGGTGAAGCCCAAGCGCGCCTGCTATGTCGCGGACGAAACAGGCTGTGCACAGGCCCATGTTCGGAGGGTTGCCGCCGAGCTGGAGCAGTGCCGCGATCAGCCCGATCAGCGCGCCGGCGACGATGATGCCGGCGCGGGTCGAGAAGTAGGTCTTCAGGTGATCCTCCTGGTTGACGGCGCCACCATCCAGTCCAGCACGGCGCGAAGCATTGGCGCGGCCAGGTCCACGCCTGGAAGGTCGGGGTAAGGCATGCAAGGCGAGGAGTTGACCTCGAGGACGACCGGCCCGTCCGGCGCCTCGATCAGGTCTACGGTACCCGCGGGGAGGCCGACGGCGGCGATGGCTGCAGCGCCCAGGCCGGCCCCGCCGGGCGGCAGCGGGAGGACCCGCGCGTCGCCGTCGTGTTCAGGTTCGCGGCGATCCTCGATCGATAAAAACTCCCGCCCGGCGGCCACCGGCACGATCCAGGTGCGGCGGTGGGCGATGTAGGGCTGAACGATCTCATCCTCGCCGGGCGGCGGCGCGAGCGTGCGCCAGGCATCGGCGTCGCGGACTAACCGGTTGCTCATGCCGCCCCAACTGACGCGGGCCTTGAGCAGGACCGGCCAGCGGCACATGCCGTCGAAGAGCCCGAGATGCGTCTCCAGCGTGGGCACGCCGGCCTGGAGAAGGGCGTGGTGCGATTCCCACTTGTCGCCAGCGATCAGGATGGAGAGGGCATCGGGGAAAACCCGGCGGCCCTGCCGCTCGAGGTCCCGAGCCACCCCGACGATCCACGCGAGGTCCGCACGCGACCGCAAGTCGTAGCGGAGCCAGACGCGCTCCGCGTCGGCCGTCACGGGTTTGGCAGGCGAGATGGGCCGAATGACGGGGCTGAGGCCGGCAGCCGAGGCGGCCGCGGCGATCAGGCTGTCGCTGTCGGCGTCGATCGCGTTGCCGTAGACGCTGTAGTCCAGGATCTCGAGCGCTTCCTTCATGTCGTCCTTCCAAACAGGGCGGGCGCACAGGGAACGAGGCGGAGCCGCGCCAGAAGAGTCCGCGTCTCCGGCGAGCAGAACGTCTCTCTTTCCACGTCGCGCTCGCCAAGGTACCACAGGTGCGCGATCGGTTTCACTCCCCGTCCGGGGTGGCACATCAGCTCCGTGGTGCCGTCCTCGAGGGTGGCGAGTTTCTCGCGAAGCCGCGCGGGCGTCCAGTAGGGAGCCGGGCGGACGTCGCCGATGAAATGGTCGGTGGTAAGGGCGCCGCATGCGCGGCAGGCGTCGCGCATGGCCGGGGTGAGGGTGCGCAGCGAAGCCCCACACCGGTGGGCCAACTCGGCCGCGAGGGCGAACAGCCGCAGGTCATCTCGGTGCAGGTGCTTGTGGACGCTGAGGTGCCGTGGCTCATGCCCAGCGAGTTCGCGAAAGCGGTCCAGTTGGCGGAGCCACTCGTGCCGGGCCTGGCTGGCGACGAGACGCGGGAAGAGGGCATCGCGCTGGCCGGGGAATCGGCGGGCGGAGTCGACGAGGGAAGGCACGTCGGAGGGGGCCGAGCAGGGGGCGCCGTGCGTAAGGTTCAGGTGCAGGCCCAGGGCCGCGCCGGTGGCCTCGATGGCGCCGGGATCGGGCCTGCAGGGTGGGTTCACAAACATGTCGACGGTGGTTACGGCGCCGGCCTGGACCGCGTCCAGGATGCCGGCATCCACCTCGGGGCTGAGGCCGAAGTCGTCGGCAACAACGATGAGGGTGGGGCGGTTCACCGGCGCCGCCCTTCGAAGAGGCGGGCCGTGAAGTAAAGGCCCTGTTCGTCCTCGCGGTAGTCGGCCTCGCCGCGCGCCCGGAGTGCGGCGAGGTGGGCCATCATTCCGGGGGTCAGACCGTCCCATTCCTCGCGGGTGAAGGGGCGACGCTTCTCGCCGAGGAGCCGCACGTCGAACGCGCCCTCCAAAGCCCGCGCCAAGCGCGGGGGATTGGCGATGCTGTTGGCGTAGAGGACAAGGCGGCCGCCCGGAAGCATGCGGTCGGCGGCCTGCCCGATGAGGGCCAGGAGGAGATCGGTGCCGTCCGGGCCGCCGTAGTAACGCGGGTTGAAGGGACGGGGGGCTGGCTTGTGCGGGAGGAGTGCAACGACCAGGTCGAGGCCGGTCGCGACAGGTTCCAGGAGGCTGCCCAGGATGAACGAAGTCTGGCAGACGCCGTTGAGCTCGGCGTTCCGGCAGGCGGCCGCGACGGCCAGGGGATCGATGTCGGTCCCGACGACGGACGAGGCGCCGGCGAGGGCTGCGAAGATGCTTAGGACGCCGGTGCCGCAGCCGGGTTCCGCCACGCGGCTGCCGGGCTGGACTTCCAGGTGGTCGAGAACGAAGCGGGTGGCGTGGTCCGACAGCAGGTCGACCGGCCCGCGCTCGAGCAGAGGCCCATGGCGCGTCACGAGCGAACGCGGCGCCAGAACCGGCACCTGCGCCTGCAATGAACTAGCATTCATGTCCGGGGGCCATTGAGCGGGTCGACAGTCTGCTTTCCGAGCGGCGGATCGTACGACGTTTCTTTGCGTGATTCAAGACGTCCGCCAAGACACCAAGAACGTGGTGCGAAACGAGGTCGGGGCGGCGGCCAAAAAACCTTCCCTGTCTGGCGCACGCTGGAGGACATGGGCGGCATGATTCGCAATCTGGGGCGCGCGGCCGCGATGGTTGCGGTCGAAACCGAGGATGTCCTTTCGCCCGATCCGGCCTCCCCGTCACTTCTGCACTGACTGAGAAGAGACCGAAACAAAGCGGAGTCGCATTCGTCGTTCTGGTTTGTTAAGAACAGCCCATCTTAGGCGCGACCAATTCGGACGATGAGAACCGCAACTCTGTAGGAATGGATGCAATGCCAAAAGCCGTCCACACGGTCCAGGTGCGCGCGCTGGTCGAGTTCGCGCTCAGACGAGGCGACCTCGGCGGAGAACGCGATTTTGTCGGGTCGCGCCGGGCGTTGGCAGGAACCCGCGGCCACCAACGACTCCAGAAATCCCGTCCGCCGGGCTATCAAAAGGAGGTCGCGCTCAGCCGCGACGTGGACGCCGGCGAGTTCGTTCTGCGCGTCCAGGGCCGCCTCGACGGCCTTGTCGTCGAGGCAGGAACAACGCTGATCGAGGAAATCAAGACGGTCCAAGGCTCGTGGGATCGGCAGGCCGATCCGCTGCATTGGGCCCAGGTGAAGTGCTATGGATTGATCTACGCCGAAGCCCACGCCTTGGAGCAGATCGACCTCCGACTGGCTTATCTCGATGTCGACACCGACGAGGTGACCGAGTTCCGTGAGCGCTTCGACCGCACAACGCTCGCTGCGTTTTTCGCGGAAGCGGCGACGATCTACGCAGATTGGGTGCGCGAACAGAGCCATTGGCGCCAACAACGCGACAGGTCGATCCGCGCCCTCGAGTTTCCCTTTCCCCATTACCGCCCAGGCCAGCGCGAACTCGCCGTCGCCGCTTACCGCGCCCTGGCGCGCGGCGGCCAACTCTTCCTCGAAGCGCCAACCGGGATCGGCAAAACGGTGTCCGTGCTGTTCCCGGCAGTGAAGGCGCTGGGCGAGGACAAGTTCGAGCGGATCTTCTACCTGACCGCGCGAACGGTCGGACGCGGCGTCGCGGAAAAGGCCTGTGCCGACCTGCGGCGCGCCGGTCTGCGCCTTCGCACCGTGACCCTGACCGCCAGGGAAAAAGTCTGCGTCCGCGCCGACGGGCGCTGCGATCCCCGCGCCTGTGCGCTGGCCCTCGGCTACTACGACCGATACCGCGCGGCTATGACTGCCGCGTTGGCACATGAGGCCATCACCCGCACCGCGATCGAGCACGTCAGTCGCGAACACCAGGTTTGCCCGTTCGAGCTTTCGCTCGATGTGTCGTCCTGGGTGGATGCGGTGATTTGCGATTACAACTATGTCTTCGATCCGCAAGCCTATCTGCGACGCCATTTCCTCGATCATCCGGGCGAGTGCGCCTTTCTCGTGGACGAAGCGCACAACTTGGTCGATCGCGCGCGGGAGATGTTCTCGGCCGACTTGGACACCCGCGAGCTTCGCGATTTCAGCCGCGCGCTCAGACAGGCAACCCCCCGGTGCGCCAAGGCTTTGAACCGACTCGCGACGGCCATGCGCAAACTCGGTGGCCCGTCCCCCGCGGATGACGAACCCATCGAGATCGCCAGTGACAATCTCCAGACGGACCTCTTTTCTCCCAGACGACCGCTATCAACGGACTGTCCCGGGCCGCGCATGCGCCCGGATCAGCGCGGCGCGCGCGACGAAAGCGAGGGCGCGCGCGCGACCCGCGACATTCCCACAGAACTCGAACCGCTGATCGAAGATGCGATGGACAAAGCCGAAGGGTGGCTCGTCCAGAACGAGCCCGCCGGCTTCCGCGAAGACCTGATTCAACTCTATTTCCGTCTGCGCACGTTCCGGCGCACCGCAGAGCTTTATGATGCGCGGTACGTGACGATCATCGAGCGGGGCGCGGTGGTGCGGGTGCGCCTCTTCTGCCTGGACCCGTCCTTTCTGCTCCGGCAGGCCCTGGCCCGCGGACGATCGGCCCTCTTCTTCTCCGCCACGCTCGCGCCGATGGATTACTATCGTTCCCTCCTCGGCGGCAACCCGGAAGACACGGTCCTGCGATTGCCTTCGCCGTTCCAGCCGGGAAACCTCGCCATCCTGGCGCACGACCGCATCCGCACCGTCTTCAGGCCTCGGGCTGAGACTCTGGCGGACGTGGTGGGAGCGGTCGGGGCGTTGGTGCACGGGCGAATCGGGAACTACCTCGTGTACCTTCCGTCCTACCAGTATCTCACCGTCGTGCAGGAGCAATTCCACGCCCAGTTTCCAGAAGTACCGGTTCTCGCGCAGCGTCCCGGCATGCCCGAACCGGAACGCGACGCCTTCCTTCAAGCCTATGCCGCGAACAAGGAAAGGATGCTGGTCGGCTTCGCTGTCCTGGGCGGTGTGTTTGGCGAAGGCATCGATTTGGTGGGCGAGCATTTGATTGGCGCCGTCGTCGTGGGTGTCGGTCTGCCTCAACTCTGCCTCGAACGGGATCTGATCCGCGATTACTTTCAAAAACAGACGGGAGCCGGGTTCGATTACGCCTACACCTTTCCCGGCATGAACCGCGTGCTCCAGGCCGTGGGCCGTGTGATCCGGTCCGAGACCGATCGGGGGGTGATTCTGCTGATCGACACCCGGTTCGGGGAGGCGCGTTACCGGGCCTTGTTTCCCAAGGGCTGGAATCCGCTGACGGTCCGCAAAGTCGACGCCATTCAGGAGGCTGTCCGCGCGTTTTGGGAGCCTGCTGATTGACGCCCCCCATGTAACAGATGCGGTTGTCGTTGACAAATCCAATCTGCTTCACCAGAATATCTGTCTAATTCTCAAAAGAACGGTTTCGACTGGCCGGGACGCCGACCACGCTCGATCAGGTGAACGCCTTTCAAAACAACAACTTAAGTCTTTAAGGAGCCTCCAATCATGAGAAAAACCTGCGCGTCGGTTCGTCGGCTCGGTCTGTTGCGTTTGGCTGCGGCGCCCCTGTTCGGCCTGGCTGTCGGGCTATTGAGCGCGCTCGGGGTATGGGCTCAACCTCAATCCGAGCCAAGACGCGATTTCTGGTTTCCGGATGGGCCAGTCCACTCGATCCTCATGACGGACGAGGCGATTTACTTCGGCGGTGAATTCGATTACGTCGGACCTCAGACGGTTCGCGCGGCCCTGTTCGACCTTACGTTCGGGGAATCGTCCGGCGCACTCCCTCCAATCAACGGTCCGGTGTACGCAGTCGAATCCGACGGGGCCGGGGGCTGGTGGCTGGGCGGCCAGTTCACGCAGGTCGGCAGAGTCCCGTCTGTCAATCTCGTCCGTCTGAAGCCCGATTTGTCGGTGGATGAAGCTTGGAATGCCCGGATCACTGGTGCGGGTGTTTACGCGCTCGTCAGACACGAAGGTCGTCTCTACGTGGGCGGCGACTGCCGGATTGGGGCCGTTCAGCAGAGGAACATCGCCGCACTGGACACGACGGACAGCACGGTGGTGCCCTGGAACCCAGAGGTGACGCGGGCTGTTGTTGCGATCGTTGTGACCAACGGTTTGGCCTATCTGGGAGGCCAATTCACGGCTGTAGGGGCTTCAAACCGCACCTATGTGGCGGCGGTCGATCTATCGACCGGAAACGCGACCGACTGGAACCCCGGTGCGGACAAGGTGGTCCGGGCGCTCGCCGTGGTTGGAGACGTCGTGTATGCCGGAGGCGAGTTCACGACAATCGGGACGAAACCGCGCAGATACTTGGCCGCACTCGATTCGTCGACGGGCATCGCCACGGCCTGGAACCCCAACCCCAACGGCCTGGTGCGGACGCTGGCGGTGAACGATACGACGGTCTTTGTAGGCGGGAATTTCACGACCATCAGCGTGGCGAACCGGACCGCCTTTGCCGCCGTCAAAAGGAGCAACGCCGGGATCCAACCGCTGGATCTCCAACTCGAGGGCTCGACCGCGAACCTGGTGCGCAACCTCCGCCTGATCGACAATACCCTCTATGTCGCGGGCAGTTTCTCGAAGGTCCAGGGCTTCGTCCATCCTCTGGTCACGGCGGTCGACTTGGCGACGGACCAGGTGGTCCCCAACATCCCGTTGGGCAACGAGTACTACGGCACATCCGCACAGGCGGGCGTGTGGGCGATCGGCGCCACGCCGACGGACATCCTCTTCGGCGGCGAGTTCTTGTCCATGGGCGGACAGGCACGCCACAATCTCGCTGCTCTGTCGGCGGCGACCGGTCAGGTGTTGCCTTGGATTGCGGACGCGTCAGATGCCGTCTACGCCCTGGCCTCGGGCGCGAACTGCGTCTATGCCGGCGGGGCCTTCACCAACCTGAATGGCGCACCTCTCTCCGGGCTCGCAGCCCTTGACCCCGTCAGCGGGGCGCTCCTCGAACAATTCGCGTTCACCGCCACAAACGGGTCCTCGAAAGCGATCATCCGATGCCTTCTCCCGACGGACACGCAACTCTACGTCGGGGGGCTCTTCACTGCCGTCAGCAAGAAGACCGCGCGCGCGCTTGCCGCCGTCGATCCTGTGACGGCCGTTCCATTCGATTTCGCCCCCGGAGTGGGCCGAAGCTCTCAGAGCGTTTTCGCTCTCGCCTTGGCGGACACGACGCTTTACTTCGGTGGGGATTTTACCGAGGTAGGCGGAACAGCCCGCAATCGTCTTGCTGCCGTGGAGACTGTCCATGGCACATTACTCGACTGGAATCCGAATCCGAACAAGGAGGTCAAGACCTTGTCGCTGGTGGGTGATCGTCTCTACGCAGGGCGGCGCCTTCCAGTTCGTGGGAGCCATCGAGCTTCACTCTCTGGCCATGTTCGGCCTTCCCAGTCTGGACCTGCTGCCCGCGGACGCCACTCTGCCGAAAAGCGTGACTGTCGATGCCATCAAAGCCTTGGACACAGCCGTCTATGTCGGAGGCTCCTTCGACAGCATTGGTGGCGAGTTTCGGCTCTATGCGGCTGTGTTGGGCCCGTTGGTGCAGGCATACGAGTGGAATCCGGCGCCGAATGCTCCGCCCGTGGCGATTGGCGTTTCCGACGAGTTGGTCTGCCTCGGCGGCGGCTTCACCCTCGTGGGCAACGCCGAGCCCAAGCACCCGGTCGGCTACCTGGCGGTCTTCAATCGGTCTCCCCTGTTTACGGGCGTCAGGCTGGTCGACAGCCAACTCGAAATGGAAACCACGACCGGCGACCGCAATGTCGCAGTCCTGGAGGTCTCATCCGACCTCAAGACCTGGAGCGACGCGTCCACTTCCGATCTGCCCGGGTACCTGTGGTCCATCGACGCGCCCATCGATCCCGCCATGCGCTCCCGCTTCTTCCGCGTTCGAGCGGAATGACAACAGTGCTCAAGTGGGAGGAAAGGACCTGTGCAGCTCCCCCGTCGAGAGGCATCGCGCAGGGAGCCGCTACAGTGACTTTCTTTTCAGAATCTGTACTCAATGAGTCAAGTTTGTGCGCCGCGCAGCGGCGCCACTTAGCGAGGCGTCAACTGCCGGTGATCGTGGTGGACACCCAGCGGCTACGAGCCGCTCAAACGCCTCACCGGTCTGAGGCGAAGCCTCGCTAAACACTGTTGCTTGTGAGATCCGAGGCGGGGCGTTCTACTTCAGCACGCTTGGCAGCCAGGTGGTCATCCAAGGGACGTACGTGATCAACAACACCCCGATGCCGAGCACCAGGAGCATCGGCAGCGCCGCGCGCATCATCTCGACGAGCGGCTTGTCAAAGCGGTACGACGCCAACAGCAAGTTCAGGCCGATCGGCGGCATCAGGAAACCCAATTCCATGTTGGCGAGAAAGATGATGCCCAGATGGAGCGGATCGATGCCGAAGGCAACGCCCACCGGCACCAGCAACGGCACCACCACCACGATCGCCGCGTAGATCTCGATCACGCCGCCCACCACCAAGAGCACGAGATTCAGCGCGAGCAGGAACAGCCAGCGCGACTTGATGTTGCCCGTCACCCAGGCCACCGCCTGGTCGGGGATCTGCGCGTCGATGAGGTAATGCGTGAAGCCGAGCGCGACCCCGAGGATCAACAGCACCCCGCCGATGAGACAACTGCATTCGGTCATCACCCGGGGAACGTCTTTGAACACTTTCAGGTCGCGATAGATGACCGCCTCGGCCAGGAAAGCGTAGAGCGCGGTCAGGGCCGCCGCCTCGACCGGCGTCGCGAACCCGCCAAACAGAGCGGTGAGGGCCACCACCGGCGTCAGGAGTTCCCACTTGGCCCCCCACATCGAGGTGAGCGCCTCGCGCACGTTGAACCGCCGGCGCTCGGCCTGGACACGCGGTCCCTTGAGCACGCCCCAAACACCCGTCATGACCACCAACAGGACTCCTGGCAACAGGCCGGCCTGGAAGATCTCCTCGATCCCGATGCTGCTGCCTGTGCTGCTGGCGATGATGGCATAGAGGATCGGCGGCAGGCATGGGGGAAAGAGCAGACCCAGTGAGCCGGCGCCACTGAGCAGGCCCAGCGAGGTCCGTTCGCTGTACCCAGCCGAGAGAAGGATGGGCATCAGCAGTCCGCCCAGCGCGAGGATGGTCACCCCCGAGGCGCCTGTGAAGCTCGTGAAAAAGGCGCAAGCCAGCACCGTGCCGATCGCTGCACCTCCCCGCAGATGCCCGAAAAGCGCATCGAAGACCTTCACCAGCCGCCGGGCGGTACCGCCCTCGGCCAGAAAATAGCCGGCCAATGTGAACAGCGGAATGCTCGGCAACGTCGGGTTGACCGTCAGGCGGTAATGGTTCAGGGGCATCGACGAAATCGTCTCGCCGCCCGACCACAACAGAATCAGACCTGCGCCGCCCAGCGCGGTGAAAATCGGAGCGCCCATCGCCACGGCGACCACCAACGTCAGCAGGGCAGGAAGGCGCAGATGTTCGGGCGAGACGGGCGACCACCACCCCAAAGCCACCACCAGTGCCGCGACGCCGAAGGCGCCGACACGCCCGCGCCAAGTGCCGCCCGCATGCCGGATCATGCGCCACGCCACCAGCGCAAAGCCGACACACAGCACGGACTGCACCACCCAGAGGGGCAACCCGTAGGCCAGCGTCTTGCCGAACCGCCGGGTGGACAACACGAAATCGACACTCGCTCCGCACAGCAGGAGGCTCATGGCCGCGGCAAACCCGCTGCTGAAGACGAGCGCGTACTGCTTGAACCTCCCCTTGAAGTGGCTGGACAAGGTCGACAACGCCAGCAACCGGTTCTCCCGGGCTGCCACCGCCCCGCCCAGCATGCCCAACACCAGAACCAGATGTTGCACCATCGGAGCGGAGGCGGGAATGCCGGTGTGGAACAGCTTCCGCAGCACAATCTCCACACAGGGGAGCAAGACCATCGCCGCCAGGGCGAACACGACAAACGCGTTCTCTCCGGCCCGCAACCCGCGAGCCCACGCCGGACGTTCTGACGCGGAGGCGTCAGCCGATCGTTGTTCCGACGACGACCCGGGGTTCACGCGACGCCTCACTTTCCCTGGCTGGCCCGGTATTCGGCGATGAAGCGCAAGGTCTCGTCGAACACGTCGGCAGGAACGAGCTTGCCCCGAATCTTGGGATAAACGGATTCCGCTTCCGTCCGCCACGCAGCCTCGATCTCCGGCGTGATCCGCGTTACCTTGAGACCGCGCTTCTCCATGGCCGCGACGGATTCGATGCTCTCGCGTCGGCCGTTGGCCTTGATCTCGGTTCCGGCGACGACCGCGGCTTCGAGCAGCAGCTTGCGGGTCGCCTCAGGGATCTTCTCCCAGGTCTGACGCCGCACCACGCAGGCCCCGATGAGCGGCCCCCAGTTCAGCTCGAGCATGTGCGGGGCGCGCCCGTCAATCTGACTGGCCAGGGCAAACACCGGCGGGGCTGGGGTCGCTTCGATCAAGCCGGTTTGCAGTCCGGGCACGATATCCGCCGTTTCGAGCGGGACGGGGTTGAAACCGCCCGACTTGTAGATGACGACCTGCTCGGGACCGCCGGCCCAAGTGAACAGCTTGAGTTTCTTCAGGTCGTCGGGATAGGTCACCGGTTTCTTCGAGAAGAAGTGGACCCACCCGGCATCGGACCAGAACAGGACCACGAAACCTTTCTCGAGCAGGCGCTTTTCGAGCATCGGTTGGAGCTTGGCACCCACATGGTCCACCTCGGCCAAGTCGCGAAAACCCATCGGCACATTCTGCAACCCTGTCACGCCAAACTCGATCTCCGCCAGCCCGACTGCGGTCAGCATGGCCGCCTGGATCGAGTTGACTCCCATCAGGCCCACTGTATCCGCCTCGCCGCCCAGCTTCCCATCCGCGTAGATGACCAGATCGACGCTGCCGTTGGACGCCTTGCGCCATGCGTCTTTCATCGCCACCAGGCTCTTGTGAAAGCTGCTGCCGGTCGGCGCGAGCGTGGCGAGCTTGATTCGCTCGGCACCCAACGCCGTGCCCGCGGCAGCCAGCCAAATCATCCCTGCCACGCCAAGAATCCGGAGGTTCATCCATTGGAATTTGTATTCATGCATAACGATCAACTCCTGCGACTCGATGCCGCTTGTCTCCACCGGACTCAACGATCGGCCGGCGGGTCCGGGATCAGAAACAGTTCGTCTTTCTTCGACAACAGCCAGCGCGCCCGGCGCTGCATCACCAGGTTCAACAAGCGCGACTCCGGGTGCGCGTCCGGATCGATCGCCAGAGCCTGCTCGAGCAGGCTCTCGAACTCCTTCCAGTCCTGCTTCTGCACGCAAACCGCCTCGGCAAACGACACCAGCGGTCCCGCCAGCCGTCCGCTCGAAAGCGCCAGCGCCCTCTCGAAATGCTGGCGCGACCGCGCCGCAGGATCACCCGGCTGCCCGGATCGGGCCATTTCGTACGTGATGAGCAGACTGTGGATGGCGCCCCGATCAAAAGTCTCATCCAGAACCAGCGCCCGATCGATCAGCGCCTCCATCTGGGGAATCTCAGCAATCAGGTGCGGATCGTCTTTCGACAGGCCGATCGCCGCGCCCCACGACGCCGCAGTCCAATACAACATCGGCACGTCCGCCTTCCGTGCGACGCGCACGGCCTCCTGGGGTCGCTCCCGAAGCCCCGCGGCGAAACCGCGATGCGCCGCGTCGAGCCCGCGCAGCCCGTAGTCGCGCGCCCGCAGGTAAAGGCGCTTGGCGCGCGCCCGCATCGCTTCAGCCGCCGCCAGGTCCTGGTCCTCGAGCTCATCCGCCTCCTGTTGCACGAAGGCATACGCGTACTGTGTGAAACCGCTGGTCGTGGCAAACAGCAGTCCACGGTGACGCGGGCTCTCCGCCAGCAGACTTTCCATCAGCTTCAGGCTGAAGGGAACCGCCGCTCGCACCAACTCCGGATCGTCATCGCTGGAAAACGTCGTTCCGCCACCCGCCAACGCATCGCCCACCCGGTTCACCGCCAGCCGCTTGATTGAGCACCCGGGCGCGAGCATCACCAGCCCTGCCATGACCAAACCCAACCACCCAACCCGCCGGCAGACCGTCCGCTCCTGGCACATCGATGTCTTGCGATTCATCAGGGAAACTGAGCTTCCGACTTTATGCCTGTCCGCTCAAGCCCGAATGCGAGCGTCCTACAACAACACGACAACGACATCCGTGGGCTGGCTGTCGTTCGGTCCCCGTCCTCCGTCCCGCATTGCACATGCGCGTCCACCTAACCCGGAAATCTCACCAGTGAGGCGGTCGCAGCATGCCTGAGAGTCCGCGGGTGAGATTTCCGGGTCTATGAAACCCGCGCCCAGCAAGCAGAATTGGCTCATCGGTTCATCAACGCCGGGATACGCCCCAGCCGCTTGGGCGACCCGGGCACGCGGACACAGTGTGGTCGAGATCAGGTCCATCTGTTTGTGGCGCGGGTTTCTGAGAGCCCGCATTTCAGGTGCAATGGGACGGTGACCGGTCAGATGACATCGGAAGTTGGTGAGAAATGCGGGCTAAGGGTCGGCTGAGCTGCGGACATCCGACAGAACTGCTTGGGCACAAGCCTTCTCGACAACGCGAAGCGTCTTGGAGAACGGCGCTTCAGCACCGTTGTGTGTAGGATGCCTTTGCACACCGTGTTCGGAAAGCGGCGGTAAACCGCCGCACTCCAGACGCTTCGCGACCTTGCCGCCCGCGCTCGAAGCCGCGAGGCGTTTGGACTTCGAGGCTTGGGCCCCGCTTTCCACGTCGACATTCACGGGGCCATCAGTATCAGGGAGAGACCGCCGCGGCGAATTGATAAAGCCGCTGACGGCATTGGCGGATTCGAAGGCGCTCGAAACCGGTTCGGCGGCCTCCGCTCGACGCGGGCCGGCCGCCATGGCAGAATGCCCTCCGTGAAGCCTCGAATCCCGGAGACCAATGCCGGCGCACTCCGCCCATGCCAGCGATCCTCCTCGCCACGCTGAACGCCAAGTACATTCACTCGGCGCTGGGCCTGCGCTGCCTCATGGCGAATCTTGGCAGTTTGCGGCAAAAGGCGGCCTTGCTGGAATGCGATCTCACCCTTCGCCCTCTTGAGATCGTCGAACGATTGCTGGCCCTCGAGCCGCGCATCGTCGGCCTCGGTGTGTACGTCTGGAACGTCTCCCAGACGACCGAGGTCGTCGCCCTGCTCCGACGGTTGCGCCCTCACCTCACGATCATCCTCGGCGGACCAGAGGTCCTCTGCGAAACCGACCTGCCGCCGGTCGCCGCCCTCGCGGATTACATCATCACGGGCGAAGCCGACCTGAAGTTCGCCGAGGTATGCCGGGCCATTCTGGCTGAGACACCAATTGCGGGAGCAGCCGATGTGACCGTCTCTTCCTCAGCCGCGGAACAACCCGGCCCGAGCTCCGAAACGGCGCCAAGGCCCAGGATCATCCGTGCCAGCCATCCCAGGCTCGACGACCTGGCCCTGCCCTACGACTTCTACAGCGACGCGGACATCGCCCACCGGATTGTCTATGTCGAGGCCTCGCGCGGTTGCCCGTTCGGTTGTGAATTCTGTCTGTCGTCGCTCGATGCGCCGGTCCGGCGGTTCGATCTGGAGTTGTTCCTGGCGGCCATGGACCGGCTTTTCCAGAGGGGAGTCCGGCACTTCAAATTCGTGGATCGCACGTTCAATCTCGACCTCGAGGCTGGCCGTGGGATTCTCGAGTTCTTCCTGGCGCGCCTCTGCGACGGGCTCTTTCTCCATTTCGAGATGGTGCCCGATCGTATGCCGGTCGAACTGCGCGAGGGACTGGCCCGTTTCCCCGCCGGGACGTTGCAGCTCGAACTCGGCATCCAGACCTTCAACGACGAGGTGGCCCGGAGAATCAACCGCCGACAGGACTATTCGCGGATCGCCGAGAACCTGCGATTCCTGCGTCAGCAAACCCGAGCGCATCTGCACACAGATCTGATCGTCGGCTTGCCCGGAGAATCCCTGGGGAGCATCGCCGAGGGTTTCGATCGGTTGATCGCTCTGGGTCCACACGAGATCCAGGTCGGGATCCTCAAACGCCTCCGCGGAGCGCCGATCGCCCGACACGACGAGGCGTGGAGCATGGTCTACTCGCCCTCTCCGCCCTATGAACTGATCGAGAGCAAGACGCTCGATTTCTCGACTGTCCAGCGGCTCCGGCGCTTCGCCCGATTCTGGGATCTTTTCGGGAACAGCGGGAATTTTATCGAGACGACGCCGCTGCTCTGGGCCGAAGGCGCCTCGCCCTTTGCTTGCGTCCTGGGACTCAGCGATTGGATCTTCGCCCAAGTCGGACGCCAGCACGCGATCGCCCTGCCGCGCCTGGCGGAATTCCTTTACGATTATCTAACGCGCGTTCAAGGGCGTGATCCCGTCACCGTGGCGGCCAGTCTGCGCCGCGATGACTGCCGTTGCGGTCGTGCCGACGATCTGCCGTTTCCGCGGGCAGACGCCGGTCGGCAAACGACAGCTCATCAAGCCCCACGAGGCTCGAGGCGAAGCGATCGGCGCCAGGCACGCCATCGCGGTTCCCCATGAACCGTAGTTCGTGGCTTGGTCGGAATCGGAATCGGAATCGGAATCGGCGTCGCAGTCGACTGCTGTCGATTCCGATACCGATGGCGATAGCGAGCCCGACCGGAGTTCGATGGCGGTTCATGTTCACTGAGCAGTTCAACAAGGAACAGGTGGCTCCCCATGAACCGACGAGCCGAGAGTTGGACGTTTGACGTTTCTGGTTCACGGCCCCAATGCGTTGTTTGTCTGGGCTTCCCGTGAACCTCGATTTGGTAGAGCGGCCAGTCCCCTGGCCGCCGTCGGCGCGCAGAGGACTCCGCGCCCTACCCGCCGCTTTGGGTTCTTGTTTACTGGGCGGTTCGAGAAGGAACAGGTCGCTTTCCGCGACTCGAGTGGCTCTCCTTTTGAAATCCGTAGTCAATGAGTCAAGTTTTTGCGCCGCGCAGCGGCGCCCCTTAGCGAGGCGTCGGGCGCCGGTGATCGTGGTGGACACCCAGCGGCCACGAGTCGTTCACACGGCTCGTCGGTCTGAGGCGCAGCCTCGCTAACACTCTCTCAATCGATTCGGACGGCGCGGTACCAGCGCAACGGCAAGGCGGATGCGTTGGTGTCGACCAGTGTGACGGTGTCCGTCTCGGGGGTGACCGACAGCAGATATTCCCACGTCGTGAGATCGTGGAAACCTCGAGACGAAGCACGCGGGCGGGCTCGCTTGCGATGCGCATCTGCAATGATCCGTCTTCGAGTCGTTTGAGCGCCTCGAAACGGGGCGGCAGCGGTGGCGGCGTGGATCGAACATTCAGGTGCACGGTCGCCACCGGGCTATAAGCCATTCCATCCCACACCCGGTAGGTAAAACTGTCGTTGCCAATAAAGCCGGAGTGCGGACGGTAAACGAAGTGCGTGCCGAGCCCATAAACGCGCCCGGAACGAGGGCCCTCGAGGATGACACCGCGAAGCAGATCGGGATCGGGATCTGTGACGTCCAGCAGAAAGGAGACTGGCGTGTCGACCCAAACCGCAACGGAAAGGTTGGTCGTGACAGGCGGGACATTCGGATGAACGACCGCCACGGTGACGACGCCGGGAGCGCTCTCCAATTCGCTGTCGCGCACGGTGAAGGCGAAACGGTCCGGACCGTAGTAATCGGTCCGAGGAGTGAAGTCAGGTCGGGCGCCGTGCCGGTGAACGCCCCGTGGACCGGGTTCGTCACCACCATGAATTCGAGCGGATCGTTTTCCCCGTCGGTGGCCCGAAGGGCGATGCGGGTCGGCGTGTTCATCGGCACAACCACGGAATAAGACTCGGCAGAGGGTCCCGTGTTCTGGTCGGTCAAGCGGACAGAGATCAGGCTGGGCGGACTGGCGGCTTGGCCATCGCTCGCCCTGAAGGCGAAACGATCGTCACCCAGGTAGTCCGGTTGGGGTGTGTAGACCGCATTCGAACCGACCACGGCCACCCCACCGCGGGCGGGTTCCTGCACGACCTCGAAAGAGAGCGGATCGGCGTCCAGATCCGTGGCCTGGAGGGTGAGGTTCAAGGGCCGGCCCACTTTGGTGACAAGAGACTGCGGTTGGCTTTCCGGCGGGTTGTTGACGGCCAGCACCGTGAATCTGGCGACGGCGGGCAGACTGGTGTGTTCACCGTCGCTGGCAACGTACGTAAAGGTGTCTTCACCGGCGAATCCGTGGTGCGGATGGTAGGTGGCCACGGTCGGCTGCGCCCACAACTCGCCGTGGTCCGGCCCCTGGACAATCTCGAACGTCAAGTCGTCGTTGTCCGGATCGGCGGCCTGGTAGGTGAGCGCTTGGGAGGTGTTCCGGTTGAGCACAAACGACAAATCATGGGCGACCGGCGGGTCGTTCACCGGTTTCACCTGCAGCGTGACCACACCGTGCGCTGCGTGTCCTTGGCCGTCCGCGATCGAGTAGCCAAAAGTATCGCTTCCCCACCATCCAGACCGCGGGTGATAAACAAGGCACGCATCGGCGTTCTGCGCCACGGTCCCGTCGGCGGGTTGGGTGAACCCGGCCAACGCGAGGGAATCGCCGTCGACATCGCTATCGTTGACCAGGACGTCGATCGCCACCGGCGTGTCTTCGAACGTGATCACGCGGTCTTCGGCAGCAACGGGCGGATCCGGCAGGGGACGGATCAAGAGGGTAACCCAGGCCATCGCCATGCCATCCTGCCCGTCGCTGACCATGTAATGGAAACTGTCTTGCCCGAAGAAATCGGGAGCGGGTCGATACCGCAGCCTGCCGTCAGACAGAAGGTCCACCTGTCCCGCGCGCGCGCGGCCCACCTGCGAGACGAGCAACGGCAACCCCTGCGGATGCGTGTCGTTCGCCAGCACATCCAGGTCGACGGCGGTGTCTTCGTCCAACTCGCCGTGGTCGGCGATGGCAGCAGGGGCAAGATAGTCGAGGCGGACGGCAAACGTCGCCGTGGCGGCAGCCTCGAGTCCGCCCGGATCGCGTGCCACGAAGCGCAGCGTCTCCGCTCCGGCCCAGGAGGGTGTGGGCGGTTCAATGCGCACCACGCGGTCCTCCCCCAGAGTCACAAGAAGCTCGGACGCACCCTCCACCGTCCACGTCAGCGCGGCAGTCGAATGATCCGGATCTTCGACATAACGGTCCAGTTCGATGGGGAAAAACTCACCTCCGGTCGCCACGGTTTGACTCGGAATGCCGGCAACAGCCGGGGATTGGTTCTGCGGTTTGGGGGCTGGCACCGATCCAGTGCGTCCCCGATCGCGGTGCACCATCGGCCAGGGCAGATGGGCGGAGTCGCACGACACTCCCAATTCCCAGACGTAAACGCTGAAGCGGCGCTTGGCCACGTTTTCGGCAAAGGTCCTGCCGTAACCCCGATCTTCGACCGTGCTGGCGACGACCTCCAACCGTCCGTCGCCATCCAGGTCAGCCAGGATCGGCGCCGCAGCCTTCAAATGGCCGGACTCTGTCACCAAGGACGTCAACTCCGGCCGCGGATGCAGGTCCGTGGGCTGGCCGTCCAAGGACCAGGCCTTGACCCCGCCGAAAAAGGAGACGTCGCCGTTCAGTGCCGCCCGGTCTCCGCGGCTGGGCGCCACCAGCACGACCTCGAGAAGACCGTCCCCATCGACATCCCCCACCACTGGCATCGACTTGATTGTGCCCAACAACGGGAAGGTCGTGGAGGTGCTTGCCATCACCGGGCCCACGGGCCAGCCCGGCAGATCAAACCCGTCGTGGCGCAACAGGTGGATGAGCCTGCTCTCCCAATTCACCGCAACGATTTCGAGCGTCCCGTCTCCGTCGAAATCCGCCAAGGCCGGCGTGGCGGGAAACGATTCGTCGATCAACACCGGCCACCCGGGCCAGGCCTGTCCTCGGCGATCGAAAACGTAAATGCCCCCGCGCGTTCCCGCCTTGCCCCCTGCCGAGGCGTCGTGTGACCCGAGCACGATCTCCGCCCAACCGTCGCCATTCAGATCCCCCACCACGGGAGATCCGCAGAAGGAACCAACCCCGCGGACCCGCCACACCGGACCCTCGGGATGGCGCAGGTCGAACATCTCGAGTTGGTTCTCTCCGCTCACCGCCACGATTTCCAGTTCCGCATCGTCGTCAAAGTCGCCCACGCTCGGAAACTGGCGCGGCACATCCACGGATACCGTCGCGTCGGCCAAGAACCATCGCTGCCGAACCTCGCCGAGCACATCGAGCACCGCCAGGGTCCGCTGCCCTGCCGGCGCACTTCCGAGGCTCGTCCCACAGAGGATCAGCTCCAAACTCCCGTCCCCGTCGAGGTCCGCCAGGATCTTGCCGGCATTCTTCGCTCCGACCAGCGCCGGCCACCGTCCGTCGAGCGGACGACCGTCGTGGCGGAAGGCCCAAACCTGGCCGGTATCGCCGGCATCGACAAACACTTCGCCGAATCCGTCACCATCGATGTCGCCGACGGTTGGGACGTCTGCCGTGGGAAGTCCTGCGGCCAAGTCCTGCCACCACCGGAGGCGCCCATCCAGGCCGTAAACCAGAAGCCGGGCGGTCTTGCCACTCTCGTTTCCCGCCTCCACGACCAGGATTTCCTGGAGGCCATCCCGATCCAGATCCGCGGCCGTGATCTGCCGCCAATCGTTCGTGCTGTAGCCTGATGGCGCGACGACGTGCTGGGGCCAGCCCGGTCGAAGCCGATCGTCGAGGTAGACCAGCATGGCGCTCCATGTGCCCACCGCCTCGCTTCCGGCCCAGGCCGTCAGTTTCAAAGTGTAAAACTCGTTCGCCGCGACGGCGCCCGTGTCCCATGTGCCTAACAGATCGTCGACCACTTGCGAATGGCCACCGGCAACCAACGTGATGCCGTTCGTCGACCACACGGTGGGGGCGCGCCCCACTCCGTGAGCGAGCGTATAGGTGCGCCCCACTCCGAACACTGTCCCCCGGACCGCCACCAAATCACCGCTCCGGACAATGTCGCCGTGCAGGGGGGCGGCGAGATGCACATTGCGGACGGTCACCGTCGCGCGCTCGACAGCCTCTTGACCGAATGTATCCCACACGGTCAACCGGAGGACATAGGCGCCCTCGGGCAACAGGTCGGTCGCCCAATCCTCGAGCAGCGGACCGCGATCGATGGGCGCCTCGGACGCGTGCAGGCGCGTCCAGTTGGTCGGGTAAACGCCCTGGCCGTAATCGAGCGCATATCCCGAGAAATGATCGCTCGTGGCCGTGCCCCGCAGATCCACCCGCGCGCTCAGCACGTCCGGCAACTCGAGTCGAGCGGTCGGCAAGGGCACATCCACCCGCACCGCCCGTCCGGCATTGAGCCGACCTGTGCCGCAATACTCGGCGGCGCGAATCGGATCCACGGCGTTGCGCAGGACATCCCCCACCTGCGCGGGTGTGAACTCGGGGTGGCGGCTCAGAATGAGCGCGGCCACCCCCGACACGTGCGGCGCCGCCATCGATGTGCCGCTCGCCCATTCGTAACCGTTGTTCGGAACCGTCGAGAGAATGTTCTCCCCCGGCGCCGCCAGATCGACATGAGCGCCGTAACTCGAAAAGATCGAACGCTGGTCGGTTCGGCTCAATGCCGCCACCGTCACCGCCTCGGGATAGCCGGCCGGGTACGACGGCACGTCGCTGCGATTGTTGCCGGCAGAGGCCACAATCACCACCCCTCGCGTGTAGGCGTCGTCGATCGCCTCGGCCAGTGCCTGGCTTCTCTGGGATTGGCTCCAGCTCGCGTTCAGGACCCGGGCGCCGTTGACCACGGCATACCGGATGGCCCCGAGCACATCGAACAGGGTTCCCTCCCCGTTCGCGTTGAAGGCCTTGACCGCCATCAGGGCCGTCCTCCAGCACACACCCACCACCCCAATCTCGTTGTTCCCCACCGCGCCGATCGTCCCCGCAACGTGGGTCCCGTGGATCTGATCGTCCATCGGATCGCTGTCGTCACTCACGAAGTCGTAGCCGTGAACATCGTCGACCCACCCGTTACCGTCGTCGTCGACCCCATTGCCGGTGATTTCACCGGGGTTGGTCCACACGTTCGCATCGAGGTCCGGGTGATAGTAATCGATGCCCGTGTCAATCACCGCCACTCGGACACCCGCATCACCCGTGGTCACCGCCCAGGCCTGAGGCGCGCGAACGTCCGCCCCCGCGCGACCGTCGGGGGCGTCCGGATCGCGCAAGCTCCACAACTCCCCAAAACGGAATTCGTTCGGATACCGCTCGGGTTCGGGATTCTGATCGAGGGTCAGGATCGTGTTGGGCTCGGCGTACGCCACCACAGGATTCTGCCGCAGCCGGGCAAGCAGCAACTCCGCCGGCATGTTCGTGGCCGCGATCACCAGCGCAAGCCGATCAAACACCGTCCCCCGCCCCGCGGTCCCCTGAGCCTGAACCCGGGCGGTCGATGGGCTGAGCCATCGCACGAACTCGATCCCTGGACCCAGAGCATCCACGGAGTTGTCGAGCCGGCCCCGCGCGGTTCCGTCGCGAACGCAGACCACAAACTGCCCCGGGACCGCGCGAGTGGAAGGCGCCGGAGGATTGAGACCGTCCTCCTCGGCAGATAACGCCGAGGCGACTCCGGATGCCAATCCGACGGCAGGCGACACCAGGCATGCGAATGACCGCCCACCTTCCGTTTGTCCCGCGGCGGCGCCTACGGCGAAACCCAGCCCCACACAGCTCAAGGCGAGGCGGAGCCAGGACGGCGCCTTTGGTCGGATGCAAGAGTCAAGCGGCACAAGAGACACTTAGCGAGGCTGCGCCTCAGACCGACGCGGCACGTTGCCAGATTGCCTGGGTTGGGCCTTGACCTTCGTCACCGGCGCCCGACGCCTCGCTAAGGGGCGCCGCTGCGCGGCGCAAAAACTTGACTCATTGAGTACAGATTCCGAAAAGGAAGTCATTCCAGCGAGGCTGCGCCTCAGACCAAATCCCAGTCCGCATAGGCATGAAAAGTCAGCGTCTATCCCTGCCCCTCTTTCCCGCGCCTCGCTCCTTAGAATCCTTGACCCCTGCAGCGAGGCATAGAAACTTGACTTGTCTACAACACATTTGACAGGTCAAGGATTCTAGCCCACCCAGCCTTGGGCCGCAAAGCCAAACTTGGTCATCAACCCGTGCAGCCCCCCGATGTCTCCTAGGTGTCCGACAGGATCATTTGAGCGAGGCTCCACCTCAGGCCGGTTGCGCTTGCTTTGGCGTTCCGGCTCGACATTCTCGGGTCGCGCGTATGCATCGGCACCGAATGCCTTCAGAGTCTTCGAAACCCCAAACTTGTTGCGATCCGGTCGGGTTCGGACCTCTCTCCATTCCGCGTTTCGAGGATTCTGTGGAGCGAGGTGCGGCGAAGAAGGAAGCGGACACGCGGGGGAGGTCCATGAGGCCGAGGATTGGGATTGGTCTGAGGCGTGCCTCGTTGGTCGGGCTCGCTCTGGGCGCCTGCTGGCTCGGCAGCCCTGCGCAGGGCGCCGGGCTGCCGAACGTGCTCTGGATCACTGCCGAAGACATCAATCCTCACCTCGGGTGTTACGGAGACACGAACGCCGTGACGCCTCACCTGGACCGGTTCGCTCGCGGGGGCTTGCGGTACCGACACGTGTGGTCGAACGCGCCTGTCTGTGCTCCCGCCCGCACCGCCATTATCACGGGCGTCTATCCCACCTCGCTGGGGGCCGAGCACATGCGCAGTTCGGTGGCCGTTCCCGAGGCTTTTCGGCTACTCCCGCAGTTGTTGCGTGACCGCGGCTATTACTGCGTCAACAACAACAAGGAAGACTACAACGTGCAAACCCGAGCCCGGGTTTGGGATGATTCATCGAACCGAGCCCACTGGCGCAACCGCGCAGCCGGCCAGCCCTTCTTTGCGGTGTTCAATCTCGCCATCACGCACGAGAGCCAGATCCGGGCCCGGCCCCACACCCTGCAGCACGATCCCGCCCGGGTCCGCCTGCCTGCATACCACCCGGATGCCCCCGAGATCCGCCAGGACTGGGCGCAGTACCATGACAAGATCACGGAAATGGACGCTCAGTTCGCCCGGCGCCTTCAAGAGCTCGAAGACGCGGGTTTGGCGGAGGACACCATCGTGTTCTTCTACGGCGACAACGGCAGCGGGATGCCCCGCAGCAAACGCTGGCCCTACGACTCGGGCTTGCATGTCCCCCTGCTCCTCCGCGTGCCCGAGAAGTTCCGCGCCCTCGCCCCCGAGGGGTACCTCCCCGGCGGGACCTCCGATCGGCTGATCGGCTTTGTCGATCTCGCGCCCACGCTGCTGAGCCTGGCCGGCATTCAACCACCGCTCTGGATGCAGGGAGAGGCCTTCCTGGGCCCCTTCTCGACCCCCGCGCCGAAACACGCGCACGGATTCCGCGGCCGCATGGACGAACGGTTCGATCTCGTCCGCTCGATCCGTAACCAACGGTATGTCTACATCCGCAACTACCGACCGGACCTCATCTACGGCCAGCACATCGGCTACATGTTCCAGACCCCGACCACTCGGGTTTGGAAGGAACTCTATGATCAGGGCAAACTCGAGGGGCCCCCAGACAGCCTTCTGGGAACGCAAACCACCGGAGGAACTCTACGACCTCGAGTCCGATCCGGATGAAGTCGAGAATCTCGCTGGCTCGCCGCGGCACCAGCGAGTTCTGGACGAGTTGCGTCGTGCGCTGCGGGAACATGCCCTGCGCATTCGCGATGTCGGTTTCCTCCCGGAAGCCGAGATGCACCGGCGCGCCACCGGCACGACAGTCTTCGAGTTCGCCCACGATCCCCAGCGCTACCCTCTCGAACCGATTCTCGAAATGGCCGACGCCGCCACCGGTTTGGAGCCCGCCGCGACAGCGCGACTGCGGTCGGGCTTGACCGACTCCGACAGCGGAGTCCGCTACTGGGCAGTCCTCGGCCACCTCATCCGTGGACCGGACGTGGTCCAGGCGGCGCGCTCCGCACTCCGTGACCGATTGGCCGATCAATCGCCGAGCGTCCGCATCATGACCGCCTGGACCCTTGCGGCCCACGGCGGCGCTGACGACTTGTCCCCTGCCCTTGCCACCCTGGCGGAGTTGGCGCCGCCGGATCGCAACGGGCTGCATGTCTCTTTGCTGGCCCTCAACGCAATCGACGCTCTCGGTCCCAGGGCCGTCAGCCTCCACACCACCCTGGCGACCATGCCGCGCCAGGATCCTGCCGCCGAGCCGCGCATGGCGGAGTACGTCCCTCGCCTGGTCGATTGGATCCTCCGGTGAACGAAGTGCACGAGGGGAGAGCCGAGGGATGAACGACAGGAACGCGGATCTCGGTTCGTGGTGGAGCCTGAAGCCGGGGAAAGTCTTCCTCAACCACGGCTCGTTCGGCGCGTGCCCGAAGCCAATCCTGGAACTCCAAACCGAGTTGCGCCGACAACTCGAAGCCGAACCGGTCCAGTTCCTCTGGCGCCGCTACGAGGAACGGATCGAGCCCTCGCGCCGTGCGCTGGCCCGGTTTGTCGGCGCCCGCCCAGGCGACCTGGCTTTCGTCACCAACACCACCACGGGCGTGAACGCTGTCGTGCGTTCCCTGAACCTCCGCCGCGGTGACGCGCTCCTGACCACCAACCTGGACTACAACGCCTGCCGCAACGTGCTCGCGGAGACGGCCCGGCGCGCCCGCGCGCGGTTAATCGTCGCGCCGGTCCCCTTTCCGCTGCGTTCCGCCGACGAGATCGTCGAAGCCGTTTTGCGCGCCGTGACGCCGCAAACGCGTCTGGCGATGCTCGACCACGTCACCAGCGACTCCGCACTGGTCATGCCCGTTGCCCGACTCGTCCGCGAACTCGAACTCCGCGGCGTGCCGACCCTGGTGGACGGCGCACACGCCCCCGGCATGGTCCTGCTCAACCTGAGGCGCATTCGCCCCGCCTTTTATACGGGCAACCTCCATAAATGGGTCTGCGCCCCCAAAGGCGCCGCCTTTCTCTGGGTGCGGGACGACTTTCACGACAACCTCCAGCCGCCCGTCATCAGCCACGGGAACAACCGGCCCCGGACCGGCTACACCCGGTTCCAAGACCGGTTCGATTGGCCGGGAACGTTCGACCCGACCGCCTGGATGTGTGTCGGCGAGGCGATCCGGTGGATGGGAGCGATCCTTCCCGGAGGATGGCCGGACGTGCGAGCCCGCAATCATGACCTCGCGGTGCGGGCGCGGGGGCTCCTGTGTCAGAGCTGGAAGGTGGAGGCTCCCTGCCCCGACACACTGCTGGGTTCGATGGCGACCGTGCCGCTGCCTGGGCGCCTCCAGCAGCGTCCGCCCACCGGCAAAATCGACGCAGACCAACTGCGTCTTTATGACGAGTTCGGCATCGAGGTTCCATTCAATCGGATCGGGCGGCCACCCACCCGTTGCCTGCGCATCTCGGCCCAGGTCTACAACACCCTCGCGGATTATCGGAAACTCGAGCGAGCCGTCGAGATGCTGTGAGAGCGAGGCGTCGGGCGTCGGCGATCGGGGGTGGACACCCAGCAGCCACGAGTCGTTCGCAGCGCGGCAGAGCCGCAACCAAAGTGAAGGGGCCACTCCGATACCTCTGGTGCCGACGAATGCGCAGGTCGCCGCGCTGCGCCTGCGCTGCTGCGCAAGCGCTCAGGAGATCCGAGGAGATGAACCACCAAGGTGCGCGCAAGCGAGCCGCAGATGTTCAACAACTCACCGCCCTGGCAGCGTGAGAGTCTTTGCCAAAATGCTCGAAGTGAACGCATGGTAACACCAACTTTTGATGTCATCTGACCGGTCACCGTCCCATCTCACCCGAGATGCGGGCTATCGCTGATTCCTTCCCTGTCTTATTGCGAGACATCCCATCCGCCATCGCACACGAAAAGGACAGTCCGACCCGCCGAACCGGTGGTCCGCGGCGCGCGGTTGCGGAGCGCCAATCCCGGCTTCTTTGGCTGGCCTTGCTTGCGACACACGCGGAGCCGAGGCGGCGATTTCACGTCATGATCACGAACTCGCACTCGTCCTGGCATGGCTCCTGCATGCACCGCGCTCGACGGGGAGGCAAGATCCTGTATCGCAAGGGACCGTTCAACCGCTTGGAGCGGACACGCGGAAACCTCAAGCCGGCACGGGCAATCCCCTCTTCGCCAAGGAAAAAACCAAACACATATCCATCAGGAGCAACATGAAAAAACTGATCGTCTCGTTTGTGGGGGGAGCTGTGGCGTTCACGGTCCATGCTCAAGTCCTGTTTACTTATGAATTCCCCGGGAGCGATCCCGGCGGAGATGCCACCATTCCGGTGGCGGAACATCTGACGCTGAGTTCGTTTGGCCGGACCCAGGTCAGCGCGGTGAGTCAAGTGGATGCCTTCTCCAGTTCGCAGTGGACCCAGGGGCCCGGTCAAGATTCTGGCGAGTTTGTCTCCTTCGCCCTCCGCCCCGACCTCGGATACGCACTGGCGCTGACCTCGCTGAGCTGGGACACATCGCGCAGCAGCACAGGCCCGCAGTCCGGCAGGGTGGAACTGTTCCTCAACGGCGTCAGTCTGGAAACCAGCCCGGAGTTCGGCGTGCCCACCACGACAGGCCAGCGCGTGTTTGACCTCACTCCCATCTCTGGACTCGCGAGCGACTCGTTCGAGTTCCGTTTCTACGGCTGGAATGCGACTGGCACGGGCAATCTCCGCCTCGACAACGTCGCCGTGGCCGGCGCGATCACGCCGGTCCCTGAACCCTCGGCCTCCGGTTTGGTGCTCGCTGCCAGTTTGGTGGGCATGATCTGGCGCCGTCTGCGCCGCACTCGATGCGTCGAGCCTTTGCCAACCGTTTAGCCCCTCGCTGACCCCCGCGCCAAGTCGCCCGGGCGCGCGCGGCCGATCAGGCACTGCGCGAGCCCGGGCCCGTTGGCTGGTGGTTGAGGGTTCGGCGAGAGACGAGGACCCTCGTTCTTCACGATCGAAGCATTGGGAATTTCGATTCGCGGGCTGGCGCCTCCGTGCCTAAACTGCGCCCCGGAAGAGCGGCACCGTGAAGTCCATCTCCATTCCACCCTCGAGGCTTTGGCTCGCAGTGGCGCCGGCCATGGTCATTCCGTGCCTGGCAGCGCTCGCCTATTTTGTTGTGTTTCAGGAGTCACGCTTGGTCCAGACACTCTACGGCGCCACCAAAGTCTTCACGCTGGTCTGGCCGGCGGCCGCGCTGGCGCTGGTGTTGCGTCGAGCGGTTCCCGCGGCCCGCGCTCCGCTCCCGCGATCTGCGGGCCATTCCGCTGGGCGCAGCCACCGGCATCGGCATCGGTCTGGCTCTGCTCGGCCTCTCCCAGACCGCACTCAGCGGCGTGGTCGCGTCGGGAATCCCCTCCATCCGTGGACAAGCCGCGCGATTCGGCATTTTGGGCCACTACTGGGTGTTCGCCCTGCTGCTGTCGACCGTCCATTCACTGATCGAAGAGTATTACTGGCGCTGGTTCGTTTACGGCCACGCCCGGCTGCGGCTCGGGCCGTTTGCCGCCCACGGCTTGACAGGGGCGGCCTTTGCCGCCCACCACGTCGTGATCACGGGCGTCTACTTCGGCTGGGGCTGGGGCTTGGTCTTCGGGGTCGCCGTCGGGCTTGGCGGCGTGATCTGGAGCCTGATGTACGAGCGGCAGGGCACTCTGGCGGGCGCCTGGATCTCGCACCTGATGGTTGATCTGGCGATTATGGCTGTCGGTCACCGCGCGCTCTGGGGCACCTGGTGGTCATGACCATCTCCCAGAAACCGTGAGGTGGTCCTCATCCCAGTCCTCACCTCATCGGTTTCGTCAGGCGGCCGGCAGTTGCGCTCGGTACTCGGTCGGCGACAACCCCGTGATCTTCTTGAACACCCGGTTGAAATGAGTCAGCGACTGAAAGCCGACCTCGAAGGCAATCTCGCTAATGCGCAGATTGGGATTCAACGCCAGGTTCTTGGCCTTCTCGATCCTCACGCGCGAGACGAAATCAGTGAAATTGATCCCCGTGGCCTTCTTAAACACTTTGCAGAAGTAGAAGGTGCTGCTGTTCACGGCGCGCGCGACCTGGGTCAAAGTCAGGTCTTCGGCCTGGTGTTCGAGAATGTAATCCTTCGCCTTGGTGATCATTGCCGGCTCAGGATGTTCCTGGCGGACAATCACCTGGTTGCTCACCATCGAGAGATGCTGGGCAAAAATGGAGAGCATCTTCACCACCGCCTCGTGCTCCCGGGGCGTGAGCACAGGCGTTCGGAAGTAAGCTCGTTTGAGTTCTGCTTTGTCGACCGTGAGACCCCACTTGGCCACCTGACGCGCGACCCGCTCGAACTGGCCAGCCCCGGGTCGCTTCCGAAACACCTGGCCTGTCTGCAAGAAACCCACCAGTTGCTCGCCCAGCCGCACCGGCACGGCAGTCTCGCTCAGCGCCGAGCCGCACAACACGGTTTGCGGCTCGAACGCGGACAACTCCGAAAGCTTCTGTTGCGTCAGCAGGCAGGCAGCGCAGGCGCTGCTCTTCCGCGCCATCAAGGCGCAATAGGCATTCTCGTTCCGGCGCCCGTGATACGGCAGTTGCCAGGACTCGACCGTCCGCAGCGTCAACGGCAGCCCCGTGATGTCATTGAATGCGCGCGCGTAGTCGAGGTAGATTCTCGAATTCGCCAGCGCTTCAATCAGACTCTTGTCGTTGGAATTCATGCTCTCAACGCCGCCCGGCCCGTGAGCGAGGCGCCGGGCGCGTGCGATCGTGGTGGACACCCCGCGACCACGAGTCGTTCACACGCTCTCGCCGGTCCGAGGCGAGGCCTCGCTCACATCCGACGCAGCCGGTCTCCGTCTCAGGCCTGCCGCCCAACAGCTAAATGACCAAAGTTTGTCCTGACAAGCACAATTCAAGGTCAACTGCTGCTTTTGCTGGCGCCACGCTGTGCCTTCGGCCAGACTCCGCTCGATCGATCGCGTTGAGCAACCGTCCACGAGCATGGAACCGTCCGACTTGAACTCGAAAGCCCGAGCGCGTCTCTTCGTCAAACCCGGCTGCCCGTGGTGCCGGCAGGCCACGGCCTGGCTGGACCGGCACGGGATCGTCTACGAGGAACTCGATGTCACGGCAGACCCGAAAGCCTGGGACGACATGGTCGCGCTCTCCGGCCAGACGCTCGCCCCGGTGATCGAGGTCAACGGACGGGTGCTGGCGGACTTCGGGGAGGCGGAGTTGGCTCAGTGGTGGGAAAGGCCCGAATCTTAGCCAGGCTTCGCTCCAGACCAGGGAGGCCTGTGAGCAGCTCGCAGCCACTGGGTGTCCACCACGATCACCGGCAGTGACGCCTCGCTCACACGGGCCGCGCCGGCGGCAGGTACGGGAGTTCCCACGGCTTGCGGTAGGCCACGGTGACCAGCGCATCGGCCTGCGGATCGCCCACGACCCTTTCCGCCTGCGCATCCCAGGTGACTTTGTGGCCGGTGCGCAAGGCGATGTTGCCCAGATGGGCCACGGTGGACACGTGGTGTCCGACGGCGAGATGCTCGACCGGTTGCTGGCGGGACTTGACGCAGTCCAGGAAATTGCGCACGTGGGCCGGACGCGGGTCGGCGCCGCCGGGGTACTTCTTGGGTTCAAGCGCGTCCTTGGTCGGTTCCCGCAGGATTTCCCAGCCGCTGTCGTTGATGATGAGGGTGCCCTTCCGTGCCGGTGAACGACATGCCCCACGGGCGGTTGTAGAGGCCGAGGCCCACGCCGACCTTGTGTTCCCAAACCAGCGTGTAGGTGGGGAACTCGTAGACAGTGATCTGCGTGTCGGGCGTCTCGGAGTTGTCTTGCAGGACATACTTGCCGCCACTGGACATGACCGACTTGGGCGGCTCGGGGCCCATGGCCCAGAGGAGCACCTGGATCAGATGAACGCCCCAGTCCGTCATCAGGCCGCCGGCGTAATCCCAGAACCAGCGGAAATTGAAGTGAAACCGATTCGGATTGAACGAGCGCTGGGGCGCCGGGCCGAGCCACATCTCGTAATCCACACCCGCCGGCGCGGGGCTGTCGGCCGGATTGCCGATCGGCTGGATCCAATCCAGGTAGGCCCAGGCGCGAACCAGGCCGACCTTGCCAAGTTTGCCGCTCTTGACGAAATCAACGGCCTGGCCATAGGTCGGGCTGCTGGGCCGCTGCGCGCCCATCTGGCAGATGCGCTGGTGGCGCTGCGCCGCCTCGATCATGGCCCGCCCCTCCGCAATCGTGAGCGCCAGCGGCTTCTCGACGTACACATCCTTGCCCGCCTGGCAGGCCATCACGGTGGGCAACGCATGCCAATGGTCGGGTGTCGCCACGATCACCGCATCGATGTCCTTGCGCTCGAGCACGCGGCGGAAATCCTTGACCGTGTCCGGCGTGGCGCCGCGCTTCTCCTTCACCAACTTGAGCGCCTCGGCGATCTGTTTTTCGTCCACGTCACAGAGCACCGGACAATCGACTTCCGGATTCAGGAAAAAGGTGGCCAGATCCCCGCGGCCCATGCCCCCGCACCCGATCAGCCCGACGCGCACCTTTTCGCCGGCCGCGATCGCTCGAGGCACCTGTGAGACCACCACGCCGCCCGCCAGCGGCAGCCCGGCGGCGACGATCGACGATTGACAGAGGAACTCCCGACGAGACACGTGTTTCATAAGCTTCAACGACCGGCATTATGCGGCCTGGATCCCGGTCGTGCCAATCCAATTTCGCGGTGGTCCGCCCTGTTCTGAATCCGTCACGCTCTTGCGCCGCGCAGCGGCGACGCTTCGCGAGGCGTCGAGCGCCGGTGGCGTTTGTGGCCGCCCAGCGCAGACGAGTCGTTCACACGTTGCTTCGATCTGAGGCGAGGTCTCGCTAAGCGGCTACCCGAGGAACTCCCACTGGATACCGACCCGCTTCAGCGCGTAGCCCAGTTCCTTCGCGTAATCGCCGTACCCGGTCATCCAGTGGAATCCAGGCATGCGTTGCGCCAACTTCAGACTATCGCACTGGAAACGAATGTCGATCTGATCGCGGCAGATATCCAGGAACGGGGCGTCCACAATCTCGCCCGACAAACCGACCCACCGATCCGCCTTGAAACCGGGCAGGATGTTGGTGGTGATCTGGCCCTTGCGCATCTCGACCTTGGGCGCGGCGCCGTAGTCCGATTCGAAGTGCGTGAGAATGCGCGCCGGCTCGATGGTCTGGCCGTCCATTTTCCGCGGGCCAGTGCAGTGCGCCAGCGTAATCAGACCGTCGTGGGGGTAGGTCGGGTCGTTGAGAAACACCGGGCGACCGGAGATATTGCTCATCAGGATGCCCGACGGAACGACCACGAAATCAGACTCGCAGAAGGCCATGTAACCATCGTCGTTGAGCGTGCTGAGCGTCAGACATGCGGTGGTTTCCGCCATCGGCATGATCGTCCCCATGCACTCGTTGATCGTGATTGCGCGGCAGCCTGCCTGTTGCATGATGGCTCGGAACACCTGGTCCAGCAGCATGCAGTTCTCGACGAACTTCAAGTCTGTCTCGAGCGTTGTGCCTGGCAATTTCAGGTAGGCCTCGGCCCGCTGTTGCGCCAGCGCCACAGCGGCCCGGTCTGCCCGCGCCGCTTTGATCATCTCCCCCAATTCCGGGTAGGACACGGCCCGGATATCGAGCTGGAAACGCTCCTTGGCCAATTCCGGCGCCCGGGGGTGCGCCCACCCGCTGGCGCCACCGATCGCGACGATCCGGCTGCCCATCGTGTTTCTCAATCCGCACAAGGCGCGCAGCCGCCAGAGCACTTCATCGAGCTTGTCCACCACCACGTCCTGCTCGTCAAAGTTCTTCGTCACGCGCTCGTCCGTGTGCCCGCGCAACTGGATGGGGCTGACGATCTCGTACCACAGCGAGACCGGGCCGGACTTGTGCCGCACGAAGTAGATCACGTCCTTGCCCTGGTCGCGGAACTGCTGGAACACGTGCGACGGCCCCCCGGCCGCATACAGCAGAACGGTGTCGGCGCTCGCAAGATCGGTCGCGCCTTCCAACTCTTTCGGATCGCGGATCGCCGTCACCGGCAGAAATTCCACCGGGAAGTCTGCGTCCGCCCGCAGTTTATCCAGTTCCCCCTGGATGCGAGCCCGTTCCGCCCGAGCGTCCTCTTCGGTCTGGATGCCGCCCCACGGACGCCAACTGGTCCTGGAAGCTCGCTGCGGCGTCGCGTACGTCAAGACCGGTTTGACACGCAACGGCCGCCGCGCCACCGGACCCGGCAAGGCACTCTCCGCCCCAACCGCCTCCGGCCAGGCGACCCAACTGACCGCCAGGCTGCTCAAGGCGACGCCACCCATCCCGCCCAGGAAACTGCGACGCGAGATGCCTTCGCCCCCGCAGGTGGGATGACATTGCGGACAACAGTGGGGATGGAACTTGGGACTGGGATCGGATTCGGGCATAAGGGCATTCTCCTCAACGCGCATCGGCTGGTTCAAGTTTGGAATTGGTTGCCAAACGCTCTGGTGCGATTGGCCGATCACCCAGCCCCAGACCCGCGGTCGCCGGCTTTCCCGTCACTGCGCGTTCCCGGCGCAATCGAGTCTGGAGCGAGGTCATTCGCGCCTGTTTAGCGAATCACAGATCGGCCCACAACAGAATTCCGCTCCTGGATCGCGAAGGATTCCGGGCGGATGAATCTGCGATGACCTTGATCAGGACCAATTTCCCCTTGAAGCGTCTCCCGTCGGGCGAGCATTCTGCTGCGCCGCGCAGCGGCGCGGCCGGGCGAGGCGGCGGGATCGAACTCAGTATGGCACGCGACATCGAACGGATTCGGAACATCGGAATCATCGCGCACATCGACGCAGGCAAGACGACCGTGACGGAGCACATGTTGTTCTGCAGCGGCGCCAAACACCGCGTCGGGGAGGTCGATTCCGGGACCACGGAAACGGACTGTGATCCGGAAGAACAGACTCGCGGGATCACCATCTACTCGGCGTGCGTCACCTTCGATTGGCGCGAGATCAGCGTCAACCTCCTCGATACCCCCGGACACGTGGACTTCACGGCCGAGGTCGAGCGTTGCCTGCGCGTGCTCGACGGGGCCGTCGTCGTGTTCAGCGCGCGCGAGGGCGTGCAAGCGCAAAGCGAGACCGTCTGGCGCCAGGCGGACCGCTACCGGGTGCCGCGCCTGGTCTTCATCAATAAGATGGACCGCGAGGGCGCCGATTTTGAGCGGGTCTTGGACGAAATCGCCCGCCGTTTGCATGCGCATCCGGTTGCTCTGCAAATCCCGGTCGGGCTCGGCCCGCCCCACACGGGCGACCCCTTTCGCGGGGTGATCGACCTGATCGAAATGAAGATGCTGGTCTTCGATCCGGAAAGCGACGGCCAGATCGTCTCCCAGACCGACATCCCGGAGCCCAAGCGCGCCGAGGCCGAGCTGTGGCGGGAAACGATGCTCGAGAAGCTCTACGCCCACAACGATTCACTGCTCGAATTGGCCCTCCAGGGGCAGCCCCTCCCAAGCGACCTCATCCGCCAGACGATTCGTCAGGCCACAATTCAACATCACCTCCAGCCCGTGCTGTGCGGTTCCGCGCTGCACGGCGTCGGCGTGCAGCCCATCCTCGACGCCGTGGCCTGGTATCTGCCCAGCCCCCGCGACGTCCCCCCTGTGAGCGGAGCCCACCCGACCAAGACCGACACAGTCGAACGCCGTCACCCCAATTCGGACGAGCCGTTCTGCGGCTTGGTCTTCAAGGTCCTGCCCGCCAAGACCGGCGACCTCTCCTGGGTCCGGATCTATTCCGGTGACCTCAAGTCCAATTCCCGCGCCCTCAACCCGGGCAAAGACAAGAAGGAGAACATCTCGCAGTTGTGGCGCATCCACGCCACGGCTCGCGAGCAACAGGTTCAAAACGCGACAGCCGGCGATATTGTCGGGCTCATCGGCCTGCGGCACTCGATCACCGGCGACACGTTGTGTGATCCGCGGCACCCGATCCTCCTCGAATCCATCAAGTTCCCCGAGACCGTCATCTCGATGGCCGTCGAGCCGGACAGCGCCACGGAGCGCGACAAGCTGACGGAGACCCTGGACCTGTTGCAGCGACAGGATCCCACGCTGCGCGTGGCCAGCGGTGATACGGGACAGACGCTGATCAGCGGCATGGGCGAACTGCACCTCGAGGTGATCAAGAACCGGCTCCTCCGCGATTTCGGTCTCAAGGTGAAATTCCACCAACCGCGCGTCAGCTATCGCGAGACAGTCGCGCAGGCCGTCGAGGTCACTGGCGTCTGCCAGCGCCAGATCGCGGGGCAACCGCTCTTCGCCGAACTCCGCATCCGCCTCGAACCGACGCCCACCGCCTCGCCTCCTGTGACCGTGCTCAACTGCTGCCCGCAGGGGACCTTGCCGGATTCCTTTCTCTCTGCGGCCCTCGAAGAACTCAGGACCTGCGGCGAAGGAGGCGGACGGATCGCGGGCTATCCCCTGATCCAGATTCAAGTCTCCATCGTGGGCGGCAAAGCCAGCCCGGAGCATTCGAGCGAGATGGCCTTCCGCATCGCCGCCAATGAGGCCTTCGACAAAGGCCTGGAGCAGAGCGGGCCGGTGTTGCTCGAGCCGATCATGAGGCTCGACATCCTCACGCCCCACGCCTATCTGGGCGATTTCCTGGGCGATCTCCAGCAGCGCCGAGCCACCATCGCCAAGACCGAGCCCCACGGAGACATGACGGCCATCGAAGCCCACGCTCCCTTGAGCGAGTTGTTCGGTTACGCGAGCGCCATGCGCAGCCTCAGCCAAGGCCGTGCCGCCTGCTCGATGGAACCTCTGGCCTACGCCCCCGCTCCACCGGATACGCTCAAACACTATGTCCCTTAACCTGCATTTCTCACCACTTTTTCCACCGCGAAGCCGGAGTCCTCAAGAGACGTCAGCATGCAGGTTAGAAATCCGGGCTTAAGGGCGCCCCGACCCCACGTCCGGGGACGGCGATTCTCATTCTGACCAGGTTCAGAGCGCCGGGTCGGGGGACCCGGGCCTGCAACGACTCCATTCTCCGGTGCTGTAGGCCGGGCGCCCTCACGCGGCGGCAAGGCTTTGCACCCGAAGTCGGGGCTGCTGCTTTGGGGAAGAAAAGGGTTGCCCTCTGCTCCGAGCGAGGTTAGGGATTGGACCGAGAATCGGAGCCAAAATGAACGGGAGCAGCGCGGGATCACCTCTGCACTGCGAGTCGAAACATACCACTGATCGAAAGGCGAGAACTGAGCGAATCGAGTCCTATGAACATACCTGCCTTAGCAAAGACCTTCCTTAAGCCGTGTCTGGCGCTTGCGCTGGGCGTTACGTTCGCGGCCTCAACGGCCCTGGCCGTCCCATACGCCTCCGGAGTGAAGCGGACGGGGGACACGGTCACGTTCATCCTGAACCAAAACGCCATCAGCGTCGAAGTGCTCCGCGACGGCGGCAACCCGGTCTATCCCGGGACCGAAGCCGGGCTCCACAGCTTCAGCATGGCCGGTTTTACGAGGTACGAGATCCGGGTCACGGGCAATGAAACCCCAGGCTGGAAGCAGTACGTACCCGACGGCACCAACACCAGCTTCTACGTGCCGGTGGGAGTGTCCATCAACAAAAACCCGTCGAGTCCACACTTCGGCAAGGTCTTCATTTCGGAGGGCCAAGGCGGCGCGGTGGCCGTGGGCTACCGCACCACCACCAGCGGCATCTACATGCTCCACGCCGACGGGTCGGACGCCGGCTGGGCAGACGGCGGCGTGGACTGGGCGGCGGCCGGTAATTCGGCACCATTCAAGAGCACGATCGGTCCGGACGATCATCTTTACGTGGCCGATCTTTCAAGGGATTTGGCGTTCGAGTTCAACGACGATCTGAGCGTCGCCACGCAACTGATGGACGAGAGCAATCGCGGAGTTGGCCAATACGTGCACTCGATCTACGTGGAAGGCACGCAAGCGGGCGGGGACCGCAAAATCTACCTGGTGAACGGCAACTACAACGATACGGCCGGCCGGGGGCTTATCCGGTACGACCTCGGCGCGGAGCCCATGGCCACGCCCTACGACACTGGCACCCCGATCCTGACGCCCGTTTACTACAGTCTCTATTATCCAATGGATATCGCTCGCGACAGCAACGGCGATTTTTACGTAAACCAGTACCGCGCCACTGCCGGTCAGGCTTTTGTGATCACCAAATTCGACGGCTCAGGCGAGGTGCCGCTGGACGATGACGTGATCTGGGAAGCCTCCGACCAATACACCGGCGCCTACGGCATCGACATCAACGAACTGACCGGTCGTGTGGCTTACGGAGACTATTACACCGGCCAGGTCTTTATGTTCGACATGGCCACAGGCGAATTCGTCGAGAGTTTCGACGCTGGAAACCGGATCCGCGACCTGGCCTTCGACGCCGCCGGCAATCTTGTCACAGTGGACAACTCGATCGAGTGGGCGCGGTTCTGGTCGCCGGGCGGCTACACGGTGGCCACGACCAGCTTCGACGGCGCCAAGAGCGCGTTCGCGATCTTCAAGCCCGCCAGTGACGTCAGCGTGACCGCCGCCGATACCGACGCCCGGGAAACCGGGCCAAAGATCGTCGCATTCACCATCACCCGCACCGGCGATGTGTCGGACCCGCTGACAGTGAGTTACGCCATGACAGGCACGGCAGCCGACGGCGCGGACTACGCCTCGCTGTCGGGCTCCGCCACCATCCCGGCCGGCGCAGCGTCTGTCGATGTGTTGCTGACCCCGATGGACGATGCGGAGGCCGAACTGGCAGAGACTGCGACCCTGACCTTGTCGGCCAGCGAGGATTACTCGGTCGTTCCACCCGCCTCGGCCACCGTCACCATCACCGACAACGAAGCCCCCACCGTCGACCTCGAAGTTGTCTATTCCTCGATGTACGAGCGTCTGGCCGGCGACTACGCCCGGTTGCGGGTCGTCCGCCGGGGCGACACCAATGCCCCCAGCTTCAACGCGAACTTGACCTACTCGGGCACGGCGGGCGGCTCACGCTACAACGCCCCGCGGAGCGTGTCCGTCGAATCGGGCGTCGTCACTCAGAACTTCGATGTCACTCCGATCGACGACGCGCTGCTCAACGGCGACCAGACCATCGTCGCCACGGTCGTCAGCGGCAGCGGATACGCCGTCGGCACCACCAGCCCCAGCGCCACGGCCACCATCCTCGACGACGAACTCCCGCCGGAGGACGTGCTCTGGTCGGAGGACTTCAACACCGATGCCCCCGAGAATTGGATCGTCCAGTTCGGCTCGGCCAATGGCATCGACGATTACCGCATCGGCTCCTACAGCGGCTGGACGAGCTTCAGCCACGACTACGAATATGGCGGGCTGATTCCAAGCGTGCCCATGGCGCCGCACTCGACGTCCGATACGCTCGGTCTCTACCTGTCGGTGAACAAGGATGAGTCCACCGCCCTCGGAGCGGCCGGCCTCAACGTTTACCCCAAAGGCAAGACCTTCAGCGGCAATTACGCCCTCCGGTTCGACATGTACCTGATGGTCGGCAACGCCGCCTCGACCACCGAGTACGCGCTCTTTGGCATCAATCATTCCGGCAGCAAGGCCAATTGGTTCCGCAATTCCGCCGGGGGCGTCCCGAATAGCCCGACATTCGACGGCCTGTTCTTCGGCGTCGAGGCGGACGGTGCGGCGTTGGGCGACTACGTGATCTACAGCGCGCCCACGACGGGAGGCAACAACCCGACGGCGCTGACGCCCGGGGTCAACGCGTCCACCTTGACGGGCATCTTCAAGAACCCGCCCTTCGGCGGTGGTCTCCCGGGCGCTCCCGGCAACAGCGAACTCTCGGAAACCCCCTGCTGGGTGGATGTCGAGATCAGCCAGGTCGGCAACGTGGTCACGCTGACGATGAACCGCACGCCGATCCTGAGCTACACCAACACGACGTCGTTCACCAGCGGCAACATCATGCTCGGTTACTGCGACGCGTACGACTCGATCATGGTCGGCAATTCGTGCGTCGTTTACGACAACGTCCGCGTCATCCGGCTGGCTGCCCCGGCAACGCCGCCGAACATCACCGGCATCCAGCTCGCCGGCGGCAATGTCGAGATCGAGTTCAAGGGCGAAGCGACCGACACGCCGTCCGCCTTCGCGCTTCAGTCCGCCGGCGCGGTGAATGGCGCCTACGCCGACGTCACCGCCGCCATCTCGGGCACCGGCGGCACATTCAAGGCCGTGCGCGCGATCGCGGGCGCCCAGCAGTTCTATCGCATTCGGCGGAACTGAGTTTCATTCCTCGCTCTGCACCGAGGCATCCGCGCGCGCGGATGCCTCTTTCTTTTACGCCCTTTTTTTACGCCCAGTTGAGCGGTGAGTCTGGCACGCCACCTCACATGAGAATGGGGTATGCTCGCCGCGTGAGGGCACGCGGCCTGCTTTGTAGGCCGGGTCCCCTGACCCGGCGTCCGCGTCATTCTCGGGGTAACCTCGACATGGAAAGCGGCGCTGAAGCGCTGCTCCTTACACGCATCTCAGTGCAATCGTGCATCCAGGGCAGGCAGGCACGACGATGGTCCGAGAACATTCCCTTCGCCAAAATGCGTGTGAGGTGAAGGGGTTACCGGCGCTCTATACGGATTTCTCACCACCGGGAAGATGACACGGAAATCCGGGCTGTGGCAAAACCGCGCCCGGACAGGGGAAAACAAGGGTCAGAGCATCCCCGAAGCCGCCCTGGCTCGGCGACACTCTGGTGCCCGGTTCCATCCATCCACTCGGGCGCGGTTTTGCTTTTCTAGCGCGCATGGCTGCCTCTCCGGATGACATCTGCTTCGCGTTGCACAAAACCTGGTGAGAAATGCGCGCTAGAGTGACTTTCTTTTCAGAATCTGTACTAAATGAGTCAAGTTTTTGCGCCGCGCAGCCTCGCTCAACTCGCAGAGCCAAAGCGCCAGAGGACTGGCGCAGTCCAAAAGCTGGCGCCTTTTCGGACGTCTCCGGACCGCGCGGAGCGTTTTGGAGTGCGGCAGTCTTCTGCCGCTCTGAGACGCTCGCGAACGGTCTGGCAAGACGCCTCGCCGGTCTGAGGCGCAGCCTCGCCAAGTTTTCACTGGGCAGTTCCGCAAGAAACAGGCGGCTCTCCCCACGAACCGGCAGGGGGGGATTCACCACGAAGGCGCGAAGATCACGAAGGGCAATCTCGGCCATTTCTTCGTGCCCTTCGTGTCTTCGTGGTTAGACAGATCGGTTCATGTGCCCTGAGCAGCCCCAGAAGAAACAGGCGGTCCCACACTTTGAGTTCAAGGTTCCCACTGGAGCTGCCCGATGCGGGATTCTTGGACAAGCTCGCAATGACCGTCGAGGAAGGCGACGCCTCGGACGCGGACGTGTCTTGGCTTGGCGAGCATTGACTCGGGGCCGCCGCTGACGTTCCAGCCGCCCTCAACCTCGAAGAACAGCACCATCTTGGCTGGGTCTTTGACCGATGGCAGTTCCGCGCCTGACAACCGCGCGTTGTAGCCGTAATGGCACCGGTGACCCGGCGCTCCGTTCGCGCAACGGAACACCGCCTCCGATCCGGTGTACCTCAGGAGGGCATCGCACCAGTTGTCGGCAGGCGGAAGTCGGTCGTTGTGGTCGCCCGCGTACATCATTGCGCCCAGCGCCAGTTGCTTCAGGTTGTTCATGCAAGTGATGCTCTGCGCTTTCGACTTCGCCTTGGCGAGAGCCGGCAGCAACAGCCCCGCCATGACCGGCAGGAACAGGAGAAACGCCGCCGAAACGGCGATCCCAGCGACAGCGAGCCCATGTCCCTTCTGTGCGCCGCCGCTTCGGTTGATCCGCACCAGGGCAACGATGCCCAAGACCAGGCCGACCAGCGCCGTCACCCCGCAACTGATGATCCCCAGGATCCCCAAAACCAGCGAAGCAATGGCCAGTCCGCTGGTCTTGCCCTCCCGGGCGGGGACGCCCTCGACAGGCGCCGGCGAGGGCGCCGCGCTCTGCGGCATCTCGGCCTGGCGCAGCGCGTCGCTGAACTCGGGCAGGTCGCCCAATCGCGTCCACTCGATGGCGCCCGCAGCCCGGATCTTGGTGTCTTGGTCCGCGCGGTGGGCGGCAATCCAATCGCGCACCTGGTCCGGACTGACCGGGCCATACTCCCGTTGGTCGGCTCCGATGATGTGGTACATAGGATGGTGAACTGGGTAAGTTGCGGTCTTCTTAAGTGTTTCGGGAGCGGAATTCAAGCGGTATGAATGGCGGTATGATTAGGTCACTCTCTCTCGAAGGCGCATTTTGACCATTCCGACCAAAGGAGTATGTTGTCGCGAACACGATGCCTATGCGGGGTGACATGGATCGATCGCGGGAAGTGAGTCTTGCCCGGGCGCCGCGATGCCCGGGTGGCGTGCTGACGCGGCGCGCGTTCCTCGAATGCGTGGCGGGGACGACGGCAGCGGCGGTCGTCGCCAGCAGCGCCAGGACCTGGGGTTCCGAGGTGCCAGCGGTCGAGGGATCTGCGCCCCGCGCGGTCACCAGCATCGGCCTCTGCAAACGCTACGATTACGCCGAGGTGCGGCGTGCGTTGGGACGGATGCTGGACGAAATCGGCGGCGTTCGGCGTTTGGTGCGACGACGCCATGTCGTGGTCAAACTCAACCTGGTGAACACCTCCGCCGAGGATCTCGGCGGTGTGCCGCTCTGGTTGACGGTGACGACCCATCCGGTGGTCGCGATGGCCCTGGGCAGTCTGCTGGTCGAGTCCGGAGCGCGGCGGGTCACATTCTGCGATCAACTCCCGTTCCGAGCCCTCGACGAGGCCGCCTTTGCCGGCTACGGCTACGATCTCAGGGCCTTTCAACAGGCGCTCGATGGGCGGGCGCGTTTCGAGAACACGCGCAACCGGGGGCGACACCGCCAGTACGCCTGGGTGCGAGTCCCGAAAGGCGAACTGGCCAGCGCCTGGGAAGTCAATCGCACCTACGTCGACACCGATGTCCTCGTCTCGCTGGGCAAACTCAAGAGTCATGTCTCCGCCGGCGTCACCGGCGGAATGAAGAACCTGTTCGGCGTGCCCCCGAGCAGTCTCTATAGCGAAGAACTCAAAGACGAGCCGGACGAAGAGGCGACCGGATACCGCGGCAGGACGCTGCACAGTTGCGAGAGCCAACCCTTCACGTCCGCGGTCTCGGTCACCGGCCGGTCGGTCCAGGGTGACCACGGCTACAATGTCCCCCGCTTCATCGTCGACCTGGCGGCGGCGTTCCCGATCGACCTTGTGGTGATCGACGGCATCAGCACCATCCAGACCGCGGAAGGCTGGTGGATCGGATCGATGGTGACAGTGACTCGACCGGGCGTGTTGATCGCCGGGCGCAACGCAGTATGCACCGACGCGGTGGCGGCGGCGGTCATGGGGTTCAATCCAGACGCGCCCAATCGGACTCTTCCGTTTACCAACGGCGACAACCATCTCGCGCTGGCCCGCCGCCGTGGACTGGGCGAGAATCGCTTGGACAGACTCGACATTGCGGGGGTCGGCCTGGACGCCGCCCGGTTCGAGTTCCACCCGACCTACCAGCGCATTCATCGCTGAACGAACCGGGGACAAAGAACTTATCCTCTCCCGCCAACGAGCCCTCGAATGACAACCCAACCTCGAGACCCTTCACAGCTCTGGACCGTCGCCGGAGGCGGGCCTGGTCGGCGCGGTCTTTGGGGCGGACGCGTTCATCTCGAACCGGAGCCAATCCGGCGTTTGCCGGCACGGGGCGCGGTGCAAGCCTCGGTGGTTTTCGATGCCGAAGACCGGGTGTTGGTGGCCGACATGGCAGGCTGGATCCAGGCCTTCTCGAGTGAGGGGCGGCCCCTATGGCAGCGCCCCCTGGAAGGAGCCGTGTCGGCTTCGCCGGCAGTCGATGCCGCCAAAGGTCGGGTGTATGTCGGCACGCATCTCGGATGGGTTTATGCCCTGAGCACCGCCGATGGCGCCGTTCTCTGGCGCCAGCGGCTGCCAACCCAAAGCGACGCGCGCATCGTGGCTGACCTGCTTTTTCTGCCCTTGGCACAGACGGTCGTCATGAGCAGTTGGGGCGGGCGATACCACGCGCTCGAAGCGGAGACCGGCGCGCCCGAACGATCGTGGGATGCCGGGATTTCGCCCCAGGCCGGTGCGAGCGCCGATGACAGCGGCACGCTCTACTTCAACCGGGCCGTCCGGGGCGAAGGCGTCGCCTGTGTGCGTCTGGCTGGCGACGGGACAGAAACGGTGCTGCATCGCCAACCGGAGGGCCAGCGCGGCGCGGGGCGGATGCTGACGTCCGCGTCCCCGCTGGTGGACGACACCCGGAGCGTTGTCTATTTCTGCGTGAACGGCGATCTCGAGACACGGGTGCGTGCCTGGTCATTGCGAGAGGAAAGCCTGCTCTGGAGCCGGGAGGTGGCACGCTTCACGGTGGCCACACCGGCGCTCTGCGAGGATGGTGCGGTCGTGCTGGCGGGCCTCGACGGTGGCTTGCGGGCGTTCGACGCTTCCGGGACGCCTCGATTCTCGTATGCAACCGGAGCCGAGTATCTTCTGGCTGGTCCGGTTGGCGATGCGGAGGGCAACGTATTCCTGGGCGATCCACTGGGGCGTGTGCACGCGGTGGACCGAGCGGGTGCCGGGCGCGTGCTCTTCGAGGCGCCGCGGTCGATCCAAGCGCGCCCGGCGTTCGATCGGCACGGGCACCTGCACGTCGGATGCACCGATCGCACGGTGATCGTGTTCCGGAATCGGCTGGCGACGGCTGACTGATTCGTTACGAGGATCCACTGCAGGGGCCCCTCACCCCGTCCCTCTCCCATCCGACCTGCGCATTCGCCGGCACCAGAGGTATACGGATGGCTCCTTCACTTTGGTTGCGGCTCTGCCGCGCTGCGAGAAATGCGGGCAAAGAAGATCATCTTGCCAGCCGTCCGGCTTCTCGATACCAGGGGGGCATGCATGTTCCTCTGGTGTGGACGGTCATTGGAACTGACCGTCAGGGTTTGCTGGAACAAATCGTGCGGACTGTTGCCAAACAAGGAGGCAACTGGCTCCCCTATCGGACGTGGCGACTGGCTGTTTGGGGAATCCTCCTCTGGATGCTGTCGATGCTGGCACAGGCCGCGGGGTTGCCAGGCGGGCCGTTGACGCTGTCGGAGGTGCGCACCCTTCGAGCCGGCGACGGCTCGGCCAACGCTTGCTTTGGGTCTGCGGTCTCCGTGAGCGGAAACGTGGCTGCTGTGGGCGCATACAACGCCGAATCCGGTCGGGGCGCCGTGTACATCTACGCCCAGAACCAAGGCGGTGCGGACCAGTGGCAACAGGTCCGGAAGATCCGGGCGCCGGATGGTCAGGCGGACGATCATTTTGGAGTCTCGGTGAGCCTGAGCGACGACGTGCTGGCAGTGGGTGCGCCGGGCCACGACACGTGGGGCGCGGACGCCGGCGCAGTCTATGTGTTCGCGAGGAACATCGGTGGCGCCGACGGGTGGGGATTGCTGGCGAAGGTGGGATCGACCGACCTGAATGCTGGCGCTCGTCTCGGGTATTCGGTGAGTCTGGACATCAATCTCCTGGTCGCCGGGGCGCCTCTGGCAGTCACCGGCGGCATCCAGACCGGAGCCGCGTACGTCTATCACAGGGCGAACGGCACAGGGCAATTCGGAAAGGTCGTCCGGTTATCGGCACTCGATCGAGCGGCGGGCGACCAGTTCGGCTTCGCCGTGTCGGTGAGTGGCGACCGGGTCGCGATCGGGGCGCCCATGAACGACAACCAACAGGGTGTCGATGCGGGGGCGACCTACCTGTTTGGGCGCGACCAAGGAGGCTACGGCGTGTGGGGCCAGGCCAAGAAGTTCAACGGACCGATGCCCGGTTCCCACTCGGGGCACGCGGTGTCGATCTACGGCCCATGGCTTCTGGTGGGGCAACCGGATGTCGATTACGGCCAAGGCGCCTATGGCCTGGCCGTGCTGTTCGAGCGCAACACGCCACGTCCGGACGAGTGGAATATCGCGGCACTCATGCACGGATCTCACGTCGATGGCCTGCCAGCCGGCACGCACTTCGGCGCGTCGGTGGCGATTGACGGGCAGCGGGCGCTCATCGGCGCGCAGAACCAGGACTCAGGGAAAGGCGCGATCCACGTGTTCGACCGGACCCGGGGCACAAGCGACGAGTGGGGATACGCCGGAGAGTTCAAGCCTGAGGGCCTGGCGGCGCACGATGGCTTTGGGGCTGCGCTGGCCACCGATGGCCACACGGTCATCGCCGGAGCATGGGGCGACGACGCGCAGGGCGAACAGGCGGGGGCGGCGCGGGTCCTAGCCTGGTCGGGCACTCGCTGGTACTTCCAGCAGAAACTGACCCACGTCAACCCCGACTTCTCGATCCGGTACGACCGCTTCGGCTCCGCGGTCGCATTGGACGATGATCATTTGGTTGCAGGCAACTCGCGTTTCATTGCGGCATGCGGCGGCAAGCCGCGGGCTGTTGTGTTTCGCCACTGGGGCGGTCCCATCGCTAAATGGCAGGCGGTCCGGGAAATGGTCGGCACCATCTACGAGGACGACTTGGGCGATGAGGCCGATGACTTGGGCAAGGGTGTGGCGATCCATCGCGAGCACCTGGCACTGGGGGCGCCAAACGACAATGCCGACGGACGGGGCATGGGGATCGTCTACGAGCGCAACCTCGATTATGTCGACCAGGGTTGGGACCTTGCCGAGGGTTGGGGTCAGATGCAGCGGCTTAACCAGCACACCCGGCATGTCTACGAGCGGGTTGGCCAGTACATGGCCCTGTACGGCGACACGGTGGTTATGGGATCCGATGGGCTGCTCCTGTCGGATGGATTCGGTCCCGACGGCAACGGCGGCAACACGTACATTTACGCGCGCGATGTGGCCGGCGGTTCCGGCCCCTGGACCTACGTGAAGCGGATCGAACTGTGGGACGGTCTCGAAGTCGTCAGTCTCTCGGGCAACAACCTGGTGTTGGGCTTGGGCGCCAAGAACCTCGTGCACATCCATGTGCGCCATCTCGGCGGCAAGGACAATTGGGGGCGCAGCAAGACGCTCCAGGGGCCCTTCGCCGGGCCCTATGGTTTCGGCGGGCGGGTGGCCATCTCGGGGGATACCCTCGCCGTGGGGCCGAGCATCGAGGATCAACGGGACTCCTACGGAGGTGTTCCTGCCGATTTCAATTCCGTTTACATCTACCAACGCAACGCCGGCGGTCCCGACAACTGGGGACTGGTCCGCGAGGTGCGCGCGGCCGACGATCAACTGGGCATCGGCTTCGGATCAGCGATCGGCCTGGACGGGGACACGCTGGCTGTCGGGGCAAGCGAACGGGAAGACCGCAGAGGAGCGGTCTATCTCTTCCGCCGCAATGAGGGCGGCACTGACCATTGGGGGCAGGTCGCGCGCATCACCGCCCCGGACGCGCAGCCCAACGCGGCGTTTGGGTACGCTCTGAGCTTGAATGACAACTTTCTCGCGGTTGGCGCTCCAGGCGACAGTCAATTGGGCGCGGACGCCGGCGCCGTTTATGTGTTCTGGTTTCGCAACAATCGCGCCCCTGTCCTGGGCGCCATCAGTGGACAGAGCTTTACCCGCTCGACTGAAGACGAACCGCCGAGCCTCATGCCCACCGCCCGGGCCGGTAGTGTCGTTGCCCTCGCCCAAGCCAGTGACGGCGACGGCGACACCTGTGGCATGGCGGTGATTGGCGTAGCCGGCACCGGCGGTCAATGGCAGTACATGACCGACGGCCAGCACTGGTACGCCTTCGGCGATCCCACGCCCTCAGGCGCGCGTCTGTTGGGACCAGACGCACGCATCCGGTTTCTACCCGAGCCGAACTTCAACGGATCCGTCACGCCCGGCATCACATTCCGCGCCTGGGACCAGACGACAGGGCACGACGGCGGCCATGTCGATGCCCACCTCAGCGGCGGATCGACATCCTATAGCGAGCAGACCGCGACGTGGGGTTGGCAGGTCACTCCAGTCAATGATCGACCGGTCCTGAGCACGACCAGTTCGCCGCAACTGCCGGACATCTGGGGCAACATTGCGGACCCATACAACCGCGGGCAGTCCGTCTCGAACCTGGTCCAGGGACTGATCACCGAAGTCGATCGGCAGGCCTGTGGCATCGCTGTCGTGGCGGCCATCGAGAGCCATGGCATCTGGCAATACTCGATCGACGCGGGCGGAACCTGGCGGCCATTAACCGGCGTGCGACCCGGCACCGCCCGACTGCTCGATCCGGCGGCACGGGTGCGGTTTGTCCCGGATGATTTCTTCAGCGGGCCGGTGACCGATGGACTGCACTTTGCCGCGTGGGATCAAACCGTGGGCGCCAATGGCGGGATGGGCGACATTCAGATGGGGACAGCCTTCAGCACGGCGATGGAGTCGGCGAGCATTACCGTGACGCCGGTGGTCAATCATGCGCCCGTGCTCGATCCGTTCGGGGTGCCGATCCTGCCCCCGATCCCGCGCAACGCCACCTTCAATGCCGGGACGACAGTGGCCAACCTGCTTCGGGACTGGGTCGAGGATGTCGACGGCGATGTGTGCGGGCTGGCGCTGATCATGACCGACACCGCCCACGGCAGTTGGCAGTACTCGCTCAACGACGGCATGACGTGGTCCAATGTCGGTGCCGTGTCGTCGTCGTCGGCCCTGCTCCTGGGCCCCGAAGCCGCGCTGCGCTTCGTGCCCGCAATCAACTACACCGGAACCATCTACCCCGCCATCCAGTATCGGGCCTGGGATCAGACCTCAGGCGGCGAGGGCGGCCGGATCGACGCCTCGATGGGCGGTGGGAACGCGGCGCTCAGCCTGGTCATCGAGCCGGCCCCGATCGTTGTCTCGAGCGACGCCAACCACGCGCCAGTCCTCGCTTCGCCCGCCCAAGTCTATCTCCCGTCGATCCAGGAGGACGAGACCAATCCCCCCGGCGACGCGGTGGGCGCGGTGCTGGGCGTGTCCTACAACGACGAGGACGGCCACCTGTGCGGCATCGCGGTGTTCGCGCAAGACACCACACACGGGACGTGGCAGTATCGCGCGCCCAAATCGGTCTCTTGGTTGCCGTTGGGCAAGGTGTCGACGACTGCGGCGCGGCTCTTGGGGCCGACCATGCAGGTGCGTTTCGTGCCCGCTGCAGGCTATGTGGGCATCGTCACCAACGGACTGAGCTTCCGCGCGTGGGACCGGAGCGCCGGAACCAACGGCAGCCTCGCCAGTATCTCAACCAACGGTGGGTCGACCCCCTACAGTGCGCGCACAGGTCAGTTGGGCGTTGCCGTGAAACCGGTGAACGACGCGCCGGTGCTGACAACAAGCCGGGATCTCAAGTTCAGTCCAATCACCGAGAATGACTTCACCAATCCGGGCACTCGCGTTGCGGATCTCATCGACCGTCTGGTGGCCGACGAGGACCGTGACCCCTGCGGCATCGCGGTCATCGGAACCGACGAAGCCAACGGCGTCTGGCAATACTCGCTGGACAGGGGCGTCTCCTGGAAGTCGATGGGGATCTTCCGGGGCAGCTATGGGCGTTTGCTGGGGCCGACGGCCCACGTGCGCCTGGTGCCGGACGCCGATTTCCATGGCGTGGTGACGAACGGCGTGAGGCTGCGCGCCTGGGATCAGACCTCAGGCACCAACGGCGGACTGGGCATGATCGGCCTGCCGGGCGGACGCTCGGCTTACAGCGCGACCGACCGCTATGCAAGCATCGAGGTCAAAGAACTCAATCGCGCGCCGACCGACCTGGCGCTGGACAACACCACGGTGTCGGAGAACAAACCGCCGGGCACGGCGGTGGGACGTCTCAGCGCGACCGATCCCAACAGGATCGACACGCACACCTTCGCCCTTGTGACCGGCGAAGGCGCCGGTGACAACGAGTTCTTCGCAATCCAAACCAACGTCTTGCGGACCGCCGCTGTCCTCGACCGCGAAGCCGGCGGCACTCGCAGGATCCGCGTCGAGGCCCGCGACGCCGGGGGCAACACCCTGGCGCGGGTCTTCGTGATCACAGTGGCCGACCAAAGCGACACGGCTCCGACCGATCTGGTGCTCTCGCCGGGCGTCGTCGCCGAGAACCAACCCGCCGGCACGGTCGTCGGCCAATTGGTCGCGTCGGATCCCGACCTTGGCGAAACACACACCTTCACACTCGTTGCGGGGGACGGGAGCGAGGACAACGCCTCGTTCGTGATTCACGGCGATACAGTCAAGACTGCCGCCACGTTCGATTACGAAACCAAGGCGGCCTACCAGGTGCGCATCCAGGCCGATGACGGCCACGGGGGCCGGTTCGCCCGGGCGCTGACCATCCTGGTGCTCGATGTCACTGACAACCAGGCGCCCTGGAACATTGCCCTGAACTCGACCTGCTTGCCCGACGGCACGCCGGCACAACGGGCGGTCGGTGTCCTGACCGCCTCCGACCTCAACCGCGATGACGTCCATACCTTCACCCTGGTGAGTGGTCCGGGCGACACGGACAACGCCTTGTTCCGGATCGATGGGCGCCGGCTCTACACCATCGCAAAGACCGATTTCGCCGCGCACCCGCAGTACAGGATCCGGGTTCAGGCCGACGACGGCCACGGCGGCACCTTCCAGAAGCCGATCGAGATCGTCGAGGCGGAGGTGCTCTGGTCAGACGATTTCGAGAATGGCTCCGGCGATTGGACCCACACGGCCGCGCTGGGCGCCGACTCCTGGGACCTGCGGCACGAGGCGGCGTGGTCGCCAACGCGCTCGATGACGGCCATGGGCAAGGCGACGCCCTCGGACGCGAGCGTCCTCTCACCTTGGCTGGCGATTCCCTCCGATGCCCAGCAAGTGCGGATCGAGTTCTTCCACCGGCACGATTGGGGCGAGTTCGATCCGGGCGCGGTCGACGCCGGGGTCCTCGAGTATCGGCGAGAGGGAGAGGGTTGGTGGGACATCCTGGCCGGGGACACGCAGAACAGTTGGGTGATTGGGGGGTATGCGAACTGCGGCGCCGGGGCCATTGGGAGCGCCCTTGGCCGAGCGCCTGATCTGGAGCGGAAGCAGCGGCGATTCGTTCGTGCCGGTGACGCTGGCCTTGGACGCGACCTATCTGGCCGGGCACCAGGTGCAGTTCCGGTGGCGGCAGGCGGTGAACTCGGGCGAGATGGATCGGCGTTGGCATCTGGATGACACGCTGGTGGCGGTGGTGCGACCGTATCATCCGCCCCTGGTCGTGAGTCTGGCATGGACGCCGGTCTTCAATGAAGTGGAGTTGACGTGGGCGAGCGTGCCGGCGCGCGCGTACGTCATCGAGGTGTGCGCGGACTTGGCGACCCCGACCTGGGGTGCGGTGCCGGGGCCGGTGCTCGGGGCGGCAGAGGCGCGACAACCTCGGTGCGGCTGGATCTCGAGACGCTCCCCGGTGGTCCGCACGCCCAGTTGTTTTTTCGGGTTCGGCTGCTGTGAGTGGTGCCTTCCTGTGGCATCACCGGGATGTAGCGGCACCGTCATGCTCACCCTGCCCATCACGAAGCCTTCGCCGAGGCTACGGCGATGACGTTACGGACAGCGTCAACGGCGGAAGAAGAGCAGCCAGATCAGGACAAGCATCGGCAGCATGATCGGCAGGGTGAACCGGAAGACGTAGCCCAGGAACGTCGGCGTGTGCACCCGCTTCTGCTCGGCGATGGCTTTGACCATGAAGTTCGGACCGTTGCCGATGTATGTGTTGGCCCCAAAGAAGACAGCCCCGACGCTGATGGCGACGATGAACGAATTCAGACTCCCGTTCCCGAGCAGAAAGGCGATCTCGATCTGATCGAGTGAGACGGCGCCGGCGCCGAGCGCGGCCGGGTAGTAGCGCTGCAGCGCATCGAGCGTGTGACGGATGGCTTCCCCGTTCGGGCCGTCCGCCATGGCGGAAAGGGAGCCGCCGGCGGCCAGCAGCGCGCGGACCTGCTGGACGACATCGGCGTCCACGACAGATCCCAAGCAGGCGCTCAGGAAGCTCAGGTAGGTGGGGGCATTGTCCAGAACGCTCGAAAGCGATCCGCAAGCCCAGAAGAACACGCCCACGTGCGGTTCACCGAATCGCGCCGCGTTTGCCTCGAGCCAATCGAGGGCCGGCATCATGGTTGCGAAAATGCCCAGGAAAAGAATGGCGACTTCCCGGATCGGACGAAAATCGAATTGGTTGGCCTGGTGAACAGCCGGTCGTGTCGTGTAATAAGAGGCGACCGCCGCCGCGAGCATGAGGGCTTCGCGAAGGAAAGGCGGGCGTTTGATGAACACGGCGCCCAGAATCGCCGCCAGGAACACCAGATTGATCAGACCCTCGAACCGCCAGCGATCGGGCGGTTCCGCGATCGCCTCACGCACCTCGCGCGGCGCCCGCAAATAGTTGCGGCGGTCCACGACGTAGAACATCAGCACGAGAGTTCCCACTCCGACTGCCCACATCGGCCAGCAATGCTCCGCGACCCACCAGAACGGAATCCCCTTGAGGTAACCCAGAAACAGGGGAGGATCGCCGATCGGCGTCAGGCACCCCCCCACATTCGAAACGATGAAGATGAAAAAGACGACATGATGGGCGGTGACGCGATAGGCGTTCATCCGCAGCCAGGGACGAATGAGCAGCATCGAGGCGCCTGTGGTGCCGAGGAGATTGGCAATGACCGCGCCGATGAGGAGAAACACGCAATTCGCCCGCGGCGTGGCTTCGCCCTGGACCGTAATGTGAATGCCGCCTGAGACCACATACAGCGCGCCGATGAGAAGGATGAAGCTGACGTACTCAGTCGCCCCGTGGGCGACACGCACGTGCGCACGCAGCCAGAACAGATAGTAACCGAGCGTGATGGCGCCCAGGCCGACGGCGACCTTGGGATAGTGCCGCCCCCACCAGTCCGGGCAGAACAGCGGCGCCAGCGCAATGGCCCCCAACAACAGGCCAAAGGGCAGGATCATCCATGGACTTGGCGCCAGAAGCGTCGCATGTTCCATCGCGAGAGGCTAAACCACCTCGGCAAACAAGTTCAAGCGCGACACCGTTGTCCCCCGCCCTGCCCCTCCGCATCCTGCCCCGGGCAAAGACCGATTCGAGCCTGCACTCCAATCCAGCCGGCGAATCACACCCCACTGTAAGCCGAAAAACCACCGTCCACAGGAACCACAATCCCGGTCACAAAGGCGGCGGCAGGAGAGACCAGCCAGAGGAGAGCGCCGTTGAGATCGTCGGGCGCCCCGAACCGCCCCTGGGGTGTGTGGCTGAGGATCTGCCGTCCGCGCGGGGTCAACTCGCCGCTCTGGCTGTCGGTGAGCAGGAAGCGGTTCTGGTCGGTCAGGAAGAACCCGGGCGCGATGGCGTTTGCGCGGATGGCGGGTGAGTACTCCTGGGCCAAGTGCACGGCAAGCCATTGGGTGAAATTGCTGACCGCGGCCTTGGCAGCCGAGTAGGCAGGAATCCGCGTCAGCGGGCGAAACGCGTTCATCGAGGAGATATTGACGATGACGCCGCTTTGCTGGCTGGCCATCAGACGCCCAAAAACCTGGCTCGGGATCAGCGTCCCGACGAAATTCAGATTGAACACCCATTGCACGGCGTCTGCGGGCAGATCGAAGAAGCGCTTCTCGACGCTCGTGGTGGCCTGGGGCTTATTGCCGCCCGCGCCATTGACGAGAATATCCACGCGCCCGAAGGCCTGCACCACGGCTTGGGCGGCCGCCTCGACGCTCGAACGTTCGAGCACATTGCAGCCGATGCCGATCGCCTCCCCTCCTGCGGCCTTGGTCTCGGCGGCCAGCTTGCGAGCCGCTTCCTCGGCGAGATCGAGCACCGCCAGTTTCGCCCCGGCAGCGGCCAAGGCCTTCGCCATGCTCGAACAGAGCACGCCCGCGCCGCCGGTGATCACCGCCACCTGGCCGCGCACGTCAAAAGGAGAATTGAGGTTTTGCATGTTCGATTGCGGTCCTGCGTCCTGCGAGCCGCGGGTTCTGCTACGAGACGCCGACCGATTCGCCCGACGTGACTGCCGTCCAAGCCCGTTCCGGCTCGCCCGCCGCGCCCTGCGGCCTCCGGCGCCCGCATCGTCGAGTGTCACCGAATCGCCGGCTCCTGACACACGCGCGACTGTACGCCGAGGTCAGATTGGAATGAAGCAGTATCTGCTGACCAACGTCAACGTGCCGGCTTAGGATTGCATTGAACTGCGCCAGCGTCTAAAAGGTACGTGCGACATCATCATGCAAACCACTTCTGCCGATCCGTCGACTTCGTCTCAGAGCCTTTTCGCGAACGTCACGTTTTATCACTGGTTGGTGGTGATCATCGCCTCCTGCGGTTGGCTGTTTGACTGCATGGACCAGCGTTTGTTCACCATGGCCCGCGAGTCAACGCTCAGGGAGTTGCTCGGCAACAACCCGAGCGGTTTAGCGAAAATCGAGACGTATCTCGGCCTGGCGACCGCCGCCATGATGATCGGTTGGGCCACCGGGGGCATCGTATTCGGCATGCTCAGCGACAAGTGGGGGCGGGTGAAGACCATGGTGGCCACGCTGATAGTCTACTCGGGGTTCACGGGGCTGTGCGGGCTGGCGCAGGGCTGGCTAGATTTCACGTTCTACCGGTTCCTGGTCGGGTTGGGCGTAGGCGGGATGTTCGGCGCGGCGACGACTCTGGTCGCCGAGAGCGTTCCCGCGCGATTCCGGGCAGTGGCGCTTGGCTCGCTCCAAGCCCTGTCTGCGACCGGGAACCTGCTGGGCGCATATATCAGCTTGAAGATCCCGCCGGGCGCCGAGCATTTCGTTGGCGCCTTCAGCGGATGGCGCGTGCTCTTCTTCGTCGGCATCATCCCGGCGCTCTTGGTCATACCGATCGTCGGCATTCTGAAGGAACCGGAGGCGTGGAAACGCGCGAAAGCCGCTGCGGCCAGCGGCGATGCCGCCAAGAGCGTCGGCTCACCCCGCGATCTGCTGGCGCATCCGCGCTGGCGGCGCAGCACCTTGGTCGGATTGTGCCTTGGCCTGGCCGGCATGGTCGGGCTTTGGGGGATCGGCTTTTTCTCGCCCGAACTGATCACCACGGCGCTCAAGGAACGCCCCTTGCGGGCCGAGGACATGCGCGACCCGGCGGGCTTGTGCCAGGTGTTGCGCTCGGGGACCAACACGGTTGCGGGCGGCCTCCACAAACAGCTTTCCGAGGAAACCAGACGTCAGTTGGCCCAACTCGCCCCGGACAGCGCCGTCCCCCCCGCCCTGGTCGACGCATTGAGGGAGGATCTCAACCGGCTGATCCAAGGAACCAGTCTGTACGATGCGGGGACATTTGCGGAGGTGACGCTCGACAAGCGCACCCAGGGCCTGGTGAAAAAGGTCCAAACGTCGGCGGCCACGCCGGACGTGCGGTTTCTCAACCGCCAGTTGATCGAGCAGGCGATGCCCGGCACGGTGCTCTCGCTGCAGAAATCCATCGATCAGGTCCGGAGTAAAGCGATGATGCTGTTCGATGTCGGCTCGTTTGCCGGCATGATCGCGTTCACGATCTTCGCCGCCTGGCTGAGCCGGCGCGGGGCTTTCTTCTGGGCATTTCTCGCCTGTCTCGCCATCACCGGTTACGTGTTTCATTCGCTGAAGACGGAAACGGACGCCTACTGGATGCTCCCCTTGATGGGGTTCGCGCAACTGGCCGTGTTTGCGGGCTATTCGATCTATTTTCCGGAACTCTACCCGACGCGCCTGCGCGGCACGGGGGTCGGGTTCTGCTATAACACTGTGCGGTATGTCGCGGCGCCTTTCCCGTATTTGCTCGGCTATCTGAGCAGTCTGCTCTCCTTCCGCACAGCGGCCATCTTCATGTCCGGCATCTACCTGATCGGCATTGTGGCGCTTTGGTGGGCGCCGGAGACCAAAGGCCAACCGCTGCCGGAAGATTGAGAGGTTGCTAGGGTCGAACGGGCTGGGCAGCGCCCCACCCCGGCCCGCAGACGATGGCGTTGAGGAAAATGCGCATCGGACCGCGGGTCGCGCCGCGGAAAGTCGGCGAAGTCGAGAAGAGAATCACCTGGCCGCGTCCGAGCCGTTCCCGCGTCACGCAGGCGGAGTTGGCCAAGCGATGCGCCGCTTCCGGCCAGAGCAGACCGCTCATCCGCAAGTAGGTGTCGGTGTGAAGAGGGGGCGCGCACCACCCAAGCCGAGGCGGCTCTTTCTTGTCTCTCTTGGTGATGTCTCCGACCGGTTTGTCGGACGTGCGCGCCCGGTCGGATCCATCGGACGCGTCCGCTGAGCCGGAGGCCTGGGCGGCAGCAAGCTCGACTGGCCCGTTGGTGGCGGAGCGGCGCGGCACCCAGAATCCGTACCGGACCGGCGCCTCGACTCCTTCGGCTGCCATGAGCACCGGTTGGGCGTCGGCCAGAACCGGCAGCATCTCGCCACAGCCAGCGGTAAGCCAGTGGTTCGTGTCCACACGGGCTGCCAAGAAGGCGCCTTGAGGCATGAAGAGCGACTGCCAGGCATCGCGCTTTCTTGAGTTCCTTCTCATCCGGATGGGCGCCGTCGATTGCCTGCCAGGGGTATTCCACGCCGGCGTTGGCAATGTGGGTCCAGACTTGATCGAGAGGCGGGACCGATCGGGTCCGGCCCTGCCATTCGCGCAGGATGGCCAGTTCGTAGTCGGCCAGCCTGTCAAAGACATCCCCCAGCAATCTCGCCCGGCTGAACTCGGCTTTCGGTGCGACAAAGGAGTTGAGCGACCCCGCGACAACGATCAGCGTTCCGCCCTCGCGGACCCATTCCTTGAGGCTGTCCATGAGCGGTGTCGGCAAGGCGGACCATGTTTCCGGCACAATCAGGACGTTGTAGCGGGAGAGGTCGCCGGGTTGGACATCATCCAAGTGGCTGTGACGAATCCCCAGATGCTGGTCGAGCGCCTGCCAAATAGACCCGTAGTCGGTCGAGTTGAATCGCCCGCGAGCCAGAAGACCAATCCGGGGCGGATCCAGCCGCCGAAAATGGCCTCCGCCCAGATCCGGAAGGTCGCCTTCACCCAGGCCGGTGGCGATGCCCACCGCCTGAAACTCCAACTCGATCGCAGTGCGCTCGATCAGATCGCGCCAGTCGCCGGCGCGGTTGCGATTGTCGATGCAGGTCACCACCACCGAACCGCGGGCAAAATCGCGGTCGCCCAGGCGAAACGCCTTATCGGTGGACCGAACTTCGAGTCCGCGCTCCATCAACCGCGCGGCGGCAGTCACCGCGCGATCGTCGGCGCCGTCGAAAACGAAGGCGATCGGCGTCTCGAGGTCGCCATCGAGGGGCGCGGGCTTCGGGGCAGGCTCGAAGGGGCTCGCGCCATCGGGCAATCCGTTGGGCAGCGTGAGCGCATCCAGGGCGTACAGCATGGTCAGATTCCAGGCGGTGGTGTCGTAGATGCGCGATTGGCCCTTGCGCAGAATCTCTTCGCGCTCTTCGGCGAGGGTCTCGGGTTTGAAGTGCGGATCGAATTCGAGGAGCGCGGCGAGGAGATGGGCCAGCGGTTGGCGGTTGGGGATCAGCAGCGTTCCGGCAGGGAGGATGCAATCGTGCAGTTCCCGCCCCAATTGATCAGTCGCACGGGGCGCCCGGATCTCGCCGACTGCCTGGTACAGTTCAATGCCCTGAAGCTGGAGCAGATCAACCAGGGCCCCAAGGCGACCGCGGTTCGCAGTAGGCCGGACGGCGAAGGTGCGCTGGGCGTAGGGTCCTCGAGGGTCCACCGCCGTTTTGCGCGTGTCGTAGAAGTGCTCGCGAAGCTGTCGGCCATTGCGCGACAGGGTATCGAGATTGGCCATGGCTCCCACGACGTGGTGCTGGACGGATTCGCGGTAGCTGAGCAGGCGTCCGCCGGGGCGGCGCACCCCGTCCTCGGCCACGCGCGCTTGTTCATAGAGGATGCCGACTGCGCCCCGGCAGGAGCACCAACCGTCGGAATAACCTGGATACCACTCCTCATGCCACTCGCCGGTGTAGTAAAGGAACGGAAGCCGGTCCATGGCCCGCGCCTGTTCGCGCGCAAAAAGCAGGCCCCATTCTGCCCGGCCGGCGGGGAGGTTTGGGTTGATTGGCTCGCGGGGTGGCGAGAACAGGTGGGTGGCCTGGGACCCCATTCCGTGCGCATCGACGAACAACTGCGGATTCCAGCGGCTGACCTCGCGGATGCGCCCGCGGGTTTCGGGGTGCACACCCAGAGCCCAGTCCCGGTTCAGATCGAACAAGTAATGGTTTCCGCGTCCGTAGGGCCAATACCCTTCGTGAACGAGCGATTGGTCGTCCACATTGGGCGATGCGCCGCGATGTTCGGCGATCATTTTCACAAACCGATCCCGCCCATCCGGATTCATGAGCGGATCGACGATGATCACCAGGTTCGTCAACAACTGGGCCGTCTGCGCGTCCTCGGCAGCAATCAAATGGTAGAGCACCGCCAAGGCCGCATCCGAGCCCTCGGTCTCGTCGCCGTGAATCGTCGCAGCCAGCCAGGCGACCGCCGGCAGCGTCTCGATCAGTCGGCGGGCCTCGGCTTCGTCCAGGTTCCGCGGATCGCCCAGTCGAGCCAGTCCGCACTGGATCTCGTCGAGTCGGGTCCGGTTGCCTGGGGCCGTGACCAGCAAGTACTGGAGCGGACGGTTCTCGTGGCTGCGGGCGTACTCGACGAAGAGCGTGCGGTCGGGGGCAGCCGCGCTCCAAGCCTTGAGGCAGCGTTCGATCTCGGCGGCGGTGCTGGCGCGTTCGCCGACGGCGAATCCAATCAAGCTCGCCTGCGTGGGCACGTCAGCCCGGTACGTCGTGCCGGGAAAGAACGCGTTCGTGTAGGGCAAACCGGGGACATCGAGAGGCGAAAGGGCCGACGCGGTGCGGCCTTGCTGGAGGCCAGCGACCACGGCCAGGCAGAGCAAGCAGAGGAAGGTCATGGGCGGTTTAATCTTCTTCGTTCGTGACCACTTGCCACTCATGCACGCCCGCGGCCCATTGTTCCTCGAGTTGAACGACGAGGCGCAAGGCGGCGGTCGTGACCGGCTCAAAACTCACCGCGCACCAAGCATCAAGCTGGACGGGGTACTCCGCCAGCCCGGCGACTGGCTTCCAAGTCTCGCCATCGAGGAAATCGACGCGCCACGACGCGGGAAGGCGGCACGCGCCGCGTCCCGTGTCATCGAACCAATAGACGCGCGCGCCGGCGACGCTGACCGGTTTCTTCCAGGTGTACTGGACCCATTCTGTTTGGTTCTTGTGGGGCCACCAGTGACAGAGCGCGGGCGGTTGTTCGTCCGATTTCCTTGGCTCGAGCCCGTCATTGATCCCGTGCGGCTGGCTGTTGTCGTTGGCAAACGACACAGTGACCGCGGCCTGGGTTTCGAGCCCGCCCGCGGGAGGAACGGGAGCAACGACCGGGACCCAAACGCGCATCGGCCCCGGGGCGCGGTTATCCCAGGCAAAATAGGGGATTGCGGTGACCGGCACCCGCCGGGCTGGCAGAGCGGGCTGGTAGAGATGCCCGGTCCAGTCGCGTTCGGCAGCGATCTCTCCGGAGCCCTGAAGCGCAACCACACCCCCGGGAAGGTGCGGGGCGCGCACAGCCGTGAATTCGGCGGAGGCAGGAAGGGAAACAGACGCCAGAGGCTCGTTGTGATCACAGGCCTCAAAACAGTAGACCAGCGGCCCCCGCTGGAGGGCGACCAGGCCGTGGTTCTCCCTCACGCGCGGATGCGCCGCCATGCGCTGGACCGGCATCGGCAGGTTCAAATCGACCGTGTCGCCGGCGCGCCATTCGCGTGCCAGCACCGCGTAACCGCGCTCGATGGTCAGCGGTGTGACCGGCTGCTGATTGACCGCGATGGCTGCGCCCTCGCACCAGCCTGGCAGGCGCAGGCGCAACTCGAATCGTTGAGGCGCGGACAGTTCCGGACGCAGGGTCACACGCCCGTCCCAGGGGTACTCGGTGACAACCTCGATCCTGACCGGAGCGCCTTGAACGGTTGCCCGGGCGGTCCCTTGGATGTAAAGGTTGACCCAGAAGGCGCCGTCGGAGACGGCATAGGCGTAACCGCCCAGCGAGGCCAGGGTGCGCGCCACGTTCGGAGGACAACAGGCGCAACCGAACCAGGGGGAACGGTGATGGCCGCCGGAACTGGCCAGCGGGTTGACATAGAAGAAACGCGTGCCATCGAGTGACACCCCCGCCAGCACGCCGTTGTAGAGCGAGCGTTCGAGCACATCGGCGTAGCGGGCATCGCCATACAGCAGGGCCAGGCGGTGGTTCCACTGAGCCAGCGCCACCGATGCGCAGGTTTCCTGGTAGGCGGTGGCGTTGGGCAGGTCGTAGTCGGTGGTGAACCCCTCGTTGTGGCTCGATGGGCCGATCCCGCCGGTCAGGTACATGTTTTTCTGGGCCGTGTTGCGCCAGACGCGCCCGAGCATCCGGAGCAAGTCCGGGTTCGCCGTCTGGGCGGCGATATCGGTCGCCCCGCTCATGAGGTATGCCGCTCGGACCGCGTGGCCTTTGATGTTGCGGTGTTCGAGAATCGGCACGTCATCCTGCCAGTAGCTGCCGTCGTAGCGGTCCAACGGGGTCCCGTGCTCCTCGGCAAAGAAGCGTCGCCCCCGGTTCTCAACAAAGAACCGGGCGAGTTCGAGGTAACGCTGTTGTCCCGTGACGCGCCAGAGCTTGACCAGGGCCAATTCGATCTCGGGATGGCCGGGGTATCCCATCCGCTTCCCCGGCGCCGCGCCAAAAACGCTGTCGATGTGATCCGCCAGGCGAATGGCGACATCGAGGAAATCGCGCTTGCCCGTCGCCTGGAAATGCGCGACTGCGGCCTCGAACAAATGCCCCGCGCAGTAGAGTTCATGCCAATCGCGGAGGTTCTTCCACCGTAGGCTGGGCTCTTTGACAATGAAGTAAGTGTTGAGATAGCCGTCCGGTTGTTGCGCCGCAGCGATGGTCGCAATAATGCCGTCGAGACGCCGGGCCAACTCCGGGTCGGGATCGGTGCCCAGCGAACAGGCGGCGGCTTCGAGGGCCTTGTAGAGGTCCGAGTCCATGAACACCGGCCCCGTGAACCCGTTTGTCGCCTTGGCGCGCCGCCAACTCGAAGTTGCGGAGATTGCCCGACTTCTCGAGCATGGCGAAGTTGGCCGGGATCGAAGCGAGGCGATTCGTCGCCCGCCGCGGCGCCCAGAAACTATCGGCAATTCCGACGTCGGTGAATGGCACGGCGCGCAGAGCCGGTAAGGGAGCACTTTCGCCCGCATGCGAGGATGACCCGACCGACAGAAGACAGAAGAACAGCCCGACGTAGGAGAGCTTGGACATTGGTTTTATGGATTGATTCGCCGATATCACGGCTGACGATTGTGATGCGCATCCGTAAGCCGCTCGGCATCAGGCGTCAAGCAGATTCAGCCTTCTCCCAACCTTTCCCCTTGATTACTCTTGAACCGGGTCTATAGTTCGGCGCATCAGCAAACCGAATATGGCCTGTCCAGCCCATGCGCATAGGCGTTTTCGGCGACCCAGCCGGGGGGGGGAGTGTGCCTTCACGGTGCTCGAGTTGCTGGCGGTGATCGCGATCATCGCGATCGTGATGGCGCTGCTTGCGCCGGCCCTGTCGTCCTCGAAAGCCAAGGCCCACGGATTGTATTGCCTCAAGAACCTGCGGCAACTGCAGATTGGATGGGCTATGTACGCGGATGAACACCAGGACAGCCTGCCTGGGGTGATGGGAGGTTCGTCTCCCGGGCCTGGAGTGTGGGTCTCCGGCTGGATGGATTTCAGCACCAGCCCCGACAACACCAACACGCTCTACCTGACCGACCGCCGGTTCTCTCAGCTTGGGCCCTACGACGTGCCTGCGCGCATCTACCGTTGCCCGGCCGATCGGAGCATGGTCACCATCGGCGGCAAGGTCCTTCCCCGAGTGCGCAGCGTGTCGATGAACTGCTGGATGAATTACGTCGGCACCATTCCCATCGGCCAGGACCAATACCGCGTCTTCCGCAAAACGACTGACATTATCGACCCGCCACCCTCCAAAGCGTGGGTGTTCATGGACGAGCGCGAGGACAGCATTAACGACGGCCTGTTCCAAACCAACCTCAAGGGACGGGGAAAGCTCGCCAAAATCGTCGACTACCCGGCCAGCTACCACAATCGCTCAGCGGGCATCTCGTTCGCCGACGGCCACGCGGAGATCAAGCGCTGGTACGATCGACGGACCATTCCCGCCCTGCGCAGCAGCCAGGCCATTCAACTCGACGTGCCTTCGCCTGACAACCCGGACGTGGCGTGGCTCCAGGACCATTCCAGCAGCCCCAGGCCCGAGACCCGCTGACCCGCTCTCATCGCCTGGCCCGTGGCAGTTCGAGCGCCCACGGCGACGCGGCGCGTAATGCCATCGTCCGTTCTTCCGTCCCGCTGTCGAGACACTCGATCAGCGCGGTTCCGCGCACAGCGATGTTCGGGCTGCGAAGAAGGTCGGCGACGTCATCCCACGCCAGGCGTTGCTGCAGCAGAGCCCGAGTCGCCTCCTCGTGCTGAGGCGGCCCAAAGCGCTGCATCTGGTCCTTCGTCAGACGCACACTCCGCTCGAGGAAGCTCTTTGCGGCGCGACAGCGCAGTTCTCCCAGCGCTGTCAGCACAGCGAGCGTTGACCCGATATTGATAGGCCTGGCGAAACGCCGAATCGGCATTCGCCGCGTTCGCCATCCCGTCGCGGCCTCCGACGTAGCCCCGGCCTGCCGGACGATCAAGCAAGGCAATCAAATCCGGAGCACACTCCGTCGCCTGCAACTGGCCAAGAGCGCGGATGGCGGCCAGCGCATCCACGCCGTGATACGCCCGGTCCGGATGCGAAGTGGGCTGCCGAGCCAACCGCTGCAACGTCCTGGTGACCAGACGCGGTTTACGGCCCAGTTCGCCGAGGTGTTGCGCAGCCCAGGCGCGCTCGATCAGACGGTGTCTCGGCCCCGCGATGTTCGCCCGGCCGTCAATGAGCCGAGTCAGCCAGGCTGGCGATCTCGACTGGGGCAACGCCTCCAGGGCCCGACAGATCGATAAGGGCGTCGATTCGCCCTCCCGCGGGAAGGTGCGGGAGAGCGGCGGTGCCATCATGATTCGCATGGTTTTCGTGTAACGCTGCGACTGCAAAGACGGACGACCGAGAACTCGGGTCGCCACCCGCGGGTCATCGACCAGAATCATTTGGCCTGGTATGGGCCAACGCGGTGGCCACAGCGGCCGGATCCATGTCCTGCCGGTCCTGGTACAAGCCGGGCACCTTGTATTCGAGCAGGCTCAATCGCGGATTCCGGAGCAAGTTCGCGGCGTTCTCCGGGTTCACGTGGACGACGTGGTCCCAAGCGTCGGCCTCGTCCAACAACCTGGCCACGTCTGCTTCGAGCCCGGGCTCCTTCAGATCGAGGTGGAGCAACATGGCCTGCTGTCGTGCCACATCGAGCAGAGCGGCGAACGTGGGCGGAAGGCTGAAGAGCGGACGGCCCCGGACAAGGCGCGGTTTCAAGGACTCGAGTTCGCGGTACGTCGTCTCGCTGACCCGTCCGAATCCGTCGGTGATGCTGTCCAGAGAATCGTCGTGGAACAGCACAAGAACGCCGTCGCGCGTCCGCCGCAGGTCAATCTCGCATCCGTCGGCGCCGTAAGTCAGGGCGGCTGCGCAGGCTTCGATCGAGTTCTCCGGCGCCACGGCCGTGGCGCCGCGATGGACCATGACCACCGGCCCGCGGCGCCTCTCGGCCACCGCGCGGTGGCGCGCTTCCCGGGCGGCGGCGGTCTCCTCGCTGATGCGTGTGTCATACTGCTGCACCAGCACCTGGTCGGCAGGCCGAACGACCGCGCCCGGCACGGCCAACCAGAAGAGACACCGGAACACCCGCGCTGTGCCGGACCATCTCATCCGGCAACGCTCGATCGCAAGCCAGGTTCGAACGTCATGAGAAGGCACTGTCCGGTCGGACCGGACGGTCGTCAAGCCGCCAAGCCATCCGCGAAACGGAACGGGGGATTTTAGCGAGGCTTCGCCTCAGACCGGCGAGGCGTGTGAACGACTCGTGGCCGCTGAGTGTCCGTCACGATCACCGGCGCCCGACGCCTCCCTAAGTGGCGCTGCTGCGCAGCGCTCAGGGGATCCGAGGAGATGAACCAACAATTTACGTGCAAGCGAGCCACAGATGTTCAACAGGTGAACGCGTTGGTCGATGAAAATCTTCTCCAAACCGCACGAGGTGAACACATGGTAACACGCCGCGTGAGGGCACGCGGCCTGCAACCTTGTAGGCCGGGTCCCCTGACCCGGCGTCACCAAGGAACGAGTTCCCGAACCGGTCGCTGAGGATTCGGGGGCGAACTGGCGGGCTTGTTGTGAAGTGTCGAGTGTCGGTTGCCTGGCCAGATCCCAACGCAAACGATCTCGTGATATGCCTCGCCGGTCTGAGGCGAAGCCTCGCTAAAATCCCCGTATTTCGTTGACGCCGCTCTGGTGCGTCCTAGTGTGCCTTGATCGAGAACGGCTCCGAATGACCAACAGAACCGCAACAACAACACGCCGCACAGATCTCATGAATACTGCCAGTCTTTTCCCTGCTCAGCGCATCGTCCTGGCGTTGGTCGCCGCCGGCGCGCTGCTGCACAGTCCCACGCTCCAGGCCGCCTCGTACGCCGAGACCGTCCTGGCCGACACCCCCGTCGTCTACTATCGGCTCGAAGATCCGGCTGACTCCTACACCATCGCCAATGCCGTCAACCCGGACGCCTATCAGGGAAACGTGGTGTACGATGATTTCGCCGCATTCCCAAAGTTCGAGCAGGCCGGCATCGACACCCGTTCAGTCGGGTTTCACGTCTACACCCCCGACGGCGGAACGCCCCAGAAATCGCACATCGAGGTGCCCTATGACCCGGAACTGAACCCGCCGGGACAGTTCTCCCTGGAACTGTGGGCGCGCGCGACCAGTTGGAGCACCGGCGTTCGGTGCATCGTCGGCAATATCAGCAGCTACTCCGATGGTTGGTGGTTCCGACAGGAGGCCGGAACAACGCCCCGCTGGATTTATGTCCAGAATGGTGGCGGGATCTACATGGCCGGCGGCAACATCGCCAAGAATGAATGGGCCCACCTGGTCGTCACCTACGACGGCACAACGGTTCGCTTCTACGGCAATGGCGAGCAGCAATGGACCTCGACCGGCACCGTCCCGTCCCTCAACCTCAGCGGGCCCTTGTGCCTGGGAGGAAACCCTGCCATTAGCGAGGAGTTTTTCGACGGCAACATCGATGAGGTCGCCATCTACGCCACCGCGCTCACGGCGGATCAGGTCCGGCTGCATCATGAGGTGGGGCGCGCCAATATCGCCGTCCCCCCGATTCCGCCCTCTGTGGTTCAGGATCCTGCGCCCGCCTCCGCCTACGCCGGACGCACCGCCACGTTCACCGTCAACGCCGAGGGGACCTCCCCTCTGCTCTATCAGTGGTACAAGGGCAACACGCCGATCGACGGGGCAACCACCGACATCCTCTCTTTCACCTGCGATTACGCCGACAACGGCGCGACCTACAAGGTGGTGGTGACAAACCCTTACGGCTCGGCCACCAGCGCCGCCGCCGCCCTCACCGTCATGACGGATCTGACTGTCGAGACGCAGCCTGCCTCGATCACCCGCAATGTCGGAAGCAAAGCGGCGTTCATCGCCGTTTCCGGCGGCGCCCTGCCCGTCACCTATCAGTGGTACAAGGCGGCAGACCCGATCCCGGGCGCGACCGACCCGGTCCTGTGGCTGTCGAACGTCCAACTCGCCGATGACCAGACACTGTACTCCGCCAAGATCGCCAACCCCTGGATGAACGTCGAGACGGACCCGGCCATCCTCACCGTCGTCCCGCGCGCTGTCACGGTTCCCGTTGACGGCTACGCCAAAGTGGTGATGGCGGACGACCCGGTCGCCTTCTGGCGGTTGGACGAGCCGGATTCGAGCACCACGGCCGTGGACGCCGCGGGCAGCTTCGATGGGCAGTACGCACTCGGATCGGGAGCCATCACTTACGGCGTTGCGCCAGGCATCCCGCACGAATCCAATCCAGCCGTCGCCGTGACCGGCAAGGCCCATGTCCAGATCCCCTGGGCGCTCGAACTCAACCCGCACGGCCCGTTCACCGCCGAGTTCTGGTTCCAACCCGCGTCGCTCAACCCGGGTCCCGATTTCCGCAATGTCATTTCGTCCGAGGGCGCCGGCCCCAACTGGAACGGGCCCAACGGCTGGCTGCTCTATCACATGCCCGATAACACGCTGGTCTGGGTGCTGTTCAGTCAAGGGTGGAACGGGGCGTGGGTGGCCGGTGGCGGCCCTGTCGAAGCCGGCGCTTGGTACCACGCCGCCCTGGCCTACGATGGCGCGCTCTTCCACACCTACCTCGATGGAGAGCCTGTCGCGTCACAGGCTTACACCGCTTTCGTGCCGAATGGGGATGGGTTCACCAGCCTCGGGTTCCGCTTCGACGGCAACGGCGCCGGGTTCGAAGGCGCGCTCGACGACGTGGCCTTTTACCGTGAGGCGCTGACACCCGACCAGATCCGAGCCCATTCGAGCGCCACCGTGAGGCTCAACCTCGCCCGGTCGGAAAACGCCATCGTCCTCTCGTGGCCCTTTGGCACACTGCAGCAGGCCGACCAGATCGGCGGCGCGTTCACCGACCTGACAACGGCCACCTCCCCCTGGACCGTCGCCACCAGCGGCACGGCCAAGTACTACCGCGTCCGCATCGAGTAGACGCCTGGGAATGCAGTCGATCCTGTCGATCCTCTCAATCTGGCTCCTGATCTGGCTGTCTGCTGGTAGCGCCTTGCCGAGCCATGCCGCCGCGTCGGAGCCCCACGGGCTTCCTCCCGCGGCGATGCGGCACTGGACGGCGGACAACGGCAACGGCACGTACTCGAACCCGCTGTTCTACGAGGAATTCGAGGATCCGGACGTGATCCGCGTCGGCGGCGACTATTACCTCGCCGGCACCACAATGCACATGAACCCGGCGGTGCAGATCATGCACTCGAAGGACCTCGTGAATTGGGAGCTTGTCGGGTACTGCATGGACCGGCTGGACCTCGGCCCCGCGTTCCGGCTCGAAGGCGGGAACATCTACGGACAGGGGATATGGGCGCCCTGCATCCGCCATCACCAGGGCACGTTCTACATCTTCTCCAACGTCAACGGCGCGGGCCTTCAGGTCTTCCGCTCCAAATCCATCAAAGGCCCGTGGGAGCGCAACCAACTGCCCGGTCGACACGATCTGTCGGTCCTCTTCGATGACGACGGCCGGATCTATCTCATCTCCGGCGCCCGCAGTCCCTATCCCATCGAGGAACTGGCCCCGGACCTTCGATCCTTCAAGACCGACGCTCCGAAGCGCGCGCTGGTCGGCCGGCTGGGCGAGGGCCATCACCTCTACAAAATCAATGGCAAGTACGTCGACGTGTCCGCCATTCCCGGTGGCGCCGTAGACCAGATGGTTGCCGTTGCCGACTCGATCGACGGTCCGTGGAAGGTCGAGCGCATGGTGCAGGGCGAGTCGCTGGGGGTGACGGGCGCCGCGCCGTTGCGCGCCCAACCCAACGATCGCGGGCTCTGGCTGCATCAGGGTGGCATCGTCGATACACCCTCGGGCGAATGGTGGAGCATCATCATGTCCGACCACGGCAGCGCCGGACGCATGGTCGCCCTGGTTCCGGTCACTTGGGACGAGGGCTTCCCGCTCATCGGCCTGCCAGGGAACCTCCGCAAGGCCCCAAACACCTGGCTCAAACCCGACACCGGCCATGCGCAGGAACCCAAGCCGGCCTTCATCCACGACGACAACTTCGACGGCCCCGCGCTCAATCCGCATGCGCAGTGGAATCACGTTCCCGAGGACTCCAAGTGGTCGCTCACCGAGAAGCCCGGCGTGTTGCGCCTCCATTCGCTGCCAGCCCCTGACTTCTATTCCGCCCGCAACAGCCTCTGCCACCGACCGCCCGGACCCGAGTCCATCATCACCGTCGAGTTGGAAACGTCGGGTCTCGCGCCAGGCGACACCGCGGGACTGGCGTTGTTGAGTTGGCCTTACGCCTGGATCGGCGTGGTGAAAACCGCCCAAGGCGATTCGCTGCAGATGTTCATCGGGGGCGGCGGAAGACGCCGCGGGCCCGGCGCCGCCGCTCCCGCGGCTGCCAGTGCCCCCGCCGTCAGCCCGACTGCGCCTCCCGCGCATCTGTGGCTTCGGGTCCACTGCAACTTCGACACCGATGAGGCCATCTTCAGTTGGAGCGCCGACGGCAGGCAATTCACGGCGCTTGGCAGGCCTTTTGCCATGACCTTCCAGTTGACCACCTTCCAGGGCGTCCGCCCCGCCCTGTTCAATTTCAACACGACCGGCCAACCCGGCGGCTATGCCGACTTCGACAACTACACTTGCGTCGAGCCGCGCGCGCGAGGCATCGAGCGCACGATCCCCGTGGGCAAGACCATTGCGTTGGTCAGCGGGGCAGACGGCAGCGTCCTGGCCGCCGACACTCAGGACAACAGGCTTGTCAATGTCGCCGCCGATGCGGCCGACGCAGTCCCCCCGAACGCCACATTCCAGGTGTTGGATTTGGGCAAAGGCCGCGTGGCGCTCAAAGCCTCGAATGGCCGGTTCGTCTCGGCCGCCGGCGAGGCCGCCGTGTTGAAAGACATCGACGGCACGACGCCGGGCATTGCCGAGTCATTTCAGTGGATCAACCTGATGCGCGGCGACACCCTGCTGCTGTCCCTTACCAATCACCGTTATCTGGCCACCCGACCCAACGAGCCTGGACCGGTCACGGCCACGGCCACAGGACCCACCCCGGCCCGCAAAGGCGGCGCGTGTTTCCATTGGAAGACCGCGGACTGACGGCGGTGGACCTGTGCGGACGGATGCTGGGACTCGCACTCATGCGGGTTTCTCGACCACTTTACCGTTCTGCCACACAACCTCGATGGCTTATGAAATACACCTACGAACAATTGGCGAAAATGATCGATCACTCCCTCCTGCAACCGACCCTGACGGATGCTGAACTCGACGAGGGCTGCCGGCTCGCAGCCAAATACGGCGTTGCCTCTGTCTGTATCAAGCCCTACGCGGTGAAGCGCGCGACCGAACTGCTTCGGGACACCGGAGTCAACGTCGGCGCGGTGATTGGTTTCCCGCACGGCAACTCGGCCACCGAATCCAAGCGGTACGAAACCGAACTGGCCTGCCGCGACGGCGCAGTCGAGATCGACATGGTCATCAACATCGGTAAAGCGCTGAGCGGCGACTGGGACTACATCGAGCGGGAGGTGAAGGCCGTCTGCAACGAAGCCCATCGCCACGGCGCGAAGGTCAAGGTGATCTTCGAGAATGACTACCTGGCCAACGGCGGCGCGGGCCTGGACAGCGACAGTCTCAAGAGACGACTCTGCCAGACCTGCGAACGCGCCGGCGCCGATTGGGTGAAAACGTCAACCGGGTACGGTTTTGTCAAGCAGCCCGACGGCAGCTACATGTCCAAGGGCGCAACCGAGCACGATCTGGCCCTGATGCGGGCGAGCGTTTCTCCCCGCGTCCAGGTCAAGGCCGCCGGCGGCGTGCGCGATCTCGATGCGCTCATCAGAGTCCGCGACCTCGGAGCGACACGCTGCGGCGCCACCGCCACCGCCGCCATCCTCGATGAATGCCGGCGTCGTCAACAGAAAGGGCATTCTTCAACCACTGAGTGATGCGGTGGCTCGCGATGGCAATGAGGCGCTCTTCCCTCTGTGTTCTTCGTGCCTCTGTGGTGAATCCCCCTCGATGACCGTCACCGTCCCGGATTCAACCACAGAGACACAGAGCACACAGAGGCGAGGACGGTTCAATGCCGAGCGATTCCCAAACCGGCACACCGCAGTTCGTAAACCACACACTCTCCGCACACTCACCCGCCCCTTTCTGAACTGCTCAGGGAGCATGAACCCAGAACGGCGACTGCACGCTTCGCGGCCGCGCATACGCGTCAACCTAAGTCGACTGAGATGCGGACATCCGACAGAGCTACTTGGGCACGAGCGTTCTCGACAACGCGGAGCGTCTGGACTGCGGTGCTTCAGCACCGCTTTGCGTGGGACACACCGACCACCGTGTTCGAAAAGCGGCGGTACCGCCGCACTCCAAACGCTTCGCGACTTCTCTGCCGATTCGACGGAAGCCACTCCTCTCCGACCCATTCCGCCAACGACGGATTGTTGCGGCCACGGCACTTGGCCGACCTCGCGACGCGTATGCGCGCGCGGGACTTCGCGATCCCCACTGCGGGAGAGTGCGCGCGCTTCAGCGCTGCTGTCCATGTCGAGGTTCATGGAGCGGCTCACGGAGATCTCACGGCAGAAGGAGAACTCGGTAGAAGCGGGAGCCAACCGCGCCCAAAGCATCGATAAACACCATGGCTTCCGCTGACGCGGCCCTGGCATCGCCAGAGGGCACCCACGCGCCCCCCTCGAGTTCATCCGCGAATTCCAATTGGTACATGCGCCCGGCTTCGGTGCGCACTGTCAACTCGACCACCGCATCGGCATTGAGACGAATCCCAGTGATGTCCGGGGCGGGCGCGTTCGAGCTGTTCGAGCCGCGTGGCGTTGGCGTTGCCGAGAACAAAACCGAGAGGCCGCCGTCGGGCGATCGACCCTGGCTGACGTTCTCGGTCTGCGGACCGAATTCGACCGCGTCGGACCACGCTGCCATCGGGACGTGAGAGAACGATGGTCTCGCCTTCCTGACTCAGCTTGAAGTTGACGTGCAGGTCCGGACGCTCCGGCTGGTTCTGTTCGGGCTCTTCGTCGGCCCACACGAGCAGAAAGCCGCGAGGCGGCACGGCATACCCGGATGGTATTTGGAACTTGAACCGGTTGGTTGGGTCGTCGGTCAAGTACCAGCCGTCGAGATTCACCGCGCGCGCGCCCGGGTTGAACAGCTCGAACCAGTCCTGGAACCGGTTGTCCGCAGGGTCGGCAATGCCGCTCGAGGCGGTGTTCGACGCCATCCACTCGTTGATCAGGACGACGGCGGACGCGATGGCGTCGGCGTTGGCTGTGCCGGGTGTGGGCGCGGGGAGGATGCCGCGAGGATCAGATTCGCCATCCGGTCACACTGCCGTACGAATCATCCGGCGTCGAGTGCGTGGTAGCTTAAGAAGTCGAGGATTTCAGGTCCAGCGTCGCCCTGGCGGCTCAGAATGACAATCCCTGATGCGCCTTCGATGCGGAAACCGGTGTGCAGATGCCCGGCGGCGGACTCGTCCGGTTCGCCGTCCGCCCAGACGATCGAGCGTTCGGCGGCGCCGAGGACGGCGTCGGGCGGAAAGGCCCAGGCGTTGGGTTCGTCAAGACTGTTGCTCAGGAACAGCCCCTCGAGGCTCGACCGTTTCGGGGCCTGCGTTGAACAATTCGATCCACGGCTCGCGTTCTGCCTGGTTGTCCGCGGGGCCGCTGAGGTTGATGGGCTGGACCTCATTGAGCCACAGCGGCGGGAATGGCGCCAGCGAGCGCGCGACGGAGTTGGGCGTGCCCGGTGTATAAGGGCCGGCGACGGTCGGCGCCGGATCCACCGTCACCGTGATGCCATGCAGCGAGAGACGAAGAGTGAGCGGACCGCCATTTGTGCTCTGGCGATACCAGAAGCTGAGCGTGTAGGGTTGGTCTTGGACGAGCGCCGGCGAGAGTTCCTGGTAGATCGAACTGGCCCGCGTGGTGCCGCCGCTGCTGGCCACCATGTGGAGACTTGATGCGCCGGAGTGCTTGATTGCGGTGCTCAGCGACGAGGCGGCGTGGTTCGGCAGAGACGATCCAGGACCCGCTCAAGGGCGACTCGAAGTCGCCGTTCTGGACCGAGTTCACTCCAACGTCCGGCACCGTTCCCGGCACAATGCGGACATCGTCGATGTAAACGTCGCCGGCGGACTCGAGATACATGTAGAAACTCGAACTCGACGCCGTGCCCTGGGCGACCACCCGCACCCAGCGCAGTTCCCCGACGCCGGTGGCATCGGCTGCCGCCCAATTGGCCACCCGGCGGTTGTCCTGGCTGGCGTCCACCAGTTGCAACGAGGGGCCGAGTCCATTGGCCGACCCTGGCCATGGCGGGACACTCTCATAGCGCACCTGGTCGACGATGACCTCCTCGTCCGGGGCGGAGCCGGGTCGCAACAGCGTGAGCGTCTCGCCTTCGTTGCGGAGATTGCCCGGAAAAACGCCCCAGGGCACCGGCGTGCTCGAGGGGTAAGCGTCCAGAAAACCGCCCCGATCTCCGGCGAGAAGCAGGCACTGTCCGGCCGCCAGGCTCGTGCCCGGCGCGAAGGTGAAGCCCAGCCCGTCGATACGCCAGCCCGAGAGGTCGAAGGCGGTGCTCTCGCGACACGTTGAGCAACTCGACGAAGGAAGCATTCGGCGCAACCGGGTTGTACATGATCTCGTTGAATACAATCCGCCCATCCGGCGCGACGTCCGGACCGGTGTAGTTCACGGTCACCACAGCAACGGCGTTCGGCAGGGGGCTTCCGCGGAGGTCGAAGCCGGTCAACTCGAGACGGTTGACGGGTTCGCTGACGGGCACACTCGACTGCCATTGGGCGAGGGACGTCCACGTGATCGGCCACTCGACCCCGTTGACCAGCAGAGTGCGCAGGGTGACGGGCGCCGTGCCGGAGAGCGTCACCAGGTTGTTGGCCGTGGTGATGGTGCCGGGGCCGGTCAGCGCAAACGGGCGCATTGCCGCCGGCAGCGTTGATGGTCGCCACCGCATAGTTGCCGCGCTGACGGATGTATTCGGCGATCGAGGCGAAGTTCTGCTCGGGGACAAAGCTGTTGTAGTGCGCAATCCACGATCCCATGTGCGTCGGGTTGAAGCCTGCGGCGATGATATCGAGCAGATGCGCGTAAAAGAGCCTGCGGTTCCCCGGCAGGTTGATGACGCGGCTCAGGTTCCGGTCGCCTATCAAGCCGTCATTGGCGCCTCGGTAAAACGAGAAATCCATGTCGACGGGAAACGGAACGAAGCGCCCGTCGGCGGGGCGCCGGTACATCATGAGGTTGTGGTCGTTGCCGAATGTGTAGCTGTCGCCCACCCCGCAGAGGGTCACCAGCGCCCACGTGCGCATCCAGGCCTCGACGTCCATCACCGCGCGGGTCTGCTGGTCGAGCGTCGTGCCGCTCAGACTGAGGGTGCGGGCGAAGCGCATGAACGGGCCGTAGTTGTCCTCGTCCCGATGGTTCTTGATCAGGAAATTGTAGCGATAAAGTTCGGGATCCGCGCCGAGGTCCTGGAGGTCGACCCCCAGCACGTTATCCGGCTGCGGATTCTTGTAGCCCGCGGCGTTTGCGGTCAGCGGATAGTAAATGAGTTCCAACTCGAAGAGCGTGCCGTCTCCGCCATTCTCGTAGGCGGTCTCGATGAATTCGTCCTCGTGCCGGGGCGCGAGGATAGCCGAACCCGAATGCGCGCTGCGCGGGGCAATGACTTTGCACAGGTCCGCCGGCGGTCCCGCGATCCCGCCGACGCGCGTGAGCAGGTGTTTGATGAGGATTTCGAGTTGCTTGTTGCTGGTGGAATCGCCCGCGCCCGATCGGTCGATCAACATGACCGGGTGCACATCGCGGAAGAGGTCGTCCGGCTGGAACTTCAGATGGAAACTGACCCGCGTGTCGCTGTAGCGTCCGCGCTGGCTGCCCTTGAGCCGAAGGCCGACGTCGTAGTGGGCGCGCCGCTCGTCGCAGATGACCGTGGCGGGCAGTTCGTCGTTGCTCATGACGTTGGTGAATGCGTGGAGCAAGTCGCGATTGGCCGGGGTGAGGAGCAGGCGCAGGTTGTGCCCGCGACGGGCATCGAACTGGCTGTCCTTCACCACGTACAACGCGCCCGAATCAGGACCGTCCGGCGGGTAATCGGCCGCGGCGCCCAGACCGTCCACGGCACGGACGTAGAACTGCACGATCGTTCCCGCGGTGCGCCCCGGGATCTGTGCGGCGTAGTTGGTGCCGTCGAGAGTGGCCAACGGGGCGTTGCTCCACGCGCCGCCGTTCGCAGACCACCAGAGTGTTGCGGAGAGGATCCCCTGCGGGTCCTGCACAGCCACCGAAACGAACACGGGCACGCCGGGATCGGGCACCACCGGCGTGTGCTGCAACGCGGTGAATGTCGGCCCGATGTTGGATGCGCAACTCGAGTTGCGCGCGCCCGGTGTGCCATTGAGGGCCGGCATGGGAAGCACCGTGGTCCGGGCCACCCGGTTGAAATAGAGCCGGGTGTTGAGCCGGTTGTTGCCGGCCAGCCAGCGGGCACGGTACGACACCTCGTATTCGCGTCCGTTCACCACGCTGCGCCCGTCGAGCAAGGTGGTCTCGATATGATTGTGCATGTGCTCCTGCGGCCCCGTCGCGACAAGGTGCAACACGTGATTGGCTGGATTGTCCGGATCGGGAATCACCCGGCTGTGGCGGTGCGTCCCCAGCAGACGCCAGCCGGACAAGCCGCTCTCGAAATCGCCATTCCCGACCATGGTCACGGGCGCGCCGCCCGGGGATTCGACCACGCTCAGGTCGTCGACCAAGCACTCGCCGGCGTCGAGCAGGCCGAAGATGAAATCGTTCCATTGGGTCGGTTGCGTGCCGCCGGGGTAACCGGCCGTCATGCGGTAACGGACCGTCTGCCAGGCCGAACGACCGGACTCATCGCTCGCCGCCCAGGCCTCAGCGCGGGCGTTGTCGGCGAACGGATCGCGCAATTCGAGGCTCGAGCCGCCGCCGTCCGCGTAGCCAGGCCAATGACCGCCATCGAAATAGCAGACCTCGTCGGCAGGATTGCCGGACGCGTCGATCAGACGGAGGATCTCGCCGCGGTGCGACAATCGTCCGGTGAAGTCGCCCACGATCTCGATGTCGGGGTCATCGCGCCGCAACGAGGCGGCGTCGCCCGCCACGATCAGATACCCACCGGGGCCCAATTGCCGGCCGGGACCAAAGCGGTATTCGATGCCTCCGTCGAGTTCCCAATCTGCCAGGTCCACGGTGTTGGTGCCGCGATTGTAGAGTTCGATCCACTGCTCGGACGAGGGTGTCGCTGCCGAGCCGTTGGTCGAGGCCAGGAGCGCATGATGGTACATGATCTCGTTGATCACGATCGCGTTGTGAAAAACGAACGCTGTTCGTGGCGCCAGGGGTGGGCTCCGATGGCCGCCGCCAGGGGCCCGAGCCATCCGGAAATCGAGCGCTCGGGCGGCGCTCGACGACGATGCCATCGAGCACCGCCGCCAGATCGGGCGAGAACAGGAACAGCCGGTCGCCGGGCAGCGGACGGCACCCGAGGACCGCCTCGTCAAGCGCCAGGCAAGCCATCGGCCCTAAAACGAGTTCCTGCGGCAACACGTACTCGACCTCGTCGACGCCATCGCAGCGGACGACGCAGCCGCCGATACGCCACGCTATTCGAGCCGCGGTTTGCCAATTCGACCCAATACGTCCCGTTCGTGGTCCCGCTGGATTCGTTAATGCTCACAAACCGGAGCGGCTCAAATGCGATTGTGTCGTCAGGCCCCGAGAAGTTCTCTCTCCCCGGGGTCCCGCCCATCTGTTCGCTGGCAGTCCAGTTTGCGGGTGATGCGCTGCCGGTGTCTCGATCCCGCTTGGCCAAGGAGACGCCACTGCCGTCGGGCGTGACGGGCCAGTCGCCACCCGATTCATAGCGGAGACGATCCATCAGGCGACCGTCCGGATTGAGGAGTTCGAGAGTTCCGCCGCCATTGCCGAGGCGGTTCGTGTAGGGTCCGAGCACGGACGTCAAACCGGTGGCTGCAGACAGCGCGGCAGGGTCGACTGCAAGGACGAGGTAGCCTTGACCGGGCGCGCGGGTCCCTTCGGGAAACGTGTACTCGATATCGCCGGTGACGCGCCATCGGGACACATCGAGGTCGACCGCCATCTGGTTATAGAACTCGAGCCACTCGAGCGCCGGCTCGTTCGTGGCCGGGTGATACATGACTTCGTTGAAGACCAGGGCGGTGTCGGCGCGGAGCCCGAGGGTAAGGGCCAAGCCCAGCAGGGCCAGCCAGGACAGCCCAAGACGCAATGGCAACCGGCCCACCCGTGCGCCGGGCGGCCGGACAATCGACGGCACGTTGAGATTCATGGAGCGCGTTGATATCCCATAGGTTGATGCGCAGCGGAGCATATTCCGTGCGCATTCCCCTTCACCCTCCCTTCCGCACTCTCCCGCGGCCGCGGGACTTCGCGAGGTTCGAGGCCGCGCAGGAACGCGCGGCAGTCCCGCTTGCGGGAGACTGCGGCGCTTCAGCGCCGCTTTCCATGTCCAGGTTCATGGCGAGGTCCGCTTCCACGCCGTTTTCCATACGACGGCTCATGCGAGATGTTTCCCGACGAGGGCTCGCACTTCGTCCATCCATGCCTGGCGCTGTTCGGGCGTGCTGGTGATCACCGGGCTGAAGATGCGCCGGACGACATTCGTCACGCCGCAGAGTCCGAACACCACCTTCCGCCAGTGCACATCGAGCGGATCGCCGAGGAACCTTTCCTCGGTTTCCTGGGGCGTATTTGCCGTATTGAGGACCATTGCCACGCGAGCCTTGAGCAACCCGACCGGTTTGCCTCCGCCTTTCCCGTCCGGAACGAATTCGTATGCCCGCCCCGCCCGCAAGACGCGGTCCACCCAGCCGCAGAGGATCGCCGGGGGACGGCTCCAGTAATTGGGATGCACGATGACAAGACCGTCGGCTGCGACGATTTCGTCGATCTGCGTGGCGATGGCCGGGGACAGCACGGCGTCGCGGGGGACTTCAGCGGCCGGCAGGACCGGGTCGAAACTCTCGGCGTAGAGGTCGTGCCAATGGACCCTGTGACCGCGGTTCGCGAGGGTGTCCCGGGCGGCGTTGGCGATGGCGTGGTTGAAACTGCCGGGAGTCGGATGGGCAAGGATGATCGAGATCGTCATGTGTCAGTGTCAACAAACCGTGTCGCGTGTCCCCGTTCAGATGCGGCGTGTCGTGCCGCCGGCCGATCCCCGGGGGACCGGATTGGTTCGGATGCGACTGCCCGAACACCCCAGCCAAGCGGATCCAGCAAGCAGGGCTCTCGGGGCACGCGCCGAAGTCTCGGGATCCTGCCAGTTTCGGGAGTCGCGGTGCAAGCCCGCACCGCTTGCCTTTCATCCGGCTTGACCCAAGTCCGTCGAAGTGCCAGAGATTGCACATGATCAAGACGTTCATCGTCGGCGCTGTTTTGACTGCTCTCGCTCTCCCGGGCATGGCCCGGGGTGCTGATTCACACACATTCAAGAAGATCCAACTCACGCCGCATTTCTGGGCCGAGGGCGCGGCGGCAGGCGATTTCAACCGTGACGGAAAGATGGATGCCGTTTACGGGCCTTTCTGGTGGGAAGGACCGGGCTTCGCGGAACGACACGAGTTCCGACCGGCCACGTCCACCTTCAAACGCAAGACCGCAGCCGGTGCCGAGGAAACGCTCCCGGGGTACGAGGGCGCGTTGGGATCCAACAATGCGTATTCAGACAACTTCTTCACTTGGACGCGCGACTTCAATGGGGACGGTTGGACGGACATTCTGATTGTCGGACTGCCTGGCGAGGAGGCCTTCTGGTTCGAGAACCCCCAGAACAAGCCGGGACATTGGCCACGACACACGGCGTTTGACGTTGTCGACAACGAATCGCCCATGTTTGACAATCTCGTGGGCGATCCGACACCCGAGTTGATCTGCAATTCCCGGGGGTTCTTCGGCTATGCAATGCCGGATCCGACTCAGCCGACTCAGCCCTGGAAGTTTCACCCTGTCACCCCCAACAAGAACTACCACAAGTACAACCACGGGCTGGGCGCCGGCGACGTGAATGGCGATGGCCGGCCCGATCTCCTCGAAAAAGACGGCTGGTGGGAACAGCCCGCTTCCCTGGAGGGCGACCCGGTCTGGAAACATCACCCGTATCCTTTCTCCCCACCCCAGGAAGGCATGCCGGTGGGAGGCGCCCAGATGTTCGCGTACGACGTGAGCGGCGACGGCTTGGCCGATGTGATCACCTGCCTGGCCTCTCACGGCCATGGATTGGCCTGGTATGAACAGGTGCGGGATGGCAACCAAATCACGTTCAAACCACACATCTTCATGAACCGGGAACCGGGGGACAGCCCCCATGGTGTCCAGTTCACCCAACCCCACGCACTCGACCTCGTCGACATGGACGGCGACGGCTTGAAGGACCTTGTCGTCGGCAAACGCTTTTGGGCGCACGGCCCGACAGGAGACGTGGAGCCGAACGCGGCGGCTGTCGTCGTACTGGTTCAAGCTCGTGCGCGGCCCGGACCGGACAGCCCAGTTCGTGCCGCATCTGATCGATGACGACTCCGGCGTCGGCACCCAGGTGATGGCGGTCGACCTGAACGGCGACCAGCGGCCCGACATCGTCGTGGGCAACAAAAAGGGTGGACACGTCTTCCTCCAGAACTGAAGTGTGTCCCGTGACGGGCTTTGTCTTTGCGATCTGGAGCCGGCGGGCCGGCGCACCCTGAACCCCAAGACTCCGCCGTGTTCCGGCCCTGCATTGATCTGCGCGACGGCAAGGTGACGCAGATTGTGGGCGGCACGCTGGGTGACGACCCAGCCCAAGTCCGGACCAACTTTGTGTCCGAACGCGCGCCGGCGTGGTTCGCATCGCTCTATCGCCGGGACGCGCTGCGTGGCGGACACGTCATCATGCTCGGGCCGGGGAACGAGGTCGCGGCGCGCGAGGCCCTGGCCGCCTATCCTGGCGGATTGCAGATTGGCGGTGGCATTCAGCCTGACAACGCGCAGACATGGCTCGACGCCGGCGCGTCCCATGTGATCGTGACCTCCTGGATCTTTCGCGACGGCCAACTCGATCGGGACCGCCTCGACCGTCTGGTCCGGTCGGTGGGACGGGAACGGCTCGTTCTGGATCTGAGCTGTCGATGGCGCGAGGGTCAGTACTGGGTCGTCACGGATCGCTGGCGGACATTCACCCGGCTGGATCTGAGCCGGGCGACGCTGGAGCGACTGGCCGAATCGTGCGCGGAGTTTCTGATCCATGCCGTCGACGTCGAGGGCCTCTGCGAGGGCATCGACGAGTGTCTGGTCGCCAATCTGGCGGACTGGACGCCGATTGCGGCCACGTACGCCGGCGGCGCCCGATCTCTGGCCGACCTCGAGACCGTGACTCGTCTTGGGCAGGGGCGTGTGGACCTGACCATAGGGTCGGCGCTCGACATATTTGGCGGTGTCGGAGTGCGGTACGTCGACTGTGTGGCCTTCAACCGGCGCGCCGGCGCCAAATAATGCTTTGGCAACGGCGGGTTCGTGTGATAGACAAACTGCCGCTCGGAATCCCGAGCTCAGCAGCGAATCAGACCAGACTTATGTCACAGCACCGAAGTCTCCGCGCCACCGCCACCCTGGGGGCGAAAAGGAGCGTTCTCAAGCGTTACGAGAGGGTGGAATTGCTTAAGAAAAGCGGGCGATGGAAGCAGGGCGACCGCGTTACCGGTCTGCCCAAAACCAAATCGGCCAGCTAACCCAACCGGCCAGCACGCCGCTCGACATTGTCGAGCTCTGATGGAATGTCCGGATCGCCGTGAAAGTCCGGCTCCAGAAATACCTGTCGGATGCGGGGATCGCCTCCCGGCGGGCATCGGAAGCCATGATCTTGGCCGGGCGGGTCGCCGTCAACGGACGAACGATCACCCGGCTGGGCACCTGTGTGGATACGGATGCCGACGCGGTCTTCTGCGACGACCAGGCAGTTCGTCTCCGGCGCAAACTGCATGTGGCCCTCAACAAACCGGTCGGGTACGTTTGCTCCCGCCAGGTCGAGCGCGGGCAGGCGCGCGTCAGCGAGTTGCTGCCCCGCGAGTGGTCTTTCCTCTACTCGGTTGGACGCCTGGATCGGGATACGGCGGGGTTGCTGCTCTTGACGAATGATGGTGATTTCTGCCTCCGGCTCACGCACCCGCGCTACGGGGTGCCCAAGACCTACGTCGCCAGCGTTGCCGGCCGCGTGACGTCCCACGTGTTGGCGCGACTCAAAGCGGGGATCATGGACCAGGGGGAAACCTTGCAGGCTCGCCGCGTCCGGCTCGTGTCCGCCAACGCCAGCCGCAGTGTGGTCGAACTCGAATTGACCGAGGGCAAACACCACGAGGTGCGGCGTCTGTTCGAATCGCAGGGATTCCCCGTGCTGACCCTCGAACGGACGCAGATCGGCCCCATCAAGCTCGGCGAATTGCCCCTCGGCAAATACCGCGTGCTCACTCCCAGCGAAGTGCGCGCCCTCGCGCCGGCGACGGCCAAGCCGTGTCGACCCGAGCCAGCCGCCGCGTCCGCAGTCGCGGCTTGGACCGACACTCGATGAGCACCGGACCACAGGAGGGAAACAGCGACTCAGACGGGAGGGGGCGTTGACATCGATCGAGCTTCCATTTCTACTCTTGCTTTCTATGTGCCAGCGAGCCCGGATTCTGCCGCAGCGCGGCAGAGCCGCAGCCAAAGCGCCGGGAGACTCGTGCGTCTCTGGTGCCGACGAATGCGCAGGTCGCCGCGCTGCGCCGGCGCTGCTGCGCAGCGCTCAGGGGATCCGAGGAGATGAACCGCCAAGTCGCGCTTCGCGCGAGCCGCAGATGTTCAACAACTTACCGCCCTGGCAGCGTGAAAATCTTCTCCGAACCGCACGAAGTGAACACATGGTCATATGGTGCCTCCTCGTGGCGGCGGGGATCGCCTCTGGCTGTCAGGCCGAGACAATCGCCATCGTCAACGCCGACCGCGTCAACCTGCGAGGGCGCCCGTCTCTTTCGAGCGAGGTCGTCACACAGGTGCACAAGGGGGAAACCGTCGTCGTGTGCGAGTCCATCGCCCTCCAGCAGCCACGCCCCCAAGATCCGTCCGCCTGGCACAGGATCCGCCTGCCCGAAGACACCCCGGTCTGGGTCCACGCAGGCTTCGTGGATCCCATCGATAAGACAGTCAGAGTGCCCCGCCTCAATGTGCGCGCCGGTCCGGGCGAGAATTACAGCGTCATCGGCCTCCTGACGATGGGAGACACCGTACAGGAACTTCGAGTCCTCGAAGACTGGATGGAAATCCAACCGCCACCGGACACCTATGCGTACATGGCCGCAGCCTATGCGACGATTTCGCACCCGGCGACGTCCGCGTTTGACTCCAGCCCTCCAGTCCCTCCGCCCCCGACACCCTCCCAAGCCCTCCCGGCAGACACAAGGCCAACGAACATCGAATCGGCCCCCCCAACGAGACGCAACCCGCGCCCGAAACGACGCGCTCACCGGAGAGCGAATCCACTGTCGGCGCCGATCCCCTCGCGCGGCCTGCCCTGACGCAGCCGCCGGCGGACACCACGCCGCCTCCCGCGCGCCCATCGGAAATCGAGCCGTCCATCCCCGCCCAACTGCCAGCGGCAGTCGTCAACGACGCCCCGGACGCGACTGCACCGCTTCCCGCCCAGCCGACTGTGGACGGTTCATCGATGGCGAGCACTGCGGCGCTGCCCGCGCCTCAGTCCCCGACGACCAGGGCCATGGTAGACCCCGCAGCCCTCAGCCTGACGCCGGCGCCGCAGGCGCTCGCACCACGAATCGTTCAGCGCGAGGGCATTCTGGTCGACACCATCAGCATTCAAGCCCCCAGCCGCTACAAATTGAAGTCTGTGGAAACGCGTCGGGATCTGAACTTTCTCCTGCCCGCCTCGCCCGAAATCCGACTGACGCTCTACCGCGGCCAGCGGGTGGTTGTCACGGGTGAAGAAAGAACCGTGCCGCGGCAGCCCGGCCTCCCGCTGATCGAGGTGCGCAAGATCGGATTGGCCCCATGACGCCTCCTGACAACATCATCGACGGGCGGGCCATCGCCGAAGGGATCCATCGCGAAACGGCGGGTCGCGTTGAAGCACTGAAGGCTCGAGGCCACACGCCGCGTCTGGTCTTCGTGCGGGTGGGCGAAGACCCGGCCTCCCGAGTCTACGTTTCCATGAAGGAGCGCATGAGCGAGCGACTCGGGATCTGCTCGACGACTCAGGTGTTGCCCGAGGCCACCCCCGAAGGGGACTTGCTCGATCTGATTGCCCGGCTGAACGCGGACACCGGCGTTGACGGCATTTTGGTGCAGGCCCCGTTGCCCCGGCACATCGAGGCCACGCGTGTCTTTGCAGCCATTTTTCCGACCAAGGACGTGGACGGGTTCCATCCGGTCAATGTGGGCAAGCTGCTCCTGGGCGACCGGACCGGTTTCGTTCCCTGCACGCCCGCCGGTGTCCACGAGTTGCTCATTCGTTCCGGGGTGCGGATCGAGGGCGCCGATGTCGTGGTTCTGGGGCGCGGGACAATTGTCGGCAAGCCAATGGGAGCGCTGCTGGTGCAGAAGGCCAAACACGCCAATGCGACGGTGACGGTTTGTCACTCCTTCACGCGCGACATTGCGACGCATTGCCGGCGTGCCGACATTCTGATTGCCGCCCTGGGCGCGGCGGGCTTTGTGAAGGGCGACATGGTCAAACCCGGCGCCGTGGTCATCGACGTGGGGGTCAATCGGGTGTCGGACCCCGCGGCCAAGAACGGTTATCGGCTGGTCGGCGACGTGGATTTTGCCTCTGTCCAGCCGGTGGCGGGGCGCCTCACGCCCAATCCGGGCGGGGTGGGGCCGATGACCATTGCCATGCTCATGCAGAACACCGTGCGGGCGGCGGAAATGGCGGTCTTTCCACACGCCTGCGTTTCTTCGACCTGACCGTTTCCTGCCGGATTCCCTCCATATTCGATTGACATGCAACCCACTCGCATTCTCCCTGACCTCCAGGCCTCGTTATTGTGTGAAGACGTGCGCCAGGAGACGTCGGGCAACTTCATCCTCATCGGCGTGGTCGGCGTGATCCGCGTCCCGCAGGTTCCGATCACCGCGTTCAAACTCTGCATCTTCAACCGGTGGACAGCCGGCATCGGTGTCTTCACCCAAAACGTCCGGCTCATCGCGCCTGACGGCATCGCGGTCCTGCGCCAGAATCCCATGCGCTTCGGCCTGAAAGACGCCTCGCATCACGCGGTCAATGTCACTGTCTTCACGCAACTCGAGTTCGCCACCGCCGGCGTCTATCACATCGAGGTCGTGGTCGACGATGTCATGAAGCTGCGCTACCCGATCCCGGTGATTCTGCAACCACCCCCGGCCGGCGCGCCAAACCCTGGCGCACCCCCGCCCACGCCCACGGAAACGCAGTAGGCCCGCGCGGCCTTGGCTCCGACGTGGATCACCCTCGTTCCGCTCTTCCTCCGTTGCCCGCCGAGGCGTGGCAACCGCTGACGTTCGGCGGAGTGGCCGCGTTCGCCGGCGCTCCTGCCGGGCGTCTCCTTCTGGTTGCGGCAATCGTAGCCCTCTGGGTCAGCGGCACGGTGTTCCGCTTCGCCCTCACCGTTGGATCTCCGACCATCAGCGCGGCCATCGCCCGGCTACCCGGCCAAGGGGCTGTCGACAGCGGCCAGTTGGTCTGGTCGTCCGGACAGGCGATCTCCCTGACCGAAAACGCGTTTGTCTCCGTGTCCGTCACGCCTGCCGGAGTCCCGCCGGTTGCCCAGACCGCCGATTTCCAATTCGAGTTCCGTGCGACCAGCCTGTACGTTTCTTCCCTGCTGGGATACACCGACTTCCCATACCCGCGCGGCTACGTATTCGCTTTGAACCGCACCGAACTCGACCCGCTGTGGGGCGCCTGGCGTCCCCACCTGCTGGCGGCGGTGGCGGGCACCACCTTTGCCGGGCTGCTTGTGTTGTGGGCGGCACTTGCGACCCTCCTGGCTGTCCCCTTGCGCGCGTATGCACTTCTCCTGGACCGGCAGCCGAGCCTTGGAGGGTGTTGGAAGCTGGCGTTTGCGGCTTTGTTGCCCGGAGCGCTTATCATGGGCGGGGCAGTCCTGGCTTACAGTCTGCGGCGTCTCAGCCTGGGCGAACTCATGCTGGTGAACGGACTCCAATTGCTGGTGAACACCGCCTACTGGCTCATCAGTCCCTTGCGCCTTCCGGCGGGGCCGAGCCCCACCCCATTCAGTGAGGCGCCGCCGCCAATCGTGGCCAGAGCCAACCCGTTTGCCGGCCCAGAGCCCAACGGCTCATGCGCGTCGCCTGCGGAACCGACTCGAGACGCCGGGGAACAAATCGCCCCAGAACATCCGATTGCCGGTGCGAGAACCCCTCGCCCGCCCCTTGGTCCAACGAAATCGCCTCTTCGGGACAACGCGGGCAGCGACACCCCTTTCAACCCCTCGTAATCGAGGGGCAATCTTCCCGATCGACGGATGGGAGACCTTGCCGGCTATGGAGCCGGGGAAACGGGCGCCACCGGCTCAGCGGCGCCGGGAGGCTCAGGGGGAGTGGGCATTTGCGATGCGCCGCCAGCTTCAGCCTGAGAGGCGTTGGTCGCCGGGACTGCAGCAGGAGCGGGAGCGGGCGCATTCGTGGCCGAGATCGGCACCAGCGGCAACGGAAGATTAGTCACGATCGGTTGGAGAACCGGAGCCGGCGTTTCGGCAGGGAGAGCGGCTGGTTGGGCAGCGGCTGCACCGGCCTGACGTTCGAGTTCGAGCAAAACACCCTGGCGGCTCGCTTTGGCCGAATGGGTGTAGAGCACCGAAAGAGCGAAAGAGACAATCAAGAAGATGCCGCAACCGTACTTGGTGATGCGGCTCAAGACGGTGCCCGACCCGGCGCCAAAGAGGGCGTCGCTCGCGCTGCCACCGAATGCGAGACCGGCGCCGGCCTCTTTCTTGGGCAACTGCACCAGGACCAGCAGGATGAGCAGAAGGCTGTTGAGGACCAACAGGAACGTGAGCAAGCCGATAACAAGAGCCATAATGATCGTTGCTGTGGGTTCAAATGGAATTCTTGACAATGTCCGAGAAGCTCCGCACTTCGAGCGAGGCGCCCCCCACCAGGGCGCCGTCGACGTCGATCTGACTCATCAACTCGCGCGCGTTGGAGGCCTTGACGCTTCCGCCGTACTGGATACGGATTCGTTTGGCGACGGTGTCGTCGAAAAGGGACGCCAGCACTCGCCGCAGGAAGGCGTGGGCTGACTGCGCCTGCTCGGTGGTGGCGGTCTTGCCAGTGCCGATCGCCCAGACGGGTTCGTAGGCGAGAACCGTCTCCTCCATTTGGCCTTTGCTCAGGCCCGCCAGGCTGCCTCGGAGCTGTGCTTCGAGCACCGCCTCGGTCTGGCCGGCTTCCCGTTCCGCCAGCGTCTCCCCGATACACACAATCGGCTTCAGGGCGGCCGCGTGGGCGGCCAGGGCTTTGCGGGAGATCAACTCGTTGGATTCACGCTGATACTGGCGCCGCTCAGAGTGTCCCAGAATCACGTAGCGAACCGAGAATTCCTTCAGCATCATGGCTGAGACCTCCCCGGTGTAGGCGCCGCCCGAATGCTCGCTCATGTTCTGAGCGCCCAGCCGGACGTTCGAGTCAAGAATCGCTTTCGAGACTTCGTTCAAGGCGGTGAAGGGAGGACAAACAACCAGGTCCACCTCTTTCACAGACGCCAACTCGCGGCGCAAACCGCCGACGAGGTCAAGGGCCTCGGCGACGGTCTTGTTCATCTTCCAGTTGCCGGCAATGATCAGCTTGCGGTCTTTTTGCATGAAAAAAGGGGAATAGGAAGGCTCTGGGAACCGTTCGTGTCTGAAAGAAAGAGCTTTAGCCTGCGACGGTCGGTTTGTCCGCCAGGGCCTCCACACCCGGCAGACCCCGGCCTTCCAGGAACTCGAGGCTGGCGCCGCCTCCCGTGCTCATGAACGTCACTCGGTCGCCCAGCTTGGCTTTGTTGAGCGCCTTCACGCTGTCGCCGCCGCCAATGATGCTCGTCGCCCCGGACTGGGTGGCACTGGCCACCGCCTGGGCGATGCCATTGGTACCCGCCGCAAAACGCTTGTCCTCGAACAGTCCCATTGGCCCGTTCCAAAGAATGGTCTTCGCCTTCGCAACAGCAGCCGCGTAGGCCTTCACCGTGGCAGGCCCGATGTCCAAACCGGCTGCGTCTGCCGGACAATCGAGGTCGGCGTTCACGCGGATGTTCTGGTAGTCAACGATCGGTTTGCCCTTCTTGTCGAGTAGTCCGGTCTTGACCGGCACGGCGACGACGTCATCCACAGGCAGCAGAAAGGGCACCTTCCGAGCTTTGGCCTTCTCGAGCGCGGCCTTGGCCACATCGACTTTGTCGGCCTCGACGAGCGATCGGCCTGTCTTGTGGCCCTGCGCCAACCGAAGGGTGTAGGCCATCGCGCCACCGATCAGAATCGTGTCCGCCTTTTCCAGCAACCGATCGATCACCATGATCTTGTCGGAGACCTTGGCACCGCCGAGAATGACCACAAAAGGGCGAGCAGGGGCTTCGAGTTCGTCGCCCAGGAACTTCAGCTCCCGTTCCATGAGCAGGCCCGCCAGACAGGGGCCGCCGCGCTGGGCAACCAGACGTGCCACCCCTTCGGTCGAGGCGTGGGCGCGGTGGGCGGAACCGAATGCGTCGTTCACATAAGCCTCGGCCCCCTCGGCCAACGCAGCCGCAAAAGCTGCGTCGTTCGCCTCTTCCTCGGCGTGATACCGAACGTTCTCGAGCAAGAGCACTTCCCCTTCCTTCAGCGAAAGCGCCGTTTCCCGGACCTCTTTGCCCACGCAGTCGTCTACAAACTGAACGCGTCGACCCAGCAGGCCGGCCAGTTCGGCGGCAACAGGCGCAAGAGACATCGACGGCTCGCGTTTGCCTTTCGGGCGCCCGAGGTGGGCGGCCAGGGTGAGACGAGCGCCTTGGCCGATAAGGTGGTTCAGCGTGGGCAGCGTCTCCCGAATACGGGTCAGGTCCGTGACGACCATCCGCCCTTCCTTCTCCTCGATCGGCACGTTGTAATCCACCCGGACGAACACGCGCTTCCCGCTCAAATTGACATCTTTGATTGTCAGCTTAGCCATAGTGACTCATTCGAGGTTACAGGTCTGCCCCGGCCGGCGCAACGTTCAGTTGCGCAGCGCCTCAAGCCTTGCGCTTCTCTGTCCGTTCCGGACGCGACTGCGCGGGCTTTGTTTCTTTCGGAGCGGGCGCCTTGCTCTCGATGGTTGTCCTGCGATCCCGCGGCGCGCGACCTGCCCGCGCATCGGCCTGCGGGGCTGCTCCCCTGGCGTCCGCAGGAACGGGCACAGGAGCTTCCACCGGGGTCGAGCTTTCCACCTGGACTCGGAGTTTGGCGTGGACATCGGTGTGCAGGCGCAACTCGACCTCATGCTCCCCCAGAGAGCGGATGGGTAGTTCGAGGTGGATCTTCTTCTTGTCGAGGATGACATCGCATTGGCGCTGCAACTCGTCCGCGATCGTCCCGGCGGTGATGGCGCCGAACATCTTGCCGTCGGCGCCCGTCTTCACGACGATCTTCAAAACAATCCGGCTCAACGAGGCGGCGAGCTCGGTCATGGTGTTGAGTTCGTGCGCCTCACGCTCCGCCCGGCGCTGGCGCAACACGTCCAGACGCCGCCTGTTGGCGGCACTCACTGGAACTGCGAGGCTCTGGGGAAAGAGATAATTGCGGGCGTAGCCGGCCGCGACCTTGACTTGGTCCGATTCGGCGCCAAGGCCCACGATATTGCTGGTCAGAATGACTTCAGTCTTTGCCATAATCAGTGACAATCCAGGTGGAATGTTCTTGCGGGGTGTTGATCCGGTATCAGGCGGCAGCGGTGCGACGGATCAAAAGGGGACATCGTCCTCCTCCGTCGCGGGTGCTCCCGGGTCCGGAGAGGGCGCAGGCGAAGAGACGGGAGCTGCGTTGTCCGCAACACCGGCGGCGCCGGATCCCGGTCGGGTCGAGTTCGCGTCGGCAGCGTTGCCCTCGCCTCGCCCCGAATCGAGAAACGAAAAAGACTCGAGCACCACCGCCAGCTTGCTCTTCTTCTGGTGGGTGGTCTTATCCTCCCACTGGTCCAGCTTCAGGCGGCCCTCGATCAGAATGGGACGGCCTTTGCGCATGTATTGGCCAATCACTTCAGCCTGTCGGCCAAAGGCGTCAACGTCCACAAACGTGACTTCGTCGCGTTTCTCCCCCGACTCGGTGGTGAAGCTGCGGTTGAGCGCCAAGCCGAGTTTGGCGATGGCCATGCCCTTGGGCGTGTACCGAAGCTCGGGATCCCGAGTGAGATTCCCGGCTAGAATGACCTTGTTGAAATTTGCCATAGCGCGGGACGAGAAGGGGCTCAGGCGGCAACCGGCTTGGGTGCAGGGGCGATCGTGAAGAGTGTGCGAAAGACATCCGGATTCGGAGCGAATCGTGCACGGAGGTTGGCCACGAGCGACGGCGTGCCCTCGAAAATGATGTTCACGTAGAAACCGGAGTTCTTTCGCTGGTCGGCCACCCGCGCAAACGGACGCTTGTCCATCTTCTGGACCGTTTCAATCTTGCCGCCGGCGGCAACGATTTCCTCGGAGAGCTTGTCGATCAATTCCTTGATCGCCTCCTCTTTGCCAGCCGTATTGAGGATGAACAAACCTTCGTAACGTTTCACTCAACTGTCCTTTGTTATCGGGGCGACCACCGCCCCATTAAAACGATTCATGGCCAGGTCAATGCCGGAATTCATCCAGCAGTGGACGGCATCCGCCGCCCTCTCCACTACCTGGCCGAAAAGCGCCGTCTCATCCGGCGCGAAGCGGCCAAGCACATGGCCTGTGATCTCCCGGCCCACTTCCGGACGCCGACCAATTCCAAGACGCAGCCGCGGGTAGTCCGACGTTCCCAAGTGCTCCGACACAGACTCGAGCCCATGGTGCCCGCCGCTGCCACCGCGCGGACGCATCCGCAACTCCCCCAACGGCAAATCGGCGTCGTCGACGATGACCACAATCCGCTGCAGATCGATGCGGTGATAGCGCATCACGCCCGCCACCGCCACGCCGCTCTCGTTCATGAAAGTCAGCGGCTGAACCAACCAGCACCGTGTGCCTTCCCGCTGGGCCCGCGCCACGCGCGCCTTCAAACTCGCATCCGCGCGCCACACCGCCTGCCAGCGCTCTGCCAGGCTCTCGACCACCAGGAAACCGGCATTGTGGCGCGTGCGAACGTATTCGCTGCCCGGGTTCCCCAGCCCCACAATGAGTCGCGCATTCTCCATCCCAGCGCGAGGCCGAGTGGAAGCGGGCGGACGCCAGACTGCCGCGTCCGCGTCTTTCTAAGCCTACTTCTTCTTCTCGGGCTTCTTCTCCGGCTTCTTTTCGGCCTTTTTCTCGGGAGCCTTCTCGGCGGCCTTCTCGGGCCCCTTCTCCGGCGCTTTCTTGTCGGCTCCTTTGGCCGGTGCTGCTTCGCCCTGAGCCGCACCCTCTTCCTTCTTCTCGCTGAGAACTTCGGGTTCCGCCAAGCCACCCTCGGCCGCCTCGGTCGCTGCCGTTTCCTCGGCTTCCGTAATCGGCGCCGCCACGGCGATGACCGTGATGTTCTTGCTGCCGAGGATCTCGACGCCCGGCGGCGGCTGAATATCGCCGATGTGGATCGCCTGCCCTAATTCGAGGTGCGAAACGTCCAACACCAAAACCTCAGGCAGATCCTTCGGCAAGGCCCGCACCTTGACCTGGAAGAGAACATGTTCCAACACGCCTGCATTCGTCTTGACGCCAATCGCCTCGCCTGTGGTTTCGACTGGCACGGTGATGGTGACCGTCTCATCGGGAGCCACCTCGTGAAGGTCGGCGTGTAGAATGCCCCCGGAAAGCGGGTGATGCTGCACATCCTGCAGCAGCGCCAGACGCTTCGGCTCCGCATCCCCCTCGACCGCAAGGTCCAACAGCACGTTCTTCGCCACCGATTCTTCGATCAAATCCTTGAGCGTTTCGAGTTCGATCTCCAGGGTTTGTGGCGGACGTTGCCGTCCGTAGATCACCGCCGGGACACGGGCCGTCGCCCGGAGTTTCTTGACCTCCCGGCGACGCAGGGCCGTTCGCGGATAGACCGTTAAGGGAACCGCTTTCATGTCAGATCATTCGTCATTCGACAGACGACCAGCATTAACTGGTTCGCCCGCCTTTAAACTCAAAAAGCGAAGTAACCGAGGAATTTGTGTGGATTCGCTTGATAGCTTCGCCCAACAACCCCGCCACCGACAGGGTGGTAATCTTCACACCGTCAATAACAGGGCGAAGAACTGTATCAGTCGTAATAAGTTCGTCAATAGGGGATTTTCGCAGCCGTTCGATACCCAGGTCGTTGAGCAACACGTGCGAGACGGCAGCCAGGATCTGCTTGGCACCCTTGCGCTTGAGCATGGTTGCCGCCGTCGTGAGTGTGCCGGCGGTCTCGGTGAGATCGTCGACCAGGAGCACATTCTTGCCGCGAATTTCGCCGATCACAGTCAGCGATTCGACCTCCGTCGCGCTCTTGCGGCGCTTGGCGACAATGGCCAGACCGGCGCTCAGCACTTGGGAATAGGCATACGCCATCTTCAAACCGCCCACATCCGGGCTCACCACGACCAGGTTCGTCATCTGTTTCTGCTTCAAGTACTGGTACATCACTGGCGCTGCGTACAGATGATCCACTGGGATGTCGAAAAAGCCCTGGATCTGCTGAGCGTGCAAATCCATCGTCAACACGCGATTGGCCCCGGCCGCCACGAGCAGATTGGCAACCAGCTTGGCCGTGATCGGCACTCGCGGCTGATCCTTGCGGTCCTGCCGGGCGTACCCGTAAAAGGGTAGCACCGCCGTAATCCGGCTCGCGCTGGCCCGCCTCAGGGCGTCCATCATGATGAACAACTCCATCAGATGATGGTTCGTCGGCGGACTCGAAGACTGCACAATGAAGGCATCCTGCCCCCGCACGTTCTCGAGAATCTTGGCGAACGTCTCGCCATCGGGGAACTGGGTCACATCGCACTTGCCCAATTCGATGCCGATATACTTGCAGATCGCCTCCGCCAGAGGCTGATTGGAGCCGCCACTAAAGACTTTCACGATCGTGTCATCCGGGTTCGAGTAAACAGAAAAACCACCGCTGCCGGTGGCCGCCGCCCTGCTGAAGCGGCGGCGACTTTACCAACGAAGGGCCTTGGCGCAAGCGCATTCTCCGCGACGGGAAGCGACGGCTCACCCGCCGCTCCAACACCCCGTTGATCTCCCGAACCACGTGAACAGCAGCACCGCGCTCCCGGTCGACCAGCCTGACGCCCGAGTCCGGACCAAGAACGCTGACGGCAGTCGAAAGTGCGTCTGACGTCATCCCGTCGCGGGCGATCACCGTCACCAAACTGTGATCTGTCAGCCCCATCCCCGTGCGCGGATGGACGATGTGCGAGTAGCGCCGGCCACCCAGCTCAACGCGCTGGAAAAGGTCTCCCGACGTCGCCAGCGCCTGCCGGCGCAGAAACACGAACTGCGCCGGCGGCGCATCCGGCACATCCAGAGGAGCAACCTCGATGCGCCAGCCCGCCTTGCCCGGAGGAGGATCCCCGGCCACCATGTCGCCTCCGCCCGTCGCCAAGGCGCGATAGAGACCGCGTTCGTCGAGCACCTTGATCGCCTCCTGCAATGCGTACCCTTTGCCGATCCCCCCAAGATCGAGGCGCATCCGCGGACGCCGCAACAGGGCTGTGCGGCGGACCGGATCCAGTTCGAGTTGCTCGAAACCAACAGCTTGACGGGCGGCTTCCATCCGCGACGGCTCCGGCAAGGCCCGCTGACGACGGGCCCGCCTCCAGAGTTGCACGTAAGGGCCGACTGTGATGTCAAACGCCCCGCCCGTGCGGCGCGCCAGCTCCTGGGCCCGCGCCAGCACCCGCCACAGGTCATCACTCACAGGGACTGCTTGCCCCGTTCCGGCCGTCCGGGACAACCGCGCCAACTCGCTCTCGTCTTCATAATCGCTCAGCACCAGGTTCAGTGCCGCGATGCGGTCGAAGGCGGCGCGAGCAGCCTCCCGGGCGGCCCAGGCGTTCGGCGCGTAGAGAACGATGCGAAAAGGCACCCCCATCTGCGGTTCGGTGAACTCATGACGTTCGAGCGCAGGCGTCCCGCGCGACGCGCACCCGCTCAGCAGAACCGCCCATGCAAGCCAGCAAGCGCCAGCCCACCAGACCAAGCCCGCATGCCCTTGTCGCACCGATCGGGTCCTCAAACCAAGCCCTGATCCAGCATCGCATCGGCGACCTTGACGAAGCCGGCGATATTCGCGCCCACCACCAAATTGCCCGGACGATCGTACTCGACGGCGGTGTCCCAGGCGTTCTGGTGGATGGTGGTCATGATCCCGCGCAGCCGCTCGTCGACCTCCTCGCGCGTCCAGGGCAGACGCATGGCGTTCTGGGTCATTTCGAGACCGGAGGTGGCGACGCCGCCGGCGTTGGCCGCCTTGCCCGGGCCATAGAGAATCTTCTTGTCGGCAAACAGGCGAATGGCTTCCGGCTCGGATGGCATGTTCGCGGCTTCGGACACCAGAAAGCAGCCGCCCGCAAGCAGCCGGCTGGCATCCTCGCCGCTGATCTCGTTCTGGGTGGCGCAGGGAAACGCGCAGTGGCAGTTGACAATCCACGGGCGCTGGCCCTCGACATACGTAGCGCCGAACTTGTCGGCGTACTCCTTGATGCGCCCGCGCCGAACGTTCTTGAGGTTCTTAATCCACTCCAACCGCTCGAGATCGATGCCGCCCTTGTCGTGGATGAACCCGTTGGAATCGGACATGGTCACCGGCTTCGCGCCGACCTGGATCAGCTTCTCGACCGTGTATTGCGCCGCGTTGCCGGAGCCGGACACGGCGCAGATCCTCCCCTCGAGTGAGTCGCCTCGGGTCTTGAGCATCTCGTGGGCAAAGTAAACACAGCCGTAGCCGGTCGCCTCCGGACGGATCAGCGATCCGCCCCAGGGCACAGCCTTGCCCGTGAGCACGCCCGTAAACTCGTTGGCCAGCCTCTTGTACTGCCCGTAAAGATACCCAATCTCGCGCCCTCCCACCCCGATGTCCCCCGCCGGCACGTCCGTGTCGGACCCGATGTGGCGGAATAGCTCCGTCATGAAGCTCTGGCAAAAACGCATCACCTCGTGATCGGATCGGCCCTTGGGATCGAAATCGGAGCCGCCTTTGCCCCCCCCCATCGGCAAAGTCGTCAGCGAGTTCTTGAAAACCTGCTCGAACGCCAGGAACTTCAGGATGCCCAGGTTGACTGTGGGATGAAAGCGCAGGCCCCCCTTGTAAGGCCCGATCGCGCTGCTCATCTGGATGCGATAACCACGGTTGATCCGGAACTGGCCTTGGTCGTCCTGCCACGGCACCCGGAACATCACCACCCGCTCCGGCTCGACGATGCGCCCCAGGATGTTGCCATCCCGGTACTTCTTGTGGCGCTGGATCGCCGGCTCGATCGACTCGAGCACTTCGGTCGCCGCCTGGAGGAACTCCGGTTCGTTGGCGTCGCGCCTGCGAACCACATCGAGGGTCTCGTGAATCAGTCCCATGGGATATTCTCAGAAAAGGCCAGAACACAACTTGAACCATCCTCCATTCGCCATAAAACGCACCGGCCGCGGTCTGCACCACCGCGTCCTGTACCGTAGCGACGAATCGGCATAAAAGTGGGGCCGTTCATAGGCCAGCGCAACGCGCCGGTCCAACCTTTTCTACACGGGGATAGAAAGTATTAGTTAATGTGATACAAGGTCGATTTGGCTCGACGCGCATGGCGCAATCTGACACCAGGGAGCTTTGCGGCAGTTGCCCGGCAAAACTAGAGTGACTCTCATTTTGAAATCTGTAGTGGATGAGTCAAGTTTTTGCGCTGCGCAGCGGCGTCACTTAGCGAGGCGTCGGGCGCCGGTGACGAAGGTCAAGGCCCAACCCAGACAATCTGGCAACGTGCCGCGTCGGTCTGAGGCGAAGCCTCGCTAAACGCGTGACTGACATCGACATGGCGCAACCACGAGAATCCTCGAATTCGCTCGACGAAGGACCGGCGTCGTCGGGGCCGGGCGGTGCCCCCCGAACGAGCCAGCCGGGTTGGGATGACGCTTGGCGTGCAGACGCCTGAATGACCGCCCCCCCATATGCCAGCCACTCCAACTCCCCTGAGCACCGGACGCCCGGGCCTGGACCGCGTCCTCCAAGGCCTGCGGGCGGGTGACAACGTGGTTTGGGAAGTGGACAGCCTCGAGGACTACCAGCCACTGCTGGAGCCGCTCTGCCGCGAGGCGGCTCGCCTCGGGCGCCGCCTCATCTACTTCCGCTTCGCTCCGCACGCGCCTCTCCTGCCGCCGGGCGCGAAGGCTGAGGTTCACACCTTCGATCCCCAAGACGGGTTCGAGCGGTTTCTCACTGGCATCCTCGATGTGATCGAACGCAAGGGGGTGGGCGCCTTTTACATCTTCGACTGCCTGTCGGACCTGGCGGCAGACTGGTTCAGCGACCGGATGCTGGGCAACTTCTTCATGATCGCATGCCCGTACCTGTACGAGCTGGACACGATCGCCTATTTCGCGCTGCTGAAAAACCAGCATTCCTTTCACGCCACCGACAGCATCAACAAGACCGCGCAGGTCGTGATCGAAGTGTTCCGCCGCCAGGAACCGGTTTGTTCATCCACCCCGTCAAGGTCTGGCAGCGGCACACGCCCACCCTCTACCTGTTCCACTGTCTGGCAGGGGAGGAGTTCAAGCCGGTCACCAGCAGCGCCACGATCACGGATATTCTGGCGACGGTGCCCAAGCCCTGGCTCGAGTTCAGCATCCACCGGCCCGGCGTCTGGGTGCGCACCTTCCAGCAGGCTCAGCAGACAGTCAGCGCCCTCCGAGCCGGCCAGCCCGTCGCCGCAGCGGCCGCCGGAGCTCTTCGAGCGATTGATGAAGATGGTGGTGACCGGCGACGAGCGGTTCCAGTCCCTGGCCCGCCGCTACCTCGACCTCGACGATGCTGGTCGAAATCATGCAGCGCATGATCGGCACCGGCCAGATCGGCGGCAAATCCCTCGGCATGCTGCTGGCGCGGGCCATCCTTAAGCACGCCGATGCCCGGTGGGCGGAACGGCTCGAAAGCCACGACTCGTTCTACGTCGGCTCCGATGTGTTCTACACCTACCTGGTCCAGAACGGCTGCTGGTGGCTGCGGCGACGCCAGAAGGACTTCGCCCTCGGCTTGCAGCGGGCCGCCGAAGCGCGACAGAAGATCCTGCAGGGCGCATTCCCCGACTACATCCAGGACCAGTTCCTGGAAATGCTCGAATACTTCGGCCAGTCCCCGCTGATCGTGCGCTCGAGCAGCCTGCTCGAAGACAACTACGGCAACGCCTTCTCCGGCAAATACGAGAGCGTCTTCTGCGCCAACCAGGGATCGCCCCAGGAACGCCTCGAAGCCTTCATGAACGCCGTGCGCACCGTCTACGCCAGCACGATGAGCGAGGAGGGCCTGCGCTACCGCCAGCACCACGGCCTGCTCGATCGCGACGAGCAGATGGCCCTGCTCATCCAGCGCGTCTCCGGCGAGATGTACGGCGACTTGTTCTTCCCCCACATCGCCGGCGTCGGCTTCTCCTTCAATCCGTTCGTCTGGCACGCAGGACATCGACCCACAGGCCGGCATGCTGCGGCTGGTGTTCGGCCTGGGCACCCGCGCCGTGGACCGCACCGACGACGACTACACCCGCCTGGTCGCCCTCAACGCCCCCCTCAAACGCCCCGAAGCCCGCCCGGACGAATGGCGCGCCTTCGCCCAGCGGCGTGTGGATGTGCTCGACCTCCAGGCCAATCGCCTCCTCAGCCGCGATTTCACCGAGTGGCCGAGCGTTTCCCTGCCGATCTGATCGATCTCTTTGCGACGCGGGACGAGCACGCCCCGCCCCGGGCCGATCCACGGCTCGTCCCGAAGAGGCGTTCGCCGGCGTGCTCTCCTTCGAGCGGCTCCTGAGCGAAACCGATTTCGTGCCGGCGATGCGCGAGCTGTGCCAGACCCTCCAGCGCGCCTACAACTACCCGGTGGACATCGAGTTCACCGCGAACTTCGCCCCGGACGGACGGTTCCGCATCAACCTGGTCCAGTGCCGCCCCTTCCAGGTCAAGATCGGTGGCGACGGCAGCCGGGTCGAAGCTGCCGGACGCCATCGCCGCCCGAGCGGATCGTCCTCCAATCCCACGGTCCGATCGTCGGCCACAGCCTCGCGACCGTGATCGATCGGCTGATCTACGTGGTGCCGTCGGTCTACAGCCAGATTGGGGATGAGCCAGCGCTACTCGGTGGCGCGCACCATCGGACGGCTCACGCACCTCGAATCCTCACGCGAAGCCCGCACCATCATGTTGGTCGGTCCGGGACGGTGGGGCACCTCGATGCCGTCGCTGGGCGTTCCGGTGTCGTTCGCGGAAATCAACACGGTCGCCGTCATCTGCGAACTGGCCGTGATGCACGACGGCCTTGTCCCGGATGTCTCGCTCGGCACCCACTTCTTCAACGACCTGGTCGAAATGGACATGCTCTACCTGGCGGTCACCCCCGAACGCGAAGGCCACTGGCTCAACGAACCCTGGATCTTCGGTCAGCCCAATCAACTCGCCCGCTTGCTGCCGTCGGCGGGCGCCTTGGCCGAAGCCCTGTGGGTCGTCGATCCCGGGGGGCCAGCCGGCGAGACGAAACTCCTGCTCAACGTCGACTCGATGGCCCAACGCGCCGTGTGCTACCAGGATCAAGCGTGACTTCCGGGCCCGCTCAACCCAGAGTACGGCTTTGACTATGGGCAAGACCTCGTCTCCGGTGGCCCGGTCGGGCCGGTTCTCGGGCGGCCCGGCAGCCGAAGTGGCCGCCTTTTCCGAGTCCATTTCGTTCGACTGGCGGCTGTGGCGGCATGACCTGGCGGGCTCGATGGCGCACGCGGCCATGCTGCAGCGGGTCGGACTCCTCACCAAAACGGAGTTGAAGGCCATCCTGGCCGGTTTGGTGGCCATCGGCACGGAGATTGCCGCGGGGAAGTTCCGTTGGCGCCCCGAATTCGAGGATGTGCACATGAACATCGAGGCAGAGCTGACGCGACGTGTGCCAGCCGGCGCCAAGCTCCACACCGGACGGTCGCGCAACGATCAGGTGGCCCTCGACCTGCGCCTGTGGCTGCGCGATGAGACGACCGTGCTGGGGCACGATCTGCGCGCGCTGCAGACGGCGCTCGTCCGATTGGCCGAGGCAAATGCCCAGATCATCATTCCCGGCTATACGCATCTCCAGCGCGCCCAGCCGGTCTTCTTCGCCCACCACCTGTTGGCCTACGTCGAGATGTTCCAGCGGGATCATGCCCGGCTGGAAGACAGCGCCGTCCGCCTCGGGGTCTGCCCGCTCGGCAGCGGCGCGCTGGCAGGCAGCACGCTGCCCCTCGATCGCGCGTTCGTCGCTCGCCAACTCGGATTCGTCGATGCCCGCGGACGTCCGCGGCTCACAAACAACTCGATGGACGCGGTGAGCGACCGCGATTTCGTCGTCGAGTTCTGCGCGGTCTGCGCTCTGATCGCCGTCCATCTGAGCCGCCTGGCCGAAGACGTGATTCTCTGGGCGAGCGCCGAGTTCAACTTCATTCGCATCGGCGACGCCTACACCACCGGGTCGTCTCTGATGCCGCAAAAGAAGAACCCCGATGTGGCGGAACTGACCCGCGGCAAGAGCGGAAGGGTGATTGGCAATCTCGTGGCCCTGTTGGCGTTGCTCAAGGGCCTGCCCTTGACCTACAATCGCGATCTGCAGGAAGACAAGGAACGGTTGTTCGACACCGCCGACACGACGCGTGCGTGTGCGCGGTTGATGGCAGCGATGTTGTCCCACACGAGTGTGCGTGCGGAGGTGTGCCGGGCCGCTGCCAGTGATCCGCAACTCTTGGCCACGGATCTGGCTGACGATCTGGTGCGGCAAGGCGTTCCCTTCCGGGAAGCCCATCACCTGGTCGGGGCTGCCGTGGCCCATGCGGAGAAGGCCGGCCGGCGACTCGACCAACTCACAACCGACGAATGGCGGCAGGTGTCGCCCCGGCTCGGAGCCTGCGCACCCGGCCTCTTCGACCTGGACAGGGCGATGCGCCGGCGCACGCTGCCAGGATCGCCCGGGCCGCGCGAGGTGCATCGTCAGTTGGCGCGTTGGCGAAAGGTGTTGGGCCTCAAAACACGCCCATGAGCGATCTGTTGTGGTTCGTGGCGCACACCCGTCCGCGCTGCGAGAAAAAGCTGGTGCAATACTGCGAGCGGGAGGGCCTGGCCACCACGCTGCCGTGTTACCGGAGTGTTCGAAAGTACCGTGGGAAAAAGGTGGTCTTCCACAAGCCTCTGTTTCCCGGGTACGTGTTCCTGGAACTCCACCCCACAGAGCGGCAGACGGTTTACCAGAGCGACTACGTGGCGAACCTGCTGGATGTTCCCGACCAAGCGGAGTTCGCCGCGCAACTGCAAGACATTCTCGAGGCGCTCGACACCGAACTCGAGGTCCGGCTCGCCCCTACCATCGGCCCGGGAATGAAAGTGCGCATCAAGTCGGGACCGCTCCAAGGCATGGCCGCCTGGGTCGAGAGCAGACGCGGCATGACCGAGGCACTGTTGCGCCTGGACTTCATCGGTCAGGCCGCCGCAATCCGGGTCGATGCGACCCAACTCGAACTGATTTAGCGAGGCTGCGCCTCAGACCGGCGAGGCGTGTGAACGACTCGTGGCCGCTGGGTGTTCACAACGGTCACCGACACCCGACGCCTCGCTAAGTGGCGCCGCTGCGCGGCGCAAAAACTTGACTCATTTACTACAGATTTCATCGAGGGAGTAACTCTAGGGCGATTCCGGCTCGCTCCAGCCATTGTCCGGGTCGCCCGGCGCTGCCTGCTCGGCGAGCGTGGCCGCCGGCCCGATGCGCGGGGCTGTCGCGATCCATTCTTTGAGCAGCCGATAGCCCACCGCCAAAAGAGTCGGCCCGAGAAACACGCCGATGAAGCCGAAGGCGACCGCGCCGCCCAGCACCCCGAAGAAGATCAGCAGAAACGGCAGCCGGCTGCCCTGGCTGATCAGCCAGGGCTTGACGAGGTTGTCAACGCTGCTGACGCCGGTGCCCCACACCAGCATAAAAACGCCCCAGCCCAAATGCCCTTGGTAAAACAGCCACAAGGCGGCCGGGACCCACACCAACGGGGCGCCGAAAGGTAGAATCGCGACAAAGAACATCAGCAAGGTCAGCAATCCCGGCGCCGGCACCCCGGCAATCGCGAAGCCAATCCCGGCCACCACGGCCTGCACCAGCGCCGTCCCAATAATCCCGTAAACCACGCCCCGCACCGTTTTCCCCGCCACGTCCAGCAAAGTTCGCCCCCGGTCTCCGGCGATCCGGCCCAAGGCCGTCTTGAGGCGCTCCGCCCCCGCCGCCCCATCCCGGAACAAGAAGAAAGAAACCAGCACGCTCACTGTCATCTCGAACAGCCCCCGCCCAAGGGCCAGACCGATCTTCAGCAAACGCGCGCTGAACGGCTCGAGGAACTGCTTGAACGTGTCCAAGGAACTCGCGCTGTCGCGCGCCGACTCTATCCAATAGGCGGTCGCCGATTCACCCAGAAACGGGACGCTGCGCAACCAGGCTGGCGGCTCCGGCGGTCCTGCGTCGATCCACACCCGCATCGCCACCGTCAACTCCCGCACGTTGTCCGCCAGCGTGATGCCCGCAATCACAAAGGGCATTAACACCAGCAGCGTCATCCCAAGCGTGACCAGGAACGCCGCCAGGGTCCTCCGCCCGCCCACCATCTTCAGCAGGGTCTCATAGACCGGCCACACAGTGAAACAGAGCACCACCGCCCAAAGAAGCGCCGACGCGAAGGGCATCAGCACCAACACACACCCCGCCCCCAGAAATGCCAACGCAATCAGACCAAGATACAATTCGAATCTCTTGCCAATGAGTTTCAACGCCCTCACCTTCGCAGCCCAACGCCTCCCACGCCAGCGCTTTCAGAACGGCGACGACCCCCGAATGAACCGGGGATGTGGCCATTTTGCTTGTTTGTCCGCCGCGGCGGCGACTACGCTGGCGGCCAGTTCGCGCAACCAACGCAACCTGATGAACGCAACGGTGTGCCCCAGGATCCAGGGCGATTGCATGCGAATGCCCCTCGGCCAACTGGCCCTCGGTTGGGTGTTTGTCCTGTCGATCGCCGGCCTGCATCTCGTGTCCGCTCAGGCCGGGCTGGCCGATTCCACCCCGCCAGCCGGCGCCAAGTTTCGGCTGGCCTGTCGCTTGGCCAACTATCAGGGCTGTGAGGAGGCCGCCTGGTCCCACCTGCCCTCGATCGGGATCAAGAACGTCTTCATGAGTGTGCCGGCTGCCGATCAGGTCGAAGCCATCCAGAGACGCCTCGCCGCTCACGGGCTGACGGCGGTGGTCTTTCGCGGCTATGCTGATATGTCGCAACCCGAGGGACTCGATCGCCTGGCCGGGCAGTTGGCCACATGCGAGCGCATGGGAGTGAGGTATCTTTTCCTGTCGGTCAAGCGTCGGGACGTCGCCCCATCGATCATCTATCAGCGCCTCCGCCAAGCGGGTGACCTCGCCGCCAAGCACCGCGTGACGATCGCCATCGAGACGCATCCGGACCTTGGCACCAACGGCGACGTGTTGCGCGAGACCATGCGGCAGGTCGATCACCCGCACGTCCGGGTGAACTTCGACACGGGAAACATCCATTTCTACAACCGGGGAACCGACGCCCCAACCGAACTGCGCAAGATCATCGACTCCGTGGCCACCGTGGAAATCAAAGACCACAACGGCGAATTCGAAAGCTGGCACTTCCCCGCCCTGGGCCAGGGACGCGTCGATATCCCTGCCGTCCTGCAAATCCTCAAAGACCACCACTTCGCCGGCCCGATCACGATGGAGATCGAAGGCGTCAAGGGCGTCCCGCGCACACCGCAGCAAGTTCAGCAAGACATCGCCAACTCGGCCAGCTATCTCAAATCGCTGGCACCCTTCGAATGAAAGGGCGAACACGCGATCGGAGGGGACGCCGGCCATTCGACGGGCTCGGCCCAAGCCCCGCTGACGCACCACCCAACCCTCTCTGAATGTCTATGAAACCACACAGCCTTAACACGATGAGAACCCTTGTGCCCCATCTCCCCCGCCTCGTCCCGCTCGCCCTGGCCCTTCTGGTCTGGGCCAGTCCCGCCGCCCGCCCGACCGCTGCCGGGCAGACCCGGTCCGGGCGTTTGGTGGCGCGCACCCACGACTCCGGCTTTCCCCAGGGACACGACACGTACAACGGGATGTTGGCGGCCAGCGACGGGCGCATCTACTATGTCCTGTGCTCCGAGGCCTTCGATCTCGCGGGTCAGATGTACGTGTATGACCCCAGGAGAGACACGGTCCGTCATCTGGGGGATCTGACCGCGGCGTGCGGCGAAGCGGGACGAAAGGTCATCGCCCAAGGCAAAGCGCACGTCAACTTCGTCGAGGCCAACGGCAAGCTCTATTTCGCGACCCACGTGGGCTATTACAGCATCATCGACGGGATGGAGAAGACCGGCATCCCCCCGGCCGGTTACGAACCCTACCCCGGCGGGCACTTCCTCGCCTTCGACATGAAATCCGGCGCGTTCGAGGAACTCGGCCTGGCACCGCACGGAGAAGGGATTCTGACCATGAACATGGATGCGCGCCGGGGGCGCATCTTCGGGATCACCTGGCCCAGCGGCTACTTCCTGCGCAAAGACCTGAGCACAGGCGAACTCAAGAACTTCGGCCTGTTCGCCCAGCAGGGCGAGAATGGACGCGGCCCGACCTATCGCACCTTGTGCCGCTCGATCGCTGTCGATCCGAACGATGGCTCCGCCTACTTCAGCACCGGCGACGGCGCGATTCTGCGGTGGCGCTCGGACACGGACGCGGTGGAAACGATCGCGGACGAAGACCTCAAGAAAGATTATCTTGGACTTTACGATCCGACGTCGCCCGGCCACATGGCCTACAACTGGCGTCAGACGTTCTGGTATCAGCCCGAGCGGGCGATCTGCATGGTTCACGGGAACTCGGGCTATCTGTACAAGTACGAACCGGGCGCAAACCGCGTCGAGGTGCTCGACCGGATCACCTCGCTGCCCTCGCAGCGCAGCGGGATGTTCGATCAGTTCAGCTACGGGTACCTCGGCTTCACCCTCGGCCCGGACGGCAAAACGATTCATTATCTGACGGGCGGTCCGGTGTACGAGGGCGGCAAACGGGTGAAAGGCAAGACAGCGACCGCTATGGGCGAGTCCAAAGGGATCGAGAACCTGCACCTGGTCACGTACCACATCCCGACGCGCACGTACCGCGACCAGGGGCCGATCTTTTTCGAGAACGGTGATCGCCCCGCATACGTGAACTCGATCGCCGTCGGAAAGGACGGCACGGTCTACACGCTCTCCCGCATCCAGCGCAACGGCAAGACAGTCACGGACCTCATCAGCATCCGAGGACCGTTTCGGGCCCAGTGAGGATCAACCTCAACTCGAGTCACCATGAAAGACAACACCTTGAATCGCCGGCAGTTCATCACCGTCGCATCCGTCGGTTCGGCTGCGGTGGCCTCTCACACCCTGCCCCTATATGGGGACACCACCGGCAACGCCAGGAAACTGGCCCTGCTGGGCGGCGACCCTGTGCGCAAGAACCGCGCGTGGCCCTCCTGGCCCTACGTGGATGACAAGGTCATGGAATCGGTCGCCAAGACCACAAAGAGCGGAATCTGGTGCCGCATTCAGTCGGCTACCGGCACGGTGCCGACCTTCGAGAAGGCCTACGCCGAGTTGCTGGGGACCAAGTTCTGCGTCGCCACGGGCTCAGGCACGCAGGCCCTGCACACCTGCGTCGAGGCGCTGGGCATTGGCGCCGGCGACGAGGTCATCACCTCACCCTACACCGATCCCGGCACCATCGCGTCGATCCTGGCGGCCCGCGCGTTGCCGGTGCTGGCCGATCTCGACCCGGAATCGTTCCAACTCGATCCCGACGACGTCGAGCGGCGCATCACCGAGAACACGCGCGCCCTCATGCCAGTCCACATGATGGGTCAGCCCTGCCACCTCGAACGCATGCTCGAGATCGGTCGCAAGCACAACCTGGCCGTCATCGAAGACGCTTGCCAGGCGCACCTCTCGGAGTACCAGGGCAAGAAGCTGGGGGCCATCGCGCCGCTCGGTTGTTTCAGTTTTCAAACCAGCAAAACCATCGCGTGCGGCGAAGGCGGGGCGGTCATCGGCGATGACGAGGCCTTGATGGACAAGGTCTACACCGTGCACAACCACGGCACGTCGCGCCGCGGCAAGACCGAAGTGATCGGCCCCAAGTACCGGATGAACGAGCTCCAAGCGGCGTTGTTGCTCGGCCAACTGGCGGGAGTCCAGGAACGTTTCCAACGCCGCAACGAGAACGCAGCCTATCTGACCGCCCGGCTGAAAGGCTGCCCCGGCCTGGTTCCGCAGAAGCTGTATCCGGGCACCGCGAGCGGCTCGTTCTACTTGTACGCCATGCGCTACCGCAAAGAGCACTTCAACAACGTCGACCGCGCCCGTTTCCTCAAGGCCATGGCCGCCGAAGGCGTCGCCCTCAGTCCCTATATCACGAACGGACTCCACCGCGAACCGTGGATCGACCATATCGTCCAAAGCAGAGTCTATCGACGAACCTTCTCCGAACGCCGACTCAAGGAGTTCCGTGACGGGATGCTCTGCCCGAAATGCGATCAGGTCTGTGAGGAGATGGCGATGATCTGGGCTTCCGGGCCGCTGCTGGGCACCAAGGCGGACATGGACGACATCGCGGACGCGATCTTGAAGGTGTACGAGAACCGCGATCACCTCGCCTCGGCATGATGCGGTTCCGCTGCGCGCTGGCTCCGCGGCCGCGGGACGGGCGGGGCATCGTACGCAAAACCTCCGATCACCACGCATTCCATGAAACCTCTCCTCCTTGTTCTCCTCCTTGGTCACGCTGCCTTGGCCGCCGAATTCAACAGCCCCGGCAGGCAGCTCGCCGGGCGCATCCAAGCCGACGCGCAAGGCCGTCTGACGTGGTCGCTCCACCGCGACGGACGGACTCTGATCGCGCCTTCGCCCTTGGGCATCACCATCGACGGGGTGGATCTGGGCCAAAGCGCAGCCGTGGGCGAAGCCACCGTGCGGGAGATCGACGAGCAATATCCCTGGCGCGGGGTGAAAGCCGAAGCCGTTCACCGCTGTCGGGCCTACAGCCTCCCGTTGCGGCATGCGGCCTCAGGCCTCGAATGGCAGCTCGAAGTCCGGGTGTTCGACGACGGTCTCGCCTACCGCTATCGCGTTCCCGGCCACGGCGCGCGGACCGTCCACGGGGAAGCGTCGGGTTGGGTGCTCCCGGAAGAGGCGGGTGTCTGGTACCAGACGAATACGGGCGACTATGAAGGTGTCTACCAGCGCGGGCGGTGCGGCGAGATCCCACTCCACCGCCAGACGGACCGGGGCACGGAGGCCGTCCACATCGGCCCACCGGTCACCGTCGAACTCCCGGAGGGCGGGTACCTGTTGTTGACGGAAGCGAACCTGTTTCGCTACAGCGGCATGACCTTGCGTCCCAGCGGCACCGCCAAGCTCGAAGCGGCTTTCCAGGATGATCCGACCGGATTCCAGATCGAAGGCGAGATCCTCTCCCCCTGGCGCGTCACGGTGGCAGTGCCGGATTTGCAGAGCCTGGTCACGACTGACGTCATTCATAACCTGTGCGATCCGCCCGATCCCGGGCTCTTTCCCGAAGGCGTCGAAACGGAGTGGATTCAACCCGGCCGCGCGTTGATCACCTGGTGTGTGTTCGGCAACGACGGCGCCCAGTGGCACCTGCAGAAGTGGTTTGTGGACCAGTGCGCCGCCCTGCATTGCGAGCACCTCCTGGTGGACGCCGGGTGGCGGACAGAGCGGTGGGGCTGGCTCGCCGATGGCGGCGACGTGTGGGCGCGGCTCAAGGAACTCTGTGACTACGCCGCCCGCAAACGCGTCGGGATCGTCGTCTGGCATGCCTTTCCGGAAGGGCGCGACGACGGTCCGGGACTCACCCGACCCGAGGCGCGCCGGGAACTTTTCCAGCGCTGCCGGGAGGCCGGCGTCCGAGGAGTCAAAATCGATTTCTTCAACTCCGAAAGCAAAGCGGTGATCGAAGCCTACGAGGATCTGACCCGGCTCGCCGCCGAACATCGGCTGATGATCAATTTCCACGGCGCCAACAAGCCGACCGGCGAAGTCCGGACCTGGCCCAACGAGATCACTCGGGAGGGCATCCGCGAGCAGGAATACGTGTTGTGGGACAAGCTGCCGCTCGAACACTACGCCGCCCTCCCCTTCACGCGCATGGTGGTCGGGCACGCTGACTTTCTCCCCACCTACGTGCGGACGAAGTACCTCAAGAACACGACGGCGACGTTCCAAATGGCGACGGCCATTCTCGCGACCTCGTCGTTCCTGTGTTGGCCCGATCACCCGGACGATTATCTGGCGAGTCCTTTTCTGGGGCTGATCCAAGCCCTGCCGGTCGTCTGGGACCAGACGGTCGTGTTGCCAGGTTCGCGGATCGGGAGATTGGCGGCGTTTGCGCGCCGTGCCGGCGCCGACTGGTACGTGGGCGTGCTCAACGGCACAGCCGAGCGCATCGTCTGGGAAGCCCCCGCCGGTTTTCTTGGCCCGGCGCCCTGCATCGCCACGCTGTATCGGGACGGCTCGCCTCATCCGACCGGCGTCGCGATCACGACCGGGGAAACCGTCCATCGAGGCGATGTCTTGCGCGCCGATCTCGCCCCCGGCGGCGGTTTCGTCGCGTGGCTCAGGCCCAAACCGTGAGTCAGAACAGACCGGCGGTCTCGTCGAAACCGCAGAGCACATTCAGGCATTGCACCGCCTGGCCGCTGGCGCCCTTGACGACATTATCCACAGCGCTCATGACGATCAGGCGCCCGGTGCGGGGGTCGACGCGCCAGGCGATCTCGAGGACGTTCGTCCCGACAACGTTCTTGGTGTCCGGCAGGGCCTTGCCCTGCAACAGTCGGACAAAGGGCTCGTTGGCGTAGGCCCCTTGGTAGCAGGCGTCCACCCGGTCCGCGAACGCGGCGGCCTGGGCGGCTCCCTCGACCCGCCCGGTCGGGGCCAGGCAGATGGTGGTCAGAATGCCTCGGCTGACGGGAACAAGATGGGGCGTGAATTGGATGCACACCTGGGTGCCGGCAGCGAGTGAGAGTTCCTGTTCGATTTCGGAGAGGTGCCGGTGCTTGGGGACGGCGTAGGGCCGCAGACTCTCGTTGCACTCGACAAACAGATAGTCGATCTCGGCTTTCCGCCCGGCGCCACTCACTCCGCTCAGCGAGTTGACGATGATATCGGATGATCGCACCAGACCGCCCCGCAGCAGCGGGATGGCAGGCAGCAGAATGCTGGTCGGATAGCAGCCAGGCGCAGCGACAAGCGAGGCGCCGCGGATCGCCTCCCGATACACCTCCACCAGACCGTAAACGGCTCGCGCAAGCAGGTCGGGCGCCGGATGATCATGCGCGTAAAACTCCCGGTAAACGAGCGCGTCGCGCAGCCGGAAATCGGCGCTCAGGTCGATCACCTGGCAACCGTGCTGCAACAGGGGGACCGCAAACTCGGCGGCGACGCCGTGCGGCAACGCAAGGAACACAACCCGCGCCAGCGTGCCGAGAAGGTCGGCGTTGGGCTCGCTGAATCGCAGCGTGCGCGCCCCCGGACGGCTGGCGAACTTGGGAAAGACCTGCGCGACGGTCTGCCCCGCATACTGCCGCGAGGTGACCGCCGTCAAGTGCGCCTGGGGATGACCGAGGAGCAGCCGCACAAGTTCCTCCCCCGAGTAGCCCGATGCGCCCACGACCGCCACGGGCACCCGGGCCCGCACCTCGCCCACGGGAGCATCGGCCCTCTTGTCGACAGAATTCAGGGATCCGCTCATAGTTCCATCTTGGGCGCATCCTGCAAGCCGCGCCGCCCGTGCGAGTGTGGAGAGCGAATGGGGAGAATGCAAGCGATCGAGAAAAAACAGCCTTGGACAAGCACGCCGGGAGGGCTATGCTCCCGCCGGCATGAGTAAGAACTTTTCGCTGACGGCCGTTTTGGTCGCCCTGCTTTTGTTGGTCACCGCCCTCTTTGGAGCATTCGCCCTGACCCATGCGCGCGTCCAAGCCGCGACGCGCGTGTTTCAGAGCTATGAGCGCGGGCTCGAAACCCAAATGGTGTTAATCACGCGGAACCGTTCGGTGTTCCAGGCCATGGTCAACGACGCCCGCGAGTATGCCAAGAAGAGCCCCGCCATGGCCTCCCTGCTCCAACAGTTCACCCCTTTCTTCGAACAGCTCAACGCCGCCAACAGACCCGGCACGAACACCCCCCCCCGAACGCCCACTCCCTAGTATGAGTTCCCCCGATTCGCGTTTTCCTTCGGCCCCGTCGTCCGCCTCGAGTTCCGGCCCCTTGTCCGAGCGGGATTTTATGGAACTGGTCAAGAGCGTCCGCTCGATCCGTATTCTCCTCAATCTGAGCCTGGTCATTCTGCTCCTGTTCATCGTGTTTCTGAACGCCTTCATGTTGTCCCAAATCCGCACGATGCGCCGCGAGGCCGGCCGGCTCCAACCGGCGGTGCAGGAGATGCAGAAGACGGTTGCGGACTACGAGACCAACAATGTTCCGGTTATGCAGCGCTTCACCACGGAACTCAAGCGCTTCGCCGAGCGGAACCCGGACTTCCTGCCCGTGCTGAATCGGTATCCGGGGGTGCTCCTCGGCGGGAGGCCGACCAACGCGCCGCCGCAGGGACCGGGCAACGCTCCCAACACCGGCCGATAATCCTTTTTTCCTCCATGTTCGACGCCGTTCAAGTCTCTCTCGAAGCCACCGCCGCAAAGCTCGCCAATCTCCGGAGGTTTCTTTGACGTTCCCACCCGGCAGAAGCGCTTGGACGAGATCGACGCCCTGATGGCCAGAGACTCGTTCTGGAACAATCGCGAACAAGCGCAGCGTTTAATCGACGAAGCCAACGGGATCCGCGGTCACCTTCTGCCCCTCCTTCGAGCCGAGGGTCACATCGACGACGTGCGCGTGATGCTCGAGTTGGGCAAGGGAGAACCCGAATCCGCTCAGACAGCCCTCGAGGCCGAGTTGACCCGCGATGTCGCCCGACTCGAAGCGGAGATCGACGACATGGAAATCCGCATCCTGTTGAGCGGCGTGCACGACCGAAACAACTGCATTCTGAGCATCAACGCCGGAGCGGGGGGAACGGAGTCGTGCGACTGGGCGAGCATGCTCTGGCGCATGTACCAGCGCTGGAGCGAACGGCGGGGCTGGACGGTCGAGGTCACCGACGTCGTCGAGGGAGAAGTCGCGGGAGTCAAGAGTGTGACGCTCACGCTCGCAGGCGAGAACGCCTACGGTTTCTGCAAAGCGGAACGGGGCGTCCACCGCTTGGTGCGCATCTCGCCTTTCGATTCGAACAAACGCCGGCACACCAGCTTCGCCAGCGTCGACGTGATCGCTGAGATCGAAGAGGGCGGCGAGATCGCGATCCCGCCCGGCGAATTGAAAGTCGACACCTACCGCTCCGGAGGCAAAGGCGGCCAGAACGTCAACAAGGTCGAGACCGCCGTCCGGATCACGCACCTCCCCACCGGCCTGATCGCCGCCAGCCAGACGCAGCGGTCCCAACACCAGAACCGCGCCACAGCAATGAAAATGCTCCTCTCCAAGCTGTACGCGTTGCGCGAAGACCAACAGCGCGCCGAGATGGAACGTTTCTACGGAGAGAAAGGCAGCATCGGCTGGGGCAACCAGATCCGCAGCTACGTGCTCCAGCCCTACCGCATGGTGAAAGACCTCCGCACCGGCGTCGAGACCAGCAACACCGACGCCGTCCTCGACGGCGATCTCGACGCGTTTATCCACGGCTGGCTGCGCGCCGGCTGCCCCGCCAAGCGCCTCGCCGGAGTGCGCGACGAGGCGGACGCCTGACCCGCCCGCAGGTTCCGCCCCGGTCAAGACCAGCGCAGCAACCCCCTGCCGCGTCATGGACATCCTTCAGACCATCGTGCACCACAAGCAGCGCGAACTCCGCGCGTGGCCGCCAGACACCGTCACCACCGACCGCCTCCGGTCCGCCCTGAACCGGCGGGGCGGGTCTCGGGATTTCTGTGGTGCCTTGCGCCAACCGCGACGGGGACCGATCGCCTTGATCGCCGAAGTCAAACAGGCCTCTCCCAGCGCCGGCCTCATCTGCCCTCATTTCGATCCCGTCCGCATTGCGCAGGCCTATGCGCGGGCTGGGGCCGCGTGCCTCTCGGTGCTGACAGAAGACAAGTTCTTCCAGGGCTCGCTGGCCCACCTGCGCGACATTCGCGCGGCCGTCGATCTGCCCCTGCTGCGAAAGGACTTCATCATCGATGAGCGCCAACTTCTCGAGTCGGTCGAGTGGGGCGCCGATGCCATCCTGCTGATTGTGGCGGTGCTGGACGATGAGCGATTGCGCCGGTTCCACCGCCTGGCCGCGGACGCCGGGCTGACAGTCCTGGTCGAGGTCCACAACGAGTCGGAACTGGACCGCGCCTTGAAAGCCGACGCCCGACTGATCGGCGTCAACAACCGCGACCTCAAGACGTTCACGGTCGACCTCGCCACCACCGAACGCATGGCTCGGCGCATCCCAGGCCTGTCCGCGCAGGGACCGCCGAACTCGACGCGCCACCGCCTGGACGACCCGCGTCAGGATCGCCCACCCAACCCGCCTGCCAGTCGTCTGTTGGTGGCCGAGAGCGGCATTCGAACCCGCGCCGACGTAGCCCGCATGAGCCTCTGCGGTGCGCATGCCATACTCGTCGGCGAGTCTTTGGTGCGTCACTCCGACCTTGAAGCCAGAGTCGCCGAGTTGCTTTCGGAGGAGAATCCTTGACCGAGGCGTAGCCTCGCTAACCCGGAAATCTCACCAGAGGGCGGTCGCGGCATACCTGACAGTCCGCGGGTGAGATTTCCGGGTCCATGAAACCCGCGCCCAGCAAAGAGAATTGGCTCATCGGTTCATCAACGCCGGGACGCGCCCCAGCCGCTTGGGCGCCCCGGGCACGCAGACACAGTGTGGTCGAGATTGGGTCCAACTGTTTGGGGCGCGGGTTTCTGAGAGCCCGCATTTCAGGTGAAATGTGACGGTGACCGGTCAGAGGACATCGAAAGTTGGTGAGAAATGCGGGCTAAGACGCGGCGTCCACGTGCCGATGGTACGCCTTCGCATCCAGCAGTGCCGCGGCCGCGCCGGGGTTGGCAACCTTCATTCGGAAGAACCAGCCGGCGCCGTACGGATCGGTGTTGACCAGCGCCGGATTGACGGTGAGATCCGGGTTCAACGCCGTGACTTCCCCCTCCATCGGCGCGTAGATATCACTTGCGGTCTTGACGGACTCGACCACGGCGCAGCTTTCGCCGGCCTTGAGCTTGCGTCCGACCGCAGGCAATTCCACGAACACCACATCCGTCAACTCATGCTGCGCATGGTCGGTGATGCCGACGGTGGCGATGTCACCCTGCAATCGCACCCATTCGTGGCTCTGCGCGTATTTCAAGTCCGCGGGAATGTCGCTCATGGAAAAATGGAGTCACAGACCGCCGGCGCGGTCAACCCTGAACCGACGCCCTCATGGCAGGGAATCGGGCGTGGTCAGCGCGCGTTCGAGGGCGCGGCGCCACCGGGGCAAGGCCTCATCGTCGCACACCAACAGCAAACTCAAAACCTGGTCGGCGCCGACCTGAATCTCGACCTGCCCCTCCCGCGCAACCGCCGGTTGCGTCTCGCCGATGCGCCAGCGGCCAGTCCGAAACTCGCCGCTTTCCACCCTGGGATCATCCCATCTCGCGGAGGAAGACCACACCGTCCGTCCCGCCCGAAGCGGCATCAGCAGGATGGCCTGAGAACGCTCGATGGACTCGCCATCGAGCGCGAGCACAACACCGTCGGTTTCATCGCTCAGCATCCGCTTGCCGTCCGCGTGGCAGTCGCCCTGAGCCTCCACGGCCCGCAGCGCGCCTGAACCGTCGTACCAGAGCAGACCGAACCGGCGCCGCGCGACTTCGAGCGTGACCGGACCGGGCGTTTCGGTGAGCGTGACCGCGCGGCGGGGCTGCGTCTCATCCCGATTGGCGACGATCCACACCTGACCGCCGTCGCGAAGGGGAACCCGGAACACGTGCAGATCTGACCTGTCGGGGCGGACCCCCAGCGTAGGAACGTCCGCCCCTGCGAGCACCCGGCGGTAGAGGTCGATGTCGGCGGCTCGGCGCTCGGGGGTGCTGTGCAATTCGATCGGGTCGGAGGTGAAAAAGACCCGTCCGCGCCCAACCCGGTTCTCGACCAGCAACACGGCGCCTTCGGCGGTGCGTCGGAGAACGGTTGCCCCCAGGGCTTCCACGCCGACGGCGGGTTGATCGCAGGGCTCGGTCGGACGGACTGCCAGTGGCGCATCGAGCGTGGCCGTCCTGCGCACCCCAGCCAGCTCGGCCAATCGTTCCGGGCGGGTGCAGCGCCGCAGTTCGTCATACGAGAAGTCGCCCGAAACATAGAGCACGCCGCCTTCCTCGACCCAGTGCCGGAGCTTCTCGTAGGTCTCATCGGCAAGACAGTACGGGATCGGGTAGAAGAGCACGCGCGCAGAAGCCGGAATGGCTCGATCCTGCTCGTTCAACGTGCCCAGGTTGTGCACGTGCGTGGCGAGGGCGAGGTCAAGGCTGACCAGGATCCCCTCGGTGACCTTCCATTTGGCTCCTCCCAGGCGGTGGCAATCGGGTGTCAGGACGTACACTTCCGGTTCCTGATAGACCGGCGCAAAGTGGCGAAACAGGAGACTGAGGTTGCGATGGAGATAGGCAGTGTCCTTGGGCACGCCGTCGCACGGGTAAACCATGCCCCACGGGAACACGCGATGGGCATCGTCCTTCCAGCACCAATTGTGGACGCGCGACGCGCCCAATCCCAGGGAGTCATGCGCCACGGTGAGGAACAGCTCCATCGCCGCCTCCCGCGTGCGCGCGGTGTGGTAGCCATAGTCGCGTCCGTCACCCCAAGCCGGATGTGTCTTGACGCCGTACTCGCCCGGTCCGCCCGATTTGCCGCGGGCGCGCTGGTCGTTGAGTTTGCAGAGCGCGGCGAATCTCGAACTGCCGGCTCGAGGTGTCTCGAAGAACCCGAAGTTGGACAGATCCAGCCCGTCAATGCCCGCGGGCAGATCGACTCCCCCGTGCGGCAACTGGTAGAACTCGCCCGACGTCGGATGGCGTGTGTCATGCGCGCGAATGCCGGCAATCAGTTCCGTGTTCCAGCGGCGCAGCAGCCAGGCCCGAAAGGCGTTGCGGTCATAGGCGGAGACATCTTCCCAGGTCTGTTCCCAGTCGTGATAGTCGGCGGACGGGATGCTGCCGAGCGGTTCGACGGGCGCTTGGGGACCCCAGGCGTCACGAAGGACCGCGGTCGAACCGTAGCGTGCGCTCAAAAACTCGTTCCAGTGGGGCGTGACAGCGTCGCTGAGTTCGCACCGGTAGTCGCCGTTGAGATAGTAAATGAGCCCGGGCACGTCGCGATAGCGCCGGGCAAACCTCGCCGCATAGTCGCGCTGAAGCGCGAGCTCGGCGTCGCTTGCGGCCGCATTGTAGCCGATCAGCAAGCCGGCGAAATAAACCTGTCCGTACTTCTGCGCCAGTTGCACAACGCCATCCACCTGACGCAGGAGGCGTTCCTCGACGGCGGCTGAGCGTGGCAGGCCGAATTGCAGGTTCTCGTAGATCGTGACGCCCAGGTCACGACGCAGACGCATGTCCTCGAGCCATTGAAGCGGCGTTTCCCGGGCGGTGTTGAAGACGTAGCTCCAATCGTCGGTGCCGAACTGGAAGAGAGGCCGCGAGCCAAAGCGCAGGTAGTTATCCCGATACTCGAGGCGGGGACCGGCGGCGATCGTCCGGTCGTCACGCGCAACGAAGCCGCTCTCGATCCGATCCAGCCCGTTGGTGCCCTCGGCCAGCCGGGCGACGATGTGATAGAAGTCCGACTCGAACGCTCTGGGCTTCCATTCCCCGGACACGAGGTTTGTCTGGCTCGGCGCGACGGACAGATCCATGTCAAAAAGAGCGACCGGCTTTCGGGCGCCCGCGCCTTCTCGAACCCGTCCGTCCTCGCCCCCGCCCTCCCTCTCGCTCCGCACGGGAGAAAAGACGTCTGGCTCAGAGAGACGGACCAGCGGGCCCCCGGAACGTCCCCTGCCGCCAGAACCCTCCACCCGCTCGATCTCCGGGCCGTCTTCGGCGATGTCCGCGTCGTCCGGTTCCCCCGCGAAGATTGCGACGGTCATCCGCAACGTCCGGGTTGTTCGTCCCCCGTTGAAGACCGGTGCGCTGAAGCGCACGGTTTCGCCTTGGCGGTAGCAGCCGTGCTCGGTGGTCAAAGACGCGCAGTAGGTGTCCTTGATGAGTGAATCAATGATGCGAAGAAAGGCATCCGCCATGCCCGGCTGAGTGGAACCGAACAAGTTCACATTGGTGGCGCCGAAGAACGCCCAGCTCGAACCGCGCCAGGGACCGCGGTAATGACGGAGCATCGCGCCGGCGGCGCCCCGCAGACGCCCGTAGCGGTCGTAGGCGTTGAGCAGCGGGATCCACCGGGCCTCGTCCCACCCCACCACCGCGCAGGCGGCCCAACCTCCCACCGGCTCCGCGATCGTGAGCCCCGGAGGAACGGTCACCTGGCCGGGTGCGGCGCGCAGAAAGGCCGCACGTTCCAAAGGGTAGTCTGCCTGGAACACGCCCAACTGTGTCGGCTCGACTTCGAGACCGTCTTCGGGCCGGCCGTGACGGGTGTTGAGCCTTTCGACGCCGGGGAGTTCGAAGCTGAGGGTGGCTTCGAGCGCGCCCGAACCGCCCCGTCCGAGTTCGGCGCCGCCATGCGCACCGTGCCGGGTTCGAGCGCCACCAGTTTCGCGGTTCGCGCCGGTCCGGGTCCGGCGCCTGGAACGGCGCGTCCAGGAGGGAGTGTCCCGAGGCGTCTACCAGTTGCACGGCGTCGAACCAGGCCGTTCCGCGGCAGCGATAGAGGCCGGCGCGCAGACTCACCGTGACCGCCTGGGGATGGACATCGAACGAGAAGGTGTGCTCCGCCCAGTCGCCAGTCCCGCGGACCTGGCACAGGTCCCGCCATGTGGCCAACGCTCCGTCGGCGGCCACTTGGTAGACTGAGAAATGAGCGAAACCGGGGCCTGCGACCCCTCGGCTCTTCAATGAACCTCGAAATGTCAGTTTGCCACGTCCGCGCAGGTCCGCGGCGGCGAGTTCATAAAACCAAGCCACGCTTTCCTCACGTGGCGGGAGCGGAGGCTGGTAGGCGCGCCAGCCCTCGGGCGTCCGCTCGATAAGATCGTCGAATGCATAGCCGCCCGCACTGAAGAACTTCCCGCCCGCCTGGAGAAACCTGCGGAAGTTGTTCGCTGCCGCCACGGGAAACACCGGGCCATAGGGCAGCACCAGCAGATCGACGCGGTCGCGGTCGAGTTGTGCGGCGTCGGCGAGATCCGCGCTCGTGAGGAACGCTGTCTGGTGCCCGTCGCGGCGAAGCAGGCCGGCCAAATCCTCGGGCGAAGCCGCTGCGGCGGGAGCAGGAATGTCGTCCCTGTAGATCGCGATGACGCGCTCGGGCTCGGCCGGCTTTGCGACCATGCCGGAAGCCAGCGCGAGAACGGGGAGCCACCGCGAGAACGCTCTCAGTCCAACCCTCCCCTTTGCTTTGCTCCACGGGGAGGTGTCGTCACGCATCATCCTGCGAATCCGGTTCGAGGGCATACTTTTTGAGGCCCGTCATCTGGCAGAAGAGCAAGGCGAGGAACACGGGATTGACCGTCAGGTAACGTTTCCAGAGACGGCGCGGCTCGCGGCACAGCCGGTAGAACCACTCGAATCCGGCACGCTGCACCCAGCGAGGCGCTTGGGCCACTCGCCCCGTGTGGAAGTCGAAGGCCGCGCCGACACCGATCATGAGGACCGTGTCGAGTCGGGACAGGAACGCGGCGTTGAACAGGTCTTGTTTGGGAGTGCTGATGCTGGTCCAGAAAAAGTCGGGGCGCGCGGCTTCGACCTGTCGGATGAGGTCCTGTTCTTCCTGGGTGTTGAGGGGGCGGAATGGGGGGCAGCCGGTTCCGACGATGCGCGCACCGGGGAACCTGTCTTCCAGACGCTGCTTGAGTTCTTCCGCCACCCCCGGTTTGCCTCCATACAGGAAATGCGTCTGCCCGGTGGCGCGCGTCGCATCGAAAACCGCGAGCATCAGATCGGGGCCGTACACGCGCGCCATCTGGCGGTGCCCGGCGAGCCGCCCCGCCCAGACGAGCGGCATGCCATCCGGCGTCACCAAAAAGGCACGGTTCAACACCCGTTTGTAGGCGCGATCGTACTGTGCTTCGACGAGCACGTGCACATTCGAGACGCAGACATAGCCTTTGCGCCGATGTCCAACGGCCTGGATCAGCGCCTCGACGGCAGTCTGCAAGTTGAGCACAGAAATGCCGACCCCGAGCACATTGACTCGCGTGTTCGTCACACGCGGCGCACGCTACGGAAGCCGCGGCGGGGCGTCAATGGCCGGCAGGGTCAGCCCTTTTCGGCACCGCCCAATGCCCTTCACGATAGGCGCGTCCGAGGAGGCGGTTGGCACCGTCATGGCCGATGAACTCTTCTTTCACGGGATCGAACTTGAGCTTGGCATCGAGGCGTGTGGCGATATTGGCGAGGTGGGCCAGCGCGGCGGACAGATGCCCCGTCTGGGCGTCGGCGTTCGCCCCTCGGCCCGTGCGAACGGCCTCGATGAAGTTGCGGTGGTGAGGTGTCAGGTTGAACGCGCCCCGCATTTCCTCCGCAAGCTTGTTGCGAGGTCCGAAAAGCTGCCAGCCGGCCTGTTTTCCCAGGATCATCATACCCTTGGTGCCGTAGAAGGCGTTGCCGTTCTCGTGTCCCTCCTGCACGTAGGGAGACCAGATGCGTTGCTCGTAAATGAGCTGTTGCCGTTTCCCGCCTGTGTCGTATTCAAAGACGACATACTGCGTGTCCGGAAACTCCTGGTCGTCGTCGAAGAAGTACTTGCCCCCCAGTGCGGTGATCGCGTTGGGGTGTGTGTCCAGTCCCAGGCCCCAGCGTGCCACGTCGATGTCGTGCACGCCGTCGTTTCCCGCGTCGCCGCAGCCGAAAGCCTCGAACCATCGCCACGACGACGGCAGCAGGTTGGGCCGATAAGGCGCCATCGGGGCCGGTCCCACCCAAAGATCATAATCCAGATCCGCTGGCGGTGCCGTGGGCGTTGCGTGACCAATGTTGGCGCGCAGTTGGCTGTTCCAGGCCTTGGCGACCAACACGTCGCCGATGGCCCCTTCGCGCAGCAACTGCATGGCACGACGGACCGGTTCGCTGCTGCGGCTCTGCGTGCCGATCTGCACGATGCGCCCAGTGCGCTGCGCCGCCTCGACCAGGAGCCGGCCCTCACGGATGTTGTGAGAACACGGTTTTTCGACGTAAACGTGTTTGCCCGCATCGAGCGCCAGCAGGGACGCCGGCACATGCCAGTGGTCGGGTGTGGCGATCACGACCGCATCCACTGCTTTGTCCTCGAGCATGCGGCGCATGTCCTTGTCCGCCCGGGGCGCCTTGCCCGTCCGCTTCTCCGCCTCGGCGGCAGCCTGCGCCAGGCGCTTTGCGTCGGGATCAGAAACGTGCGCGATCGCGACATCCGGATACGCAGCGAACGCGCGCAAATGATTCATGCCCATGCCGCCCGGACCGATGATTCCCAGGACGATCCGGGCATCGGTGACGGCGGCGTGCACGGCGGGCGCGCCGGCCAAGGCGGTCGCGCCAGCAAGCAACGCGGTGTCTTGGAGGAACTGGCGTCGGTGTTGAGGTCTTCCGGACGATCGACGGCTCTCGGCGGAGACAGGATGATGTTGTTTCATGGATTCAGTGGGGTTGGTGTTCCAGGCGCGGCACTTTTCGAGTGCTAGACCGTTTGCCAGGCGCGGAAGGGAAGGGCAGGGAAACGAAAGGGCGGTTCATGATGTCGAAGATTGGGATTTGGTCTGAGGCGCGCCTCGCTAGAGTGACTCTATTTTCGAAATCTGCTGCAAATGAGTCAAGTTTCTGCGCTGTTGAGGGTGATGGTTGTCTGTGGGGCTAAGCGCGGTCAATCGGCGGTCGATCGGCGGTCAATCGGCGGTCCGAGGCGCTCCGAGTAACGGTAGAGCACCGGGAGCAACACCAAGGTCAAGAACGTGGAACTGAGAATCCCGCCGATGACAACGGTGGCCAGTGGGCGCTGGACTTCGGCTCCCGGCCCGGTGGCGATGGCCATCGGCACGAAGCCGAGACTGGCCACGAAGGCTGTCATCAAGACGGGTCGCAAACGAGTCACAGCCCCTTCGAACACCGCCTGGCTGAGCGTTCGGCCCTGTTCCCGCAGTTCGTTGAAGTAGCTGAGCAGCACCACCCCATTGAGGACCGCCACGCCGCTCAGGGCGATAAAACCGACGGCGGCCGTGATACTGAACGGCATGCCACGCAGCCAGAGGGCGAGCACGCCGCCAGTGACAGCCAGCGGGATGCCCGTGTAGATGACGATCGCCTGGCGCAGGCTGCCGAACGCCATGAAGATGAGCAGGAAGATCAGCACCAGGGACGCCGGCACCACGATGAGCAGCCGGGTGCGCGCCTCCTGCAAGTTCTTGAACTGGCCCCCGAATTCGTAGGTGTATCCGTCGGGAAAAACGATGTGCTGTTTGAGCCGCGCCTCGGCATCGTTCACGAAGCTCTCGACATCGCGCCCGCGGAGATTGACCATCAATGCCACGCGGCGATGGCCGTCCTCCCGGACGATCGGATCGACGCTGGCCACGGTGCGCAGGTCGGCCACTCTCTCGAGCGGCACCAGGCCATGGTCCCCCACGCGGACGGGCAGCGAGCGAATCTCCTCGATGCGATCGCGGAGGTCCCCACCGAGCCGGACAACGATCTCGTTTCGGCGGTTGCCGTCGTAGATCAGGCCGACCGTTTCACCGGCCAATGCGGTCGAGATGGTCGCGTTGACATCCGCGGCGTGGAGGTTGTAGCGGCGGAGCGCGTCGCGTTTGACGACGATCTCGAGCACCGGGGCGCGTCCCTGGGCCTCGAACTCGACTTCGCCCGCGCCCGGCACCTGATCGAGCAGGTCCTTGATCTGGGCGGCCAGGCCCTCCATGACATCGAAATCGTTGCCGATGATCTTGACTGAGAGGTCTGACCGCACGCCTTCGATCAGTTCGTTGAAGCGCATCTCGATCGGCTGGGCGAAAAGAAAGCTCTGATCGGGCAGTTCCCGGGCGACCGTTTCCTCGATGAGTGCGGCCAGGGCAGACTTGGTGATGGGACGACCGTTGACGCGGCGCCAGGTCGCCCGCGGTTTGTAGAAGATGTAAAGATCGTTCTGGCTGGGGGGCATCGGATCGGTGGCGACCTCGCTTGTCCCCAGCCGGCAGAAGACTCGATCCACCTCGGGGATGGTCAGCAGCAGCTTCTCGGTGGCCAACTCCATGGCCAGAGACGCTTCCAGGTTCATGCTGTTGGTGCGGTACACCATCACCGTGTGCGAGCCCTCGTCGAGCTTCGGAGTGAACTCGGCGCCGAGCTGAAGGAACGCCGCCACCGACAGTGCGGTCCAGACCAGCGTGCTGAACGCAATGAGCCAGGGCTTGGCCAGAACCAGTCTCAGCGAAGGCTCGTAGGCGCGCTTCAACAGTCGGACGAGGAGGTTGTCCTCTTCGCGGACGTGGCCGCCGAGCAGGTACGAACAGAGCACCGGCATCAGGGTGAGCGCCAGGACCAGGGCGCCGCCCAGGGCAAGCATCACCGTGATCGCCATCGGGCGGAACATTTTCCCCTCGACCCCCGTCAGGGCCAGGATGGGGACATAGACGATCGTAATGATCAGCACGCCAAAGAACATGGGGTTTGCGACCTGCCGGCTGGCGGAGGCCACGGTATGCAGCCGTTCAACGGGCGTGAGGACCCGCCCCAGGTGCTTCTGTTTCTCGCCAAGCTGGCGCACGATGTTCTCCACCATCACCACGGCGCCGTCGATGATCAGCCCGAAGTCGACCGCGCCAAGACTCATGAGGTTGCCCGAGATACCCAGCCGGACCATCCCGGTCAGCGCCCACAGAAACGAGAGCGGGATGGCCGCCGACACAATCAGCGCGGCGCGCCAGTTGCCGAGCATCACGAGCAGGACCGCCACCACCAGGATCGCTCCTTCGAACAGGTTCTTTTTCACCGTTGCCACGGTGGCATCGACCAATTCGGCGCGGTCATACTGGGTGCGCAATTCGAGCCCCGCGGGAAGGCGGGCCTGGGTTTCTCGGAGCCGAGCCCCGAACCGCTGCGCCACAATCCGGCTATTCTCGCCCGCGAGCATCATCGCCGTGCCCAACACGGCTTCCTCGCCGTTCTCGGTTGCGGCGCCCGTGCGAAAGCTCGATCCGATTGCCACGTCGGCCACGTCCCGCACCAGGATCGGTTTCACCGCGGCGGCGAATTTGACGGGTAGGTCGGAAATCTCCTGCGCCGTCTGCACCCTCGCGAGTGTCCGAACGGTCAGTTGGTCGGAGCCGCTCTGAATGATGCCGCCGCCGGTGTTCTCGACGTTCTCGCGCAGCAGCGCAGCCAGGTCGGCGAACGTCAGTCCCGCCTGTTCGAGATCGCGCGGGCGAGGCTGCACGACGATCTGCTTTTCGTAGCCGCCGTTGGCGTTGATCTCGGCGATGCCCGGTGTGTTGCGGAGCATCGGCTTGACCACGAATTCGTGGATTTCCCGCAGTTCACGCAGCTCAGCGATCCTGTCGGGAGGGCGGTTTGTGGCGTCCTTCCGATACGCCAGCGTGTAATAGTAAATCTCCCCGAGTCCGGTGCTGATCGGCGCCAGTTTCGGCGTCAGCCCTGGCGGCAGCCGGTCGGCGACGGCCTGGAGCCGCTCGGCCACCAATTGGCGCGCACGGTAAATATCGGTCCGATCCCGGAAAATCAGCGTGACTTGGGAAAGACCGAACTTGGTGAGCGACCGCATCTCGAGCACGCCCTGAATGCCCGCCAACTCCATCTCGAGCGGGATGGTGACCGCCTGCTCGCTCTCCTCGGGCGCGAGGGTGAGCACCTCGGTGTTGACCTGCACCTGCGGGCTGGTGATGTCCGGTACCGCATCGATCGGCAGGTTGTAGGCCGACCAGAGTCCGATGAAAACCGAGACGGCGGCAATCAGGAGCAGAAATGCGCGCTGGCGCAGCGAGGCCTCGATCAGACGGTGCAGCATGCGCCCTCCTCAACGTGTGGGCAGGGAGTCCAGCGGTTGCCCCACCAGCACCTCGAGCTGCTGACGATGCTCGAGTGCTTCCGTGCGCGTAGCCAGGATCGCCTCGAGCGCTTCGAGATAGCGCGTCTGCATCTCGAGGTAGGTCGTCACCGGCACCGCGCCGAGCCGATAATGACGGTCCGCCAACTCCGACGCCTCGCGAAGCTGCTGCGGGGCGTCCCCACGCCACTGCGACATCTCCCCCAGCCGCGTCTCGAGAGCAAGCGTGTGCTCGGTCACCTTCCGCTCGATTTCCAGGCAGACTGCCCTGAGCGAAGCTTCGGCCTGCTGCTCGCGAGCGGCTGCCACCTCGACGCCGCCGCGATTCTGATTCCACAGGGGCAAAGGCAAACTCAGACCCAGACCGACAATCCGCTCTTCTTCGTTGGCTTTCTCGGATGCGTAGAATGGCGCCAGGGTCACCCTCGGGTAACGCTCGTTCCTGGCCAATTGCACCTGGAAACCCTGCTGGGCCAGTTCGGTCTGCCGAAGACGAATGTCGAAGTTATTCGTCGCCGCCACTTCGAGCAATCGCGCCAGCGGCGGCAAGTTGGTGCCAATCGTCAGCTCGCCCTCCAACGCCAAAGGCGTTGCCGCCGACAAACCGCGCAACTGGTTCAACTCCAGCAGACTGACCTGCACCTCACGCCGCGCCGCAGCCGCCTGCCGACTCAGCGTGATGAGGTGCGCCTCGATGATTCGCTGGTCGAGCACGGGGGTGATGCCCGCCGGATCCCGCTGCACCAACACCTCGAGCAATGCCCGAAACCGAGCCGTGACCTCCTCCGCCGCGCTCGCCTGTTCTTGAGCCGCCAACGCAGCCCGCCCCAAAGTGCGAGCTCGGTTCGCCAGCGCCGCCTGAAACTGGGCCAGCCCCAGCTCCGCCATCTCGATCTGCTGATTGGCGATCGCCTTGCGCAGCGCAATCCGCCCGGGCCACTCGAAGGGCTGGGCCACGGCAACCGACCAGGCCGCGCCATCCCCCAGGTTCGAACCCCCGCCTCGCTCCCAAACGCGTTTGCTCCCGATCTCAGCCGACAACTCGGGGTTCTCCCACTGCCGGGCAATCCGGCGTCCCGCTCGCGCCGCCGCCACCTCCGCCCGATAGAACGCCAGCTCCGGATGCCCCCGCTGAACTTCCTCGACCAATGCCTCCAGAGGGACTGCCTGCGGCCGGGCTGGCCCGTTGGTTGACAAAGGCGATTGAGCGTTTAGGGCGCTCCCCATCAACACCGCCACGGCCAGAACCTTCACCTGCCGAGCAAGCCGCCGACAGAATGCCGACCACGACGGAGAAACAACGCGCGTCGGCTTTTCCATGAATCCCCCATCCCATTCCGGCTCAGTGCAATCGGGCATCGAGGGCGGGCAGGCACGACGTTCCCCCTCACCCCTGCCCTCTCCCCGAGGAGAGGGAGACCCTTCGGCCGCCCTCGCTCGATTCGTGCATCCTTGTTGTTCGGTCACCTTTTTCATCTTCGGATCGCGACGGCGGCACGGGGTTGAGGGCTGCTCGAATGGCCCAAGAGCGGACGAGGCTGTTCCCTCTCCCTTGAAGAGAGGGTAAGGGTGAGGGGGTGGAGCTTTCTTCATGTGAGAGAGCATCGAATCCTGTTTAGCGGTTCGCTTTGACGTCGTAGCACCACAACTGGCCGTGGTCCCGCAAATAGAACCGTCCGTTGGATAAGACGGGGTAAGCCCAGGCCTTTTCCATCGGACTCGATCGTTTGGGCTGGTCTGGCGGCGCGAACCGGCCCTTTTCACGGTAGCCCTGCGGCGAAGGCTCGACCAAACCGGCTTCGCCATTCTCGCCGTGCAGATAGAGCCGTCCGTCGGCATAGCACAAGGAGGCTGCGCCCAGGCCGCGTTCTTCCCACTTGACTTGGCCGGTGGCAAAGTCCACGCAGAGCATGGTCTGCGCCGTGGTCCCGTACAGATACTCGTCCACCTTCACGGCGCCGCCGATGGCGGTCGGCAACTTCGCCTCGAAGTAGACCTCCTCGACTTCAACCCGGTCGTCCCTGGACACGAGCTTCACTGCCCCGGCGCCTGTTCCGGCAGACGCCCAATAGACGGAGGCGGCGGCAGCCAGGGGCGAAGGGATGTTCGCGTTGAACCTGCTGACCGCTCTGCCATAACGCCACAACAGCCGCCCTGACTGCGCATCGACGCCGAACAGACCCTTCTGCAGCAGTTGCACGTACTGCCGCACACCGCCGGCTTCGACCACAACGGCGGACGCATAGGCCGCTTCGCCTGCCTCCGGCAGGGCGGCCTTCCAGATGATCTCGCCTGTCTGCTTGCGGAGCGCGACCACGGTGGCCGCGTCGCCCCCAGGCGTGCAGACCAGCGTGTCGCCATCGATCAACGGCGATTCGGCGTAGGCCCATTCGCCGGGTTTGCCCCCGAAATCGACGCGGAGGCTTTTCTGCCAGCGGGCCTTGCCAGTGCCAACCTCCAGGCACGCCAGGTCGCCGTCCGAGCCTAGGGCGAAGAGGAATTCACCCTCGACCGTGGGGGTCGAGCGGGCGGCTGGCATATTGGGGTTTTGTTTGGGATTGCCCACGTTGCCCAGGCGCGTCGACCAGACACAGTGTCCGTCCCGCACGTCGATCGCCTGGACGAATTCGTTCTCGATCCCCTCGTTCGCCAGCACATAGAGACGGTCGCCCGCGACGGCCGGCGCCGCGTATCCAGCACCGAGGTCGGACTTCTTCCAAAGCAGCTTGGGGCCCGCCGGAGGCCACTCCGGGAGCAGGCCGGTCTCCCGCGAGACGCCGTTGCGCTCAGGTCCGCGCCACTGGGCCCAATCGGCCGCCGTCGCCGTCAGCGCCAGCGTCACAACCAACACACTGGTCAATGCAACCGGGTCATAACGAGATAATCGCATGCAATTCCCCTTTCCGCGTGGCCTCACCGCCCGCGCGCTGCGCCGACGCCCCTCCTGGGCGTCGCCGCCTGCAAGACTGTCCCCACAAACGCGATGCTCGAGTCTGGGCTTGAGCGCCATGCATCAGGTTCTTCGCCGTCCCACGGCAATCTGTCAACACCGATTCTTCCGCAGGACGCCAGGGACTTGGCGGGGCTTCGCCTCAGACCGGCGAGGCGTGTGAACGGCTCGTGGCCGCTGGGTGTCCACCACGATCACCGGCACTCGACGCCTCGCTAAAGATGAGCTAAAAATGAGCTTGCATCTCCCAGACGATCGGGCAAAGTCAGCCCGTTTCCAGAGACAAAACGAACGATCGCAACGGTCAAGCAAACCCGCAGAGTCGTACCGCAGTAACATCACATGAAGGCTATCCCAACAACACACCGAGTGGCGCGGGTCATCGCAGTCCTGTTCCTGGGTGCCTCGATGACCTTCTCCGTGGCTGCCGCCATCATCGGCAATGTGGTCGAAACCGGAGGCGACAACGAAGCCACCGACACGATCACCGCCCAATGGACTGGACAGACGTGGACTGTGAGCGTGGACAACGAGCCTGTGCCCGGGTTGCTGATCGGCAACTCTTACACGGTTGGGGCGTTTATGAACGGGGCGCCCGCTTTCGTGGACAGGAGTCATCGTTACCTGGACGACGTGCCGAGTAGCCTGCCTATCCCCGGTTACCTCGTTGGCGGCGAGTATATCATGTCCGGCAACGACAACCGCGATAACGCCACTTACCAACTCGACGTGACCCTCACCACGCCCGCGACGGTTTACATGCTGATCGACAACCGCCTATCCGATGGCGACAACATGACTCCACCCACGTTCGACGCGACGCACATGCAGTGGATCCTCGACCAGGGATGGGCCGCCACAGCCAACGGACTCAACCGATTCGCCAATCCCGCGGTCCCCGATGAAGTCGGCTTCGACGAAGGCAGCGATGACACGATTAACCAGTGGTATTCGGTCTATGCGAAGAGCTTCGACGCCGGGACGTTGACGCTCCTGCAAGCGGATAACGGGGGCCGGAACATGTACGGCGTTGTGGTCGTGCCCGAGCCAACCTCCCTGGCGCTGTTGGCATTGGGGGCCTTCGGTTTGCTGGCTGCCCGCCGCCGGCAGGCATAGACGACTGCCGCTGCCTCCCCCGGACGGAAAGACATTCCCAACCAGGACAAATAGCGTAACGCGAAGGTCTCGGGCCTTCGCGTTTTCGTTTGTGCGGCACGGAGCCGATCGCTATATGGGACCAATGCGAACGAGTGTGCACGGAGAGGCTTATCCGACCCGTCGCAAACGGTTGTATCCGGTGCTCCGGTGGCTTTGGCGTGCGGGCTTGCTGGTGGTCATCCTGGCCCTTCTGGGCATTCTGTTCTGGTTCCGCATCGCATTCTATAATGGCTTCATTCGCTTTCCCGAGGAGGAAGCCAACCGGGCCTCGCTACGCCGGATGCGCATCCCTGTCCCCACCCTGACCAACTGGACGGAGTACCGCGGTGTGCTGCACAGCCACTCGGAACTCTCCCACGACTGCGAGGTCCCGTTTCCTGCAATCCTCGAAGCGCTCAAGGAGACGGGCACGGACTTCATCTGCCTGAGCGATCATTGCGATGGGGGCAAGGCCGACTTCAGCCGCCAGTGGCGCGGGCTCCGCGACGGCAAGCTCTTTATCCCCGGCTTCGAGATGAAGGAGGGGCTCATGCCTTTTGGAGTGGCCTCGAATGCGGTGCTCGACAATAACTGGCCCAGCACCCAGATTGCCGAGGCGGTCGTGACCAACGGCGGTGTCCTTTTCTATGCCCATCCCGAGCAACCGCGCGATTGGGATCGCCCCGAACTCACCGGCATGGAAATCTATAACACGCATGCCGATTTCCGCGACGAGGAGAACGCGCTGCTCAAGATCCTGCCTGACGTGCTTCTGAACCAACGGCGCCATCCAGACCTGGTCTTTCGGCTCATGTTCGATCGACCCGTCGAGAACTTGCGCCGGTGGGACGAACTCAATCGCACCCGGCACATCACGGGCATCGCTGGCAACGATTGTCATCAGAACACCGGCGTGCGCGGCGTTTCGACGCCGCAGGGCACTCTGCGCATTGAAGACACCAGCCCGGAGACACTGCGCGAGGTGCGGCTCAACTTCCTGACCCGTTGGTTGCTCCGGCTCCTTCTCGGTCCGCTCGAACCGGGCCGAGTCCTCTGCCAGATGCAACTCGACCCCTATGCGCGCATGGCGCGGCACGTGGGCACGCACGTCCTGGCCCGAGAGTTGACCGAACCAGCCATCCTCGACGCGCTGCGGGCAGGACGGGCATTCGTCGGTTTCGACCTGCTGGCAGACAGCACCGGCTGGCAATGGCTCGCCGAGAACGGCGCAGGCCGGGCCGTGATGGGCGAAACGCTCGATTACACCCCAGACGTCCGTCTCGTGGCGCGATCGCCTCTGCCCTGCCGTTTCACTGTCGTGAAGAACGGCGAATCGGTCCTTCAGCGGGAGGGCCGGTCTCTGGAGTGGACCCCGCCTGAACCGGGGACCTACCGCGTCGAGGGCGAAGTCTGGATTCGCGGCGAGTGGATCCCCTGGGTGTACGCCAATCCCATCTGGCTGCGCTGAACGTAAACGCTCCGCATGACCCTCGGCGTGAGAAGCGGTTTACCGCCGCTTTGGGTTCATCGTCCCAAGCAAAACGCCGGCGTGTCCGACCACGCCGGCGTTCTCGAGGTTTTCGGCTTCCCAACCGCCGCGTCACCAAGTGACCGTGACCGGGGAACTGGTATCGGCCGGTTTGGTGCCGTCCGTGACGTCTGTGGCGGTGACCGTAAAGGTTCCGATGTCGTTGAAGATGATGCTAAACGTAGCCGTACCGTTCGACAGGCGTTTATCGGCCGGCGGAGTCGCCGTGCCATCGGTGGTGGTAATATTAATCATGTCGCTCGCAATCGACGAGAGGCTCCAGTTGTCGTCCACCGCATTGACAACGATATCGAAGGCCGTGCCGGCGACTTGGGGCAGCGGCGTGCCGGTCTTACCGGTCGCCGTGCCCGGCGCAGCGGTCTCGCCAGGCAACAGGATCTGGAGTTTGGTAAACTCTCGTTGGGCCATCCGGAAATAGGCCTGGTTCCCGGCGGGCAGCACGCTCGCTGGAACAATCAGCGTTCGCTTGGGACCACTCTTGAAGCTGGCGGTGGCATCGAGGTCAACCCACGTGCCCTTCGCCAGTGTGCCATTCACTTGCGGGAGGAAGCCGTTCGCCGGCAGGGTCCAGTCCAGCCAGTACTTCGAGTCGCTGGGTGTGACAAGAACACCCGGAGCATCGTCGGCGGCCACCACCCACAGCGCCTCGTCGAGCCCGGGACCCGGGAAGCTGTCGTCGAGCGGAGCCTCGGTTCCGGTGATCTTCACATTGCTAAGCACATACCCACTGCCGACATAGTCCACGTTGCCGGGCTGGGATCCGAAGTAAACGGTCAATGGGTTGGCGAACAGCGCAGCGGCATCTGAGGGCATGACCACATTGGTCGTGCTCCCATCCGGCGCTGTCAGGGTGATGTCCGTGTCCTGATGGAAGGTGATCTTCCACGTGCCGAGAATCGAGGTGCTGGGGAGGTCGGCAAGATGATTTGCCCCGTAGATTTGGGAGTTGCCGCTCGGTTCGTTGGTCTTGAAGCCCAAGGCACCGCTCCCAGCGCCGTTGCCTTGATCGTAGATCATGAAGTTAAGAGCGTCCGGCCGATTCCAATCGGGAGCCGTGTCACCCGTAGAATTGGGGATGAAGAACATGTGAGCCTGGAATCCATTCAGGTTGGGCGCGTCCTTGATCGTCATCTCGTAGGTCACCGGGCCGGTTGCGCCCATCCAGGACTGCGCGTCGCTGACCGTCCGGATGTTCTGCCGCTGCCACTGTCCGCCTGTCTGAGTGGCGAGAAGTTGGAGGCCTCCCGAGGCGGGTCTCAGCGCCAGCGTTGGGGGCGGGGGAGGCGCGGTGTTGGTGCTGACCTCGAAATAGAGATTGTCCACCCAGAATGTCACCGCGTTGGTGTGGCCGCCGGTCTCGTTGCCCGCTTCGAGCCAGCCGGACCAGATATGAAACATCAGCGCGGCCATGTCGTGGTGGGTAGTGAGCGTCGGATCGACTTCCATCGCCTGGTGTCTCCAAACGCCATAGTCGTTTTCCCCCAGCCACGGATCGGCCGTGGTGATCTCGCCGAGTTGCACGGACCAGTCGGCGTTACGGGCAACGAGGTTGATGCCGCCAAATTGCCCTGCGCCCCAATTGACCGAAAGCCGAGAAGACGATTCATCCACTTTGATATCGAAGTGGATCTTCGTGTACTGAGCGAAATCCAGAGGCTCCCCGAGGCTGCGCTGAAAGCAGGTCTGGTTTTCACCCTGATACGTGACCAGATCGAACGGAACGTAGAACTTGAGCGCGCCAGCCGGATTGTCGGTGATGTCGGAGTTGGCCTCGGGATCCCACGAGATTTCCGGCGTGATCCCCCAAGCCCTGGACCATGAGGCCAAGGTGCTGTCGTCGCCGAACTGATCGACAATGTAGTCATCGGCAGTCTGCGCCTGAGCCGAAGTCAGGGCCATCCCCAGGCCCATGATGCACATCCACACTGCTCGTTGTTGCACTCGATAATCCTTCATATGCTCGCTTTCGTAGGGTGTTTACAATTGTCACTAAGGTCTGGGCAGTCTGGCATCCCGTCAAGGCCAAAGACAATCGAGATCGAGGCCCTGCCTCGTTCGATTATTCCTTCAGGTGGCGAGGGATCCAGGCTAGAATCCTTGACCGGTCAAATATGTTGTAGACAAGTCAAGTTTCTATGCCTCGTTGAAGGGGTCAAGGATTCTAAGGAGCGAGGCGCGGGACAGAGGGAAGGGAAGGCATGGCGACTGTTCGTGAAGTCGAGGATCGCAAATGGTCCGGGGCGCGCCTCGCTGGAGTGACTTGCTTTGTAAAATCTGTTGTCAATGAGTCAATTTGTTGCGCTGCGCAGCGGCGCCACTTAGCGAGGCGTCAACTGCCGATAACCCGGCGAAGGCCAAGCGCAAACGATCTGGCAACACGCCTTGCCGGTCTGAGGCGCAGCCTCGCTAAAGTGACTGTTCGTTTGAAATCTATAGTCAATGAGTCAAGTTCGTGTGCCGCGCAGCCTTGCTCAAGCCGCAGAACCAAAGCGCCAGAGGACTGGCGCAGTCCAAAAGCGAGCGCCTTTTCGGGCGTCTCCGGGCTGCGCGGAGCGTTTTGGAGTGCGGCAGTCTTCTGCCGCTCTGAGACCCTCGCAAATGATCTGGCGACACGCCTCGTCGGTCCGAGGCCAAGCCTCGCTAAACTCTCAATCTTGATGCGCCCAACACGCGTTCCGAAGACGGCCCTCCGCCGCCGGTCATGGCTGGCCCTGCACTGCATTGCCGGCTGTGCCGGTCTTTTGCTGGGAATCGAGGCGGCAAGCATCCCCGGACTCTTGAACACCGGGGTCGATGCCAACGGAACGCTGCTCTCCAGCGGAACGGTCGACCCGCATTGGACTCTGGTCGAAAGTGCCGACTCTGCGGCTCCCGGCCCGGCGGCGTACGTGGTGGTGGGTTCGGGCTTCCCGATCCCCCCCTGGCTGGAGAATGGACCGGACTCGAGATGGATCGCCCCTCAGGCCAACCAATCCAGCGGCAACCGCCCGGGAGACTACCTCTACAGGCTCACATTCGACCTCACGGGCCTGGAGCCTGCCACAGCGGTGGTCAGGTTCCGCTGGTCCTCCGACAACACAGGCACCGATGTGCGGCTCAACGGCCACAGCACTGGAATCGGCTACGACGGCAACTTCGGGGCCTTCTCGGCCGATTTCACGTTGACCGAAGGGTTCATCGAGGGGCTCAACACGCTCGATTTCGTCGTCAATAACGCCGGGGACAGCGTCAATCCGACCGGCTTCCGCGCGGAATTGCAGGGCACGGCCGAGGGTGTTGCGCCTCCCGGCACGCCGCCGGTGATCACGCGCCAACCCGCATCGCTCACAGTCGCTTTCGGCGAGCCGGCTCTGTTCACTGTAGGCGTCTATGGCAGCAAGCCTTTGCTTTACGAGTGGCGCTTGAACGCCCATCCGATCCAGTACACCACCAACGCCCAATACCTGATCCCCGCTGTGCTCTTAACCCATGTGGGCGGCTACGACGTCATCGTCCACAACGACTTCGGCTCCGCCACCAGCCAAGTGGCCACACTCGAACTGACCTTCCCGAGCCCGGCGCAACTGACCTATGAGCCGTCCGGCCCATCGAGTCGGCGCACGGGCATCGCTCTCACCGAGATCATGTATCATCCCGCGCCGCGCACCGACGGGCGGAATCTCGAATTCGTCGAACTCTACAATTCGAATCCCTTCTTCGAGGACTTGAGCGGCTGGCGCCTGGTTGGCGAATGCGATTTCACCTTTCCCGCCAACACCATCCTGGCGGGCAACAGTTATCTGGTCGTGGCAGCCGTGCCTGGCGATTTGCGCGAGGCGTCCGGCGCCACCAACGTCTTGGGCGGTTTCACAGGCAAACTCGCCAACGAAGGGGGCATCATCCGCCTCCGCAAACGTTCCGGCGCGGTTGTCCTCGAAGTCCCCTATTCCGACCGTCACCCGTGGCCCGTGGCCGCGGACGGCGCCGGCCACTCGTTGGTGTTGGTGCGTCCGAGCTATGGAGAACGGGACCACAGGGCCTGGGCCGCGAGCGCGTTCAAGGGCGGTTCTCCAGGAGGACCCGACCCCCTCCCGGACGGTCCCTTGACCGGCATCGTGATCAATGAACTCCTCGGGCACGCCGAAACGGGCCAGCTCGATTTCATCGAACTCTACAACGGCAGCGCACGCCCAATGGACCTCACCGCGTGCTACTTGAGCGACGATCGCCTCGCAGCCAAATACCGGATCCCCGATGGCACTGTCCTCGGCCCGCACGCGCGTGTCGTATTCGACGAGACTCAACTGGGGTTTGCCCTCGATGCTGCTGGCGAGGCCGTGTTCCTGATCCACCCTGCGCTCGACCGCGTCCTCGATGCCGTCCGCCTCACCCCGCAAAGGCAGGGTACGGCACTCGGACGGTTCCCCGATGGCGCGGACCAATGGCACGCCCTCGATCAGCCCACGCCGGGCAAAGCCAATGCGCGCCCGCGTCGCCCGACCGTGGTCATCAGCGAGATCATGTACCACCCGATCTCGGAAATGGACGACGACCAATACGTCGAACTCCATAACTCCGGCACCAAGAGCGTCGATCTCGACGGGTGGCGGCTCACCGATGGCATCGAATACCAATTCCCGCCCGGCACACCGATCCATCCGGGTGGATTCCTGGTTGTCGCCCGCAAGGCGGCACGCCTCCGGGCCAATCGCCCGGACCTCGATCCCGCTCTGATCCTGGGCGACTTCACTGGCGCCCTCTCGGGCCAAGGCGAGCGGATCGCGCTCGAGGCGCCCATGGCATTCAACGGCCCCGTTTCCCCGGAACGGGCACCAGTCCTCGATCCCGCGTACTCGCTGGTCGACGAGGTGACCTACCGCGATGGCGGGCGCTGGGGGCGTTGGGCCGACGGGGGCGGCAGCAGTCTGGAACTGATCGACCCGCGCGCCAATCCCAACCTGGCCCCCAATTGGGCAGACAGCGACGAGACCGCCAAGGCCCCCTGGACCACGATCGAGGCCACTGGTCGTTTGAGCGCGCCGCATCCCTCGTTCGATTCGGCCGAGCAACTGCAGCTTTTTCTCCTCGGCCCGGGCGAGGCGCTCGTGGACAGCGTCCAGGTCCTCGTCGCCGGCAACAACCGGATCGCGAATTCAACCTTCGAAAACGGTCTCAACAACTGGACGTTCCAGGGCACACAAAGCCACAGCTCCTGGGAGCAAGGCCAAGGCTATAACAGCGCGCGCTCCCTTCGCCTCGTCGCCACGGAACGAGGGGACCATGTCGCCAACCGCGTCTTCACATCGCTCAACTCCAGCATCCCCCGCGGGACCGAGACCACCATCCGCGCTCGGGTGCGCTGGCTCAAGGGACACCCGGAGATCCTGTTGCGCCTGCGCGGCGGCGCGCTCGAAGCCTATGGCCGCCTGACTCTTCCCGACAACCTGGGCACCCCCGGCGCCCCCAACAGCCAGAGCCGCGCCAATGCGGGTCCCGCCATCGTCGGCGTCGAGCACCGCCCGGTCCTGCCACAAGCCGGCGAACCGATCCGCATCACGGCTCGGATCGACGATCCGGACGGCGTCGCCAACGCCTTCGTCCGCTACCGCGTCGACCCTGCCACCAATGCCTCCGTGATCGTCCTGGCCGATGACGGCACGGGATCCGACGAATTCGCCCAGGACGGGATTTACTCCGCGGTGCTTCCGGCCCAGCCAAAGGGCACGCTGATTGCATTTTGGATCGACGCGCTCGATGCGCACGCTGCGCCCGCCGCCAGCCGATTCCCCGCTGGTGCGCCTGCGCGTGAATGCCTCGTGCGGATCGGCGAGGACCACCGGCCGGGCGCGTTCGCCAACTATCACCTTTGGATTACGTCGGCTTCCCACTCCCTGTGGGCCGGCCGCGAGAAGATGAGCAACGACGATGTCGACGCCACCTTCGTGTACGGGACAAATCGCGTGATCTACAACGCAGGCGCCCATTACAGCGGCAGTTCCTACACGTCGCCCGGATACAACAGCCCCACAGGAAGCTTATGCGGCTACGACATCAACTTCCCCGCCGACGACCGGATCCTGGGCGAAGAGCATGTGACACTCGATTGGCCTGTCCGCGACGACACCAACCAACGCGAGCAACTCATGTACTGGTTTCTCGAACAGTACGGCCTGCCCAACATGTACCGGCGCTACGTGCACCTCTTCGTCAACGGCGTCCGGCGCGGCACGATCTACGACGACGTCCAGCAGCCCGGCAACGATACGATCGAGGAGTGGTTTTCGGACGACGCCGACGGGCACCTCTACAAGACCGATTGCTGGAACGAGTTCGACAATGCCGGCAATCGCCTCGATCCGTGCCTGCTCAACACCCTCGAGAACTTCACCTTGCCCGACGGGCGGAAGAACACGGCGCGCTACCGCTGGAACTGGCGCCCGCGCGCCGTGCGCGGATCGGCCAACGACTTCGCGCCGCTCTTTGCCCTGGTCGATGCGGTCAACAGCACCTCCGATTATCTCGCGCGCGTCGAGGGGATCGCCGACGTGGACCACTGGATGACCACCTTTGCCATGAACGATCTGGCGTCGTTCTGGGATGCGTTCGGCAATCCCAACGCCAAGAATACCTTCCTCTACAAGCCCGAACGCGACTCGTGGAAACTGATGTGCTGGGATTTTGACGTCGGCCTCGGCGTGTTCAACGACCCGCCCGACGCCCCGCTGTTCGATGTCGGTGACCCCACCATCCGCCAAATGTACGAGACGCCCGCGTTCGTGCGGCTCTACTGGGCCGCCCTCAAGGAGGCCATGGAGACCTTCTTCCAGGCCAGCACGATCGACCCCATCCTCGACGCCAAATATGCCGCCTTCCGGGCAAACAACGTCTCTCTGAACAGCCCCGGCGCCATCAAGTCGTGGATTGGCCAGCGCCGCACGTACCTCGCATCCCAACTCAACACCGTCAGCGCAGCCTTTGCCATCACGAGCAACAACGGCAGCGATTTCAGTACCGCCCAGCCATTCCTCACCCTTACCGGTTCGGCCCCCGTGTCCGTCCGGACGATCATCGTCAACGGGATCCCGTATCCCCTCACATGGCTTTCGCCCACGCTCTGGAGCCTCAGACTAGCCCTGCAACCGGGCGTCAACACGCTCGCCGTCCACGGCCTCGACCGCCATGGCCTGGCCGTCGCCGCCGCCACCGACACGATCCGAGTGACCTACAGCGGCACCGTCACACCGCCACCTGCGCTCTTCATCAACGAATGGATGGCCTCGAACCAGAGCGCCGCAATCGACCCCGCGGACGGCGCGTTCGATGATTGGTTCGAACTCTATAATCCCAGTTCGATGCCGGTCTCGATCGCCGGTTTCTGGCTGAGCGACGATCCGACGGCGCCCTCTCTCTGTGTCGTTCCGCAGGGCTTCTACATCCCGCCCTACGGTCACCTCGTCGTCTGGGCCGACGGTCAACCGGAACAGTCGCACCCCGGGGGCGACCTGCACGTCAGCTTCCGACTCGATCAGCAAGGGGAGCGCATCCTGCTCTTCGATTCCGCAGGCCGTCCGATCGACGAGGTGCTCTTCGAATCCCAGGAGACCGACCTCAGCGAAGGCCGTTGGCCCGACGGCGTTCCCCTGCCCTTCTACCGGATGTCCCCCGCCACGCCGGGCGCGCCGAACCAGGTCGTGCCCACCGAGTGGCCGGAGATCCGCATCCAGGAAGTCCACTTCGACCCCGCAACCGGCGTGACGTTGACATGGGATTCCCTCCCCGGACGCACCTACCGCGTTCGCCATCGCGAGGAGCTGGGCAACGATTCGTGGACCGAACTGCCGACCGACGTGCAAGCCCAGAGCACAACCTCGAGCCTGACCGATCCGTCAACCGAGGGCGTTGGATTTCGGTTCTACCAAATCCTCTTGGTGCCCGGCCCGTGATGTCCAAATCGTCACGGAAACCGCGCCCCATGTTGGAGATTGCCTTGGCAAGCCAGAGTGAACCGCGAAACACCCTCGCGAGCAGATCGCTATCCTCGAACGCCTCATCGAACTCTCACTCTACACCGAGGAAAACCTCAAGTAGTACGGCGCCTCGCCACGACTGCTCTCCAGCGCGGCGGTCACCCCGGTCAGAGCGGTTTCCCCTGGTATTCGCCGGTGAGGCTGTGCAGAAACGCCACCACGGCGGCGTACTCATCCGCTGTGAATGTTTTGCCATTCTGGTACTTGGCCATAACGCGCACCGCCTCCTGCAGATCAGGGGTCGAGCCGTCATGGAAATAGGGAAACGTCTTCGCCACGTTCCGCAGGGTGGGCACCTTGAACTTGTGCAAGTCCTTTTCCGACTTCGAGACGCTGATCCGGCCCTTGTCCGCGTCGGTCACCGGACCGCCGCGGTCCTTGAAGTAGTCCACGTGGCGCCCCATGCGTTCGAAGGAACCACCCCCGAGCAGCACGCCGGAGTGGCAGGTGGCGCACCCCGTCTCGAGGAACAGCGCGTAACCTCGTTTCTCGTTTGCGTCAAGCGCCTCAGCATCGCCCATGACGTGCTTGTCGAACCGCGAATTCGGCGTCAGCAGGGTGCGCTCGAAGGAGGCAATCGCGTCGGTGATGGTCGTCTCGCTGAAGCCATCCGGGTAAGACGCCTTGAACTCCTGGGCAAACGCCGCGTCGGCTTCGAGCTTGCCCACGATCTGCGGCCAATTCGAGTCCATCTCGATCGGGTTGGTGGGCGGACCGCCGGCCTGGGCTTCGAGTGTCGCCGCGCGGCCATCCCAAAACTGGGTGAACTGGAAAGCCGCGTTGAACGTGGTCGGCGCGTTGATGCCGCCCTTCTGACCGCGGACGCCGTCCGAGACTCTCTCCTGGTCAGTGCCACCCTTGCCGAGGTCGTGACACGAGGCGCATGAAACCGTGTCGTCACCCGACAACCGTTTGTCATGGTAGAGCTTGCGCCCCAACTCCACTTTCTTGGGATCCACCGGCAATGCCGCCGGTAGGGGGGGGATCAACGCAGCGCGCAGCGATTCCGGCACCCCGGCCCACGCATGGTGCCGCGCTCGGCTCTTGGCAATCCATTCCCTGATTTCCACCTTCTCGGCAGCAGTCAAGCCGCTCGTCCAATGCGCGGCCAGGTAGGTCACGGGCGGCATGTGTCCGAGGGTGACTTCCCGCTCGATCTTCGCGAGGGCGGGCTCCGAGACTTTCGCGTTCTCGCCGGGGAACAACTCGGCGACCAGGTCCATGTTGCGCAAACCGCCATCGATGTCCTTGGCAATAACCGCCGAGGCCACCGGGAGTTTGGCGTAGAAGGGCGAGGGCGTCCCCGGCACATGACAGTGGGCACACTTCGCCTCGAACAACCTCGCCAAGTGCGCCAACTCGGCGTCGTCTGCCGGCCTCGCCGCCAGCGCAGTTCCGCTGGGCCTGCCAGCCACCAGGTTGATGATCGGAACGGCCAGGGCGGCCACGACAAGGATGCAAACCAGAATCAGCAGTCTCTTTCGCATAGTTCGCCTTTGCGTCAGGTCCCGAAGTGCAACGCATGGACAACCATTGAGCGCCTTCGATCGGGCCCACCATTGCATAGCCGGGACTGATCCGGCAAGAACCGACCGCACACAGACCCCACGCTGGTTCTGGCTCGACAAACGTTCAGCTCGATTGCGATGCTTTGCGCCGACACGCGCACGATCGCCACACTCAATCCACCCCACACCATGAGCCTCTGTTTGTTCTCTTTCCCCACTCCCACGTTGTTTGGCCCAGGGGCTCTGCGGGAGCTCCCGGCCCGACTCGAACGGCTCGGCATGAAACGTCCGCTGGTGGTCACCGACGCCGGCCTGCTCGCAACCGACGCTTTCCGAAGCCTCGCCGAGGTACTGGGCGCCGAGCGCCAGGGCCAAAGCTGGTTCCTCTACTCGGGTGTTCATCCGAATCCCATCGAGACCGACGTGATAGAACCCGCTGCCCTGTTCCTCAATCACGCCTGTGATGGCGTGGTCGCCATGGGCGGCGGCAGCGCGCTCGACGCCGGCAAGGCTGCCCGCCTTCTGGCCAAGCGCCCCGGATTCGATCTGGCCCGTTTCTACGGGGAATCAGACTGGTCGGGCCTCGCCCCGTTCGTCGCCATCCCGACCACGGCCGGCACGGGCAGTGAAGTCGGACGCAGTTCCGTGATCACGCTGAACTCGACGCACCGTAAGGCCGTCCTGTTCCATCCCGAACTGCTTGCCAAACTGGTTATCCTCGATCCCGAACTGACGGTCGGCTTGCCGCCCGGGCTCACGGCTGCCACGGGCGCCGACGCTCTGACGCATTGCATCGAGTCGTATACATGCCCGCAGTTCCACCCGATGTGCGATGGCATCGCCCTCGAAGGAATCCGACTGATTGTCGACGCACTGCCACGCGCCGTCCGCGTCGGAACCGACCTTGATGCCCGAGGCCGCATGCTGGTCGCCGCCGCGATGGGCGCCATCGCCTTTCAAAAAGACCTGGGCGTCGTTCACTCGATGGCCCACCCCCTCTCGACGTTGTGCGGCCTGCACCACGGCCTGGCCAACGCCCTCTGCCTGATCGCCGGCATGCGTTTCTGCGCCGACCGCAAGCCGGGGCTCTATCGCCGGGTCGGCCTGGCCTGCGGACTCGACGTGTTGACCGTATCCGATCGCGAGGCCGACCAGCGCGTCATCGATTTTATTGCGCAATTCCTCGACGGCCTGGGCTTGGCCGACCGACTCCAGAACCGCGGGGTCAAGCCCGATCACATCGACGCGCTGGTTGACCAGGCCGTCGATGACCCGTGCCACAAAACCAATGTGGTCCCCGTCACTGCCGCCGACTTTCGCGCACTCTATCTCGCAGTGATCTGAAGCTGCCCTTTTGCGCGACCGGGCAGGGCTTGAAAACCGTCGAAGGCGATTGGGCCAAGGGACAGTCCCGTTCCCGAATGCCTCATCCGATGTGCGTTCTTTTTCCCTGGGTGGGCTAAGGATGCGTTTTGCCGTGCAAGCCCACGAGCGCTCCTCTAAGGTCCGGCGCGTGAACCTGACGTTGCCCACAAAGCCTTTCGTCGACGGCGCCTGGCTCGACGCCGCTTCGGACCGCCACATCTCACTCGTCAATCCTGCAACGGAAGAGCCATTCGCCAAGATCGCCGCCGTCAACCTCGCGAACGCGAACGCCGCCATCGAGTCCGCCCAGGGAGCCTGGGAGAAGGGTTGGCGCGACCTGACGCCCGGAAAGCGCAGCGACGTCCTGTTCGCTGTCTCCCGCGGCATCCGCGAGCATCTTGAAGACATCGCGCAACTGGAGACCATGCAGGTGGGGAAGCCGATCAGCGACGCGCGCGACGAAGCCGCCCTGGGTGCGCGTGTGTTCGAATACTACGCGGGGGCCATCACGAAGTTCTGCGGCCAGACCATCCCCGTCGCCCGCGGTGGATTCGACTTCACGCTGCGGCAGCCCATGGGGGTCGTGGCGGCAATTGTGCCATGGAATTTCCCCTTTGCCATCGCCTGCTGGAAGGTGGCGCCCGCGCTGGCCGCGGGGAACTGCGTCGTCCTCAAGCCAGCCTCGATTTCGCCGCTGACGGCCTTGAAGCTCGCCCAGCTTGCCCATGCCGCTGGCCTGCCGCCCGGTGTCCTGCAGGCGCTCCCGGGAGCCGGATCATCGCTCGGCGAGGTGCTGGTCACGCACCCGCTCATCCGGAAGATCTCATTCACGGGTTCGACCGAAGTCGGTCGGCGCATCATGGCGCTGGCCTCCCGCGATCTGAAGCGCGTTTCCCTCGAATTGGGCGGCAAATCGCCCAACATCGTCTTCGCCGACAGCGACTGGGAACGCGCGGCGCAGACCTCGCCGTTGAGCGTGTTTGCCAACACCGGGCAGGACTGCTGCGCCCGAAGCCGTCTCTATGTCGAGCGCCCGATCTACGATCCCTTCGTCGCCAGGTTTGTCGACGCCACTCGCGCGCTCGTCGTGGGCGACCCGACCAAGCCCGAGACCCAACTTGGCCCGCTGGTCTCCGCCGGACAGCGCGACGCGGTCGAGGGCTTCCTCGCCGACGCCCGGCAGTGCGGCAGCCGCTTCGCCTGGGGCGGCGGACGGCCCCATCCACGAGGTTATTTCCTCGAACCCACCGTCCTGCTCGACGTAGGGAAGGCGGACCGCTGTTGGCGCGAGGAGATTTTCGGCCCCGTGGTGGCCATCGTCCCGTTTGACGACGAGACCCAGATGATCGACGACGTGAACGCGTCGCCCTACGGACTCAGCGGCTCGATCTGGACCAACGACCTGCGACGCGCACTGCGGGTCAGCCGCGCCGTGCAGAGCGGCGTGTTGAGCGTCAATTCGCACAGCAGCGTCCATGTCGATGCCCCCTTTGGGGGGTTCAAGCAGAGCGGAATCGGGCGCGACCTGGGCATGGCCGCCATGGAAGGGTACACGGAGTTGAAGAATGTCTATGTGGAACCGTAAAGCGAACCTCGCGGGAAGCGTTTGTGCAACATGCAGTTTGCCGGAACCGCCGTCCTGACCGGCCCCCCCCTGCCCCACTCCCCACTCTCCACTCCCCACTCTCCACTCCCCACTCTCCACTCCTCACTCTCCACTCCCCACTCTCCCCATGACTCTTCTTCAACTCAAGTCGCTCATCAAGGCAGGCACACTGGACACCGTCATGGTCGGGTTCCCGGATCCTTTTGGCCGGTTGGTGGGCAAGCGGTGCACAGCCGATCATTTCCTCACCTCGGTCCTCAAACACGGAACGCACAGTTGCAGCTATTTGCTCACGGTGAATTTGGAGATGGACCCGCTGGACGGTTTTGCCGTGGCGAACTGGGACGCCGGGTTCGGCGATTTCGTCATGCGACCAGACCTGGCCACGCTGCGGCCCATCCCCTGGCAACCGGGCACCGCGCTGGTGATTTGCGATTCTCTGCGGCACGACGGCTCGGTCGTGGCCGAGGCGCCCCGCTCGGTACTGCGGCGTCAACTCGAGGAACTGCGGCGGCTCGGTTTGACGGCGATTGGCGCGACCGAACTCGAGTTTTACCTCTTTCATCGGCCTTACCACGAGGCATTCGCGTGCGGCTACCGCGATCTGGTCCCATCGAGCGACTACCGCATCGACTATCACCTGATGCAGCCGACGCGTGACGAACCCCTCATGCGGGCGATCCGCAACGGAATGACTGCCGCAGGCATCCCGATCGAGAGCAGCAAGGGCGAATGGGGCCGGGGCCAGCACGAGGTGAATTTCAACTGCGCCGAGCCGCTCGAAACCGCCGACCGCCATACGGTCTTCAAGCAGGGAATCAAAGAAATCGCCGGACACCACGGACAATCCGTCTCGTTCATGGCCAAGTACGCGCCCGACGAAGCCGGCAATTCAGGGCACATCCACCTGAGTCTCTGGAAAGGCGGCCGAAACCTGTTCTGGAAGGGAGAGAACCAACGTCCAATGCCCAAAGTCCGACGTCCAACGTCGAACCGGACGGCGGCAGCCGCCCTCGGTCCACCGCCGCCCAGCCCCTTGCCATCACCCGGGGACGCCCCGGCTGCCCCCGGCTCCCGGCTCTTCCGCCAGTTCCTGGGCGGCCTTCTCGATTACACGCCTGAACTGAGCCTTTTCTACGCGCCCACGATCAACAGCTACAAACGGTTCCAGCCGGGCAGTTGGGCGCCAACCCGAATGGCCTGGGCCGGCGACAACCGGACCACCGGCTATCGCGTCGTGGGTCAAGGCGACGCGTTTCGCATCGAGAACCGCATGCCCGGCGCGGATATGAATCCGTACCTCGGATTTGCGGCGATGCTCGCCGCCGGCCTGGCAGGGGTGCGGGAGAATCTCGATTGCGGCGCCGAATACCGCGGCAACGCCTATCTCGATTCGAAGCTGCCCCGCCTCCCCGCCAGCCTGCGCGACGCGGCGGACCTCTTCGAGCGCTCCCGTGTTGCGCGCGCCGCGTTCGGGGATGCCGTCGTGGATTTCTATGTGCGCCACGCCCGCCTCGAACACCAAGCCTTCAGCGACGCTGTGACGGATTGGGAACGACAACGTTACTTCGAACAGATTTAGCTTCTTGCTTATGTCCACTCATCGGATCCTGGTTCTGGGCATTGCACTGGTCACCCACCTGTCCCTCTGGGGTGCGCCGCTCAAGATCGCCTGCATCGGCGACAGCATTACCGCAGGCTCCGGCCTGTCCAGTCCGTCGACCGAGAGCTACCCACCACGGCTGCAGCGGTTGCTCGGCACGAACTATGTTGTGCGCAACTACGGCATCAGCGGACGGACGCTGCTGAAGCGAGGCGATTACCCCTACTGGAACGAGGCCTCCTTTAGCCAGAGCCGTGACTGGTGCCCGGACATGGTCATCATCCAACTTGGGACCAACGACTCCAAACCCTACAACTGGCGGTACGGAACCAACTTCGTGGCCGATTACGAGGAATTCGTGGCGAGCTACCAGTGCCTGTCGAGCACGCCACGGGTCGTCGTGTGCACCCCTTGCCCGGTCTACGGCGCGGGCGTGTACGACATCAAGCCGGGCACGGTGGCCACCAATATTGCGCCGGCGGTGCGCGAGTTGGCTGCCCGACTCGGGCTGCCGCTGATCGACCTGCATACGCGCCTGGCCGGACACTCGGATTGGTTTCCCGATACCGTGCATCCCAACTCGAAGGGGATGGCCGCGATGGCCGGGGTGATCTGCGAAACGCTCATCGGCGGCCCGCCGCCGCTCCCGCCGCCCGCAATCGAACTGACCCGGCTGCCGCCCAATCGCATGCTGGTCCAGTGGCCTGCGCCATGGGCCGGTTGGGTGGTCCAGACGACCACGCTCCTTCGCCCCAGCAACACGCTCTGGTCGGTCCTGGAGACCCCCCCGGCGAGCGATGGCACCGTGGTCCGCCAAACCAACTCGATCGCCGGGCTCAGACGTTTCTACCGGCTCTGGCAACCGTGAAACTGCCCAGTCCGCCGAGATGAACCGCCCACGAATCGTGCCCCCTCACCCCTGCCCTCTCCCCCAGGGAGAGACTTCCCCGGACAAGTGCGCGCCTTGCCCCCTTGAACCTCGATACGCGCAACATGTTGATAATCAACGATTCCATTTTGAGGTTCATGGGCAGGGTCAGCCCGCATTTCTGTCAGAATGAACTCTCCTTCGAAGCGCGGGTGTGCTCGCCCGCAGTCCGAGTGGCAGGCCGCGTGGTCAGCACGACCGCCTCCGCCGCTCTGGCTGACGCTGCTGCTAACGGCGATGGCTGGGGGCATGGGATGGGGCATCCGTGGCCAGTACGGCCACGAGACGGGGGCGATGATCGCCGGCCTGCTGGTGAGTCTGGCGCTCGCGTTTCTGTTCTGCCCCGACGGCGCCTCGCTGCCCGTGGCGCGCGCCGTCGCGCTCGGCACCATCGGGATTTCCTTGGGCGGTTCGCTGACCTACGGCCAAACGATTGGACTGACCCAGGACGCCGGATTGATCGGCAACTGGGCTGCGCTGCGCTGGGGGTTGTTTGGTCTGTTCATCAAAGGCGCGATCTGGATCGGGTTTGCCGGGGCTTTCCTGGGGATGGCCCTGGGCGGACAAACCTATCGCACGCGCGATTGGGCTGCCTTGCTCGGGGCCATGTGGGTGCTCTACCTGGCTGGCGTCTGGCTCTTGAACGAGCCGTTTGACCCCGCGCACCGCGTCCTGCCGAAGATCTACTTTTCCGCGGACTGGCGTTGGCTGCCGAACGCCGAGTTGGTGCCTCGCCGCGAACGTTGGGGCGGGCTTCTCTTCGCGTGGCTCGGAGTCATCGTCTATGCCGGGCGCATGCGCCGGGACGGCTTGGCGTGGCGACTGGCGCTCTGGGGCGCTCTGGGAGGGGGGCTCGGTTTCAGTCTGGGCCAAGGCGTTCAGGCCTTTCACGCCTGGAATGACGAGTGTTTCCGCAACGGGTTGTGGGGCCGCATCGACCCGCTCATCAACTGGTGGAATGCCATGGAAATCGTTTTCGGCTCGATCTGGGGAGCCGTTTTGGCACTGGGCTTGTGGCTGAACCGCCGGCTCATCCGGTTGCCGCACGAGCCGGTCCCGGTCACCCTCTCGCCGCGGGTCGAAGGTGCGCTGGTGTGCGCCCAGATCACGCTGTTGCTGGGTTGGACCTTCTTGTCGCCGGCGCCGTTCGAGGCCCTGCTCGATACGGCGATACCCGCGGCAATGATCCCGCTGCTCGCCGTGACGGCGGGGCGTTACTGGCCGTATCTGATGGCGCTGCCGCTGGTCGCGCTGCCCATCGCGGGCAAGACCCTGCGCCAACTCTGTTATGTCGAGTCACAACTCCCGGTGCCTGCGGGGTGGGGGCTCTATGTGGCGATCCCCCTTGTCCTGACGACGGCTGCGGCAATCTGCGCTGCACGCCACGCCGATGAGCGCGATCGCGCGCGCCGTTTCACGCGCTGGGCGCTGTTGGGAACGACCTGGCTCTATTTCAGCCTGAACTTCGCGTTCTTTCACTTTCCCTGGCCGTGGGCGGCGTGGACGGCGCGGACGCCCAGCGCGGTGGTCTTCGCTCTGTGCGCAGCCGGGATCACCTGGGTGGCGCTGACGCGTAAGGGAGGGTGGGAAGCGACCGAGACACCGGCCACACAATCCGCTGGCAGCCTGCGAGCAACCTGAACGATTGCAGCGCACAGCGACAGAGGATCGTTTCCTTGAAACTTCCTGAGCCCCCGCGGTGTTGAGAGGAGTAGCATGACGTTGCTTGATACGCTGATGGGGCTCTGTCTGGGCATCGGCTTGAGCGCAGCCTGCGGGTTGCGCGTGTTTTTGCCGCTGCTCTCGCTGAGTGTGGCCTCGCACCTGGGTTGGGTTCCCCTGGCGCCGAGCTTTCAATGGGTGGCGTCCCCGCCGGCAATGGTTGCCCTGAGCCTGGCGACTTTCATCGAGGTCGCAGCCTATTTCGTGCCTTGGCTGGACAACACCCTCGACTCGCTCAGCGGACCGGCGGCGGTCCTGGCCGGCACCCTGATCACCGCCTCGCAACTCGATCAGCTCAACCCGCTGCTGCAATGGGGTCTGGCTCTGATCGCCGGTGGCGGCACGGCTGGCGTGGTGCAGGGCACGACCTCCTTCGTGCGCGGCGGCTCGACGATGGTAACGGCTGGTCTGGGGAATCCCCTGTTGGCGTCGGTCGAACTCGGCGGATCGCTGCTGGGCAGCCTGCTCTCCTTGTCCCTGCCCGTCCTGGCCGCCGTCCTGGCCATCGGCGGGATCGCGACTGTGATGCTGGTTTTGTGGCATCGGCGGGCCCGAAAGACTGCCCCGGTTGTGGAAGGCGGCAGCGCGTCCGCCGCGTGATCTGGGGTCAAGGAGAACGCCGACTGCGGTGCGGAAGCCCCCGCAGTCCTTTGCGCTCACACGCGGATGTCAACCGATCGGAGGCTCGGCAATCCTTGTCCCTCCCCTTTGTGCTCGACAGGGTAACGCGGCGGCTTGGATCATGGGTGAGTTGGCCGGGGGCCCGCGCGGAGCGGCGATCCGGCGGCTCGGAACGCCACGCTTGCAGTCAAAGACTCCACCTTCACCGCCGTCCGGCCAAGGGCCGGGTCTAGCGAACGCCTATTGGTTCGCGACGTTCAATGCGTTGTCGTACCAGATTGTCCTTGGGAGTCCGATGGTCCTGTACGCCAAGCATCTGGGGGCGAGCGCAACGGTCTTGGGGATCATCGCCGGCATGATGCCGCTGCTGGTCATCTTTCAGATCCCCGCCGCGAAGCACATCAGTCGCGTGGGCTACAAGCAGTTCGTCTTTGCCGGCTGGGGCACGCGGGTCTTGTTCATCTTCCTGATGGCCTGTGTGCCGTTGACTGGGGGCTTTCTGGCCCCGGCCAACGTGATCGCCCTGCTGTTGTTTCTCCTGTTCGGGTTTAACCTGTCGCGCGGCATTTCCAGCGCGGCCTGGCTGCCGTGGATCACCGCCCTTGTGCCGGCCGGAATACGCGGGCGCTACCTGGCGCGGGATTCGGCGTGCGTGAATGCTGCCAGTGCGCTGACGTTGGTGCTGGCGGGGCTGGCGCTGGGGCGCCATCCCGGCCAGATCGAGTTCGCAGCGATCTTCGGTTTCAGCGCGGTGATGGGTGCAATCAGCCTCAACTTTCTCAAACGCATCCCGGACGCACAGGGACCGGAGGCGCCCGGCGGAAGCGGAGAGCCGGTTCCCTGGCGAGCGATCGCTGCGCACCCGCCCTTTCGCAAGTTGCTGCGCATGAACATCGCCTGGTCGATCGCGTACGGCGGCCTGGTGGCGTTCACGGTCGCCTATCTCAAGAGCGCCGCCGGCATGAACGAAGGTCGCATTCTGCTCCTCACTGGGCTTTCGTATCTCGGAGGCATTGGCGGGCTGGTGCTGTTTGGGACCCGGCTCGACCGACACGGGAGCAAACCGGTTCTGCTCGTCTGTCTCCTGGGCTGGGCAGGCGTGCTGCTGGGATGGACGCTGTTGTCCGGCGGAGTGATGAGCGCGCACTGGGGGGTCGTGCTCGGCTTGCAGGTGTTGATGGGATTGGGCTATGCGGTGTATTCGATGGCCAACACGCGTTTGGCCATGGCCGTCGTGCCGGCCATGGGACGGAATCATTTTTTTGCCCTGTTTTCCGTCGTCGCCAACCTGACGTTGGGGATCGCGCCGGTCTTGTGGGGACTGCTGATCGACGCGTTCGGTCAACGCCGCCTGGTCTGCTTCGGTTTCGAGTGGAACCGGTTCAGCCTGTTTTACCTCCTCGTCACGCTGGCCTGCGTCGTCACCTTCACCCTTTGTCGCCGGTTGGATGAACCCCAGGCGGGCAGGGTCGATGACCTCTTGCGCGACCTCCTGGCGCAGACGCCGCTGAAGAGTTGGATCCGCTTCTGGCCTCGCGGATAGGATCGGCGGATGGTCGCGGTCAGGCGAACTGCAGGCGCGTGGTGGGGGCCTCAGGATCCCAGCCGCGGGTAGGGGCGCTGGTGATCGAGGCGACGTCTTTGATCGAGATTTGACGCCCGCGGGTCTTGGCGCCTTTCACTTCGATCTGGGATGGATCGCATGTCTGCTGGTTGATTTTCTGGTAGGGCGCCGGCTTGTAGCGGATGAAGAGTTCCTTGGGCGTGTCCGGCTCGAGGAACAGCACCTTGGATTTCTCCGGAGTCAGCCAGTACTCCTTGTCCAGGATGGTGCCACCGAAGGTGAATCGCTTGAGATAATTCGAGTCGCGCGTGGCGTACGCCAGCGTGAACACCCGGTCTCGTTCGGGCAGGCCGGCATAGACCACGTCCGGCCCCACGAACAGCTTCTCCGGGAGTTCCACCACCTTGTAGCGACCATCCTTGAAGACCGTCAGGATCCTGTCGTACTTCGTGCAATCGACCTTGAATTCCTCGCCATTGACCTTGTAACCGAGGTATCCGGTTTCGCGATCATAGGCGACCCGGAACGCCTTAAAAGCGACCTCCTTGGCGTCGATCTCGTCGTGCCGGCTGGATTTGGTCAATCGGGGAAAGAGGGGCCGGTAGCGCTCGAGCAGGGTCTCGAGGCGGGCGATGGCGTAGGCAGTCAGGTGCTTGAGGTGCTTGCGGGTTTGCGCCAGATCCGCCCGGAGGGCCTCCATCTCCTCCCGGTGCCGGTTGATGTCGAACAGGGAAATGCGCCGGATCCGCACTGCCAACAGACGCTCGACGTCGGCATCGGTCAACTCGCGCACGCACTGCTTGCGGAACGGCTTGAAACCTTCGTAGACGGCGGCTGTCACCGCCTCGTTGGTCCGGCACTGCTCGATCTTCTTGTAAAGACGTTCTTCGATGAAGATCCGCTCGAGGGTGCGGAAGTGGAGTTCATCCGCGAGCTTGCCCTGCTTCAGTTCGAGCTCTCGGCGGAGCAGAGAGCACAACTGTTCCGTGTTCTCGCGCAGCATGGCGGACACGGTCATCTCGACGGGGCGATGGTCCCTGATGACGATGATCCGGCTGGCGATGGTGACCTCGCAATCCGTGAACGCGTAGAGGGCGTCGATCAGTTTCTCGGGATCCACGCCCGGAGGCGCCTTGATCTCGATCTCGGCGTCTTCGGATGTGTAGTCGTGGACCGACTTGAGCTTGAGCTTGCCTTTGCGGACGGCGTTCTCGATCGAGGCGATCAGGGTGTCGGTTGTGGTGGTCGGGGGGATTTCCTTGATAACGATGGTGGCTTCGTCCTTGATCTTGAGCTTGGCGCGGACCTTGACGCTCCCCTTGCCATCGGCGTATCCGCGCGCGTCCATCAGGCCGCCGGTGGGGAAATCGGGAAGGCACTTGAAGGGCTCTTCTTTGAGGATGCGGATTTGGGCTTCGAGCAACTCGGGAAAATTGTGCGGCAGGATGCGCGCCGAGAGGCCGACGGCAATGCCTTCGGTGCCAAGCATCAGGGCAAGCGGCAGCTTGGCAGGCAGGGCCACCGGCTCCTGTTTGCGCCCGTCATAACTGGGCACGAACTGGGTGAGCTCGTCGTTGAAGATCTCCGTGCGGGCCAACTCGGTCAGGCGGCATTCGATGTAACGCGGCGCGGCAGCCGGGTCGCCGGTGTAAAGGTTGCCGAAATTGCCCTGGCGCTCGATCAAGTAGCGTTTGTTCGCGAGCACCACCAGCGCGTCGCCGATCGACGCGTCGCCATGCGGATGGTACTTGGTCGTGTCGCCGATCACGTTCGCCACCTTGGTGAAACGACCGTCGTCGGTCTGGTGCATGGCCCAGAGAATGCGGCGTTGCACGGGCTTCAAGCCGTCCCCCAGCGCCGGAATGGCGCGATCGCGAATCACGTAGGACGCGTACTCGAGGAAACTCGTATCGACCCGGCGATGGAAGGGCAGATCGATCCGCTTCGGGTCGAAGCGCGCGTGCGCAGGCGCTGTCTGGGCGGTCTCGGCAACGATTTCCTGGCGGCTGTCGGCGGGCGTTTGGGGGTCCTTGGGGCTGATCTCATCCACACGGGCGACAGGCGCGCCCGAGGAACGCACGGCTAGGTCCGCTGCCGCAGCGCCTTGGATGCTCAGGTCCAACTGGTGTGGATCGGTTTTTGGTTTCTTGCCCATGAACAGACGTGCCCCCAGTCGTCGATCTGCGCCGGGTCCGCGGACGCCCTCATGCGGGAAGGCGATGTGCGGCCGGCGCCCGGCTCAGCCGGTCGTGCTTGAAGCGCGGAGAGGGCTCATCCCCTCCTCCCTGTCCTCGGATTGGACCGAGGGCAGGGCCCTCCGAAAGCGCCAAGCCGCCCTCGGGCGGCTTGGCGGCGGCAGACAGAATCGAGCGAAGAACTTCCCAATCACTTCTTGTCGGTGTCGTTCTTGGCCTTTTCGGCTTCGGCCTTGGCCTTTTCGGCGGCCTGCATTTTCTCGAGGTCAGCGGCTTTGATGACTTCGATTTTGGCGCCCTTCTCGAGTTCCTCTTTGGACGGCACCTTAATGATGTCACTCGTGACGGGCTGCTGCGGAGAGACCTTGGGCGTGGTCTGGCGCGGCTGGGCGGAGATGAGTTCGACCTCGAAAACGAGGGTGGCGTTGGGACTGATATTGGCGTTGCCGCGCTCCCCGTAGGCCAGATCCGAGGGGATGACCAACTTCCACTTGGCGCCCGGCTGCATCAACTGCAGCGCCTCTGTCCATCCGCGGATGACGCCCGTGACTGGGAACGTGGCCGGCTGCCCCCGCTTGTAGGAGCTGTCGAATTCCGTGCCATCGATGAGCGTGCCGCGATAGTTCACAGTGACCATGTCGTTGGTTGTCGGCGATTGTCCGCTGCCCGGAGTCAAGACCTCGTACTGCAATTCGTAGGTGTTGGTTCCCACCGTGACGGTTTTGATCTTGACCCCTTCCTTGCTCTTGTTTTCGGCCAGGAACTTGGCGCCCTCATCCTTGTTCTTCGCCCCGAGTTGGGTCCGCATCTCACGTTGGTAATCCATGATCACCTGGCGCATCTCCGTTTCGCTCAGGAGCGTGGGTGATCCGCCCGTCACATCCTTTAACCCGCGAAAGATGAGATCGATATCCACCTGTTCGGTGCCCAGGCCCGAGCGCTTGAGGTTTGTCCCCAGGCTCATCCCCAGGCTGTAGGAAAACTTCTCTCTCGAATCTTTGAGTTCGGAGGGCTCGGCAGCGGAAGCGACCAACCCGACGACGCTCAAGGTGACGATGCCAATGAAGCTAGATCTCATGTGTGTCTTTTCTTTTTGCAGTCGAGTCTCGGGAATCCACGGTCGGTTTTCAATCCAAATCATGGGGTTAATCCTTCTCGACGCCGCTGGTCCAGTGTTTCTGGAGGTCGCCAGCCGATGGCACCGCCAGAGGCCGCACGAGGCGGAAGCCGACGAACTGGGCGTCCGTCAGCCACCAGATGCTCTTGGGCAACTGCGGATCGCGCATCTTCCAGTTCTTGTCCGAGCAGCGGCGGGCCGCGCTGCGAAGCATGGCGGCGGGATCGTCGAACGAGCCGCCCCGCACCGCATGCGGATAAGGCTTGGTGGCCTTGTTCCAGGGGTCGATCAGGGCGTCCTTGAGGTTCTGGTAAGTGTCCTCGTATTGATCCAGACACCATTCTGCCACGTTGCCGTGCATGTCATGCAATCCCCACGGGTTTGCCTTCTTTTTCCCGATCTTGCTGTATTTAAAATCGCTGTTGTCTTCGAACACCGCGTACTCGCCAAGTTTGCTCTCGTCATTGCCGAAGGAGTAGGCGGTGGAGGTGCCGGCGCGGCAGGCATATTCCCATTCGGCTTCGGTCGGGAGCCGATAGTAATGCCCTGTCTTGGCGCTCAGCCAGTGACAGTACTTGTTGGCGGCATGCTGAGTCATCGAGATCGCCGGATAGCCCTCCTTGCCCATGCCAAAACTCATCTCCATGTAGGGTTTCGAAGGCCGGGTGACAGCGTCGGAAACCGCATCCACGGACTCCTCGGTCGGCTGCTCGGTGCGCAGCTTCTTTTCGTCGTCGGGGAACATGAACAACTCGTACTCGTTCCAGCTCACCTCGAACTGACCGATCCAGAAAGGCCCAATCTTCACCTGGCGCACGGGGCCTTCATCGGGGTTGCGTCCCGGTTCCGAGTCGGGGCTGCCCATCCTGTACTCCCCACCCGCGATGGGCACCATGACGTAACTGACCTGGGTCCCCGGGATGGTATTCGTGTAGCGATTCATGTCGTCTGCGCTCCGGATCGCCTCCTTGGCGAGCGTCTCCATGATCCGCCCATGAATGTCCGGGACAGTCGCATCGTCGTTATCCTGCATCGAGGCGAGTTTCATGAGCGCGCCGGCGGCGTGGGTGGCGCCATCGGGTTGGTAGGCGCGCGCGTCGGTGGCGAACTTCATGTAATCGGCCCCCGTGAATACCAGAAAACTCTCCTCGATACCGACCGCACCGAAAATGAGGTCGCCCGATCCCGGGGCGATCGTCAGGACCGAGCCGGGAGCGCCCACACCGTCGAGCGTCAGGACTTCGCCCGACTCGCCCTTCCCGTAGATCGCGAGCAACTGGGCGCCCTGGTCCTTGGGGACGGCGACGAGGAGTCGGATGGCGTCCCTCAGATCGAACGTCTTGGGTTCGCCCAGCTTGAGTGTCCCGTCGGACTCGGCCAGGGGGCGGAACTGGATCGTGCGATCACCTTTCTTGTACGTGATCACATCGGCGAATGGCGCCCCGCGGAAGAAGCCGACAACGTAGGCGGAGCCCTTGGGAAGGCCGCCCGCCTCGGCGACCACTGCCTCGCGTCCAGCGCTGAAGTCGGACACGCGGAACACGTCGCCATCATCGCGGCTCCAGAGAGCGGTGACCAACGGCGGCCCGCCCCGTTTCAGAGCCAGCCGGTTCGGGTGCACCCATGTGGCCTGGATCTCGGGCTCAGCGGACACCGCGTACTGCCCGCCGTCATTGCGGAACAGGGTCAGCTTGTTGGGGTCGTTGTAGACCGAGCCAACCGCCAGGTCATCGAGCGGCGTGTTGCCTGGACCGCCGATGTCCACTGCCACCAACCCGCCCGGACCAAGCGTCTCGAAGTCAACCACCACCGGCTTGCCCGGGGAACCGGGATTCGCCGCCTCGACCACGTGGATCAAGTTCGCATCGGCGGCGGTGAAGGCGAGCGCGTCTTTGTCCGGCGTCACCAACCGGCCCAATGTCAGCCAGGTCGGGTCTTTCAGGCCGCTGACCCGGTAGTTGACCCAGTCGAAGAGGCCGTCCGCCTGTTGATAGCCGATTCGGTACTTGCCCGTGGCCCGGTCGAATATCACCACGTCCTGCCGGCGGTTGCCGTCCAGGTCGCCGGTGCCGATGAGCTCGCGCTCGGTCTCGTACACAAAAGCCCAGGCGGCCCCTGCCCCCGCCGCGCTCAAAGTCACAACCCAGGCCGCTCCCCGCAATGCATTCCTCAATCTTTTCATCTCGTTGAAAACGTGGCGCATACTGTTTCCGTCCCAGTCGATTTTGTCAACCGGCTCACGAGAATCTCAGCTCTGATCAATACGGGAGGCTGTGGTGGTCGGAGGCACTGCGGGGTCCGTGCGGCAGCAGCGAAGTCTGGTTTGGGGGAGGCGGTGCCAGCCTCCGGCGGAGAACCGACCGAGGCGGTGCATCGGCCGGCAACTGGATCAGGCTCGCCGGACGCAGTTGGAGCAGCAGGATCCGCTGCAGGAGTGTCCCCCCATCCCGGGTCCCCGCTGGCATACGTGAATAGCACCCGGCAGGTCGAGCCGACGATCGGCCCGGTCGCGCTGCTCTCGCGGAGGTTGAGGTACAGCGTCTCGCTCCGCGCGGGATCCAGGGACAGCCCGTAACGGAAGGCAGAGCTCGATCGAATCAACCTGACTGAGTGTCGGCACAAACGACTGGGCGAAGGCGGCGTTGGTTCGAACCGGACGGAAAATCGGAATGCCAGTCATAAGGGTCGGGCATACCGTAGTTGATCCCTTGGTCGTCCACTTTGAGCGCACCCTGGTCAGAGAAGCCCAGGAAACCGACCACATCGAGAAGCACCTGTACACGACGCCCGGATCGAGTTCAGCAGTGCCGCAGAAGGAAGACCTTTTCATAGTAGCGCCTCCTTTCACGGGTTGCTGGGAATGGACATCGGTGCGAACACCGCGTGTTCGAACTGCCGCGGGTCCGCTTGCCGTCCTTGCCGTCAGTGATCCGTGTCGTGGTAAAGGCGGTGCCTGTCCAGTGAACCACAAACAACTCGCCATTGCTCGGCATGAATGTCGGGGGTCGTCGAACTCACCTGACCGAACGACCAGAATGTCACCCTGCAGGTTGGCAAAGAACGCGCGCGGCACCTTCAGCAATCGGCTCGGCCCCGTGTCCTTCGACACCCACTGCACCACGTACAGGTCCTGGTTGGGCGGGATGACGTGAAAGTCATGCGGACTCAAGCCCAGATCGGTGCAGTCCGTGCTCGTGCTACCAGAGAGGACGCCGAAGATCGTCGTCTGGGCGGTGAAGTTCGTGAGCAGTGAGCCCGGGCGCGTGCGTGGTGCGAGTCTTGAGCGCGTCGCGCCAGCCCCTCGCTCCATGTTGCTCGTTCCTTGTCGTGGAACTGTACCGCTCGACCGCCTCGGGATAATCGGCTCCGGCACCCACGGTCGAAACGGGTTGCTGATGTTCGTTCCAGCACGGGCTGCCCACCACGGGGCTGGCCCGCGCCCGTTATACCCGCGGACACCGTCACGGCGCCTGGTCAGGGTTCCGATTTCAGCCGGCACGCTGTCGTGACCGACGGGCTCTAGTCGTCCCGTCTTCTGCCGTCGTCGTCGTACGCGAGCAGGTGCAATCGTGTGCTGTGGTGCTGACCTGGCCCGCGAACTGTAACCGTACACCGCCGTCGACGCTCATGGACTGGCGCGTTGCGCAGGGTGACGTCGAAGCCGTGCCGGACCGTTGAACGACTGCAGCGCCGCACCACCAGTTGCGCGTGCGGCAGGTGCTGCCCGTTCCAGCGCTGCAATCCTGATTGAACCGCCGTCTCGCGTCCGGACCCGGATTCTGAGTCCACTGAAGCGTCCGACCACGCCGAACGCCGCCCGGAACCCGTCGCGTACTGGGCGAACTCGAGTTCGTCGTCCGTCAGGTCCCGCTCGTGCATCAACGCCGGCCTGGTCAGGCTCTGCTCGCCAACCAGCGCTTGATGCACGGCACCGACGCCTCGCTGACCGGTCGGCCATCGCATGTCATTGATCAGTTCAGCCAAGCCGCCATTTCAGCCCTGATCCAGGAAGACCTACTCGCCAACCCATGTCCGGGCGGTTCGCACCCTGGCAGCGGGAGGTCGGTCCTTGAACTCGACTGACGGACGGCGTCGATCAGGACGCGTGCGGGTTCGGCGAGCGCTCGGGCTTTGCGGCTCTCGAGTACGGTGATCCGCTTGGGCATCGGGTCACATTCCGGCAAGCTGGCCAGGAACGCATTCAGCGAGTCGCCCGCCTCCAGGTAATCAAAGAGGTCTCGTGCACTGGCACGCGAGTGCCCGTCAATACCGGAATGCCCCCGAGAATCTCTGGCTCAACCGTCATGTCCTGCGTTGCCGTGGATCGGCGCCAGAAACCTTAGGACAAAAGCGCCTCATGCCGAATTGCAGACAGCGAGACCACAGGGCTCACGGTTTGCGGCACTGAAAAACAGCCCGCGTTCGAGGTTGAGGCGGCAGACAATTCCGGCACACTGTCCGCCCATGAAGACGTTGGTGATCGCCACGCGCAACCGCCACAAGGCCGCCGAAATCCGGGCTGTCCTGGGCGATGGCCTCCGCTATCTGACGTTGCACGACTTCACCGGCGCGCCAACCGCAACGGAAGACGCGGATACGTTTGCCGGGAACGCGACGAAAAAGGCCCTCGGCTTGGCCCGTTGGCTGGCTGGCCAACCACGGCTGGATGCCGCCGAAACGACTCTCGTGATGGCGGACGATTCCGGACTCGAAGTGGACGCCCTGAACGGCGCGCCCGGCGTGGTCTCGGCGCGGTTCGCAGCCCTCGACTCAAAGTCCTCGGGCAACTCGACGGACGCCGACAACACCGCCAAACTCCTGCGTCTGCTCCGCGACGTCCCCAGCGCGAAACGCACCGCCCGGTTCCGTTGTGCGATTGCCCTGGCCCGAGTCGGCCAGGCGGACACGCTCCGGCTCTTCGAGGGCGCCTGCGAAGGCCGCATTCTCGATGAACCGCGCGGCACCGCCGGCTTCGGCTACGACCCGGTCTTCCAGCCGCTCGGATACACGGAGTCCTTCGCGGAATTGGGCGAAGCGGTCAAGAACCGGATGAGCCACCGCGCCCGCGCCCTGGCTCGAGCGGCGCGCGACATTTGCGCACCCTGACCACGAACAGATCAGCAAGATCCGCTTGCTTCCGCGCCGAGCCCAGAGCCGCTCGAAGGTCTCAGGTCCGGCTCGATAGATGAGCGACTTCGAGCCGATGTCCCGCTGGACCAAGCGTTGCGGGTCGAGAGAGCGAGGCGCGCCTCAGGAAACGAACTTCCCCGGATTCAGGATTCCCTTGGGGTCGAGGGCGTGTTTGATGGTCGCGTGGAGTCTGCGGACTTCCGGCGGGACGGCCTGGTTCCACCACGGCTTCTTGGCCAAGCCGACTCCGTGTTCACCGGTGATCACACCGCCCCAGTCCAGGACCTGTTCGAATAGATCATCCAGCGCCGCACGGCTGCGCTCCTCCGCGCCCGGCTGCGTCCGGTCCACCATGATGTTGGTGTGGATATTGCCGTCGCCCGCATGGCCGAAACAGGCGACGGGCAGCCCATGTTTCTTCTGGAGACGCGGAGGCGAAGGCGAACAGGTCTTCGAGTCGGCTGCGCGGCACCGCGACATCCTCGTTGAGCTTGGTCAGTCCGGTATCGCGCAACGCGTAGGAAAACTCGCGGCGCACCTGCCAGATCTGCTCGCACTGCGGCCGCGCCCAGGGCGCGGTCGACGAACCGCGGGCGGTGCTGTCGGATGACCCGCTCGACCTCGCGAAGTTCCGAACGCACCGGATTGGGGCTGGCCGTCCAACTCGGCGATCAGATGGGCTTGGCAACCGGCCAGCCGCCCGCTTCCGGTGCGCTTCGCCGCCGCGGCGAGCGTAAAGGCGTCCGCCACTTCGAGCGCGCAGGGAAGAAAGCCCGCCCGGAAAATCGACTCGGAGGGCCCGGGTGGCGTCGCGTGTCGTGCTGAAGCCCGCCGCGAGCGCGGCCCGATAGGGCGGCAGCGGCAGCAGCTTGAGCGTCGCTTCGGTCACCACGCCCAGCAGACCTTCGGATCCGACGAAGAAGCGGGCGAGATCGAAGCCGGTCTTGTTCTTGTGTGTGCGGCTTCCCAGTCGCACGACAGTTCCGTCGGCGAGCACCACCTCGAGGCCCAGCACGTAATCCCGCGTGACGCCGTACTTCAGGCACCGCGGCCCGCCTGCGTTGGTCACGATGTTGCCGCCCACCGTGCAGTCGGAGCGGCTGGCGGGATCGGGCGGATAGAACAGGCCCTTGCGCCTCGACCGCGTCCTGCAGCTTCTGCGTGATGACCCCGGGCTGGACGACCGCCACGAAATCGCGCTGGTGAATCTCGCGAATCCGGTTCAGGCGGGCGAGCGAAAGCGCAATGCCGCCGCGCACGGGCACGCTCCCACCGACGTAGCCGTGGCCCGCCCCGCGTGCCGTGACCGGGATGCCTCGGTCGTGCGCGAACGCGACAGAACGCGGCGACCGACAGCCGTGCATCGGCGGCAAAGCCACCGCGTCCGGCAGATGCGCTGGCAAACCACTTGTCGCCCGCGTGCGCCCGGCACACGGTCGGGATCGAGTGTGAATTCCCCGGCAGGCAGCGCGCGGGCCAGACGCCTCAGCGCGGCCCTCATGCGCTGGCTGGCGGTGTCGGCCCCTCGGCGCTGGCGAGCAGCGCCTTTGCGTCCTCAGCCCGGTCGTCGGCGACCTGGACCTCGATGCCGCCGGCCGCCACGCTGTACCCTTCGATCGAGAGGGACGCTGTCTCGTGGACGACGTTCGCCGGGATCTCGGCCGCTTCCAGGCGCGAGCGCACCAGTTGCGCCTCGGCCGGGCTGAAGGTGCTGAAGACGGTGACCAATTCCATGGCTTGAACTTTGCCTTACTTGCCGCGCGCGGGCGGAGTGTGCTTGGGTTTGGGTGCCTTGGGCGGCTTGGGCTTGGCCGGGCACGTCACCAGGAACAGTGTGACTCCCTGCGCTTCGCCGGTGATCGGATGCCGCGCGAGAACGTCCGTGCCGTCTCCGTACTCCTTTGGGGCCAGCGGGTTGATCATTTGAAACAAGTTCCGAGCGCGAATCGCCTTTGGGATGGCCCCGCCAACCTCCACGCCGCCCGGTGGAACCGACGGGTCGGGGCGGCTGATGGACTGGACGGCGCGATCGCCAGGAGTCGGAGCGGGCGCTTCCATCACTGTCGACACGGCGTCGGGCGCTCGATTCGTGCTGGTCTCCTGGGCATACAAGACGCCCACAGCCAGGCATCCGATGGCGATTGCGACTCTTTTCACAGGCATGTTTCCTTTCCGGTTGCGCTGGCCTCAAGGTCCACCACAGTCTGTGGCTTTGTCAACTTCGTTAGACACTTCGTGAGAATCGACTTGCGCATCTATCTGCGCAAAACGTCTCTCAGATTTCAGATCTGAAATCTCAAATCTCAAATCCACCTTCATTCCGGCAGGGGTTTGCCTTTTGTCTCGGGGCCGAACCAGATCAGCACCATGCCGGCCAGGTAGATCAAAGTCACCACGGCTCCCGCCTGCGCATAGCTCCCGCCGTAGTGGGACACGAGCTGGCCCTGAGTCAGCGCTCCGCCTGCGGCGAGAATCCGTCCGGCATTGAAGCTGATCCCCTGCCCTGTCGCGCGCGCACGCGTCGGGAACAGCTCCGGCAGATACAAAGGCAGCCAGCCGTAAAAAGCAGCCGTCGCCGCTCCCACGACAAACGAGCCAACGATGAAAGCCGCGCCGAAACGATCGACTGTCCGAAACAGAACCGCACACGACACCAACGACGCCGCGCAGAGGCCGAAATAAGCGATCCGGCGCCCCAGCAGCGCGCCGATCCACGGCCCGATGAAACAGCCGAGAATCGCCCCGACCGACAACGCCAACATGGTCACGCCTTTGACCTGCGGCAAGCTCTTGCCCGCCAGCTGATCGCCCCAGAGCGGCAGCCACTGAACCGATCCCCACGTGCCGATCAGGGCGATGGCGCCGAACGCGATGGCGAGCAGTGTCGTCCTCCACAGGCCGGCTCCAAACACGATCCGCAGTGGTTCCGCGCGTGCGCGTCTGCACCGACTCCTTCCACCTCTGGGACTCCGGAACCATGAGCACCAGGAACAGGGCCAACAGCGCCGGACAAGCCCCGGCCAGCATCACCCATCGCCAGGAATCCGGGCGCACGGGGATGACCCAGGTGACCACGCCAACGAGCGCGTAGCCGACGTTGGCCGCGGCGCCGATCATCCCCGCCATCAGCGGGCGCTTGGCCTCGGGCCAGCATTCCATCACCAGCGCCACGCCCAGCGACCACTCGCCGCCCATGCCCAACGCGGCAAGAAACCGCAACACGCCGAGCTGCCACGCCGCTTGGGCGAAATAGCAGGCCCCGGTGAACAGCGAGTAAGCCAGAATGCTCGCCGTCATCGCGCGGACCCGTCCCACTTTGTCCCCCAACCAGCCGAACACCAGTCCGCCCGCCAGCCGCGCCCACCAGAAAGAGAGCCGTGATATAGCCCATCCACGGCCCCACCGCCTGGTCGGCTTCGGTGCCCAGAATCTCCTGAAGCGCAGGCCGGGCCACCACCGGGAAGATGCCCATCTCCATACCGTCGAACATCCACCCCAGAAAGGCGGCGGCCAGAACCGTCCACTGGCCGCGGGTGAAACCGCCGGAGCGGGCGTGCGCGGCTGTCATGCGCGACATCGTATGCCACGGCCCGCACGGGTCAAAGCCCCATCGTCTCGCTCCGGCGTCGCGAAACGATGCGGCGCGCGATCGTCCCACCCTTCCAGACAGCCCAGAACACGGACCATTTCGATTGCGCTCTGGGCAGCCTCGGTCCCGCGATTGTGGTCGCGGCTTAAACACCGAACACGCGCCTGCGCCTCGTTGTCGAGCAACAGCACCTCGTGGATCATCGGGACACCAGTTTGGATTTGCAGTTGGACCAGCGCCTCCGTCACCCCGCGCCCGATGTGATCGGCATGGCTGGTCTCGCCCCGCAGCACCACCCCCAGACACACCACCGCATCCGGACGGATCCCGGCGCCGCGACTGAGCCGGGCAGCCACCACCGGGATCTCGAAGGCGCCCGGCACACGCACCACCTCGACCCGATCGGCGCCTGCACGCCGCAATTCGGCTCGAGCGGCGCGCACCATGGCGTCGACGTAACGCGCGTTGTATCTCGAGGCGACGATGGCAAACCGCCCTCCGCACGCACGGAGTTGGGAGGACCTGACTTTGCGGAGCATGAGCAATGGCCTTTCTTATCAGAGCGTGTGCCCGAGCTTCTCGCGCTTGGTCCTGAGGTAGCGGGCATTGTGCGGATTGGGCGGCACGCGGATGGGCACCTGCTCGACGACTTCGAGGCCGTAACCCTCCAAACCAACCAGTTTCTTGGGATTATTGGTCAGCAGGCGGATGGTCTTGAGGCCGAGTTCGACCAGGATTTGCGCCCCCAGCCCGTAATCGCGCAGGTCCGCGGGGTACCCGAGCTTCTGGTTGGCCTCGACGGTGTCGTAGCCGTGCTCCTGGAGTTTATAGGCCTGGATTTTCGGTCCGAGCCCGATGCCGCGGCCTTCCTGGCGCATGTAGACAATGACGCCGCGTCCAGCCTGCGCAATCTGGCGCATGGCTTGATGCAATTGATGGCCGCAGTCGCACCGACGGGAACCAAAGACATCCCCGGTCAGACACTCGCTGTGCACGCGGACCAACACATCGCGTCGATCGGCCACTTCGCCGCAGACCAGGGCGAGGTGGTGCTGTCCGTCCAAACGCGACCGGTAGAGGTGGAGGTCAAAGTCGCCGTACTCGGTCGGCAGACGGACGGTCTCGACCTTCTCGACCAACTTCTCGCGTCTGCGGCGATAGTCGATCAGCGCTTCGATGCTGCCCAGGTGCAGACGATGGCGGCGGGCGAACTGACGCAACTCGGGCAGCCGCGCCATGCTGCCGTCGGTGTTCATGATTTCACAGATGACCGCAATGCCACGGCACCCGGCGAGCAGCGCAAGGTCGACCGCGGCCTCCGTGTGCCCCGCCCGGCGCAGAACGCCTCCGGGCTTGCTGCGCAGCGGAAAAACGTGACCGGGTTGGACCAACTCCGTCGGCGTGGCCGTCGGATCGGCCATGATCTGAATGGTTCGAGCGCGGTCGGCGGCGCTGATGCCCGTGGTAATCCCCTCTGCAGCGTCCACGCTGACCTGGAAGTCGGTCTTGAAGCTCTCCCGATTCTGCGTCACCATCTGCTTGATCCCCAACTGCTGGATCCGCTCGGCGGTGGTGGGAACGCAAATCAAACCGCGTCCGAACCGCGCCATGAAGTTGACAGCCGCCGGCGTCACATGCTCGGCAGCCATGATCAGGTCGCCTTCGTTCTCGCGATCCTCGTCGTCCACCACAATGACCATCCGGCCCCGGCGGATGTCGTCCATGAGGGTTTCGATCGAGTCGATTTTCGAGTTGCTCGTCACAACAGCGAGGGTAGGGCGCCAGCCGCCGTTTTCCAGCCCCAAAACCACAGCAGCGTCCGCCGACGAAAGTGCGTTACCTCGGACGCTCGAGGCGCGCCCGCACCAGTTCAGGCAAATACTTGACCGGGACCGCGCCCGGGGCCAACACCGCCTCGTGAAATCGGCCCAACTCGAATCGCTCGCCCATTTCACGCTGGATCTGTTCCCGGAGCCGGTCCATTGCCAGACGACCGGCAAAGTAAGTGGAAAGCTGCACTGAACTCTGCTTGGCCCGAACGATCTTGAGCCGCGCTTCCCCCTCGGATTGGTAGGCGCGCTCCGTCAGGAAACGCAGCGCCTCCTCGTCCGTCAGGGCGGCGCAATGCATCTTGTGGTCGAGAATCGCGTTGGCCACGGCGCGCAGGTAAAACTTCAACTGCGTCAACCGCAGCGGGAGGCTGCCTTCGCCATAGCCCTGGTCGAGCATCATCGGCTCCGTGTAAACCGCCCAGCCCTCGATGTAGACCCCCGATTGAAGGACACGCCGGATGAGGGATGCGTTTCGATTCGCGTACTCGAGTTGAACGTAATGCCCCGGGTAGGCCTCGTGGATCGTCAGAATGTGAAGCATCTGGGAATTGTATTCTTCGAAGTAGCTCCGGACCCGATCGGCGTCCCAGTCGCGCGGCGGCGGGCTCACAGCGTAATACCCGCTCGCCTGCGGATCCAACGGCGGCGGCGAGTTCATGTAGGCGGTCGAGTTCCCCCGCTGGAACTCCGGCATCTCGATGATCCGACACTGGTCGGGTTGCGGCAGACGCAGAATATCGACGGCGGAAATGAACTCCTTGACCCGAGCCACCACGCCGCCCACATCCGCCACCACAGTCTCGGGCTGGCTGTGGTCCTGGGCAATGCGCGCCAAAACACGTTCGATGGTCGTTCGCCGGCCCGCGGCATCCTGGGGTGGCAGGGGCGAACCCGGATGAAAGCGGCTCCAGAGCTGTCTGGCCATCGTGTACATGTCGCGCTCGACGCGCTCGAACTCGGCCTCAGCCTCGGCGAGCACCTGGTCGGCCGTCCAGCCTGTGTCCAACTCCAGATCGAGCTTCCGACAGAACTTCTCGCGCCCCAACCGCCATTCCCCTGGCGCCCGCGCCCGCAGATCGGTTTCAAGGAAGCGCTGGTAGTCCTTCAAACGCTCCACCAGCCGCGCGGCGGCGGCCCGCAGCGCCGCCAGTTGGGGCGTGTCGCCAACCAAAACGAAGAAGTCGCGCTCGTAAAACGCAATGGCTCCCCGGTTCTGGCCGATGGCGGTCTCGAGGTGCGCCGCCGGAACATGGCGGAGGTTTTCGCGCGCGGCGGCAATGATCTTTGGCATCTGCTCGATCCGCGCCAGGGCGTGGGTGAGGTTGGCCTCCTTCGGCAACGACGACTGGGCCAACAGCAAGAATACGCTGTCGCTGAGATACTCGCTGTAGGTCCGGGGATCCTCCTCATACGGACGCGTGTTTTCGGCGAGCCAGAGCGATTTCGCCAGTTCGTGACGCAGGATCTCGAAGTCGATCTGGCCGTCTCGGGTCAGCTTGGCGTAATCCACCTTTCGCGGCAGCGTGTCGAGGGTTTCCCGGACGAGGGCCACCCAGCCGGCGCGCGCCTGAGTCGAGAGATCGTCCAGTTGCGCATCGAAGCGGTGGTCGCCCAAGCGTGTCGCATCGAACGGGCGGAGTGCGAACCAGCGGTCCAGATAAACTTTGAAGAACTCCTCCAAGGGACGGTCGCCGACCGGCTCCGCAGCCCACAGGGAGGCCCCCGTCGACAGGGTCAACGTCACCACGGCAAGAAGGATCGGAAGTTTCATGAGATCAAACGGTCTTTCGGGCCCGGAGCCTACGCTCGGCTTCAAGGCGCCGGCAACGACGGATTTCTGGCGAGGCTTCGCTTCAGACCGGCGAAGCGTGTGAGCGGCTCGTGGCCGCTGGGTGTCCACCACGATCACCGGCTCTCGACGCCTCGCTAAGTGGCCCCGCTGCGCGGGCTCGATCGGGCGTGTCTCGTCGCTTTCCGACTTGTCTCGGTACGCGACCTCCGATAGCAGAAGACATGCTCAATCGGATCCATCGTGTGAAGGCTACGTTCTCCTTGTGGACGGCTGGTCTGTTGTGTCTCCCCGTCTGGCCCGTGCAGGGAGCGACAAAAGTCTGGACCGGTGTCAACAGCACATGGTCGAACCCGGACGGCTGGACTCCTGCCGGCGTGCCGGAAGCCGCGGATGAAATCCAAATCGACAGCGGCTCGATTCATCTCGACACGCCGGTGACGATCGGCACCCGCCTGACCTGGAGCGGCGGCTTCCTTCATAGCGGCTCGCTCTTGGTCGCCCCGGGCGCCCTGGCCGAGCTGATCGGCGAGGGTGACAAGGAGATCCAGAATGCTGTGCTCGTGAACGAAGGCACGCTGCAGATCGCCGCCGGACGGTTGACGTGCCGCTTCACCGGCTGGAACCAGTTCGCGCTGATCACAAACCAGGTCACCGGTCTGGTCGAGTTGGCCGACACTGCCCAGGTGGTCCAGGTGAACCCTGGAAGTTGGACCCCGGGGGCCCTTGTCCTTGCCAACGACGGCGTGATCCGCAAGACCGGGGCTGGCACGAGCGCCCTGACGCTCATGCCGCTGGCCAACCGGGGCCGCGTCGAGGTCGTCGCCGGCCAACTCGAGTGGACGGGCGGCGGCACTTCGCCGGGGACATTCCAGGTGTTGGACGGGTGTGGAATGGACCTGCATACCGGCACGTTCGATCTGGGCGGGTCGCGCTGGGACGGCCCTGGACCCGTCCGAATCCGCAACAGTGCCACAGTCAAGGGAATGTTCCACGCCGAGAACTTCGGCATCACCGACGGCAACATCGCCGGCGATTTCGAGGTAAGTGGTGGATTCGAGTGGACGGGGGGGAATTTGGTGGGTGCTGCCGTCCGGCTGGGCGTGGGCCAGCACCGAATCGCCGGAGAGAATGTGAAAGAACTGATCGTTGCCAGCTTCGCCAATGCCGGCCAACTTTTGATCTCCAGCACGGCAGTCGGCCTCCGGTTCACCGGATACAGTCAAAGGGCATCGATCACCAATGAAGTAGGCGGCACCGTGACGTTCGCCGAGAACGCGCTGCTCGAGCAACGCAATACCGGAGGGTGGCCTCCCGCCCAACTGGTTTTCGTCAATGCCGGCACGCTGCGCTCGATCGGATCGACGACCAATCGCCTCCTGGACATCCCGCTCGACAACTCGGGCGTCGTGGAGGTGAAGGAAGGACGTTTCATTCACCGCGGCGGGGGCGAATCCAACGGACGTTGGACGGTCTCCGCAGACGCCGTTTCCGAGTGGCAGACGGGCCGCTACCGGTTGCTCGAAGCCGGTCTGGATGGACCAGGCCCCACCTTGCTCAACGGCACGATCACTTTGGAGGGCTCGGCTTCTGCCGAAGCGTTCGAGTTCCAGTCGGGAATACTCACTGGCTCGTGCGAGATCCGACGCGGCTTCCGGTGGACCGGTGGCAGCATGGCAAGCCTCTGGCTGCGCTTGGGTCCCGGCAACCACCTCATCGCTGGCGACAACGGCCAAGTTCTGCAGAACGCGGCCCTGATCAATGCCGGGTACTTGGTGACCGATGCAGCGGTGGTCGGGCTCCTGTTCACCGGATACAGCCAGTCCGCCACCCTCACCAATGAAAGCGCGGGCACCATCGAGTTGCGAGCCGACAGCCGGATCAAACAGGTCAACACCGGTGGCTGGCCTCCCGCCCTCCTCGCCTGGGTCAACCAGGGCCAGATCGTCAGCAGCACCGCAGGCACGAACTGGATCGAATCGATTCCGCTCCACAACCAGGGCAGAATCGACATCGATCAAGGCCTTCTCCAACACACCGGCGGGGGCATTTCCCCAGGTCAGTTCCTGATTGCCGGCGAAGCCCGCATGCAAATCAGCGGTGGAACCTACGACCTGGGCGGCAGCCAATGGACTGGCACGGGGCCGGCGCGGATCGTGGCGAGCACCCGGCTGCTGGGCACATTCGAGGCCGAGAACTTCGGCCTGGCAGGTGGCGATCTGGACGGTAGTTTCGATGTGTCTGGCGGATTCGAATGGACCGGTGGCCGACTGAACGGCGCCACAGTACGGTTGGGTCCCGGCAACCACCGCATCGCCGGCGATAGCGGGCAGACGCTGCAGAACTCGGCCCTGATCAATGCCGGGCACTTGGTGACCGATGCAGCGGTGGTCGGGCTCCTGTTCACCGGATACAGCCAGTCCGCCACCCTCACCAATGAAAGCGCGGGCACCATCGAGTTGCGGGCCGACAGCCGCTTCCGACAAGCCAACAGTGGGGGCTGGCCTCCAGCCCTCCTCGCCTGGGTCAACCAGGGCCAGATCGTCAGCAGCACCGCAGGCACGAACTGGATCGAATCGATCCCGCTCCACAACAGCGGCTCCGTCGAGGTCATCGAGGGCACGCTCCTGCAAACCGGCGGCGGGACGTCCCCCGGCACCTTCGAAGTCGGGGCCGCGGGCCGATTCGAGTTCTCGACGGGCACCTATGATTATGACGGCAGCCGTTGGTTTGGGCCCGGGCCATCGGCAATAGTCGCCTCGGCCACGGTCCAGGGAACGTTCGTAGCCGATAACTTCCGGCTGGAACAGGGGGACCTTTCCGGCGCCTGCACGATTGGCGGCGGCTTTCACTGGCTCGGCGGCAACCTCGTGAATGCCCAGTTGCGCCTGGGGGCCGGCGAACACCGGATCTCCGGCCCGGATTCGAAAGGCCTCCTGGTTTCGTCTCTCGCCAACGCGGGACACCTGGTCTTCGAAGAGGCGACTGTCGGGCTGCTCTTCTCGGGTTACAGCCAGATGGCGGTTTTGACCAACGAGGCGGACGGTCAAATGGACCTCGAGAATGGCGCCCGAATCGAACAGCGCAACGGAGGAGGATGGCCGCCGACTGCAATCGGCGTGTTCAACGAAGGCACCCTCCGGAAAGTCGACGGCGGAGTGGCCGTCCTGGCCGCGGTCCCTTTGGTCAACCAAGGCGCTTGCGAAGTGATCGACGGGATTCTGCGCGTCGAGGGCAACGCCACATTCGAGTCTACCGGCAAGCTGACAGTCAGCTTGGGAGCGGGACCTGCACTCGATGTGACCGGCACAGCGGCCCTCGCCGGGGCCATCCAGGCCGCAACACCGCCCGGCTTCGATGTGACATCCGGTGCGACGTTCGCGCCGATCAACGCCGGGACCATCAGCGGGCGATTCGCCAACGACATCGCGCTGAACCCAGGCCACATCTATCAGTATCTGGCCAGCTACTCCGGGAACGTCCTGACCCTGACGTCGCAGGGCGGCCTCGAAGAACCGGTCCAGTTGTCCAACCCGACGCTCCTGGGGGGCCTCACCGCGTTCGACATCGCGGGCCGGACAGGGCTCCTTTACCTGATCGAGTCCTCCACCGACCTGGTCCATTGGAAGCTCGATTTCACCACCAACGCCCCGGCTGACACGCTCACGTTCGTCGATCCCCGGACACCGCTGGATCCGGTCCGGTTCTACCGCGTGGGTGTGCTGCCGTAAGTTTTAGCGAGGCTGCGCCTCAGACCGACGAGGCGTGTGAACGACTCGTGGCCGCTGGGTGTCAACCGCGATCACCGGCGCCCGACGCCTCGCTAACCTGCATTTCTCACCAACTTTTTCCACCGCGAAGCCGGAGTCCTCAAGAGAAGTCAGCATGCAGGTTAGAAAAGCAAAACCGCGCCCGAGTGGAGGGAGCGAACTGGGCAACAGAGTGTCGCCGCACCCGCGAGGATTCGGAAGCGCTCTGAACCTCATTCTCCCCTGTGCGGGCGCGGTTTTGCCACAGCCCGGATTTCGTTGTCATCTTCCCCGTGGTGAGAAATCCGGGCTAAGGGGCGCCGCTGCGCTGCGCCCTGATTGACGCCGCGACAGCGCCAGGGCACGCTCCCCGCATGAGTATGGTCCGCACCCCCGGTTGGCTCCTCGTCATGGCTTGCCTCGGCATCGTCAAAGCCGGGGTGCCGACCGATGGTCATCAGCTTCGCCCCTGGACCGATTATCGCGTCATCATGTGGGTCGGAGACAGCGTGTGGAAGCAGCCCGACAAGGTGCCGCTCTTCCTCGAACGCCTCCGGGACATGGGCGTGGACACGGCGATGGTGCACGGCGTGGACGCCGCGGCGCAGCCCTACCTCGATCAGCGGTTCCCCTACTATGTCGAGAATATCGTCAACCGCGGCCTCTGCCTGAAATGGAACTCGACGGTGAAGGACTGGGACAAACACGTCACTGCATGGGCGAACGGAGGGCGACCCGAGACCGCTTTCGTCCGCGACGATTGCCTGGACAATCCGCAGTGGCTCGACTGGGCGCAGGGCCAAATGCGGGCCGCGGCCGCACGCCACGGACCCAACGCCCCGTTGGCCTACGACATCCGCGACGAACTTTCCGTGACGATCTCGGCCAATCCGTTCGACTATGATTTTGCGCCGCCCGCTTTGGCCGGATTCCGCGCCTGGCTCAAAACCCAGTATCGCGATCTGGCGCATCTCAACGCCATGTGGGCAACCGAGTTCGCCGCGTGGGACGACGTCGCACCTTTGACCACCGACAAAATCAAGCACCGCATGGGAAGTGGAGAGGCCTCGCCTCGAGGCAAGCCGGACTGGCAGGCCGTCCAACGCCTCGACGTCCGGAGCGCTTCTGCACGCAAGGACCTCGTCCGCTGGAACCTGGCGCCCTGGTGCGACTTCCGCGCCTACATGGATCTCTCCCTTGCACGAACGCTCGACGCGTTGCGTCAGGCAGCGCGCGACGCCGACCCGCAAACACCGGTCGGCATCGAGGGGACCCAAATGCCTCATGCCTTTGGCGGCTACGACCTCTCGCGGCTGGCGAAGGTGCTCGATTGGGTCGAGCCTTACGACATCGGCAACGCGCGCGAGATCTTCGGCTCGTTCATGCCGGGACGCCCGATCATGGCGACCGTCTTCGAAAAAGACACCAACCCGGCCCGCCGCCGCCTCTGGCATTTGCTGCTCGAAGGCGACCGCGGCTGCATCGTCTGGTGGAGTGAAGATTGCTTCGACTGGACCCAGCCGGATTACCCGCTCACACGCAAGGCGCAGGCGCTCGCACCCGTGTTCCGAGAACTAAAATCCCCGCTGGCCCAGTTGTTCCTTCGCGCCGAGCGGGAACGGGACCCCATCTACATCCATTACTCGCAACCCAGCATCCAGGTCAATTGGCTCCTCGAATCAACCGTGGACGGTTCGACCTGGCACCGGCGGTTCTCGAGTTTCGAGGCCGATCACAACCGTCAGGCCAAAGTCCGCAACGCATGGCTCAAAGGCCTCCAGGACCTCGGTTGGAGTCCGCAGTTCCTCGCGTCGGAACAACTCGAACACCTTCGGCTCGGAACGCCGGAGCCGTGCACCCTCGTGTTGCCTCAGTCGTGGGCAATGTCCGATCGGGAAGTTCAGGCCGTCGATGCACTGGTCCGCGGCACCTTGACAACCACACGCCCCGCCCCGCTGCACACTGTGTTGGCATCGGGCGCGCCAGGGCTATTTGATGAACACGGGCGGCTGCTGGCGACCCATCGGCTCGAGGGCCTGTTCCCCGACACGATCGACGCAAGACCATTCGCGCGCCGCACAGGGGATTCGTTGCCCCGCAGCCTCGACCTCGATCTGGCCGCGTATCCTGGCGAACGGCTGAAGTCTGTGCCCAATCCCGCTTTCTGGGGATGGCTGCGGGAACAGGTCGGCAGCGGGCCGATCCAGCTTCCTCCCGATGCCCGCGCGCGGGTGCACCGTTACCGGGCGGGCGCTGCCCGCTTGGTCGCAATCGAGCGCAATATCGACTATCAGATGAGCGAGGACTTGAAGCAGGCAGGAGGAAATGAAGCGATCGAGAAGCCTCTCGAACTGACTGCAACTCTGTCCGGCTCACCCTCGACACTCCACGTCTACGACCTCCGTGCCCTCCGTTATTTGGGGCAGGTCAGCAAATGGACCTTCACCCTCGATCCATGGCAGCCGTCCCTGTTCGCCCTGCTCCCCGAACCCCACGCGCCCGATGGCCTGGTCGAGGCGCTGCTCAGATCCCGATGACCCGTCAGGATGACAGTCACCGTCCCGGATTGAACCCCAGCGAGGCGCGCCTCAGACCAAATCCCAATCTTAGACATCATGAACGATTCCCGTGTCTCTCACTCATCCCTCCCCGCGCCTCGCTCCTTAGAATCCTTGAAACCCGGAAGGAGAGGGACGCCCAAAACTCGACTTGATGACCACATGTTCGGGGTTTCAAGGATTCTAGCGCGGCTCAGGCCGCAGCCAAAGCCCTCGGATGGGAGAACCGCGTCCGGCTCTCAAGCGCGCCTCGCCAGGCGATCGAGCAGCTTCTGGTGCAGCCCGCCGAACCCGCCGTTGCTGAAGACGCAAATGACCTCGCCGCCCTGGACGTTCTGGACCAGATGCTCGACGATGGATTCGACGTCTGGCAGGTAAGCACCCGTCTTGCCCGCAGCTTGGAGGTCCCGCATCAGCCGGTCGGGGTCCAGGCGCTCCTCGGGCGCGAGCAGTTCGAGCCGGGCCACCTGGGCGATGACCACGGCGTCAGCGCAGGAAAAGGCCTCGACCAGCTCGCGCTGGAACACGTTGCGGCGGGTGGTGTTGGTGCGCGGCTCGAACACGGCCCAGAGCCGCTCCGTCGGGTATCTCAGCCGCAGGGCCTTGAGGGTTTCGCGGATCGCGGTGGGATGATGGCCAAAATCATCGATCACCACGACGCCGCCCGCCACGCCGCGGACTTCGAGACGCCGCTTGACACCTTTGAAACTGCTGAAAGCCGCCTGGATCTGGGCGTTGGTCAGTCCGCAATGCCGGGCACAGGCGATCACCCCCAGAGCGTTGCGCACGTTCAACTCCCCGACCAGGTCGATGTGGTACTTGTGGTTGGGAGTCTCGAACTCGGTGGCTGTGGCGCCCAACCGCAGATGAAACGCCCGCAGATGATTGTCCTCGCCAAACCCGAATCGCTTGATCGGACAGTACTTGAACTGAAGAAGCGGAGCGAGATTCGCATCATCGCCGTTGGCGAGCACCAGCCCGTTCCGGGGAACCACCCGGATCAAATGGGAGAAACTGGTCTGGATCGAGGCTAAATCGGGAAAGATGTCGGCGTGATCGTACTCGAGGTTGTTCAGGATCACCACCTCGGGGAGGTAATGCACGAACTTGCTCCGCTTGTCGAAAAATGCCGTGTCGTATTCGTCCCCCTCGATAATGAACCAGTCGCTGTCCGTAAACCGCGCGCCCTGGCTGAAGTTGTTGGGGATGCCGCCGATCAGGTAACTCGGGTTCAGGCCGTTGTGCTCGAACACCCAGGCCAGCAGCGCTGTGGTGGTCGTCTTGCCGTGCGTCCCCGCCACCACAATCGATCGTTTGCCTCGGATGAAATACTCGCGGAGCAGCTCCGGCAGTGAGCAGTAGCGCATGCGGTGATCGAGCACCGCTTCCGCCTCGGGATTGCCCCGCGATATCGCGTTGCCGATCACCACCAGGTCCGGACGGTGCGCCAGGTTCCGCTCGGCGTACCCATTCATCACCTCGATCCCGCGCTCGGCCAGAAACGTCGACATCGGCGGATAGACCTTCTCGTCGGAACCGGTCACCACATATCCCTGCTCCTGCATGGCGGCCGCAGCCGAAGCCATGGCCGTCCCGCACACACCCACAAAATGAAACGAACGAATCTCAGGGCGAAACATGCCCGACATCATGAGCCAGCACGACACGGTGAAAAGCAGAAAACGGAGAATCTGGCGAGGCGCGCCTCAGACCAAATCCCAACTTTCGGCATCATGAACCGCCCTTTCGTTTTCCTGCCCTTCTCTCCCGCGCCTCGCTCCTTAGAATCCTTGCGAAACCAAAGGGATAGGGGTGAAGGCCAAACTCGACTTGATCGCAACATGTTTGGGGTTTCAAGGATTCTAGGGCAAGGTCCACAGCGTCGTGGCCGAGTCCGCGGACTTCCTGCTACCGCCCGAGACGGCGGCATTGTCACTTCAATGTGGATAGGCCAAACAGGCCGCCTGCCGTATGACCCGGGTGCGCCTGAAACCGAACGGTCACTCGGTCTTTCCCAGCGGTGAGGTCCGGTGGAAGAGACCATTTCACATCGAAGAACTCGCCTGGGGCGTTGCGGTCGAGTTTTTGCGTGGCCATGGCGGTTCCGTCAACGAGCACATCGAAGGTCCGGGACCCGGCATCGTCACCCCAGAACGTCGCCTGCAGGACGTTGTTCGTGATTCGTTCTAACAGCCAGAACGTAGCTGAACCAACCGCCGTCGGCAGCGTGCCGCCAGGCCCGTCCCGCATGCGTCCGGCCTGGGTCCGCTCGCCCTCGAGCTGGTGCCGTCGTTCCGAATCGCGGTCGCCAACCGCCACGAAATCGAAACCCGCCGGGCCCGCTCGCGCGCCCGCGCCTCGGCCCTGCCCAACTCGGTCTGGTACGCCTCCCAGCCGCCTTCGCCAAACAGATCCCAATAAACCGCGTATCGCTGGTGATGAACTTGGTAGAACGGAATGAGCGTGACGTCGTGCGGCCTGCCAATCCCTTGAGTGCGGAATGCCAGGGGCCAACCCGGCACCGGCACGATCCGGTTGGGCAAATCCTTCGCCTGCGCCACCCAGACAGGCACTCGCGGCGCAGGCACTCGCACATGATCCAGTTGGCCCCTGGCGTAAACGGAAAGGCCGTCCATGTCCTCCCGACCCAGTTCGCCGGCCAAAA
>CAWJWM010000015.1:0-167896 GCA_963846445.1 uncultured Verrucomicrobiae bacterium | reverse complement strand
CGGAGATCAAGGCGAAGAGCGCGCGCTACTACCAGGCGCTGAGCAAACCGTGAACGCGTGACTCTGCGGCAACGTCGCGATACAAGAAGCAAGTTATTGTTCAGCAACCACGGAACACACCAAACCCACTGAAAGGAGGGGGTTCGACTCTACAATGTTAATGAGTTCATTCCGTGGTTTCGGTGGTATGCCTATGAATTCATTCCGTGTGTTCTGTGTTTTCCGTGGTATTGGAATCCGCACGTGGTCGAAGACTGGGCCCCGCCACTGCCGCCGACAACTGCATTTCTTGAGCGCTCCGTTGCGCACCAATCCGCCTCCACTCACTCCCCATCGACTCGACAACAAATGTAGAATGTTGAGATGTGACTCCACTGGCACGGCACCCACCTCGATAAGCGCGCCCCAACCTCTCCACCCCACGGCTCGAATGACGCCGGGAAGACCAGGCAGAAACCGCCGCGCCCTCCCCCCCGCTGTCTGACCTGCAGTCGGTGACAATACGAACTTGCTTTCGTTGTCGTCGTCGCCGCATCCTCCGCCCAGTGAAAGCCTCTGGCTCCTGCGATGGGCGTCGTGCCTGGGGTCCCGCGGCCGAATCCTGGCACCGCCGGCGAGGGTGTGGAATTGAGCCGACTGCACACCACCCGCAACTACAGGTTGAGACCCCTTATTCCTTTCTAATATGAGCACGAACGCCATCCTGACGAAGTTGGTTTGGGCGTTGACGCTTGGTGCGTCGCTTTGCCAGGCACAGATATACTACCCAGTTGACATATCAGGCGTCTGCAACTCGCAGGGGTTTTATGAGGGGTGCACCTTTGTCGGGGAAGTCATCCTCGGTGGCATTCCCTTTCGCTTTCCTCACGCTGGATTGTTTCGTTGGGATGGAATTGAAGCGGCCAAGGCCGGTATCGTCTGCTCGGTTGACCTCTCCGTTGACATCAACGGTGTGGCAGAGGTCCACACGCTTATCAGCACGGACTATGGCGAAGCAGGTGGACCCTTCGCCCTGGTTGGAGTTCTTCGGGTCGGACGGTGCATATTTTCGCGAAGATCTCTACTCCGGCATTGATATCCGAGCACATGACTTATCGCCACACTATCCGAATACAATCGACGGCGTAAACACAATCCACGTGTGGACATGCACTCCGCCTTCTGACAGCACACTGGATAAACAGCGCATCCTCCTGCCATCGATCTTTCGGACGCAGAACCTGAGCATCATTCGCCTCACCGACACAGGCGGCTCTTCCACAGCCGGTGGTACTGGCTTCCAACGCTTGCGCCTCAGCGGTGTAACCGTGATGACGGAAGCGCCTGCATGTGCAGAAAGCGGCCCTTGCATTGCGCTCACCCTGCACCGCATCTCGGACACGAACGGTACGCCCAATGCAGCGAATGCGGGGGCCCCCAAGGGAACGTTCATTCCAGGCGAGACCGTCCGGATCACACTCAAAGCGGACAACCGCGGGCAGGAAGTCGCGGTCACGACAGTCCTCAGCCTTCTCGGCCCGGACAACGCCGCGGTTGTCTACGATAGTCACGAACCCTCCCTAACATCCACTGGCGAGGTCGAGGACAACTCGGCGGACAGCCCGCTTGGCCCGGAGGAGGGTTATGACTACTACAGCTTTGACTGGGCGATCCCCATGGACGCTGCGTCTGGATACTACGACGTCCTGGCAGCAGTCCGTGACGTGTCAGTGTGGGACACAGTTTATGACACGACGCTGCCCGGCCGGAACACCGCCTTCGGTGAGAGTGCCATTTTGCAGGACCAGTTTCGTGTACTGCACCCGCCGGAGGTGACGAAGTCGCCGGCGAGCCAAGGGGTGGTGCTGGGAGGCAGCGTCACGTTCGATGTCCAAGCCGTGGGAACGCCGCCATTGATGTACCAATGGTACTTCAACGGAGAGGCGATCCCGGGGGCCTCGGCGACGACGCTCGAGTTGACAAACGTGGTCGCTGAGCAGGCGGGGTCGTACAATGTGCGAGTGAGCAACACCGCCCGGCTCCGCCACAAGCGCCACGGCGCTGCTATCATTTCGCCCTGGCGTTTCCTTGGAGCGGGTCGGGGCATGGCCGGCGTTTGACCGCGGCGAGGCCTTGGCCGTGGCGGTGCAAGGCGATCTGGCCTATCTCGCATGTGGTCAAGGGGGATTACAGATTCTGGACATACACGATTCGAGTGCTCCCATCGTGGTCGGTCGAGTTGGCGTGAGCGGTTGGGCTCAGGATGTGGCGGTGGCCGGGAACCACGCCTATGTCGCGGCTGACAATGCCGGCCTTCAGGTGATCGACGTGAGCAACCCCGCCAACCCAGTGCTTGTGGGCACCTATAGCGAATCTTACGTTACCGTCGTGGCGGTGGCTGGCGACTACGCCTACGTGGGCGACTGGCTTGGCCTGCAAGTGCTCGACGTGAGCAACCCCGAGAATCCCGCGCTTGTGGGCACCTACAGCGGATCTTATCCCGTTGACCTGGCGGTGGCTGGCAACTACGCCTACGTGGCGGACTGGCTTGGCCTGCAAGTAATCGATGTCGGTAACCCGGCAAACTTGGTGACTGTGGGGGTGTACGTGAACTGGTTGCATTTCAGTGGCACGGCGACGTGCGTTGCGGTGGCTGGACACTACGCCTACCTCACCTGGCAGTACTTCGATGTCGGGCCTGACCCGGAAAACCCGTTGCCGCTGTATTCCATGCATATCATCGACGTCAGCGACCCGAGCACCCCGGAGCTGGTGGGTTCGTGCGACATCGGTGATTATGTGTCTGACGTGGCGGTGGCGGGGAACTACGCTTACGTGGCGAACGGCGGCTTGGGCATCATAAACATAAGCAGCCCATGGTGGCCAGTGCAAGTGGGTTGGTACATTGGCGCCGAAGGTGGGGTCCAGGGCCTGGCGGCGGCGGGGGACTACGTCTACGCAGCGGCGGCAGAGGGTGGCTTGCAGGTTCTCGACGTGAGCAACCCGACGAACCCAGCGCGGGTTGGGGGGGCAGCAATCGGGAGTGCCAGAGAGGCAGTGGTGGTTGGAGACTACGCTTACATGGCGGATGGCTATCGAGGCTTGCGGGTGATTGACGTGAGAGACCCGGCAAGCCCGGTAGGTGCGGCCGAGTACGACACCAGAGGGTATGCGCATGGCGTGTTAGTGGCGGGGAACTATGCCTACATGGCCGATGGGGGTGCCGGTTTGCAGGTGATGAGCGTGAGCAACCCGACCAGCCCAGTGCCTGTGGGAGGGTACGACACCAGTGGGTATGCGTATGGCGTGTTAGTGGCGGGGAACTACGCCTACATGGCCAATGGGGGTGCCGGCTTGCAGGTGATGAACGTGAGCAACCCGACCAGCCCAGTGCCTGTGGGAGGGTACGACACCAGTGGGTATGCGTATGGCGTGTTAGTGGCGGGGAACTACGCCTACATGGCCGATGGGGGTGCCGGCTTGCATGTGCTCGACGTGAGCAACCCGGCAAGCCCGGTCCGCGTGGGCGTGTGCGACACCAGTGGGTATGCCTATGGCGTGGCAGTGGTGGGGAACTACGCCTACGTGGCCGATGGGGGTGCTGGTCTGCAAGTGATTGACGTGAGCGACCCGGCCGATCCGGTGCGGGTGGGCGTGTACGAAACTAGCGGAATTGCGCAGGACGTTGCGGTGTCGGGCAGCCACGCACTGGTAGCTGATGGCTATCGTGGCTTACAGGTGATCGATGTGAGCGACCCGGCAATTCCGACACGGGTGGGTGGATACGACACTTCCGGCAGGGCATACGCTGTCCAAGTGACCGGTGACTTGGTGTACCTCGCTGATGGATCCGGGGGCGTGGTTATTCTGCGGATCAAGGACACAGCGCCGGTCATCACAAGCGAGAGCGGCGACCGCACTGTGACAGTCGGCCAGAACGTCACCTTGAGCGTCTCCGCCACGGGAACGCCGCCGCTCACCTATCAGTGGTACAAAGACGCCCTGCCGCTAGCCGGGGCTACCGGCGTGACGCTCGGTCTTACGGACATTCGACTGACCGATGCGGGCGATTACTACGTGGTCGTCACCAACACGCTGGGGTCGGCGCAAAGCCGGATCGCCATCCTGACTGTCCTGGTGCCGCCCTCGATCGTGACCCAGCCACAAAGCCAGGCCATCGCACTGGGCGATCCCGTCGAGTTCAGCGTCGAGGCCACCGGCACCGAGCCGCTCGGCTACCAGTGGCGCAAGAATCTCATCGACCTTGAGGGGGCAACCAATGCGACGCTGGTCATCGCCGCCGTCAACGCAGCCGATGCCGGCAATTACACGGTCGTGGTGAGCAACGCCGCCGGGTCGGTGTCCAGTGACCTCGCTACGTTGAGCGTGTGGAACAGGCCCATCATCACGGAACAACCGGAGGGCCTGGTGGTGACGGCGGGAGATCCCTTCACGCTGACGGTGACGTGCGGGGGCACCCCACCCTTCGAGTACCAGTGGCGCCTTAACGGGGTGAACATCGAGGGTGCAACCAACGCCACCTACAGCATCCCCAGCGCCCAACCGACCGACTCGGGCAATTACAGTGTCGCTGTGGCCAACGGGGTGGGTGTGATCGAGAGCGCGGTGGCAACGATCATCGTAAGCCCAGGGCCGCTGACCTTGACGGATCGGTTTGCGGACCGGGCGGTGGTGACAACATCGAGCGGTTCGGGCTACGGCGTGAACATCGGGGCGTCGGTCGAGCTGGGCGAGCCGCTGCATGCGGGTAAGCAGGGCGGGCGATCGGTCTGGGTGGGTTGGCGTGCACCCGGGGACGGCGTGGTGTGGTTGGACACCCGAGGGAGCGGTTTTGACACATTGTTGGCGGTGTATCGGGGGAGCACGGTGGACGCGTTGACACCAGTGGTCAGCGACGAGGATAGCGGAGGCGCATTGACCAGCGCGGTGGGATTCTCGGTGGCGGCGGGGGTCGAGTACGCGATTGCGGTGGACGGTTTTGCGGGGGCGGAAGGGTTCGTCATTTTGAATTGGGCGTTCGAGGCTGCGGTGGCGGATGTGCCGCGGATCGTCGAGCGCCCGCGGAGCGTGGGTGTGCTTCCGGGGGGTATGGCGCAGTTGAGCGTGGTGGTGGGTGCGCAGACGCCGCTGCATTACGAGTGGTATCGGAACGGCGAAGCGCTGGATGAAAGCGACGTGGCGACGCTGGTGCTGCCCAGTGTGGGGCTCGAAGATGTGGGGATGTACGAGGTGGAAGTGCGGACGGCGACTGGGTTTGTGCGGAGCGAGCCGGCATGGGTCGAGTTGGGGTCGGTGGCCGGTGTGGTGACGGAAGACGAGCTCGAGGACTTGGGCGGAGGAGGAGGAGGTGTGGGGACTCCAGGGTGGGGCTGAATTGGCGCAGTCCAGCGGGGGTTTTGTGTCTGTGGCGGCTGGGGCGGTTGGGAGCCAGGTGTTGGACAACACCGGGTCGGCGCGTCAGGCTGGGGAGCCGGATGCGTGCGGGCTCATTGGGGGGGCGTCGCGGTGGCTCAAGCTCAAGGCGCAGTCCAGTGGGACGATGGTGGTGGACACGATGGGGAGCGGAGTGGCGACGATCCTCTCGGTGCATACGGGGACGAGTTTGTTGGATCTGCGATGGGTGGCGTGCGGGAAGCGTGCGGCGGACGGGAAAGGGAGTGTGGCGCAGTTCGGTGTGCAGGCGGGTGGGGTGTACCTGGTGTCGGCCGACGGGGTGGGTGGGCAACAGGGGCCGATCCGGCTGAACTACGGATTGGGGACGGCGCCAGTGGTGACGGGGCAGCCGCAGGGTGGCGTGGTGGCGCGGGGAGGGACGATCGTGTTGGAGGTGGAAGCCATGGCGATGCCGGGGGCGACGTATCAGTGGTGGCACGACGGTTTGCCGGTGGCGGGAGAGACCAATGCGGTCTTGGTGTTGGAGCGGGTGTATTCGGGCCAAGCGGGTTGGTACCGGGTGGAGGTGGAGAACTTTGCGGGGGCGGTGAAGAGCAGGAAGGTGGAGGTGAAGCTTGCGCCGGAGGAACCGGCGCGGTGGGGGGAATGCGGGCTGACGGTCGAGGGGTTATTTCGGCTGGTGCTCGAGGGGGCGTGGGAGGGACGGTATGTGATCGAGGCATCGGGGGACTTGGGGAGTTGGGTTGGGGTGACGACGAACACGCCGGTCAACGGACGGATCGAGTACGTGGATCCCGAGACCAAGTCGAACAGCGCGCGCTATTACCGGGCCGTCAGCGCGCCGTGAACGCGTGACACCACGGAAATGTTGCGATACAAGAAGCAAGTTATTACTCAACAACCACGGAACACACAGAACACACGGAAAGGAAGGGACTCGACTCCGCAATCCTCAGAGTTTATTCCGTGTATTCGGTGTTTTCCGTGGTTCCCCGTGTTTTCGGTCTTCCATGGTTCTCACCTCTGATCAGAGAGGGGATCAGCCACCACGGAACACACAGAACACACGGAAAGGAAGGGACTCGACTCCGCAATCCTCAGAGTTTATTCCGTGTATTCGGTGTTTTCCGTGGTTCCCCGTGTTTTCGGTCTTCCATGGTTCTCACCTCTGATCAGAGAGGGGATCAGCCACCACGGAACACACAGAACACACGGAAAGGAAGGGACTCGACTCCGCAATCCTCAGAGTTTATTCCGTGTATTCGGTGTTTTCCGTGGTTCCCCGTGTTTTCGGTCTTCCATGGTTCTCACCTCTGATCAGAGAGGGGATCAGCCACCACGGAACACACAGAACACACGGAAAAGAAGGGACTCGACTCCGCAATCCTCAGAGTCTATTCCGTGTATTCGGTGTTTTCCGTGGTTCCCCGTGTTTTCGGTCTTCCATGGTTCTCACCTCTGATCAGAGAGGGGATCAGCCACCACGGAACACACAGAACACACGGAAAAGAAGGGACTCGACTCCGCAATCCTCAGAGTCTATTCCGTGTATTCGGTGTTTTCCGTGGTTCCCCGTGTTTTCGGTCTTCCATGGTTCTCACCTCTGATCAGAGAGGGGATCAGCCACCACGGAACACACAGAACACACGGAAAAGAAGGGACTCGACTCCGCAATCCTCAGAGTTTATTCCTTGTATTCGGTGTTTTCCGTGGTGTCAGTCGAACAGCGCGCGCCGTGAAGGGGAGGGGCCAACGGAGGGAAGCCTCCCGGCAGTGAGCGAATGCGCTCGCCGTCCTCGATCGGGTGGCCTGTCTGGCTGCATGTCTTTGGACCCCCCGCCGGGCTGCCCCCCTACTCCGCAAACATCTCCCGCAATTGCCGCAGGAGTTCCGCGCCCGCTAGCCTGTCCACAGTGCCAAGGCAACGCAGACAACGCGCCTTGGACAAGCTGCGGACATGGTCCAGAGCCACTTGCCCTTCGGCGCCTGCGAAGCGGCAGGGCACACGAAACGGCGCGCGGAAGCCGCCTTTCGTCAGCGGGGCGACCAGCAGTGTAAGCAAGCGGGCGTTCATTTCGTCGGGAGATACGACGACTACGGGACGGGTCTTGCGCATCTCCGCCCCTTCGGCGGGATCCAGCCGCGCCAGCCACACCTCAAACCTTCTCATTGGAATCGGCTTCGGGCCACTGCCATTCAGTCGCATCCCATTCGCTCGGTGTCTCGCGGAAAGCCTCCAACTCGGAAAGATCTCGCTCCAACGCTTCTTGCGGAATCGCGCGCAATGCCTCGTCCCAGCCTTCTCGAGGGCGGCGCTGCGTCGGAGCCACGATCAACTCCTTGTCCCGGATGGTGACTGTGGCTTCGGTGCCGAAGCCGCACGCGGCCAGCAACTCTTTTGGCAGGAGCAGGCCGAATCCGTCGCCGATCTTCTCGATCTTCGTCTGCATGGTCGGAAACTAGCCCCCGCCATTGCCGCCGACAACTGCATTTCTTGAGCGCGCCGTTGCGCACCAATCCGCCTTCGCTCACTCCCCATCGACTCGACAACAAATGTAGAATGTTGAGATGTGACCGAATGGCGCGGCGCATTTGGAAACTTGTGCTCGCTCTTTAAGTCCTCTTCCGATTATACGGAGCCCATACCATGAACACCTGGAGCGGTAAGACCCACCTTCGACTCGCCGGGACCGGTCTGCGTTGCCTCGCCGTGCTGGCGTTTCTGCACATGTGCCTCGATCGCATCGAAGCCGCCGATTCGCTCGGCGACGCCCTCGACGCGCCCGGACTCGAATGGATCACGAGCGGCGACGGTTTGTGGGAACCGCAAACAGAGGTGACCCACGACGGTGTCGACGCGGCCGTGTCGGGCACCATTACCGCGAACCAAGAAAGCCGGCTCGAAACCACCGTAGGGGGGCCGGGCCGACTCTCGTTTTGGTGGCGGGTGTCGTCCGAGGCCAACTGGGATTGGCTCAGAGTGTATGTTGGATGGACGGAGATGGCGCGCATCGCCGGCGAGATCGACTGGGAATCGGTCCAGTTGGATTTGGGCGCCGGTCTCCAGACCATTGCCTGGGTGTATTCGAAAGACGGCTCTGCTGCTGTGGGTGAGGATCGGGCGTGGGTTGACCAGGTCGCGTTCGTCCCGGGAACGTTTCCGCCTGAGGTGACGAGGTCACCGGCCAGCCAAGGGGTGGCCGCGGGAGGCAGCGTCAGGTTCGATGTCGAGGCCCGGGGAACGCCGCCATTGTCCTACCAATGGTACTTTAACGGTGATGCGATCCAGGGAGCGTCGGCGGGGACACTCGAGCTGACAAACGTGGTTGCCGAACAGGCGGGGTCCTACAAGGTGCAGGTGAGCAACACCGCCGGTTCGGCCACAAGCGCCGCGGCTGTGTTGTCGATGCGTCCAGGCGTCTCTGTGACGTCGGTCGGGGCATGGCCAGGGTATGATCGCGGCGAGGCCGCGGCGGTCGCGGTGCAAGGCGACCTGGCTTATATGGCGTGCGGGAGCGGGGGATTGCAGATTGTGTACATCCACGACCCGAATACTCCCATCGCGGTCGGTCGGGTCGACATAAGGGGCGATGCCTATCGTGTGGCGGTATCCGGCGACTACGCGTACGTCGCGGATTACTATGCAGGCTTGCAGGTGATCGATGTGAGCGACCCGACAAGCCCGGTGCGCGTCGGCGGGTACGACAGCGGTGGGTGGTCCTCAGGCATGGCTGTGGCGGGACATTTCGCCTACCTGGCGGGTTGGGCGGGCCTTGAAGTGATTGACGTGAGCGACTCGGCCAACCCCGTGCGGGTGGGCCAGTACGGCGAGTATGCCTATGCTGTGGCGGTGGGGGGGAATTTCGCCTACCTGGTGAGTTGGGCAGGCCTTGAAGTGATCGACGTCAGCAACCCGGCGGACCCGGTAGGTGTGGGGCAATACATCGACTGGTTAAACCCTGGCAGTCATGCCACTGGCGTGGCGGTGGCAGGGGACTATGCCTACATAACTCTGGAGTGGATGAACCCGGAAAACACAGACCCGCCTTTTCTGCATTACATGCAGGTGATCGACGTCAGCAACCCAAGCGATCCGGTACTGGTGGGTGTGTGCGAAACTCCGGGGGGGACCACTGACCTGGCTGTGGCGGGGAACTACGCCTATGTTGCGGCCTGGTCCTTAAGCATCATCGACATAAGCAGCCCATGGGAGCCCGTAGCCGTGGGCTGGTACTACTCGGGGGGTGTCACAGGCCTGGCTGTGACGGGGGGTTACGTCTATGCAGCGGCGGGAGAGGCTGGCTTGCAGGTGATCGACGCCAGCAGCCCGACAAACCCGACGCAGGTTGGAGCGTCGGCAATCGGGAGTGCCCAAGACGCAATGGTAGTTGGAGACCACGCCTACGTGGCGGACGGCTATGCTGGCTTGCAGGTGATCGACGTAAGCGACCCGGCCAGTCCGGTGCGTGTGGGCGGGTACGACACCAGCGGGTATGCTCATGGCGTTCATGTGGTGGGGAACTTGGCGTATGTGGCGGATGGTTATGCCGGCCTTCAAGTGATCGACGTGAGCAACCCGACAGACCCAGCGCGCGTGGGCGGGTACGACACCAGTGGGTTTGCCCGTGGAGTCGTTGTGGTGGGGAACTACGCCTACGTGGCGGACGGTAGTCCCAGCCTGCAGGTGATCGGTGTCAGCAGCCCAACAAACCTCGTGCTGGTGAACACGTACAACACCAGCGGGTCTGTCTGGGGTGTGGCAGTAGCCGGGAACTATGCCTACGTGGCGGAGGGCGGTGCCGGCTTGCAGGTGATTGACGTCAGCAAGCCGACCAACCTGGTTCTTGTGGGCACGTGCGACACCAGCGGGTATGCCTATGGCGTGGCGGTCGAGGGAAACCACGCTTACGTGGCGGATGGTAGTCCCGGCTTGCAGGTGATCGATGTCAGCAGCCCAACCAACCTGGTGCCGGTGAGCACGTACAACACCAGCGGGTCTGCCTGGGGCGTGGCTGTGGCGGGCCACCTCGCCTACGTGGCAGACGGCTATTACGGCTTGGAGGTGTTCGATGTGAGTGACCCGGCGGTCCCGGCGCGCGTGGGTGGGTACGACACGGCCGGCACAGCGTACGGTGTGCAAGTGACCGGCGACTTGATCTACGTCGCCGATGGATCGGGGGGTCTGGTCATTCTTCAGATCAAGGACACGGCGCCCGTGATTACAGGCGAGAGTGGCGACCGCACTGTGACGGCCGGCCAGAACGTCGCTCTAAGCGTATCCGCCTCGGGCACGCCGCCGCTCACCTATCAGTGGTATAAGAACGGGGTTGCATTGGCGGCTGCCACCGGTCCAACCCTGACGCTGGCCAATGTGCAACCGGCCGATGCGGGTGATTACTACGTGGTCGTCACGAACGCGCTGGGGTCGGCCCAAAGCCGGATCGCCATCCTGACCGTCCTGGTCCCGCCCTCGATCGTGACGCAGCCACAAAGCCAGGCCATCGCGCTGGGCGATCCCGCCGAGTTCGGCGTCGATGCAATCGGGACCGAACCTCTGGCTTACCAATGGCAACTCAATGGGCTCAGTATCCCAGGGGCGACCAACGCGACGCTGCTCATCCCCGCGGTGAGCGTGTCCGATGCGGGCAACTACACGGTCGTGGTGAGCAACGGTGCCGGGTCGGTGTCCAGCGACCTGGCGGTGTTGAGCGTGTGGGATCGGCCCGCCATCACCGAACAACCTCAGGACGTGGTGGTGGCGCCGGGCAATCCCTTCACGCTGAGGGTGACGTGCGGCGGCACGCCGCCCTTCGAGTACCAGTGGCGCCTGAACGGGGTCAACATCGAGGGTGCAACCAACGCCACCTACAGCATCCCCAGCGCCCAACCGACCGACTCGGGCAATTACAGTGTCGCCGTGGCCAACGGGGTCGGCGTGATCGAGAGCGCGGTGGCGACGGTCATCGTGAGCCCAGGGCCGCTGACCTTGACGGATCGGTTTGCGGATCGTGCGGTGGTGACGGCGCCCAACGGCTCGGGGTACGGCGTCAACATCGGGGCGTCGGTCGAGCCGGGCGAGCCGCTGCATGCGGGTAAGCAGGGCGGGCGATCGGTCTGGGTGGGTTGGCGTGCACCCGGGGACGGCGTGGTGTGGTTGGACACCCGAGGGAGCGGATTTGACACGTTGTTGGCAGTGTACCGTGGGAGCGCTGTGAACGCATTGACGCCGGTGGTGAGCGACGAGGACAGCGGGGGCGCGTTGACCAGCGCTGTGGGATTCTCGGTGGCGGCGGGGGTCGAGTACGCGATTGCGGTGGACGGTTTTGCGGGGGCGGAAGGGTTCGTCATATTGAATTGGGCGTTCGAGGCTGCGGTGGCGGATGTGCCGCGGATCGTCGAGCGCCCGCGGAGCGTGGGTGTGCTTCCGGGGGGTATGGCGCAGTTGAGCGTGGTGGTGGGTGCGCAGACGCCGCTGCATTACGAGTGGTATCGGAACGGCGAAGCGCTGGATGAAAGCGACGTGGCGACGCTGGTGCTGCCCAGTGTGGGGCTCGAAGATGTGGGGATGTACGAGGTGGAAGTGCGGACGGCGACTGGGTTTGTGCGGAGCGAGCCGGCATGGGTGGAGTTGGGGTCGGTGGCCGGTGTGGTGACGGAAGACAAGCTCGAGGACTTGGGCGGAGGAGGAGGCGGTGTGGGACTCCAGGGTGGAGTCGAGTTGGCGCAGTCCAGCGGGGGTTTTGTGTCGGTGGCGGCTGGGGCGGTTGGGAGCCAGGTGTTGGACAACACCGGGTCGGCGCGTCAGGCTGGGGAGCCGGATGCGTGCGGGCTCATTGGGGGGGCGTCGCGGTGGCTCAAGCTCAAGGCGCAGTCCAGTGGGACGATGGTGGTGGACACGATGGGGAGCGGAGTGGCGACGATCCTCTCGGTGCATACGGGGACGAGTTTGTTGGATCTGCAATGGGTCGCGTGCGGGAAGCGTGCGGCGGACGGGAAAGGGAGTGTGGCGCAGTTCGGTGTGCAGGCGGGTGGGGTGTACCTGGTGTCGGCCGACGGGGTGGGCGGGCAACAGGGGCCGATCCGGTTGAACTACGGATTGGGGACGGCGCCGGTGGTGACGGGGCAGCCGCAGGGGGGAATGGTGGCGCGGGGAGGAACGATCGTGTTGGAGGTGGAAGCCATGGCGATGCCGGGGGCGACGTATCAGTGGTGGCACGACGGTTTGCCGGTGGCGGGAGGGACCAATGCGGTATTGGTGTTGGAGCGGGTGTATTCGGGCCAGGCAGGTTGGTACCGGGTGGAGGTGGAGAACTTTGCGGGGGCGGTGAAGAGCAGGAAGGTGGAGGTGAAGCTTGCGCCGGAGGAACCGGCGCGGTGGGGGGAATGCGGGCTGACGATCGAGGGGTTATTTCGGCTGGTGCTCGAGGGGCGTGGGAGGGACGGTATGTGATCGAGGCCTCGGGGGACCTGGGGAGTTGGGTTGGGGTGACGACGAACGCGCCGCTGAACGGACGGATCGAGTACGTGGACCTCGAGACCAAGGCGACGAGCGCGCGCTACTACCGGGCCGTGAGCAAACCGTGAAAGGCTCATGCGGTGATAACGGCGCGATAGAAGACGCCACAGGATGGAACACGGATGGAACACGGATGGAAGAAAGATGGAAAGCGATTCCAAATTGTGTTCCCCTGTTCATTTGTTCTGTGTGTTCGGTGTTTTCCGTGGTTCCACCCGAGTTGTCACGAACCACTGAACGCTTATGAGGTCAACTAGAGTTACTCCTCGTTTAAAATCTGTAGTAGATGAGTCAAGTTTTTGCGCCGCGCAGCGGCGCCACTTAGCGAGGCGTCGACTGTTGATAGCCTGGGGAAGGCCAAGCGCAAACGATCTAGCAACACGCCTCGCCGGTCTGAGGCCCAGCCTCGCTAAACGTATTGGGTATTGGCGGTTCGCGATTGCCCTTTCCGTGATAATGGTCGCGGGTTTGCAGGCGGAAGAATCGACGACCGTCGCGAAGAACCGTGCCCAGCCGGTATCCACTTCGGCGCAGGCAATTCTGCTGTCGTTCGAGGGCAGTGTCGAGGTGGCCCGAGCCGGTTCCCAGGAGTGGGAACCAGGGCGTCGAGACCAGACACTCGGAGCCGGCGATCGGATTCGAACTGGAGAGAACAGCCGGGCCACGATTCGTCTCTCGAACCAGGCTCTGTTCAAGATGGGTGAGTTGAGCGAGGTCGTGCTGCCGGAAACGCAGGCCGACGGAAGCGAAACGACGGTGCTCAAAGGCGTATTCAACTTCTTTCTGCGGGATAGACCTGGCGGTGTCAACGTGCGCACCCCGACCACAGCGGCTGCCCTGCGCGGCACGGACTTCAACTTGCAGGTCGAGCCCGACGGGCGCACGACGCTGGCCTTGATCGATGGCACGGTCGAACTCAGCAACGACCTGGGCCGACTCGAGCTTGCCAGCGGCGAGCAGGGAATCGTCGAGCCCGGGAGGCCGCCCACCAAGACGGCCCTGCTGAACGCCGTGAACGTCATCCAGTGGTGTTTGTATTACCCGGCGATCCTCGACCCCGCGGAATTGGGTTTGGCCGAGAGTGAAAGGAGTCTGTTGCGCGACTCGCTCGCTGAATACCAGGCCGGCGACTTGTTGCAGGCGCTGGCGCGGTACCCGGAAGGGCGCCAGCCGCGTTCGGAGGCGGAGAGGCTCTACGTGGCCGGGCTGCTGCTTTCGGTCGGCCAGGTCGAGAAGTGCGAAGCGCTGCTGCCGGGAGATTTCCATCGAAGCGGGGCCGATGCGCTGAGGCTGTTGATTGCCGCCGTGAAGTTCGAACAACGCCCCCAGGGGCTCGCCACGCAGGACCACGCAACTGGAGCGAGCCTCCTTCTTGCCGAATCGTATTATGCCCAATCGCGCGCTGGATTGAGCGAGGCCCGTGCGGCGGCACAATCGGCGACGGAAGTGTCGCCCGAGTTCGGCTTTGCCTGGGTGCGCCTGGCGGAACTCGAGTTCAGTTTTGGCCGCACGGGCGCGGCGAAGAAGGCACTCGAGAAAGGGTTCACGCTCGCGCCGCGCAATGCGCAGGCTCTCGCTTTACAGGGATTCCTACTGGCCGCCGACAACAGAATCAAGCGCGCCATCGAGCAATTCGAGCAGGCCATCCAGATCGATGGCGCGCTTGCGAACGCGTGGCTCGGGCGGGGGTTGTGCCGCATCCAGCAAGGAGACGCCGTGGGAGGTCGGCAGGATCTCCAGACGGCGGCAGCGCTCGAACCGCAGCGGGCCCTGTTGCGCAGCTACCTGGGCAAAGCCTACGCCGATGCCGGCGACGACGCGCGGGCCACAAAGGAACTCGACCTGGCACGCCGGATGGACGCGCAGGACCCGACGCCTTCGTTGTACTCGGCTTTATTGAAGCAGCGGGAAAACCGTGTGAACGAGGCCATTCGCGACCTGGAACGTTCTCAGGACCTCTCGGACAACCGGAGCGTGTTCCGCTCACGCCTGCTATTGGATCAGGACCAAGCGGTGGGCAGCGCGAACCTCGCCTCGATCTACCTGGACGCCGGTCTGGCGGAAGTCGGCATGCGGGAGGCCCTCCGGGCCGTGGCATACGATTATGCCAGTTACTCGGCGCACTTGTTTCTGGCCAACAGCTATGATGCCGCGCGCGATCCGCGCCAGGTCAACCTCCGCTATGAGACACCTTGGTTGAATGAATACCTGCTGGCGAATCTGCTGGCGCCGGTCGGCGCCGGCGTGTTGTCTCCCCAAATCTCGCAAAACGAGTACTCCCGGCTTTTCGAGCGGAATCGGGTCGGAGTCAGTTCCACGACCGAGTACTTGAGTCGCGGCGACTGGTTCGAGGGAACCAGCCTGTTCGGCACGATGAACACCTTCAGCTATGCTGTGGACGCCACGTGTCGCATCGAGAACGGGGAGCGGCCCAACGCCGATCTCGAGCAACTGACTCTGTCCGCTCGGGTGAAACAGCAGATCACACCGCGGGACACAATCTATCTCCAGGCAATCGAGTACGGGCAGGATGCAGGAGATGTGCGGCAGTACTATGATCCGGCCCAAGCCAGCTCCGCGCTGCGCACGAGTGAGACGCAGGACCCGCTTCTCCTGGCGGGGTACCATCACGAATGGCAGCCGGGGATTCACACGCTGTTCCTGGGCGGATGGCTGCAAGACACGCTCGAGGTCCGGAATCCGCAGCAACAGGTCAACCTCGTCCAAAAGAGTGCGGCGGGCGCGCCGCAGCTCACCGTGCCGATCGAGATGGATCTCGATTACCACAGCGAGCTGGGGATCTACACGGCGGAACTGCAACAGCTCGCGCAGACCGAACGCCATACTGTTATCGGAGGTGTCAGGTACCAGAATGGCAAGTTCGACACGCAGAGCGAACAGACCCGCCCGTCGGCTTACAGTTTCTTCTTCGAGAATCCGCCCGCCAGCCAGGAGGTGAGCAGCGATTTCGAGCGGTTCAGCCTGTACGGCTATTACCAGTGGCAGGTGGCCGACCCGCTCCGCCTGCTGGCCGGTGTGGCCTATGACTCCGTCACTTATCCAGTGAACCATCGCCTTCCCCCGATCTCGGCGGCCGACGACACCACCGACCAGGTATCGCCCAAGGCCGGCTTGATCTGGACGCCATTCGACCGCACCACGGTCCGCGGGGCGTATGCGCGGGCGCTGGGCGGGGTGAGTTTCGACCAGAGCTTCCAACTCGAGCCCTCGCAAGTGGCCGGCTTCGCGCAGTCGTTTCGCGGCCTGATTCCCGAGTCGCTGACGGGCGCCCTGGCCGTGCCGAGCTTTGACAGCTACGGGTTGTCTCTCGAACACAAGTTTCCGACGGACACCTATGTGGGGATCGAAGGCAGCCTGTTGTTGTCTGAGGCCGAACGGCGGGTTGGAGTGTTCGATTTGGTGGGTCTCATGCCGCCGTTTGTGGTTTCTGAAACGCCTGAGGAACTCGACTTTCGCGAGCGATCGCTGGCCGTCACAGCGCATCAACTTGTGGGCGACAGTTGGTCGTTTGGCGCCAAGTACCGGCTGAGCGAGGCGCGCTTGGAAGAACAGTTCACGGCGATCCCGTCGGCGGTTGCGCCGGGGGCGCACTCCGTCACGGAGGCGAGCATGAGCCAAGTGCATCTGACGGCGACATACAACCACCCGCGCGGGTTCTTCGCCTCGGTTCAGTCGGTCTGGACGCATCAGAGTAACGACGGGTACGAGCCGGAGCTTGCCGGAGAAGACATGTGGCAGGTGCATGTCCTGGCCGGCTACCGTTTCCCCAAGCGCAAAGCCGAAGTCACAGTCGGCGTGCTGAACCTTACCGACCAAGACTACCGGCTGAATCCGCTGAACCTTTACGCGGAGTTGCCGCGCGAACGCACCCTTGCGGTGCGGCTTCGGTTCGCGTTCTGAGGTGACCGATGCAGATCCTGCGACTCCTCCGCCAGCGGTGGGCGATCGGCCTGATGGGCGGCCTGTGGGCCGCAGCACTCGGCTTGGTGTTCCTGTTCACTCTGCTCGGCGATGGTTTCAGGCACTTGAGTTTCGATCTGCCGCTGGCGCTGCGCCCTCGAGCCCGATCAGCGGCGTCGTGATTGTATACATGGATGAAGAGTCGCATCAGGAACTCCGCCAGCCTTACAAACAGTGGGACCGTGCGCTTCATGCACGCCTCATCGATCGCCTCAGAGCCGAGCAGGCGCGGTTGGTGATTTACGACGTTTTCTTTGATCTCGAGGACACGAACAACCTGGCTGCCGACGAGCGGCTCGCCCTCGCCATGCAACAGCACGGCCGAGTCGTTCTCGCAGCCCAATGCGATGAACTCCACCAGGCGGGTGTTCTCACTCGGACCGTGATCCCGCCAGCCCGCCGTTTTCGTGAGTCAGCCGCCGGGTGGGGCCTCGCGCGAGTCGAGAAAGATCCCGATTTTGGCGTGCGCCGCCATTATCCCGGCTTCAAACCGCATGTCAGCCTGCCGTGGAAGGCGGCACGAAATCGCCGAGGCCGACGTCACTCGAGACCCCTCGCGGGCCTGGCGCGAGCGGTGGATGAATTACTATGGGCCGGCCATGGGTCTCCCCTCGATCAGCTATCACCGCGTGTTGTCAGGGGACGGCTTTGCACCAGGCTTCTTCCGCGACAAAGCCGTGTTTGTCGGCGGCTTGCCGCTGGCCGGCCACCCCGGCGATCAGAAAGAGGAATTCCGCACTCCACACACCTGGCGGACGCGGTCGTTTTCGCCGGGGGTCGAGGTGGTCGCGACGATGTTCCTCAACCTCATGCGAGGGGATTGGCTCAACGCGATACCGCAGCCTCTCGAGATTGGGCTCCTCGTTGTTTTTGGCCTCAGCTTTGGGTACGGCTTGGTTCTGCTTCGCCCCTTGTCGGCGGTTCTGGTTGCGCTGCTGGCCGTGATCGCACTGGTCTTGTTCGCGTTCGTGCTGGTGTGGCAGTTTCGCTGTTGGTTCTCCTGGCTGATCGTCGCCGGAGTCGAGGTGCCGGTGGCTCTGGTCTGGTCGATTGGCTACGATACGTTCCGGTTGTACGTCGATAAGCGCGTGCTGCAGCACTCGCTGGCGGTCCACCTCTCGCCGGCCCGCGCCCGCCAGTTGATCAAACGCCCCGAACTGCGCAGGCCCGGCGGCGAGGAACAGACCATCAGCATCCTGTTCAGCGATATCGAGAACTTCTCCGTTGTCACGGCTCGGATGCACCCGGATGACCTGTTCAAGTTGTTGAACAAGTACTTCGAGGCTTCTCTGGCGGTCATCCACAAACACCACGGCACGGTGATCAAGCTGACCGGTGACGGCATCTTCGCCGTCTGGAATGCCCCGGAAGCTCAACCGGGCCACCAAAAACTCGCCTGCCAGGCCGCGCTCGATTTGCGCGAGCAACTCATTCAGTTCGACGCGCGGCAGGCGAGCCTCCCGTTGCGGACGCGCGTGGGCTTGCACACCGGTTCGGCTTACGTCGGGAATGTCGGCAGTCTCAGCCGCTTCGATTACACTGCCATCGGCGCCAGCGTGAATCTGGCCTCGCGGCTCGAGGGGCTGAACAAGTACCTGGGCACCGAAACCCTTGCCACACGCTCCATTCAGAAAGAGGCGGAAGCCCATGTCCTGAGCCGGTTGGTCGGGCATTTCCGATTCAAAGGACTGGACGAGATCGTCGAAGTGCACGAACTCATCGGGCCGGCCCAACCCGTCGAGACGCCGCCGACCTGGATGGAGGCCTTTGCGGCTGCCCTGCGCTCCTTCCAGCGACGCGACTTCGACGCGGCCGTTTCGAGTTTCCAGCGAACGGTGCAACTGCGGGGCCAGGACGGGCCATCCCGTTTTTATCTCGGTCAAGTCCCGGAACTCAAACAAGCCGCTCTTCCCTCGAGTTGGTACGGCGAAATCGAACTCAAAGAGAAATAGAAATATCGCCCAAGGGAGCACCGGACAGGCCAGCCGCCTGGCTCGTCCCGCAACTCGAATGCGAGACGGGCGAACGCCGGGCCGACGATTTCCGAAACGCCGGGTGTCGAAGACCGTCGAGCGCCTACAGTGGCGGGCGCTCCTCCCGCGCCCGGCCTATTGGCCTTCGATACGAAACCACTCCGGACCGCCTCCTGCGACGGGATACACGAAGCGATAATGGCCGTCGCCCAGCGACACAGGCGACACCCCGGGCGTCCGGAGGTAAGGTCCGTGCAGATTCGTGGCGCGCCGCAGCCAGAACGACTGCCAGGGACCGAGGTTGCGGAATTCGACGTCGAGCGCGGCGCTGCCGGGCGCAACCCGCAGGCCGGTGAACACAAGGTCCGTCGTCGGTTCGAAGAGCAGATCCGCCAGCGGCAAGCCGTCCGCGCCGACTGCGTGGATGCGCGCAATGTCGGACACCGAAAGCGCCCGGCTCCAAACGGCGACATCGTCCACGGTGCCGACAAAGCGGTAGGCAGATTGAGTTCCGTTCCGGCCGAGCGCGGCGGTCTGGCCGGGTTTCACCTGGCCTTTCAAGCCGATCGGCGCCGTGTTGTCGTTGCCGGTGTGGATGTCTTTGGCCTCGCCATTGAGGTAGATCGCGGCCTGCCCGCCGCCTGGGCCGGCGTTGCCGTTGTAGGTGGCCGCGACATGCAGCCACTGATTCGTGACGAGCGCCGCCTGCGGGATGCCCGGTCGAGCGGCATGCCCCAAGGTGTCGGTGACCTTAAACCGCAGTTCCTGGGCGTTGCGGTCCAGGTACAACACGTAGTTGTCGTCGACCGAATCATAAATTGAGGCATACGCCTCGGGCGCCTGGGAAGGCAGGTGGCGCAGCTTGAGCCAAAGCGAGAGTGTCACTTCATTGGTGTTGATGTTCAGGGCGCTCGTCTGGGGCACGGTCACGCAGGCGGTTGCGCCGTCCGCGAGGAGGCTGCCGTCGAACCGCGCGGCGCTGCCGCTGACCCAGTGGGAGGCGCCGTCGGTTCGGGTCAGGCTGGCCGGGTTGTCTCCCGCACTATCGCGCACCGCCGTGGCGAAAGGGTCCGCCAAGCCGTCGTCCAACTTCCAATACGCCACCAGGCCGGTGCGCAGGAGACTGGCTGGGGCGGTATTGGTGTGGGTTTGCGCCGCGACCGAGGCGGGATCGTTCGAGATGATCCCGTCCACGCCCAGAGCGACGAACGTCCCGATCTGCGGCCCGTCCACGGTCCAGACGAACAGCTCGAACCCGGCTGCGCGCACCAAGTCCAATTCCGCCTTCGAGACGTTGGCCTTCTCCCACGCCACGATCGTGGCGCCCGAGTTGGCGATGCTGGCCAATTTCGCCCCGGTGAGCGCGCCGCTGCCCAGCGCGCCCAGGCGCAGGCCGGGTTCGAGGGCGTGAACGGCGGCGAGGAAATCCCAATCGAACGACTGCACCACGACGTCGTCGACAACGGCCAGCCGGCGCAATTCGTTGACGTAATCCGCGGGGGCGCCCGCCTTGCGTTCGATCAGCGGGACGGCCCGCGGCAGGATGGTCTGAACCGCCTCGGCCAGGGTCGGGATCCGCTCGCCGGCGAACTCGGGCGCAAACCAGGACCCCGCATCGAGCAGTGTCAACTCAGCGAGTGTTCTGTTGGCGATGGCACCGGAGCCGTCGGTGGTGCGGTCCACGGTGGAATCGTGGATCACGACCAGTTGGCCGTCCTTGGTGATGTGACCGTCCAGTTCCACACAATCGGCTTTGCCCAGCGCGGAGCGAAAGGCGGCCAGGGTGTTTTCGGGCGCGAACATGGAATTGCCGCGATGGGCGATGCTGAGAACCTCCGCGGCGGCCAAATCGAACGCCAGCGCGAAGACCGCGAGGAGGGCGGGCCGCCGAACAATGCGCGAGAGCAAGACAATCATACGCTTTGCTACCGAACCATCCGACTCGTGTCAAAGGCGGATTGGCCGTCGAGGTCATCCACTTCGGCCTAGGCGAGCTCGACAATCGTGATGCCGGGGTTGGCGCGGTTGAAATCCCGATCCGAGTGCAGCGAGGGGTGGCGGCGGAGCAGTTCCCGGCCCTCGGCAGTGTCCGACGAGAACCGCTCTCCAGGCACGACAGCCGCCGCTCGGCCTTCTTTGACCCGGAGCCGGAGGGACCTGCGGATGGCGGGTCCCAGCACGCCGCCCTCGCCGCTCGAACCCCATCCGTGGATCACCTTGAGCACGCGGACGCGGCTCTTGCGGGCGGCGTCGATGGCCGCAAGCAACCGCCGCCTCGCCTCGCTCACCCTGGGCCGGCCCGCTTCGAGATTGACCGAGCGCATCTTCGAGTCTGAGGAGTCCAGGAAATCTGTGTTAGGTCCGAGACCCGCAAAGTATTGGACGCCGCCACCGCCGGTCTCAGGTGCTCGCCACCACGGGAGCATCAGCAATCCGTTGTCCTGGCGGGTCCGCGGCTGAACGCACGCGGCTTTACAGCGGAGATCTACCTGGTGCGGGCGTCACTTACACCTTACTCTTGAACTTCCGCAAATCTGAACACGCGACCAGTTGATCGAGGGTCTTTAGCGTGAAGACCTTGCCCCGTGTAGCCAGCAGCATCTTCTTCATGTCTTCACGGCGAACGCCAAAGCCCCGCCCGGCAATGCAAGCGATCACCTGATACTTCTGTTTGCTCCCGGCGGAGCCACCCATACTCAGCTCTCCAAGGTGTTGGATGCGCGTGACCTTGCCGCGGGCTGTGCCATCGTCTTCTGTGATCTTGGCTTCGATGATCACCTTCGGGTTGAATTCGTCTGGCACGATGAAATCCGGGGCCTGATCGAATCCGGGAATGCGCTCGGCGCGTTTGGTCTTTCGGTAGCTGATGCCGTGTTTCGTGAGAACCTCTTCGATTGCACATTCCAGGTTGTCGCCCACCAGTTCACTCACGGAATCACGGTGGCCGGCAAAGGGACGGCCAAGGAACCGCTCGTAAAGGAGCATTGCATACGGCGCGCCCATCGCAGCCAGGGCGCGAATGGTATCGAGTCCGCCTCCGGTGTCCGCCTTTTGAAGGCGATGGATGCTGTGACTGTTCACGGTGGAGCAGCCTTCCTCCATCAGGTCACACGCCGTTTCGACCAGAGCGACAAGGCGTTGTCCCGTTTCCCCGTCCGCACGCAGCGGTCGCAGCGGCTGCATCCGCACTTTGCGGTCCAGCGTTCGCACGAAGCCCTGGTTGACCGCGACGCCTTTTCGCTGACTGGTCAAGTAGGCCCACTCTGGCGGTGTGAAACCAAGGATTGATCGCAGAACGATCAGGCAGATCGGCTTGGTAGTAACCAGTTGGAGACGTTCCTTCTGCGGGAGAACCGAGAAACCCACCGTGACCCTTTTCAGCGCCTCATAGCCGGCCTCGAACTGCGGGTAGTCGACGAATCCACCCCCCTTCGGCAACACCAGGAACTCCGAGGCAAGACTGGAGAAGACCGCCGTAACGAAGTCTTCAGGGTCGGCTCGAATCTCGGCGTAGCTGGCTTCAAAAGGATACTTCATGCACGCGCGTCCGGTAGGGCTGTGCCTCCTCGCTGGCCAGCCATTGTTGAGTTGCCTGAGCGGTGGTGAAGTCCGCACCGAGTTCTCTGAGGACCGCTTCGACTCCGCCAAAGTCCTCGATCCACTTCGAGACCGCCTCCATGCGCGATCTGGCGGGCCGGGTCAACTTCCAGCCTTTCCGAAGGTTCCAGACCGCGAGACGAATCAAGTGGCCGAATGCAATGCAGCGGGTGTCGCCCTGCGTCGCCTTGACTCCGCCGCCTGCCAAGAGCCCCAGATCCTCGCGAACCACTTGTGCAAGGGCCGCGGGACTAGCCGTCAGCCAGCGACGGGGAACTTTCCCGGTGGATCGGCAGACGAACACGGTGTCAATGATGGAAGAGCTGGTGCCGTTGATGTGGATCGAGGCCCCCATTTCGGCGGGGCACGGGAGAGAGGCGGAACAGACCAACCCCGAATCAAGCATTGCCACGGCGACCGGGTAATAGGCATGCAGGCGGTTGTGGTGGTAGGTGAAGGCAAGGGGCGAACCGGGCTTCAACACGCTCGCCATCATCTGAAACACACGCGACATTCCCTCGCTGAAGTGTTCGAGCGTACGCCCCATATTGTCATTGCCCGTCAACTCGTTCGCGTGGCGGGTGGTCAGGGGCGCAAATTCGGGATGATTGGCCCGGGTCAGCCTGCGCAGCCATACGTAGCAGAAGTCCATCAACTCGGCATACTGGACGTTCCTAAAGTAAGGCGGGTCGGTGAAGATCGCATCGAACTTGTTGCTGCCTAAGTTGACTGCTGTGGCGTCAGCGCGCTCAAGCCTCACTTGTTTGGTTTCGCCCTGCCCCGCTCCGTTTCGGCGGTGCCCGATCCATTCGCCATCAATGGGGACCTGGACTCTGCGGTGACCCAGGTGCCGGACTTCAAAGGGATGTTGGCAGTATGCCTTGGCCCTGGCAAATTTTTCAGTGATGTTCAGCCAGCCGCCACTGCCCGCGTCAACCGCAGTTCGTCCTCCCGAAGTCCGCCAACCAGGGTGATCAGAACGGAATTGGACCCACTTTGGCGCTTCGGCGATTGGACAAGGGGCGCCGCCATGCGGGCAGCGTGGCCGGGGATTACTTCAAGGCCGAAATTACGGCATCAAACGCGGGCTTCGGCTGGCCCGTCCGGTCGAACAGGAGCGGGTGGTTCGCGCGCTCCCACGGGAAGTGGTTCAGCCAGCTCTGCCCGTCGTGGAGGTTCCAGAACGACACGCGCGCGATGACATCGGCATACTTGCGAAACAGCCGGAACAACTGTCCGTATTGCTCGGCTTGCTTCTCGAGAATCTCTGGCGGGCAGCCGTTCCGATACGGATCGAAACGCGCCAGTTCCTCGCGTCGCTTGCCGCCGTCAGCCCACCATTGCCACCGCTGCACGACATCGATGTCCAATTCCGACACAACAACCTTCAGCCCCAATCCGCGCACCGCGCGGAGCATTTCCTCGATGTCCTCGAATGGGATCCGATCCAGTTCGTAGTGGCCCTGCAAACCGACGGCATGGACCGGCACCCGGCGTTCCCGCAGGGCCCGCAACAGCCGCGTCTGTTTCTCCCGCTTGCCGGGCAGTTCGTTGTTGTAGTCGTTGTAGACGAGCAAGGCGCCGGGATCGGCCGCGTGCGCCCACTCGAACGCTCGGTCGATGAACTCCTCGCCGCATGCCGCGCTCCAACCCGAGGCCCGCAGGAAATTCGTGCCATCATCGAGCGCCTCGTTCACCACGTCCCACATCGCCATTCGCCCGCGGTAGCGCCCCACCACGGTGTCGATGTGCGTCTTCATGCGGGCCAGAAGCAGTTCGCGGCTGGCGGCGTTCGTCCCGTCACGAAAGAACCAGGGCGGCGTGCGGTCGTCCTTGGCCCAGACCAGGCAGTGGCCCACCACATCCAGTCGATTCGAGGCGGCGAACCCCACAAACGCGTCCGCCAGAGTGAAGTGGAAGCGGCCCTCGACGACCTGCACCGGGTTAGGCTTCAAGCAGTTCTCGGGCGTCACCGCGCTGAAATGCCTGGTGAGCAGAGGCCAGTCCGCCGGGTGTTGCGGAATCCGGTCGCTGATGCCGACGCCGATGGTGAACAGGTCCGCGGCGGCTTCGCGCAATGAAAGGGCGGCGCTCGGCTCCGCGCTGCTTGCAGGCGAGGCGCCCGCCAACAGGGTCACGACGAACAGCACGCACACTGGCAATAGGCATTTCATGCTTCAATCAGAGCACGCCGCATCGACGACTGGAAGCGTGTTTCAAAGCGGCGGGGACCAGTCGAGCTGTCTCGCTGCCGACGGTGCGCCTGGCAAATGGCGGGCGCGACGCCCGGGGGTGGCACCGCGCCAGCAAGAAAGTGATTCAGTCGGTGGGCGGGATGGTGAGTCGACCGGCCTCACGCTCGAAACCACCTGATAGCTGCCAGGTTTGCGGCCACCCCGTACAGCAGGAGCACGCCCACCGCGCCTTTTGCGGCGCCGAATCCGCCGCCAAACGTGATCATCTGGTGGAGGGCATCCAGCGCCCATGCGGTCGGAAACAGATGGGCCAGTGTCTGGATCGATTCGGGCACGACTTCGAGCGGCCACCAACACCCGCCGAGCGCGGCCATCACCAGGCTCACCAGGAGGCACAGCCCGATGATCCGCTCCTCCGCCGCTATGACCGATCCGATCAACACCCCGAGCGACGCACAGAGCCAGGAGTAGATCAGCAGCGTCAGCGCAATCCCGGGCAGCTCCGAGCCGAGCTGGACCCGGAACAGGAACTGGCCCAGCACGAGGAACACCGCCACCTGCGCCGCGCCGAGCAAAACCAATCCATACACCTTCCCCATGATCAGCGCGCCCCGACCGAGCGGTTGGACCATGAACCGGCGGATGAGCCCCGATCGCCGCTCGCTCGCCAGCGCGGCGCCGCCAAACACCAGCAGATTCAACATCAAATACATCACCAGCACGCCCGGCACGGACAACGCAAAACCTGCCGGGATCGGTCGCCTGCCCGCAAAGCGCGCGTCGAGACGCACGGGATTCGGTCGCTCGCGAAGCGCCTCGAGCGCGGCTTCGTCGGGCAGTTCGCGCCGATGGGTTCCGGCGTGTTCCAACAGATGCGAGTTGAGGGCGATCAAGGCGCGCACCAGCCGCACCTCGACCAGCTCGGAGATATCGAGCCCGGATTCCTTAAGCGTGAAAAACCGCACCTTCGCCTGCTCGCCCCGCTGCACCCGCTCCGTGAAGTCCGGGGGAATCCGGATGCCGCGTCGCGCCTGGTCGCGGTTCGTCGGGTCCAGCACCGTCAATCCCTGCGATCCCAATTCTGCCAGCAGGGCGCGGGCGAGGAAGTTCGTGTCGAGATTCTCGACGAGCACTGCTGGACGCGGGTTGGACGGATCGCCCGGACCCCGGTTCGCAATACCCATAAAACAGACAAACACCAGCGGAACGACGAACAGCCAGACCAGCGAAAACGGATTGCGCAGGAAGAGGCGCAGGTCGTTGTGCCCGATGGCGAGGCTCTGCTTCATGCGCGCACTCCCTTCCGGAGCTTTCGTTCGAGCACCCACGCCGCCAGGCCTGCGAGCACCACGCCGAAAACCGCCAGTTTGATCACCGCCCAGGGCCACGACGCGTCAGCGCCAGACTGCAGCCCGCGGATGGCCTCGACGAACCAGTTCGGCGGCATCAAGGGCGTCAGATGTTCGCGCATGAAGGTCGGCAGGGCATCGGCGGGAAACGCACATCCGCCGACCAGGCCGAGCGCCATCGCGATGACGTTGCCCAGGGCGTCGGCACGGCCCTCCGTCTGCGCGACAGCCGCCAGCAGCAGCATGAAACCGACGGCGAAAAGCGCGTAACTGGCCGCCACCAGCGCCATGGCCGCCGGCGCCCGCCAATCGATGCGGAAGATCAGACCCCCGCCGCCGAGCATGAGGGCCGTGCCCAGCAGCAGGATCACGATCGCCACCGCCACCTTGCCGCTCACAAACAGCCGGACGCTCTGGGGCAGCGTGCAGAACCGCTCGAATGTCCCCACCCGGATCTCACGATACACGTCCCGCACCGACGCCTCCGCGAGAAAAAGGAGGAACATGCCCGCCAGCCCCGGCAGCAGGAACGCGAACAGGTTGAACCCGGGCCCCCTCGCCGCGGTCTCTTCGTCGCGCGTTTCCTTCTCGTAGCTGATGCGCGGCGGATTCACAAAAGTCCCGATGGCCTCGATCTTCTCGCCTGTCTTCACGATCTGATCGGCCACAACGCGGAAGTCCGGTCCGCCCGGCCTATCAAACACCCGGCTCCAGGTCGTCAGTTCATCGGCGAAGTCGCGCGACAGGGCGTTCAGCGCCGTCACGAGTGCGCCTAGCAGTTCCTCGATCACCGCCGGGTAAATGGCGTGAGCCGGGTTCTTGACCAACTCGAGCGTCACGGGCGCAGACGTCGTGAGATAGTCGTGGGTGAACCCGGCGGGAATGATGATCACCGCGCTCAGTTCATTGCCCGTGACCTGGGCGAGCGCGTTCGTTCGATCCAGAAACACCGGCTGCAACCGCTCCGCGGCCTGCCCCTGGTTCACCGCGCCGCGCAGGAACTGGGTGACCACCGAATCATCCTCGTCCACGATAGCGAATTTGATCTTGCCCGGACCGCTGGAACTGCCGCCGCCGCCGCCAAACACCAGGCCCAGCAAGGCCGTGATCACCAGCGGGACCGTCAGGTGAATCAGAAACGGAAGCGGGTTGCGACATGCGCGCAGGAGATCCTTGGCCAGGAGTATACCCAGGAGCTTCATTCGCGGAGGTGGCGCCCGGTGAGTTGAAGGAACACGTCGTTCAGGCTGGGCCTTTTGACGGTGACGTTCTCGGCATGGACGGGAAAGGCCAGCAAATCGCGCAGGCACTCGGCCGGGTCACGGTTGCCAAGCGCCGCCACGATGAGCTGGCGATCCGTCTGTTGCAGCTTGCGGAAACGTTCGCGAAAGCCCGGCCACCCCTCGGCCTGCGCGCCTGTCAGATCGCCTTCGAGGACAAACAGGCGATCGCCGCCGAGCCGTTCCTGGAGCTGCCCCAGCGTGCCCTCGGCAAGAAGTCGCCCGTGGTCGATGATGCCGATTCGCTGGCACAACTGCTCCGCTTCCTCGAGGTAATGCGTCGTGTAGAGGATCCCGGTTCCTTCGCCACACAACCGGCGGATGAACTCGAGGATGTTCGCCCGCGCCTGCGGATCGATCCCCACCGTCGGTTCATCCAGCAGCAGCAGGCGCGGACGGTGCATGAGCGCGACGCCGAGGTTGATGCGGCGTTTCATGCCGCCGGAGTACTTCTTCACGGTGTCTCTGGCGCGATCGGTGAGCGAGAGAGCTTCGAGGAGTTCGCCCGCGCGGGCCTTTGCCGTGGCGGCTTCGAGTCCGGCCATCCGGCCCCAGAACTCGAGGTTCTCGCGTCCGGTCAGTTCTTCGTACAGCGCCACCTCCTGCGGCACCACGCCCATGATCCGCTGCGCGCGCCGCGGATCGCCCCAGAAACTCGAGCCGTCCACGGTCACGTCCCCGGCGTCGGGCTTGAGCAGGCCGCAGATCATCGAAAGCGTGGTGGTCTTGCCCGCGCCATTCGGGCCGAGCAGCCCGTAGATCTCGCCCGGTTCGACACGGAAGCTCACGTCATCCACCGCGCGCACGGTCGCGAAGGCCTTAACCAGATGGTTGACTTCGAGAAGTGGCACGACGCCGAACGTGCTCCCGCGCCCCGCGCCACTCAAGAGGAAACGGGTTGATGGTCGATGGTTGAGCGTTGAGCGTTAAGCGTTAAGCGTTGAGCGCTGAGCGTTGACCGTTACCCGGTTCTCAGTCCCTATGCGCATTAAACCGCCGAGTGTCAACTTCCCCAAGAACTTCCTCTCTCGGAGGGCTGAATTCCACGAGGCCCCAGCTCGGAACCAGGCGGATCGCCCTCCCCGACCTCGATCAGGGACTCGCAGCCTGCCCGCCGAAGCCCGGAAATCTGTGTCCACGTCCCGGCATGAGATTTCCGGGCCAGGCTGTCGTCGAGATGAATACGCGGGGGGCACTATGGGTCAATTGGCTCGGATGGGATAATGAAGGCGGCCGTGGGCAGGGAACGCAGGGCATCGCCACCGGAAACGCAAGTCTCCCATCCGGTTTGTTCATGAATGTCAGTCAAGCCATCGAATCGGTGCGATCCGCAAGCCGCGGCGCGGGGTGGTCCCGCGCCCGCCGGCAGGCAACCTTCAACATGATCATCGCCATGAAGAGAATCCCCTTCTGTTCGACCGTCTTCGCCTTCGCGTTGGTCGCGTGTCTGGCCGGCCTCTCGGGTTGCACGAGAGAGGCTCCCCAGACGCCTCCGCTCACCAAGGTGGTCGTGGCCCACAACCCGACCCCCCCGCCGCTCGTCGTGGCAGCGCCCAGCCAGGCGCCCGCGGTGGCGCCGGCGGCGGAGGCGCCTCAGGCCGAAGCGCCGACCGCCACCGTCGTGCCGCAACGAATTCCGATGCCGCCAACGGTCGACGAAGTGATCGACCTCGCTCAATCCCAAGTCGGTGACGCCGTGTTGATCGAGTACATCAAGAAGTCGACAACCCCCTTCGAACTCAGTGCCGACCAGGTCATCTACCTCAATGACATCGGGCTGTCCGAACAAGTCCTGACCGTGCTGGTCGAGCGGAGCCGTGAACTGCAATCGGTCGCCGCGGTTCAGGTCGCCCCCGCCGCAGCGGCGCCGGCGCCCGAACCCGCGCCGGCTCCGGTCGTCCAGCCGGCCCCGCCGGTCTACGTCGAGGGTGCGCCTGCTCCCGCGACGGTCCCGGCCGAGGCGCCGCAGACCGTGTATTCGCAGCCGGTCACCCAGGTCACGCAGAACTACTACTACTCGGCCCTCTCGCCGTATGGCGCCTGGGTGGAAATCCCGAGCTACGGATGGTGCTGGCGCCCGACGGTCGCCGTGATGGATCCCTACTGGCGTCCGTATTTTCATGGGGGCCGCTGGCTCTACACGGACAGCGGCTGGTACTGGCGGTCCAGCTACTCGTGGGGCTGGGCGCCGTTCCATTATGGCACGTGGTACCAAAGCCCCGTGTGCGGTTGGGTGTGGGCTCCGGGTTACACCTGGGCGCCCGCGTGGGTGACCTGGCGTTACACCGACGCCTACTGCGGCTGGGCGCCGTTGCCCCCCGGTTGTGGCTGGGGAGCAGGCATCGGCCTGACCTTTCATGGTTCGAGAGTGAGCGTCGGGTTCAGCTTCGGACTGGGTTGGGATTGCTTCAACTTCGTTCACTACAACCATTTCTGCGATCCGCATCCGTATCGGCACCGTCTGCCGCGCCATGAGGTCACCACCGTCTACAACAACTCGACGGTCATCAATAATTACCACTACGGAAAGAACAGCACGGTCATCAACAACGGCATTCCTCCCCAACGAATCACCGCGGTCACCCGCAGCGAAATCCGCAAGGTCCAGATCCGCGATGTGACCGGCGAACCCGACGCGCCGCGGCGGGCCGACCGGCTCGAACGGGATGGCCGGCAGGTGGCGGTCTACCGTCCGCAGCCCTCGGCGGCCTCACCCGGCCAGCCGACCCCAGCCTCGCGCCACACCGGGAGCGCCAGCAGCATTGCCGGCACCGCCTCGGGCGTCGGCGCGCCCTTGATGTCCGGCCGGGCACGCTCGGACACGGTCCAGCCCACCCGCACCACAACGCCCGTGAACGGCTCCCCGGCGCGTCCCGCCGTGGCGCCCACTCGCACGGTGCCGTCCTCGCCGACCAGGCAGGTGCCGCCAGCCGCAGGGACTGCCTCGCCGAGTCGAGTGAACCAGACTGTCTCGCCGCCCTCGCGCACGAGTTCGCAACCGGCTCGAACGACAGCCCCCAGCCAGCCGAGTCGTGTGGAACGCGCCCCGAGCACCCGCACAACTTCACCCTCGATCTCGAGCGGAGTGTCGACTCCGGCCGCTCGCTCGACGCCCTCGGCGTCAGTGCCCACCCGAAGCAGCGCCACGCCGGCGGCACCTGTTTATGCGCCGTCGTCCAGCCCGCAGCGGAGCCCGTCCCAAGCGGGCACCCAATCCCGCACACCGACACGGGTGGGCACCTCGCCAAGCCAGCCTCGCAGCCTGCCGTCGGCCGCTCCAAGCTCCGCGCCGTCGAGGTCCAGCAGCCAAGGCCAATCGCTGTATCGCTCGGGGACCGTGACGGTCGGTCCCTCGGTCGGACCGCCGATGTCCACCCGCTCCGCGCCGGCGTATCAATCCCCGAGCGGATCGTCCCCGGCCCGTTCGGCCGCGCCTTCCTACAGCGCGCCGTCGCGCTCGATGCCCAGCCGTTCGGCCGCGCCTTCGTACAGCCCGCCGGCGTCCTCGGCGCCGAGCCGATCGGTTGCGCCTTCTTATAGTCCGCAGTCCCGAGGAACGCCCAGCGCTCCGGCACCGTCGTCTCGAAGCGGCGGGAGCAGCGGCAGCCGCTCGGGGCGTGATTGAAGCCTGGGATGTCGACCACATGAGGCCTATGGACAGTGTCAGAAGATGCGCCGCGTGGGGGCACTCGGCCTGCAACACTGCAGGCCGGGTCCTCTGTCGGCGCCGTTGTGGGGCGGCAGGGTGGCGCCGCGCGTGGAGCACGGCGCTCATAGCCCTCAGCCTGGGATTGTTCGGCAGTTACGCCAGGGCGGCCCAGCAGGTCGTCCTTTACGAGACTGGATTCGAAGTTTGGGAGGGCTATGCCCGAGCTGAGGCCGGCCTGCCGCTCTGGGATCAGGACATGGGCTGGCTGGCTGACGGTTCGGGCGGCAGCGGTTTGGTCGCTGAGTTCTTCCTTGATCTTGGCCAGCAGGCGTACATCGGCTTCGCGCCGCCGGCGCCGAAGGACGACGTTTTGACGGTCTGGCGTCCCCTCGACAGGGCTGCGCCGCCGCGCGGTTACTCGGTGCTCCAGTTCTCGGTTCTGATGCAGGTGGTGGACTCGGAAAACCACCAGTACGACGACTTCTACTGGAGCATCTACAATAGGGATGGGCAGCGGCTGTTCAGCCTGTGCTTCGACAATTCGGCATTGGAGATCTTCTACGCGCTCGATGACAACTGGGGATTTGAACCCGCCGGGTTTCTTTTCGACAACGACGCGATCTATCTCCTGGAAATCTGGATGAACTTCGCCCGAAACAACTGGACGGCCGTCTTGAACGGCCAGGTGATCGTCGACTCCCAGCCGCTCACAACAACCGGCGGGCGCCTGGATTTCAGCGATGCGGACGCGGTGTGGGTCCTGCGCGAGAAAGGCAAACCCGGCGATAACTACCTCCTTTTCGACGAGTATCGCGTCACCGCCGAGCCGACCCCGACCATTCCGCCGCAACTCGAACTCGTGGGCCTGCAATCCACCGGTGAATTCGAGTTGCTCCTCCACGGCGAACGCGGCCTCAGTTACGCCATCGATGTGACCGACCAGTACTTCGGCGAATGGTACCCGCTCGAGACCAACGCGCCCCCCGACGGCCTGTGGCGTTTCGTCGATGCCTCAGCCAAAGACTTCCCCGTCAGCTTCTACCGCGCCCGCCAGGTCGACGCCGGCAAAGCGAGTCCCGCACCCTGAGGCTTGGGGTGGCTCATCGCGGGATGGACAAACGTGAGCCGACGCGCATGATCGGATCTCGTTTATGGGAATCATCATCCTGGGGCCCGGATTGGATCAGGCCGTGAGCGCCGCAGGTTCAGGCAGAGCGCGGCCGGCGACCCTGTTCCTTGATGGGCCGGTGTTGGTGACTGTGGATCCTCCCGTTCACGCCCTGCAGCGCGCCGCGTACCTGGACGCGCTCAATTCGAGGCAGGCGCAACTGGGCCTGCCGGCGCTGACGGAGGAGCAGAAAGCCGAGTGTTGCGGTCGGTCGGCCGATCTGTTCTTGAAGCCGGGTTCCGTGCAGATTCGGCCCGATCCGGCGCGCATGGATTTGGCGTTCGCGGCCGACGAAGCGCTCGAGGAACTTTTTCCCAAGCCGCAACGGCGTTTTCTCGACGTGGATCAGCCCAAGGTGCAGCAGGCGATCAAGGAACGGGGCGAGTTGTGGCGAATCAGCACCCTGCCCAGCACGAAGGCTGAAATCAGCCAGCACATCGCCGACGCCAAGACGCGCATCAGCGAGCAGCCCATCTATTACCTCAATCTGTACAGCGGAACCCGCTACGTCACGTGTCACGAGTTTGCCCGGCTTCGCGATCTCGACTCTGCGGCGCTGGCCCGGCAGTTGAAGGAGATTGCGGTTTACGCGTCGCGCCGCAATCGTTTGGGACGGCCGGAGGTGGATTTCTTCATGGCGGAGGGGCGTTTTGGGGCGAAGCAATTCGACGGCCTCTCGTTCTGCGAGTTGAACCCGAACGAACTGGCCGCGTGGCACGAGCGGTTGCGGGCGCAGTTCTTCGACGCGGTGCCGCCGGAGTTTCACCGCGACGAGCCGGATCTGGACCTGTGGCGGACCGAGATGTATTCGGTGCTCATCAGCCAGCGCGACGAGACGGAGACCGAGGTGGTGCTGGCCGGCTTGAACCTCGAATTCAAGCAGCGCATTCGCTGGCTGCCGTGCGGGCGATTCGAGCAGGGTGAGTTGATGTTTGACGAGGTGTTCGAGGCGGCGGCGCAAGCGCCGGAAGACCCTGTCTACCGCGACTTGTGCGATCTGAAGGTCAAGGACATTGTGTTCAATCTGATCCGCGAGTTTGGCCTGCTCGAGTGGGTCAACGTCGGACGCATCCTGGCCTCCCACAACCACGACGTCCAACAGTCCGGCACCGAGGGCGGGCGACGGGATGTCTATCTGGCGCAGATCAAGTGCCTGGGCGAGAAGCGCCCCCGCACCCGGTTCATGCGGCTGCAGAAATACGGAGTTCGGGAGCGGTTGGCCGAAGGCAAAGATCTGAGCGGGGCGATGCTCGAAACCGAGGAGTACATCGCGTACATCCTGGACCGGCGGCTTGGCTGTTGGTATTTGGGCGTCAATGTGGCGCTGCGCATGACCATGCGGCGGCTCCAGGAGTTCTACGTCGGCCTGGGCACGGGGCCGAAGGGCTTGAACCTGCCCGTGACCTACTTCGACCGCGAGTTCATCCCGGGGTTTCCGGCGAACCAACTGCCCTCTTCGCGTTACGAGAACCGCGAGTTTGCGAACCGATTCGCGCGCCTGCTGGGGCAGGCGGCGGCCGCCAACCTCATCGTCGGCCGCGGCAACACCGTGTCTCTCCAGGTGGTCTTCGATGTCGGCGACGAGATCGTGGTCGAGGACGCCCACGGGATGCCCCAGGAACTCATTATCTGTGACAACGCCGGGTCGTTCGTTTGCTACCAGCAAACGCTGCTCGAACTGGCCCCCGCGTATGCAAAACCGGTCAATGACCGGGCCGACAAGCTGGCGTACCCCAGCGAGTTCGCGCTGGCCTACCTGGAGGGATTCGAGACCCACTTCCGCCACGTGCAGGCGCACTACCAGCAGCACCGACGCGCCTTCGACACTCTGTTTAAACACACGCCGCCAGATCCCAAAGGCAATTTCTCCTATCGGTGGGACTGCGTCCTGCGGCGGTTGGCCGCAGCCGATCCGGCGCCGCTGCTGGATGCGATTCGAACGCGCATCGCCGTGCTGCCGCACCCGGCGTCCGGCCAGAATCCTTGACGGCCCCTTAGGGTCTGTGCAAAAACTAATTCCGATTTTGCTGGAGGGGATTTGGCTCGCTGGCGAGGCGCGACGAAGGAGCATAGCCTTGACCTCTGTGACTGAGGAGCAACGAAGCCAGCGAGCCAAAGCCCCCCAGCCCTGCGGGGCGGGGCGGCACCGGGCCATCTGCGTCGTTCCTCGGTCGGTCGAGTATCTCAGAGGATACACTTCCTCCCTCGGGCCTCGCATCTGGCCCGGTGGCGCTCCCGCCAAAACCGGAAGTAGTTTTTGCACAGACCCTTAGTTGGTCGGGCCCGGCCTGGGGCGTTGATGCGAGAGGAGCCAGTCGTAGAGTTGTGGGTTGTTGTAGGCTTCGCTCCACGAATCATGCCCGGCCTCGGGGTAAACCGTGAGTTGCACCTCGCGGCAGCCGAATCGCTTGAGGGCATTGATCATGCGCTCGGATTCGTCAACCCTGACGACCGGGTCCTTGGCGCCGTGGAAGGCCCAGACCGGCAGACTCTTGAGCGCCTCCGCTTGTTTCGGGTCTGCCAGAAGCACCTTGATGGGGTCGCCGCCGCCGCAGATGGGGACGATGGCGGCGAATCGTTCCGGGGCCGTGAGTCCCAGGCTCCATGTCCCGTAGCCGCCCATGCTCAGGCCGGTGAGGTAGACGCGGGCGGGATCGACGCGGTGCTGTTCGAGCAGTTCGTCGAGCAGCGCCAGCACCGTTTCGTTCGACCACGTCTGTCCCGGCGGGCATTGGGGCGAGGCGACAATGAACGGAAACTCCGGCTTCGATCCAACCAGCTTGGGCGGGCCGTGCGTGGCCACGAGCCAGGCGTTGGTGCCCCGCTCGCCGGCGCCATGGAGGAAGAGAATCAGCGGCCAACGTTTCTGGGGCGCCTGCTCGTAGCCGCGAGGCAGAAACAGGAGGTAACTGGCGCCCACCGTGCGGGTCACGGGCCGGCGGAAACTCCGGACCTGTTGGTGCGGATCAGGCGTCACGTTTTGACCGAGGAGGGTGGAGGCCGCCAGCACCGCAAGGAGCGGCGGTACGAATGTTGAGGAGTAGGAACGCATAGAATGGGACACTGAACGCGCCGTTGATGGTTGATGGTTGATGGTCCAGAGGCCGGGGACGGGCATCAGGTGTCGGAGCTTGCGGCACGAAGGCCTGGCGCGCGCTCATTCGGTGTTCGGGTAGGATCCCAACACCTTGACGAAGACGCAGTGCCGTCCGAGTTCGTCCAGGGTCTTGGCCACCCGCGGATCCTGGACATGGCCGTCGCAGTCGACGAAGAAGTAGTATTCCCATGCTTTCCGTTTGCTGGGGCGCGACTCGATTTTGGTCATGTTGATCCGGTATCTGCGGAACGGGGCGATCGCGCCGTGGAGGGCGCCGGGACGGTCGGCGATACAGAACATGAGACTGGTGCGATCGCGTCCCGACCGCGGGGGCGATTGGCGTCCCAACACGAGGAAGCGCGTGGCGTTGGAGGGGTTGTCCTGGATGTTATGCTCGAGGACGGGGATGCTGTATTTCTCGGCGGCCAGCAAGCCGGCGATGGCGCCGGCGTTCTTGGCGCTGGCAGCCAGCTCGGCGGAGCGCGCGTTGGACGAGGTCTCGATGATCTCGGCGTTCGGGAAGTTGCGCCGCAGCCAAACCCGGCACTGGGCGAGGGACTGCGGATGGACAAAGAGCCGGCGAATTCCCTGACGGCGCCCGTGGGACATCAGGCAATGTTGGATCGGGATCACGATCTGGGCGACGATCTTGAGGTCGCTATCCATGAACATGTCCAGCGTGTGCGTGACGACCCCTTCGGTCGAGTTCTCGACCGGGATCACTCCAAAATCCGCATGCCCTTTGGCGACCTCGCTGAAGACGTCGGCGATCGTGGGGATCGCTGCGTAGCGCAGGCTGGTGCCGAACCGCTGCAAGGCCGCCTGGTGGGTGAAGGTGGCCTCGGGTCCCAGGTAGGCGATGGTCATCGGTTTCTCGACGGCGAGGGCGCTGGACATGATTTCGCGATAGATCGCGCGAATGGCGTCCGGGCTCAGCGGGCCGCGGTTCATCTTGGCGATGCGCTGAAGCACGGCCCGCTCGCGATGAGGCGCGTAGATTTCCTCGCCTTGTTTGAGCTTGAGGGAGCCGATGGCCAGCACGTGGCGGGTGCGCTCATTGAGGAGCCGGACGATTTGCTGGTCGGTGCGATCGATCGCGGCGCGATGGTCGGGAATGCTCATGGGAGGGGTTGCGGACCGGCGGGCTCGGGTTGGGATGCCGGTGTGGCGTTTGCCCCGCTGGCGCTGTCCGGGGCTGGGCGATCGGGTGTCTCGGGCGCCGCCGGGGTTGGCGCGAAGTTGGGGGGCGCCGCGTCGGGTTGCGGTTGAGGTTGCAGGGTCAGTTGCTCGGGAGGGGCAGTGGCCAGGCCGGGTTCGACAGTGAGCAGACTGGGCGGGCGTTCGACCGGGACACGCCGGAGTTCGTCGGCGGTGGGCATGTCGTCGAGAGACCGGAATCCGAAGTACTCGAGGAAGAGGCGGGTTGTTCCGTATTGCATGGGGCGGCCGACGACCTCGGCGCGTCCCTGAGGCTCGACCAGGTCCCGTTCGAGCAGGGTCTGCATGACGCCATCGATCGAGACGCCGCGGATTTGCTCGATTTCCGCGCGGGTGATGGGTTGGCGGTAGGCGATGATGGTGAGGGTTTCGAGCGCGGGCGCGGAGAGGCGCGCCGGTCGGGCGCGTTCGCCGGCCAGGACCCGCAGCCAGGGGGCATACTCGGGCTGGCTGACGAACTGCCAGGCGCCGGCGATGCACACGAGGTGAAAGGTGCGGGAGGCCGCGGCGTGCTCATTCTGGAGTTGTTCGAGAGCGGCTTCGATGTCGGCGGCCTTGACTTTCCGGCGGGCCCGGACGTCCTCCTCATCGCAATGTTCGGCCGCGGCCACCAGGAGGGTCTTGAGGTCTCCGGCCGAGAGCGGCTTCTGAGCCGAGAAGAGAATCGCTTCGATAATGGATTTGAGCTCGATCATGCGGGCGGAGGCATCGGGTTCCCTTCGGAGGCAGCCGGGGCATCGGGGGCTGAAGCGCCGGAGGCGGGCGTGCCGTCGAATGCGGGGAGCGTGTCGGGAGAAGGCGCGTTGGTGACGGGGGCCGGCGGCGGCGCGGCGGCGATTTCGATTTGGCCGAACGGCTCCAACTGGAAAGCGACGATGTGGCGCAAGCGGATCAACTCCAACAGAGCGAGAAACGTGGCGACCACCTCCGAACGGCTGATCGCTTGGCCGAAGAGGTCTCCGAACGTGAACGCGGGGCGTGACCTGAGCAGGCCGCGGATGAACTCGATCTTCTCGCTGACGAGCCACTTGTCTTCGAAGATGTCTCGCGCCTCGCCCCGCTCCTGGATGCGCTTCATGATCGCGCTGACCGCGCCCAGGAGGTCGAACAACGAGACTTCGGTGCGCACGGGAGTCGGTTCGAATTCGAGCCTGGGGGGCTGGCGCGGATAGATCCGTTCCTGGCGGGTTTCAAGCGCCTGCAACTGAGAAGAGGCGTCCTTGAATTTTCGGTATTCGACCAGCTTGCGGATCAGTTCCCAGCGCGGGTCGTCGCCGTCCTCCTCCTCGTCTGGAGAAACGCCCTGTTGGTCGACGGGCAGGAGTTCGCGACTTTTGATGTACATGAGCGTGGAGGCCATCACGAGGAACTCGCCTGCGATGTCCAGGTCGAGTTGTCGCATCAGGTCGACGTATTCGATGAACTGGGTGGCGAGGCGGGTGAGATTGACCTGGTAGATGTCCACCTCCTGCTTCCTGACCAGATGAAGCAGGAGATCGAGCGGTCCTTCGAAGACCTCGAACTGGACTTTGTATTCGGCCATGGCCTCTCCGGAGGTCAGGCCCGGGCCGGAACGGCGGTCTGGCCCGCCGGGTGCTCACCTCAACGGCGCTGCGGAGGCTACCTGCCGGCTCCGGCTTTGGCAATGGCGGTCTGGGGCGGACTTCGAGCTTGCAGGAACAGGCGGGGCTGGCTGGAATCAAGCGGCGCGGGCGATCACCGGGCGGGATCTATGCAGCAGCACCCAAAACACCACTGCGGCGTGTTCGGCATTCACGGCCATCCGAACGCCGCCGAGTTGACGTATTACGGCCTTTATGCCCTGCAACACCGCGGGCAGGAGAGCGCCGGCATCGTCTCTTGCGACAAAGGCCAATTCCGGGTCCACCGTGGCATGGGACTGGTGCCGCAGGTCTTCACCGGTCGCACGCTGCGCGATTTGGCGGGGCACATGGCCGTGGGCCACACCCGCTACTCGACCATGGGGGCGTCCCATCTTCGGAATGCGCAGCCGCTGACGGCCGACGGCGCGCGGGGCCAGATCGCCATCGCCCACAACGGGAACCTGACCAACGCCGGCGCGCTTCGCGAGGACGCTCGAGGCGGAGGGCTCGCTCTTCCAAACCACGGTGGACAGCGAGATCATTTTGCACCTGATGGCCCGCCCGAGCCTGGATGGGATGGACAACAACCTGGTCCAGACGCTGCATCGGATCGAGGGCGCCTATTCGCTGGTTCTGCTCACCGAGCAGGAGTTGATCGGGGTGCGCGATCCGCATGGGTTTCGTCCATTGTCGATTGGGCGGATTGGGGACGCCTGGGTTTTGTCGAGCGAGACCTGCGCGTTTGATCTGATCGAGGCCGAGTTCGTCCGCGATGTCGAGCCAGGCGAGATCGTGATCATCAACGCGCAGGGGCTGCGCAGTGTGATGGCTTTTCCCGACCATACGCGTCGGGCTTTCTGCATTTTCGAGTACGTCTATTTTGCGCGTCCGGACAGCACCATCGCCGGACACAACGTGCACCAGGTGCGGGTCCGCATGGGCCGCGAGTTGGCGCGGGAACATCCCCGCGAGGCCGACCTGGTGGTGCCGGTGCCGGACAGCGGCAACTGCGCGGCGCAGGGCTACGCCCTCGAATCCAAGATTCCGCTGGAGATGGCGTTTGTCCGCAACCACTACGTCGGGCGCAGTTTTTTGCAGCCCTCCCAGTTCATTCGCGATTTCAACGTGCGGGTGAAGCTGAATCTGATCCGGGAAGTGGTGCGGGGCCGGCGCGTGATCATTGTCGACGACTCGATCGTGCGCGGCACCACATGCCGTCAGCGCGTCACCAACCTCAAGGAAGCCGGGGCCCGGGAAGTGCACGTGATGGTGAGTTGTCCCCCGCACATGAACCCCTGCGTCTATGGCATCGACTTCCCGGATCGCAGCAAGCTGATGGCCGCCAACTACACGATCGACGAAATCCGGCGTTACTTGAAGGCCGATTCGCTGGCGTACCTCTCCCCGGAGGGGCTGGTCCGGGCGACGGGGCTGCCCGATCGGGCTTTCTGCATGGCCTGCTATGACGGCGTTTACCCGGTTCCATACGATCTGAAGCTCGACAAGCAAATCATCGAACGCCGCCGCGCGCGGGTGCAGACCCTGGGGGAGGTGCTCGCCCGCGAGGACTCCCAGCCCCGGCTGCTCTAGCCCCGGATTTCTCGCCACCGGGAAGATGACACGGGAATCCGGGCTGTGGCAAAACCGCGCCCGGACAGGGGAAAACAAGGGTCAGAGCATCCCCGAAGCCGCCCTGGCTCGGCGACACTCTGTTGCCGGTTCCATCCATCCACTCGGGCGCGGTTTTGCTTTTCTAGCGCGCATGGCTGCCTCTCCGGATGACATCTGCTTCGCGTTGCACAAAACCTGGTGAGAAATGCGCGCTAGCCTGCTCCATCACCTCAAAACCTGAACAAAAGAGTCAAGTTTTCCGCGAAGCGGAACGCAGGATTCCAACGAAGCTCCGCGTTCGGACGGCCCCATCAGTACCAGCAGAATCGAAGGCCCAGGCTCGCTCGTCGGTTTGAGGCGGAGCTTCGTTGGAATCCTTGACCGGTCAAATGTGTTGTAGACAAGTCAAGTTTCTATGCCTCGTTGAAGGGGTCAAGGATTCTAAGGAGCGAGGCGCGAGAAAGAGGGGCGGGGATGGACGGGGACTTTTCATGCCTATCCCCTTCGTTTCGCAAGGATTTGACCATTGACGCGCGTTTGGCCGGGACGGCATGTTGCCGCGATGGAATCTATCCGACGCGCGTTGCTTTCCGTGCACGACAAGACTGGCCTCCTGCCTTTCGCGCGGGTCCTGGTCGCCGCCGGGGTCGAGTTGGTGTCGACGGGTGGCACGGCACGAGCGCTCCAAGAGGCGGGATTGCCTGTGGTCGAGTTGAGCGAGTTCACAGGGTTTCCCGAGATGCTCGATGGACGCGTGAAGACCCTGCATCCCAAGGTGCACGGCGGCCTGCTGTACCTGCGGGGCAACGCGGCCCACGAGGCCACGGTGGACCAGCACGGTATTCGTCCGATCGATCTCGTGGTGGTGAACCTCTATCCGTTCGAGGCGACGGTGGCCAAGGCTGGCGTGACGCTGGCGGACGTGGTCGAGAACATCGACATCGGCGGACCGGCCATGCTGCGGAGCGCGGCCAAGAACCACGAGCACGTCACGGCGGTCACCGATCCGGCCGATTACGACGAAGTGGCCGCGCAGATCCAGGCGAATGGCACCACCACACTCGAATTGCGCCGGCGTCTGGCCGCCCGGGTGTACGCGCGCACGGCGGCGTACGACCGGGCGATCGCGACGCATTTGCCGCGGTGGTTCGGGACGGGTGCGGATGCGGCCTTGTCAGGGGATGGATCCGCAGGGGGCTCCGTGGTCCCGCCGCGCCTGGTCATCGACGCGCCGCGGGCGCAGGCGCTGCGATACGGAGAGAACCCCCATCAGCCGGCTGCACTCTATGGGCAGTTTGCGGAGCACTTCCGGCAGATCCACGGCAAGGAACTCTCCTACAACAACATTCTCGATCTCACGTCTGCGGCCACCCTGATTGCCGAGTTCCAAGGCGATCCTCCCACGCTGGCGATCCTCAAACACACCAACCCCTGCGGTGTGGGGCAGGGGAGATCCCTGCGCGAGGCCTGGGACAAAGCCCTGGCCACGGATCGCCAGGCGCCCTTCGGCGGCGTCATTGCCGTGAACCAGCCGTTGGACCTGCCCTGCGCCGAAGCCATCGCCGAGGTCTTCAGCGAGGTGATCGTCGCCCCGTCGTTCGGCCGGGATGCCCTGGCGTTCCTCGAGAGAAAGAAGAACTTGCGCCTGATCGAGATGCGATTCGCCACGCGGGCCACAGGGGAGGGCGAGATCCGCAGTGTGGGCTTTGGCTCGCTCCTTTGGCAGCAACCGGATTGCGCGCCGGTGCCGGCGCTGGACAAGCTCGCGCCCGTGACTCGACGCGCTCCCAGCGAGGCCGAACTCGAGGCGATGCGGTTTGGGTGGCGAGTGGTGAAGCATGTCAAGTCGAACGCGATCCTGTTCGCCGCCGCGGACCGCACCCTGGGCGTGGGGGCGGGCCAGATGAGCCGGGTGGATGCCAGCCGGATTGCGGTCTGGAAGGCGCGGGAAGCGGGGCTCTCGCTGCGGGGCAGCGTGGTGTGCAGCGACGCCTTCTTCCCGTTTGCCGACGGACTCATTGCGGCCGCGGAGGCGGGAGCGACGGCGGCCATCCAGCCGGGCGGTTCAAAGCGAGACGCGGAGGTGATCGCGGCAGCGGACGCGCGCGGCATGGCGATGGTGTTCACCGGTCTGCGTCACTTTCGACATTAGCGAGGCTGCGCCTCAGACCGGCGAGGCGTGTGGACGGCTCGTGGCCGCTTTGTGTCCACCACGATCACCGGCGCCCGACGCCTCGCTAAACCGGAAATCTCACCGGTGGGGCGATCGCGGCATTCCGGACGGTCCGCGGGTGAGATTTCCGGGTCTGTGAAACCCGCGCCCAGCAAGGAGAATCGGCTCATCGGTTCATCAAAGCCGGGATACGCCCCAGCCGCTTGGGCGACCCGGGCATGCGGACACAGTGTCGACGCGGACACAGTGTCGTCGAGATTGGGTCCATCTGTTTGGGGCGCGGGTTTCTGAGAGCCCGCATTTCAGGTGAACTGTGACGGTGACCGGTCAGAGGACATCAAAAGTTGGGAGAAATGCGGGCTAAGTGGCGCCGCTGCGCGGCGCAAGAACTTGACTCATTTGTAGCAGATTTCAAAAAGAGAGGCACTCTCGGGACGCCACGCCGCGGCCTGTTCTGTTTGTAACCTTGGAGCGGGCCGGCTGTCATGACTTCTGACGATGCGGCGGTCGAGCCAATCATGGACGAAACACAATGGGATGCGCAGGGCTGCGTCGAGCGAGTGCGGCAGGGCGATGAAGACGCCGCACGCGAGCTGATGCAGCGGCTTGCGTCCTTGGTGCTCAAGATTGTCCGGGCGCATCGACCGCGCCGCGCGAGCGAGGAAGACCTGGTGCAAAGCGTTTTTGTGAAAGTGTTTGCGAAGCTGGATCAATTCTCTGGCGCCGTGCCGCTCGAGCACTGGGTGTCCCGCATCGCCGTGAACACCTGCATCAACGAACTCAACCGGGAGCGCGCCCGGCCTGAATTGCGCTGGGCCGACTTGAGCGAAGAGCAGGAAGAGGTCGTGCGCACGCTCGCGACAAGCGAGGCGGACCTGCCCGCGTCCCAGAGCCTGGCGGCGCGCGAGCTGGTGGAGATGCTCCTCGAGAAGCTGTCGGCGTCGGATCGCCTTGTGATCACTCTTTTGCACCTCGAAGGCCGCACCATCGAGGAAATCCGGCTTATCACCGGCTGGAGTCGAGCACTGGTCAAGGTGCGGGCGTTTCGGGCCCGGGCCAAACTCAGGAGACACCTGGATTCGCTTCTGCGGGAGGAAGGAGTATGAACGATCATCGACTGCATCGACTGCTCCGGGCGGCTGCGACGGCGCCGGCCCGTCCGGTTCCGTCCACTCTGTCGCGTGCGACCGAGACCCGGGTGCTGGCGCGGTGGCGGGCCGCCCGGACGGAGGACGAGCAACCGTTCTTCGTGCCGTGGTTCCGCCGCGGCTTTGCCGTGGCCTGCGGGTTCGCCGTCGTCATCGGCCTGGTCAGCTTCAGCCAGACATCGGATGGCACGACGGATCTGTGGGCGCTCTCGAATGCGGCGGTGAACCTTGCAGCTCTGCCATGAACCATCGACGCACGGCCATCCTTTATCTGACCGGGGTCTTCGTGGCAGGAGCGCTGGCAGGGGCGTTTGGCGGCTACGCGCTGGGACGCCGTCCCATCTTCCGTCCCCCCAACCCGCAGTCGCTGGCCGGGCAACTCGTCCATCACCTCGAGAGAGACTTGAACCTGACGCCCGAACAGGTGACAAAGGTGCGCCCCTTGGTCCAACAAGCCACGGCCGAGACCGACGCCATCCATGCCGGCACGTTCGAACGCGTGCGTGGCGTCATGACCAACTTGAATCGTCGTCTCGAGGAATTTCTCACGCCCGAGCAGTGCCGGAAACTGGCCGAGAGCGAGCGCCAACGCCAAGACCGGTTCCGCCACAGACCGCCCCCGCCCGGCCCTGCTGGCACCGGACGCCAACGCGGATCCGGGCCGGGCGCTGGCCCGGGCCCCGGCCCGGGCCCTGAACCTGGCCATCTCCCTACGCCCCCGCGGTGACTTCAATTGTCAGCAGCCACTCATTATACAGAGCGACATAAATGATGCAGCGCCGGGTCAGGGGACCCGGCCTACAAGCCTGTAGGCCGCGTGCCCTCACGCGGCGCGACTTCTGACGCCGTGTTTAGCGAGGCTCCGCCTCAGACCAACGCGGCAGCTCGCCAGATCGTTTGGGCTGGGCGTTAGCCTTGGTCACCGGCAGTCGACGCCTCGCTAAGGGGCGCCGCTGCGCGGCGCAAAAACTTGACTCATTTACTACAGATTTCGAACAGGGAGTAACTCTAGCGAGGCGCACCTCAGACCAAATCCCAATCTTCGACATCATGAACCGCCCTTTCGTTTTCCTGCCCTTCTCTCCCGCGCCTCGCTCCTTAGAATCCTTGCGAAACCAAAGGGATAGGGGTGAAGGCCAAACTTGACTTGATCGCACCATGTTTGGGGTTTCAAGGATTCTAGCGAGGCGTCGAAGTTCACGAACACTCATCGAAGCCCAGCGCGCACGAATCGGTGACACGCCTCGTCGGTCTGAGGCGGAGCCTTGCTGTGCAAGGGAACGGCCTTCAGTCCGTCGCCCCGGAGATGCGCTGGACGCCGAGCACGTACTTCGAGCAGCGGACCATTCGGAAGGGGAAGAGGGCGGCAACAGCCGCGGCGGCTTTGGCGTTGTCGGGGGTGTACTTGAGTTCGAGGATGACTTGAGATTCTCGGAGCGCCAGCGGACGGAGAGTGCCGTCGGGGTCCCGCGCATCCAGAAACTCGAGTCCCCAGTCCACCGTCAACCGAGTCGCTCCGTCCGCACTGCAGAAATAGCGGCGACGATACCGGTTGCCCAGCACCGGTCGCACCCCGCGCAGGCGGAGTCTGGCGCGCTCGGGAAGCGTGTCTGCGCGATAGGCGTTTTCGAGGGATTCGGGGGAGAAGCGCCCGTTGAGGTTGAACGGTGGAAACGGATGCGATTCCTTGCCGCTGACGGTTCCCCGCCGCAGCTTGAACTCGAGCCGCGGCTGGGCAACGGCGCCGCCAAACGCGCCGTACCAGCGCACTCGGACCTTGAGGCGGCGCGACGTGCCGCTGACGTGGTCGTGAAAATGCCGGAGATCCGGGGTGTCGAAGTAGAGGTTGTTGACGACACGCTCCGGGTAGGGCTCCCGGAAAAGTGCCGGGTGTCGCCGGACCAGCGCCAACGTCTCTGACACCGGAAGTTCCGCCGGCATGAACTTCCGTTCGAGGCGCGCATTGGCGAGTTCGGTGTCCATAGCGGCCTTCGCCGGCGGCTCAGAGGGCCAGGCCCCGGTCTTCGAGATAACTGATCCTCACGCCTTCCGACTGCAGCCGCAACCGCCGGCTCAACTCCTCCACTTTCGCCACATCCGGGAAAGTGACGCGAAAGAGCGCTTCGAGTGATTCGGGGGTTTCGTCCAGGCGTTTCAAGCTGGCCGTGGCGCCCACCTGCGCCAGTTCCGCCAGGATCTGATTCACACTCAGCTTCTGTGCAGCAGACGAATGCACGGTAAGGTAGAGATTGGGCTGCTCGCGCTTGCGCGTCAGCAGGGCGCGCACGAGGATGATGATCACAATGACGGCAAAAGCGAGAAGCGTGACGGCCAGTTGCCCGGCGCCCAGCCCAAGACCGATGCTGATGGCCAGAAACAAGTAGGTCAGTTCCTCCGGTTCTTTGATCGCAGCCCGGAAGCGCACGATGGACAGCGCCCCCACCAGTCCCAATGACAGGGCCAGCGACGACTTCACAATGCTGATGATCAGCGTCGTCGTGACTGTCAGGAGCAGAAAGTTCCGCGCGAAGAGCCGCCGGTTGGAGAGCGACTCGCCAAAACGCACGTAGACCAGCCCGAGCACAAAGGCCAACGCCGCCGCCACAACCAGACTCAGGGCGAACGCCGGCAGCGAATTCGACGCGCTCGGCGTCCAAAACAAACTCAGGGGTGATGTGGGGTTTTGCATGGTTCACGCGCTCTTAACCGCGATCGTCTTTCGGTCGGGTTGAGGATTCGGGTTCCGGTGACTCGCTCACAATGCTCTCCGCGGGCGTTCCGTCACAAACGACAGGACACTCGCACCGTTCCGACGGCGCTGTCGAGCGCCAAGAGCAGGCCTGCCAGCCAAGCCCCGCCGCCACAAGCCGCCCAGCGGCGCAGTCTTTCCGGTTCCCCGAGACGATCATGGCGCTAATGACCAGCCCCGTCCCCAACCGGTTACAGGAGTTGCCGCGCCATGCACCCGAGTGCCCAGTGTCTGAGGCGGAGCCTCGCTCACCATTTTTTCCCCTTGTCCGGCTCCCGTCCGGGCGCGTTAACTGGTTGCGATGAACGTTCTGGATGATCTGAAGTGGCGCGGTCTGTGGGCTGATTGCACCGACGAAACCGAGTTGGGCAAGCGGCTCGCTGCCGGGCCGGTTGTGCTCTATTGCGGCTTCGATCCCACGGCTGATAGCCTGCACGCGGGCAATCTTGTTCCCCTGATTGCCCTGCGCCGATTCCAGCGTTTCGGGCATCGCCCGATCGCCCTCGCCGGGGGCGCGACGGGATCCATCGGTGATCCGAGCGGACGAACGCAGGAGCGCCAGCTTTTGAATCCCGAGGTCCTCGCGCGCAACATCGCCCGCGTCAAAGAACAGCTCCGCCGCCTGCTCGACTTTGAGACCCCCGTCAATCCGGCCCGACTGCTCGACAACAACGAATGGACGGCACCGGTGAGTTACCTCGATTTCCTGCGCGAGGTCGGAAAGCACTTCTCAGTCAACATGATGGTCAGCAAAGAGAGCGTTCGCGCGCGCATGGAGGACCGCGAGTGCGGCATCAGCTACACCGAGTTCAGCTACATGCTGCTCCAGGCCTTCGACTTCTATCACCTCTGCAAGGAGTGCCAGTGCGAGCTTCAGATCGGCGGCAGCGATCAATGGGGCAATATCACCGCCGGCACCGACCTGATCCGCAAGAAGCTCGGCGCGCCGGCCTTTGGCCTCACGCTCCCGCTCATCACCAATGCCGACGGATCCAAGTTCGGCAAGACGGTTGCCGGGGCGGTCTGGCTCGATCCGAATCGCACGAGCGTGTACCGGTTTTATCAGTTCTGGATTCGCACCGACGACCGCGATGTGATTCGCTATCTGAAGTACTTCACCTTCCTCGGCCACGACGAGATCGACGACCTCGAAAGGCAGCACATCGAGAGACCCGAGGCCCGCTTGGCGCATCGCGCTCTGGCCAAGGCCGTCACCGACATGATCCACGGCGAGGCCGCCACACAGGAAGCTCAGCGGGCGAGCGAGATTCTGTTCGGCGGCGGACTCGACGGCGTGTCCGAGTCCACCTTCGCCGAGATTGTGGGGGAAGTGCCCACCAAGACCGTCGAAGCGGCGCGGTTGGCCGGCGCGGGTTTGCCGCTCATCGAGGCCCTGGTCGAGGCCGGACTTTGCCCCAGCAAAGGACAGGCTCGCAAGGACCTCGAAGGCGGGGGGATCTACGTCAACAATGCGCGCGAGGCCAGCACGACCCGGACCCTGGGCGTCGCCGATCTCCTCTTTGGCACACACGTCCTTCTGCGGAAAGGCAAGCGCAACTACGCGGTGCTTCACGTGGCTTAGCGAGGCTGCGCCTCAGACCGGCGCGGCGTGTGAACGGTTCGTGGCCGCTGGGTGTCCACCACGATCACCGGCAGCCGACGCCTCGCTGAGGGGCGCCGCTGCGCGGCGCGAGGATTTGACTCATTGACAACAGATTTCAAAAAGAGAGTCACTCGCCCCGCGACTCGACACGCTCCTGGCCGCGCTGTTCAGTGTGAGCCGTTCGCCAGACTGCTTGGCCTGACTTTGTCTATGACGCGCACACTGATCAAACACGCCCTCGCTTCCGCCGCGCCGCTCGATGCGATCCTGGTCGCCGGCTGGGTACGAACCCGGCGGGACGCCAAGGGGTTCTCGTTCATCGAACTCAACGACGGTTCCTGCCTGGGCAGCCTGCAGGTGGTTGTCGACGCCAATGCGCCCGGCTACGGCGAGATTCTCCGTTTCACCACCGGCGCGTCGGCCGAGATCTCGGGCCGGCTGGTCCCGTCTCCGGCCGCCGGGCAGAAATGGGAGCTCCGGGCGACGGGTCTGCGGCTGCTTGGCGGGGCGGACTCCACCTATCCGCTCCAGAAAAAGGGGCACACTCTCGAGTTTCTGCGCACCATCGCGCACCTGCGCCCCCGCTCGAATCTGTTCGGGGCGGTCTTTCGCACCCGCAGCCGGCTCGCGTACGCGGTGCACGAGTTCTTCCAGCAACGGGATTTCGTGTACGTACATACGCCCATCATCACCACGAGCGATTGCGAGGGCGCCGGCGAGATGTTCCGGGTCACCACGCTGAAAGGGGACCCCGACGGCGCGCCCCAGACGGACTTCTTCGGACGCCCCGCCTATCTGACGGTCAGCGGGCAGCTTGAAGCCGAGACATTGGCGTGCGCTCTGTCGAACGTCTACACGTTCGGCCCGACCTTTCGCGCCGAGAATTCGAACACGGCCCGGCACGCCGCCGAGTTCTGGATGATCGAGCCGGAGATGGCGTTCTGCGATCTGCAGGGCGACATGGATCTTGCCGAGGAATTCGTCAAGGCGTTGGCCCGTCACACGCTCGAGCATTGCGCCGAGGACCTCGCCCTGTTCGCCAAGTTCGTCGACAAGGGCGTGCTCGATCGGCTGCGCTTCGTTCTCGAACGCCCGTTCCAACGGGTGCCATACGCCGAGGCCGTCGACATCCTGCGCCAGTCGGGCCATGCCTTCGAGTACCCGGTCGAATACGGCTTGAATCTCCAATCCGAACACGAGCGGTATCTCGCCGAAGAGCACTTTCGGTCGCCGGTCACCGTTCACAGCTACCCGCGCGAGATCAAACCCTTCTACATGCGCCTCAACGACGACGGCCAGACCGTCACCGCCATGGATGTCCTCGTGCCCGGCATCGGCGAAATCATCGGCGGCTCCCAGCGCGAAGAGCGCCTCGACGCCCTGATCGAGAACCTCCGCTACCATAAACTCCGACCCGAGGATTACTCCTGGTACACCGACCTGCGCAGGTACGGCACGGTGCCGCACGCCGGCTTCGGCCTCGGCTTCGAGCGGTTGCTCATGTTTCTGACCGGCGTGGGGAACATCCGGGATGTCATCCCGTTCGCCCGCACCCCCGGCTCCGCCGAGTTTTAGCGAGGCGTGGCGACCGTTCCTGACAGTCGAGAATCGCGCATCGTCTGAGCAACGCCTCGCTGGCCTCATCCCCCGCGCATGACCGATCAGGACCAGCGGTTCGATGGCCTGGCCCAATTGCTGGGCGGCGACGCATCCGCCCGGCTTCGTCGCGCCCATGCCTGTGTCGTCGGCCTCGGGGGCGTCGGCTCCTGGGCCGCCGAAGCGCTCGCGCGTTCCGGGGTCGGCCGAATCACCCTGGTCGATCCCGACGTGGTCTGCGTCACGAACACCAACCGCCAGGCCCAAGCTCTGGATCCCACCGTCGGCCAGCTCAAAGTCGAGGCCATGGCCGCGCGCGTCCGAATGATCAACCCGGACCTCCGGGTCGACCCGATCCCCGCGCGCTTCGGGGCCGAGACCGCAGCGCGGATCCTGGCGACGTCCTACGACTGTCTCGTGGATGCCATCGACGACGCCGCGGACAAATGCCGCCTCATCGCCGGTTGTCGCCAGAGACAAATCCCCATCGTCATTAGCGGCGGAGCCGGCGGGCGCGTGGATCCCACCCGCGTGCGCGTCGACGACCTCGCCTTCACATCCCATGACCGGCTCCTGGCCCAAGTCCGTGCCTCCTTGCGAGCGGACTACGGCTTCCCGCGGGGTCAGACGGCCTTTGGCGTAGCCTGCGTTCATTCGACCGAGCCGCCGGGGCTCGCCCCGGAGTCCAGCCTTGCCGGGTCTGCCCAGAACCGTGCCCAGCCGTTGCCCGGCGCGCCACGAGGCGGCTATTCCAATTTGGGAACCGCGGTGTTTGTGACCGGCGTCTTCGGATTCACCCTTGCGGCCCTGGCCGTGAAACGGATCGCCGCCGCCACGGCTCGTGCGGGTTGACGGGCACGACTGGCGGCAAACACCTTGACGCGGCAGGTCCTCCGGAAAGCAGATCCCTCGCTGCGGATTCCGAACTGCCTTGCGGGGCGCCGCGAGTGACCGTCACCGCCCCTTCGGTTCCTGGACCAGCGCATTGTAGCGCTCGGCGAGATCGTTGTGGCGCCGGACGGCATCGTCGCGTTCCTGCACAATGGTCCGGACTTGGTCCGAAGCCTGTTTCAATCGCTCGTCCCGCGTGGCGACGGCGGCAGCCCAGTTCGATACGCTCGACTCGAGTTGATCCCGTTCCGCCAGAGCCTGACGAAGTCTGCGCTCGGCGTCCGCGAGTTGTCCGGACGTCCGCTCCAACTCCCCGGTCAAACGCTCGAGTTGGGAACGCAATTGGGCAAGGTCACTGGCCTGCCCGGCCGCGGCTCGCGATTGTTCCTCGATCGTGGCCGCCTGTTCGACGCGCATTCGTTCCTCGCGGTTCAGCTCGAGATGGAGCCGGCGATGCGCACGCCACTGGGCCACGCACAGGGCCGTCAGAACGAGCACCCCGATGAGATTGATCCAGTGCAGAACCCTGTTCACGGCGTGGCGGGTGATGCCGACGGATGAATTCGAAACGCGACCTTGTCAATGCCGGCCGATCGGACCAGATCGAGCACGCCGATCATGTCGCCATGCCGCGCGTCCCGGTCGCCGCTGATGCACACCCGCAGGGTGGCGTTGGTGGCGCGTCGCCCCGCCAGAGCCTCGGCCAACTCATGGGGACCCACCGGCCTCTGGTCCAGGAAGATCAGGCCCGCTTCGTCGACGGAGATGTGGACCATCCCCGCCGCTGTCTCCGCCGAGCCAACAGCCGCGGTCGGCAGGTTCACTCGCACACCCTTGAGGTTCACCATGCTCAAACTCACGAGCATGAACGCCGCCAACAGGAAGAACATGATATCGATCAGGGGAATGATCTCGATCCGCGCTTCGGCATTGTCGATCGGGAGTCTGGAACTCAGCTTGACGGGCATGGTGAGGGACGCGTGAGGGGTGAGGCGCGATGCGTGAGGGTTTGCAGGAGTCAGTCGTGTCCGGCAGGGGCGACGCCCGCCGGCGGCGGGTTTGGCCGACCGCCGGCGCGCTGGCGTGCGAACGTCTCGAGATCGTGGCCGTGATGCTTGGCCGACTCGACGAGCAGCTCCACGTGGTTGATCGTGCGCTCGAGCTGCGCTCGCAGCCGAGCCAGGCGACGGTTGAAGTAGTTGTATGGCAGCAGCGACAGAATCGCGATGCCAAGACCGCACGCCGTGGCAATCAATGCCTCGGCGATGCCCCCGCTGACCTGGGTGGGCGCAAGCTGTTCGTCGCCCACAAAGCGGAACGAATGCATGATGCCCGTGACCGTCCCCAGCAGTCCCAGCAACGGCGCGAGTGTAATCAGCGTCCCCAGCACCCACTGCAACCGTTCCGCCCGCTCGAGGGCCTCGGAAGCCCGAAGTTGCATCGCCCCCAGGAGAGAACTGTGGGCGTGCGCCAAACCCTCGCGCACGATTCCGAGCATGGGATCGGAGGACCGGCCTGCGATCGTCACGGCGCGTTCGAACTCACCCGCCGCGATGGCCTCAAAGGTCTCCCGCAAATCCGTGGGCGCCGTGCGGTGTTGCAGGCTCCACCACCACAGCGAGCGCTCGATGATCACGACCAACGCCGCCAGCAAAGCCAACAGCAGCGGCCACATGACCGGGCCTCCCCGCAGGAAGACATCCAGAACCACATTGCCGAACATGACATTCACGGTCTAATCCTCCATCGAATCTTAGCGAGGCTTTGCCTCAGACCGGCGAGGCGTGTGAACGACTCGTAGCCGTTGAGTGTCCACCACGATCACCGGCGCCCGACGCCTCGCTAAGTGGCGCCGCTGCGCGGCGCAAAAACTTGACTCAATGACTACAGATTTCATCAAAGGAGTAACTCTAGCGAGGCGCGCCTCAGACCAAATCCCAATCTTCCACATCATGAACCGCCCTTTCGTTTTCCTGCCCTTCTCTCCCGCGCCTCGCTCCTTAGAATCCTTGCGAAACGAAAGGGATAGGGGTGAAGGCCAAACTTGACTTGATCGCAACATGTTTGGGGCTTCAAGGATTCTAGCGAAACGAAAGGGATAGGGCTGGAGGCCAAACTGGACTTGATCTTACCATGTTCTGGAGTTCGAGGATTCGAGTCGAAAATCGATGGAGACTTCGTAGCGGCGGGGGGGGCCGGGCTCGAACTGCCACTGCTGGCGCACCGCCCGCAACGCCGCTTGGTTCAAGAGCGGCCACGGCGAAGGCGCCACGACCTTGGCGAAAACGACCCGCCCGTGCGGACACACGTTGAACCCGATACGCACGGTGCCTTCCTGGCCCCGGCGCACCGCGGCGCCCGGGTAAGCAGGCGCCGGCTGCCTCCCCTTGCCCTCACCGAACGTGAGCCCTTGAACGGACGAGGAGGTCGAGACCGCCACCGCCGGTGTCACCGATTCGCCAGGCTCAGCCCGCCCCTCCGCGATGGGTCCAACCGTTTCCTCGACCGCTGACGAGCCCTCCGCAGCGATCCCCTCAAGCGCAGGGGCCGCGATGGGCTGCGCCGGCATGGCCACAACCCTCAGCGGCGTCGCTTCCGGGATCACCGCGGGCGCTGGAGCCGGCGGAGGCAACGCCGGCGCCCTCGGCAGAGCGAACGCCGAAGTCGGCGCCTCGTCCGATGCCAGCGCGTCCAGCAGGGACAGTCCGGCGCCGTCGAGTTCCACATCGACCAACTCGACTCGAACCGCGGGAGGCGCCTGCGCGAAGGAACGGGGGCGTTCGTATTCGAGTGTGAGGCCCAGCACCCCCACCGCCACGCAACCAAGCCAGAGGACCAGGGTGAACACGGCGCCGGTCGTCGCTTCGCTCCCATCGCTCCAGATCTCCGCGCGACCGGGATCGAACAGCCCGCTCCATCCCGCGCTCGAAACGTTCTCTCTCATCTCAGGAGGCGTGGTCCTGTCCAGCCGCCCACGGCTCCGACGTCCCAGCGCCCCCGGTGTTCTGTGCGTTCGTGTTCACTGTCTCGATTGTCGAAATCGGGCCTCGCCAGTCAAAACAAAGTTGCACCCCCGCCACGCGAAGGATCGCCTTTACGACCGCCCGCCAGATGCTCAATCTCTGCGCTCCTGGTTCGCGGGGAGATTCAGCGAGGCTTCGCCTCAGACCAGCGAGGCGTGTGAACGGTTCGTGGCCGCTGGGTGTCCACCACGATCACCGGCAGTCGACGCCTCGCTAAGTGGCGCCGCGCAGCGGCGCCCTGGAGTTTGGACAATATTCGAATTGGACTTCATCGCACACTTTATCGCACACTTCGTCCATCTGTGGCGAACGGCACCAAGAGGCAATGGATGTTCTCCCTGGACAAATGGAAGGTGTACGACAAAGCGTTGGCCAGCGCAGCAAGTCTGGCGCAGCACTCCCAGTCCTGGGACAAACGACACGCGGTGACGGATCAGTTGTTGCGCGCTTCTCTGGACCCAATCGCATCGATGCTGCGTGGCTTGGTCTCGGGCTGATCGAACAGAGCCTGCCCGACGATGAAGTGTGCGATGAAGTGTGCGATGAAGACCCTGCAACCACATCGACAAGCATCAAGAATGTCCAAACCCCAGACCGCGCCTGTCCGGCGTGGCGATCCCCCGCCCGCCCACGCGCTTCAGGCTGAATTCGACACAGCCTTCGGCGCGGCCCCGGCTCACGCCGCCGAAAGTCGCTGCGTCCGAGTGGCGCTGCTGGAAACGCCCCTGGGCCCGATGCTCGCCGCGGCCACCCACGCGGCTGTTTGCCGGTTGGAGTTCGCCGAACTGGGCGGTCTCGAGCCAAGCCGGGCCGAAATGCAGCGCCAATTCGCTCTGCCGATCGCGCCCGGAACGAACGCGGTGCTCGAGCAGTTGCGGGCCGAGTTGCGGGAGTATATGCGCGGCGTTCGCCGGGGCTTCTCCGTGCCGATCGAGATGCGGGGGACCGAATTCCAACGGCACGTGTGGAGCGAGTTGAGGCGGATTCCCCACGGCCAAACAACGAGTTACGAAGGCGTTGCCCAACGGATCGGTTCGCCCTCGGCAGCGCGGGCCGTCGCCCGGGCCAATGCCAGCAATTGTCTTTGCCTGCTGGTGCCCTGCCATCGCGTCATCGCCAAGAATGGCGCCCTGAGCGGTTACAGCGGGGGCGTCTGGCGCAAGCCCCTGCTCATCGCGTTGGAGCGGACCGGGCGATTGCCGGAGCACGCCTCCTGACGGCTCGCGAGTTCGACGCTCAACGGCTGTCGATTGTGTCCGCCTCCTTTCTGGCTTTCTCGAGGACGTCACGGAGCAACACGGGCCGCCCGCCCTGGCGCAGGCTCTCGTCGGCGCCTTCCATGAACGCGTAGATCTCGAGTGTGTGGGCGACAGAGACCGGCGGCTGTCCGGTCTGGAAGAACTTGGCGATCTCGACCAGGAGCGGCTCGTAACCACCGAACGGGCCGGACGGGGCAATACCGTTCTCGCCATAGACCATTGCGCCGAAACCGGTCTGCCCGCGCCGGATGCCGCGGAAAGAGCCCACGCGGCCGTCGTTCCACGTGCCCGTCACGAGGTCCGCCGCGTCCGCCTTGACCCGGCTGACGGCCTGACAGCCGGAGCCCATGATCGTGAAGAGAATCTCGCAGCCGTGAATGCCGTAGTAGAACAGGTCGGGATGGTTCGGCAGGATCGACTGGTTGTTGCTGTAGGCATCACAACCCAGCACCCGCCCCACACGGGGATCGTTCGTCATGCCCGCAATCCCCGGGCTGTAACGCAGCGATGAGTTCGAGAAACAAGGCGTCCCGCTCGCTTCGGCGGCACGGTAGATCGCGATCACCTCGGCCAGCGAGGCCGCGACCGGCTTGTCGATGAACAGCGGTTTGCGCGCGGCAAACACGGGCCGGGCCTGCTGCCCGTGCGGGCGCCCGTCGATGCTCAAGAGCATCACCGCGTCCACCTTGGCCAGCATGGCCTCGATCGTGTCGCAGATCTCGACGCCCAGCTCGCGCAGGATCTCCGTGTTCTTCTCGATGTTGTCCTTGCTGAACGGCACATCGGGGCTGAACGCGGGAACCGCGGCCGTCACTCGCAGGTCGGAGACCGGCGGTGGCGCTTTGCCCCCGTGAATGATTTGCGTCCACGGCACAGCATGGGCGTCCAAACCAATCATCCCAACCCGGGTGGTTGCGGCGGACGCCGAACACGCCGCCACGCCCAAGGCCGCCAGCACCAAACAACAGAAAGAAAGGAATTTGCTCATGGGAACGTGTGTTTCAGGATTCATGATCGCGCAGCAGGAGAACAGGCCGGCGGCTGTTCGCCATGACGGCCTGCGCCACCGAACCCAGCAATGCGCTGGCCAGGCCCGAGCGCCCTCGGGAACTCATGCAAATGAGACCGGCGCCAAAACGCTCCGCGGCCTGCGCAATGGCGATCGCAGGACTCGCGTGTTCGACGATCTGGACGTGAGTGCGCAGGCCGAGCACCTTGGCCTGCGGCGGAATCAGTTGCCGCAGCTTGGCGGAAAGCCGGGCCACACGCGCCGCTCCCTGCGGGTCGAACGGCTCCGATTTCACCCCGCGGCGCGCCAGCGGAGGCACCACATGCACCAGACAGACCTCCCCGCCACGCCGCAGCGCGGCGTACGCGTACGGGATCGCTTGATTCCCCAGTTTCGAGAAGTCGGTGGGGACCAACACGCGCCGCACTTCAGGAATCGTCCTGCGGGGGAGTTTTTCCGCGGCGGGCAGCGGAATGCACACCACGCTGACCGGCGCCTGGTGCAGAACCGCCCGCGACACCGAACCGAGCCACAACCGCTCGAATCCCCGGCGCTGGTTGGCCCCGACAACGATCAGGTCCGCCTTCTCGGTCATGGCCAACTCGACCAGTTCGGGACCGGCCGGCCCCCAGGCGTCGCCAATCCGCGTCTGGACACTGATCTTGCCCAGAACCTCGCGGCATCGCTCCTTGAGATCGCGTTCGAGGTACCTCGCGATCTCGGGCGTGTGATCGGTGATGGTCCACTGATCGCGCACTCCCAGACGCCAGCCCTCCTGCGGCGCCCACGCTAAATGCGCCACCGTGATCCGACAACGGCCAAGCGCTGTGAGCATGCCCACCCACTCGAGAGCGGCGTCGGCGCTGGGAGAAAAATCATATCCCACAACCACGCGCAGGGAATGCCGCCCGGCAGCCCACGCCCGAAAAGGCTTGTCGCCCCGCACCACCAGAATGGGGACCGTTGAACTCCGCGCTATCCGCTCGGCCACGCTCCCGACCAACCAACGGCTCGGAGCAACGTTCCCCAGCGAGGACACCACCAGCAGCCGCGCCTTGGACTGGGCCGCGACATCGAGCAACACAGCCGCAGGCGACCCCGCCAGAAGCTTCGTCTTCACGGCCACCCCCAGCCCGCGGAGCCGATCGGCTTCCGCGGCGAGCCGCGCCTCCCCGCGTTCCCGGACTGCGGTCAAGGCGCCTTGTGCTGTCACATCGAGGTCGGCCTCATTGTAGGCGTGGACCAGTGTCAGGGTCCCGCGAAGCCGCGTCGTCAGAATCGCCCCCACCGTCGCGGCTTCTGCGGAATGAATCGAAAAATCCGTTCCACACACGGTCGTCATCGTTTCCCTCCAGGCTGGTTGGTTCAGATCGCACACGCGGGATCATCCTATCGTCCCGCGCAGTCGACTACAACGCAGACGTTCGATGTTTCCTGCGGACGGGAGGTCGGTCGACCCGCGTTTCGCGCTTGCCTTCGCGCTTGTCAAGGCGGGGCGTGTTGCCCATGTTTGAACCCATGCAGTCGCACGAGTTGCTCCGTGAGGTTTACGACCGGGCGAACGTCAAGCAGATCGCTGCCGATCTGGGGCTCTCGTTGTCGCTCATCTACAAATGGGCCGAGCCTGCCGACGATCTGGGGAGCGGCACCGCCAATCCGCTCGACCGCGTCGCGGCCCTCATTCGCAGTACGGACGATCCCCAGATCGTGCAATGGATTTGCCAGGAGGCAGGGGGCTTCTTCATCCGGAACCCCAAGGGCCTCTGGCCGCACCCGCTGCTGCTGGTTCCCGCCACAAACCAGATCGTACAGGACTTCGCCGATCTGCTGGCGGTGGTCGCCAAGGCCGCCAATGACAACCATATCACCCGCACCGAAGCCGCGGCGATCCGCACCCGGTGGGAGGAACTCAAGTCCGCCACCGAAGGCTTCGTCCGCTGCTGCGAGGCGGGCAATTTCACCCCGCTGAAGTCCGCGGCGATGCCGCCGCCGGCGGAGAAGAGTTGATCCGGCTCGATGCATGCGGCCTTTTTGCTTTCCAGTCATTCCGTTCTGTTTTTAACTTCACTGCACCTATGCCGAAAGAAATCAGCTACAAGTTTTGCTTTGGCCCCTGGAATTTGAGCGAAGGTCAGGATCCCTACGGCCCCCCGACCCGCCCCGTCCAAACGTTCGACTGGAAGCTCGACCAGCTCAAGCGACTGGGCTTCGACGCCATGATGTTCCATGACGACGACGCCGTGCCGGATGTGGACAGCAAGTCCGGCGCGCAGTTGGCGAAGGAGGCGAAGGCGTTGCGCAAGAAGCTCAAGGACGCAGGCGTGGTGGCGGAGATTGTGGCGCCGCGTTTGTGGTTTGACCCGCGCACCGTCGACGGCGCCTATACGAGCAACGATCCCAAGTGCCGCCAGTATGCGATCGACCGGTCGCTGCGCTGCATCGACATCGCCCGTCACCTCGATTGCGGTCTGATCGTCCTCTGGCTGGCGCGCGAAGGCAGTTACATCCGCGAGAGCAAAAACGCCCGCCGCTGCATGGATTATCTGGTGGCGGCAATCGACAAGATGCTGGCCCACGACAAGACGGTCCGGATCGCCATCGAGCCCAAGCCCAACGAGCCGATGGATCTGGCTTACGTGCCAACCATCGGTCACGCCCTAGCTCTGGCCAACCTGACGCGCGACCCGAAGCGGGTCGGCTGTCTGATCGAGTCGGCGCACGCGTTGCTGGCGGGGTTGGATCCGTCCGACGAAATCGATTTTGCCTGCGCCTTTGGCAAGCTCTGGTCGCTGCATCTCAACGACCAGAACGGCCTCAAGTTCGACCAGGACAAACCGTTCGGCAGCGCGAATCTGCGCGTGGCCTTCAACCAGGTTCGCGCCCTGGAACGGAATCGGTACGGCGCGCGCGGCGAGTACGTCGCCTTCGACGTGCACCCGTTCCGCACGACAAAGGTCGAGCATTGGACCGCCCATCTCGAAAACAGCCGCCGCACTTTCCTGCGCCTGATCGAGAAAGCCCGCACGTTCCCGGAGGCGAAGGCGCAGCAGTGGATCGCCGACCGCAACTACGCCGCGTTGGACCAGCTTGTGCTCGATCATTTGATGGGCCGTTAGCCCGCGCCGCGGGGGGGGGAAGCCATGCCAGAGAAGAGTCCCAACGAAGTCGCGCGCGCGTGGCGCGAACAATACGAGAAGGGCCTCGCAGCGTTCGAGCGCAACAACCTCGATTACGCCATCGACATTCTCAGCAAGGTCGTCGAACAGGAGCCCGCCTTCTTCGAGTGCCGACAAGCCCTGCGCGCGGCGCAGTTCAAAAAGAGCGGCGTAGGCAGCGGCGGGCTGTTCCGGAAATTCATGGGCTCGACCAACCGCAAGGTGGTCCAAGCCCAAATTGTCCAGCGCAACAATCCGCGCCACGCGCTGAAACTCGCCGAAGAGGTGCTGAATCACGACCCGAACAACATGGCCGCCCACAAAGTGCTGGCGGAGGCGGCCATGACACTGGACTTCCCGAGGACGGCGGTGCTCTCTCTCGAAATCGCCTACAAGCAATCGCCCAAAGACCGGGAGGTGGTCATGCGACTCGCCCGCGCCCTGGTCAAGGTGGGCCAGGCCCGGCGTGCCGAGGCCCTGATCGGGGAGTTAAGTCGCGCGTATCCCAACGATTCCGAGATCGCGCAAGCCCTGAAGGACATGTCGGCCAGCCGCACCATGACCGAGGGCGGGTACGAGGGACTGGCTGACGGCAAGGGATCTTACCGGGATATTCTCCGGGACGAACAGGAAGCCGTCACGCTCGAACAGGAGAAGCGCGACCATAAGGCCGGAGACGTGGCCGACCGGTTGCTGGTGGAATACGAGGAGCGGCTGACGAGCGAACCGCAAAATCTCCGCCTCGTCCGATCGATCGCCGAGTTGTACGCGCAGAAGAAGGATTACGACAAGGCGCTCGAGTATTACCGGCGAATGACCGGCAGCGAGGCCGGGGATCCGGTGGTCGAACGCGCCATCGCCGACCTGACGGTAAAGCGATTCGACCACGCTCTCGCGAACCTCGATCCCACCGCACCGGACCACGCCGAGCAGGCAGCCAAGCTGAAGGTCGAAAAGCAGAACTACATGCTGGAAGACTGCAAGCATCGCTTGGAACGTTATCCCAACGATCTCCAATTGCGATTCGAACTGGCCCAGCTTCACTTCGAGGCAGAACGCATCAGCGAGGCCATTCAGGAGTTCCAAAAAGCCCAGAATAATCCGCACCGGCGCATCCAGTCGCTCTACTATCTCGGCCTGTGCTTTTCGCGGCGCGGCATGAACGACCTGGCCGCGCGCACCCTCCAGAACGCGATCAAGGAGAAGATCACTTTCGACGACGAGAAAAAGGAGTTGATCTACGCGCTGGGCTGCGCGTTGGAGAAGATGGGCCGTCGCGACGAGGCAATCGAGCAGTTCAAGATGATCTACGAGAGCGATATCGGCTACCGCGACGTGGCCGCCAAGGTGGACGCTTATTACGCCGCGCAGGCCGGGTAATCGGCCCCCTCACGGTCAACACTTCGCCAGCAAGTACGACACGCAGCTCCCGCTGCCCATCGCCAGGCGCCGCGCGATCCACTCACGCGTCGCAGGCGTCTGCCGACGCAGAGCTCGCGCCGACTTCACCTTCTGCGGGTGCGCTTTAGCCCGCATTTCTCAGCAACTGTTGATGTCATGTGACCGGTCACCGTCACAGTGCACATGAAATGCGGGCTCTCAGAAACCCGCGCCCCAAACAGTTGGACCCAATCTCGACCACACCGTGTCGGCGTGCCCGGGTCGCCCGAGCGGCTCGGGCGTATCCCGGCTTTGATGAACCGATGAGCCGATTCTCCTTGCTGGGCGCGGGTTTCACAGACCCGGAAATCTCACCCGCGGACCGTCCGGAATGCCGCGACCGCCCCACCGGTGAGATTTCCGGGTTAGGCTGCCGGCTCAAGTCCTTGTCAGACCAGCCCAGCGCGTCTACGGCTGCGCGCCCGGGGTCAAGACCCGCCTGCGTGCCGAGGCGCCTCCGCGCGATGCTCGATGCTAATTGAGCGGCTTCCAGCTCAGGTGCCGAAACTTGTCCCAAACCCAGACGAAGTCTCGGTTTCTGGCGTTGCCTCCGGACCAGTAGAAACTCTGGATACCCCGCGCCGAGTCGGACGCCGCCTTGATGGTCGAGGTCTCGATCCAACGGTGGGATTCGATGTGGCCGTCCGCGAATCCGAACGAGCTGACATTGCCGTGGAAGAGGGCGAACGGGTCTACCCACCCCGGGGGCGAAACGTCGAGAACCCAGGTGCCGTTGTTGTAATCGCGCGGATCCGCCTCCTCGAGAAACACGAAGGAGTTCACCGGTTCGCTGATTTCGGTCGTCTTTGTGTAAGGCTTGATGCCGGTCCACATGCCGCCATTCATGCCGTCTGCCTTTGAATAGCTGTCATATGCCCAGCCCCGACCGGGCTTGTTCCGCTTGGTGCGCGTATCGCCCGGGCAATGCCAGGAGCCAACGGCGCTGCAGTACTTGTAGAGGGGCGATTTGATGATCCCCTCGGTCACGCGCTTCATGGCTTCGGTTTCGGTGATGCCTGCTGCGAGGTCAGGCGTCGGGCCGTTCCAAAACCCGCCGGCGTAGAGGTTCATCGCCCCGGACTCGCCGTTGTACGATGTCGGCAGCATGGTGTCGTAGTTGTCGAGGGCGTACATCTGCCAGGCGAGCACCAACTGCTTCTCGTTGGAGGCGCAACTGGCGAAGGTCGCCTTAAGCTTGGCCTTGCCGAGGGCGGGCAGCAGCATCGACGCCAGGATCGCAATGATGGCGATGACCACCAGCAGTTCGATCAGCGTGAAAGCCGACTCCGAAGGGCGGGAGTGGCCCAACGAGCCATGTCGAGTGTGCGCTGAAGAAGGCATATTGCGGCTCAGATTGTTTCTGGATCAGGGTTGATTGCTTGGGGCAACTAGGTGGCAAGATCTGCCGGAAGTCAAGTATTCCCTCTCGAGCACAGGGCGTTTGCACTCGATTTGAATCCGGCCCCTGCGGCGAGCGTCAGACCAGCAATTGTCTATGGCTCAGCACTCGAACCTCAGTCGTCGCTCTTTTCTTCGCACCGCCACCCTCACCGCGCTCGGCACGCCCTTCTTGCTGCCTGGCCGGATCTGGTCCGCTGACAGCGGGGCCGGACCCAACAGCCGCATCGCCATGGGTTTCATCGGCGTCGGCACCCAGGGCCGTCACCTGCTGAACAGTTTTCTCCCTCACGCGGCTGTCCAGGTGGTGGCCGTTTGCGACGTCGACACGACCCGCCGAGAACACCACAAGCAGAAGGTCGAGGAGTTCTATTCGACCAAGCAGGATCAGGCGTTCAAGGGTTGCGCGGCCTACGCAGATTTCCGTCAGCTTCTTGAGCGTAAAGACATTGATGCGGTGGTGGTTGCAACGCCCGACCACTGGCATGCGTATCCTGTGGTGGCCGCCGCAGAGGCTGGGAAGGACATCTATTGCGAGAAGCCGCTTTCACTCACAATCCACGAGGCGCGCGCCATGGCAAACGCTGTCCGCAAGCACGACCGGGTTTTCCAGACTGGATCGATGCAGCGTTCCGACGGCGCGTTCTGGAAGGGGTGCACATTGGTGCGGAACGGCAAGATCGGACGGGTCAAGGAAGTCTACGCCAACGTCGGCGGCCCCAGCAAATGGTGCGATCTGCCCGAGGAACCGGCGGAGCCCGGGCTCGACTGGGATCTATGGCTCGGCCCGGCGCCCCAACGCCCATACAACTCGGTCCTGAGCCCCCGCGGCGTCCATACTCACTTCCCCAATTGGCGGGGGTACCGGGAGTATTCCGGCGGCGGCATGACCGACTGGGGCGCTCACCATTTCGACATTGCCCAGTGGGGTCTTGGCATGGACGACAGCGGGCCGGTCGAAATCACGCCGCCGGACGGCAAAGAGGTCAAACGACTCACCTACAAGTACGCCAACGAGAGCGTGCTGATACACGGGGGACTGAAGGGCTACGATTTTGGGGTGGTGTTCGTCGGAAGCGAGGGCAAGGTCTGCGTCGATCGCGGCCGGTTCAAGGCCGAGCCGGAGTCGCTCGAGAAGGAGAATTTCGAGGCTCTCCCCGTCCAGCTCTACAAGAGCAACAACCACTACAAGGATTTCGTCGATTGTATCCGCAGTCGGAAGCGTCCCATCTGCGATGTCGAGGTTGGCGCTCGCTCGGTGACCGTCTGCCACCTGGGCAACCTCGCTTACTGGAACAAACGGGCGCTGAAATGGGACCCCAAGACCGAGGAATTCATCGGTGATTCGGAAGCCAACGCGTGGAAAGACAATGCCGAAGCGGGGCTCCTGGAAGGTGTAAGGCCCGGCTTGTCGATGGTTGCGAGTTGATGGTCGGGCGCTGGACGTTCTTGGCTCCTGGTCGCAGTGCGCACTCAGTCGTTGTGTGTCAATGCTCTTCATGAACCTCGATTTGGTAGGGCGGCCGAGTCCCCTGGCCGCCGTCGGCGCGCAGAGGACTGCGCGCCCTACCTGCGGTGCCAGGTTCATGTTCACTGAGCAGTTCTAAAAGGAACAGGCCGCTTCTCATGAACATCACCCAGAACGCACACTCCCGTCCGCACCACGGCGCGCCAGGGAGCAGGCGGACGCGGCGACCGTGCCCTTCCGCATGGGCCCTTTGGTTTGTCTTCCTGTTTTGCCTGACGCCCAGAGGTGGTTCTGCCGACTATTCGGCCTGGAAGAACGGACCATCCTCTGCGTCCGACTTTTTCCCTATCGCCGTGTGGCTGCAGTCTCCGGCCCGAGCCGCCGAGTATCGTGCTGCCGGCATCAACACCTACGTCGGGTTGTGGCGGGGGCCGACCGAGGATCAGTTGGCCGCGCTTCGTGCGGCCGGCATGAAGGTCATCTGCGACCAGAACGCCGTGGGACGACGGCACCTCGACGACCCCACGATTGTCGGCTGGATGCACGGGGACGAACCCGACAATGCCCAATCCCTCGGCGAGGGCAAGGGTTACGGTCCGCCCATCCTGCCGGAGAAGATCATCGAGGATTACCGGCGCATCCGAGCCGTGGATCCGACCCGGCCTGTCCTGCTGAATCTGGGCCAAGGGGTCGCCTGGGATGGCTGGTACGGACGCGGCGTTCGCACCAATCACCCCGAGGATTACCAAGAGTACATCAAAGGCGGAGAGATTGTGTCGTTCGACATCTACCCGGTGGTGCACGACCGCCCGGCAGTCAGCGGCAAACTCTGGTATGTCGCCCAAGGCGTGCGGCGGCTTGTGTCCTGGACGCAAGGAGGCCGGATTGTCTGGAACTGCCTCGAGTGCACCCGCATTTCGCATCCCACTGCGAAGCCCACCCCCCACCAAGTTCGCGCCGAGGCCTGGATGTCGATCATCCACGGATCGGAGGGCCTGATCTACTTCGTGCACGAGTGGGAACCCAAGTTCAACGAAGCGGCCCTGCTGAGCGATCCGGAGATGCTCGCCGCCGTCACGGCGCTCAACGGGCAGATCCAGAAGCTTGCGCCGGTGTTGAACACGCCGTCGCTGGCCGAGGCGGTGCAGGTGGCGACGGACGACTCGGAGGTTGCCGTGGCGGCGGTTGCCAAGCGCCTGGGGGAGGCGCTGCACATCTTTGCTGTAGGAATGCGTGATGGCCAGGCGACCGCCACCTTCACTGTGAAGGGGGCGACGGGACAGGCGACTGTCGAGGTACTGCACGAGAACCGCACGTTGCCCCTCGAGAACGGCGAGTTTCGTGACACCTTCCGACCATGGGACGTGCATCTCTACCGCATCGCCATGCGTTTGGATCGGTAGCTCTTGTTTCCCTGTCTCCCCATGAACCGGCAGGTGGTCCTAATCCTAATCTTAATCTTAATCGGCGACAGAGGATTACGATTACGATTAGGAGCAGGTAACTTCGGTTCATGGCCCCGATGCGCATTAAGTCGTTGATTGTCAACGCTTCCCATGAACCTCCCCCGTACCGCCGACCTCCAGGTCGGCACAGTTGCAGGTGGCGTTGTCCGCACGGTGCCGGCTGGAAAGCCGGCGGTACAGGTTCATGTGCGCGGAGCACGGCCTGCCGGGCCAAGGCGGCTCTCCACGAACATCGAGACGGAAAGCGTCGCTGCCGCCGCTTGAGGTTCATCTTCCCTGAGCAGTTCAACAAGGAACAGGTGGCGTCTGTCAGCTTGCCGGAGTCGCTCGGGCGAATCTCCGGGCGAATTCGGCGACGTCCACGGTTTGCCCTGTCAGCCGCGCTTCCTCGGCGGCGAAGGTGAGGACATGGCTATGAACGGTCGAGGCGATGGAGGCGTGCAGCGGTTCTCCAGGCGGTTTGGTCATCTCGTCGTAGAGGGCGTGGATAGAGTCCGGGATCGCCGCCGCCGTGCAGTTCATAGCCGCCGTCCTCGGCCTGGACCGTGTAGCGTTCGGCGGCGCCTTCATGGGGGAGAAGGACCAGGTGGGCGCCGAAATGACGCCGGTAGGTCTCGCCGCCTTTGAGCACGCCTTTGGTGCCGTAGACCTCGATGTGCCGCCCGTTCTCGAAGGCCGTCATGGTGAATGTTGCCGTGATGCCGCCCTCGAACTCGAGCGCCAGCACCTGGCGGTCCACCGCGTCGTTGTCGCAGCGGTAGACACAGCGGCCCCAGGGACTGGTCCGCAGCCAGTCTGCGATCTCCCCGGCGGTGGCTGACTGCGCCCGGTCGTACACCATCGCGAGCCAGGGGATGCGCTGGTCGCCCGCGTAGCGGAGGGCATTGTAGGGGCAGGTGTCCGCGACAGGGCAGCCGTCGGTGCATCTCGGGGGCGCGCCTGCCGGGGCCCGTTCGGGCCGGAAGCACTCGAGCGAGCCGAAACTGGCCACCCGTCGACAGCGCCGTCCGACGAGCCAATGGAGCACGTCGGTGTCGTGGCAGCACTTCGAGAGAAGCATCGGCGAACTCTTGGCCACGACCGACCAATGGCCGCGCACGAACGAATGGGCCTGGTGCCAGGGCATGACGCCTTCGCTGGCCTGGATGCCCACGATCTCGCCAAGCCGCCCCGAATCGATGATCTCCTTCACCTTTCGATAGAACGCGGCGAACCGGAGGACGAAACAGACCATCACCCGCCGTCCGGTTTGTTCGGCGAGACGCTCGATTTCGAGCACCTGTTCGACGCGGGTGGCGATTGGTTTCTCGAGCAGGATGTGGTAGCCCAAGCGCAGGCCCTGGCGGCATGGATCGAAATGCCCGTGGTCTTGCGTGGCGATCACGAGGACATCGGCGAGCTTTCCGGCAGCCAGCAGGGCTGCGCCATTGGCGAACCCGCGGAAGTGCGGGTTGGCCGACGCGGCGCGGATTCGTTCGACGCGTTCCGGTGCCGGGTCCGCGCCGGCGACGATGCGGTATCGGCCGGGCTGACGCGCTGCCAGTTGCGCATAGGTGAAGCCGCGGGCTCCGCAGCCCACGAAGGCCAAACTCAGAGGAGGAATTGTTCATCAATCTCGGGTGCCGTGTCGCGCGACGTCGAGCATGGCGTTCAGGTTTTCGGGCGGTGTCTCGACTGCCAGAGTGCATCCGGAACTCAGCACAAACCGCGGATGACCGCAAGCCGCGACCGTATCGATTGCACGGCGGGCGGCCGCTTGAACCTCTGCGGTGCTGCCCTGCGCCAGGACGGCGACCGGATCGAGGTTGCCCCAGAGCGCAATGTCTGGGTCCGACCGTGTGACAGGCATGTTCGAGGTCGACCTGGTGATCGATCTCGAGCACATCGGCGCCCGTGGCTGCCATATCGGCCAGCAGGGGGCGCGCGTCGCCGCAGATGTGCAGCGACACGGGTTTGGCGGTCATGGACTTCAAGCTGGCAATGAGGCGGCGCTCGAAGGGCCAGGCTTGGGCGCGGTAGAGCCGCGGGCCGATCAAACCGGCTGGCGAATCTCCACCGCTCAGGACGTCCGCGCCTGTGGCGGCCAGCGCGCGCCCGTAGGCCAATCCATATTCGAGGCATCGTTCCATGAGCGCCTCGACGAACGGCGGATCGTCGACGATTCGGAGCATGGTTTGTTCGAGGCCCATTAACGCGGCTGCGAGCGAAAACGGGTATTGATCGAAGCAACCCACCACGCAGACGCCAGGCCCGAGGCCGTCGACGATTCGGGTGAGGGCTTCGAGCATGAGCGGGAATCGTCCTTGCGTGCCCGGATCCGGCGGTGGAATGCGATCGAGGTCGCGGGGCGAACGAATCAGGGGGGGGCCGAGTCCGCCGAACGGTTGGTCGTCGGCTCCCGCGCCCACGCGGGCGCCCATGGCCTCAGCGCTGACCCAGGTATCGGCTGACAGCCAGACGGCATCGGGTTTGAATCGCTCGTAATACCGGATGACCGATTGCGCCAGCACGCGGGGGTCGGTTGTGTACTGGCGGAGGGTCGCTGCGGCGAACCGGGCGCAATAGTGGACCGCGAGGGGGCCGGCGGGCGTCCGCGGCGTGGATCGCCCGCCCAGGGCATCGAGCACGATCCCGCCTTTGGGGTCAGATCTCTGCATTCTACATTTCAGGATTGGTCAGGAGCTGGCGCTTGTGTACTGGCGGACCGATGCCTGCCAGCCCGCTTCCGAAACGAGCAGACAGGCGCCTGCCATTCCGAGCAGCAGGAGCACTTCGAGAGGGGAGCCGAGCTTTTCGAGGAGGAGTTTCGCCGGCACATTGGACACGAGGAGCATGGGGAGGGCGAAGGTGAACACAGCTTTGAAGACCCCGGGACGAAACGCGCTGTCGGGCAAGCGCGCGACAGTGAAGAGGTTGTAGTAGCCCCAGACGATACCCTGTGCGCGCACCGTCCAGAAGCACACGGTGGCGAGGAGGAACATGAGGCAGTAGTGGATCAGGACACCGGCGGCGCAGAGCGCCAGGAAGCCGGCGAGCTGGGCGCTGCTCGGGGTGAGGGTCAGTTGGCGGGCGGCGTAGGCCATCACGACGACGGCGGAGGCAGCGTTCACGAACGCTCCCAGATCGATTTGTCGCAACGAGACAAGAAACCGCGTGTTGACTGGCAGGAGCAGGAGGAAATCGAGGCGTCCGGTGCGCACCAACTCCGACAGATTGGAGCAGTTGAGGAGGAAGAGGGCGGTGAAGAGCTGCTGGATGAAGTGGCTTGCGCCGACCAACAGGACCACTTGCCACTTCGACCACGTCGCGATCCGTTCGGTATGCTGGTAGATGACTGCGACGAAAGCGAGCTGGAGCGCGAACCAGAGCATTTCGACGAAGATCCAGAGCAGGAAGTTCGTTTTGAAGCCCATCTCACGAACGACGGAATTGCGCCACAAGGCTGCGTACAGGCGCGCGTAACGGCGGAAGGAATCGCAGCCGGCGGTCACTGTGCGATTGGGAGAATTGGTCACGGGAGCACGTTCACGGGCGGTTTAGATGCCCACGGCTGCGTAGCGGCGGATGCCGCGACGCCAGGCGAAGCGCGCGATGGCGTAGAGGGCGGCGACCCAGAACAACTGGATGGACAGGCCGCGCCAGAGTTCGTCTCCGGTGACTCGTCCCAGGTAGATGCTGACGGGGAAGTAGAGTTGGTAGGGAAACGGGGTGAGATTGAGCGCCTGCGCCAGGGCGGGGGGCAGGATATCGATTGGAAAGAGGTGACCGCCGGCGATGTACTCGAAGGCAAAGAGGATGAAGACGAACGTGGAGACTTCGAGGACCCAGAACGCCAACAGGGCGATCGTGTAGGACATGAAAAACTGAAGGAGCGCGGTCAGCAGGGTTGAGAACGCGAACGCGGCGAGCGTCAGCCCATCGGGCGGCAGGAGGAACGAGGACCGCTGGGCTACGAGGAAGAGGGCGACCGGCACGGCGGCCACGGCGGTGTAGACAATCCGTCCTGCTCCAAACAGACAGAGGCGGTAGGTGAGATAGTCGATCGGCTTGAGCAGGAAGTGGCTGATGTGGCCGTCTTTGATCTCGGCTGCGATTTGCCAATCGTCTTCTGCGACTGCGGTCAGGGCGTCGACCACGGTGGCGAGCAAGTAATAGGAGGTGATGCTGGCGAGGGTGTATCCGGCGATCTGGGGGCTCTCCGGATTGCTGGCGAAGATGGCGCGCCAGAGAAAGATGGTCGCCATCAGGGGAATCAGCCCGAAACAGGCGCGGAACAGAAAGTTCACCCGGTAGACCAGGGTGTTCTGGATGCCGACGCTGACGACGTGCCAGTACTTATGCACCGTGTGGCGGTTAAGCGGCGGGTTTCGCGAACTTCGAGTCGTCGATGGTTTCGTTGTGTTTGACCTCCTTGACCGTGATCGAGAATTCGGCGCCCGGTTGGCCTTCAGCGGCCGCGCTGAAGCGCATCAGGTGCGGGTACTTGACGCCGTCCACGGCGCGATAATCGGAGAAGAGGACTCGCAGTTTCATGCGGCCGTCCGCGGCACTGAACTCGGAATCCTGGCGTACCAGCAGGCCGCTGGCGGCATCGAAGTACCAACGTTCCAGAGCGTTTGCCGTCGGCTTGGCTTCGAGGACGAATGCATCGGCGCCGTTCACTTTCTCGGTGCCTTTGGCGGTGAGGTTTGTGTAGGTGGTTGTGAGGTGCAGTTCCCTGTGGAAATCGGCATCGCGTTTTTGCTTGGCCAGTTCTTCACCCTCTTTGATCCGCAGCCCGGCGAAAGGATTTTTCGACCAAGCGACCTGGCCGTCGAAGCCCTCCTGGATTGTGCCCATGCCGGCGATTTCCATTTCCGACACCTGCTTGTTCGGTGTTTTAGCGTAGAGAGTCCAGTTCACAGCGGCGGGCATCCCGAGGCCCTCGAGCGAGGCCTTCATGATCCGGGAGGTCAGTTTTTCAACGGCAGCGCGTCCCCCGATGGCTTCGGCGTATCGTTCGAGGACTCGATCGATCTGCGGATCTCCGGCGAGGGGATCGGCGGCTCTGGCGATGGGCGATGCGAATGGGGCGAGAGTGAGAAACGCGGCAAAGGCGAGCGTCATAGTTTTCATAAAGGGAATCCAATGAGGCGACGCCCGAGAGCCCTTGTCAATCCAGGACCGCGTCCGACCCCCGGTCTCTCGGGGCTCGGGGTTGCGGGCGGGACAGGACGGCCTCAATTTGCCGAGAGAAGCGCTTGCAGTGCTCCGGCTACGGCGAAGCCGTGCGGGAGATCGCTGACGAAGCCGCCCTGCTTTCGGACTGCGGTCTTCACCTCGGGCAAGGCGTTCGACGGGGCGGCGAGGTGTTGGGCGATGTCCTGTTTGAGCATCGGCAAGTCATTCCAGTGATCGCCGGCGGCGAAGATCTGGCCGGGCTTGATCCCCAAGCGCCGCGCGATCTCGGCGAGGGCCGTGCCTTTCGAATAGGCGATGTGGCTAAACCGGGCGTAAACGTCGTTGCGCGTGACGGTGAGGTTCGGGACCGAGCGGCAGTAATCGCGCAGGAAGGCCTCGATCGCGTCGGTGTCGGGATTGGAGCGGGCCAGCAGGCAGAGTGGCGACCAGGGGTCGGCGTAGACCTCGGCGTCGAAATGCTCGTTGATCCAAGCCGTCAACCGCGGCACGTCCGGACGCATCCGCTCGAACAGGGCGGCGTGGTCTGCCGCGCATCGGTCGTTCCAGTCGGCGAGGCCGACGTACCGGTGGTCGCGATGGAGGTAGATTTCGCGTTCGACGAGGACGAGGTAATCTGGCCGCACGGTCAGGCGCGACCGGGCCATCGTTTCCATGAGGCTGGTGAGATCGCGCCCGGTATTGATGACCCAATAAGCCCCGCGGGCTTGGAGATCGCGCAGGATGCGCTGCAGGGTCTCGGGCACGGGCGGGTTTTCGAACTCGGCAAAGATGGTGCCGTCGAAATCCGTCGAGACAAGTTGCACAGGCAATGGCATGGCATGGGTCAGGGTCTGAACTGTTCGGATGCGCCCTTGCGCGGCGGGGAGAATCGTGTCATACGCGCCTTTGTCAAAACGTTTTATGAAATCTGCGTACCAATTGGCCATCGAGCGGCTGGACAATTCCGCTCCGCCGAAGAAGTTGACCGCCGGTCAGAAGAAGGAACTTGCGGAGCTTGACTCGATCTACGGGGCCAAGATCGCCGAGCGCGAGATTGCCCTCGGGGCCGACGTCCGGAGTGCCGAGAACCAGGGAGATGCCGAGGCGGCCGACCAGGCGCGGCGCACGCTTGCGGCCGAGCGGCAGAAACTCGCGTCCGAACTGGAAGCCAAGAAGGAGCGCATTCGCGCCCGGATTTAATCGCGTGCCGCCTGGCGGGCGGCGATGGCGTCGGCGAAAAGCCGAAGCCCTTCGCCGCGCGAGAGGGACCCGGTCAACCGGAACTCGGCGAGATTATTCACGACGGGGACGTTGCGCATTTCGCTTGCCAGGAGGACCGGGAGGGCTTCCTGGAGCCTTTGATTCGGGGTGAGGCAAGGGGGCGGCGGCCGCATGATATCGAGCGCGATGACCGCGCGCAGCTCGTCCCCGGCGTTCAGGTGCCCCTTGAGATCCTGGAGAGACACGACGCCCACGAGGCGTTGGCGGGCGTCGACCACCGGGAGGAAATTGATTGGGCTGGTGAGAAACCTCTGGCCGATTTCCCTCATGGTGGCGGTGTCGCGGACGGGAGAGACCGGCTCGAGCATGAGGTCGCCGACGGTCCGGTCGATGGCGGCGCCCAGATGGGCGCTGTCGGTCACGTCCAACAGTCCCTTGCGTTGCAGCGGTTCGGTGTAGACCGAGGCCGGATGGAGGCGGCGGCCGACCAACGTGCCAACGGCGCAGGCGATCATCAGCGCCGGCATCAGCGAGTAATTGAGCGAGATCTCGAACACGATGATCATCGCGAGGAGGGGCGAGCGGGTGGTTGCGGCCAGAACGCTTCCCATGCCCACCAGGGCGAACGCGCCGGCGGGGAGGGCGAGGGCCAGACCCAGGGCATGGAGGCCGTGCCCAAAGAGGCTTCCCATGGCGGCGCCCAGAAAGAGAGTGGGCGTGAACACCCCGCCCACGGTGCCCGCCCCCACGGTCAACGCGGTGGTGGCCAATTTGGCGCCCAGCAGCCCCAGCACGAACCAAGGTCCGTAGATCCCTTCGTCGCCCAGGATGCGCGACGTGACGACGTAGCCGTTGCCCCACACCTCGGGCACCTGAATCGCCAGCGATCCAACCACCAGGCCAGCGGCGGCCAGTCGAGCGTAAATGGGCCAACCGGTCCGGTCGAAGAGCGTTTCCCCCCACCGCAGCAGTTTCAGGAAGACCGCCCCGAGCGCGCCCGAGGCCGCCCCGAGCACGAGGAACCACGGCAATTGCGTCAGCCTGGTGAAGTTGAAATCCGGCACCTGGTACCAGGGTTCGATCCCGAAGAAGCTGCGCGAGAGCACGGCCGCCGACACCGAGGCGCAGACCAGGGGGGCGAACAGGTTCATGGCGAAGTTGCCGAGCACGATTTGGGCGGCGAACACCGCCCCCGCGATCGGCGCGTTGTAGGCCGCCGCCATTCCAGCCGCCGCCCCACAGGCCACCATCAGCCGCAACCGGTAAGGGGGCCAGCGCAGGCGTTGCCCGCCCTGCGAGGCGAGCGTTGCGGAAAGCTGGACCAGCGACCCCTCGCGACCGATCGACGCGCCGCTGGCGATGCTGATCAGCGAAGACAAAGACTTGATGGCGGTCGTTCGGAAGGGCAATCGACCGTCCCCGGCCACGACGACTTCCAGCAGATTGGTCGAGCCTTGCGTGCCCACGACACGCAAGCCCCAGTACAGCGTCAAACCCGCCGCCAACCCGCCCAGCGCGGGCGCGGCCAGGCGCCCCCAGGCTCCCAGTCCCTCGGCGATGATCGTCAGATCGCCTGGCCGGTCCAACGCGAGCCATTTGAGCGCCTCCGTTGCCGCGTGGAACAGGTAGTTCGTCAGGCCTGCCGTGAGACCGATGATCACGGCGAGCGCGACATGGAAGGCATCCTCGCTCAGGCGCAGGCGCTGCCGCAGGGCCAACCAACGCTGCCATCGCCGCGCCAGGTAGGCCTGCCCCGCCGCCCCGAGCCGGTCCCACGTCAAACGCCCCAACCGCATCGAGCGACCTCAGAGGGGTCAACCGGGCCGGACCAGGCCGGACTCGGTTGCCGTTGATTTCCAGCCTTTGCCCGGGATGAACTCCTTGCTTCCCGATTCGGTTGCGCAGCCTGCGCTGAGCCAGGCCGCCACAGCGATCAGGATCGCCAACCATCCCAGTGTGCGTGTGAAGGTGCGCATGGCGCTCAATGTAATCGGGGTTGTCAGACTGACAAGCCTGTTGCACACTGCGGCGGCGTGGCGAGTTTGGCCGGGGCGATCGCCGCGTGTTTGTCGAAAGGGCTCGGCCACGGCGCCGGTGGCCGCGGCAACCCAGGACTATGCCAAAGGCATCCAAATACCTGAAGGGCACACTGCTGTTGGACGGAGGCAACCTGCAGGGATCTTGGTTCCACCGGACGGTTGTTCTCATCTGCCAGCACGACGCCGAGGGTGCGTTCGGCCTCGTCCTCAACCGACTGAGCGGCAACAAAGTGGGCGACGCGCTTGTCGCGGACCTGCCGGACCGGATCAAAGACCTTCCGCTGTTCGTCGGCGGCCCCGTGCAAGCGGGGGCGATGAGCTTTCTGCACGCCGACGCGTTCCTCCCGAACGCCAATGTCCTGCCCAACATCGGCTTGAGTCACTCCCTCGATGAACTCGTCGAAATGGGGGGGCGTACTCGTCCACCCAGCAATTCAAGATCTTTGCCGGGTACGCCGGCTGGAGCGCGGGTCAACTCGAAGATGAGATGCGCCGCAACGCCTGGCTGGTTCACCCTGCCAGCCTCGAGTTGGTTTTCTTCTCCGAACCCGACCGCCTCTGGCAACACATCCTCCGCCAGAAAGGCTGGCAGCATCGGCTTCTGGCCGAATCGCCGGAGGACCTGTCCTGGAATTAGTCGAGCGGGGTTTCAGCCTGGGGCCGCCACTGGGGCAGCAAAGGCCGCGTGCCCCCTAACAGGCCATCGAGCGGGGCGTAATCATCGGTCAGCAGCGGCGAGGCCGCGTGATTGGGCGGTGGCAGGGAGCGGAAGACCCCCAGCCGCTGAAAGAAGGTCGGCAGCCGCATTCGACCCGCTTGCCAGGCCGGCACGGCGTTGGGCCAAAGCTGGCGTGCCTCTTTCGGTTCGGGGCTGCAAGTCCCGACCAGCACGACGTTCCAGCTCTCGCGTGCCGGAAAGAGATACACCTGTGGAAACACGGACTTCATGGTGCGGTAGAGCGCACCCACGAGATCCGCCTTCGCGCCCTGCAAGGTGCCGATGCAATTGTAGGCCACGACGCCGTTGGCGGGCAGACGACCGCGGACGAGTTGAAAAAACTCGCGCGTGGCGAGGTGATGCGGAATCGAGGCGCCATACCGCCCTTCGACATAAGCGTCGACGAGCACCGCGTCGAACTGTCCGCGAGTCCGCTGCAGAAACATCCGTCCGTCCGCAATCGCGACCCGCTGCCGCGGCGATTGGCGGAACCCGAAGTAATCCTCCGCGACCTTCAGGACCACCGGGTCGATCTCGACGGTCTCGACCGTCACGCCCGGGCAGTAGCTGGCATAGGCCTGTTGAGCGCTCCCCCCGCCCAGGCCGATCACGAGCACATTGGTCAACGCCACGTTCCAGAGCCAGGGCATGAAGAAGTAATCGACATACTCGAAGCGCCCTGCCGCAGGGTTTCCCAGCGCAATCCGGGATTGCTCCGAATTGTCGAACAAGAGGGAGCGGAACCCCGCCGTCTCGACCACCCGGATGTGATGATAGACGGAGGTGGTTTCGAACAGCACGGTGCCGCCGCCGCCCCGGACAAGGGGGATCCCCACCACCGCCAGGAGCAGGCCTTTGAGCACATGCTGCATCTTTGCTTTCATGACCTTCATGGCCTCAGTCAACGTCAGGGCTCGAGCAAGGCTCGGGTGTCGGCGGCGCGGGGCGATCCGCCCACAAGCAGCACACCGCCAGCAGCACGATCAACGCGCCCGTGACCCGAAAGATGTTCGAGATTCGCATCCAGTCCAGCAAGACGTAACCCGTGACAAAGACGCCGGCAATCCCGCCCAGCGTGTTGGCCGCCACGATGGCGGCGCTCGATCGCCCGAGCCGGCGCAGGCTGACGGTCGACCATCGAATCAAGTAGGGCGGCAGGGTGGCCAGCGCCAACGCCGGCAGGAGAAACACCACGGCGCTCCCCAGGACAGGATCCAACTTCTGCCAAAGAGCGGGAATCGGCGTGTCCGCCGGATGCCGCCCGACGATCCAACTGATCAACACCGGTGCCAGAACGGGCTGCAGGGCCGTGAACGCTCCCGCGGCCAGGAGACAGACCCCGATCGGCCGCAGCCGTCGCGTGCGGTCCGCCCACAGCCCACCCAAGTAGGAACCGCCCGCCAGGGCGATCAGGATGACGCCGATCTGACTGACCCAGACATAAAATGAGCCGCCGAAATCTTTGGCCAGGAAACGAGCGCCGACGATCTCGAGGACCATCACGATGAACCCGCTTGTGAACACCATCAGCCTCGCAAGCGCTCCGTGCATCGTTGGAGTCTATCCTCCATGGCGACAGATTTCAAAGAGAGTCTGTCGGAAGCGTGCGTTCGCCGCCCCGAGGCTCGCCTGCCGTCCCTTTCGCGATTGACGAAGTCGGAGCCTTGCGGTGGATTAGCGCTCATGCATTGCCGATCCTACTCTCGACTCGCGGGTTGTTCTCTGTCTCTCGTGGCCATGTGGGTGGCCGTCTGGCTTCTTCCGGTGGCGGGCCTGCGCGCCGACGTCCGGTTGCCCGGCGTGTTCAGCGATCACATGGTGTTGCAGCAAGGGATGCCCTTGAAGGTCTGGGGTTGGGCCGATCCGGGGGAGGCGGTCAGCGTCCAGTTTCGAAAACAACGCGTCGCGACGACAGCCGACTCGGTCGGGCGCTGGACCCTCACGCTGCGTCCAGAGCGCGCCGGAGGGCCTGATGCGCTGGCGGTGACTGGCAAGCAGCGCATCGAGATCACCGACGTGCTGGTGGGCGAGGTTTGGATTTGCAGCGGTCAATCCAACATGGAATGGCCGCTCCACCGTTCGTTCGAGCCCCAGGCGGACATCGCCTCGTCCCAGAACCCCCGGATTCGCCTGTTCACCGTTCCCAAGCAGAAGGCGCTCGCGCCCGCGGAGGACGTGCCGTCCCGCTGGGCGCAGTGCTCACCCGACACCGTTCCGAATTTCTCGGCCGTCGGCTACTACTTCGGACGCGCCCTCGAACGCGCGCGGCAGGTGCCCGTCGGGCTGATCAACACGTCCTGGGGCGGTTCGCCCGCGGAGGTGTGGATGAGCCAGACGGCCCTCGAATCGGACCAAGGATACCGACGCGACATTCTGGACGCCTATGCGACGGCGAAAGGGAGCTTCGATCAGGCGCTGGCGCGGTGGGACAAGGAGAAGGCGGAGGCGGAGAAGGCTGGGCAGAAGTTCGAGAAAGGGCGTCCGCGGGAACCGTGGCGCCCAGCCGAGCTTTACAACGGCATGATTGCCCCGCTGATCCCTTACGGCATTCGTGGGGCCATCTGGTACCAAGGCGAGTCCAATGCGGGCCAGGCCTGGCAGTACCGCACTTTGTTCGCCGACATGATTCGAAATTGGCGTCGCGATTGGGGCCAGGGCGATTTCACGTTCCTGGCCGTGCAACTGGCGCCTTGGGATCGGAATCAGAAGCGCACTCTCGAACAGATTACCGCCGCACCGGTCGAGAGCGATTGGGCCGAACTGCGCGAGGCGCAGTCGCATGTCGCCAAGACCTTGCGCCGGGTCGGCGTCGCCGTCATCACGGATGTGGGCGATAAGGACGATATCCATCCGACCAAGAAGGTGCCTGTGGGCGAAAGACTGGCATTGGCCGCGCGCGTGATCGCTTACCGCGAGAAGATCGACGGGCTCAGTCCCGTGTATAAGAGCGCGCGTTTCTCGGGCGGACAGGCCGTCGTCAAGTTCGACCGGGTGAACGGCGGGCTGGAAGCGCGAGACGGCGACCTGACTGGGTTCGCGATCGCGGGGCCGGACCGCCGCTTTGTGTGGGCCAAGGCGGAGATCAAAGGGCGCAACAAGGTCGTCGTGAGCAGCCCGTCCGTGCCTCAACCCGTTGCGGTGCGCTACGGCTGGGCCGATTATCCGGTGGTGAACCTGTTCAGCCGCTGCGGCCTGCCGGCATCGCCATTCCGCACAGATGATTTCCCCATGCTCACCGCCCCCAAACAACCGTGACGCAACCGCTCTGGTCAGATCACGCGCCGTCCCATCGAATACGAGGAAAAGCCTGTTTATGATCACGCGCCGTTCTTTTCTCGAACGTGCCGCCGCGGTCGCCGTCACCGCGGCCGGAGCAGCCGTCTGCCTGCCGCCGTTAGGCGCCGTGCCGCCCCTCGAACGCAAAGGCAAGGCTCAATTGCGCCTCAGCCTGGCCGCCTATTCGTTCCGTGACTTCTTCAATCACCGGGAGGCGGCCCGGCGCCTCACGCTCGAGGAGTTCATCGACTTCTGCGCCGATCACGGCTGCGCGGGCACGGAATTGACCAGCTACTATTTCCCGAAGGAATTTGGCCCCGATTACCTGCTTGGGCTCAAGCGGCACGCCTTCCTTCGCGGGCTGGCGATCAGCGGCACGGCGGTGGGCAACAACTTCGCGCAACCCGACGGCGCCGAACTCGACCGCGAGATCGCCGGCGTGAAGCGGTGGATCGATCACGCTGCCGTCCTGGGCGCACCGCATATCCGCGTGTTCGCCGGCGCTCCGAAGGGCCTCGATCTCGCGACGGCCAAGGCGCAGTGTATTCGGGCGCTGGAGGAATGCGGGGCCTATGCTGCCGGCAAGGGGGTCTGGCTCGGCCTGGAAAACCACGGCGGGATCGTCTCCGACGTCGCCGTGCTGCTCGAGATCGTCCGGGCGGTCCAGTGCCCGTGGGTGGGGGTGAATCTCGATTCGGGCAACTTCTACGGGCCGGGCGATCCTTACGACGACATGGCGCGCCTGGCGCCGTACGCGGTGAACGTTCAGGTGAAAGTCGAGATCAACCGCCAGGGACAGGGCAAGGAGCCGACGGACCTCAGCCGGGTGGTGGCGATCCTCAGGCAAGCCCATTACCAGGGTTTCGTTGCGCTCGAATACGAGTCCGCCGCCGATCCCTGGAAGGCCGTCCCGGAGTGGCTCGATCGGATGCAGGCCGCGATGGAGTGACTCTCCTCGTGAGTTCGGTGTACCGATTACAGGGGCGGCGCCGTCCGAATCGCGGGGGGAAACTCCGCCGTCCAATTCGTCCCGGTTCCGGCGAAGCCTTGGGCCTTGAGTTCAACGACGCCCAGGCCGTGGGCGAACGTGCGTAACCGCACCCCCAGCCCCGGACGGTCGCTGCCGGTCCGTTCCAGAATCCAGTGCGCGGATTCCCGGTCGGGCTCGAGCCAGTTCAACACCATCGTTGCCCCCCCGCCGGGCACAAGGCGGGCGATTGCCTCGGGCACGCTCAGGTTGGTGGTGGCCGCCAACCGGACGCCTTGCTCGCCATGGAAGGCGAGTTGCCAGGGGACCATTCCTGGGTCCCGCGCAGGGATGGCCTGGTTTGGGCCCCAAAGGAAGACCGCTGTGGCATCGCGTTCGGCGGATGCCAATAGGTAGCCCGCCGATCCGGGCAGCGCACTCACCCCCTCGCGCGTGGCGGTGAGCATTTCAATCAGGACGCCCTGGCCGCGAGGAACACCGAGGTCGATGCGCACAAAACCGGAGGCAGGGACCGTGTTGGTGGGGATGGCCGGGGGTCCGGCCACACCGCCTGGGCTGGTCGCGCCGTTGGGGCCGCCGGTGGACAGGCCGGGGGGCGGATGCGGACCGGATGTCGGATTGGCCTGACGGAGCACCTGGTTCGTCCGCAAAGGGGTGAGGACCAGAGCCGCCAGCGGCAGCAGGAGCAACAGCACCGTTGCCGCGACGCCGACCACGAGTCCCCGCGAGCCAGTCGCCTCCGAACCGAGCGCCGATGGTATCTCGGCCCAACGCTTCAGCCGGGCCACCGCCACGACCAACACGCCGGCCAGCCAGACCGGTGCCACCTCGTAGAACCGCCTTCCAACGCTGGCTGGCAAATAGCCGGACGCTCCGAGAGTGAGGACGAGCGCGGGTGTCAGTGTTACCGCCAAAGCGAAGGGCGCGCCGAGGATTCCCATGAGGGCCAGCCCGGCTCCCCGGAGCCGCCCCTGGTTCCTTCGGATGTCGGACAACGCCAGTACCCCGAGAAGCAGGCCCAGCAAGCCGGCGAAACCGGCGAACGACACAGCCGCCAGACCCGGCGATCCCGAGTTGATGGCTGCCGACAAGGCCGCGTCGCGGTGGAACAGCGAGAGCAAACCGACCACCGTCGCGCGAGCCGCCTGGAGCCAGAGCGGTACGGCGAGAAGGGCGCTGAGCATGGCCTTTTTCGAGGTGCGCGGCGCCAAGCGTGCGTCGGAGGCCGGCCCCGACGTCGCACGGGGGGCAGGAAGCTGCCGACACAGCGAGGCCAAGGCGCCTCGATTCCGTCGCAGCCACACCAGCATGGCGATCTCAAAGCCGGCGGCAACGACCATCACCGCCAAGACGATGATTTCGCCCAGGGGCACGCGCGTTTCGGTCTCGTTGATCGGTGAGTCCCAGTCCAGAATCCCAGTCCAGATCAAGACCAGCAAACCGAGAGCACCCAGGCCGAGCCGCAGCCAGATACCGCAGCGTAACCACCCAGGCCCGCTGGCCTGGAGTGTCCGCAACTTCAACGCGCCCACGAGCAGGACGACGGTGGTCGCAAGGCCGCCGAGGAGATCGCCGAAGAACTGCCACATGCCATCGAGGAAGGCCGCGCCCGGATGCTGCGCCAGGTGGTTGAAGTCGAGCAGACCGACGCCCAAAGCCCAAAAAAACGGTGCCACCAGCAGGCCGTACACCGTGATCGCCTGGCCCATTCGCGGCAGCCGGGGGTTGCACAGGAAGAAGTCATCCGGGGGCGGCACCGGAGCGACGGCGGGTCTCGTTTCAGACTGAGCGGGAAGCGGCGGGAAGGCAACATCTTCCACCTGCGTTTTGACTTCCCCCGCACTCTGTTGGCGAAGCTCGCGCTCCTTCGCCAGGGCGCGCAGCACAATTGCATCCACTCGTTCGTCCACGGGTGTCTTCTGCGATGGCGGGGCGAACCGTCCGAGCGGCAGCTCCCCGGTCAACATCTCGTAGAACACGACACCCAAGCTGTAAATGTCGGCGCGGTGGTCCACTTCGCCTGGTTTCTCGATCTGCTCCGGGGCCATGTAAGCCAGCGTGCCCAGCACCGCTCCGCTGGCCGTCAGCGTCACCTCGCTTCCCCCGGTCCCCATCAGCTTCGCGATCCCGAAGTCCGCGATCTTCACCCGTCCCTTGCTGTCCAGCAGGATGTTCTCAGGCTTGATATCGCGGTGGAGGATGCCGTGCTCGTGCGCGAACTGCAGTGCCTCGCAAATGCGGGGCACCACTTCGAGCGCCTGCGTCGGCGTGAACTTCCCCGCGCGCATCGCCTGGCGCAGATTGACGCCGTCCACGAATTCCATCAGGAGGTAGTAAAAACCGCCCGCCTCGCCAAAATCGAAGACCGAGACGATGTTGGGATGATTGAGCTTTGCCAGCACCCGGGCTTCGCGCTGGAAACGCTCGGCGAAGGCGGGGTTGCGTCCGAGCGGTTCGGCCAGGAGTTTGAGCGCCACCATCCGGTCGAGCTTGGGCTGGCGCGCTCTGTACACGGTCCCCATCCCGCCGGCGCCGATGACTTCCAAAACCTCCAGTTGCGGAAAGGCGGCGCGGACGGCTTCGATGGGCGGAGGGGCGTGGTGCTGCGCGCGGTCGGGGTCGGGTTCGGTCGGGGCCGTGGCGCCCTCCAACAAGCATCGGGGACACAGTCCCTGGGGCGCGTTGGAGTCCCGTTCACTGCCGCACAGGGGACAACGACCTGCATGGCTGACTTTGACTGTTTCGTTCATACAGTCTGTTCCTGAATGAAATCGGAGGACAAGTTACACGAAAAACGCCGCTTGTCAGGGAAGCGGCGGGCGGTGTCGTGATGTGGACCTGCCGCCCGGAGGACGTACGCCGCGGGGCCTGGTTCGGGCATTGCTCGTGTGTCAAGCCAGGGACTTACGCAACTCGCTCCTTAGAATCCTTGACCCCTTTAACGCAGCACAAAAACTTAACCTGTCTACAACACATTTGACCGGTCAAGGATTCCATGAAGCTCCGCCTCAACCGACGAGCGAGCCTGGGCTTTCGATTCTGCTGGTACTAGATGGGGCCGTCCGAACGCGGAGCTTCGTTGGAATCCTCCGTTCCGCTTCGCGGAAAACTTGACTGTTTTCCTCAGAAGTTGGGCAGATGGAGCAGGCTAGCCCCCCGCGTCGCCGCGGAGGGCCTGGACCAGGTGCCGCATTTCCTCCTCGACCATCGCCGGATCGTTCAGCGTTTCGGCGATCTCCTGCCGGACGGCGTCGCGGAAGCGTTTCCGGAGGCGGTGCACCGCCACCTTCACCGCGGTCTCACTGTGGCCCAAGGCGGCTGCCAGTCTGGCCGGGGCCGGTGGCTCCGCGGTTCCTTGGAGACAGGGCTTGAGGATCTCGAACGGGCGGCTCTTTCCTTCGCTGGCCATGGCGGCGCCCAGACGGTCCAGCGCGCGCGTCAGCATTGTCGTCGCCCATTGCCGGTCGAATTCGGCCTCGGGCGTTTCGGCAGCGGGGTCCGACAACTCAGCCCCAGGGTCGGTGTTTGTCTCCGTTGGCATCAAAGGCACGTGCACCGCTCGGCCGCCGCGTTTCGCGGCGAGTTGCCGCGCGCGTTCCACGTTGAGGAAGTGCTTCACCGCGCCAAACAGGTAAGACCGGAACCGCCCGCGCGCCCGGTCCGCGCCTCCCAATCCCGAGCCGGCTAGCACCCGCGCAAAGAACTCGTGGGTGAGGTCGCGCGCCGACTGGGCCTCACCTGTCTGGCGGCGGATGAAGTGCTCGACGACCCCGTAATAGGCCTCACAAAGGTCAGCCAGCGCCGCGCGGGCGTCTGCGGTTTGTCCGCGCGCGCGCAGGACCAAAGTCCAGCGCGTCGCGGCGACAGGGGACGCGAGTGGTGTCGAGGCACGGCTCGTCACGCCCAAGACTTAGACCGGAGCAGGTCGGCATTCAAACGAAATGCGGCTCGAAGACCGGCTGCTGGCCGTGCGCGCGCAGGAGGTCCACAAACTGCCGCAAACCGCGTTTCTCGGCGGGGCCCAGATCGAAATGCACGTTCCGATCGAAGTACCGGCGTCGGAACGGCAGGTCGAAATCGGTGCGATGGGCGATGATCTGGGGCAAGGCCGCCACGCCCCGCGCGCCGGCGGCGCGCAGCGTCTGGCGGAGCGCCGGGGTGTGGGCGCCACGCCGCAACGCCCAGCCGGCGAAGACGAACGGCAGTCCTGTCCTCTCGAACCACGCGGCCCCGAGATCCCAGATCTGGTGCCGATGAATGCGTCGGGCGAACTCGATCGCGTGATCGCCAATCAGGAGGACTGCGTCCAGGTCCGAAACGGTGTCGTAGCCCGCCAGGGGATGGAACTCGGGTCGCAACCCTCGCTCGGCGAGCAACACGCGAAGGAGGTTCACGCTGGTCAACGACGCCTGGTCGCAGAACACCTCGCGCACAGACTCGATCGGCGGGCGATGAGCGAGAAACACGCTCTGCACTTCGCCGCGCGCCGCGATCGCCAGGCCGTCCAGCAGGTCGTAGCGGTCGGTGAACAGCACCTCGGTGACACTGACCACCGCGGCATCCAGTTCGTTGCGGCGCAGCAGGGCGGCCAAGCCAGACGGCGTGGCGAACCGGACCTGTCTCTCGATGCCCCAGGTCAACGGGACGGCATTGAGAAAGGAGACATTGCCCACACGGCTCAGATCGACCGGGGTGGACGGTTTCGCGGCAACTGGATCCGGATCAGGCACAACAGACACAGCCGTAGTTTACCCTCTGGCCCGCGCGAGAGGCCAGCATCGAGTGCACCCTCAGTGACTGGGTGGCTGGGTTTCGGCTGCGCGCCACGTCGTCACCGGGAGATGACGTCAGGCCCTCATCCGCTCCTCCCACCGGAGGGCACACGCAGATCGTAGCAGGCCATGCCGGCTCCGTTGCGCACCAGCAAGCGGCCATGGGCAAGCGCCGGGACGTTCCATGTTTTGCCGGAGAGCGCGGGTGCCCGGACCAACTCGACCAGGCTCGCCGGATCGGCTCGTGCCAGGATCAACTCGCCGCTGCCGCTGAGAATGATGAGATGCCCGGACGCCAACAGCAACTGGCCATAACCGTAGCGTCCGCCCCGCCACCGCTGCTTGCCTGTCGCCAGGTCCAGACAGCACAGGACCCCTTCGTCGAGGCCGTAGGCGTGGCCCTGCCAGAAGACGGAGGGGTTGAACTTGTTCCGGAGATTCCGGTTCCGCCAGACCTCGGTGGCGACCAGGCCGGCGGCGCTCGGGGTGACCTCGACGAGCGCACACCCGGCGCCGTATCCGGCCGAGATCAGAAAACGGTTTGTGCCGAGGACCAGCGGCGGACAGACGCTGTTGCCTCCCTGGACTCGCCACGGATAGTCCCACAGGGTGGCGCCGTCTTCAGGGCTCAGGCCGACGACGCGCGTGGTGGACACGATGAGCACGTGTGGTTTGCCCGCGAACTCGGCCAGGACAGGCGAGGCATACGCCGGCTTGTCGTCCAAGGCCGACCAAAGCCGCTGGCCGGTGAGTCGGTGGTAGGCGACGACCGAGTTTCCCTGGGGCGCCTCGCCGCCCAACACGACGACTCTGTCGCCATAAACCAGGGGAGAGGCTGCCAGGCCGTGAACCAGATTGGTCGCTCCGTTGTCGGTGAGGACGTTGTTTCGCCACAGGAGCCGGCCATTCGCCGCTCCCAGACAACAGAACTCGCCCGCGGCCCCCAGGCTGTAGACCAGGCCCTGATGATAGGTCGGCGTCGCGCGCGGGCCGTCGCCTCCCATCCAGTGGTCGAAATGCGCCGGGTACCGGTGAATCCACGCCTCGCGCCCGGTGTCGAGTTCATAGGCCACAACCGCTTCCTCGTCGCGGCGCTGTTCGATGGTGAACGCGAGGCCTTCTCCCACCACGAACGACGCGTAGCCCCCACCGCAGGGCTGGCGCCACAACAGCCGCGGCCCCGCCGGCGGCCAGTTGGTCAGAATCGGTTGTTCGGCGTAGTGCCCGTCACGCCGGGGCCCGCGAAAATCCGTCCAATAGGCAGTCGGAGGGATCGCGTCGGGTGCACCCGCCGGTCGCGCGTCTTGACTGGCGCGATCGGTCTCGAGTTCGAGAAAGTTCGGCGCGGTCTTCTGTCGCACCAGACTCGGACCGAGTCCGCCTCGCCACTCGATTTGCATCCACTCGAACGCAACCAGCAGGTAGGCCACGCCCAGACTGTAAGGGATGAGATACAGGCTCAGAGCGACCGCGGCGAGCCTCTTGTGGCGGCGCGTCAGGTTGGGATTCGTACGAAGCAAGAGCAGCCCCAGTGGCGGGAAAGCCAGCGCGAACAGACGTCCGAAAAAGGGCGTCTGATACCACGGGGTGTCCGGATCCACCGTCACCCGTTCCGGCGGGGCATTCTGGTCTTCGTTGTCCACAAGTGTTGGCGGTGCCGATCGGTCTTTAGCGAGGCTGCGCCTCAGACCGGCGAGGCGCGTGAAGGACTCGTAGCCGCTGGGTGTCCAGCGCGATCACCGGCGCCCGACGCCTCGCTAACAGGTAATACAGGTCCGCCCGGCAGAAGGGCAAGTCAACTCGGCAGGCCAGTTCCGGCCCCTCGACTTTGCGCAGCCACGCCAACGCTCGGAATCCGTCCATCGCCAAGTCGGGCGGATCGATGGAATTCTCACCGAAATGCACCTGGCGTTCCTCTCCCACGAGCGACCAGGTCGCGTAGAGCGCCGTGAACGTCCGCCAGAGGGCGTCGGCTGCCTCGGGGGCGTCCCGTCTGATCCGCTGGGCCACGGACGGCGTCAGGTCGTGGAACAACCCCAGTTTGTGCCGATGCGGCGCCAGCCGCAGCGAGAGGGCGTCGCCCTTGCCGATGAAGGGATCCAGTTCTGCCGGGCCCTCGAACTGCGTCAGTGTGCCGGTCGCACCCGCACGTTTCCACCAGGCGATCAGGGCCTCGCCGATGTCCTGGGCGACGGCCTCGGATGCCGCGCTGGTCTCGGGGTCACCGCACTCGATCGCAAGTGTCCGTAGCATCAGGCACGATCCGAGGTAGCGGTTGGCGAACAAATCTCCGCGATCCGGGTCGAGGCGCCAACCGGTCGCCTGGAAGTCATGAAAACTCGCCCGGATGCGGGGCCAGAGACCGCGCATCTCTGCCGCCAAAGCCAGCCGTTGGCCGCAGAGCGCGACGGCGGCCACGTTGCCGAAGGGGTGAAAAGGGCGGTCGTGACCCAGCCGGGTCTCCTCTCCCATCGGGGTCGAGTGCCACTCGCGTCGTTGGCCGGATCCCAACTGATACCAGGCCGATCTCTCGAAAGGCGGATGCGTTTCGAGTTCATCTGCGAGCCAAGTCCGCGTGCGCGCCTGCAACGCCGCCGGCAGGTGCGGATAGGCCCAAGCCAGCGCCTCGAATGCCACTCCACTGTGGTCAAACCACAGCATCGATCGGTCACGCGCAATCTGCTGCGCCATGTTCCGTGCGGGATTGGTCCGGATGAGGATCCGAGCGCGTCCGCCTGCGGAGACGACCACGGGGTAATAGTCACGCGCCGATTGACCCGACAAGGGTGGGGACTCCCAGATCAAGAGGCCGTCGGCCGCCATGAAACAACGCACCCGCAGGTCCTCGGCAGTGACGTAAACCCGACCGTCGCCGAGGGCGGCGGTCTGGCGAATGGGAGCGGGCAACGCGTGTCGCCACCGCACGCTGCCGGTCTGCGCCTCGATCGCAAGAAAGGTCCCGGCGCGAGTCCCAACAAACACTGCCCCTTGCCCAACCACGGGCGCTGCTGCGAACCCCCCATCTCCGGAGGCCGCGGACCATCGCAGCCAGCCCGTTTCCGTGTCGAGCGCATAGACGCCACCGTCCGCGCTGGCGACAAAGACCATCGAGTCGCCTGCGGCTGGGGAGTGGAGCAGAGGTCCGTGGCTGGCGAATCGCCATAGGGTGTCGCCCAAGGCCGCTCCCAGGGCATAGAGATTCCCTTGATGCGTTGCCACAAAGACCTGCCCGCCGGCGACGATCGGTTCCATCGCCGTGCCGAGGCGTTCGCCGGCGAACTCGCGCACCCAGGCCAGTCGGAAAGGCGGGCGGAGGTCCGCCTGGGCCCTGCCGTCATGGGCTGCGTTGCCATGAAGTTGTGGCCAATCAGCCCAGCCTGTGGCCAGAAGCCAAGGCACGGTCATCAGGCATCCAAGACGAGCAAGGCAAACGCAGTGCACACCTCATCAGACGGTCCGGATCCGGCGAGGCTTCGAAGTTCGTTGAATTGGAGGCGGACGGGGGGGGCAGGGATTGGTCCGCTGTGCCCGAAAACGCACACTTGCAATCGGTGGGGTATTCGGTTAACAGGGCCGCAGAACAGCACAAGAGCACAGAATGTGTCCGTACTATGAATAAGAATCCTGATTATGGGGCTCACCGGGACCGACTCGGAACGGTGGCTTTCACGCTGATCGAGTTGTTGGTCGTGATCGCGATCATCGCGATTCTCGCCGGCATGCTGCTGCCGGCGCTCTCGCGGGCCAAAGACCGGGCGCAGGGGACAGCGGACATCAACAACGTCAGACAGATCTTGCTGGCGAATCAGATGTACGCCACGGACAACAACGATCATATGGCCCACTGCACTTGGGGTGGGGTCGATGGCACCGCCAATAACGGTCCGGACGGCTGGGCCTATGCCGGTCCGAACAACGGGCGCATCCCTGGCGGCCCGACCTACATGCCCAGTGCCGCGGGCAGAGCCGAGAACTCGATCCAGTTCAGCAATCAAGTCGCTTTCTTCAAGGTCGGCCATCTTGGGCCGTTCCTGTCCGACCATCACGTTTTGTGGTGCCCGAAGGATGTCGCGCAACGCGGCAGCGGCCAGTACAAAACGTGGTGGATGGCCCGGTGGGTGAAGCTCAGTTCGTACTGTTTCAACGGCACAATCGGCGGTTACGTCGGGCCCAAGTCGGGCGGCATCAGGTCCGGCGACACTTACAAGACCACCGATTTCAAGCCTACGGACATCATGCTCTGGGAGCAAAACGAGACCGACGGTTTTTATTTCAACGACCTGGGCAACGCTCCTGAAACCGCAGGCGAGGTCGTGTCCCAGCGCCACGCTGGTGTCGGCAAGTACACGGGCAACGTCGCCCGCGGCGGCGGCGCCATGGTGGGCCGGGTGGGCGGCACGGCCGAGTTCATCAAAATGCAGAAATTCCTCGATTTTCTCGACGTCCGCAAATGGCCTCGGCCCAATGACGTTCTCAATGGCCCCGGCTACGGCGGGCCTTAGTGCGTCGCGTTCCGCCCTCGCTGTTCCGCTGCACCCCTGCCCTCTCCCCGAGGAGAGGGAGACCGTTCGTCCGCCCTCGCTCGATTCGTGCATCCTTGATGTTCGGTCACCTTGCTCATCTTCAAATCCCGACGGCGGTGCGGGGTTGAGGGCTGTTCAGATGGCCCGAGGGCGGACGAGGTGGTTCCCTCTCCCCAAGGGAGAGGGTTAGGGTGAGGGGAAATAGAGTGGACGTGGGTCCGAGAACGCTCCCTTCGCCAAAATGCGTGTGAGGTGCAGGGTTCAGAGCCGCTTTCGATGTCGAGGTTCATTCGAGTGACCCAGTGACGTCCGCAACACAAAGAGGCATCTGGTCGGCGCTGGGCGCGTATGTGCTCTGGGGCCTGCTTCCGGTTTATTGGAAGGCGCTGCGCGCGGTGCCGGCGCCGCAGATTCTCGCTCATCGGATCTTTTGGTCGTTCGGGTTTCTCGCTTTCCTGGTGATCCTGCTGCGGGAGGGGCCGGCCCTGAGGCGGGCGTCGGGGCATTGGCGGACGCTTCTGGTCTACCTGGGGGCGGCTCTGCTATTGGCGGTGAACTGGTTCGTCTATATTTGGGCGGTGAACGACGGGCGGATCGTGGAAACGAGTCTGGGGTACTACATCAATCCGCTGGTGAGCGTCGCGTTGGGGGTGGCGCTGTTGCGGGAGAAACTGCGGCGCCTTCAATGGGTCGCGGTGGCGGTCGCGGCTTCGGGGGTTCTCTACATCACGTGGCAGTATGGGGCGTTCCCGTGGGTGTCTGCGGTGTTGGCGTTGACCTTTGGCAGCTACGGGCTGATCAAGAAGGTTGCCCCCTTGCCGGCCTTGCCGGGTTTGGCTCTCGAGACTGCTTTGCTTTGCCTGCCGGCGGCTGGGTACCTCTGGGGGATGGAGCATCGGGGGAGCGGCGCTCTCGGTCACGGGGGCTGGGCCCAGGATGGTTTGTTGGTGTTCACGGGCGTGGTCACGGCGATGCCGCTGCTGCTCTTCGCCACGGCAGCCCGTCTGGTGCGACTCTCGACTCTGGGTCTGTTGCAGTACGTGTCGCCGACCTGCGGGCTGATTCTCGGGGTGGCGGCTTACGGGGAGCCGTTCCCGCGCCCGCGTGCGGTGGGTTTTGGCATCATCTGGCTGGCGTTGGCTCTTTACTGGTGGGAGGGAGTCTGGCGTTGGCGCCGGCCCAAGGCACCCGAGGCCGATGGTTAATGGGCCTCTAACCCGGAAATCTCACCAGTGGGGCGGTCGTGGCATTCCTGACGGTCCGTGGGTGAGATTTCCGGGTCTATGAAACCCGCGCCCAGCAAAGGGAATTGGCTCATCGGTTCATCAGAGCCGGGACGCGCCCCAGCCGCGTGGGCGACCCGGGCACTCGGACACAATGTGGTCGAGATTGGGTCCATCTTCTTGGGGCGCGGGTTTCTGACAGCCCGCATTTCAGGTGCGATGTGACGGAGACCGGTTAGAGGACATCAAAAGTTGGTGAGAAATGCGGGCTAAGTTTTGGCATTTTCCAGCTTGCACAGTGCCAAAGGACTTTCTAGACTGTGTGCTCTTTTTCGTTAGGAATACGATATATGCGACGCCCCAAAGGTGTGAAGACCCGGAAGGCGGTGGCCAAGCGGTTCAAGATCTCCGCCACCGGGAAGGTGCTGCGACCCCACGCGGGGCGGCGCCATTTGATGTCCACAAAGAACGCCAAGCGCCGACGGCATTTGCGCCACGCGGCGGCGGTTGACGCAACGGACGTGTACCGGATCAAGGCGAGTCTGCCATTCAGCCACTAGAAGAAGGCGGGTGTTGCTGCAAGCGACGCCGCTTTCATAACCTCAACGTAAGATCTCATGCGCGTTACCAACGCCCCCGCCTCCCGTAAGCGCCGCAAGCGCATGCTGCAAGCCGCCAAAGGCTTCCGCGCTCGACGTTCCAAGCTCTATCGATATGCGTCCGACGCGGTCGATCACGGACGGCAGTACTCCTACCGCGACCGCAAGACCAAGAAGCGGAACTTCCGGGCCCTCTGGCAGATCCGGATCAACGCCGCGGCGCGAGCTGCCGGGCTGACCTACAGTCGATTCCTGGAAGGCCTCAAGGCGGCGAAAGTGGCGCTGGACCGGAAGATGATCGCGGAATTGGCCGCAACGGATTCCGGGACATTCTCCGAGTTGGTCAAAATGGCCCAGGCCGGCTTGCGCGCCAAGAAGGGCGGCTGAGCGGAGTTCGGCTTTGGTGATCGGGGCAGCCGCGGCAGGCCGCCGGGGCGCCGCCCTGCGCCGGTCGCATCCGATCCCTCGTCCGCCCCGAGTCGGGTCACCACGCAGCGATTCCGAACACATGCCAGGCTTCGTCGACCAGATTGAACCGCTCCTGCAAGGCGCGCTCGCCGAGTTGCGAGCGGCGTCGGATTTGGCGGCTTTGGACCAAGCGCGCACGGCGTACCTGGGGACAAACGGGCGGTTCACGGCGCTGATGAAGGGACTGGGAACCCTGCCCAAGGAGGAACGACCTGCTGCGGGCAAGTTGATCAACGCGGCGAAGGGGACGCTGGAGGCGACGCTGATCGCTCGTCGACAGGAACTGGAATTGGCGGCGGCGCTGCCGGCTGAGCCGACCGATTTCACCCTGCCGGGACGCCGGCGCCCGCTTGGCCGGATGCATCCGCTGACCTTGGTGACTGAGGATATCGTGCGGAGCTTTCGGAAGCTCGGGTTTGCGGTGGCGGACGGTCCGGAGGCGGAAGACGAGTACCACTGTTTCGACGCCCTCAACACCCCGGCCGACCATCCCGCGCGGGACACGCAGGATACCTTTTATCTCTCGGCGAGCCGCGAGGGGGCGTCTGGCACGGGTGAAGCCCAGCGCGCGCCGGCCTGGCTATTGCGCACCCACACGTCATCCGTGCAGATTCGGGTGATGACCAAGCAAGCGCCCCCGGTGCGCATCATCGTGCCGGGGCGGGTGTACCGGCGGGACAACGCGGACGCGACGCACAACCCGACTTTCCACCAAGTGGAGGGGCTTTATGTGGATCGGGGTGTAACGGTGTCGGATCTCAAGGGGACGGTCGAGTTTGTGTTCCGGGAATTGATGGGGGCCGAGACGCGGATTCGGTTTCGTCCGCACTATTTCAGCTACACCGAGCCGAGTTTCGAGATCGATTTCTCGAGTCCGCTCACGCGGAAGATGGGCAAGGAATGGCTCGAGATTGCCGGGTGCGGCATGGTGCATCCGCAGGTGTTCGAGAACGTCGGCTACGACCCTGAGATCTGGACCGGCTGGGCTTTTGGATTCGGCATCGAGCGGGTTGCGATGATCCGTTATGGCATCAACGATATCCGGCTCTTCTACGAAAACGATCTCCGTTTTCTGCGGCAGTTCTGAGGAGGTCAGAAGAGCGGGTTGATCAGGATGCCGATGACGCTGAGCGGGCCCTGATCTTCGAGTGATTCGGTGGCCTTGTCGAGTTTCTGGAGGGTCAGCTTGGCATTGTCGACCAAGGTCTTATCGTTCACGAGTGTGCCGACCGACCCCTGGCCGCGGTTGACTTTCTGGAGGACCTCCTTCAAGTGGGTCGCGGCCTCGGTCACTTCCCGATACAACTGATCCTCCGCGAGCAACCGCCCCACGGTGCCTTTGCCGGCGCGGACGTCGGCGACGATCGTCTGGGCCTGGCGCACCAGGTCGCGCGCGTCGGCGGAGGTGGCGTTCAGGTTGGTCACCGTACTGAGTGCCGACTCGTAGAGCGTATCGTCGTTGACCAGGCGTCCGATGGTGCCCCGACCGGAGTTGATGCGCTCGGCGACGGCCTGGACGTTGGTGAGGATGCCGGTCACCCGCGGGCGTTCTTCGGTGATGAAATCCCGGAAGGGCATGATCAGTTCATCGATCTTGAGGTCGGTGAAATTGGCGGTGATCTTTCGGATGTCGCCCGTGACGCCGTCGAGCTTGGAAATGATCGAGCCGATATCGGCCTGTTCCTCGGTGGCGAGTTCCTGGTCGGGAAGGGTGATGATTTCGCCTTTGTCCGTGCCGAAATCGAGCGCCACGTAGTTTTGGCCCATGAGACCCGAAAACTTGATGGTCGCCTGGGTGTCCGTGCGCACCAGAGCCTTCGGGTCGAGGATGCGCATGCGCACCAGGACCTTGTCTTCGGCAAACTCGATGCCGTAGACCCGCCCGATGGGTTTGCCGGCCATTTTGACCGGGTCACCCTTCTTGAGTTCCTGGATATTCTTGAACCGGGCGTTCAATTGCAGCCCGCCGCGGAGGAAATCGAGGCCGCCAACCATTTCAAGAATGATCACGCCGGCCACCATGGCGAGCGCGAAAAAGAAGCCGAGTCGAGTTTCGGTGGTGTTTTTCATGGGGCGAGCGATTGGGGGTTAAAGCGGAAATCGGCCTGCAAGAACTGCTGCACCAGCGGATGCGGATTCGCCTTGACCTCGTCCGGGCGCCCCAGGGCGATCAACTCGCCGTCGTTCATCAGGGCAATCCTGTCGGCAATCCCGAAAGCCAGGTCGCGATCGTGTGTCACGACGATCGAGGTGACCTCGATGCGCCGATTGAGCCGCAGAATCTCACTGCCGATGGTCACAGCGATCAGCGGATCCAGTTCGCTGGTTGGCTCGTCGTAGAAGATCAATTGAGGTTCCACCACGAGGGCGCGCGCGATGGACACTCGTTTCCTCATGCCGCCCGACAGTTCACTGGGCAGCTTGTCTTCGATCCCCTTGAGGCCGACGAGGGCGAGTTTCTCGGCGACAATCCGGGCAATCTCTTCCGGTGGGTGGAGCCTGTGTTCGCTCAGATAAAGCCCGACGTTCTCGGCCACGGAGAGCGAGTTCAGGAGCGCTCCGGACTGAAACACCATCGCCAGCCGGTATTGTTCCGCCACATCCGGCGCCTGGATCGGTCTTCCTTCGACGAGGATTTCCCCCCGATCCGGGGATTCGAGTCCGATGAGGTGTTTCAACAGGACGGTTTTGCCGCTGCCGCTTGGGCCCATGAGCACGAAGATCTCGCCGCGGTCGACCTCGAAGCTGACGCCTCTGAGCACGTGTTGACCGTCGTAGCTCTTGTGGAGATCGCACACCCGGAGGCTGACCCCCTGTTGTGGTCGGTCGCTCATCAGTCGAGGTGCATCAACAACCGCGTGAGGAAATAATCGAGGATCAGGATCAGGATAATCGAGTTCGCCACCGCTTTGGTCACGGAACGTCCGATGCCCCGCGGTCCCCCGACGGTGTGCAAGCCCTGGTGGCACGACACCAAACCGATGACCACCGCGAAGGCCGCGCTCTTCAGCAGGCCGTTGATGACATCGATCAGGCCGATTCCGTCGCGCAGGCTGTTGAAATAGCCCTCGACAGAGATGGCGATTTGGTAGTTGTAGACCGACACCAAGGCGCCCCCAAGCCAGCCCACCAGAATCGAGAAGACAACCAGCACCGGCAGCGCCAGGCTGATGGCCACCATGCGCGGCAGCACCAGATAGTGGATCGGATTGATGTTCATGGTCCGCAGCGCGTCGATTTCCTGATAGACGGTCATCGAACCGATCTCGGCTGCCATCGACGATCCGATCCGTCCTGCGATCAACAGCGCCATCATGGTCGGCGCCAACTCCCGGCACATGGAAAGGCCGACGATTTGGCCGATGAAGTTGGTCAGACCGCGCTCGGCGAGCACCGGGCCGGTCTGGAGCGCGAGCACGCCGCCAATAAACAGCGAGAGCAAACAGGCCATCAGCAGGCTCGAGTTGCCGATCTCGAACAACTGATCGAACACTTTCCGTTGCTGGCGCCACGTGCAGGGGAGAGCCCGAGCCGTGCGCCACAGCAACATCAGCATTTCACCGGCGTTCTGAAACATGATCCTTCGGAGTGCCTCGAGCGGAGCCGCCGCCGACCAGGCCGAGCCAGCGCCACTGGACACCCTCAGGGCCGGCTTGATACCGGATCAGGCCGAACAGCAGCGAGCATTTTTTCACGCCGGGTGCCGTTTCCGACCGATACAGATTCCAGAGCAGGGAACGACTGCGCGCCCCGGTCCGCGCATTTTTCTCCGAGCGCCACAGGGACCAGAGGGGCGACCAGTTGCGCGCCACGCTTGGGTTGGCGGACAGGACCGTCTCGATGGGGGCCAGCAATTGGAATCGTTCGTTGCCCTCGAAGTCCCGCCGCGCCGCAAACAGCGGCCAAAGGTCTGTCCGCCGCCCGGTCTGGCCGCTGGCCGGCTTGCGCTCGGTCACGTCCGTATAAAGAAAGAACGCCACGCGCGTCAGATCGCGCACGAGCGCTTCCGTCCGCGCCTGTCTCTTCCAGAGGACCGGCCACATGTACCAAGTCGTCTCGCCATTCCGATAGCGGGTGTGGGAGTAGAAGGGAAAAACGCGATCCGTTGTCTTGCCTTCGCCACGCGCGAATACGATCAAAGGCCAGGGCAGACCCACTTGCCGATAACCTTCGGCGCGGTCGTGGACCAGGGTCGGGCCCAGCGGCCACAAATAGGTGCGCGTCTCTTTGGCCGGCGACAACTGGAGGCTGTAGAAGGGCAGGAACACACGCTGGCGCACCTGGTTTGTCGAGCCGATGTCCACGGTGTTGTGAAAGAACAGCGGCCACATCACAAACAGCGCCTCGCGCGCCCAGAGCGGTTGGACATCGCCCCAGCGATTCGTGCGCCAGGTGGTCTCTTTCCGTTCGTGGCCGATCAGTGGCCAAAACTGCCAGCCATGCAGACCGTCGCCATGGCGCCGATGCAGCAGGGGCACCAGGTAATTGTCGGTGACCACATCCTTCTTGCGGCTTTGGGCGTACAGGGGCCAGAGCACCACCCGCCATTCATCCCGGAACAAGCGCTGCCGGATATGGCCGTAAAGGGCAGCACGGCGCTGTGATTCTGGGCGGGATCGTCTGCGCGCCGAAAGAAGATCAATGGGAACAGGGAGAACTCGCGCGACGTCGATCCGTCCTGCGATTGGCCTCCCCCGAAGGCGAGCAATTGGCCCAGTTGCAGCCGCGTTTCCTGCCCATAACGATCGTAGGTCAAAAGCGGATACAGGAAGTCCCACGAGAATCCCTCGACCCCGGGGCGGTGCAGGCTCGAGAACACCGGCGGCAACGCCACCGTCACTGCGGCTTCCTGCACTTCCAATGGCTCCTCGGGAACGGCCAGCAGGCCCAGTGCGTCAGGCCATTGGGCCCAGACTTCCTCGGTGTAGAACAACGGCCCGAACGCCTCCGTGCGCTCACCCGGCTCGAGCGTGAGCCGAAAGCGATGATAAAACGGTCCTGCGGCCAAAGGCTCGGCAGGCGCCTCGGCGCCGAGACACCTGAAAACGCCGCAGCCGGCCAGGACCAGCGCCAGCCACACGCCTCGCATGGCAACGGATCGACGCAACGTTCCGCAGCATGAGAGCGGACGCCCGACAGCGTCAAGCCTGGACGATGGCGCACACGTCGCCGGGCCGCGGGCGGCGAGCGAGACCTTCCGGCGCATGCGGTCGAGGACCCGAGAGGAAACTCGCCGTGGGCGGTCAACGCGCTTGCGGCCGCTTAGCGAGGCTGCGCCTCAGACCGCCGAGGCATGTGAACGACTCCTAGCCGCTGGGTGTCCACCACGATCACCGGCGCCCGACGCCTCGCTAAGTGGCGCCGCTGCGCGGCGCAAGACCTTGACTCAATTGCAGCAGATTTCAAAAAGAGAGTCACTCTAACCCGAAAGATGACACGGAAATCCGGGCTGTGGCAGAACCGCGCCCGGACAGGGGAAAACAAGGGTCAGAGCATCCCCGAAGCCGCCCTGGCTCGGCGACACTCTGTTGCCCGGTTCCATCCATCCACTCGGGCGCGGTTTTGCTTTTCTAGCGCGCATGGCTGCCTCTCCGGATGACATCTGCTTCGCGTTGCACAAAACCTGGTGAGAAATGCGCGCTAGCGCACCCCGTTGAGCCGGATTTCCCAGATGGTGGGGCCTTCCTTGGCGTCCAGGATATTGAGCCGGACCTCGCGAGCGGTGGCGGGCGCAAACGCACGTTCGAACTTCTCTCCCAAGGTTGTGCCGGCGCAGATGGTGCGCCAGGCGTCGCCTTCCTTGCACTGCAACTCGAAACGCTGAACGCGGCCGGGGTAGGCTTCCAGGATGGACACTCCATCGAATGTGATCGTCCGGCCATAATCGCGCGTCACCCAGGCGGATCTCGTTCCGGCGTCAGTTGCCCAACGCGTGTGCGGGTCGTCATCGAAGGCGCTCTGGGCGCCGTACTCCATCATGTTCTGGTACACCACGGACGCGCTGGCCTGAATGGCCGAGGGCAGGCTCAACGGCGCGATATCCAGGGCGGGGCCGTCCAGTTCGAGGCACACGATGGTGTCGATCTCGGACCGGTCAGCGGGAGCCACGGTGAGGGAAATTCCCTCCGGGGTCTGAGTGACACGGACGGCTCCTCGGGTCAGGAGCGAGCTGCCGGTGATCTTCTTCGGCAGGTTCGGCAGGGTGACGGTATCGGCGTCCCAACGCAGGATGTGCACGAACACCTGGTTTCCCCGGCGGGTGCTGGCGAGGGTCTTCGTCGGCTTCCACGGACCGCCGCGTGTCCCGTAGAGAGTGTCGCCGTAGCGGGCCAGCCACGCGCCCATTTCGCGAAGCCGCTCTACCTGGCGCGGCTCGATCCGGCCATCCGGCATTGGTCCCACATTGAACAGCAAGTTGCCGTCCCCGCCCGCGCAGCGGACGAGTGTTTGCAGACATTGCTGGAGCGATTTCATGGTGTCGTTCGGTTTCCAGGCCCATTGCTCGCAGATGGTCATGCAGGTTTCCCAGGGTCGGTCCATTTGGAAGGCGCCGACCTGTTGCTCGGGGGTGTCGTAGTCGCCCGGCGCGCCGCTGCGGTTGTTCACGAGAATGTCGGGTTGGAGGGATCGAGCCAGGTCGATCAAGCCCTGCCCGCGCCGGCGATCGAACTCCTGCGGGACGTCAAACCACATGACCAGGAGCGGGCCGTAGCCCCGGATCAACTCTGTGATCTGGCTGCGCAAGTAAGTCTCGTAGCGGTCCAGGTTGGGATTGGGCTTGCGGGTGCGGCCGCCTGGACTGCCCAGCGGAAAATCGGGGTGATGCCAGTCGCAGACCGAATGATAGGTGCCGAACGCCAGGTCGTGACGGCCACAGGCGGCCGACAGTTCTTTGACCACGTCCCGGGCGAACGGCGAGCGCATGACGTTGAAGTCCGTCTGCTTCGTGTCCCACATGCAGAAGCCGTCGTGGTGCTTCGTGGTGAACACGACGTACTTCATGCCCGCCTGCTTCGCCACCTGCGCCCATGTCTCGGCGTCGAACTCGACGGGATTGAACTGCTGGTAAAGCCGGTCGTATTGTTCAGTGGGAACCTCGGCACCCCGCGACCAGCCAATCTCCGTTCCCTTGAGACTGACCGGTCCCCAGTGGATGAACATGCCGAACCGAGCCTCGCGCCACCACTGCAGCCGGGCGAGATGAGGAGGGGATGTCGCGGGGACTGTAACTGCGGCGGGAGCATCCGCCGCCATGCCAGCGACACCCACAAGCCAGAGTCCCATCAGACAGTTCACGATTCGGGGATTGGTCTTCATGCGGTTCCTTTTCAAGTCCGGGGGTTGCCCGGGAACGATCAGAGCCGCAACCGGGAGCGCACGCAACCGTTTTTCCAGGCGGACTTCAGGAGCCAGGCCTGATCGAGCCACGGCTCATGGCCTCCCGTTCATAGAGGCGGTACCGCTTGTACACCGACGCCCCGAACAATTCGATGACGCGTCGCATCTTGACGTTGTCTTCGAGCACCCACGACGCTTCGGCCGCAGTGAACCCCAGCCGAAATCCCGTCCTCAAGCCCTCCGACAGCATGACCGACTCGAGCCCGCGTCCGCGGTAGGCCGCTTTGACCCCCAGCGTGATCACGCGGCACAGTGTGGGAACCTTGCGTCCGAGCAGGTAAGGAACAACACCCGGGAGCCTCGGGGTGAGGAGGCGGCCCCGGAGCGGCTTCAGCGCCTGGTTGAAGTCCGGCACAGCCAGGAGGAACCCGACCGGCTCGACGGGGCTCTCCGCCAGTTGCACCAATCCCTCGACCAGCAGGGGCTTGAGCCGCGCCGCCAGAAAGTCAATTTCCGGGTCTGTCATCGGGGTGAATCCCCAGTTCTGCTCCCAAGCCGCGTTGTAGACCTGCTTGATCTTGCCCAAATCGGTTTGCAGGCTCTTCTTGGTCACCGAGCGAAAGACGAGATCGGGATTTCGCTCTCGGCACTTGTTGGCCAACCGGTTCAACCGGTCGAGCGGGCTTTTCGAGATGTCAATCAGATAGGCCAGAAGGTCCTTGGCCTTCTGGAATCCCAGGCCGCTCAGGAGTTCTGGGTAGTACGGAGGATTGTAGGGCATCATGAACGCCGCGTCCATGTCGAAGCCTTCCACCAAGAGCCCGCACTCGTCGTTGCTGGTGGGGTTCATCGGCCCCAGCAGGCGGTCGAGTCCCTGGGACCGCCCCCAGGCACACACGGCGTCGAGCAGTCCAGCCGCCACCGCCGGTTCGTTGACTGACTCGAAGAACCCGAAGAAGAAAGTCTGCCCCTGCTGCACCTGATTGAAATAATGATCGATGATCCCGGCGATCCGACCCACGTCCTGGCCATTTCTATGGGCCACCCATAAGCGCACCTCGGCGTGCTCAAACAACGGGTTGGCGTCAGTGAAGACCTTCTTGAGATCGAACCAGAGAGGCGCGACCCAATGCGGGTCCCCATCGTAAATCCCGTACGACACCCGAATGAAACGGTCCAGGTCGGTGGAACGACGATCTAATGGAACGATGGCCAGACTCATGAGCAACGGTGCAAAACCAATCGGTTTCCCGGACGGTCTCACCGCCCGCGGAAAGGACGATAACTGGATACGACCTCACAACGCAACGACACACCAAGCGAGGCGCGCCTGAGACCAAATCCCAATCTTGGACATCATGAACGGCCCTTTCGTTTTCCTGCCCTTCTCTCCCGCGCCTCGCTCCTTAGAATCCTTGACCCATCAACGCGGCACACAAACTTGACCTGTCCCCACCATGTTTCACCGGTCAAGGATTCTAGCGGCCTCGACTCGCACAAATGAATGCAGGAAATGCCGCCGGAAGCAGCCCGAAATGCACCTGGCCAAAGAAGAATGTCCCAATAATATTCAAATTAACGCTTGACTCTTTTCATCTGTCGTTCCCAGGCTGCGCTTATTCTCTGCTGACAAAGAATGACGTATTATCATGACTAGAGCTTGCCTAACCTCTGCTCTGCTAGCAGCTTTTGCTGCTTTCAGCCCAACCTTGAGCGCCGATCTGGTCGTTGGTTTCACGACGTTGGACGCGGCAGGGACCATCCCGGCGACCGCCAGTTGGGGGATCGCCGACCCAGGGACTCCCTACGGGCCCAGCGCGGCTCTCGAGATTGCGGTGCCTTTCGTCATGGCGGCAGGCGGGGCACTGGATTCGGTCGAATTGCCTTTCGCGCGCAAGTCGTTAACGGCGAGCAGCACCACGCCTCGGACCTTCTCGCTGGCCGCCGATGCGGGCGGCAAACCGGGCGCGGTCATCGAGTCCTGGAGCATGGTGCCAGGGCTGACGATGAGCCTGGTGAGGCTGAGTTCGACGGTTCGCCCGGCGCTGGCGGCTGGGACCAAGTACTGGTTTACGGCTCACATCAACCCGACGGGGACGGCCGCCGACGCCTGGGTCTCAAACGGCCTGGGTTTGACTGGAACGATGCTCTACCGCCGGTCGGTGACGGTCGCCTACGCCTCTTTCACGGGGGCGATTCCCGCTTTCCGGGTCAAAGTGGGCGATTCTGGGGTCACGCCGGTCAATCAGGCGCCGGTGGCGCAGATCAGCGCTGCTCCCACGACGGGCACGGCGCCGCTTGCGGTCGCCTTTTCGGCCGCCGACTCGTATGACCCGGACGGGTCCATCGTGGCGTACCAGTGGTCTTTTGGGGACGGAACGACGAGCACCGAAGCGCGACCGACTCACACGTTCAACGCGGCAGGCGTCTACACGGTGGCATTGACGGTGAGGGACAACTGCGTTCCGGCGGCCCAGGACAGCGTGCAGACGACGATCACTGTCGACGCGTCTGTGGATGGTCTGACGATCGGCTTCACGACGTTGGACGCGGCAGGGACGATCCCGGCGACGGCCAGTTGGGGGATCGCCGACCCAGGGACTCCCTACGGGCCCAGCGCGGCTCTCGAGATTGCGGTGCCTTTCGTCATGGCGGCAGGCGGGGCACTCGATTCAGTCGAATTGCCTTTCGCGCGCAAGTCGTTAACGGCGAGCAGCACCACGCCTCGGACCTTCTCGCTGGCGGCCGATGCAGGCGGCAAACCGGGCGCGGTGCTCGAGTCTTGGTGCATGGTGCCGGGGCTGACGATGAGCCTGGTGAGGCTGAGTTCGACGGCTCGCCCGCCGCTGGCGGCTGGGGTCAAGTACTGGTTTACGGCTCACATCAACCCGACGGGGACAGCCGCCGACGCCTGGGTCTCGAACGGCTTGGGTTTGACTGGACGATGCTCTACCGCCGGTCGGTGACGGTCGCCTACGCCTCTTTCACGGGGGCGATTCCCGCTTTCCGGGTCAAAGTGGGCGATTCCGGGGTCACGCCGGTCAACCAGGCGCCGGTGGCGCAGATCAGCGCTGCTCCCACGACGGGCACAGCGCCGCTTGCGGTCGCCTTTTCGGGCGCCGACTCGTATGACCCGGACGGGTCCATCGTGGCTTACCAGTGGTCTTTTGGGGACGGAACGACGAGCACCGAAGCGCGACCGACTCACACGTTCAACGCGGCAGGCGTCTACACCGTGAAACTGACGGTGACGGACAACTGCGTTCCGGCGGCCCAAAACAGCGTGCAGACAACGATCACCGTCGACGCGCCTGTGGATGGTCTGACGATTGGCTTCACGACATTGGACGCGGCAGGGACCATCCCGGCGACCGCCAGTTGGGGGATCACCGACCCAGGGACTCCCTACGGGCCCAGCGCGGCTCTCGAGCTTGCGGTGCCTTTCGTCATGACGGCAGGCGGGGCACTGGATTCGGTCGAATTGCCTCTCGCGCGGAAGTCGTTAACGGCGAGCAGCACGACGCCTCGGACCTTCTCGCTGGCCGCCGATGCAGGCGGCGAACCGGGCCCGGTGATCGAGTCCTGGAGCATGGTGCCGGGGCCGACGATGAGCCTGGTGAGGTTGAGTTCGACGGTTCGCCCGGCGCTGGCGGCTGGGGTTAAGTACTGGTTTACGGCTCACATCAACCCGACGGGGACGGCCGCCGATGCCTGGGTCTCGAACGAATTGGATCTGAATGGACTGATGCTCTACCGCCGGTCGGTGACCGATGCCTACGCCTCTTTCACGGGGGCGATTCCCGCGTTCCGGGTCAAGGTGGGCGATTCCGGGGTCACGCCGGTCAACCAGGCGCCGGTGGCGCAGATCAGCGCTGCTCCCACGACGGGCACAGCGCCGCTTGCGGTCGCCTTTTCGGGCGCCGACTCGTATGACCCGGACGGGTCCATCGTGGCTTACCAGTGGTCTTTTGGGGACGGAACGACGAGCGCTGAGGCGGAACCGACTCACACGTTCAGCGCAGCAGGCGTCTTCACGGTGAAGCTGACGGTGACGGACAATGGCGTTCCGGCTGCCCAGAACAGCGTGCAGACAACGATCACCGTGGATGCGCCGGTGGTCGTGGGTGTGACCGTGGCTTTCACCACTCTCGATGCGGCGGGCAGTATTCCATTAGCATCCAGTTGGGGGATCGCCGACCCAGGGACTCCCTACGGGCCCAGCGCGGCTCTCGAGATTGCGGTACCCTTCGTCACGGCGGCAGGCGGGGCACTTGACTCAGTCGAATTGCCTTTCGCGCGCAAGTCGTTAACGGCGAGCAGCACGACGCTTCGGACCTTCTCGCTGGCCGCCGATGCGGGTGGCAAACCGGGCGCGGTGCTCGAGTCCTGGAGCATGGTGCCGGGGCTGACAATAAGCCTGGCGAGGCTGAGTTCGACGGTTCGCCCGGCGCTGGCCGCTGGGACCAAGTATTGGTTTACGGCTCACATCAACCCGACGGGGACAGCCGCCGACGCCTGGGTCTCGAACGGCTTGGGTTTGAATGGAACGATGCTCTACCGCCGGTCGGTGACGGTCGCCTACGCCTCTTTCACGGGGGCGATTCCCGCTTTCCGGGTCAAAGTGGACGATTCTGGGGTGACGCCGGCCAACCAGGCACCGGTGGCGCAGATCAGCGCTGCTCCCACGACGGGCACAGCGCCGCTTGCGGTCGCCTTTTCGGGCGCCGACTCGTATGACCCGGACGGGTCCATCGTGGCGTACCAGTGGTCTTTTGGGGACGGAACGACGAGCACCGAAGCGCGACCGTCTCACACGTTCAGCGCGGCAGGCGTCTACACCGTGAAACTGACGGTGACGGACAACTGCGTTCCGGCGGCCCAGGACAGCGTGCAGACAACGATCACCGTGGACGCGCCTGTGGATGGTCTCACGATCGGCTTCACGACCTTGGACGCAGCAGGGGCGATCCCAGCGGCATCCAGTTGGGGGATCGCCGACCCAGGGACTCCCTACGGGCCCAGCGCGGCTCTCGAGATTGCGGTGCCTTTCGTCATGGCGGCAGGCGGGGCACTGGATTCGGTCGAATTGCCTTTCGCGCGTAAGTCGTTAACGGCGAGCAGCACGACGCTTCGGACCTTCTCGCTCGCGGCCGATGCGGGCGGCAAACCGGGCGCGGTACTCGAGTCTTGGTGCATGGTGCCGGGGCCGACGATGAGCCTGGTGAGGCTGAGTTCGACGGTTCGCCCGGCGCTGGCGGCTGGGGTCAAGTACTGGTTTACGGCTCACATCAACCCGACGGGGACGGCCGCCGACGCCTGGGTCTCGAACGGCCTGGGTTTGAATGGACAGATGCTCTACCGCCGGTCGGTGACGGTTGCCTATGCCTCTTTCACGGGGGCGTTCCCTGCATTCCAGTTGAACGTCATGACTAGCAGGGCAGCGCTGACGGGCTTAGAAGTGCCGGTTGACGGTCCAAGTTATTCTCCACCAACGTATTTTCAGGCAACACTTCCCATTGATCGAATCGCCGGAGAACGGGCCAACCCTCTGAGCACGTCAGCACTTCAGACAGTCCTGAGGCAGGTTTGCGCAAGGATTGCGCAAGGATTGCGCAAGGATTGACAAGTGATCTGCGCCAGCCTTAGGATTTGCCTCAGCAATGAAACGTCCAAATTTTTCTATGTCGTTAGTGCTGTCTGCTAGCTTGACAGCGCTCGTTCTCGCCTTCTCTCAAACGGCCGTGGCGCAAGCGACCGGCGTCGAGGATCCGTTGCACGGTCGTCGGAATTTCAGTGTGCCTTACGGCGACTTTTACACGGGCCGCTCACCGTTTACTGGGAGCGAGGCGGCACCGGCGGTGGTGGTGGCGCCCAGGCCTGCGCGCGTTGTCGAGGCGCCCGCCCCGCAGCCAAGCGGGGCCTGCGATGTGATTGACACCGGGTGGGTGCACATGACGAAGACGATGCCGCGCGAGGTTCTGCTGGGGCAGGAGTTCATGTATGAGTTGAATCCGCGCGCGATGGCCTGCGTGGGCAACGTTGTAGTCACCGAGCAGATTCCGGCTGGCGCGACTTATGTCCGGAGCGAACCTCAGGCCCGTGTGGTTGGCGACCGCCTTGTGTGGGAGTTGGGCGATATGGATCCCGGCCAGGTCGTGCCCTTGAAGGTATGGGTTCGTGCGGATCGCGAAGGCGAGCTCGGCTCCTGCGCGACGGTTTCCGCCGATCCGCGGCTGTGCGCCAAGACCCTCGTCGGACGACCGCTCTTGGCCATCGAGAAGACAGGGCCCGAGGTGGCGCAACTCAACGCGGATGTCGCCTACAACGTCGTGGTCGCCAATCGCGGCAACGCCGTTGCCCGGAATGTGGTGGTGACGGATGACATTCCTGAGGGTCTGACGCACGCCAGCGGCCAGAAGCAACTGACCTTCAATGTGGGTGAGTTGGCCCCCAACCAGTCCAAGACCATCCCGGTGACCGTCAAAGCTGCGCAGCGCGGCAAATTCTGCAACACGGCGTCTGCGGTTGCCGACAATGTTCCAAAGGTCAGCGACGACGCGTGCACCACCGTGGTTCAGCCCGGCCTTAAGATCGTGAAGACGGGTGATCAACAGCAGTTGATCAACAAGACCGCCAACTACCAGATCAAAGTGAGCAACGTGGGAGACGTCGATCTGACGGGTGTGGTGCTGACAGACACTGCGCCGCCGCCGACTGCGATCGTCACGGCTCAGGGCGCCACCGTGAGCGGAAACACCGCGACGTGGAACGTTGGGACCCTCGAGAAGGGCGCTGAGAAGTCGTTTAATGTGACCCTCACCTCCAAGGAGCCGGGCAACTACTGCAACGGCGCGGCGGTCGTGACATCCCAGGGCCTGCGCGAGTCTGCCCAAGCCTGCACCGAGTGGGTTGGCGTCACCGGCGTGCTCGTCGAGGTGGTTGACGATCCCGATCCGATCCAAGTCGATGAGTTCACCACATTCACCATCCGGGTGACGAACCAAGGCTCCAGCCGGAACATCGAGAACATCACCGTCAAGGCCGCCTTCCAGGCCCAGACGGACCCGGTCAGCGCCTCCAGCGGGGGGACCATCAGCGGCAAGAATGTCACGTGGCCGGTGGTGCCGACCCTGGCGCCGAAGGCCGTGGTGACCTACACGATCCGCGCCAAGGGCGTCGCCGCAGGCGACCATCGCCTCGAAGTGCAGGTCACGACGCGGACGCGCGAGACTCCGATCGTCGAACTCGAGAGCACGACGGTTTACTAGACCGCGGGCGCCGACTCGGCGAGCCTGCCAAGGCGTCGTCGGGCCAGCTTCTCAGGGCCGTCTTTGCAGGAAGGCGGCCCTTTTCTTTTGTCGTGAACCGCGCGAAGCTGTTCGCTGTGGTGCCGAAGGGATGAAAACGCTGCATTGGTACATCCTGCGTCAGGTGATGGCGAGCGTCGCGATGACTGTCATCGTCTTCACTTTTGTCCTTCTGCTTGGGAACCTGCTGAAGCAAATCCTCGGTTTGCTCGTCAACCGCCAGGCCACCTTGGGGATTGTCATCCAGGCAATCACCCTGTTGGTGCCCTATGTCATGGTGTACGCGCTGCCCATGGGATTGCTGACCGCAACGCTGTTGACATTCGGTCGCTTGAGCGCGGACCAGGAGTTAACCGCGGCACGGGCCAGTGGCATCAGTCTCGTCGCCCTTGCGGCGCCGGTGTTGCTCTTGAGCCTTGCCCTCACCGGGTTGAGCGGTTGGTTCAACCTGCGGCTCGCGCCGCAATGCCGAATGGCCTACAAAGAACTGTTCTACCGCCTTGGGGTCGATCAACCCACGAAGTTTTTGGCCGAGAACCAGTTCATCAAAGATTTCCCGGGCTACATCATCTACGTGGGAAGCGCTCAGGGAGACACACTGAAGAACGTGGTGATCTACCAAATGGAGACCGGCCAGCCGTCGCCACTGTCCGACGAGGGAGAGACGGACGAGATGCCGGCCAGCATCACGGAAGAGACAAACGGTGCGCCGGGAGTTGTCGTCGAGACCAATCTGCCCCTCGACCACGCAGCCGGCGCCACGGCCATCCCGGATGTCCCGGCCGCGACGAATGTGGCTCCTGAATCCGTGTCTCCGCCGAATGTCTCGTCGTCTGTTCCCCGAGTGGAACTCGTGTTGAGCGCACCGGAGGCAACGGTCAGCATCGACCCCACCAACGGGCAGGTGCGCCTTTTTCTGCCCGAGGTTGAAGGGGTCTACCGGGATTCCTGGCAGTTAGGCAGCGCTCAGGATCGACCGCTGCTCCTGCCCGTCCGCGTCAGTTCACCCCGCCGGGACAAGCCCAGGCTCTCCGAGATGACCTTTGGCAGGCTCATGCGAGAGTTCTATGATTATCGTCGGCGAGGGGTTGACGTGACGCCTGTCGCGGTGCAGATGCACCGTCAGGTTGCGTTCTCGTTCGCGTGCGTTGGATTCGCGTTGGTGGGCATCCCCTTGGGCATCCGCGCCCACCGCCGTGAAACCAGCGCAGGGGTGGCTTTGGCGTTGGTTCTCGTGCTGATGTACTACAGTTTTATCATCCTCGGGCAGGCCTGGGAGACCCGGCCTGACCGCCTGCCGCACTTGGTGCTCTGGATCCCGAACCTGCTTTTTCAGATCGTCGGCGCCATCCTGCTCTGGCGGGTCAACCGAAGGGGTTAGTCAGGAGTCACGCACGACGGCGTCGAGGTCCTGGGTCAGCCGGGCTACGATCCTGTCCTGGGCGGCGTTGACCTCGACATCGGTCAGGGTGCGTTCCGCGCTTCGGTAGGTGAAAGCGTAGGCCAGACTCTTCTGGCCGGGAGCGATGTTCTTGCCCCGGAAGACGTCGAACAACTCGATGGATTCGATGTGTTGGACTTTGGCCTGTCTGACGGACGAGACCACCGCCTCGTGCGTGACAGACTCCGCCACCACAATCGCCAGGTCGCGCCGGATCGACGGGAAGGCGGGCAACGGTTTGAAGGATTTCACCGGGTTGCGGCGCAGCAGCAACTGCGTGAGGTCAAGCTCCGCCAGAAACACGGGATCGCGCAGGTCGTAGCGCTTGGCCAGGGCCGGAGCGAGTTGCCCGATCTCTCCGAGCGCCAGCTTTCCTCCGAGCAGCAGCACAGCCGACTCGACGAAGAGCGGGGGAGGATCCGTCTGTCGGAGGCAGGTGACGCCGCGCAGGCCATACTGCTCCAGAAACTCCTCGACCAGTCCTTTGAGGTCCGACGCGTCGTACCTGGCCTCCCGGTCCGGACCGCTCCAGAAGGTGGGTTGGCGCCGGCCCGTCAGAGCCAGGCCGATTCGCCGGTGCTCCGCGATGCTTCCGCCATCCGGCACGAAGACGCGGCCCACCTCGAACAGGGCGACATCCAGGTTCTGGCGGTTCAGATTGTGGCGCAGGGAATCGAGAAGCCCCGGCAACAGACTCGGACGCAGGACATTCATGTCGCCGCTGAGCGGGTTGGCCAGCGCCACCGCCGCAGCGGGCCGGGTCATTGGGCCAGGACAGGAGGGTGCCAGGACGAAAGCCGCAGCGGTGTCGGAGATGAGCGTTTGGCCCTGAGCTTCCTGCAAGCCCAGACCCGCGAGCAGCCGCCGGGCCTCGGCGATCTGGTCGTGACGCGCGTCGTACTCGTGCGCACCGATCGCCCCCCGTGGCGGGGTGGCGGGGATCCTCTCGACACCATGCAGTCGGCAGACCTCCTCGATGAGGTCCGCCTCTCGCTTCAGGTCGACGCGAAACGTGGGGACGATGAAGGTCACCGGCTCGATCCGATCAGACTCACCGACCGGCCGCGGCTTGCGCCCAGCCGCCTTCAGGCCGAGTTGACCGAGGTAATACTCGATCTCGGCGGGCTGGAGATGAATGCCGAGCAGTTGATTGACCTTTTCGTGGCGCAAGGTGATCTGGCGCGGTTCGAGCGGTCGGGGATACGCATCGACGGCGCCAGCGGCGAGCCGGCCGCCTGCGGTCTCGAGGATCAACTGGGCGCACCGCCGACTGGCCCAGTCGGTCATTTCCAGGTCGGCTCCGCGCTCGAAGCGATACGAGGCGTCCGTGCGCAACCCGAGCATCTTCGAGGTGCGCCGGATGTTGGCGGGCATGAAATAGGCGCTCTCGAGCAGGACGTCGACGGTCCGCTCATGGATCTCCGAATTCTCTCCTCCCATGATGCCCGCCAGCGCGATGCCTTTCTGCTCGTCCGCGATGAGCAGCATGGCATCGGCGAGGCGATGGTTTTGACCGTCCAACGTGATGAACGATTCACCCGCCCGCGCGCGTCGGACCACAATCACAGGCTTGGCGCCCGGGTCTGCGGAAGCCGCGCGTCCGGGGGCGATGAGGCCGTAATCGAACGCATGCAGCGGTTGTCCGATTTCGAGCATCACGAAGTTGGTGGCGTCGACCACGTTGTTGATGCTGCGCAGCCCCACCCGTTCGAGCAGCGCACGCATCCAATCCGGGCTGGGCCCTACCTTCACGCCCCGCAGCACGCGGGCGGTATAGCGCGGGCACAGGTCCGGGTCTTCGAGGCGCACCGCCACAAGGTCGTCAGCTCGAAGGTCGTCGGGCAGCAGCGGCGGCGTGTGCAGCTCGGGCAGGCGCAGTGGATGTCCAGTGAGTGCCGCGATTTCGCGCGCGATGCCGATCACGCTGTTGAGGTCGGGGCGGTTCGGCGTGATTTCCAGGTCGTACACGACATCGCCAGCACTGCGGCCCAGGTACGCGGCAAAGGGTTGGCCGGGCGGAGCGTCTGCGCGCAAGATCATGAGTCCCTGCGCATCCTCGGCCAGACCAAGCTCCTTGGGGGAGCAGAGCATGCCGTGCGATTCCACTCCTCGTATCTTGCCGACCTTGATGGAGAAGGGCGGCTCGCCGGGCCGGGCGGGCAGGCAATGGCCCGGCAAGATCAGGGGGACCTTGTCACCTGCCTGAAAGTTCTGGGCTCCGCAGACGATCTGGCGTTCCCCTTGCCCGTCCTGCACCCGGCAGACCGAGAGCTTATCGGCATTGGGGTGCTTGTCTCGGGAGAGCACTTGGGCGACGACGATGCCATCGAACTCGCCGCCCAAACGCTTGACCCCCTCGACTTCAAGGCCCAGCATGGTCAGCCGTTCAGCGAGTTCGTCCGGGGTCCAGTCGAAATCGACGTATTGTTTCAGCCAATTGAGTGTGACGTTCATTGCGCATGGCGCCAGCCGGCGGGACGCGCGGCGCGCTTCGTGCGGAAGATAGGGGGACCTGTCCGGCGGCGCAATTGAGTTCTCACCCGCGCGAGCGGGTTTTTTGAAGATTGCCGATGCCGGCTTCGTCCCGGTAGAAGAAGCGGATGTTGCCCGAGTTGCTCAGCCATGGCGGTTCGATGATGTGGCTCCTCTTGGTTGCCGGAGCCTTGGCGGTGGCCGTGTTTGTCGAGAGGTTGCTGCACTATCATCGGGAACAGATCAATTCCCTCGACTTCATCAACGGCGTGCGCAACGTGCTCAAACGGGACAATGTGGTCGAGGCGATCTCCATTTGCGATGCGACCCCCGGACCGGTGGCCCGGTTGGTCAAGACGGCGGTTCTCAATCGCGAACGGGGAAGGGAGGGGGTTCGGGAAGCCCTCGAGGACGCGGGGTTGGTCGAAGTGCCGCGGCTCGAGGAGAAGCTCGCGTTGTTGGCGACGATCGGGCAGATCGCGCCGATCATGGGCCTGCTGGGCACCGTGCTGGGCTTTATCGACGTCTTCCGCGTTCTCCAGACCCAAGGCATCTCGGCTCCGGCGGCCCAACTGGCGGGGGGGGTCTGGCAAGCGCTCGTCTGCACAGGGGCCGGGTTGGCAGTGGCGATCCCCTGCTATGCCGGCTATAACTACCTGGTCAGCCGTGTCAATGAGATCGTCGTCGACATGGAGAAAGCGTCCTCCGAAATCGTCAGCCTGCTGAACGATCTCCACAAGCTTTAGCGAGGCTGCGCCTCAGACAGAGGGAGCATGACACCGATTCGTTTGCGCTGGCTTTTGGCCATGGCAACCGACATTCGACGCCTCGCTAAGGGGCGCCGCTGCGCGGCGCAAGAACTTGAGTCGTTTACTAAAGATTTTAAACGAGGAGCCACTCGAGCGAGGCGCGCCTCAGACCATATGAAGGCCAAAGCCCAGACGAAACGAGATGGCGACCTGCGGCCTCGGGCCGAGACGCACCCTCGTTAGCCGCTCTCGACCGATGCGGTACCAACGCAATCTCAAGCCATTCACCGGACGGCTGGACGTTGCGCCAGTGGCGAGTGTGCTCTTTCTGTTGGTGCTGTTCCTGCTGCTCCAAACCGCGCTTGCGCCGGTGCCGGGATTGCAGATCCAGCTCCCCACCGTAGGGTTGCAGGATCAACCCGCCCCACGGGGACCGTTCCTGGTGGTCACTGTGGACCAGCACGAATTGGTCTACTTCGAGCATCAGGTGATTGGCGACGAAGAGTTGCGGGAGCGTCTGGCAGCCAAATCAGAGCAGAGCCGTGAACCGCTCGCGCTGCTTGTTCAGGCCGACGCATCGGTCAAGCATGCGGCGATCGTGCGCCTGGCCGCCCTCGCCCGACAGGCCGGGATTCGGGAGATTGTGATCGGCACTCGTCCCCCGCTGTTCCCGTCCGGGGCGCAATCGCCGGGCAGTCCATGATCGGCCATTCTGCTCACAAATCCGGGTTCTGGGACCGACCCCGAGGGTGGCAGTGGGTGGCCAGCATCTTCCTGCTTCAGGTGATTCTGGTGTTGGTCTTTTCGTCACGCACCCCCTTGTCCGTTGCTCCCGCGAACCAGCGGGGCCGAGTGCGGCTGTTGCCCGAGCCGGTGACGCCGTCCGACCTGGAATCCCAGGTGTGGGTGGACGACCCGGCGGAGGTCGCCTTGGTGAGTGTTCGAGGATTCTCGGGGCCGACCTGGCGCCGGCTGCCGAGGCTGGAAGGCGGTTCACGGTATTGGGCTGACCCTCCCCAATGGTTGACGCAAGACCCGAACCGTCTGGCCGTCGCCAAGAGCCTCTCAACGTCCCAAGCCGTCCCGTCCCCGCTGGCCGCTGCTCCACTCCCGGAACCGTTTGCAGGCGCTGCCGCCACGCCAAAGCCATCGACTCCGCTGCCATCCGCCGCCCGCGTGGAAGGTGAACTGGCCAGGCGGAAGAGGATCGATGCCCCCGAACTGCCAAGCTGGACTCACCACGACGTGCTGGCGCCCACGACCGTTGAACTGATGGTCGATCGCGACGGCGGGGTGCTGGCAGCGACTCTGCTGACGCGCAGCGGGCTCCCGGCCGCCGACGAACACGCCCTGGCGTTGGCCCGCGCCGCCCGCTTTGAGCCGGTCGCCCCGGAACCCGGCGCCCCACTCCTGACCTGGGGACAACTTGTCTTCCAGTGGCAGGTGCTTTCTCCCGGCACAAATGCTCCATGACCGTCGAGCGCCTTCTCTTTTCTTACGTCCTCGTGCTGCTGGCCGCGGTCGCGGCCATTGCAGTCTATTGTGAACTGCGTCGGCGCCGCTTCGGTCCGACCGAGACGGAAGACCACATCTTCCGCTGCGGACAATGCGGGTACGTGTATACCGATGATGCCGATGTCGATCTCTCCCGCTGCCCTCAGTGCGGTCGCATGAACGAGGTTTTCAAGTTTTGATCGGGCTTTGGCGACCGGACGGGAGACTCAGCGGGACGCGCCGATCACCTGGGGAAGGCCAAGCGCAAACGATCTGGTCACACGCCTCGTTGGTCTGAGGCGCAGCCTCGCCGGGAGCAAGCGCGCTCGTGCCGATCAGCGGGCTCGTCGAGCAGCCAGGGTGACGGCGGCGACAATCCATAAGAGAGCAAACCCGCCAAGCCAGAGAGCGGCGGCGGCAATCCAACCGCGCTCGCGCTCGTTGCGGGCGTGCAGGCGGATGGTCAAGGGCTTGTTGGGCTCGGTCTGAAGCGCTTGCACGAACGAGTAGCGCAAGCCGCGCGTGGGGAGATTGACGCGCAAGGGAGCGACGCGCGTCTCAGTGAGGGCTTGTGCTTTCTGCAACTGGGCCACCTGCTGTTCGGCCACGCGGGCGTCGTAGTCTTTCGACAGGTCGGGGGCCTGTTCAGCGCGGAGGTCACCCCGCTCCAAACCGAGTCGGGCATCGTTGAGGAAGAGGTAGTTGCGCTGCGCTTCGATCAGTTGGCTGCTTTGGGCGCGGTTCACATCGGCTTCGAGGCGTTTCAACTCGGCGGCGGCCTGTTGATCGCGAATCTGCGCGCCTTTGAATCCCTTGAGTTGCGTGGCCTTGTCGAGATTGCCAGTGGCGAATTCGGTCCGGGCGCGTTGGAGGAAATCGACTGCGCGCGCCTCGAAGCTGGCTTGTTTCGACAGTTCCTGACGTTGATACTCGGCGAAGGTGAAGTCCTGGCTGACCGCAACCAGTTCGGCGCTTTCGTAGCTCATGGTGCCTGCGAACTTTCGGTATGAGTAGTCCGGAGGCACAAACAGTTCCCAACGGGCGTCCTTGAGAGGCAGATCGAGACAGGGCGAATCGAGCTGGACCCGGCCCGCCACGCGGGGGAAATCAACACGTCCCACGTAGATGACCTCGACCGCGATGGGGATGTCGTCAGTGGTGGGGCGTTCCAGCGGGAGCAAGAGTTGGTCGTCGCGTCGGGCGGGGCGGACGGGCTGGCCGTCCACAAATGCGGACCAGAGTCGGGCGTCCCGCGGAAGGGCGACGGCGAGGTTCTGGCGTCCGTTATTGCGGATGCTCAGCTCCATCTGCGTCATTTGCTGGCCATCGTCGGCCATGACCGTTCGGAGTTGCGCGCTGTCCACCAGGCCCTGCAGGACAGCCGCATCCTGGAAACGGCGCACTTCAAGGCCCAGCCGCCAGCCGGGCCGCAGGTAACGATAGCTGAGCACCGGGTGTCCCGGGTGGGCGGCGGTCGCCCAGGCTGGCAACTCGCGGGCGTCAATGCGCAACAACTGATCGGGAGTGTCCGTCGGTGCCAACTGGAACTGGCCCTGTGTGAGCAGGCCCACCGCCCCGGTCTCGCGTTCGACGCCGACCGCCTCAGGACCCGCGAGCACCAGCGCGTTCGAGTCGCCGCGCGGCATTTCCCAGGGCACGGTCAATCGGTAAGTCCCCATGACTTTGTTCTGCAGTTCGATGCGCCACTCGCCGTCTGTATGATCGCGTCGACGGATGCCGGCTCCCAGGATTTCCACATTGCGCCAGGCGGGGGGTGCCTTGAGGCGCAACTCGCGTGTCGGGGCGTTTTGGATCTCATAGCGGATCAGGGTCTGACCGCTGACGAGCGTCTCGCCGACGCTTGCAAACGTCACGATCTCGGCGCGGACCCAGGATTCGAGCTGCTCCGTCGCGAGCGCAACCCGCCAGGGCGACTCCGCGGAAGGCTCGGTGGTCAAGTACTTGAAGGCCAGCGCGCCTGCGTTCGCCGGCGTGAACCCGGGCACCGTCGCCGCGGGAACTTCGACCACCCCGACCAGGTTGGTGGTCTTCAGCCCGACTCCGGCGCCGGCGGATACGGTCAGGTAGCCGTTGAGCTTGGCCGCGTCGAGGGGGTGCAGGCCGGCCAGGGCCAACACGGGCGGCAGGTTTGTCAAAGGCTGACACCAGTGGACCTCGACCTCGACACGGCCGATTGTGCGTTCCTTGAGCGTCAGGTCGAGGAAACGCTGGGCGCCTTCGGTGTGTTCAGCCCAACTCTGCATGGCCTCGCTGCTGACCGCGTCAAGGCGGCCTTCGGCGGGCAGACCCAGGCGCAGAGCGAACACGCCCAGGCGGGTGACGGTGTATTCGATCCGGCTCATGAGGTCGGTCTGATCGAGGCCGACGGTGAAATGTTGGCGCTGGAGCACTTCAAGTCGCGGTTGGAGCAACTCGGCCTTCACTTCGAGATCGAAGTCGGGTCGGAGGAAGCGCCATGCGCTGAAGACGGCCAGTTGGGCGTCTTCGGCTGCTCGAGCGAACTCGGCGTTGTCGACCCGATCGAGCCCGGCCGTGCGCTCGATGCTCAGGCCCAGTTCGGTTGCGGCCCGGATCCCCACGCTGCCAGTCTGGCGCTTGACCTCGAGCGCTTCCGGCAGGGCAATCCGCGTGTTCGCTGGAAGCGCTTCGAGACTCTGCTCGAGTTCAAGCGTGAGACGCAGACTCGGGGCAACGGGCTTGAGGAGATCGACCCTTAGGAGGCTGGCGTTCGTGGGCGTCAACTGCCAGGAACTCACTTGCGGGCCTTGGACCTTCAGCAGCCGACTGCCCGTCGGGAGGCGCACGAGCACCTGGCGCAGTTCGCCCTGGCTGACCTGCCAGTCCATCACCGCGCGAGTGCTGATGACGCCGCCCCCGAGCGTGACGAGGGCGATCTGGTTGGCGAAGACGGTGGCTTCGACCTCGGCGGCGCGCTTGCGTTTGGGGGTCCAGCCCAGGCGCAGCCGGCCGGTGCCGCCCAAAACCGCCTCGACCACGGTCGTCTCCCCTTCGAGCCGCCGGGTAAAACCCAGCGCATCGGGATACTCAACGTCGGCGTCCGGTTCCGTCAACACAAGCGTCAATCGCCCGCCCAGGGCCGGAGGCAAGGTCAGATCGAGTTCCGGCTTGGCCAGGTCGCCACCCAGCTTCGCCAGCAACTTCAATCGCACCGTCGCCGAGCCGGGGCGCGGCATGAACACGTTCCACTGGTCGCCCTCCCGCCAGATCTGCGCCTGCCCGGCAATCACGGTCGATTCCTCGACGGCAACGTCCGCGCCGAACAGCGGAGCGGACGCATCGGTGCCGTTGGCGACAAGCAGGAGCGTGGCATCGAATTGGGCGGCCCGCTGTCGCGCGACGCCGGTCAAGTCGAGGCGTGTGATCGCCACGCGGTTCGAGGAGGGCTCCGACGGTGTGGCGGCCTCTGCTTCCGTCCATCCACTGAATAAGAGCAGCACCAACAGAGTGGCGCCGGAGGCAACCCCGGGACCGGAGGCTTCCGCCTCTGGCGTGGGCAGAGGCGGGGACGCGGGAGGTGGTGGGCGGTTTGTGGCGCGTTGGCGCCAGCGCAGGAGCGCCCACGCCACCGCCGCGAACAGCACGCCGGGAACAGCCATCGAGAGCGCGAGGTGCAACACGCGCCAGGCGATCAGCAGATCGGCGATTGCCAATCCCGCGAGCACCACCCCGACCGTCAACCAGAACGCCTTGGGACGCACCGACCGCCAGTGGACCAGGACGAGCATTAACCCCACCAGAAAAGCCAGTACTTGGGCCGCAGCACGGACAAACGTGAAGAGCCGACTGGACACCAGGGCCACGCTGATCCGCGGGGCTGTTTCTTCGACGCTCAGGACGCGCGTGAACGTGTATGCCCGTCCAGCCTTGGGAAGATCGAAGCGGATCGACTTGATGCCAGCCGCCGTGGGCATGGCGCCGGCAACCCCCGGGACTCCTTCAACGGCAGTCGCGACGCCTTCGGCCGGTGTTTGGACTGGCGTGGGCACTTGGGCCTGGGGGGGTGGGGGCGGCTGGGGAGCAGCCGTCACGATTTGGGCTGCATCGGGGACTGCGGCAGTCTGGGAACGCCCGGCGGGCCCGTAGCGTTCGAGCATCCGCTGATCCATGGGAACGGATTGGTCCTGGGCGGTGGCCTGTGCGAACTGTGCGGCGGACATGATCTGCACGCTGCCGTCAGCGAACACGACCTCGCGTCGTCCGCCAGGGCGTTCCGGCGAGTAAGCGATGATGGCGTTGGGATCGGCTTCGGACTTGCCCGCGCCGACGTAGGTGTACCGTTGGCCGGTTTCCGGATCGAACAACACTTTGTCGGTGCCCAGCTCCCCCTTCATCGCATCGAGGCTGTCAGGCATTCGGTCCTTGTTATCGGTTGCGTAAAGGCGGGCGGCGAGGCCGATTTGTTTGAGGTTGTTGAGCGAATTGATGCGCTGGGCTTTGCCCTTGGCCTTCGAGAGGGCGGGCAGCATCATGCCGGCGAGGATGGCGAGGAAACAGAAGACGATGAGGACGGTCACAACGCCGCCAAAGCCCTTTTTGTTGCCGTACCAGATGAGAGCGACCACGAAGGCCAGGAGGCCCGCGCCAAAGATCAGCGCGGCGCCATACTCGTGCCAGAGTCCGCGATACGTCGCGACGAACTGATCCCAACCGTCCCGCCAACCGTAGGTGGTGCCGCCGGTGACCTTGAGGGTGCCGGCGAAACCGTAAACGTGGCGGGAGGCAGGCACGTGAAGCACCCACTCGGCGTAGGTGCCGGGCAGGTCGGTCTTGGGGGCGGTGAGTTCGAGGCGCTTGGGCCACAGGCCGCTGAGGGTGCCGACCTGCTGGGCGTACTTGAGATCGATGGCGTAGATTTGGTCACGGTTGTCGCTGCGCGGCAGGGCCACAACCACCCAATCGCCGTCGCGGTCAGCGCGCACAGGTTCGCCGTTGACGGTCACGCCCCAGAGAGTCGCGTCGGGAGCCAACTCGAAGCGCTGATGCGACCGCTCGTTGTTCTTCACCAGGAAACTCGCCTGGGTGAGCATTTCCCCGGTCCCGGTCAGCACGCTGGTGAACTGGGCGCGGTCCGCCACGGCATCGAGCACGGGGACCTCTTCGTGACGCGTGAGGTGAAGTTCGAACGCGTAAGCGGAGCCTTCGTAGCGGTAGGCCAGCAACACCGGCCGGGCCACCAAGGCGCGATCGGTCGCCGCCAGCTCGGAAGGATCGATGCGCCGCAACGGTTCCGTGATCGGGGCGGGTTCGAGGGCCAGGTTGGCGGCGCTGGTGATGGCGATGGTGCCGGTCTCCCGTTCCACGTCCAGCGGGTGGGCGCCACCCGCGTCCAGCGTCGCTTTCTGCGGGTCAAAGGCGTAGTCATAAGTCGCGACAAGGGTGTAACCGCGCCATACCTTGTCCTGCAGAGCGATGCTCCAGACGTCGCCCTCGCGATCTTTGCGGCGGATGTTCGCGCCGGTGAACTCGACATTGCGCCAGTGGGCCGGGAGCCGAACGCGGAATTGCTGGACCCCCTGGTTGACGATGCCAAACCGGATCGTGGCGCCGCCGCCGACAAGACCGTCGCCGATGGTGACCAGGTTGAACACCTCAGCCACGATCCGCGGACTCAGCCGCTCGACCGCGAGGGCGACCCGCCAATCGCCCGCGTCCGCCCGAAAGGCGAGCGACTCATCCCGTCGCTCGGGCAAGGCACCAACCGGGATTTCACGGCAGCCGCTCAGGACGCCGGTCTTCAGTTGAATGCCTGCGCTGGCGCCGACGCCGATGAGCGCGGTTTGGCGCGTCGCGCTCGCCAGACGCAACGGCGTCAACGCAATGTCCGGGGGGAGGCGGTTCAGTGCCTGTTCGAGATGAACCGTGAGAACGCGCTGGCCCAGCAGACGTTGGGCAAACCGCAACCGCAGTTGTCCCGCGCTCGATTGCCAGTCCTCGATGCCTTCTCCCTCGACCTGTGTCACCGTCCAGTCTGGAGGCACACCCCATTCCAGGCCGTAAATGCCCGCTCGCGAAACGTTCAAGTCAAACCGATGCTCGGCGAGCAGCCGCGTTTCCTCGATCGCGGCCCGCACGCGCGCCGCCGCCGTCACCAGCGGTTCCACCGGTGAGAGATGCAGATGGAGCACCGCCGGACGTTGATTGAACTGAAAGGCGGCGAAGTCGCCCGGATCGGCATTGACCTGCCATAACCCTTCGCTCCGGTCCACCCGCGCCACCAGGTCCTCGGTCCGGACGTTGAGGCGACCTGTTTCCCGCTGAATTCCAAGAGGCTGCGGGGGACGCAACGCAATGGGGCCCGGCAGTGCGGGCAACGGCTGTTCCGAGACCAGCTCGAACGTGGTGAGACCTTCCATCGCACGCATGAAATCCACCGTCACGACCGAGGCGTCGCCCTCCGCGACCGCCCGCCAGTCCTTGATCTGGTCGCCGGTCAACTTGGTCAGCGTCTGGCCGGGCGGCAGGGCGACCCTGACCTGCGAGCAACGGCCCTGGAGAACCTCGCACGCGAAGGTCGTCAGCAAGCGAATGATCGCCGGCGTGGCGTCCACTGTGCAGCGGGTGTCGGCGGTGACCAGGGCTTCGCGGGTTGCTTCGATCGCCTTGCCTTGCCAGCGCAGGGCGACTTGGCGATCAGCCCCCACCACACCACGAACACCCGCTTGACTGGCGTCGTTGTCCTCGATCGGGAATCCGCTCAGAAGCTGCAGATCCATGTTGGGCTCGGCGGAAGTGACCCAGACCGTGGCGGCCGCGGCGGGAGGGCCCGTGAAACGAACGACATTCCACGGCTCTTCTCGAATGACCCGGGCGACCAGAGTCAGTTCGATCTGGCTGCGGCCTGCGGCGGTCGAGTGGAGCGTGAATTGACGCCCCTGCTTGACGATTTGCCAGCCATCAGGCAACTCGGGGTCGAGCAAAGCCAACTCGCCCTCGAACAACGGCGCCGTCACGTGATTAGTCGTGCCGGACTCCGCCTGGATCGAGACCGAGAACCGAGCGCGGGCCGTCGCGACCTCGCCGGTATAGCTGATCGAATGCAGCAGGAGATTGGTGAAGCCCCCAGGAGACAACACCGGCTCGGGAACCGCCCGCCTGGGCGGGCCGGTGCCTCGGGACAGCACCTGCAGCCCGTTCAGCACGGCCACCCCGCCCGGTGCGGGCACGACCTCGATCACCACCGGTTGGTTCATCTCGACGGGGAAGTCGCGTTGAACCACCACCGGCAGACGCCCGCGTCCGGAGGAGAGCAAAAGCGGCTCTTCGAGCGCCGTTGCGCTCAGAGGTCCGAGGACATTCGTTCCCGAGCGCAGGATGAAGCGCGACGTCTGTTCGCCCGCCACATCCGCCGCCGCCCAACCGTAGAGGTAGAAATGATATCGGCCGGCCCCCAACCCCGTCAGGGTGACGACGAGGTTCGATCCGTTCGGGGCAAACATGTAGCTGTCGAGCATCGGGTCGCCGGTGGCGTTCCCCCAAACACCGGGCGCATTGCTGACGGCCAGCGTGATCTCCGAACTCGATGCATCGGCGTATCTCAAGCCTTCCGCCCTCCCGTCCGGCACCGCTTGCAGGCCGGGCTGAAACTTGGGGTGATAATGGCCGTAGGCATTCCAGAAGTCATTTGTCTGCTGGCCCGTCGCGGCAAAGCCGACTTTGGCACTGGCCGCGCCCGGCCCGAAATCGACATTCAACAGAACCTGGGCCTCGGCAGATGCCGCCAGGAACTGGCCAGCGAGCAGAAACCAAATCAGTGGCCACTGCCGAGGCGAACAGGGAAGATACAGTTTCATGGAGCTCCTGAGGTCATCTGGTTTCGTTCTGGATGTCAGCCCATCATTGCCAAAACACCGCACCGGCTCGGGAGTTCCGATGGGTCCACGCGAAGTGGTTTTCCGCGACATGATTGAGTTGCGGGAACGCGGTCTTCGCCTGCAAGCTGCCTGCCTGTAGGGCGGGTAACAGGTTGCGTGCTTCGTGGCGTCTGCGGGTGCTCTTCGAGGCCCGGGCCATCGGATCGACTCCCTTGAACCCACAACAAGGGCAGGCCGTACTCGACTGCGTCCGCGCCGCGAGGATTCCAGTGAGAATGACAAAAATGTCATGTGGAGATCAGCGTTCAGTCATTCGGGAAGAGTACATTTCGCCAACATGAGTTTGCCAGAACAGACCGGTTGGCTGCTGGCGCCAGCAAGCGCAGGCGGCGCCGCGCGACCAGGCGGACCCTCGGTGTGCCTTCCGGGGCCAAAGCCTGCACCAGGCGTGGGTGATGGATTCGATCATCGGGAGTTCGCCTCCAGGGTACGGAGGGATGGATTGAACCTGAGGGTGCTCAGTGAGGAGATTGATACGGCGGAACAGACCAGGAAGCGGTTCAGCACCGAGGCTTCGGCCCAGAAATACGCTCGATCACTGGGTGGAACAGCAACGCACCGGCGCGAAGTGGTTTGCATCCGGGCGGCGCTGAGCGGGCTGGCCGCCGGATCGAGAGTGTTGGATTTGCCTTCCGGCACCGGACGGCTGCTTCCCCTTCTGGTCGAGATGGGTTTTCGAGTGACCGAAGCGGATTCATCTCGGCACATGATCGAACAGGCTCGGAAAAGTGCGGAGGCCCACGGCATTGCCGACGGCACTGAATTCCGCGTGGAAGATGCCTTCGAGACCGGATTCGAGGACAACGCTTTCGAAGCGGTTCTGTGCAACCGCCTGTTTCATCATTTCCGCGAGGTGAAGGTTCGCCGGCGTTGCCTGCGCGAGTTGGGCCGTATCTGCCGGGGGCCGATCGTCGTTTCCTTCTTCTGCGAGTCGTCCTTGGGGGCGATCGTCTTCCGCCTGCGCAACTGGCTTCGCCGCAGGCCGCCCGCGGACCGAATTCCCATCCCCAGAAGGCAGTTTGTTGCGGATGTGGAAGCAGCCGGGTTGCGCGTCGTTCGGACCATGGCGGCCCGGCGCTGGATCTCGAAACAGTGGTATGCGGTGCTGGAGAGACCGGGGGGGAAGACATCCCCGGCGACGCACTGGGATTCGCCCACAGCCAGCTCGTGATCCATGCGTGAATTCGGATTCACTGCTGCCGTGTCGGGCCCCCGATGCGCCGGCTGGCGCCGTGACCTGCTCTGGCTTGGGCTGGGCATCGGCCTGTTCTATTTCGCCACCCTCTGGGTGAGACCGCTGGCCTCACCCGACGAGGCGCGCTACGCGGAGATTGCGCGCGAAATGGCGGCCAGCGGAGATTGGGTGACGCCGCGGCTCAACGGCGTGCTCTATTTCGATAAACCACCGCTCTGCTATTGGATGAGCGCACTGACCATCCGGGTTGTCGGGCCGCATGAAGGCGCCCTGCGCTTCTGGCCGGCTTTGTTCGGGCTCATTACTTGCTTGGTCGTGTATGCGACTGGACGAAACCTGTTCGGACGCGCGGCGGGGCTGGCTGCCGCCATCGTCTTGGCCACCTGTCTGCTGTGGTTCGGGCTCAGCCAGGTGCTCATTCTCGACATGGCGGTCTCGGCTCTGAGCAGCGCCGCCCTCTGCCTGTTCCTGCTGGGGATGCGGGAAGCAGCCGGGCGCACGCGGCTGTGTCTCCTGCTGGGTGTCTATCTTTGCCTGGGGCTGGCCACACTTGCCAAGGGGTTCATCGGATTCCTCGTGCCCGGCGCGATCGTGTTTCTCTGGACGCTGCTGATGAACCAGTGGCGGCGGTTGCTCCCGCTCTACTTGTGGCTCGGCGTGCCGTTGTTTCTCGCCGTCACAATCCCATGGCATGTCCTGGCGGCACGCGCCACACCTCCCCAGGCCGCCAGCCCCAGCTTCTTCTCGACCCGCATCGAGGGGCAGGGCTTTCTCTGGTACTACATCGTTCATCAACAGGTGCTGCGATATCTGACGACGATTCACCGGCGGACCGAACCGTTCTGGTACTATTTCGTCGTGCTGCCAGCCGGTTTGTTTCCGTGGGTAACCTTCCTGCCGCAGGCTTTGAAGAGTGCTTTCGCCGGCGCGTGGCAGCATCGTCAGGAGCGCCACGCGGAGTGGTTCTGCGGGATCTGGGCGTTGTTCGTTCTGCTCTTTTTCTCCGCCTCGCAGTCGAAGCTCATTCCTTACATCCTGCCGGCCTATCCTGCGCTCGCGCTGTTGCTCGAACGGTTCCTCGGGCGCGTGGTGGAACAAACCGAACGCACCTCGCTGCGCGGCGCACTCCTCAGCCTGGGTGTGATGACCGCCACGCTGGCCGTGGTGGGGCCAATCCTGCTCGTGCGGCGGGATTGGGCGACGGACCAGCCCAAGTAGATGCTGGTGGGGCCGCTGGCGGTGGGGTTGTTCGCCAGCGCGACGGTGGCCTACCGTTTTGCCAGCGCCCGCGACTGGCGGCGCCGCCTGCTGGCGCCCGTGTTGTGCGCCGCGGTTTTGATGGTTTTGTTCAATCCGCTCGCCGCGCCAATGCGCCCATCCGCCAAAGCGCTGTGCCAGCAGCTCAAGTCGTGCCTCCAGGCCGACACGCCAGTGTTTTCGTTGAATCATTACCTCCAGGATCTACCGGTTTACCTTGACCGCCTTGTTGGTGTGGCGGACTACACCCCGCCGGCGGGACACTTCGAGCAGGACTTCGGGCTGCGCATCGAGAATCACGCGGATCGTTACCTGGACAAGGCCGCCTTCCAGGCGCTATGGAAAAGCCCCCAACGCGCCTACGCCGTGATGACCACCATACGCTATCACAGATACAGTGAGCAGAACCCAGACTGGCACGCGCATGTCGTGTTCGCCAACCGCAACTTTGTCCTCCTGAGCAACCAGCCGGACACATGGAGTCCGCTTGGGACTGGGCGTAGTTCACCGCAGAGTCATCCTGCGAATCCCGAGCCGTGTCTGCCGTTCTCACGGCCGTCGCTCAGCCGCGGCGCCATCAATGAGGCCGTCGCCTGCCTTAACAAGCGCAAGTGGTGAAACCGGTTTACCTCAGCGTCGTCATCCCTGTCTTCAACGAGGAAGCCAACCTCAGCCCGCTCTTCACGCGCCTGACCAAGACGCTCGACGGGACGGGCAAGTCCTGGGAAGTGATCTTCGTCAACGATGGCAGCCGCGATCGTTCGCTCGAACTCCTACGCGGCTTTCATCTGCAGCGGCCGCGGCAGGTGCGGGTGATGGATTTCAGTCGCAACTTCGGCCAGCACACCGCCATCATGGCCGCGTTCGAACGCGTGCGCGGCGAGATCATCGTCACCCTGGATGCCGACCTGCAGAACCCGCCTGAGGAAATCCCCAAACTGCTGGCGAAGATCGAGGATGGTTGTGATGCGCTGGGTGGCGTGCGCGAACATCGCCGGGATTCTCTTTGTCGCCGCTTTGCCTCCCGGGTAGTGAACTCCTTTCGCGAGTGGGTTACGGACATTCACATGACCGACCAGGGCTGTATGCTGCGTGCCTACCGCCGGCACGTGGTGGACGCCGTCGTGCGCACGAACGAGCGCTCACTGTACATCCCAGCCCTGGCCTACAAGTTCGCGGCCAACCCCGGCGAAGTCACCGTGGTGCATGCCGAACGCGCCGCCGGCACTTCGAAGTATTCCTACTTCAAGCTCATGCGGCTGAGCTTCGACCTCGTCATCGGCTTCACCACCGCACCGCTGCAGTTGTTCACTCTGGTGGCGATGGCTTGTGCCATCGGCAGTCTGGTGCTCGTTCTCGTCCTGGCGGGACGCCGGCTCGTCCTTGGGCCGGAGGAAGGCGGGCTGTTCACGCTGTTGGGACTCGTGTTCCTCCTGATCAGCCTCACGATGGTCGGCATCGGGCTGATTGGCGAATACGTCAGGCGCATGTATCAGCTCGTGCAACAACGCCCGCGCTACATCGTCCGCGAAGTCCTGGAGCAAGTTGATGAGTAATCCCCGCGTTGTCTGGTTTCCTCTGCGATAGCGGTGCGCATGATCGCCGCAACGCCATAGAAAAATGCCCAACGAAATTCTCATCTTCCCTTTCTCGCGCAGGCTGAAAGACCGATTCCCCGTCAGTCCCGTCAACATCTACGTCTATGCAGGTGCTGGTATTTGCCATGCTGAAATCAAGGACGAACAGCCCGGCAGCGTGGGTTGGACGCGCGAGGGGGGGGATCGGTCCGGCCGTCGATGTGGGCGGGGGCGTCGAGTACTTCATTGCGCGCAGCTTCTCCCTGAACGCCGATGTTCGTGAAATCGTCATTCGCCTGCATCCATCACCGGCGACCCGACGAGGTGGTCTCCTGTGTTCGCCTCTGCTTTTTGGTCTGTCGGTTGAGTGCGCGTTTGGGAGGTGAGTGGCGAGCCAAGGGTGGAACCGCGGATTCACTGACTCCTGGTGCCCCCTGCGTGGCTGGCCTCAACTCGCCGGTTCGCAGCACCCGGAAGCGTTCCCCGCGCCACTCGACGGTTTCCCCCAGAAAGGCCAAGGCCCAGAGCACGCTCTGCAGCAAGTCTTTCAGAGGCACCAGCCACAACCACCAGCCGTGGGCGTCGGACAGGGTCAATCGCCTTTGGCTGTCCCACGCAGTTGCCATCCGGACAGCCAAACACGCCGCCGCCCCCGTCCAAACGATCGGACGCGGATCGGCGAGGGTCCAGAGCAGGGGCCAGACAGTGGCGTTGCCCAACACGCTGGCCGCGTAAGGCCACGGGCGGCAAACCCGGATGGTCCGAACCCAACGGAGCTGATGGCGCCAGACCGCGGTCCACCCCCGGGGCGCTTCGCGGCACGTCACGACGACTGGGCATAAGGCGATGCGGGCATTCTGTTCGGCCACGCGGCGACCCAGTTCGAAATCGTCGGCCAGCATGTTCGCCAGTGCGGCAAAGCCGCCTGCTTTCTGCACGTGCAGGCGCCGCACCACCAGCGCGGCGCCCAAAGCGAATCGCACGGGTCCGAGCCGGCGTGACTGCAGCACGCCGCCCCAGAAATCGGCGTTCACGCTCACCGCCTCCCAGCGCATCGCGGGCGGGGGGCCGAGGGCGTAGAGCGAGTTCACCAGCCCCACGCCGGCATCCTTCAACGGAGCGACCAGATTCCGCAAGAGATCCGGCGGCGCGTGGACATCCGCGTCACTCACCACCCAGATGGCGTGGGCTGCGTGGCCTTCGAGTTGGGCGAGCGTCGAGACCTTCGCGTTGGCGCCCAGACGCCGGGGACAGACCACCAACCTGATGTCCGCTCGGGGGAATTCAGCCTCGAGCTTTCGCACGACGCCCGCCGCCGGATCGTCGTCGGACCTGACTCCGAAGAGAATCTGCACATCTCTCGGGTAGTCCTGAGTCAGCCAACTGCGCAGGCAGGCTTCCGTCTCGGCATCGCATCCACTGAGTGGCTTGAGCAGTGTGAGTGGCGGGGCGAATCCCGGCTCGGCTATCCGCCGGTGCAAAGGAAACCGCCGTGTCTCAACCCACTGCCAGAGCGTCAGGGCGAGGCTGAGAGCTGCAAGTGCGCCGAGCGGAATGACCATCATTCTTTCGCTCCTGCGTCGCGAAAAGATGCGGTGCCGCTGCGCGGCGCTCGGTCAGGAGCGACGACATGTTGGTCACGCTTACGCGGCCAAGGGATCCAATGCATCCGCGGCCAAGACCCGCATGATTTCCTCGATGGTCGTTTCACCTCAGCCCTTTGGTGTTAGCGATTGCGACTGTTGAGGAGAAGGTCCCTCCGATGTGGTCGCAAGGGGAAGCTGGACGCTGACGGTTGTGACCTCGCCGGGATGGGAGGACAGATTGATGCTGCCGGCGTGAGCCCGGACGATCCACTGCGCGATGGCCAAGCCGAGGCCGCAGCCGTCCACGGTCTTGCTGTGCGCCGGATCGCCCCGGAAGAAGCGGTCAAACACACGCGGCAGGTTCTCGGGAGACACTCCAGGGCCGCTGTTGGCGATCAGCAGTTCGACGATGTCGCCCTTGTGTCGCAGGGCCATCGTCACAAAGCCGTGCGGCTGATTGTGCTTGATGGCGTTGTCGGTGAGGTTGAGCAGGAGTTGCCTCAACCGCTGACGGTCACCCCGGACGGTTGTTGGGTCGCAGGCCTGCAATTCGACGCTGATCAGGCCGGGCCGGCCCAGCAGTTGGGCGTCGGCGAAGCTGTCGCGCACAAGTTCGTCGAACCGGACAGGCTCCTGGGCAAGGGCGAGCCCGCCGGCATCCGCCTTGGCGAGGAGCGCCAGCGAATCCACAATCTTGGTGAGGTGAGCGATTTGTTCGAGCTGATCGGCATAGATCTCGCGCTGCGCAGGCGGGGTAGCGGGATCGCGCAGGGCGGTCTCGATTTCGGCGCGCATCACGGTGAGTGGCGTCTTGAGTTCGTGCGAGGCGTTGAGGGTGAAATCGCGAATGTGAGTGAACGATTCGTCGAGCCGTGTCATCATGGAATTGAAAACCACGGTGAGCCGGTCGAGTTCGTCACCGCTGCCTGTCGTGGGAAGACGTTCCTTCAGGTTGTAGATATGAATGCGCTCCGCCGCCGAGGTCAGACACGTAGCCGGAGCGAGGGCTTTCCGGAGCAACCAGCAACTGCCCATGAACAACAAGAGGGTGGTGGGAAGTCCGTAGAACGAGCACGATTTCCCCGACTTCCTCCCAAGCGGGTTCGTGTGGTTTGTTCTGGTCCCTGCGCCGCTGCTGTTCGACCCATTCGTAGTGCAGCGCCCCGGACAACAGGGTGAGCGACAACAGCAGGACGCCGCCCATCCAAAGCGTCAGCCGCTTGTGGATCGTCATGATGACGGCTCTTTCAGCATGTAGCCGACCCCGCGCACGGTCTGGAGCAGCTTGGGTTCGAAGTTGCTGTCAATCTTCTCGCGCAGGCGCATAATGTAGACATCCACGAGATTGGTGCCCGGATCGAAATCGTAGTCCCACACCTTCTCAACGATGGCCATGCGACCGCAGATGCGCCCAGCGGAGCGCATGAGGAATTCCAGCAACAAGTACTCGCGTGGCGCCAGTTCAATGGGCGTCCCGCCTCGTTTCACTTTGCGTGTGGCCGAGTCGAGCGTGAGATCGGCGACGCAGAGGATGAGCGATTTGGCGTCGGTCTGACGGCGGCCCAACGCCCGGACGCGGGCGGCCAGTTCCTCGAGGGCAAACGGTTTGGGCAGATAATCGTCGGCGCCCGCGTTCAACCCCTCAACTCTTTCGCTGACCTCGCCTCGCGCGCTCAGAAGCAACACCGGGGTGGCGATCTTCTTCTCTCGCATCAGCCGCACCACGCTCAGACCGTCGCGGCCCGGCAACATGATGTCGAGGACGACGACGTCGAAAGGCGTGTTGCCGACAGCGGCGAGCGCCACGGAGCCGTCGTGCAACACGTCGACCGCGTGGCCCTCGGCCTGGAGTGCCTTGCGGATAAACGAGGCGGTCTTCCTCTCGTCTTCGACGATGAGCACGCGCATGATCCCGATATTAGCGGGCGACACGGACGGCGGCAATGCGGGACTGGGAGTCAGATGTGTGGAGGCGAAGTCCGGTTTCACACGTGCCTTTTCCTCACAGGTTCATCCGGCCCCGATTCTTTACGGTGCCAGCCTCCAGTTTTCGGCGGCAGCCACAATCCGTTCGGTGACCGCATCGATGGAAAACATGACGGCTCCCAGCACCGCGACCAAGACGTAGAGTCCCCACACGGGCGGCTCTTTCGGGTGAAGAACTTCCTTCGACCCGGCCGGACTTGCTTCGTCCCCGCCTGCGTCCCCGGCGAATTCGTTTGCCGTGATAGCGGCGTTCACGTGCCTACATTGCTCCACTCACCGTGACAACGAGATGAACGGTGAATGACAGAACTGTCATTCCATTGTGATCCGGGGGCCATCTCGACCGTTCACAGTTGCGACGTGATGTCTTTCAAACCGGGCGAAGCCAAGACAGCGGATAACCTTCGAGACCAACTCCGTCACACAACCGCCACCACGCTTTGGCTCCTGAACGCGCGGCGGCCGGTTTCACCTGATGGCGAGCCGGTCAGAACCGCGTTCGAGTAGTCGCCTCCGTCGGGGCCCAGACAGCCAGCTCAAACGAACACATCGAGCTTTACAACGCCGATACCGAGCTGATCGACCTGTCTGGCTGGCGGGTGACCCGCGGTGTCGACTTCGCCTTCCCGACCGACACATCGCTTGCGCCAGGAGCTTACTTGATTGTGGCTGCCGATGCCGCCACGTTTGGCGTGCGCCATCCAGGTGTGACGAACCTGGTCGGCGGCTGGCTGGGCGCGCTCAGTCACGACGGCGAAGAATTGAGGATCGAGGACGCGCGGGGGAACCTGGTTAACAGCGTCGCGTTTGCGCCGGAGGGTGACTGGGCGGTGCGTCGCATTGGCCCCTTGGACCGGCTGGACCGGCAGGGCTGGGAGTGGTTTGCCGAGCATAACGGGCTGGGGAAATCGCTGGAACTTATCAACCGTGATCTGCCGAATGAGTTCGGGCAGAACTGGGGTTCGAGCGGTGTGATCGGCGGGACTCCCGGTCGTGCCAATTCGATCGCGCGCACGAACGTCGCTCCGTTGGTCGTCGAGGTGGCGCACGCGCCTCTCGTGCCGCGGTCGACCGCCCCGGTGACTGTCACCGCACGGCTGGTGGACGAACGACCCAGACGGCCTGATGGTGAGTCTGAGTTGGCGCGTCGACGGCGCCGCTCCGTTCACCACCGCATTGATGTTCGACGATGGGGCTCACGGGGACGGGGTGGTGGGCGACGGCTTGTATGGCGTGATTCTGCCGCCACACGCGAACGGAACGATCATCGAGTTCTCCCTCACGGCCCGGGATGCCGACGGCCATACGCGGAACTATCCGAACGTGCAGCCCTCCGGGGGGGCGCGCACGGCGAATCTCGCCTACCAGGTGGACAATTCGGTCTATGCCGGCGACCAATCCCTGTTCCGCTTGATCGTGACGCAGGCGGAGTACGACTACCTCTCGACCGAGATCTGGGGTGATGAACCGTCGAGCGATGCCGTGGTGAATGGCACGTTTGTCAGCACTGATGGTGTGCTGGACGGCGGCACGACTACGCACCTGCGCTACCAATGCGACTTTCGCAACCGCGGGCATGGCACGCGGAACTCTGTCCCCCACAATTTCCACGTCGGCTTTCCGAAAGATCGAATCTGGAAAGGCCGTTTCGGGATCAACCTCAACACGCACTACACCCACTCACAACACCTGGGCAGCGCCGTGTTCCGCCGACTCGGCATCCCGACGGCGGACTCACGCCCTGTCCAGGTGCGCGTGAATGCGACTCAACCTCGCCAAGCCAGACCAGGAGCAGTTCGGTTCCTACGTCGCCAACGAAGTGGTGGACGACCGGCTGGTGCAGCGCCAGTTCCCACTTGATGACAAGGGCAATCTGTATCGCGGGATCCGGGACATGATTCCCGGCATCAATTCCGAGGCTGACCTGGCGTGGCATGGGTCATCCTACACAAGTTACACCAACGCCTACGCCAAGGAGAACAACGCCGCCGCCAACGATTGGTCCGACTTCATTCACCTGCTCGACCTGCTCAATCACGCGCCCGATAACACCTACATGAGCGACGTCCAGAGCGTCGTCAACGTCGACGAGTGGATGAAGTACTTTGCCGTCAACACGCTGCTCGACAACCAGGAGGCGAGCCTGGGCATCGGCGAAGGGGACGACTTCGCACTGTATCGCGGCACCAACGACACCCGGTTCCTGCTCCTGCCTTACGACTTGGATGCAGTGATGGGACGCGGCTTGCGGACGACGACCTGCGCCGACGGCATCTGGCGGATGACCAACGTCGCGGTGATCGATCGTTTCATGAAGCGTTCGGAGTTTGTGCCCCTGTATTTCAAGCACCTCGAAGCCTTGGCCGAGACGACCTTCGCGCCCGCACACATGAACCCACTGCTCGACCATCTCCTGGCGAGTTACGTGGATGCGGGCACGATCTCGAACGTGAAGGCCTTCAACTCGAACCACGTCGCCTATGTCCTCTCCCAGTTCCCGCGGGCGCTCACCGTCGCGCATCGTCTTTCCGTCGTCAATGGGTATCCCCGGACCACCAACGCGACGATTGCGCTCTCCGGGCAGGGCAACGCGATCGACACGCGCCGGGTGTTGATCAACGGCAGCACTGCGCAGTGGACCGCTTGGCAGGCCGCCTGGACAAACGACAGCGTCGACCTCCACCCCGGTCTGAATCGCGTGCTCGTGCAGGCGTTGGGCGACGGGGATCGCGAAGTCGAAAGGACGACGCTCGACGTCTGGTACGACGACGGTTCGGTACAGACCATCAGCGGCGCGATTGCGGCCAACACGACTTGGACTGCGGCAGGCGGGCCTTACAGCGTCACCGCCGACCTTGCGGTGAGCGGCGGAGTGACACTCACGATCGAGCCGGGCACGACGGTGTATTTCGGTTCGGGGGTCGATATGACCGTCGCCAACGGCGGTCGCTTGGTCGCGGAGGGCACCGTGACGGCGCCGATCCGGTTCACGGTCCTGCCGGGCGCGACGGGGAGTTGGGGCGGTCTCACCATCAATGGCGTCGTCGGCTCGCCTGAGACACGCATCGCCTACGCGCATTTTGAAGGGAATGGCACCACCTGCATCGAGGTCGCCGGCGGCACGCTCCATCTCGATCACGCCACCTTCGGTACAACCAGCCATCGGTACCTGGACCTCGACGACAGTTCGTTCGTCATCAGTCATTGTTACTTCCCGGCCACGACGGCAGCCGTCGAGCCGCTGCATGGCACGGGCGGCATCAGGACCGGGGGCCGCGGCATCGTGCGCGACAGTTACTTCGGCTCCAGCATTGGCTACAGCGACATCGTGGACTTCACCGGGGGAAACCGCCCGGGGCAACCCATCATCCAGTTCTACAACAATGTTTTCGTCGGCTCGACGGACGACATCCTGGATCTAGATGGCACCGATGCTTGGATCGAGGGGAACATCTTCCTGCATGTCCACCGCAATGGCGCGCCGGACAGTTCGGCTGCGGTCTCGGGCGGCGGCAATGGCGGCAATGCCTCAGAGATTACGATCGTCGGGAATCTGTTCTTCGACTGCGACAACGCGGTCACCGCCAAGCAGGGCAATTTCTACACGCTGATCAACAACACCCTCGGGCGGTTGACCGAGGGCGTTTGGGGACTCTGCCAACCGATCTTCGGCGGAGCGAACCTGCCGCAGCTCACAGGCGATCCGCACACCCTGCGGATTAACGAATGGCTCGCCGACGCCCAGTTCGTGGCGCGCAACGATTTCCTCGAACTCCACAATCCCGATCCCATCCCGGTGGCGCTGGGCGGCCTGTTCCTCTCGGACGCCGCGGGCGAGCCGAAGCGGCATCCTGTCGCCCCGCTCAGTTTCATCGCCGGCAAGGGCTACGCCGAGTTCGTTGCAGATAGCGATCCGGAGCAGGGCGCGGATCACCTCAGCTTCAAGCTCTCGCCTGACGTCGGCGTCATTCTCCTCTACTCGACCGAGTTGGAGCTGATTGACGCGATCAACTACGGCGCGCAGCGGACAGACGTTTCGGAAGGACGCTCACCGAATGGCGCAGATAGGTTCACCGCATTCGCTCAGCCGACGCCCGGCGGCGGAAATCCGGGTACCGCCCTGGGCGACTGCACCTTGGCCACGACCACCGTCGACCTGCTTTCGCTCGGCGCAACGTGGAAGTACAACCAGACCGCCAACCTCGAAGGCACGGGTTGGTACCTGTCCGGCTACAACGACTCGGCCTGGCCGTCGGGTCCGGCCCTGCTCGCGGTCGAGAGCAGCACGTTGCCGTCACCTGGTAAGCGCACCTCGCTCACGTTGGGCCGAACCACCGTTGAGTATCAGTGTGCATTGGCAACCAGACCTCACGCAGTCTCACCAGCCTGCGGGCGCCACCCAATTCCGGCCCGGTGACCGCGACGGACCGCGCCCCGAGCGACACGAGGCCATTCGACTATCGGGTCGTCACCCTGGCGCAACCAGGAAAGGCGCAGATGACAAGATCGTCATGCGACGTTCATTTAGTTTTCATTGAGAGGGCGTGAACTGCTGTTGTTCTATTGCGGTCTGATGAGGCGACGTGATAGAAAGACGCCTGACCGAACCACCCATACTTTGCGAACATCAGCCGGATTCCTGGACGAAGACAAAGCAGGTGCTCGCTCAGACAAGAGTCGTCCTCGCGGGGGGCACCGGGTGGGAGTTCCAGTCAGTTGAAACGAACACAGCAAGAAAGGAGACACACAGATGCAGGCTCGGATCAGTCAGTTGGTCATTGCCCGGGCGCTCGCCGTCGGGCTGGCGGGTCTTGGGGCGGGTTGCCGGTGCACCAAGTCGGCGACTGCGGAGAGAGACGTCCGTGTATCGTTGGCAGAGTTGTCTGGCGCAGCGCGTGCCACCGTGGAGAGAGTGACCGCCGGTGGGCGCGTGGATCAAATCACCAAGGAGGTCGAGAAGGGCAAGAACGTCTATGACGTTGAGGCGAGTTTCGACCCGGCAGGCAGGCGGCTCGAGTAGACGCAGCAGATGGAGCCGAACGCCCAGCTCCGCGTGCCGGTGAGGACGGACCCGAAGCGTCCGCCGTGGGACGGGTGCTGAATGGCAGCCTCAAGCGGGTGGAACACGGTTCCGTAAAGCGAAACACATGCGCGCGACAAAAATCCTGTTTGCCGGCGGCCTGGCCCTGGGATGCGTGGTCGCGTGCGTGGTGCTTCTCCGTGCGCCAACCGCGCTGGACTCAGGTCCACAACCGGTCGCACCCCGCGCGACATCGGGGCCCATTTCCGCCCCGCCGCCTCAGGCCCCCCAACAACTGGCGCCAACCACGGCAGAAGCCCCGTTGCCCGCACCCTCTGCGCCCGCTCCGCAAGAACCGCCGTCCAAACCCGCCCCGGCGGGCGCGCAAGCGCCGTCCCCCATGCCTCCGCCCCAGCCGGTTCAGCGCCCGCAGAAAGAGATTCTCGACCCGATCGCGCGCATGGCTTTGAGCTTCGTCGGAGCCGATCCGGAGGCGGAGGCCTATTGGTACGAGGCAATCAACGACCCGACTTTGTCCGCGCACGAGCGGCAGGATTTGATCGAGGACTTGAACGAGGACGGGCTTTCCGATCCGCGCCAGCCCACGGTGGAAGACCTGCCGCTGATCGTAAGTCGGCTTATGCTGCTTGAGGACATCGCTCCCTACGCCATGGACGAGGTCAACGCCGACGCCATCCAAGAAGCCTACAAGGACTTAGTGAACATGGCGGTTCGCCTGGCCCGGTAACCGTGGCTCGACAGCGTCGACCCCTTGGCTTACAACGCCGCCTTGGTTCAAACCGTGAACCTCATCACCCGTGTCCGAACCAGGCCGAAGCACGCTAGCGTTGCCAGTGCGATGTACGTCTTTTCAGTCGTCTGCTTGGCGATCGTGGTCGTGCTCGCGACGGGCTGCGCGCGATACCACCCCCAACCACTCGCTCCGGCCAAGGCCGTTGACGCCTTCGGCCGGCGGAGCCTCGAAGACCTGGGGCTGAAGGCGTTCCTCGAGACCAATGGCCTGGCGGCCGCTTGGCCGCGTGAACGCTGGGATTTCGAGGCGCTGACCCTGGCCGCCTTCTATTACCACCCCGACATGGACGTCGCGCGGGCCCGATGGCACGCGTCGACCGCCGGAATTGCCACCGCTGCCCAGCGGCCGAATCCGAACCTGGCGTTCACGCCGGGCCTCAATTCGTCGTCCATCGGCGCCGGGATCACGCCGTGGATTCTCGGCGGCGTACTGGACATCCCGGTCGAGACGATGGGCAAGCGCAAGTATCGCGTCGCCCAGGCACAGTACCTCGGCGAAATGGCGCGATTCGATCTGGCGAGCGCGGCCTGGCTTGTGCGCAATCGCGTGCGCACGAGCCTCCTCGCGCTCCAGGCGGCGCAGGAAACCGCCGCGTTGCTGCACGAACAGGGCGACGCGTTGGATCGCGTCGCGCGCCTGGTGGAAGTCCAATGGGAAGCCGGTGCCGTTTCACCCGTGGAAGTCTCGCAGGCGCGTGTGGCGCGCCAGAATGCGCAGCTCAGCCTGAAAGACGCCCGACGCCAAGAGGCGGAGGCCCGTGGCCAACTTGCCGAGGCCATCGGCGTGCCACTGGGCGCACTCGACGGCGTGCGCTACTCGTATCCCGACCTGGCCGCATTTCCGACGAACCTCACCTCCGCCGAAATCCAGCGCCAGGCCGTTCTGAATCGCGCGGATGTTTTGAGCGCGCTCGCTGAATATGCCGCCAGCGAGTCCGCGCTCCAGCTGCAAATAGCTAGGCAATATCCCGACACCCATCTCGGACCGGGTTACGAACTCGATCAGACCGAGAACAAGTGGCAACTCGGCGTCTCGATGGACCTCCCCATCCTGAACCAGAACCAGGGACCGATTGCGGAAGCCGAGGCAAAGCGTGAGGAGATCGGGGCCAAGTTCAATGCCGTGCAGGCCCGAGCCATCGGCGAGATCGACCGTGCCAGCGCAGTCTATTTCGCGGCGCTGGCAAGAGACTGAAACTGAATGAGAAAACCCTGCGCGACGCGGAACTGAGATCGGGCGTCAGCTATCAGATGTCAATCAGCACGCAATACTGACCCCCTATCGGCATCCAAATTTGACCCCCTCGGTGGCGTAGGATTTTGGTCTGACCCAACGGAGTGGTCATATGACGAAGGCGGGTCAGACCAAAATCCGTTGGCGTCAGGCGCGGTTTTTGAAGCGCCAGGACTCGTTGCCGGTTTCGACGATCTCGCAGTGATGGGTGAGGCGGTCCAAGAGCGCGGTGGTCATCTTGGCGTCCCCGAAGACGCTTGGCCATTCACCGAAGGCGAGGTTGGTGGTGACGATGACGGAAGTGCGTTCGTAAAGTTTGCTGATGAGGTGGAACAGGAGCTGGCCGCCAGCCTGGGCGAAGGGGAGATAGCCAAGTTCGTCCAGGATGATGAAGTCGAGGCGGTTCAGGTAATCAGCCAGGCGGCCCTGTTTGCCGCTGCGGGTCTCGGTCTCGAGACGATTGACCAGATCGACGACATTGTAGAACCGCCCGCGTGTGCCGTTGCGGATCAGCGCGCGGGCAATAGCGATCGCCAGATGCGATTTGCCGGTTCCGGTGCCGCCGACCAGCACGACATTGCGCTGATCGGCCACGAAGGTGCCGGTTGCAAGGTCTCGGACCAAGCCCGCATTGACTGGCGTGTCGGTGAAGTCAAAGTCATCCAGATCCTTCGCCAGCGGCAGCTTTGCGATGGTGAGCTGGTAGCGGATCGAGCGTGCCTGCTTCTCGGCGATCTCGGACTGCAGCAGGTCGCCCAAGATGCGGGGCGGTTCGTGCTGGCGCTTGATGCCGGAGGCCATGACCTCGTCATAAGCACTGCGCATTCCATAGAGCTTGAGGCTGCTCATCAAGTCGAGGATTTGGGTGCGTTCCATATGTGTTGGTCCTCCTGAGGCTGTCGTAGCGCGCGCAATCAGCCACCGGTTCATGGGCCAGACGCAGCGTCGCTGGGGTGAGAAGAAGCGGAGCCGGTGACAGATCGCGGCTTCGGGCCAGAATGTTGATGACCACCGGGGCGGAGAAGACGCCCTGATCCAGCGCCTCCTTGCAGGCGGCCTCCACAGCGGCGATCCCATCGGCGGATACGCAGCCGAGGATCGAGACCATTTGTTTGTCGCCATCGCTGACGCCTTTCAGCTTGCGGCGGATCGTGGCCATGGCGGCGGGCAGAACCCAGTCACGGAACGGGGCGCCATTGCGCAGTGCACCGGGTTTGCGAGCCAGAACAGGGACATAGTGCCAAGGATCGTAAATCGTCTCAAATCGGCCAAAGCACCGGGGATGTTCTGCAACGACAGCCCCGTCCTGACGAATGACAATCCGTTCGGCGTAGGCATGCACCTCGACAGGCCGCCCGACGGCCGTCGAGATCACCGAATATTTGTTGTTATCAAACCGCACCGTGCAAGTTTTTGACACCGAGGCCGGGACGCTGTGGAAACCATCAAAGGGGCCAGCGTAACCCACCAGATGAGGCCGCTCGGCCTCGAACATCTGCCAGATCGTCTGATCTGTTTGCTCTGGATGCCGATGCGCTTTGGCGTAGGCGATACATTTATCAAGCAGCCAGACGTTTAACTCATCCAGGCTTTTGACCCGCAGGCGCGGCGTGAAGAACCGCTCGCGCACAAGCCCGACCTGGTTCTCGACCTGGCCTTTCTCCCAGCCCGATGCCGGCGTGCATGCGACCGGCTGGATGAGGTAATGGCTGCACATCTGTTGGAAGCGGCGGTTGTAGAGGCGCTCCTTGCCAACAAATACCGTCTCAACCGCCGTCTTCATGTTGTCATAGATGCCCCGCGTGCAGGTGCCACGAAAGAACGCGAACGCCCGATCATGCGCATCGAACACCATCTCCTGGCTCTCACGCATATAGGCCCGGACGAACATCATCCGGCTGTGGCAAAGCCGGACATGGGCGACCTTCACCGTCACCGTCACGCCGTTGATCAGCACGATCTCATGGCTCCAGTCGAACTGGTAGGCCTCGCCCGGCGCATAATAGAGCGGCACATAGGCGTCTGCCGTGATCGACCCGACGGGCCTTCGCCCAGGTCTTGGCATAGCGTCGGACAGCGTCGTAGCTGCCCGCATATCCAAGGGCACGAACTTCCTCGTAAATCCGGATCAGCGTCAGCCGTTCTCGCGATGCCTTACCCTCATTGGCAAGCAAGAACCGGTCAACATGCTCAACCCAAGGCCCGATCTTCGGCAGCGGCTGGTGTTCGCGCTCATAGGTGAAGTCAGTCTCGCCTGACCGCAGGATCTTGCGCACCGTGTTGCGAGAGACATGCAGCTCCCGGCTGATCCTCTTCATCGACCAGCCCTGTACATGAAAGGCCCGGCGAACGCGTGCGATCGTATCCACTCTCTTCAACTCCCACTCCATCCGCTGCCCAAAAGCGAATGGTCAGACAAAACCTGAGGGGGGTCAAAATTGGACGCCGATCACCCCGCCATGGGGGTCAATTTTGCACGCCGAAACACAGCAATACCCTGATCGCGGATTTCGTGTAGCTGATCTGCTTCATGGTGTACCCACAAGCTACTTTCGCGCCAAGTTCAGTTGAAATGTCTCTCTAGGCGACATGCCTGATCGGCATGCCGACCGGGCAAAGCTCGCTGGTCGTGACCTGCTGGTCCGCCCGCCGAACGCTGGACCGCCCGAAGGCAGAGTTTTCCAACCCCGCTCCGGGTTATCAACCTGCTGCGACTTCACACCTAGCGCAGAAGGAACCGGCTGAGTGGCAGATCGAACGTGTCGGCGTGGCTTTTGAGCGCATGAAGAATTTCGATTCCGCTGAAGCGCCGGGCGTCGTAGAGGCAGAGGCTAATGATCGGATAGCTGTGGCCGATCTGGCGGTCATAGCGGGTCTCGAAATTCACCAACTCGTCGCCACTGAGCCCTTGGTCCAGAAACCATGCCATGTCGCCCACCAGCCGCAGCTTGCCAAAACCCTCTTCCATCGCTGCGCCAAAGGCCTCGTCGAGCGCGGCCAGCATCGCGCTACCGTTCTGGGCGTGGTCGATCACGCGCAGGCGCCCCGCGTCAATATCCGGACCGAAGGTCGCCGCGAACCCGGCGCAGCGCCTCGATCAGGTGCGCGCGTGCGGGTTCGGACGCGATCAAAAAACAGGCGTCGCCCGCGTTCAGACCATCATTCAGGAACGGCACGGTCATCTGCACGCGGCCGCGATCCGTTTCATAGAGCTGGCACAGATGCCGTCCCCATGGCACCGGCATACCCTCGATTGTGGCGAACTCCGGTGCCGCGACATCTGCCGGACCGAGTGTTGGCTGCGGCGCGTCGATTGGCTTTGACGCTTCGGCAAGGGTGCGGGCCGGGCTGTTCGCGCCAACAAATGCCTCAAGATCCTCACGCTCAAACCGGCGCTCCCGCCGCCCGCCAACGCGCAGGCAGCGCAAGGCGCCGGATTTGGTGTAGCGCCGAACCGAGACTTCGCTGACGCGCAGGAAACGGGCGGCCTCGTGAATGTTCATCAGTTTCATGTCAGTGGGAATTCCGCTGACCGCCATGTGTTCATTATGCTCTTTGTTCATCATGATGAACATCGATAGCCTTGAAACAGTGTCTGTGCAAGCGATGCAGCCGCGCCGGTCAGCCTGCGTGACAAGGGATTTCTGCCTGCCTGCGATAGGCCCGATGGAATGCAGTCGTCTTTTCAGAGATTTGCCAGCTCGCCAATCGCTTTCAAGATCGTGATCAACATTAAGCTTGACTCAGGTAATCACGAAGATCAGCATTGATAATCAATGACCATTAAAACGGATGTTCGGTGGCGGCGGGGGAGCGCGCAACGCCACCAGAGTCCCGGTTTCGCGTGGTCGTCTGTCGGGTATCAAATCCCGATGGGAGGAGAGAGGGCCGGCCCGTCGCGTGGCTGACTGACGTACTAGGGGAGAGGATTGCGCAATGAGAACCCGTGCCGCCGTGGCCTTGCAGGCCGGCAAACCGCTGGAAGTGATGGAAGTGAACCTTGAGGGCCCGCGCGCGGGCGAGGTTCTGGTGGAAATCAAGGCCACCGGCATCTGCCACACCGACGATTTCACCCTGTCGGGCGCCGACCCGGAGGGGTTGTTTCCGGCGATTCTGGGGCATGAGGGCGCGGGCGTGGTGCTCGAATGCGGGCCGGGTGTCACCAGCCTGAAACCGGGCGACCACGTGATACCGCTTTATACGCCCGAGTGCCGCGAATGCCCCTCGTGCCTTTCCCGCAAGACCAACCTCTGCACCGCGATCCGCGCGACTCAGGGCAAGGGGCTGATGCCCGACGGCACCACCCGGTTTTCGATGCTGAACGGCACGCCGATTCTGCACTACATGGGCTGCTCGACCTTCGCCAACCACACCGTGATGCCCGAGATCGCGCTGGCGAAAATCCGCGACGACGCGCCCTTTGACAAGGCCTGCTACATCGGCTGCGGGGTCACCACCGGGGTGGGGGCGGTGATCAACACCGCCAAGGTGGAAATCGGCGCCAAGGCGGTGGTGTTCGGGCTGGGCGGCATCGGGCTCAATGTGATCCAGGGGCTGCGGCTGGCGGGCGCCGACATGATCATCGGGGTCGATCTCAACCCCGCCAAGCGGGCCTGGGGCGAGCGCTTCGGGATGACGCATTTCGTGAACCCGCGCGAGGTGGGCGACGTGGTGGCGCATATCGTGAACCTCACGAAAACCCCGTTCGACCAGATCGGCGGCGCCGATTATTCGTTCGACTGCACCGGAAACGTCACCGTGATGCGGCAGGCGCTGGAATGCACGCACCGGGGCTGGGGGGTTTCGGTCGTGATCGGGGTGGCGGCGGCGGGGGCCGAAATTCAGACGCGGCCGTTCCAGCTGGTGACCGGGCGGGTCTGGAAAGGCACCGCTTTTGGCGGCGCGAGGGGCCGCACCGACGTGCCGAAAATCGTCGACTGGTACATGGACGGCAAAATCGAGATCGACCCGATGATCACCCATGTTCTGAGCCTCGATGAGATCAACAAGGGCTTCGAGTTGATGCGATCGGGCGAGAGCATCCGCAGCGTGGTGGTGTTCTGAGGGCGCGATAACACGCGTGTTATGGGCGGTAATGTGGTTGAAAATGAAGGGGATGGCGGTGGCGTTAGGGGGTTGTTAAGGAACGAGGTGTGACGCAGGGGCGACCCGCGTCAGGGCGGCGGCGCAGGGAGGCGCGCGCCAATCCACGCCAAACCCAGCCAGATTTCGGCCGACGAAAACGGGAGAGAGCATCAGAAGCGTGGCGGTGCTCTGACATGAACACGCAAGCAAAGGGAGGAAATGCACATGACAACCAAGGTACGCTTCTTGCACCACCCCACGTCGCAGCCCTGCCGCGCCGTGCACCAGTTCATGCTCGAAATCGGAATACCATTCGACGACGAGGTCGTGAACCTGATGGACGGCGACAACGAGAAGCAGAGCTTCAAAGACACCTACAACCCGACCGGACAGGTGCCGATCCTGGTCGATGGTGACTTCGTGGTCTGGGAAAGCTCGGCGATTGCCTACTACCTTAACGAAAAATACGCCGCACCCTCGAACTGGTTCGGGGCGACACCGCAACAGCGAGCAAACATCCAGCAATATTGCCACTGGCACGCCACCTATCTTCGCCGGGGCGCCGGGGCCTTTTTCTACACCCATTTTGCCGAGTGCATCTGGGGCAAGAACGACTATTCAAAAGAAATCGCGAAGGGCCGATACACGCTCGACGAATTGCTGAAGCAACTGGAACGCTGGCTGGCCAAGAGCCCCTATCTTTGCGGTGATGACATCAGCTTCGCCGATCTATTGGCGTATCACGAGCTGGTGTCGCACGTTGCGGGCGCAATCGTGGGCCCCACCGAATGGGCGGCGCACCCACACGTAAACGGCTGGTTCAACAAGATAAGCGCGCGCCCGCATTCTGGCGCGGTCAGCGAGATGATCATGCAGGTGGGCGCCATGCGCCAGGCCGGTGTGCTGATCCCGATGACGCGCAAGACTTCGCTCGCCAAGGGCACCGAGGTGACGCCGGGTGTCTTTGCCTGAGCGCAGACGATTGCCCCGCCCGCTCGCGGCGCTCAGCCTGTATAGCGGCTGCTCGCCTTCTTGATTGCGGCGACCGTGTAATCGACAAAGGCGCGTAGCGGCATGTTCAACCGCTAGCAAGATTGTTGAACAAGCGTGCGCATCGAAGCTGCGCAGACAGGCACATTGTTCGTCTTCCCCGCTGCGCGCTTGCGGCGCTCACCGCGTAAAGCGGTTGCTGGCCTTCTTGATTGCGGCAACCGTGTAATCGACAAAGGCGCGCACCCGCGCGCTGCTGCGCAGATCGCCATGCAGCAAGACCCAGATCGACCGGTCCGGCTGCGGCACAACCCCGGGCACACGCACCAATCGTTTGTCGGCATCGCCCAGAAAACACGGCACCCAGACCATGCCAAGCCCGTTTGCCGCACCGGCCATTTGCATGAACACTTCGGGCAGGCCGTGGCGGACCGTCGCGTTGGGGAACGGCGTATCCTTGACCCAGGCGCGTTTGCCGCCCCAGCCGACCCAATGCGCGCCGGTTCCATCGCCGACTTCAAGGTTCGGGTGCCGAGCCAGATAGGCGGGTGAGGCGTAGGCGCCCACGACAAAACGCACGACACGGCGGCCAACGACATCATCCTCGACCTCGTGCGCAACACGGATCGAGACATCGGCCTCGTGCTTGCCAAGGTTGGTGATGCGGTTGGTCGCGATCACCTCGACGTCGATTTCGGGGAAGGCTTCGGTGAACCCGGCAAGAATCTGGGCGATGAACGTGGTGGTCAGAGATGTTGGCAGCGAGACCCGGATTACCCCCGAAGGCTTTGCATCGAGACCCGCAAGTTTGATGCCGACGAGACGCGCCTGCCGCTCCATTTCTTCGGCGTGTCGAAGCAGGGTTTCGCCCGGCTGTGTCAGTGTGAGCCCGGCCACCGAGCGCTCGAACACGCGCGTGCCAAGGGCTTGCTCCAGACCGCTGATCGCGCGGTTGATGGTCGCGTGGTTGACGCGCAAATCTTCGGCTGCCGCGCGCAAGCTGGTCTTGCGGGCGCAGGCCAGAAAAATTCGCAGGCCGTCCCAGTCTGCAATAGCGGCCATTCCAATGCCCTCTCATGTGGATCGTTTATGATCCGTCTCTAATAGTTTCTTCGTCTATTTGTTGCTCCGCAATCCGCTACATTGTCAACACAGAGCGCGCCAAAGCGCGCCCGAAACCAACACAGGAGGCTCGTCATGGCCAAGATCACCGTTACCCGCAGAAGTCACCGCCCCGCTTCTGGATGTCTGGGCTAGCTGGGACAATTTCGGCGCTATCGCGCGGTTCAACCCGAGCCTGAAGGCATCGCGGCTGATCAACAATTCGGCGCCTTCGGGAACCGGAGCAACACGTCAATGTGATCTGGCGGACGGCAAGAATTATATTCGCGAGCGGATCATCGGGTACTTTCCTCAGCAAAAGATGGTCATCGATATTTATGAGGGCACCATGCCGCTGAAGAAGGCCGTGGCGACGATCGCGTTTCGCGCGCTGGCGCCGAACCGCACCGAGGTGGCCATGACGATGGATTTTGTGCCGAAGATGGGGCTGCTCGGACTTTTGCTGGTGCCGATGATGAAGTCGAGCTTTCGCAAGATGCTGACCCGGCTTTTGAGCAGCAACGCCGACTATCTGGAAAAGGGGTTGGTTCTGAATGCCGCCTGATCGCGTGACGCTGGCAAAAGGCACGATCCATCGCCCGGACGAGCCGCGCCATTTCATGAAGCTCAAGCCGGTCGCGGCCCGCGTGCGCGTTTTCGCGCGGGGCCGCCTGCTGGCCGAGACACGGCGCGCACTGCGGCTGATCGAGGTCGGGCACGATCTCTACGACCCGACGCTCTACATCCCCGAAGACGACCTGACGGAGCCGCTTGACCGTTCGCAAAAAGCGACGTTTTGCCCGCTGAAAGGTGCGGCGCATTATGTCTCGCTGCCCGCGCGCGGCGGGGCGCCTGCGGTTGCCGATATTGGCTGGTCTTACGCGGACCCGCTGCCCGATGCCGCTGCCCTGAAGGGGCGCGTGGCCTTTGACCCATCGAAAGTGACCATCGAAGAGGCCTGCGATGAACCAGCAGAACATGAGTAACGCGACGCCCCGGCCCGACATCGCGGCGCTATTTGCGGCGACGCGGGCGCGCTCGGATGCGCTCGCGGCACCGCTGAGCGCCGAAGACATGATGCTGCAGTCGATGACCGATGCGAGCCCGACAAAGTGGCATCTGGCGCATACGACGTGGTTTTTTGAGGAGTTCATCCTCAAGCCCCGGGTGCCCAGCTACCGCTCGCCCGACGACCGCTTCGCGGTGCTGTTCAATTCGTATTACGTCCAGGCCGGGCCGCGCCACGCGCGCGACAAACGCGGCCTGATCTCGCGCCCCGCGTTTGCCGAGGTGGTGCGGTATCGCGAGACGGTTGAAGCCGGGATTCAGGCGTTGCTGGCGCAGGACCGGGCCGATCTGGCAGAGATTTCGGGGCTGGTCGAGCTCGGCTGTCACCACGAAATGCAGCATCAGGAATTGCTCGTCACCGATCTGCTGCACGCGCTTTCCTACAACCCGCTGCTGCCCGCCTACCGCGACGCGGTGCCGGTGCCGCAGGGCGCCGAGCAGCCGCTGAGCTTTACCGGGCACTCCGGCGGGCTGACCGAGATTGGCCATGATGGCGCCGGATTTGCGTTCGACTGCGAAAGCCCCCGGCACCAGATGTTTGTCAGCGCGTTCGCCATTGCGGATCGGCCGGTCAGCAATCGTGACTGGATCGCGTTCATGCAGGATGGCGGCTATGCAAGCGAGACGCTCTGGCTGATGGATGGCTGGGCGGCGCGCAAGCGCGAGGGTTGGGAACACCCGCTTTACTGGTGGCAGCAGGACGGCCAGTGGTGGACCTTCACCCTGCACGGCGCAGAGCCGGTCGATCTGAACGCGCCGGTCGTGCATGTCAGCTACTATGAGGCCGACGCATTCGCGCGGTGGGCGGGTGCGCGCCTGCCGACCGAAGCCGAATGGGAAGTGGCCGGGCGCAAGAGCCCCATCGCAGGCAACTTTCTGGAGACCGACGCGCTGCAACCCCGCGCCGGAGGCGGAATGTGGGGCGACGTCTGGGAATGGACGCAAAGCCCGTTTACCCCCTACCCCGGTTTTCGCACCGCGACAGGGGCGATTGGCGAATACAACGGCAAATTCATGGTCAACCAGTTTGTCCTGCGCGGCGGCTCTTGCGCGACGCCCTTGGCGCAGATGCGGCAAAGCTACCGGAACTTTTTCTATCCGCATCAACGCTGGCAGATGCTCGGCCTGCGGCTTGCGAAGGACGCGTGACCATGTTCGACCATTCCAATATCGCAAACCCCGCGCTCTTGGAGGATGCCCTTGCAGGGCTTGGGCTGGCGCAAAAGGCGATCTCGCCCAAGTGGTTCTACGATCAACCGGGCAGCGAGCTTTTTGAAGAAATCACCCGGCTTGAGGAATACTACCCGACGCGCACCGAGATCGCGATATTGCGCGCCCGCGCAGCCGAGATTTGCGCCGCCGTGGCCGAGGGCACAGCGCTTGTCGAGCTTGGCAGCGGAGCCAGCGTCAAGACGCGCATTCTGCTTTCGGGCCAGAACCGGCTGACGCGCTATGTGCCGATCGATATTTCAGCGGAGTTTCTGGCGCAGACGGCAGCCAGCGTTGCCAGCGATCTTCCCGGTATCGTGGTGGACCCGGTGGTTGCCGATTTCATGGCGCCCATCGCGTCTGCCGCGCCATATCGTGCAAACCGAAAAGCTGTTGTTCTTTCCCGGCTCCACGCTGGGCAACCTTGATCCGGTGCAGGCGCACGATCTGCTTTTGCGCCTGCGCGGCATGCCGCGCGTTGCGGGTTTTGTGCTGGGCGTCGATCTGGTGAAAGACACCGGCGTGCTGCTGCGCGCCTATGACGACGCGCAGGGCGTGACCGCCGCCTTCAACCTGAACCTGCTGGCACGGCTGAACCGCGAGGCTGCTGCAAATTTCGACCTCGCGGCATTTCGCCACGAGGCAAGGTGGAATGCGGCGGATGCGCGCATTGAAATGCACCTTGTGAGCCAGTCGGATCAGGTTGTGGCGCTTGCGGGCCGCACGTTCCGTTTTCGCGCAGGCGAAAGCCTGCATACCGAAAACAGCCACAAATTCACGCGCGAAGGGCTGATGGCGCTCTTGCAGGCGACGGGCTGGATGGCCGAAGAATATTGGACCGATCCGGCGGACCACTTCGCGGTGCTCTTGCTGCGGCCCTTGCTGAGGGGGGTGTCGCGGGCGTGTGTGACCGTCGACGCGGCGCGTCATGCTGCCGACGTCGCCGACTTCAGCGGCCACTGGATGCGCATCGGCGCGGCGCAAGGCATTCTGAAAGCGGGGCACGGCATCGCGGTGATCATGCAGGCGGGATGGTTGGAAATTGCTGAACGTGCTGACGCGGTAAGATCAATCTTGATCGTGGCTATTTGTTACGAAGCAGCACGTTTCGATATTCGAACTGCCCGATCGGATAATAGCTGAATGCGGTTTCCACGACGCGGCCGTTTTCCGCGGCGTACCTGCGCCGGATAAGCATTGCCGGCGTACCTGTTTCAACCTTCAGGTGCTTCGCGATCGCATCGGAAAGTAGAACCAAAGCAATTTCCTGCTCGATACGGAAAATTTGCAGATTATAGAGCCGCTCCAAAGTCTCAGCGATCGAGGTCTTCAAGTTCTGCAGGTGCGCGCGGATTCTGCTTAAACTGGCATCAACATAGACTTCGACATATCCGGAGGGCGCCGACGCGGTATCGTCTTCGCCGTAACGAAGCCCCAATATACGAACGAAAGACTGCCCGACGCCACAATGAAGATCGCCTGCGAGCGCCTGGTCGGCGATCACGTCGTCAACCTCAATCGGATGGATCGGTGTGCCGGATGCAAACCGCGTAAGCTCCTCGATAGAGGAATACGACTGCGCGTAGCTGGACTGGCGGCGCGCTTTGACGACGATTGAACCTTTGCCTTGCCTGCTTTCAACAAGCCCCAAGGCGCGCAGTTCACTGAGCGCATCGCGAATGGTGTGGCGGCTTGCGCCATAGCGAAGCGCCAGGGCCTTCTCGGATGGAAGCATTTCGCCGACCGCGATCGATCCCGTTTCGATTGCATCTCCAATTGATTGCGCAATCTGTTTGAAAAGTGACCCCGCCCCTACTGTCATGACTCTGCTTTCGTCGGCTACTTGCGCCGCTTGACGTCATATGGCGATGCCGCGCCTGCGCAATTCTTCAATCCGGGATGGATCATACCCTGCCTCCAAAAGCAACGCCTCCGTGTCTTGTCCCAAAATGGGGGCCGCGCGAGGAGCGACAGACTCGCCCGCGCCAAATGGCGAGCCGACAACCTTGACCGTCGTGCCATTTGCTGCGGTCAGATCTGCAATCATGTTCCTTTCCGCGGTGAAGGCCGAGTTCAACGCCTCGGCCATTCGCGCGACGGGTGCTGCAGGAACCACGCCGGCAAGCAGATCGAGCCATTCCGCTGTGGTGCGCGCGCCGAAGGCCTCATCGAGCAAGTCGGACAAGGCCGCGCGATTCGCACGACGTTCGGGAAAGCCGGCGAAGCGCGCGTCGGTAGCCAAGGCAGGCCGATTTAGTGCCGCGCAAAGCGCCGGAAAGAACTTTTCCTTATTGGCCATGATATAGATCCAGCTGTCTTTGGTGCGGAACAACTGACACGGAACCAGCGTAGGGTGGCCCGAGCGGGCGATGCGCTCTGGTTCGTACCCGGCGTTGGCACTCCAAGCGGCGAGGTAATTGAGGTTTGCCAAGCCAACGTCGTAAAGGGTTACATCAAGATCGCGCCCCTTGCCATGTTCGCGCGCGGCCATGACGCCCGCAACCAAGGACAAGGCCATGCAGTAGCCGGTCATGAAATCGACAATGGAAAGGCCAAAACGCGATGGTGGCGAGTCGGGCTCACCGTTCAGCGCGAAATAACCGGTTTCGGCTTGGATCATGTAGTCGTAGCCAGGCCATGCAGCGCGGCTGCCTTCACGCCCGTAAGCCGACAGGAAGGCGCAGACGATCTTCGGGTTGACTGTGGAGAGCGTTTCATATGTGAGGCCCAACTTCGCAGGCACGTCACCGCGCAAATTGCATGCGACGGCGTCGGCGCCCCGCGCCATTTCCATGAAGGCAGCGTGCCCTTCCGGGGTGGCCAGATCGAGTGCCACGCTGCGTTTGTTGCGGTTGATCGCCTGAAAAAACAGGCTTTCTGCGGTTTTCCCCATCCCTTCATTGAAATATGGGCCCAATGACCGCGTGACATCGCCACCTTCGCGTGGGTTCTCGATCTTGATCACCTCGGCGCCCAGATCTGCGAGCGCCTGGGTCCCGAACGGGCCAGCGCCGTAGAGTTCGACCGCAAGAATTCTGACGCCGGTGAGCATCCCCATAAATCGACCTCCTGAAGTAACTTGGGCTTGATTTTGTCTGGTTGTCCGGACAAGATCAAGCCACTTTCGGTGATAGGCGAAACGGCCATCATCGGCGAAGGGAAGGCCGCAAGGCCGCCGCGATCAGAACTTCTGGGAGGAAGCTACGATGACCGACTTAACCGCATATGGCCGCAGCCTAGCAAGGTTGGCACTTACCGCCACGATTGCGCTGGCTTCAATGACTGGCTTTGCCGCCGCCGAAACGAAATTTCGGATTTCGGTCGACACCGGCCCAAACCATATTCGCAACATAACGTTGCGCGTATTCATGGAGAGGCTGGCCGCAGCAACATCAAATGAGCTGGTCGGAGAGCTTTTCGAATCTGGACAGCTTTACGCCGCGCGCGATGAGCCCAAAGCCGTTGCGCAAGGTGACATCGAGATGTCGGTAACGACAAACTCTTCGATCGCGGCATTCGTTTCGAACATGAACTTGCTCGATTTGCCGCTGTTTTCTGGCCGGTCGCCCGAACAGGTGAACCAACTTGTTGATGGCGAACTCGGGAGCGCTATGGCCGCCAACATCGAAAGCAAGCTCGGGCTGGTTGTGCCGGGAAGATGGTTCTTGCTGGGCTTCACCAATACATTTGGCGCCGGGAAAACGCTTACCAGCTTTGCCGATTTCAAGGGCGCTCGGATTCGTGTGCCCGGTGGAGCCGGGTTTATTGCGCGCTACAAGGCACTTGGGGCCGAAGGTGTATCGATTCCTTTCCCTGACGTTCCGCTAGCGCTGTCACAGGGGACCATCGACGCCCTTCTGACTACGAATGAGACCCTGCGCTCGGCAAAACTCTTCGAGGCGGGTGTGAAATCGGTCTTCGTCGACCAAGTTTCAGTTCTTTACTACATTCCGCTGGTCAACAAGAAGTTCTGGGACGGCCTGAGCGAAGCGCATCAGAAGGCGTTCAAAGAAGCGTGGGACAGTGTGATCGGCGACGAACGTGTCGAAGCCATGCGTCGCCAAGCTGCCGCGGCAGAAGAAAATGCGGCCAATGGAGTCGTTATACATGTGCCCGATCCGGCTGAACTGGCCGAAGTCAACGCGCGGCTTCTTGCACTTGCGCCAGAGATTGCTGCGCAGCTCGGCGTCGACGCGGAAATCGTTGCACTCGCCCAGAGCGAGATAGCCAAGCTGAACTGACGAAATGAACCTGTCCGCGCCGACATATCTGGCGCGGCAGAGTGCGCTTTTCGGAGATCATTCAATGAACCGTGTTCTCGCTGCAATTGATGCCGCAGAAAAGGCGCTGATCGCCGCTCTTGCGGCAGCCGCGCTCATTCTCGCATGCGCTGCAATGACGGCTCGCTACCTTCTGGCCGAGGTAACACTAGATTGGGCCTTCGACGTCACCATCTTCCTTACGATCTGGGCAACGTTTCTTGCGGGCGCGCGGACAGCCGGGCAAGGCGGGCACGTGCGAGTTGACACCTTGCTTGCCATACTGCCGGCCCCGGCGCGCCTGATTTTGATCGTCATCGCCGGCGTAGCAGGCATTGCCTTGGCGTCGTTCCTGATGTGGTCCGGCATTCTTGTCGTTGAACAGGCCTATCAGTGGGATGAACGGACCGCATCGACACTTCGCCTGCCGCTTTGGGTGTATTATGCGTCTCTGCCGGTCGGAACGTTGCTCCTTGCTTTTCACCTCGTGGTTCGGACCGCGAAAACCTTGTCCGGGCAGTTGCGCGACGAGTTTGGCAAACACGAATATTGAAGGGACTGGGTGACCATGGGAAGTGAGGTCGTCATTGGAATTGCCGGGTTGCTTGGGCTCTTGGCGCTCGGAATTCCGATCTACATCGTTCTTATGGGCCTCGGGGTCGTGCTGTTGCTTTTAGATGGCGGATCTGTCGCCGGCATTGCCCAAACCGTACTTGACCATATGAATTCGGCGACGCTCATGGCGGTCCCGTTCTTCGTGATCGCCGCCGGGTTCATTCAGGGGGGCGGGATTGCGCGCGCGCTTATCCTTATGGCCGCAAGCTGGATAGGGCGATTGCCGGGTGGCATTCCATTGGCGGCACTAATGGCCACGGCTATGTTTTCGGCGATCAGCGGCTCTTCCGTGGCAACAGTGTTGGCGATGGGCACGATGGTTGTGCCGGAAATGCTGGAGCACGGCTATAAGCGCCCCTTCGCGCTAGGCGTAACCGCTGCCGCCGGGACGCTTGGAATTCTTATCCCGCCGTCAATGCCGCTGGTGATTTACGGCCTGATGTCGGAAACCTCGATTCCCAGGCTTTTTCTTGCAGGGGTAGTTCCGGGCGCAATACAGGTAGCGCTGTTCGCCATGGTTATCATGCTTTTGGCACGCGGACAGGGCGGTAAACCGATCCCCTTCGCTGGTTGGCCTGAGTTCGCGCGGGTGAACTTTCACGCGCTTCCGGCGCTGGCAGTTCCGCTGATTGTGCTCGGCGGGATTTATGGGGGCTTCGTTACGGTAACAGAAGCCGCCGCGCTTTCAGCTGCAGTGGCACTCTTGGTAAGCGTCTTCGTCTACAGGTCTTTGAAACTCCGAGCGGTTCCGGAAGTTCTCGTACAAGGCATTTCCCGAACGGCGGCGATATTGCTGATCATCGCCGGGGCCAACCTGCTGTCGCTTTGGCTGACGCGCAATGGACTGGCCGTGCGACTGGCCGAACTCGTCACCGGCCTGGAACTTTCAGCAACGCAGTTTCTCTTCGTCATGGCCGGAATACTTCTGGTTCTTGGCACTGTACTTGAGGGCTATTCAATCATTCTGATCACACTGCCGCTGACGCTTCCCATTCTGCACGCCCTTGGCGTTGATCCGGTACAATACGCCATCATCATGATCGTAGGGATCGAGATTGCCATGCTGACGCCACCGGTAGGACTGAACTTGTTCGTGATGTCAGAGGTGGCAAAGGCGCCGGTCACCGAAGTGCAGCGCGGCATGCTACCATTTCTTGTGGCGATGATAGTTCTGTGGGTCGCAGTGATATTGGTTCCCGGAGTTTCGACTTGGCTACCAAACCTGGTTCTAGGGGGCGCGCGATGACCCATCCTTCGCTTTCGTCAGCGTCTTGCCTACTTTTCGTTCCTGGTCACCGGCAGGATCGGTTCGATAAGGCGGCCGCCGCTTCGCCAGAAGGCATCATCATTGACTTGGAGGACGCGGTTCCGCAGTCGGAAAAAGACAATGCGCGTCGCGCCGCATGTGACTACGCCGCGCGCGCCGCCATTTCCGCCGATGCACCCGCGGTCTATGTCAGGATCAACCCGCTAGGAACGCGCGCGTCGCTTGATGACCTTGCAGCTCTGGCTGACGGTCGGCTTGCGCCAACCGGGTTATTTCTCGCCAAGGTAGAGTCGTCGCGCGACATCGAAATTGTGCGCGCCCACGACCCTTCGGGCAGCCCGCTGCTCGTGGCGATCGAGACTGCGCGAGGAATTGCCGGAGCCGCGGACATAGCTTCGGCGCTTGGCGCAGGCGATGCGCTCGGGTTTGGCGGGGCGGATCTCGCGGCTGATCTGGGTGCGGCTTTTGAGTGGGAAGCGCTCTATTCAAGCCGCGCGGAACTGGTGCGGGCCGCTGCAACTGCGCGGGTCGGCGTCTTTGACGTTCCACACCTTGATATTGCCGATGCCGCAGCGCTGCGGACCGAGACCCTTCGCGTGCGCGCCATGGGGTTCACCGGAAAACTTGCGATTCACCCGGTACAAGTTGTGCCAATTTTGAATGCGTTCCTGCCATCTGACGCCGAATTCGCGCAGGCCCAACGTATCGTTGCGGCGCTTGAAGCCGCAAACGGCGGCGCGGCGCAACTGGATGGCAAAATGATCGACCTGCCCGTTGCCGTTGCAGCAAGGCGCCTAATAGCCCGCGCTGAGAGGCGCAAATAAACCACCAACCAGACAAGGAGACCCCGAGGTGTTCGCAGCGTTTCACCCCATAGCGGAAGGCCGAATTCGCGAATCTGTCGGATTGGCTTTCGAAGATTTTGTTGCGGGCCAAATATTTCATCATCGGCCAGGCGTCACCATGACTCAGCAGGACAACGTCAACGAAGCGCTTGTGACGCTTAACCAGGCGGCACTGCACTATGACGAAAATTACGCGGCGGCGACCGAGTTCGGACGCCCGCTGATAGTCAGCACCCTTACGCTGCAGCGCGCAGTGGGATTGGGCTGGAAAACCTTTGGCAGGCGCAAGCGAATTCTCGGGTTTTCATCAATTCGGCTGACGTCACCAGTCTATGGTGGCGATACACTGTACGCGCAAACCAAGATTCTGGAGGCGCGCGACGACGAAGCAGATACCGACTGCGGCATCCTTCGATGTGAAGCGTGCCTGACACGGGCCGACAAGTCAGTTGTTGCGGTCGTGACCTATGATCAGTCCATTTATCGGCGCGACAGGGGGCCTTTTGCGGCCCTCGGCTACTGAAAGGAAATCCAGATGAGCCTTCATCCGTCGCACATCTCCATCGGAGACGCAGAGTTTGTTGAGACCCTTGGTCTGGAGTTTGATGATATCGAACCGGGCCTGATCATCGAGCACCGGCCTGGCTTTTCATTCTCGTGGGAAGACGCGCGCTTTCGGGCGGCGATTGCAGGCGACCATGCGCCTGTTCTGATTGACCGGGTGTTTGCGGCCATGGCAGGCGGTGGTGAGGCCGAGATTTCGCAAGCGTGGGTAGTTGGAGCCTTTGCGGCGACGACGACGCGCGCATTTGGTCGAGTCGTAGCAAACCTTGCATGGGAGAATGTCACTTTCGCACATCCGATTTGGGACGGCGATACCGTGTTTGCTGAATCGACCGTGCTTGACAAGCGCGAGACGAAATCGAGACCCGACCAAGGTATCCTTCACGTTGCCACGCGCGGCGTAGTGCGCGGCGGAAATGAAGTTTGCAGGTACGAACGAAAGCTGCTGGTATACCGATCAGCGCAAGGGCCGCATAAAGCGGCGGGTTACGTCTGATCATCTGCGTCGCGGGCCGCTTGGGCAGCGCAATAAACGCGCACAACGTCGTCTCGAGCGGGGCAAAGGCTCCGCGGCGATCATGCGGGCGGACCGTTGGAAATCGCTGAACGTGCCGACGCGGTATCTGGGGAATGCGGAGTGTGATGTGTGGGGGTGGGGGCGGTAGATAAGCCCCGCGCCTCTGGTCTGGCACTGGCTCTAAAGCGCCCCTAGACTTCGAGTGCCGGAGTGCGCCATATTCTCACCCAAAAGCGAAGTATACTCAGAGGCTTGAAGGGGCGGTTGGCAATCCGAAAATGAATACGGCTGCAAGCAAAAATCAGACCGATATTCTGAGCCGCTCTGTTTCCATCGATCTCGAGGTCGATCCCGAAAAGGCGAGGATCTTTGCCTTCGCGGCGGTAGCGCAGGACCCCGAGGCGCCGAGCCTGGTTGTGACAGCCAATGTCGCGGCCAATCTCGCAAGGCTCGAAATCTTTCTGCCAAGGCTTCGACCATGTCATCGGGCACAACATACTGCGCCATGATCTGCCGCATCTGGCTGCCGCCTCGCCAAGGTTCCTGGCGCTGGCAGAGGCGCCCATCGATACGCTTTGGCTCAACCCGCTGGCATTTCCGCGTAATCCCTACCACCACCTTGTCAAACACTACCAAGACGGGCGCCTTCAGACGGGGCGTGTGAATGACCCGGAGTTTGACGCCCGGCTGGTGTTTGAGCTGCTGGCGAGCCAGATTGATGCCCTCACAAGCCTCAACACACAGTCGCCAGATGCGTTGACGGCTTACCACTATCTCTGTTGCCGCGCGCCCCAGAGCGGCGGGTTCGATCAGCTGTTCGCGCTTATCCGTGGCGCGGCGAAGCCCGGAAGAGAAGCTGCCCATGCCGCGATCCACCGTCTGCTCGATGCCGCGGCCTGTTCCGCGATGCTCAAGCGCACGCTCGCGCGGCTCGACGACGACTCCAGCCTCAGCTGGCCCATGGCTTATGCTCTGTCATGGATTTCGGTGGCCGGCGGGAACTCGGTCATGCCGCCGTGGGTGCGCGCTCAGTTTCAAGACGCGGCGCGCATTGTGCGCGACCTGCGCGACACGAATTGCGGTGATACCGGCTGCCACTATTGCCGCACCAACAACGACCCAAAGCAGGCTCTGCGTCGCTGGTTCGGGTTTGAGAGTTTCCGCCCCGAGCCCGTCGACGAGTTCGGACGCCCGCTGCAAGAGCGGATCGTTGAACGCGCGATGGCGGGTGAGAGCCTGCTTGGAATTCTGCCCACGGGCACCGGTAAATCCATCTGCTACCAAATCCCCGCACTTTCGCGGTTCGACAAGACCGGGGCATTGACGGTGGTGATCTCTCCGCTCGTGGCGCTGATGGCGGACCAGGTGCAGGGGTTGGCGCGGGCAGGTATTGCCTCGGCGGTTACTGTGAACGGGCTATTGTCGCTGCCTGAGCGCCATGATGCGCTGGACAAGGTGCGCCTCGGCGATGCAGCGATCCTGCTGATTTCGCCAGAACAATTGCGCAGCACATCCGTGCGCTCGGTGCTTGCACAGCGCGAGGTCGGGCTCTGGGTTTTGGATGAAGCGCATTGCGTCTCGAAATGGGGGCACGATTTCAGGCCTGACTATCGCTACGTCAGCCGTTTCATCAAGGAAAGCTCGGGCGACCAGATCGCCCCGGTGCTCTGCCTGACCGCCACCGCAAAACCCGATGTCGTCCAGGACATTCGCGGGCATTTCAGTGAGCGTCTCGCGCTAAACCTGATGCTGCTTGACGGAGGGGCATCGCGCACGAACCTGAGTTTCAAGGTGCTCCCGACCCAGCGCGCCACCAAGATGGCCGATATCCTCGACGCGCTGGAAGCAGATCTGCCCGCGACCGGCGCCTCGGGGGCTGTTGTCTACTGTGCGACGCGCAGCGCGACCGAACGGGTGGCGGAATTTCTCAAGCAACAAGGCCACGCGGCCGACCGCTATCATGCGGGGCTAAGCGCTGACGAAAAGCGCGATATTCAAGAGGCATTCAGGGTGGGCGACCTGCGCGTCATCGCGGCAACGAATGCCTTTGGCATGGGGATCGACAAGCCCGACATCCGCCTTGTCGTCCATGGCGATGTGCCCGGTTCGCTTGAAAACTACCTGCAAGAAGCAGGCCGGGCCGGGCGCGATCAAGACCCCGCGCGATGTGTGCTGCTGTTCAATACTGAAGACGTTGACCGCCAGTTCAGCCTGAGCTCGCGGTCACGACTTGCCCGACATGAAATCAGCGCGATTTTGAAGGCTCTCAGGCGACTTGATAGCCGGACGCGTAAAAACGGCGAAATCGTCGCCACGCCGGGCGAGATTGTGAAGGAAGAGAAAGATCACGATTTCCAACGTGACAGTGCGACCGACGACACGCGGGTCAAGACCGCCGTGGCCTGGCTGGAAGAAGCAAAGCTATTGCGCCGCGAAGAAAACCGGGTGCAGGTATTTCCAGCCTCGCTTCTGGTGCGCGATCTCGAGCAGGTCCGCAAAATCCTCGCGCGCACCAACATAACAGAAACGCGCCAAAACCAGCTTCTGAGGATAGTGCAGCAGATCATCAATGCGCCTGCGGAAGAGGGTATCTCGACCGATGTGCTGGCGGGGCGCGAGTGGTCTGGCGACGCCAGCGCTGCGCAAGGCGCTCTCGGATCTGGAAGCGCTGGGCATTGCCAATGATGACACCAACATCACGATCTTCGTGCATGTCGCGGTCGAGAACGCGTCGCGCGCGCGCTTCGAGGCTGCGGCGCAGCTTGAAGCAGACCTGATTGCGCAATTGCGTCAAGAGGCGCCCGACGCCGACAACGGCGAGGCGACGCCATTCAATCTTTCGGCGACCTGCCAGGTGCTGCGGGAAAATGGCCACGTCTCGGTCAGACCGGATATTGTCGAGGGCCTGCTTCGCGGCATGGCACAAGACGGGCGCGACATGGACGGCGGGCGCGGCAACCTGCACGTTCGCAAAGCCTCGCGTGGAAGCCTTTTCGTGCGTTTGCAACGTTCGTGGTCGGTTGTCGAGCAGACCGCCGAAATCCGCAGGCTGGGTGCCGAGCGACTGCTTTCACACCTTGTCGGGAAGGTGCCAAAAGCGGTGAAAGGCAAGGACATCCCAGTGGAGACCACATTGGGCGCCCTGCTCGCCGCGATCAACGGCGATGCCATGCTTCGGGGCGCGGTCAACGACGCGAACAAGCTTATGGACCGAGCACTGCTTTGGCTCCACGAGCAGCAGGTCATTACGCTTGGTAAAGGCTTGTCGGTATTCCGCCCGGCAATAACCGTCCATCTCGACCCCAAGGGCGGAAGCTTCACCGTCCAGAACTTTACCCCGCTCGAAGAGCACTACACCGAGCAAACGATCCAGACCCATGTCATGGCCGCCTATGCGGAAAAGGGTCTTGAGCGGATAGATGAAGCGCAACGGCTGGCAGCCGATTACTTCGTGCTGGAACGCGACGCGTTCATGCGCAGATGGATGCCGGGTCGGGGGACCGAGTTTCGCAGGCAAGCGACGGGCCAGGCCTGGGCGAGCATTGTCGACGCGCTCGGCAATACCACCCAGGAACAAATCGTGCGCGATGACCGCGAAGAGACGAATGTGCTTGTGCTGGCTGGCCCCGGATCGGGCAAGACCCGCGTCTTGGTGCACCGCGTCGCTTACCTCGTGAAGATCAAGCGCGAAGACCCGAACGGCATTTTGGTGCTCGCCTACAACCGCCACGCCGCCGCCCAGATCCGCGAACGGCTGCGCGCCCTGCTTGGGGATGAGGCGCGCTTTGTTACGGTCCTGACGATACACGCCTTGGCCATGCGCCTGGTGGGCGCGAGCTTTGCCGGTGGCGCGGGAGCAGAGCGGCAAGATTTTGACAGTCTGCTTATGGACGCAGTGCAGCTTCTTCGCGGCGATGGGTTAGACAAGGCCGCTGCCGAGGCATTGCGCGACACCTTGATCCAGGGTTACCGCTGGATTTTGGTCGACGAATACCAGGACGTCGGGCCAGAAGAGTATGCTCTTATTTCGGCTGTGGCGGGCAGAAGCCTCGATGATCCGGACCAGCGCATCAGTCTATTTGCCGTCGGCGACGATGACCAAAACATCTATTCCTTCGCCGGCGCCTCGATCCGGCACATCCGGCAATTCGAAGACGACTACGCGGCCAAGCCCGTGTTCCTCACCGAAAACTACCGCTCTGCGGGCCACATCGTCACCGCGGCGAATGCTGTCATCGAACACGCCGCAGCGCGAATGAAGATCGGGCGCGACATAACGGTCAACCAGGCACGACGCAAAGCCCCCTCGGGCGGCGCCATGGTTGCGCTTGATCCGGTGGCACAAGGCCGGGTGCAAATATTGGGATGTCCACCCGGCAGCGATGCGCAGGCGATGGCCGCGCTTGACGAGCTTTTGCGCCTGTCGCGCCTGATCCCGACTGGACCTGGTCGCGCGCGGCAATCATCTCTCGAGACTGGCAAAAGCTGGCGCCGGTGCGGGATTTTGCAGAGGCTCTCGGCATTCCGGTCGAGTTTGCCAATGAACAGCTTCCGGGCCAGTGGCGCACGCGTGAAATGCAAACGCTCATCGACGCACTGCGCGAGGACCATTGCCGAATGGTCTCAATTGCCGACTTGATCAAGAAGCTGAACGCGATTCCAAGCTCGCGGTGGACCAATCGCATAGGTGAGGGATTGGGCCTTCTCGCCCGTGAAATCGATGGCCGAAGCCTGCCCGCCGCAGATGCAATTGAATGGCTTGCGGAATGGGCCCGCGATGCCTGGGGCGAGCAACGTGGCCTGAAGCTTTTGACCGCGCACCGCGCCAAGGGGCTGGAGTTCGACGATGTGGTGATCCTCGACGGCGGCTGGGAGCGGCCCTCTCGCAACGAAGATCAGGATGCGCCGCGGCGACTGTTCTACGTGGCCATGACGCGTGCGCGGCGGAATTTAATCGTGATGAGCAACGACAACCACGAGTACCTGCCGACCCAATCTTCTGCGGTCATCAATCGGTTCGTAACGCCAAATCTTGGCGCCTTCCCCGGCCCCAGGCGGTATTTTCAGTCAGCCGAGACGCGCATGGTCGACCTGTCGTTCGCAGGCCGGCAAGGCCAGAACCACCCGGTACTGGGCGCCATTGCGGCGGCGCAGGTCGGCGATCCTTTGACCTTGGTCCGCGAGCACGACAGCTGGCTGATAAAGGATTCCCGCGACCGCATTCTTGGCCGAATGTCAAAAAGCTTCGTGCCCCCCACCAATACGCGGTTCCTCCGTGGGGAAATCGCCGCGATTCTTCGCTGGCGCAAAGAAGACGGGGACGACGCCTACCACCACACACTCAGGCGCGACGCCTGGGAGGTGATTATTCCAGAGACTGGCGTTTGAGGCGCTGTGAAGTTTGGGCGATGGGTGTTCGGAAGCTGGCTCGTCGAGTTCTGCGACCACACCCTGGCAAAACTGGGGGGATTAGAGCGTGTCCATAACTGATTGAATTGGATTGTGGATTCCCATTGCGGATGTTTTGTGATTTACTCATCGCACCAGATGGTGGGGTAGATCATGGGAAGACCACTTTCGATAGACCTCCGAGAGCGGGTTGCGGTCGCTCTGGGGGAAGGCGAGACGGTTCGGTGCGGCGGCGAAGCGGTTCGGGGTTTCGGTGGCCTCGGCGGTGCGGATCGGTCAGCGGCAGCGGTCGGGGCGTGGGCAATTACCCTGCAAGATCGGTGGGTATCCGCCGCGCAGTACTTGCGGGTGAACCCGGGGACTTGGCTGCTGACGCGGCTGGCCGAGAAGCCCGACCTGACGATGCGCGCCTTGACTGCGGAACTGGCAACGCGGGGCGTGCATGTGGCGCATGACACGGTCTGGCGCTTTGTGAAGCAGAGCGGGTCAGACGGTCAAAAAAAGACCCTGATGGCCGCGAGCAGATGCGCCCGAAGGTGGCGCGGTTCCGGGCGCGCTGGCGGGCGCATCAGCACCGGCTTGATCCCAGGCGACTGATCTTCATCGACGAAACCTGGATCAAGACCAACATGACCCGGACCTGCGGCTGGGCCGCAAGGGGCCAGCGGCTGACCGCCCATGTCCCGCACGGGCACTGGAAGACCCTGACCTTCCTCGCCGGGCTGCGCCACGACCGCATCGTCGCGCCCTTCGTTCTGGACGGGCCGATCAACGGCGACATGTTCACCGCCTGGGTCGAGCAATGCCTCGCCCCGACGCTGGCACCCGGCGATGTCGTCATCGCCGACAACCTCGGCAGCCACAAAGGCCTTCCCGCCCGCCAGCTGATCCGCGAGCGCGGGCGCGCACCTGTTGTTCCTGCCGCCCTACAGCCCGGACCTGAACCCGATCGAGATGGTCTTCGCCAAGCTCAAGACCCTGTTCCGAAAGGCCGACGAACGCAGCATCGAAGCCTCATGGCGAAGGGTCGGCACCCTGCTCGACGACCTTCACTCCCGACGAGTGCCAGAACTACCTTCGTCATGCCGGATATGCTTCAGCGTGAACCAGACAGGCTCTAGCACGGTGACCGCTTGCGGGCCTGCTAGCGAGGGGCAGAGGGCGCGGAAGGTAAAAGCGCCCGCGGTCTCGTTTGCGGTGGGCTTGCCGCATTCAACACCTCGGCCGCGACGGTGCAGGTGACCTCGATCTCCTGCGGCGTCAAGGTGGGGTGCACGAGGAACATCAGGCCGGCTTCGCCCAAACTGCGTGCCACCGGGGCAACGGCGATACCGGGCGCCAGCCGGTTCCGTCAAAGGCGCGCTCCAGACAGACCTCGGAGCACGAGCCCTGATAGCAGGGCACACCGCGCGCCGAGATCGGCCGTGACGCACGGTCGCGGCTCCTCGAGCCGGGGGCGAGGGCCTCGGGGCGGACATAGGCGTAGAAGCTGGCAAAGTCTCGCGTGCGCGCAGCCGGTGGCGACGTCGCAGCCGTTGCAGCCCCCGCGCAGCGGAACGCAGGCAGACGCAGCGCGCCGTGCGGCCCCGCGAAAGGCGCAAGGGCGGCGGCGATAGCGGCAGCGTTGACGGTGCGTGCGGCGCTCCAATCGGCCATGCGGGCCAACTGGATGCGGCCGATCACCGCCTGCATTTCCAGCATCCGCCAGTTGGTGCCGAAATCTCCGCGCAGCCAGCGAGTCCCCGGCGGATGATCTCGGTTGTAGACACCGCATCCCAGGACTTGCCGTGGTCTTTGAAGCCCCACATCCGGGCCCGAGAGCGCCGGATCGCTGAAGTGGTGGCGACCAATGCCGCCCTCGCCGCCGGTGGTCATGATCTTGTCCTACAAAAAGACCACGCGCGCCACATGGCCGATGGCGCGACCGGGCGGCCCTTGTAGCGCGCGCCACGTGCCTGCGCGCAGTCCTCGATGGCCTTCAGACAGTGCGCAGCGGCCAGGGTGTTAATTTTCACGAGAACTGACCCGGTGTTGGAGTGAACCCCGCGGACTAGACCAGGGGAGGCCGTCCAACTAAGCCGCCTTCCGGGTGAATTGGATTTCGAATTCCTCGGGCGTTCGATAACCGAGGGCTGAGTGCAGTCGTTTTGAGTTGTAGACCTCCTCGATGAACCTGGGCAAGCGTGCGGCTACATCGGCGAAGCTATTGTAACCGGCCCTATAGACGTCCTCGACCTTCAACGTCTTCATGAAGCTTTCAGCCTGCGCATTGTGATACGGATTGCCGACGCGCTCATCGAGCCACGCAGACCGGCGGCTTCGAGGGCATCTCGTAGGTCTCGGATGCGTATTGGCACCCACGGTCGGTGTGATGAATGCAGCCTCGGAGGGGCCCTGTTGGTCAGAGCGGAGTGCAAGCACGCCGCGAGCGCTAATGCGTGTCGAGTCGTCGGGACAGGGCGTAGCCCACGACCCTGCGGCTGCAGGCATCGAGTATAACGGCAAGGTAGCAGAAGCCATTGGCAATTCGGATGTATGTGAAATCGGCAACCCAGACCATGTCGGGCCGATCCGGAATCACATTGCGATAGAGATTCGGATAGATCGGTGAATTGTGGCTGCTATCCGTCGTGCGGACAAGCGCCTGCGCGGCGGTTATCCCAAGGCCAGCCGCCCGCATAACACGGGCTACCGTCTTGTGATTAACCAGATATCCGCGCCTGCGCAATTCGTGGGTCACCCGCCGATATCCGTAGCAGGGCAATTCGTCCTGGATATCCTCGATGAGGGTGACGAGATCCAGGTCCGAGAGCCCGCTCGTTTTGGTCGTCGCACGATAGTAGAAGGTGCTTCTGGCAGATCGATCACTTCGCACCCCCGTCTGACGGAACAGGCTGAGGGCCGGTGATGATGAAGGTCTCGCTGTCGCTGGCGATCGGCAGGCGCGGCGTTTTTTTGGCAAGATCCAGCTCCATCGTGAGTTGGCCGACCTTGCGCTCGAGTGCGCGGCAATGCGCACCTCGTATTCGGCGATGACGCTGGCTTCCGCCTCCTCGTCATTCAGTTCGCCTCGATCGAACTGGGTCAGCCAAAGCTGGATCAGATTTGCTGAGACCCCATAGGTGCGCTGGGCATCGCGGCGCCCGATGACGCCGCTGCGGATATCCTGACAAAGCTGCAGCTTGAACGGTGTCGAATGTCGACGGTATGGGCCTCGTGACGTCATGAGCCTTCTCCTTGCAAGGCCCGTTCAGCGTATCAGATCTTCGGGTCCGCCTGGTCTAGTGCGCGGGGTTCACTCCAATGGATTTACTAGGTCCTAGAAGTGCGCGCCATCCGACGTTAGTAGCTTTCGGCCCGAAGATGTCGTTCGGCTCCGCCCAAGTCGTCGAAAAAAACAGCGATCATACCAGCAGGCCAACAGTAGCTCCGGTAAGCTGGTCGTTTAAGGTTATGTGCGCTGCCCAAAACCCTGAAAAGACGGAAGACCGGGCCGATGTCGCGATCCGAAGTTCTGCGCCAACAAAATTCGTCGGCATTGAATAGGTTGGCCTACCCCACACTAGGCGTTTGAACTAGCAGCACCCAGCATCGTGATGCTAGCGCCTGCCGATCAGTATTTGGCGTTTTGCGCCCTAGAAGTTGACGCTTATGAGCGCGCGAATGGTCACGGCGTCAAAGCCGCTTTGTCCGAGTCCGTCGTAGGCGATGGCGGCTTCGCCGCGCCATTTTTCGCCAGGGTTGGTCTTTATCCCGACTTCGACTGCGCCGCTCAGTTGTCGGGTGTCGCTTCCCAGACCGTCAGAATTATAGGACCAGTTCAGCTTTGGCGTTGCGAAGAGAGTTGCCGACCGTTCCCGAACGCTATCGGGTACTCGATGTCCGAAGATATCGACAGACGCGCAAGCTCGTTCGTCACGCCTGTCACCAAGGTCGTGTCGACCCCGTCGGTGACCGTGAAGTCCTTCTGGGCTTCCTGCGCGTAGATCAGCTCGACAGTCGGCGTAAACGTAACGCTGCCCTTTTCGTAATAGCCATAAAGCATGGCCCGAACCGTGCTGCGCGAGGTGCCGAAGTCGCCCGAGAAAATATTGTCGTCATTCATGACGTCAATATTCGCGCTATTGCTCGACCAGCCCCATGCCGCACGGGCATTGAAGAACAGGTTAGGCGCCAGCTCCGCCGACACATAGGGACCGGCCATCCAGCCCCTGCCCCACACATCGGACGTTCCGGGATGTGTTTTCCGACGTCGTATCGATTTGTCCCATCAGGCCGACCGACAGCCGATCATTAACCAGATAGTCCGCGCCAAACGACAACACGCCGAACTTGCCCTCGGTTTTGCCCGCCACACCGGTCGTGTCGGAATAGACGGTATAGCTGCCTTCAACCCAGGCATACCAACGCGCGTCATACGACTTGTGACTGGAGTTGAAGGTGAGGAACCCGCCGCCGCTGCTGGAAATCGTCGCATTGGTCTTGCCAGTGGCCTGGCGGCGACGATCAAGCCGGTAGCCCCTCGGCTCGCTGGCAACTATCCGGTCCATCCGATGCCGCACGAACGCGCCGGTAACTTCCTGGAAGACTTCGGCTGTAGCAACCGCATCAAAGAAGTCATCATTGGTTACCGTAACCGCGACGTTCGCCAGGTCGATCCCGTTAAAGGCCGCATCACCCGAGGTCACTGTCAGCACGATACTGGCGGTGCGATCCGGCGTTTCAATGGAATCATCCACCCCTGTCACCGTCACCGTCTGGGCGGTTGCCCAGTTGGCCGAGGTAAAGGTCAGCGTCGCCGGGCTGACGGTCGCATTGCCGGTCGCGTCAGAGCTGACCGCAATGGTCACATCCGCCGTAGGCTGGCTCTCCAGCACCACCGTGAAGGTACCGCTGCCGCCCGCCTCGGCCACTGTCAGCGTGGTTTCACTGACCGTGATCCCGGCCGCGTCGTCATCGGTCACCGTGACCGCAACATCAGCAGGGTCGAGGGCCGAGTAGCGCGTCGGTCGAGGTCGGCGCTGCCAGCACGATATTGGCGCTGCGGTCGCCCGTTGCGATATCATCGTCGACGCCGGTCACCGTCACCGTCTGGGCGGTTGCCCAGTTGCCCGAGGTGAAGGTCAGCGATGCCGGGCTGACGGTCGCATTGCCGGTCGCGTCAGAGCTGACCGCAATGGTCACGTTCGCCGTAGGCTGGCTCTGCAGCACCACCGTGAAGGTACCGGTGCCTGCCGCCTCGGCCACTGTCAGCGTGGTTTCACTGACCGTGATCCCGGCCGCGTCGTCATCGGTCACCGTGACCGCAACATCAGCAGGGTCGAGGGCCGAGTAGCTAGCGTCGGTCGAGGTCGGCGCTGCCAGCACGATATTGGCGCTGCGGTCGCCCGTTGCGATATCGTCGTTGACGCCGGTCACCGTCACCGTCTGGGCGGTTGCCCAGTTGCGCCGAGGTGAAGGTCAGCGTCGCCGGGCTGACGGTCGCATTGCCGGTCGCGTCAGAGCTGACCGCAATGGTCACATCCGCCGTAGGCTGGCTCTGCAGCACCACCGTGAAGGTACCGGTGCCTGCCGCCTCGGCCACTGTCAGCGTGGCTTCACTGACCGTGATCCCGGCCGCGTCGTCATCGGTCACCGTGACCGCAACATCAGCAGGGTCGAGGGCCGAGTAGCTAGCGTCGGTCGAGGTCGCCGCTGCCAGCACGATATTGGCGCTGCGGTCGCCCGTTGCGATATCATCGTTGACGCCGGTCACCGTCACCGTCTGGGCGGTTGCCCAGTTGCCCGAGGTGAAGGTCAGCGTCGCCGGGCTGACGGTCGCATTGCCGGTCGCGTCAGAGCTGACCGCAATGGTCACATCCGCCGTAGGCTGGCTCTGCAGCACCACCGTGAAGGTACCGGTGCCTGCCGCCTCGGCCACTGTCAGCGTGGTTTCGACTGACCGTGATCCCGGCCGCGTCGTCGTCGGTCACCGTCACCGCAACATCGCGAGGTCGAGGCCCGAGTAGCTGCGTCGCGTCGAGCTCGGCGCCGCCAGCACGATAGTGGCGCTGCGGTCGCCCGTCGCGATATCGTCGTTGACGCCGGTCACCGTCACCGTCTGGGCGGTTGCCCAGTTGGCGGCGGTGAAGGTCAGCGTCGCCGGGCTGACGGTCGCTTGCCGGTCGCGTCAGAGCTGACCGCAATGGTCACATCCGCCGTCGGCTGGCTCTCCAGCACCACCGTGAACGTGCCGCGCCGCCCGCCTCGGCCACTGTCAGCGTGGTTTCACTGACCGTGATCCCGGCCGTGTCGTCATCGGTCATCGTGACCGCAACATCAGCAGGGTCGAGGGCCGAGTAGCTAGCGTCGGTCGAGGTCGGCGCTGCCAGCACGATATTGGCGCTGCGGTCGCCCGTCGCGATATCGTCGTTGACGCCGGTCACCGTCACCGTCTGGGCGGTTTCCCAGTTGCCCGAGGTGAAGGTCAGCGCTGCCGGGCGGACGGTCGCCTTGCCGGTCGCGTCGCTCGCTGACCGCAATGGTCACGTTCGCCGTGGGCTGGCTGTGCAGCACCACCGTGAACGTACCGGTGCCTGCCGCCTCGGCCACTGTCAGCCAGCCGTTCCACTGACCGTGATCCCGGCCGCGTCGTTATCGGTGTTCGTGACCGCACGTCAGCAGGGTCGAGGCCGTTGTAGTTCGCGTCGGTCGAGGTCGGCGCTGCCGCACGAGATCTGGCGTCTGCGGTCGCCCGTTGCGATATCATCGTTGACGCCGGTCACCGTCACCGTCTGGGCGCGTTCCCAGTTGCCCGCCGTGAACGTCACGCTGCCGGCGCGACGGTCGCCTTCCGGTCGCGTCGACGCTGAGCCGCAATCGTCACGTCGGCCGTCGGCTGGGTGTTCAGCACCACCGTGAACGTCGCCGTGCCGCCGGCCTCGGTCGTCACGTCAGCGTGGTGCACTGGACCACGGTGATCCCGGCCGTGTCGTTGTCGGTCGTCGTGACCGCCACGTCGCCGCGTCCAGGGCGGTGTAGTTCGCGTCGGTCGAGGTCGCCGCCGCCAGCACGATAGTGGCGCTGCGGTCGCCCGTTCCCATATCATCGTTGACGCCGGTCACCGTCACCGTCTGGGCCGTTCCCAGTTGCCCGACGTGAACGTCAGCGCTGCCGGGGCGACCGTCGCCTTCCCGGTCGCGTCAGAGCTGACCGCAATCGTCACGTCCGCCGTCGGCTGGCTGTTCAGCACCACCGTGAACGTGCCGCTGCCCGCCGGCCTCGGTCCTCGTCAGCGGGTCTTCGACTGATCGTGATCCCGGCCGTGTCGTTGTCGGTCTCCGTGACCGCCACATCGGCCGGGTCGAGGGCCGTGTAGTTCGCGTCGGCTCGAGGTCGCCGCCGCCAGCACGATGTTGGCGCTTCGGTCTCCCGTCGCCAGGTCGTCGTTGACGCCGGTCACCGTCACCGTCTGCGCCGTGTTCCAGTTGCCCGAGGTGAACGTCAGCGATGCCGGGCTGACGGTCGCCTTGCCGGTCGCGTCGAGACTGACCGCAATGGTCACATTCGCCGTCGGCTGGCTCTTCAGCACCACCGTGAACGTCGCCGTGCCTGCCGGCCTCGGTCACCGTCAGCCGAGGCCTTCGACGACCGTGATCCCGGCCGTGTCGTCGTCGGTGACCGTGACCGCCACATCGGCGGGGTTCGAGGGCCGTAGTAGTTAGCGTCGGCTCGACCGCCGCGGCCGCCGATGTGGCGCTGCGGTCGCCCGTCGGCGATATCGTCGTTGACGCCGGTCACCGTCACCGTCTGGGCGGTTGCCCAGTTGGCCGCGGTGAAGGTCAGCGACGCCGGGGTGACGGTCGCCTTGCCGGTCGCGTCAGAGCTGAGCCGCAATGGTCACATCCGCCGTCGGCTGGCTCTGCAGCACCACCGTGAACGTGCCGCTGCCGCCGGCCTCGGCCACTCGTCAGCGTGGCCTTCGGCTGCCACCGTGATCCCGGCCGTGTCGTCGTCGGTCTTCGTGACCGCAACATCAGCAGGGTCGAGGGCCGAGTAGTTCGCGTCGGTCGAGGCTCGCCGCCGCCAGCAGCGATATTGGCGCTGCGGTCGCCCGTCGGCCAGGTCGTCGTCGACGCCGGTGACCGTCACCGTCTGGGCGGTTCCCCAGTTCCCGCGGTGAAGGTCAGCGATGCCGGGCTGACGGTCGCCTTGCCGGTCGCGTCGAGAGCTGACCGCGATGGTCACGTTCGCCGTAGGCTGGCTCTTCAGCACCACCGTGAAGTTCCGGTGCCTGCCGCCTCGGCCACTGTCAGCGTGGTTCACTGACCGTGATCCCGGCCGTGTCGTCGTCGGTCACCGTGACCGCAACATCGGCAGGGTCGAGGGCCGAGTAGCTCGCGTCGGTCGAGGTCGGCGCTGCCAGCACGATTGATTGGCGCTGCGGTCGCCGTCGCGAGGTCGTCGTTGACGCCGGTCACCGTCACCGTCTGGGCGGTTGCCCAGTTGCCCGGGTGAAGGTCAGCGACGCCGGGCTGACGGTCGCCTTGCCGGTCGCGTCGAGCTGACCGCAATCGTCACGTTCGCCGTCGGCTGGCTGTTCAGCACCACCGTGAAGTCGCCGGTGCCAGCTGCTTCCGCAACCGTCACCGAGGCCTTCGAGACCGTGATCCCGGCAGGCGTCGCAGCCGTCCACGTGATCAGGACGCTACCGTTGGAGCCTGCACTCCCCCCCACCGCCTACCGCTTCTGCTAACGCCAGTCGCCGAGCCAATAACATAGTTGGATCCACCGCCGCCGCCGCCGCCTGAATTGTTCGATCTGTCGCCGCCGCCGCCGCCACCAAAATAACCAGCGCCGCCGCCGCCGCCGCCGCCTCTAACGTCGGCATTGACCCCGTGGCCCCCTGCGCCCCCGCCATTTGTTCCGCCCGCTCCACCGGCACCACCAGTGCCGGTCGACTGATCGCCAGCGCCGCCCGCCAACGACGTCCCGGTATCACCGCCACTAGTGCCTCCGACACCACCAGCTGATCTGGGTGCCGCCTTTGCCGTTGTTATTCGCATAGCTGCCTGTTCCGCCATTCGCTCCAGTGCTGTCACCGCCCGCGCCTCCGAAGCCTCCAGCGGCGTTTGTTGCGGCTCCTCCGCCGCCGCCGCCGCCCGCCGCAATGATCTGCGCCGTAGAGCTTGCAAAGATGCCGGAATATCCGCCGCCGCCGCCAGCACCAGCCCCGGTCGTAGATGAGGTGCCCGCTACACCCGCGCCACCCACCCTGATCGACAGGGCGGCGCCTGGCGTGACTGCGATCGTTGCAGTCACTGCGCCACCCGCACCACCCGCACCACCCGCGCGGTCGGGGTTAGGCGTTGTCGCATCCCCGCCGTTGCCGCCGCCAGCGCCTTTTACGGTGACAGTAACCTCAGTTACTCCCGCTGGGACGTTCCAGGTAGTCGAACCCGGGGAAGTGAAGTTTTGCGAATCCGCCAAGGCAGCGCCTGCGCCGAATACAGCAAGCGCCGATGTCCATGTAAAAAGGCCCACAAAGGCGGCTCTTCTGATCACGTGTGACTGTAATAGCATCACTTTCCCCCGTAGCTGCTCTTCCCAAGATCCGGTTTGCACGCTAGGGTTGCGCCTCGGACTTGGTGCAAATCAGTAAAATCTGCGCAGGCTCTGGAGCTTGCGATCAGCGAAAAAACTAGAGGGAACGTCGGCCACGACAACCGATTTGGGCCGTCGTGTAAAATTTTATTCGGGCTTGTAACCTGTTTGCCATTAAGTTGCCTCACATCACTTGGCTACATTGCTGGTTTGGAGCGAAAATTCGAACAATTCAGGACAATATTCCGAATTGTCGCATGTGGCGCAACATTTAGGTGGGTGCGTTAAGCCGCGTGGGTGTTGATTTCCACCCAGAACTGACCCGGGTTTGGAGTGAACCCCTCGGGCTGGACCACGGGACCCTGAAGATCTGATACGCTGAACGGGCCTTGCAAGGAGAAGGCTCATGACGTCACGAGGCCCCTACCGTCGACATTCGACACCGTTCAAGCTGCAGCTTTGCCAGGATATCCGTGCTGGCATCATCGGGCGGCGCGATGCGCAACGCAGCCATAACATCTCCGCCAACCTCATCCAGCTGTGGCTGACCCAGTTTGACCGCGGCGAGCTGACAGATGAGGAAGCGGAAGCCAGCGTCATCGCCGAGTATGAGGCCCGCATTGCCGCCCTCGAGCGCAAGGTGGGCCAACTCACAATGGAGCTGGATCTTGCCAAAAAAACACCGCGGATGCCGACCGCGAACGGCAGCGAGAGACTTTGCGTCATCAGCGGCCCCGCGCCTGCTCCATCAGGCGGGGGTGCAAAGCCATGAACCTGCCGCGCAGCACATACTATTATCACTCGACCGCCCATACCGAAGGGCTGACAGACGCCGAACTCACGGCCATCATCGAGGACATCCAGGACGAACTGCCCTGCTACGGCTATCGGCGCGTGACCCACGAGCTTCGTCGCCACGGATTTATGATCAATCACAAGAAGGTAGCACGGGTGATGCGGCTGGCGGGGCTTGGCATAAAGCCCCGCAGGCGCTTTGTGCGCACGACCGACAGCCGGCACGACTTTCCAATCTTCTCGAACCTTTACTGCAACAACATCCCCGATCATCCGGACAAGGTTTGGGTCGCAGACTTCACCTATATCCGTGTTGCCACTGGGTTCTGCTACCTGGCGGTCATTCTCGATGCCTGCAGCCGCAAGGTCATCGGATATGCGCTGTCGCAGCGTCTCGACACACCCTTGGCGCTTGCGGCCCTGCACTCGGCCGTGGCGAACAGGGCCCCTCCCGAGGGCTGCATTCATCATACGGACCGCGGCTGCCAATACGCGTCCCAGACCTATCGTGATGCCCTGAAAGCCGCCGGTCTGCGTGGCTCCATGAGCAGCGTCGGAAATCCGTATCATAACGCGCAGGCCGAAAGCTTCATGAAGACGCTGAAGGTCGAGGAGGTCTACAGGGCCGGATACGAGACCTTCGCCGATGTGGCGGCACGCTTGCCCAAGTTCATCGAGCAGGTCTACAACTCGAAGAGACTGCACTCAGCCCTCGGCTACCGAACCCCCGAGGAATTCGAAACCCTATTCACCCGCAAGGCGGCTTAGTTCGGATGGCTTACCGTGGTCCAGTCCGAGGGGTTCACTCCAACCAGCTAAGCATTTTGCGCAGTTATTGCGCCGACAATTTCAAATTTTACGCCAGATTTTCGAGGGAAACTTCTCTTCCAGATAGCTGATACTACGGCAGTTTACATTCTTCATCGAGACCGAATTTCGCGCCATAAGCGCTTCAATTTTACTGCGCATAATGCGGAGTTTTCGCAAGAAACTGGTGTTCATGGCCGCTCTATGTTCGCTATATGTTCACGGCCAAACCGCCCCCAGAACCTTGGTTCCACACGATTTCGTAGGAATTGCAAATCCGTGAAGGCCGATCGTTCTGTCTTTCTGTTTGCCGCAGCCATTCAGCTGGTCGGGATGCGCGTGTTTGACGCGCCGCGATCTGCCGAGGCAATGGTCTTGGGGCCATCATAAGGCACAGGGCAACCGCCACCGACAGAGCGGCTTGACAGCGCGCGGCGCCTGACGGTAGCCTTAATTAAGCGCATGATTAATTAACTCCCGGGTAAGAAATCGCCATGGCCAGCCCGCTGATCTCCCTGAATGCGCCGCAAGATGCGGCGGAAAGCCTGCTTGATGCGGCCGAGGCGCAGTTTTCGGAAAACGGTTTTCATGGCACCACGACGCGGGCGATTGCAGCGGGCGCCGGGGTCAATGCGGCCCTGTTGCACTACTACTTCGGCAGCAAGGAGCAACTGTTCGAGACCGTTGTCGAACGCCGCGCGGGCGAAATCAACGGTCGCCGCCGCGCGCTTCTGGGCGAGCTTCTGGCGCAAACCGCGGCGCCCTCGCTGGAAGCCTTGCTTGAGGCATTTCTGCGCCCGACGATCGAGTTCGGGCACGATACGACGCGGGATGGTCAGCGCTACGCGCGGCTGCTGGTGCATGTTGCAGCGGGCACCGACGAACGTTCGCGCCGCTTGACCGCGCAAAACTACAACGGCATCGCGCAGGAGTTCATCGCGCTTTTCACAGGTGCGGTGCCGGGGTTGGCGCAAAAAGATGCGGTGCGGGGGTATCTGTTCGCAGTGTCCATCGCGCTGTCGCTGATGGGGCGCACGGGCCGCGCCACCGATCTTTCAGCGGGCGCCTGCCGCGACGATGACGTGAACCAGGCGATCGAGGAGGCAAAGATATTTGCTGCGGCCGGCATACGTGCACTGGCCGCGCGACGAGGGGACGACTGAAGAAACGGGGCAGAGGAGGCCCCGAACCATCCAAAGGGAGGATACCATGAAGACCAAACTGAACCTCGCGGCAGGGGCGATTGCCGCCGTTCTGGCGCTGCCGATGGCGGCGCAGGCGCAAACCATCAACGTGACACTGGTAAACGGCCATCCGCCGATTTTCCTCTGGGTCAAGCACCTGACCGAAACCTACATTCCCACCGTGAATGCCGCCCTGCAGGGGTCGGGATACACGATCAAC
>CAWJWM010000014.1:0-104522 GCA_963846445.1 uncultured Verrucomicrobiae bacterium | reverse complement strand
ACTGAGTGGCGCACCCATCAGGAGTTGAACCTGTAACCTTCTGATCCGTAGTCAGATGCTCTATCCAATTGAGCTATGGGTGCGTCGTTGACCTGCAAATGCGGACGCATCAAACCGTCGCGTCTGTTTGGCGAGACAAGACCGCAATCTGCGCTGCCACACGTGCCACAGCCAACTCACCGTTTCCAGCCGATCTGGACAACGCCAACTGAAGACGCCGCACGCGAACTCGATCCGGTAAGCGCGAAATCGCGCTGAATTTGACCGAATCGGCGCCGGAGGCAAGCTCATTCGGCAGCTCGTTCGGCAGCTCGTTCGGAAGCGCATTTGGCAGAGTCTGTCTGCTCTTCTGCGTCCCGGAAAGAGGATGGTGCCACCGTCTGCCCACTTCGCGCGATTCGAAGACGATTCAAGCGAAAGGCATCTCAGATCAAACCGATTCCGCCAGGGACAGTGTCGTTGTTCCTCTTGTCGTTTTCTTTGCGCTGGCGTCGCCGAGGCAAACGGCGTTGACTCGGACGGGTGATTCCCCAAAAGACCGGTCCACACGCCAGGCCTGAAGGACAGATGTGAACACTGCGACTCCCGCTGCCGGCAGCCGCATCCTCATCGTCGAGGACTCTCCGGCCAACATACAAACACTCGCGGCGATCCTGAAAGAAGAGGGCTACCGGATTAGCGCGGCCACGAACGGGAAGCAGGCGCTGCAGGTCATCGAGAAGGTGTGCCCGGATCTGATTTTGCTGGATGTGATGATGCCCGAGATGGACGGCTACGAGACCTGCCGGCAGCTCAAGGCGTCGCCCGTGTGGCGCGACCTGCCGGTTATCTTTCTCACCGCCAAGACCGAGACGGCGGATATTGTGCGCGGTTTCGAGTTGGGCGCAGTGGACTACGTGGGGAAGCCATTTAACCCCCACGAATTGCTCGCTCGCGTGCGGACCCATTTGACCATTGATCGTTTGAACAAGGAAAACACCCGGCTGCTGCTCAATGTTCTGCCCGCGCCCATCGCTGAGCGGCTCAAGCGGCAATCCGGCGTGATCGCCGAACGTTTCGAGGATGTCTCGGTGCTGTTTGCCGACATTGTCGGCTTCACGACCTGGTCCAGCGGGATGCCGCCCGAACCGCTGGTCGAGATGCTCAACGATCTGTTCTCCCGCTTTGACGAACTGGCCCGCCTCCACGGAGTCGAGAAGATCAAGACGATTGGCGACTGTTACATGGCGGTTTGCGGGCTGCCGGAGCGCCGGCCACACCACGCCGCCGACCTGGCCGCCATGGCGCTCGACATGTTGGCCGGCGTCAGGGCGTTCAACCAAGCGCGGAACGCCACCGTCGAAATCCGCATCGGCCTGAACAGCGGCCCCGTGGTCGCCGGGGTCATCGGCCGCAGCAAGTTCATCTATGACCTGTGGGGCGACACCGTGAACACGGCCAGCCGGATGGAGTCGAGCGGTCTGCCCGGCCGCATCCAGGTGACCGAGACGACGCGGCAAGGCTTGCTGCCTTTGTTCGAGCTCGAAGAACGCGGCGAACTCGAACTCAAGGGCAAAGGGCGCGTGCGCACCTGGTTCCTCGTGGGGCGCGCCTCAGACCATTTGCGATCCTCGAATGCATGATCAGTCGCGCCGCGGGAGGCGATGATTGTGCCGCTTGGCAAGGGCATCGCTGCGGTGCTAGGCTGCGGTTTGGCGAGCGGCCCAACGGAGCATTCGGTCGCCGTTCAGCCCAATGAAGAATGACAGACTATGAACCCGACCTCGGCTTTCAAGCTGGTGGAAACTGTGCGCCAGGAGTCCCGGTTCGCCCTCCTCGCATTTCAGAACCTGCGCGTGGCTCTGAACGAGGCGGATCAGGAGCGCATCTTCCTGTTCGCCCAGGCGATGGGTTTCCATGCGGCTCAGGTGGCCTGTTTTCTGGCGCCCTTGCGTCCGGCGTCCGCAGCCCGCGGCGAGTTCCTGCGAAGCGAACTCAATGTCGAGTCGGGCAGCCCCCTCCTGGTTCCTGCCCTCCGTGACCTGCTCAAGCGTGGCGACGAAAGCTATGAGGATTGGGTGGCCGGCCTCGAGAAGCCCGATTACCTCGAGATGAGCGTCATGCCTCAAGGAGGCCTCACCGGCTCCAGCCCGGACGTCTTCCAGCGCCGTATCGACCCGGATTCGCTCCGCTTCGGTTTTCGGACTTCGTCCCTCGACCTCAACCGGTTGGCGCAGGAACTCCGCCGCCTGGAGACATCCTGCCAGACCTGGCTGCGCGGGCATACCCCCTGGTAGACCGCCATTCATCAGAAATGCAGGTGAGCGAGGCGTCGACTGTCGATCACCTGGGGAATGCCAAGCGCAAACGATCTGGCAACACGCCTCGCCGGTCCGAGGCGGAGCCTCGCTAACGCCAGCGATAACGCGTTGTCGCCGCAACGCGCGCCAGCGAACGGGCCAGGGTCAGGGCTTCCCCACGTGGGAGATTGCCGAGTTCGGGCGCGCCGCCTGTTTGGGCTTGACCCGCCGTGTCCAGGTGGAGGGTGACGACGCCGTGCCGCCGGTCAAAGGGCGTTTCTCCGACAACCAACGCCTGCGTGTTCCGCAGGGGAACAATGTGCCAAACTCGGCCCAGCCAGCCGCGCCGGGTCTGAAAATAAAGCCGGCCTGCCGCATAACCCAGGTGGCGGTAACCGATCACATTCAGCCAGTAGACCGCCGGCAGAAGCAGCAACGGCCAGGCATCGCGCCAGCGTGGTGTGCCCAGCAGGCCTTCCGCGACAACAAGCGCAGCCGTCAAGAGCAGCAGAGCGATGGCCCCCTTCATGGCGCCGCGTCGGATGGCGCGTCGCGAGACCTGCCGCCATGGCGCCGTGTCGCTGTCCAGGCCCGGCAGCAGTTGGGGCAGCAGGTCGCGAAGTTCTTCACGCCGCACGATCGGCAACAGGACGTCGCGACCCGACTTGCGCTCTTCGTCGTTCGAGCCGCCGGACGCCGTGTCGGCGCGGATTCTCGCCAGCCGGAGCCACCGCCGCAGGAGGCCTTCTTCCACCTTGAGCAACTGGATCCTCCGCCGCGGCAGATTGCTCGAACGCTGCCGCAGCAGCCCGTACTTGCGCTGCAAATCCTCCCCGCGCCGCGTCAAGGTGAATCCGTGGAAGAGCACAATCGAGCCAAGGATCGAGATGCCGATGCTGGCAAGCACACCCGCTGCGGCCAGAACCGCCAGGGTGAGCCAGAGCGCTTCCCCCGATCGCTGCCCCCAGCGGGTGACCACCTCCCCGCCCTCCCGAATCCATTGTTCAAACCGCTCGCGCGGGACAACATCGTCGATAAAACCGAATCCAACAGCGAACACCACCAGCACCGACGCCATTCGGTTCGACGTCAACCCTTCGAGAACCAGCTCGCGGGAGCTGATCCGGCGGATGACTTCGGGCGCAGACGGCGCTGCACTCGGCCCGGCGGTGTCCAGGGCCGCCCCGGCGCGAGCCGGCAGATGCTCGAAGACGGCCCGGCGCAACCGCTCGGCCTCGGCACGTGACAGCACCGCCAGCGACGCTTCCGGACCTTCACCACCGCCGGTTTCGACTTGGGCATCGACCACGCCGAACAGCCGATGGAGCACACCTTGCTCGATCCGGATGTCCTGCACGCGCGTCAACGGGATGTGCCGTTCGTGCCGCGAGATCAATCCGTGCCGTGTGATCAGGTCGCCCCCTTCAAGTCGATAGGTGAACGTGAAGTACCTCACCACAGCCGAGTAGACCGGGATTGCCAAAAACACCCAGAACAACGGATGCATCATGCCATCCCCGCGCCCGAAAATGCCCACGGCGACGATCGGTACCAGGAACGACTTCAGCGAGTCCCATCCCGCAAAAAACAACGTCAACGGATGCAGCCGTCCGCGAAACGTCGTCCCAGCAGGCTCTGGCTCCTGCCTCTCCGCGCCGGGCGACAGCACTGGCGGCAGGCCCGGCAACCCGGAAGCCAGTGTGTCGGCATGACAGTGCCCCGGCGCGTCCGTGCCTTGGTGCGCCGATGTGTCCGGCAAGCAGTCCGGCGCCAAACCCGGCTGTGATGGGACGGGCTGGGAGCCTGACGGTTCAAACGGCATCATCGCCTCCCACGGTGATGAGCTGGTCACGGAGTTCCCGCGCCCGATTCGCATCGAGGCCGGGCAGCACGATCAAGGCATTGTGTGTCCCGGCGGTGTGAAACACCAGGGATGCCAAACCCAATCCGCGCTCGATCGGTCCCGCATCGAGGTCCACGTGCTGAAGGCGGGACAGCGGCAGCAGGGTCAAGGTGCGGAACCAGATGCCCTCCTTGATCTCGAGCACTCTCTCATCCAGGCGGTAACCCCAGGCGCGATAGGCACGGGGCGGATACACCCAGGCCCTCAGGGCCAGCAAGCCGATCACGAGCAACCAGCCCAGGATCGGCCACAGCCAGTGGCCCCCGCCGAGACCAAGCATCAACAAGGGAAACAACAACAGGCCGCCGACCACAGCCGCGAAGATCGACTGACGCAGCCGCCAGAGCTTGACCACCCGTGGGTCGAGCGACTCGAACTCCTCCGAACCGGCCTCAGGCGTCGGGACGACTGTCTGGACCGGCTGCTCCAGCACCGCGGACGACTCGCAGGACGTTGCCCCCGCCGTTTGTTCGTCAGCCATGCATCCAGACTTATGGAGCCTGCGGCGAACGTCAACGCGTAGTTGAGGCTCCACACAGAAGGATCACATCCTCAGTTGTCGGCTCTCTGATCGAGGCGCATCTCGCCCAGACGGACCGCGTCCGCGTCTGAGATGCCGGTGGCGATGACGAGCCGGGCGCGCGCCTGGGCCGTTTCGCCGGCTTTCATGTCGCGCCCGAAGAGCGAAAGGTAAGTCGAGAAGTGTCCTTCGCTCTCGTGCGGTGTCGCGACCGCAAAACAATCGGTTGCCGGCGCCATGAGGACGGCAACCAGGCCTGGGCCCGGGGCGCGCCTCACGGCCAGGGGCATGGCCAGTTGCGATCGGATGACCCATGCCACCGGGTTCGGTTCGAGTTGCCAGCGTCCGTCCCCGATCAAGGCGACCGCCGCATCATCGCGCGGGAACATCTGCCAGTCCCCCGCGGACTTCGCAGCGTTGAGGAAGCCGGGCTGCTCGCGTCCGCTGGAGCCCTGACGCACATACGCGAGCGAGTTGGTGAACGGCTCACTGAAATAGGATGCCAGAAACGACTCGAATCCCGGCAGGTCCTGCAGGGCGCGCACGGTGGTTTCGAGGTCGAGCGTGGCGGGGCCAGCCCAGCGATAGAGCGCCTTCATCTCAAAGGGACGCCCATCGGCCATCGGAAACACGACCTCGACTGTGCCGTTTGGGCGGAGGGTGGCGTGGCTGGGCCAATCCCAGGCGCCGCCTCCGTAGCGTTTCCCTCGGGTGAACACACGATAGTGACTGAACAGGCCGTTGCTGCGGTCGAGGCGTGTCCCGGTGGGGACATGAACGACGGACGAGAGCCCCAGGGACTGGCCGCCCGCCCGGAGCCGTCCGCGCAAGACGCCCGTATCGAACTCGAATCCGCCATCGGTGGCGGCCCGAAAAGTGGTGTCTGCGTGAGCGGCGACCAGACAGACGAGGGCCAGCAGGTGGAGAGGCATCAACAAGTGACGGTTCACGGGGGGAGAGTCTGCCCGGGTTGGGTGCAAAGCCAAGCGCAGAGTCCTGGGCGTCACGGTCGAGCCTGGCGGGCGCGCGGGCGTTTGGGGCGCCGTTCGATCGCGCGCCAGGTCCGTTCGCGGCGCTTGGCCTCCTGGCGCAGCAGGGCTTCGGACGACCAACCGCGGTCCTGGCACAGAGCCGCGAGTTCGAACAGGGCTTTCGCGGTCTGCGACGCGGTGCGGCAGTGTTGTCGGGGGCAAGAGTTGGCCGGGGGTGTGGGGCCGTGGAGCGGCCTGGCGACTTTTGCTTTGACGGCCTTTCTCCAGAGTTTCTGGGCGCGCAAGAGGGCCGGGAGGTGCCGTGGGATCCCGTCGAACGCCGAGGGGCGTTCCTGAGGGGTGCCTTTCTTCTCGGATTGTTTGAGCCGGTCCCACTGGGCCCAGACGGCGGCGGCGGTGCGGGCACGGGCCTGGCCGAAGACGTGGGGATGTCGGTAGATGAGTTTGTCGACGAGTCGGCGGGTGACGCTGCGGAAGTCGAAGGCTCCCCGCTCGCGGCCCAGTTGGCAGTGGAAGACCACTTGGAGCAGCAGGTCGCCCAGTTCTTCTTCGAGTTCCATATCGTCGCCGGCCTCGATGGCGTCGATCATTTCGTAGACTTCCTCGACGGCGTGGTAGCGCAGCGTGCGGTGGTCCTGTTCGCGGTCCCACGGGCAGCCGTTGGGGGCCCGGAGCCGCGCCATGATGGCCAGGAGACGGTCGATGGGGTTAGGCATAGGTTGGGGGGGCTCGTTAGCGAGGCTTCGCCTCAGACCGACGAGGCATGTCACCCGCTCGTTTGCGCTGGGCTGTTGCCATGGCAACCGGAAGTCGACGCCTCGCTAAGGGGCGCCGCTGCGCGGCGCCAGAGAATCCTTGACCCCTTTAACGCAGCACAAGAACTTGACTTGTCTACAACACATTGGATCGGTCAAGGATTCTAGAGGACCACCAGGTTGTCACGGTGGACGAGCACAGTACGGGCGAGCTTGCCAGCGCGGATCTCGTCTGCGGAGAACGCGGAGATGCCGCGTGCGAACTCGGTGCCTTCCAGGTCGCACAGGCGCACCACCTCACCGGGGTGGAACTCGCCTTCGCAGCGGATCACGCCTGGCAAGAGCAGGCTCTTGCCCTGCTCGCGCAAGGCGGTCCGGGCGCCGTCGTCGACAATCAGCGTTCCGCGTGGATGATGAAAGAAGGCGATCCAACGCTTGCGGCCCCGGAGTCTGCGCTCGCGCGGGACAAACACCGTGCCTTCGGTTTCGGCGTCCAGGACCCGGCCGAGCACTCCGGGGCGGCGGCCGCTGGCAATGACCAGGGGGATGCCGGAGCGGGTCACGATGCGGGCGGCGTCGATCTTGGTGGCCATGCCGCCCACTGCGGTGAGGCTGGCGGTCCCTCGTGCGAGCCGCGCGATCGACTCGTCGATTCGTTCGACCAGGGGGACGACGCGGGCCTGGGGTTGTCCGTAGTGTTCGACCAATCCGTCGACGGAAGTGAGAATGACCAGGAGATCCGCCGGGAGCAGGCACGCCACCAGAGCGGAGAGCCGGTCGTTATCGCCGAACTTCAGTTCGGTGACCGAGACGGCGTCGTTCTCGTTGATGATAGGGATGACGCCGCGTTGCAGAAGGGTCACGAGCGTATTGCGCGCGTTGAGATGGCGGTCATGATGTTCGAGGTCCTCGTGGGTCAGGAGCACCTGGGCAACGTGCAGCCCATGACGGGCGAAGAGCTTCTCGTAGCTGGCCATGAGGCGCGACTGGCCGACCGCGGCGCAGGCCTGCAGCTCGGCCAGATCGGCGGGGCGCCGTTCGAACCCCAAGACGCCCATGCCAGCGCCCACAGCGCCCGAGCTGACCAGCACCACCTCGCGATCGGTGTGTCGCTGTTCCGCCACCTGGGCGGCGAGCTGTTCCATCTGTTCGAGGTCCGGCTGTTTGCGGCTGTCCGTGAGAATGCCGGTTCCCAGCTTGATCACCACCCGGCTGATGTCTTTGAGCACCTGACGACGCACGGGGAGTCAGTAACAAAGGTCTTCCGCAGTGTCGAGGATCCAAAGGGCGGCCTGGCCGGTCTGAGGCGAAGCCTCGCTCAGGACAACCTCGGTCGCATGCGCACACCCTCCTGCGCTCTCGGCTGCGGTTTACTCGGCCTGTATGTCTGGGTTCTCCAGGCGGGTGCCGTGCTGTCGGCTCGGCGATGGGTGAGGCCGAAGTCAGAATTCGAGCCGCAACCGGTAGAACGTGTGTCCGGCGTCTGACGACCGCAGGACATAGGTGGAGGTTCCGTCGCTCATGAACGAGCCGCCCAGATCGGTCCATGGACTGGCGCCGGCGAGGTCGGCAGCGGCCTCGAGGGTTGCGCCGGTCGCCTGGGCGGGCCAGGACACCTTCACTGCGTGCGGAGTCGCCGCCTCGATGCTCACCCGGGCGAGAGCGGGATGTGCGAGGTTGACGGTGGCGGTCCCGGAGAGTCGGAGGATCAAGCGGCCTTCGGCGGCCTGGTATTGATGCGGGCTCATCAGGCTCGAGGGTTGCCCGTTGATCGCGACTTCGGGTACGCGTGCGAGGCCGTTGACGAGGATGCGGTAGGGTTTTTGGGGCCAGCCTTTCACCGTGAAACGGACACCATCAGCGCGTTCCTCGATGTCGGCGATTTCGCCCGGGGCATGGACGAACAGGGCGTGGCGGTTGAATGCTGCGAAGTCGTAAAGCGGCGGCTGCTCGAGCAACCGAACGGCGGGAGCGAGCAGGGTGGCGGGGTTGATGGCGGGGCCGTTGCGGCTCTGCGGGCGCAAGTTGTAGCTGTCGGGCAGCAGTCCGCGATACTGGGGGTCGTCGATGGGGTAGCTGTGCTGGATACCGGCGGCGGCGATGCCATCGGCGATCTGTTTCCAGGGGCCACCGAGGTCGTGTCGGACCAGGCGATGCAGGGCGTCGGCATAGACCAGGCCGCACCATTGCACAGGCAGGCCGATCCAGTTGGGCGCCACCCAGGCGGTCGCACCGAGAACGGCAATCGTGCTGTAGACACCAACCGGCTGTACTGTGGGAGGACTGAGGTAGACGAACGGCACGCCCGTCCAGGCCCAATACCGCGCCTGATCGAGCAACGCGGGATCGCGAGTCATCTCATAGCCCATCGTGTAAACGCGGACCAGATAAGCGGACGCCAGAATATCGGGTGTGTGCAGGGGGATTTCCCAGGTCTGGGCCCCGCGCGGCACAGTGTCGCGGAATTTGTCCAGGGCGTGCAGGTGGCGCAGTCCGGCGACCCGCAGCGCGCGGTTGCCGGAGAACAACGCCTCATCGAGCAACGATTGCAGGACGCCGGCGGTGAGGCCGTTGGCGTCGGGCGCCCAATGGGTTCGTCCGTAGTCGAGCCCGCTGGCCGGCTTCTGGTAGTGCACCGAACCGTCGGGTTGGAACCGGCTGAGGAGGGCGTTGCCGTGGGTGTGGGAGGCGTTCGCGTTCTCCGCCACGGCGCCGTACACCAGGGCCGGGACCGGGTAGCGGACATGACCGATCTGGGCGCTGTTGTAGTTCGCACTTGGGACGAGGGCCAGTGCAGTTTGGGCGGCGGTCTGCAGGCGCGCGGCCAGGGCGGCGTCGCCCACTTTCGGCGCAAGCCAATCCATGAAGAAGGCGGCATCGGCGGCAGCGGTCGCCCCGAAATTCGGCGCGGCGGCGTGGCGGTAGCGGTCTCCCTCGCGGACTTGCGAGTCGAGCCAGCCGCGGGCGGCCAGGACGAAGTAGTCGGGCGCGCTCATTCCGATGTCGGGCACAGGCGGGAGGCCGAACAGGCGCACGTACTGTTCGACCGCAGGGACGACGGACGTGCCCTGACCGCCGAGCAGCAGGGCGCTGACCGTCACGCTGCGGTGGGCGGCGAGGCGGACGGTGTCATAGGGGAGCAAACTGCTTTCCTCGCGGTTGGTGCCGTCCGAGCCAGGAAACAACAGGCCCATCAGGTGGGACGCGGTGCCGAAGAACCGGTCCGGCGAATCGAAAACGGCGCAGATGTTGGGCTGGTCCCGATTCCACGCGAGGGCCACGTAACGTTCCTGGGCTGCGACGGCCATCAGGGGGAACGTCAGCTTGACGATGTCGGGCACCTGGCGGTTCGAGGCGGGGGGATTGAGGTCGGCGGCGGAGCTGCTCGGCTCGTTGTCGAGGTACTCGACTCCCGCCAACAGCGCCTGGGTTTTGTTGGTGCCGAAATCGCCCAGCCCGGCCAGCAGCGTGAAGGCGGGGAGATAAAGCACATCGCGGTCCGCATCGGTCACGACGCGCGTCGACACCCTGAGCGTGCCGGCGTCGTTGAGAGCGAAGGTCTGCTCGATCTGCCACGAGCCGCCATCCGGGTCGGGGCAGGCAGCCTTGACGCGGATTGCCCCGCCGATGAGGGCGTCGGCCAGTTGGCTCAGGGGTTGGTGTTCGACGGTGACGACCGCGCCCGGGCCGTGGCCGAACGGGAACCATCGGAGCTGGCCCTCTTGCAGATAGCCGATCATGGCCCTCGTGTTGCCCACGGCCAGACGCCGTCCGGCGACGTGGACCTCGAATTCTCCCAAACCGCGGCGGCCATGGACCAGTGCGAGGTCGCCCGATTCGAGCGTGAGGGCATCGGCGCCCAATTGGGGCGGGGCGGGGGCGGGCCAAGCTGGTGGTTGAAAGGCAATGCGCGGCTCGAAGCGCAGCGTGCCGAGCAGGCACTTCCCGCCAGTGCCGGGCGGGTCGACGCGCAACTGGTACCCGGCGCCGAGCGCGGGCATCCGGACTTTGGCCTCGTGCCATTCGCCGCCTGGGACAACGAAGCGGACGGAGTTTTCCTCGGTTGCGCCCGTGTTGAAGTAGAAGATCTGTGCCATCCCGCCCTGGTCGGACTTGAGCCGCAGGCGCAGCCAGAGGGCCTGCCCCTCTGGATAATCGCGGGCCGGGCCGACCGTATAGGGGTCGCTGCCGGTGATGGACAGCACCATGCCATCGGCGGTGCCTGTGATGGGGCCCAGATGGTGGGTCGCCTGCCAACCTTGACGGTCGGCGGCCCGCGTGAAATCCCACGAGGGCAACGACGTGGGCTGGGCCGACAGCGACGCAGCCAGGAGAAAGGAGGTCAGCAGGGAGCCGAGGACAGTCTTTCGCATCAGTGCACCTTTCGAGGACATCGGCTCCGCGTTCTTCAGAAGTGGGTGAGACATGCGCGTTGGAATCCTTGACCGGTCAAAGGAGTTGTCGACAAGTCAAGTTGTTGTGCTGCGTTAAAAGGGTCAAGGATTTTAGCGAGGCTTTGCCTCAGACCGGCGAAGCGTGTTGCCAGATCGCCTGCGCTTGGCCTTTCCCATGTGATCGGCTGCCGGTGCTCGTGGTGGACACCCAGCGGCCACGAGCCGCTCACACGCCTCGCCGGTCTGAGACGCAGCCTCGCTAGACATGGGGCGATGATCCTCCGGAGCGGGCACGCAAGTCAATGAGCCAACTTCCCGCTGGTCAAACGTGGGACAGGGGTTATGCTCAGGTCGTGATTTCGGTCCGCGCTCAGGATGGCCCCAGGATTCGCCCCTACGCCCGCATTGTCGGATGGATCAATCCACGGACGGGATGGGGAGTTGGACCCTGCGGGGGTGGTGGGCGCGTGTGAAGTGAATTGCCTGCCGGCGCGGACTTTTCGTGTGCGATTGACCCATTTTTTCACCATGACAGAGAGGACAGAAAGTCTACATCCCAACGGACGGATCGTGGGTCGCCGGGTGCGAAACCGGCTCTCCCTTTTGCCCGTGAGCATTCGCGACTTGGCGCTCGAGGATATTCCGGCAGTTTTCGAGTTGGGTCAGAAGCTGTTCACGCCGGAGAAGCTGCCGACGCTCTACCGAGGCTGGGACGAGGACGAGGTGCTGCAGCTCTACACCTCCACTCGGGAGACCTGCCTGGTGGGTGCGGCGGGCGAACGCATTGTGGGCTTTGCGCTGGGGCGCATTATGGAGAAACCGCGGAGCGCGTGGAAGTACGGCTGGTTGCTGTGGCTGGGGGTGGATCGCACGGTGAAACGCCACGGCGTCGCCACCCGCCTGTTGCGGCAACTCACCAGCCGGTTCATCGAGCGGGAGGCCCGGATCATGTTGGTGGACACCGACGAGCACAACCGTCAGGCCCTTGCCTTCTTCCGGAAACATGGTTTTGGGCAGGAAGTCCGCCATGTCTACTTGTCGCAGAACCTGGACACCCACCCGGAAGCTCTGGCCCGAAAAGAGGAGGAGGCGCGCGAGGACTGACCGCCGCGTGCGTGCCCGGCGTGGGCCGGAGGCCGCAAATCCTCGCCTCAGCTCACCACGAAGTCACGAACGCCACGAAGGCGAGCGACGGGGCAGAATGGGCGTTTCGGCTATTCTCTATAGAGCGGCCATTGGGTTGGCTGAGCGCCGTTCCTTCGTGTTCTTCGGGTCTTCGTGGTGAATCCCAGTCGTTCCCAAACAGCTAAGGCGATGCTCGGGGAGGCCGATTCGGGATTGACAAGAGTGGGCGGGGCAAAGCATTGAAACGGCCGGCAACACGTGAGCACATGGAAATGGAAAGGCAAGCAATGAACACGACCTCGAATCGTCGCTCGTTTCTGCGACAGACCGCTCTCGCGACGGCGGTCATGGGTGTTTCCCCGCGTCTGTGGGCGCAAGCGGCCGGTGCCAACGGCGACATCCGGGTGGCGGTGGTCGGCTTCGGTGGGCGTGGCGGCTCGCACATCAGTGCGTTCAGCAAAATGTCGGGGGTGCGCCTCGTGGCGCTGTGCGACTGCGATCGCAAGATTCTCGAAGGCGGCGTGAAGAAGTCTGCCGACCAAGGCCGTCCGGTGAAGGGGTACGCAGATTACCGCCAGGTGCTTGAAGACAAGGACGTGGACGTGATCGCCAGTGCGACGCCGAACCACTGGCACTCGCTCAACGTCGTCTGGGCCTGTCAAGCGGGGAAAGACGTGTACATCGAGAAGCCGATCTCGCACAACGTTTGGGAGGGGCGCCAGGCCGTAGAGGCGGCGCGCAAGTACCGGCGGATCGTTCAGAGCGGCACCCAAAGCCGGTCGTCGCGTGCCGGCATCGCGGCGGCCGTCGCGTGGGTCCGGGCGGGCAACCTGGGCAAGATCAAGGTCTCGCGCGGCCTCTGTTACAAGCGGCGCGCGAGCATCGGCAAAGTGGACGGACCGCAGCCGATCCCGCCCGAAATCGATTACGAGCTTTGGTGTGGTCCGGCGGAAAAAGAGCCGCTGCGCCGCAAGCGGCTGCATTACGACTGGCACTGGGTATGGAACACGGGGAATGGCGACCTGGGCAACCAGGGGATTCACGAGATGGACGTGGCCCGCTGGTTCCTGGGGGTGACGGAGCTTTCGCCACGCGTCGTGAGCGTCGGCGGCCGGTTGGGCTATCTGGACGATGGCGAGACTCCGAACACAATGGTCATTCTGCACGATTACCCGGGCGCGCCGCTCATTTTCGAAGTGCGCGGCCTGCCCAGCGGCAAGGACTCTCAGAACATGGACCGGTACAAAGGAGCCGGCATCGGGATTGTCATCGAGTGCGAAGGCGGCCACGTCACGGTGCCCAGCTATACGTCGGCAACGGCCTACGACGCGGAGGGGCGCCAGATCCAGAAGTGGAGCGGCGAGGAGGATCATTTCGCGAATTTCATCAAGGCCGTCCGCAGCCGCAACACTCAGGACCTGCACGCGGATATTCTCGAGGGCCATCTTTCGAGTGCGTTGTGTCACACCGGCAACATCTCCTATCGCCTGGGGGCGAAGCAGAATCCCGGAGCCATCAAAGAGGCCGTTCAGGCCGATCATGGATTGGCCGAGGCCTGCGCCCGCATGGCCGAGCACCTGGCGGTCAACGGCGTCGACCTGGACGCCGAGCGCGCCACGTTGGGGGTGCCGCTGCGGATGGACCCGAAGACGGAGCGGTTTCTGGGCAACGACGCCGCCAATGCGCTCCTGACCCGGCATTATCGCCCTCCGTTCGTCGTGCCGGAGCAAGTGTAGGGGCTGTCATGAAAACGAGCCGGACCATCTGACGCGATTTCTGCGGGAGACCGATCGCGGCTCGATCGGGACTTCCGGAGGACTTCCCGTGGCAAGGGAAGCGGGCTTTGGTGCCTTAATCCGTGTGCGGCGCCAAAGCCTTTTTTTCTGGTCGCAGCCGCGAACGATCGGTAGGGTGCGCTCGATTTAGCCCAACGCGTGATGATGTTCTTATGGACCTGACCTTTCATTGTCCGCACTGCAAGCAGGAGTTGGCCGTGGACGTTTCGGCGGCGGGACAGGCAATTCAATGCCCGACCTGCAGCGCGGAGATCACGGTCCCGCAGGCCGATGTCACCAACATCCATGCCAATCCGATCGCCTCATCGGCCGCCGCGAAGATCGAGCGGCATTTTTCGGTGCCGGTGCACGACGCCCCGGCAGAAATCCTGATCACCAAGACGCAGGTGACACACGAGGTGGTGGCCACCGAGGGCCCGAAGAAGATGAAGCTCCGGGTCATCCGCCACACGGATTGCATCGAGTTGGGGCGCGACCGGTATGAAGAGATGGTCGCCAGTTTTCTCAACCTGGTAGGCGAACCGAACATTATCAGCATTACGCCGATCAACTACACGCACATCGATATCGCCACGCAGAAGATCCTCACCGATTACGCGATCCAGGTCATCTATCGCGGGTGATTGCCCCTCGAACAAGCGCGAGAATCCGGGCATCGAGGAGCGTCATGGTGGCCTTCGCAAAAATGAACGGCGCGGGGAACGACTTCGTGCTGGTGGACAACCGGGACGGGTCGTTGCGGCTGACGCGCGACCAGATCGTTCGGATTTGCGATCGGCAGCGGGGTGTGGGCGCGGACGGTCTCCTGCTGCTGGCCTCCTGCGCCTCAGGCAGGGCACAGTGGGCGTGGGAGTTTTTCAACCGTGACGGCAGCGCCGCCGAGATGTGCGGCAACGGCGCGCGCTGCTTCGCGAGGTATGTCCAAAGGCTGACCGGCGCGTCCGGCCAGGTGACGTTCGAGACGGGCGCGGGGGTGATCACCGCTTGGTTCGAAGGCGACGAGGTGACGGTGGGGCTCACCGCGCCGCGGGACCTGCGGCTCAACCAGACCGTGGTTTTGGAGGGCGGCGCGCAGTGCGTGCATTCGATCAACACCGGCGTCCCGCACGCGGTGGTCATCGTCCCCGATGTCGAGGCCGCCAGGGTCCTGTCGGCAGGCGCGGAAATCCGGCACCATCCCCACTTCGCCCCGCGGGGAACCAACGTCAATTTTGTGCAGGTTGTCGGGCCGGGTTCGCTTCGGGTGCGCACTTACGAGCGGGGTGTGGAAGGGGAGACGCTGGCCTGCGGGACCGGGGTAACGGCTTCGGCGTTGGTGTGCGCCCGATTGCAGGGTTTTGCCTCTCCGGTCAGGGTGTCGGTGCGGGCAGGCGAAACCCTGCGCGTGGGCTTCGCGGAAGCGGGCGGGGACTTTCGGGATGTGCGTTTGAGCGGGCCGGCGGACTTTGTGTTCGAGGGAGAGATCGCGCTGTAGCGACTCGGTCCTCTCGCGTGCTTTCGTGGCATGACATCCCCAGCCGATTCAACCCCAGGCGCGCCATAGGGTCTACGCATGAACTTGTTTCGACGCAAAGAGGTGGCGGACCTCCAGCAGGAGGCGGCCAACGATCAACGGCTCCACCGCGCGCTCGGTCCGCTGAACCTGACCATGTTGGGGATCGGCGCGATTGTGGGCACGGGGATCTTCGTGCTGACGGGGACCGTCGCGGCGCAGAACGCGGGGCCGGCAGTCGTGTTGTCGTTCGTGCTGGCTGGTTTAGCCTCCGTTTTTGCCGCTCTCTGCTACAGCGAGTTCGCGTCGCTGGTGCCGATGGCGGGCAGCGCCTACACTTACGGCTACGCAACGCTGGGAGAGTTCTTCGCTTGGGTCATCGGGTGGGATCTGATCCTCGAGTACGCTGTGGGTGCGGTCACCGTGGCGGTGGGCTGGTCCGGGTACCTGGTCTCGTTTCTCAAGAGCGTTGTGGATCTCTTGGATCGCTTCGGCGCGCCCGGTGTGGCGTCGCTGCTCAGCCAGGCAGGAGTCGCTCTGGCGCCCTTCTCAGCCGCGCACGGCACGGTCGTGGTCTTGCCGGACGAGACAACGGTGACGGCGATCTTCAATCTTCCCGCGGTCGTGATTGTGGCGGTGGTGACGGCCCTGCTCGTGGTGGGGATCAAGGAATCGGCTCGGTTCAACAACCTGATTGTCTTCGTGAAGTTGGCGGTGGTGGTGTTGTTCATCGTGGGCGCGGCGGGGGCCATCGAGAGCGCGAACTGGCACCCGTTCATCCCGCCCAATACGGGCCAAGCGGGTCATTTCGGAGTCTCGGGAGTGCTCATGGGGGCGGGGGTGGTGTTCTTCGCTTACATCGGCTTTGACGCGGTCAGCACCGCCGCGCAGGAGGCCAAGAACCCGCAGCGCGACATGCCCATTGGCATCATCGGGTCGCTCGTGATCTGCACGCTGCTCTATATTCTGGTGTCGGGGGTGGCGACCGGTGTTGTCCCGTATGCCGAATTGGACGTGCCCGACCCGATTGCCAAGGCTGCCGATCGGGCCCAGTTGGGCTGGATGGCGGTGTTGATCAAGGTGGGGGCGCTGGCGGGTTTGTCCTCGGTGATCCTGGTGATGCTTTACGGCCAGTCACGGGTGTTCTTCGCGATGTCTCGCGACGGCCTCTTGCCGCCGTTCGTGAACCTCGTTCACCCCCGATACCACACCCCCTGGCTGACCTCCATCGTCACGGGCGTTGGCGTTGCGTTTTTCGCCGCCCTGTTCTCCGTGCGTGAGGCTGGCAGCTTGTGCTCGATCGGGACCCTCCTGGCTTTCGTGATCGTGTCCGTGGGGATTCTGATCCTGCGCTTGCGGCATCCGGAGTTGAGGCCGCGGTTTCGCACGCCCTGGGTGTGGGTGGTCGCCCCCTCCGGCGCGGTGTCGGCCCTCGTCTTGATGTTCTCGCTGCCGTGGCCGACGTGGGAACGACTGATCGTCTGGTTCGCCATTGGCATGGTGGTCTTCTTCGCCTACAGCGTTTACCATTCCAAGCTGGGCCCCGCGGTCATCCTGGGCGAGACATCCTGGTCCCGCGCCCTGAAGGTCGTCGGGTTGGTGTGGATGATTCTGGGGTCGCTGGCGGCGATTATCTGGATGGCTCGGTACCGGGAGGCGTGCTCGGCAGTTCTGCCGGGCGCAGGCGGTTGGCTGGTCGGCTTCGCTGGCTTGGCGATCTCGATCAGCATCGGCATCGTACTGAACCTTCTGGCGCAGGTCTCGGATCACGTGCGCGCTCGCCGAGGGCCGTTGGGCGAATAGCGCGCACGGTTCCGGGGTCAGCTCTTCATCGTGAATCCGCAGTGACAGAATCCATATCCATTCACTTAAGGGCTGACCCTCTAGCGAGGCGCGCCTCAGACCAAATCCCAGTCTGCATAGGCATGAAAAGTCCCCGTCTATCCCTGCCCCTCTTTCCCGCGCCTCGCTCCTTTAGAATCCTTGACCCCATCAACGCGGCGCACAAACTTGACTTGTCTACACCATGTTTCATCGGTCAAGGATTCTAGGGGGGTGGCGGGGGTGGGTGGTTGGGGCTGTGTCTTTGCTGATGTGGATCTTCGCGGCGGCCGGCGCCGACGAGAGCGTGGGCGTTGATGGGCTTTCGAGCGCGCCCGTGGCGGCAGGGCCGAACGACCTCTTCGAGGATGTCGGCGAGCGGTCGGGCGTGCGGTTCAGGCACCAGTTCTGTCACCGCAGAATTGCCAACATCCTCCTTTCGAACGGCGCCGGCGGGGCGGTGCTGGACTTTGACGAGGACGGCTGGATGGACCTCTATCTCTTGAACTGGGGACCGCTCGACGGCGTGACGGCAAAGGAGTTCGGGATGCGCCGCGAACCGAACCGCCTCTTTCGGAATCGCGGGGACGGAACCTTCGAGGACGTCACGGAGCGTGCGGGCCTGGCAGGGCGCGGGTTCTCGAGCGCAGCCACGGCGGCAGACTATGACAACGACGGCCACACCGACTTGTACGTCGTCAACTTCGGGCCCAATGCGCTCTATCGGAACCGGGGGGATGGGACCTTCGAGGAGGTGACGGCGACAGCGGGGGTGGGAGATGCGGGAACGGGGATTTCGGCGGTGTTTCTGGACGCAGATCGCGACGGGTGGTTGGACCTGTTCGTGGCCAATTACCTCACCTTCGATCCGAGCACGGTGTCGGAACAGAACCCGGGCGCTTACCCGGGGCCGCTCGCCTACCCCGGCGAGGCGAACGTTTTTTATCGCAACAGGGGCGACGGCACGTTCGCAGAGGCGACTCGAGCCGCCGGTTTGTACGCGCCGGGGCATCGGGCGATGTCGGTTTCGGCGCTCGATGCCGACCGAGACGGCGACACCGACTTATACGTCAGCAACGACGACACGCCAAACGCGCTCTGGCTCAATGACGGTGCGGGCCGTTTTCAGGACATCGCCATCGAGGCGGGGGTTGCGTTCAATTCGATCGGCGAAGCGCCGGGTTCGATGAATGCTGCCGTTGCCGACGTCAATCGGGACGGGCTCATGGACCTCTACGTCACCCGGCTGGGGTATGGATCGCTTTACCTGCGAAACGCCCAGGGCCGATACGACGATCGGATGTGGGCGTCCGGGCTCGGCCGGTGGACGCAGAAACACGTCGGCTGGGGCGGGGTGTTCGTGGATTTCGACAACGATGCCGACGCGGACCTGTGCATCGCCAATGGAGACGCGTTCACCCTCGATGGAACGCAGGCGCTGCTGCTCGAGAACGACGGCGCCGGACGGTTTGCCGATGCCTCCGCGCGCGGCGGCGCCTTCTTTCGGGCGAAGATCAACGGGCGCGGGGCGGCCGTTGCGGACTTTGACAACGACGGGCGGCCAGACCTGGTGCTGACGGCGCTGGCGGACCGGGCCATTGTCCTGCGCAACCACGACTCGAGCGGGCATCACTGGCTGAAGCTCGCCCTCGAAGGGACGCGGAGCAATCGGGACGGATTCGGCGCGCTGGTCACCGCCAGCGTCGGGGATCGGACATGGGTTGCGGAGGCGCTCTGTCCGGTCGGTTTCCTGATGCAAGGAGACAAGCGGGTGCATTTCGGATTGGGCGACGCGGCCAAAGTGGACCGGCTCAGCATCCGGTGGCCCAGCGGGCAGCGGCAGGAAATCAGGGACGTCTCAGTCGACCGCATCCTGCGTCTGCGGGAGCCGGCGGGGGACGCCGGAGCGGGTGGCCTGATGGGGCCTTATCGATGAACACCGGGTGCAAGAGACTCATGGCGGTGGTGGCTGCCGCGGCTGGCGTGGCCTTGGCGGCGATCAGCCAAACCGCGCCCAAGGCGCACACGCTCACGACCGTCAGCACGCGCAAGATGGCGGATTCGCTCCATGCGGTGATCGCGGCGGATCGGGAGGCGTACGCGCGGCTGGTCGTTCAGCGGCTCGCGTTCGACACGGCGCGTCTCGAGGTTTCGGAGCAGTGGAAGGAGCGGGATTGTCTGCCGACGCACGCTCAACTGCTGCGCGAGGCGGCATCGAGCATTCAGAAGCGGGGGGCGGAATTCTCGTATGTCCTGCGTTCGTTATGGCCGATCGACCCCGGTCATGGCCCGCAGACGGAGGTGGAACAGGCCGGACTCGAGAGCGTGGCGCGGAATCCGGAGCGTGGCTTCTACACCGAGGAAACGCTTGGAGGCCGCAGTTACTTCACCGCGGTCTACGCCGACGTGGCGAGCCTGTCGTCGTGTGTGGATTGCCACAACCGGCATCCGCGCAGTCCCCGGCACGATTTCCGACCGGGCGAAGTCATGGGAGCGATCGTGGTGCGCGTGCCGCTCGAGTTTTAGCGAGGCTGCGCCTCAGACCGGCGAGGCGTCTTGCCAGATCGTTCGCGAGGGTCTCAGAGCGGCAGAAGACTGCCGCACTCCAAAACGCTTCGCGCGGTTCGGAGACGTCCGAAAAGGCGCCAGTCCCGCGGCTGCGGGAGACTGCGCCAGTCCTCTGGCGCTTTAGCTTTGCGGGTTGAGCGAGGCTGCGCGGCGCAAAAACGTGACTCATTTGCAGCGGATTTCAAAAAGAGAGTCACTCTAGCGAGGCGCGCCTCAGACCAAACCCCAATCTTCGACATCATGGACCGCCCTTTTGTTTTCCTGCCCTTGTCTCCCGCGCCTCGCTCCTGAGAATCCTTGACCCTTTTAACGCAGCACAACAACTTGACTTATCTACAACACATTTGACAGGTCAAGGATTCTAGCGGGTTTCGGGCTGCCAGCCGCCGCCGAGGACGGCGTAAAGCCTGACGTCGTTCTCGAGCTTGGCGAGGCGCAGGAAGACCAGGACCTGCTGCGAAGCAAACAGCGAGCGCTGAGCGTCGAGGACGCCCAGGTAGCTGTCGATGCCCTTTTCGTAGCGCGAATTGGCGAGGCGGTAAGTTTCCGCATAGGCGTGCACCAGCGCTTGTTGTGCCGCCAACTCTTGGTCCACCGTGCCCTGGACCGCGAGGGCATCAGCCACTTCGCGAAAGGCGTTCTGAATGGCGTTTTCGTATTGGACGACGGCCATTTGTCTCTGGACCTTGCTGGCCTTGAGTGCGGACCACGTGCGGGCGTCGAAGATGGGCATGACGACCTGGGGCGCATAACTCCAGGCGCCCGAACCGGACGTGAAGAGTCCGGACAGTTCGCTGCTGGCGGTGCCGACGGCGGCAGTGAGGGAGATGCGCGGGAAGAAGGTTGCTCGGGCGGCGCCGATATCGGCATAGGCTGCCTTGAGCATATCCTCGGCCTGAACCACGTCCGGCCGGCGGAGCAGGACGTCGGAAGGCAGACCGGCGGCGACCGTCGCGGGCGGGCTGATGTGGCCCAATTCGGCGGGCAGCAGTTCGCTGGGGACGGGGGTGCCGACCAGGAGGTTCAGGGCGTTTTCGGCGTGTGCGGCCTGTTGGGTATAGAGCGCGACGTCCCGACGGGCAACCTCCAGTGGGATCCGGGCGCGGTAGAGATCCAATTCGGGGACGAGTCCAAGCTCCTGTCGTCGTCTGACCAGTTCGTAGGCGCTCTGCTGTGCGGCGAGTGTGGTTTCGGAGAGTCCGAGATTCTCCCGATCTGCTGCGAGGGCGAGGTAGGCGTTGGCGACCGAAGAGACCAGGAGAACCTGGGCGCTGTGGCGGGCCTGTTCGGTGGCGAGGTATTCGAGCAGGGCGCGGTTCTTGAAGCTGCGGATGCGGCCGAAGAAATCGATTTCCCAGGAAGCGAGCCCGAGACTCGCGTCGTAGCGTTCGATGGTTTGTCGCTGGTCCGAGTTCGAGAGGTCGGCGGGGATGCGCGCTTTGCTGCCGCTGCCGATGGCATCGAGCGCCGGGTACAATTCGGCTCGTTGAATGCGGTACATGGCCCGAGCGCGCTCGACATTCAGGGAGGCCAACCGCAAGTCGCGGTTGTTGGCCAGGGCGATGGCGATGACCTGTTGGAGTCTCGGGTCCGGGAAGAACTCTCGCCATCCCAGGTCGCGGGCCTCGGGGAGGCTCGATGCCGTTGTGTTCGGGGCGTAGGCGGATCCTTGGGGCCAGGCGGACGGGACGGGAGCCGGCGGGCGCTGGTATTTCGGAGCCAGAGTGCATCCGGCCAGGGCGATCAAGAGACCTGGCGAGGCCCGCCTCAGAGGAACGAACAGGCGGCGCACCGAGCGCGCGGTCATCTTGAGAGCATTGCGGGGAACCATACCCGGGTGAGTGAGAACAAATGCGTTCAGGTTCATGTCAGCGAATCTCCGGCGCACTCGGCGTCGAGCTGGGGATCTTGTCTGCGATCCTCTTTCTGCCGAACGTCTTCTCGATCAGGACGAAGAAGAGCGGGGCGAACAGGATCACGAGCGCTGTGCCGGTGATCATCCCGCCCAGCACCGAGGTGCCGATGGCGTTCATGGCGCCGGCGCCGGCGCCGGTGGCCAGAGCCAGGGGCAGGACGCCAAAGCCGAAGGCGAGCGAGGTCATGACGATGGGGCGGAACCGGAGGCGGGTGCCTTCGAGGGCGGCGTCGATCAGCCCCATGCCTTGCTCGACGCGTCCCTTGGCGAATTGAACAATGAGAATGGCGTTCTTGGTGGTCAGGCCCAGAGTGGTCAGGAGACCGATCTGGAAATAGACGTCGTTGGGCAGCCCGCGCAACGTGGACGCGATGACGCCGCCGAGCGCGCCCAGCGGGAGCACCAGCAGGATCGAGATGGGGATGGGCCAACTCTCGTAAAGGGCGGCCATGCAGAGGAAGATGACGAGAATCGAGAAGGCGTAGAGCGGAGCGCTCTGGGCGCTGGCCATTCGTTCCTGATAGGAGGCGCCGGTGTAATCGAAAGCAACGCCCGACGGCAGTTTGGCGACGATGGCCTCGAAGGCGTGCATCGCTTCGCCGGTGCTTCGGCCTGGTGCCGGTTCGCCCTGAATGTTCAGGCTGGGAAATCCGTTGAACCGTTCCAGGCGGGGCGATCCCGAGTCCCAACGCGTCGAGGCAAAGGAGGCGAAGGGCACCATCTTGCCGGTGGTGTTGCGCACGTAGATCTTGTGCAGGTCGCTCGGGAGCCGGCGGTAAGGGGCGTCGGCCTGGACATACACGCGTTTGACGCGTCCGCCCTGAATGAAATTGTTGACGTAGGCGCTGCCGAAGGCCGCGGCGAGTGTGTTGTGGATCGAGGTCAGGGGCAGGCCCAGCATTCCCGCCTTTTCCCAATCCACGTCCACGCGGAACTGGGGCACATCCTCCATGCCATTGGGGCGGACATTGGCCAGGTGCGGATCCTGCATCGCCATGCCCAGGAACTGGTTGCGGGCTGCCATGAACGCCTCGTGCCCGAGGCCGCCGGCATCGATCAGTTGGAAGTCCACACCCCGGGCTGAGCCCAACTCGACCACGGGCGGGGGCGCGAAGGCGAACACCATGGCGTTGCGGATGCGGGAGAAGCCCATCATGGCGCGGCCGGCGACTGCTTTCAGACGCAGATCCGGACGATCGCGCAGTTCCCAATCCTTGAGCTTGACGAAGACCATGCCGTTGTTCTGGGCGCGGCCGGCGAAGCCCATGCCGGCGATGGTCATGCACGATTCCACGGCTTCCTTTTCGGTCTCCATGAAGTGGCGTCGGACATCATCGGCGATGACCTGGGTCTGTTCGAGAGTGCTGCCGGTGGGCAGCATGACCTGGCACATCAGAATGCCCTGATCCTCATCGGGCAGGAACGAGCTGGGCATCCGCACGAAGAGGAAACCCAATCCCGCCACAATCAGGAAGAAGCACCGCGACGTAGCGCAGCCGCCGGGTCAACGCGTGGCCTACCAATCTGACCGACGCGGTCCGCACGCCGAAGAAGATGCGGTCGAACCAAAGCAGGAACGGGCGCAGGAACCAGATGGCGTTTTCGGAGGGCTCGTGTCCTTTGGGCACGGATCTGAGCATGGTGGCGCACAACACCGGTGTCAGGATCAAGGCCACCATTACCGAGAGCAGCATAGCCGAGGCGATGGTGACCGAGAACTGGCGGTAGATGACACCGGTCGAGCCGCCAAAGAACGCCATGGGCCCGAAGACCGCGGCGAGCACCAGGCCGATGCCGATGAGCGCGGGTGTGATCTGGTCCATGGATTTGGCGGTGGCTTCTCGGGGTGGAAGCCCTTCTTCGGTCATGATGCGCTCGACGTTTTCGACGACCACGATGGCGTCGTCGACCAGCAACCCGATGGCCAGCACCATGGCAAACATGGTGAGCATGTTGATGGAGAACCCGAACGCCCCCAACACGGCGAACGTGCCCAGGAGCACCACGGGCACCGCAATGGTGGGGATCAGCGTGGCGCGGATGTTTCCCATGAACAGCCACATGACCAAGAAGACGAGGAAGACCGCCTCGAAAAGCGTCTTGATCACCTCGTCGATGGCCACTTTCACGAACGGCGTCGTGTCGTAGGGATAGACGACCTCGAGCCCGCGCGGGAAGAAGGCACTCAGCTCGGTCAATCGCGCCTTGATGGCGTCGGCCGTATCGAGGGCGTTGGCCCCGGGCGCTTGGCGGATGGCCAGGCCAGCCGCAGGACGCCCGTTGTGGAACACCTCGACATCGTAAAACTCCGTGCCCAACTCGGTCCGGCCCACATCCCGGACGCGCACCACCGAACCGTCGGGATTGGTGCGCAGCGGGATAGCCGCGAACTCGTCCGGGGTGTGGAGCAGGTTCTGCACGATGATCGAGACGTTCAGCCGCTGGCCTTCGGCCGCCGGCGCCCCTCCGAACTGCCCGGCGGACACCTCGACGTTGTAGGTTCTCAGGGCCGCGATCACGTCCTCGACGGTCAGGTGATAGTCGGTGAGCCGGTCGGGGTTGAGCCAGACGCGCATGGCATACTGCGAGCCGAACGTTGTCACCTCGCCGACGCCGGGCACGCGCGCAAGGATCTTCTCGAGGTTGGATTGGGCATAGTCCCGCAAGTCGTTGCCATCCATGCTGCCGTCGTTGGAGACCAAGCCCACGATGATGAGAAAGTTGCGGGTGGATTTGCTGACCATGACGCCGGAGCGCTGCACCACTTCGGGGAGGCTTGTCATGGCAAGCTGGAGTTTGTTCTGGACCTTGGCCCACGCCAGATCGGGGTTCGTGCCGGGCTTGAAAGTCAATTCGATGCGGGCGCCGCCCGCCGAATCGCTTGTGCCGGACAAATACAACATGTCGTCGAAGCCCGTCATTTTTTGCTCGATGATCTGGGTGACGCTGTTCTCGACCGTCTCCGCCGACGCGCCCGGGTAGAACGCGTCGATGGCGATGGACGGCGGCGCGATGGGCGGGTATTGGGAGATGGGCAGGTTATGAATCGCCAGCCCACCCAACACCATGACCACAATGGCGATGACCCACGCAAAGACGGGTCGATCCAGGAAGAATCTCGATAGCATGGCGCGACTCCCTTACTTCGATTCCGGGGCCGGTTGGGCCGCCGTGGCGGGTGACGGGGCGGGGCGTGCGGGCGGCGCGCCACCGGCTTGCGCGCTCGGGTCGAACGGCACGGCTTTCACCGGCACACCCGGACGCACTTTCTGCTTCCCTTCGACGATCACCCGGTCGCCGGCCGCCAGATTCGACGACACGAGCCATTGATCGCCGATTTCCCGGTCGAGGCCAAGTTGTCGTTGTTCCACTTGGCCATCGGCGTTGACCACCATGACCAGGGGATTGCCTTTGGGATCCCGAGACACCGCCTGCTGTGGCACCAGGATCGCCTGTTCATTCGCGCCCTCTTTGATCACTGCGCGGACGAACATGCCGGGCAGGAGGACCGAGTTCGGATTGGGGAAGACCATCCGCACGGTCACGGAGCCGGTTGTGGGATCGACCGAGACGTCGCGAAACTGGAGTGTGCCTTCCTCGGAGTACTTGGTGCCGTCGGGAAGATAGAGTCCGACCCTGTTGAAGTTGGTTCCGCTCTGGCTCAGGAGACCTTCTTCGAGGCGGCGCTGCAAACGGAGAAACTCGGTCGCCGATTGCGACACGTCCACGTAGATCGGATCCAACTGCTGTATCGTGGCGAGGGGACTCGGCTGGTAAGCCGTCACAATTGCGCCGTCTGTGACGGACGATTTCCCAACTCGGCCCGAAATGGGAGAAACGACCTGCGCATAATCCAGGTTGATACGGGCGCTCTCCACCATCGCCTTCCAATAGGCCGCGTCCGCCTCAGCCTGTTTGAGCGCCGAGTCCGCGTCGTCGAAGTCCTGCTGGCTGACTGCTTTGTCGACCAGGGCTTGCTTGAAGCGGTCCGTGCGCGACCGCAACGCGGGCAGACTGGCTTCAGCCCGGCCCAGGGCCGCCTTCGCATTGTCGAGCGCCGCCTGGAAGGGGGCGGGATCGATTTGATAGAGCTGCTGGCCCTGCTTCACATCGGATCCTTCGGTGAACAGGCGTTTCAAAACGAGGCCGTTGACCTGCGGACGGACGTCCGCGATGAGAAAGGGCGAGGTGAGACCGGGCATTTCGATCGTCAACACGATCGGCTGGGCTGCCACCGTCACCACGGCCACTTCGGGCGTGCTGGCGGGCGGTGGCGCCTGTTGCTGTCGACCGCAGGCACTCAGGAACAACGCGCAACAGACCATCGCCACAGCCGCTGGCCACTTGAACCCTCTGGACTGCGCGTCGTCCATCTTCCATGGCCAGGCCCCCCTCCGATCGTACGCTGCGGACTCGGCGAACCGGGAGGAAAGAGGGGCAACCTCGACTTGAGGGCTCCAGGCTTTGGAGTCCAGGGGTTGTCCATGTCTTTCCGCTCGTTCGTTGCGGAGAGACGCGGCCCCGCTGCGCGGGGCTCGAGCGGAGACGACAACATCGTGTCGATGTTGCACCGAGAAGAAGTTACTGATTGCGGAGTTCATGTTCATTGGCGACTTCGGGGGGCGGCGGGGGCGATTGGGTGCAGGGGAGGACGGTTTGCAGTCGGGAAAGAACGGCCTCCTTGCTGACTGTCCCGACGACTTTGGCGCGGACCTTTCCGTCGACGAAGAGAAGCAGCGTGGGAATCGATTGGATTTCGTAGCAAATGCTAAGGTCAGGGTTATCGTCGGCGTTGACCCTCACCACTCTTACCCTCCCGACGCACGCATACGCCACCTCGTCCAGGGTGGATTCGAGGATCCGACACGGGCGGCTCCAATGCGCCCCGAACGCGACAAGCACCGGCTGCCGGGAGCCCAGAACCTCCCGATCAAAATCCCCCTCGTCGACCTCAACAATCGGCGGCTTGTCTGGATCCGAGTTCATTTTCCTGAACGCATCGCTGCATGAACGACATGCACGCAAACCCCGTGCCACTCCGCAACGCAATGCCGTAACATGCTCCTGCAGAATGCATAATGACACATGACAGGCCACTCAGCGTGCAGTCCAGTCGGGTCGAACCTTCGAACGTCCGAAAAACCGTTTAACCGTTCAACTGCTGCAAGTCCTGTTCGAGGAATTCCGAGACCAGTTTGAACTTGGGGATATTCGAGGGGTTTGCGGCCATCAGCGTTTGGTGGGCTTCGAGCATCAGGCGGCACAACTCGCTCTTATTGGGGGGGGCCGCCTGGACGGGCGCAAAGGCCGCGCCCGGCTCGAGGTGGCACTGGGTCAGCCTGAACTGATCGAGCACGAACAGGTCGTCCAACTGCCGCTTGACCTGGTCGGTCGCGTTGATCAGTTCGACCTGGCCTCCTGCGCGACACAGCCGGCGACTCAGACCGACCAGGACGCCGATGAAGGTGCTGTCCATCGATTGGCACTCGGTCAAGTCGATGACAAAACTGGCCAGTCCCTGGGATCGCAGTCGTTCGGCGGCGTTTTTGAAGCCGGTGGATTGGCTTGCGGTGGCCTGTCCGCGCAGCCGGAAGAAGGCCGTCTCGGCGGTCACCGCAACCAGGACTTGATTGGCAGGCATAGGGGTGCTGCGGCGGGGGGTATGGGACGGCGCCGTCTCAGCCCGGCTCGCCATCCCGGGGTGGGAACTCGAAGCCGACCTTGCCGCCCTCGCCGATGACGAGGTAGGCGGAGAAGGGGCGTCCGGTTTTGGAGGTGAACTGGGACAACAACTCGGTGCGTCCTCGGGTCAGGAGGGCGCCGAGTTCGGCACGCTCGATGGGGCGACTCAGGATGACGCGTCCGGTCTTGAACTTGCAGGGTTTGGTTTTGTCCTGTGTTCGCTCGCAGAGGTAGTGCCGGTCCGATTCGAAGACACGTCCGCCGCAGAGCGGGCAGGCGCCGAGCGATTCTTGGCCGGTGAAATCGAGCGGGGCGTTCGAGGGGGCCGATTTCTTGCCGGCGGGGTCGCTTCGGGTCCGTGCCGGTCGAGGGACGAACTCGAAACGGACGGCGCCGTCTTTGAGGACGAGGAAGGCCTCGAATTTCCGGCCGTTCCTCTTCGAGACGAAGCCTTTGAGCAGGTCGGTTTTTCCTTGGGCCAGGAGCTTCGAGAACTGGGTGCGGTCGACGGGTTGCTGCAGGATGACCGCGCCGGCCCGGAAATCGCACGCCCGTTTGGCGCCGACGGCTTTCTCGCAGACGTAGTGCATACCGTTCTCGAAAACCCGGTGGCGGCATTTGGGGCAGGCGCCCACGGGTTCCTTGCCGGTGAAATCGACCTCGGCCGCAGGGCCACCGTGCTGACCGTCCTGAGTGTCGTTGCCGAAATCGAACTCGATCCTGTAGTCGGGATTCAGCCGGATCACGGCTGCGAAAGGCTTGCCCAGTTTGCTGCGGAACCCCTGGAGCGGGCCGATCTGCTTCTGGGTGATCAACTGATCGATTTCCGCCGCCTCGAACTGGCGTCCGGAGACGATCTTCCAGAGGCCGAAATCGCAGGCTGGATTCTGGCATTGGAATTTCTTGTAGTTCTCGTGCACTTCGCCGCCGCATTTTGGGCAAGGCGCGCTGAGGAGGCCGAAATCGCCGGGGATGGTGTCGTGTTCGTAGGCCTTGGCGCGCCGGACGATGTCTTCGGCCAGCCCGCGGATCTCCTTCATGAACGTGTCGCGTTTCAGACGGCCACGTTCCATCTGTTTGAGCTTATACTCCCAATCGCCCGTCAGTTCCGGTTTGGTGAGGGCTTCCACCCCGAGCCCGTTCAGCAGGACCATCAGCGAAAAGGCCTTCGCAGTCGGCTGCAGTTCCTTCCCATGGCGGAGGAGATAGCTTTCTGCGATGAGGCCCTCGATAATCTGGGCGCGGGTGGCAGGCGTGCCCAGGCCCTTCTCGGCCATGGCTTCCCGCAACTCGTCGTCCTCGACGAGTTTGCCCGCGCCCTCCATGGCTGAGAGCAGGGTGGCTTCCGTGAACCGGGCGGGAGGTTTGGTCTGGCAGGCCTGGACGACAAGCTCGACGGTCGAGACGGTCTCGTTGGGCGCGACGCGGGGCAGGCTGGGAGAGTCGTCGTCCTGGGCAGCGCGCCCGTAAACCACGAGCCAGCCTGGGTTGACCATGACCTTGCCTTCGCTCTTGAACGGCTCGGCCTCGACCCGTGTGATGCGGGTGGTGACCAGGAACTCCGCGGCCGGGTAGAACACCGCGAGAAACCGCTTGGCCACCATGTCGTAGATCTTCTGCTCGGCCTCCGTGAGGTGCTTGGGCGCCAGGGGCGTCGGAATGATCGCGAAATGGTCCGAGACCTTGGCGTTGTTGAAGATTCGCTTGTTGGGCCGCACCCAGTGATGATCGAGGATGTGCTGAGCAAATGCGCCATAGGCGCCTTCGCGGAAGGACTCGAGTGTGGCTTTCACTGTAGCCTCGTAGTCCTCCGGCAGAGCGCGCGAGTCGGTGCGCGGATAGGTGAGGACCTTGTGTCTTTCGTAGAGGGCCTGGGCGATCTTGAGCGTGCTCGCCGCGGCGAAGCCGAAGCGGTTATTCGCTTCCCGCTGGAGGCTGGTGAGGTCGTAGAGGAGCGGCGAGAGCTGCGTGGTGGGTTTGCTTTCCTCGGTGACCACGCCCGGGCGGCCCAGGCACTTGGCGCGGATGGCCTCGGCCCGGGCCTGATCCCAAATCCGCTCCGGCCTGAGATCGTCTTTTTCGCCGTCGGCGCCGTCGGTGTCCTTGGTGAACTTCGCATCGAACCAGCGGCCCTTGTAACTTCCGCTGGCGGCGGCGAACGTCGCATGGACCTCCCAGTAGTCTCTCGGGCGGAACGCCCGAATTCGCTGTTCGCGTTCGACCACGATGGCCAGGGTGGGCGTCTGGACGCGGCCGACGGTCGTCTTATTGAACCCGCCGGTGCGGTTATTGAACGCGGTCATCGCCCGCGTGCCGTTGATCCCCACCAGCCAATCGGCTTCCGCCCGGCAGATCGAGGCGTCCGCCAAAGGCCGCATCTCGTCGTCGGTTCGGAGGTGGGCAAAGGCATCCCGGATGGCGGCAGGGGTCATCGATTGGAGCCAGAGGCGGCGGATGGGCTGCTTGGCTTGCGTGTACCCGGCAACGTTGCGGAAGATCAACTCCCCTTCTCGTCCCGCATCGCACGCGTTGATCAGTCGGTCGACGTCCTTTCGCCGGATCAGCTTCTGCAGCACCTTGAGCCGGTTCGCGTTTCTCTCGATCGGCGCCAGGTCGAACCGCGGGGGCAAGTGCGGGAGGTGGGTGAATGTCCACTTGCCGCGTGCGATCTCGAACTCCTCGGGCACCGCCAGTTCGAGCAAATGGCCCACCGCCGACGAAAGAACGAACTGATCGCTTTCGAAGTAATCCTCGTGCCGTTTGAATCCGCCCAACGCCTTCGCGATGTCGGCGGCCACCGACGGCTTTTCCGCGATGATGAGTTCCTTTCCCATGTGCAGTGCGCGATATCCCTGCCTGCCGCAGGCCGGTTCGCCGCGGCCCCTTTGGACAAAAGCGCGGCAAACGTCGCCAAAAAGACGCCGGAAGTCAAAGACGGATTGAATCTGACAGACTTACGGGCGGAGCCGGTGGACCGTGAGCCAGCGGCGGATGGCCGCCGCTTGCGGGTGCCGCGGATTCAGTTGAAGCACCTTGGTGTAGTGAACCCGCGCCTTGTCGTTGTCCGCCAGTTTCTCGGCGTACAGGTTGGCGAGCGTGGCGTGGGCGTCGATGCTCCCGGGCGCCCGGACCAACAGCAGTTCGAGCTCCTGGGCCGCGTCCGCCGGGTAGTTGGCTCGGTCGAGCGATAACGCGAAGTTGAGCCGCGCGCTGGAATCCTCGGGCCTCAGGGCCAGCGCCTGCTCGAACGCCACCAGAGCTTCCGACCAACTGCCGGCATCAAAGGCGGCGACCCCGAGGTTATACTGCGCCTCGAAGAACGATGGATCCTCCCGGACAGCCGCTTTGTACGCCGCCAGGGCTTGAGCGTATTGCCCGCTCCTGTGCGCCTGAATCCCTTGGGCGATGGCGTCCTGGGCGCGGGCGCGATTGCCGGGGGCGGGGACTCCCGGACGCAGGTAATTGTAGCGGGCAACCGCCGGCGCCGGGGGCGTTGCGGGGGCAGGCGCAGTCGCGGGGCGGGGCGTCACGGGCGGACTCGACACGGCGGAACTCGTCGTACCGCCCGATTCTCGAGCGACTCCCCGGGGACTCGCTAGTGGTGTGGTCGCAGTCTCCATCCGCGGCGGCTCTCCGGTCTTGTCCTTACCTCCGATCCAGCCCAACGGATTGAGCCGCTGCACGAGGGATTTCTTCTTCGGCGGCGGCGGGGAACTCGATCTCGAATCAACCGCCGGCCTCGCAGCCGAAGGCGCCGGGGTCGGGGTGATTGTCGACGGAGGCGCAGGGGAGGGCGAGGCGACCCTGGGCGCGGGTTCCGAAGGGGGTGCTGTGGGCAGAAGAGCGGTTCGAACGGGAACGGCGATGTCCTGGGCGGTCTTGACTTCCCGCTCCGTTTCGAGGCGCACCACTTCGACGGGAGCTGAGGGGGCTTCCGCTTCAGGCGTTGGTGGCGGCTCGACTCTGACGACCGCTGCGGGAGGTTGCACCTGGTTCGTGGGTGCGGGCGCGGTGCGCGGTTCCGGAGCGACGGTGGCGGACGCTGTGACGGGCGCGGTCGGAGGCGCGGGCGTGGGGACCTCGATCTTCGCGATGGGCGGAGGCTGGGCCGTGTTGGTCGGCCCGTGGGGAGTGCGCGGTTCCGGAGCGACCGGGGTGGACGCCGTCGCAGGCGCGGGAGGCGAGGCGGCAAGGTGGACAACACTGGTGGCGGGCGAGGGTGGGGTCGGTTGCAGCGCCGGGAGTGGCGGGCTGGTCACCGCCACAGGCGGCTCTGCGGGAGGCCGCGCGGTCAGGAGAGCGTTCGTCGGTTGAGGCAGCAAGTTCGTGACCAAGACCAGAGTTGGCACCACGCTTGTGGCTGCGGCGCGCAAACGAAGCTCCGTGTCAATCTGGCTGGCGAGATTGGAGACTGCGGCGGCGTGGGGGCGGGAGCTGGGCGTGTTGAGGTAGGCGCGATATCGGTCGAGGGCCAGCGGGAGGTCGTGATTCTGCTGATGCGCGATGATGGCTTGGTTGAGCAGGGCAGGCGGATGGTTGGTTTCTTGTCGGAGCGCGGAGTTGAAGTACTTCAAGGCATCGTCGGGGCGTCGGCGGAGGACGCTGCACAAACCGAGATTGTTGAGGATTTCAGCCGCCAGGGCCGGGCGCGGACTCAAGTCGAGCGCGCGTCGGAAGCTGGCTTCTGCGGGCTCGACCTGCCGGGAGCGCATCTGAGCGGCGCCCAGCTTTGTCCAACCGAGGGCGTCTTTGGGCTGGTGTGTGGTGTACGTGGTCAATTCGTTGATGGCGGCCGGGAGGTTGTTCTGCTCCAGGAAGAGGCAGCCGCGGTTGAAGCGAACGACGACCAGATTGAAATCATGGGCGAGGGCGTTTTGGTAGGCCTGAGCGGCGCCGGCGGGTTGATTGGCGTAGTGGTAGGCCAGCCCGAGGAAGTTCCAGGCCTGGGCGCAAGCCGGGGCGTTGGTTGCCAACAGGGTCACGGCCTCCTGAAGTGGCCGAATCGCCTCCGCGGGGCGGCCCTGGCGGATGAGCCGTTCGCCTTGCAGGAGGTTCCGGCGTCCGGGGGGAGAGCATCCTGTCAGGACAAGAACCGCCAGCAGCGCGCCGAGAGATCCGGCAATGCCGCGACGAATCGTCGTGACCTCGACGGCAATGGCGAAGCGCCACTTTTTGGTGGTCAGCATGTGGTCCGGTGGTAGCATCGCGCGCCCGACGAGTCAAGAAAGGCACCGTTACCTGCGTTGAGCGCGCGAACCTCCAAGCTGGTCAGCAACCCGGCGTCGCCCCTCCTCCCGGCGTTGAAGTCCCGGTTTTGGGGCGTGTTGGTGCTGGCCGGCTGTCTGGCCGCGCTGGCGGAGGCTGGGGAAAGTCTGCCGGCTCGCGCTCTCGCCGTTCAGGGTGCCTCGCCCGCGCCGAGAGCGCGGGTCGTGGTCGTCGAAGAACCGGGCGCCATCGTCTCTTTCAACCCTCGCCTGGAGGTCATCCGGCGCATGGTGGACCGGGGACTGACGAATCTGACGCTCAAGGCGACGATCCAGGAGGCCTGGCGGAGTCTGGTCTGCCCCGAAGATGTGGTCGGACTGAAGGTCTTTTCCGCGCCCGGGGCCACCAGCGGCACCCGCCCGGCCGTGGTCGAGGGGGTGATCCAATCCCTGCTCGAGGCGGGTCATTCCCCCTCCCGCGTGATCGTCTGGGACCGCCAGCTCGGCCATCTGCGTCTGGCCGGGTACTTCGCCCTCGCCGAACGGTACGGAATACGGATCGAGGCCAGCACTGAGACCGGCTACGACGCGGACCATTCTTACGAAAGCGCTTTCATGGGACAACCGGTCTGGGGCGACCACGAGTTCGGGCAGCGCGGGCCGGGCGTGGGGCGCAAGTCCTACGTCTCGAAGCTCGTCACCCGGCAAATGACCAAGATCATCAACATCACCCCCCTGCTCAATCACAACTTCGCAAGCGTCTCAGGCAACCTGTTCAGTCTCTGCGCTCGGCAGCGTCGACAATACCGTGCGGTTCATAGACGACGCCAGACAGCTCGCGCTCGCGGTGCCGGAGATCTACGCCCTGCCCGTCCTCGGCGATCGGGTGGTCCTGAACATCGTCGACGCGCTTCTGGCACAATACCATGGCGAGGAGCGCAGTCTCCTCCACTACACGGTTGTCCTGGATCAACTCCGCTTCAGCGCCGACCCCGTGGCGTTGGACGTGCTCTCCATCGAGGAACTCGAACGCCAGCGCGCGCTCGTCGGGGCGTTGGCCGTCAAACCCAACCTCCAACTCTACCAGAATGCCACGCTGGTCGAGATCGGCACCAGCGATCCCCAGTCCATCCAGGTCGAATGGGTCAAGTAAGGGGCCGAGCAGGGCCCCGAGGAGATCAGGTCGCCCGGCAGTCGCGGGCCTCACTTGGCGCGCGTCGACCGTTGCTGCATCCAAAGCACGTCCAGGTTGTTGGGCGACGCCACATCCAAGTCCAAGTCTCGGTTCTTCTTGAGTTTCGGCACGGTGCGGACGCCCTTCCACTTGCGGATTTCGGCATGGCCATCGGCAAGGAAAAGCCGCTGGCGCCATTGTGGTAGCTTGCCGGGTAATCAATGATCCGCCAGCTTTGCGGCCGGTCGGAATAGCCGGTCATGTCGACGCAGAACGCGCCGCCATTGATGCTGTCGCGCGTGCCTCCGGGCTCAAGTTGAAGCAGAGAAGAGGTGCCATGCTCAAAGAGCCGATCGGTTGCTCCCTGCAATCGCCTGCAATTCGGCAGCCAGCCGTTCCGTGAACCGCTTCTGTCCCTCCTCGGTCAGATGGGTGACGCTCGCGAATTGGTCATCAGGCCAGGCTGCCGGGAGCCCGACGAGCGCCGCCTCTGCCTCCAACCAGTCCGCCCATTGTTCGAGCATTTGCCCGCAAGCGGCCGCGTGGTTGGGGTTGACGAAGGATGCCGGCGCAGGAGTCAGGCCGACGGCAAGCCGCACACCAGGCGGCAGGCATTTCTTGAATTGCCGGCTTTCGGACTCGAACCGCCTGGCCAGGCGATACTCGGCATTGCCTTGTGCCTGGCTCCGGTCGAATCGACCCGGGTCGACCGCGCTGCCCCTGTGTGCGGATAACCAGCGCGAAAAGTCGTGCGTAAACCCGTAGAAACGTCCGGCCTCGCCGTGCAGGGGAACAGGCATGAACCGCGCCCACAACCTCCCGCGCAGCCGGTCGGCGCCCAACACCGCCTGGAGCCGCGCCCCGATCCCGCGCGGCGGTCGGGAGTCGCGTCCAGCCAGGTAATCCGCAAGCTGCGCGCGATGGTAGGCGGAGGGAACCTCGAGTCGCAGGCTCTCGGGGTGCAGCAACAGGACAACCGTCTCCAGGCGCCCGGGATTGGCCTCGGCGAAGTTCCGAACCAACAGGCCGAAGCTGGGGAGATCGAGGTAACTCAAGAGTCCCACGTTCACAGCAGACCGGCCGAGTTGCTGCGTCAGGCCCGTCGCCGACACATCCATCAGGCAGGACGAGTCGCCAACCAAGAGGACCGTGGCGTCCTGGATCGACCGGCTCGCGTCCGCCTGGTGGATCAGCAGGGTGCGGTCCATGTCGAGCGTCGGGCGCGGCGCCGGCAACCAGCGCGCCGCCGCCGCGACGTGGAGCACGGCGGCGAACAGGAGGAGCGCCCCGATCGGGGCGCCCGCGACTGTGGCCAGATCGCGCACGGTGAATGTGCTCTGATGACTGCGCATTAAAACTGGAAGTAAATGAACGGGGCAGCGTCTTTCTGCCAGAAGACGACGATGGTCAGCAACAGGGCGCCCTGCACCACGGCGCGACTCCAGGCCGGCCAGCGCGCCGGGGCGAGCAGATCGCCAGCCCGCGCCTGCCACACCTGCGCGAGCGCCAAAGGCAGGGTGAATGCGATGAGATTCATGACATAACTCTGCCCCCAGGCCGGCCACTCCCAACGGGCCAGGGCGGATGTCAGTTCGACGATATGACTGAATGAGCCGGCGCGGAACAGGAGCCAGCCGTACAGCACGAAGAGCATGGTGGCGGCCCACGGCAGCAGCCGCCAGTTCGCGCGGGTGTCCGCTGCGACGCCACGTCCGGAGGGGCGCGTCAACACGAGGCCCAAGCCGTGCCAAAAGCCCCAGAGCACGAAGTTCCACGCTGCGCCGTGCCAGAGTCCTCCCAGCACCATGGTCAGGAGCAGGTTGAGTCGTGTCCGCCCGATCCCGCGGCGATTGCCGCCCAGCGTGATGTAGAGGTAATCCCGCAGCCAGGTGGAGAGGCTGATGTGCCAGCGCCGCCAGAAGTCACGGGGGCTGGTGGCCGAATAGGGCAGGTTGAAATTGAGCATCAGATCGAATCCGAGCACGCTGGCCAGGCCGCGGGCCATGTCCGAATAGCCCGAGAAGTCCCCATAGATCTGAAAGGCGAAAGCGACCGTGCCGAGCACGACCATGGGCCCAGCCGGCGCCGGGTGATCGAACACCATCTCGACAAGGGGCGCCAGGTTGTCCGCCACGACCACTTTCTTGAACATGCCCCAAATCATCAGCCACGCGCCCTCGATCAAGCGTTCGCGCGTGATCGAGCGCGTCTGGGAGAACTGGGGCAGCAGGCTGCTGGCGCGCTCGATCGGGCCTGCAACCAGTTGCGGGAAGAACGAGACGTACGCCAGAAAACCGAGCAGATCCCGCGTCGGGGCTATGGTCCGGCGGTACACGTCCAGCGTGTAGCTCATGGTCTGGAACGTGTAGAAGGAGATGCCAACGGGCAGGATGATGTTGAGGGTGCGCGGTTCGACGTGCAGCCCCAATTGCCCGAGCAGAGCCGCAGCGGAGTCGACGAAGAAATTGTAGTACTTGAAGAAGCCGAGCAGGCCGAGACTTCCGGTGAGGCTCAGGGCCAGCCAGAGCTTTCGGCGCCGCGGTTCCGCACAGTGACCCAGCGCCCGACCCACGCCGTAGTCGAGCAGGCTCGATACGATCAGCAGGGACAGGAACCGGTAATCCCACCATCCGTAAAAGAGGTAGCTGGCGAGGACGATCAGCAGGTTCCGCGCCGCCAAGTGGTTCCGGACCAGGTAATAGAGCAGCAGGAACGCGGCGAAGAACTGGAGAAAGACGCCCGAGTTAAACAGCATGGCTATGGATTGACCCGGTCATGGCCTGCGATATGCTAGAGAGACCAATGCGCGTGGCGAGCCAAAACACAAATGCAGGTCATGGATCACGGATCACGCATCACGCATCACGGATCACAGACTATCAACGCGTTCGAGTCGGACAGAGACGGAAGGACTTCATGCGCCGCCGAATTCCAACGGGGTTCACCCTGATTGAACTCCTTGTGGTGATCGCCATTATTGGGATCCTCGCCAGTTTGTTGTTGCCCGCACTGAGCAACGCGAAGGGGCGCGCCAAGCAGATCCAGTGCGTCAACAATCTCAAACAGATCGGTTTGGCCACAATCGCTTACGCCCAGGACAACGCCGGGCTGGTGCCGATCAATGTGCCTCTGGACCCGAGCGCCACGTGGGCCTCGTTGCTGAGCACCAACGAGAATCTGCGTCCGTTCGAGCTGTTCCTGTGCCCGACCTACCCGCCGCCGAAGATCACAAACTGGTTTCGCACCTACGGCGTGCGCCTCGATCCGCCCACCAATTACACCCGCGGCTCGTTCGGCGAATTCCTCCACATCGACAGCGTCCTCAATCCGCTCGAATACTTGCACGTGGCGGACACCACAAGTCGCGGGCGCCAGGGATTCGGGTCCCAGCAATTCTACTTCTTCCGCGCCGCCAGCGAGAACGAAGTCCACGCCCGCCACACGCAAAAGGCCAATGGCCTATTCCTCGATGGGCACGTCGAGAGTTGCAATCGCAAGCGCCTCCAAAGCCTGGGCATCACCGCCCTGTTCGAAGCCGACACCATTCCCGGTTACTTCGGCGGTGGCGGCTGAAACGGATCACGCGCGCCCCATGAACTGCCCCCTCACCCCCTGCCCGCGCCCGCCTGTCCGCCGAAACACGTGCGACGGCGGAGGCTTCGGCAGGCAGACCATCCTGCTCCCGTCGGACGCCGGTGATCGTGGTGGCCGCCCAGCGCAGACGAGTTGTTCACGCTCCACCTCGGTCTGAGGCGAAGCCTCGCTCAGCATTCCCGAAAAGGCATTTCCCATACTCCGTCAGCCGGTTCCATGAAGGCTAAACCTGTTCTTGTCGCGGTTCTTCTCGTTGCCGCCGCCGTCATGGGTTGGCGCATGTTCCGCACCCAGGACCGGGTCGTGCGCGGGCGCGCGCTGGACCGGCGCGAAATTGCCTTGCGCGTCCTGGGCGAATACGTGGCCCAACAGACCCCCGGCCAAACGGCGCTCATCGTCGCCAATCCCTTCGGCCGGATGCCTGGCCAACCCCCGGAAGTCCGCGCCTTCGAGGAGGCCGCCATCCGGGGGTTGAAGGACGGTTGGGGCGATCGGATCCGCCTGGCCGGCGTCGATTACCCCGAACTGAGCCCCGCTGCGCGACAGAACCCGGCGTCCGTCCCGCTGCCGCCGGACGTGACCACGCCGCTGAGTTTCATGACGGTGGAAGGCGCCTGGGACGCACTGGCGTCGAAGCACCCGGACGCCGGTCTTTGGGTGAGCGTGATCGGTCTGCCCGCGGGGGTGCAGGCCCTCGAATCCTGGCGCCGGCCCACGCCGCGAATCGCCCTCCTGCTTCCGGACCTCCGTCTGGTCGGCGACGCGAATGCGATCGTCGCCGCGTTCGCCTCCGGCAAGATCGTCGCCGCCGTGCTGAACCGTCCCGGCGCTCCGCCGGAGACCGCCGGCCTCGAGCGCGATTTCCACGCCGAGTTCGAGGCGCGCTTTCTCCTCGCGACCGCGACGAACATCGAGGACCTGATCCAGGTCTTTCCGACGCTGTTCTAGCCTGCATTTCTCACCACTTTTTCCACCGCGAAGCCGGAGTCCTCAAAGGAAGTCAACATGCAGGTTAGAAAAGCAAAACCGCGCCCGAGTGGATGGAGGGAACTGGGCAACAGAGTGTCGCTGCACCCGGGAGGATTCGGGAGCGCTCTGAACCTCATTTTCCCCTGTGCGGCGCGGTTTTGCCACAGCCCGGATTTCGTTGTCATCTTCCCCGTGGTGAGAAATCCGGGCTGGCGAGGCGCGAGGAGGGCAGGAAAACGAAAGGGCGGTTCATGATGTCGAAGATTGGGTTTTGGTCGAGGCGCGCCTCGCTTGGTTCGCGCTCGGCACCCTCGTTTTCTGTGTCCGTCCGCTGGCCCTGGCGCAGACGCTTGTCCTGCCCGAGCGCGCCCTTCACGCCCCTTCCGGACACGCCTTCGCCAGCTCCATCGAGCCGCTGGCACCTGCGCAACGGGAACAGGCGATCCTGGGCCAGGTCCTCTCTGGCAATGTGCCTGACTTCCTGCGGCGATTCTGCCCCGTCACGGTCACGAACGTCGCCGACGGGCGGACGAATCGTGCCACGTTCTTTGCCGCTCCGGAATACCTCTGCGTGGGCTCGAACGACGACGCGCTTCTCGTGCCGCTGACCCCCATGACCGCCCAACACCTCGTTGACCAACTCGGCTGTTGCCTCCCCACGCGGAAGATGACAGATGCGATCCACGCCGCGGCGAAAGTCCAACTCCCGCCGGCCCCGATTCCTCCCAGTCCAGCCATGACAACCGTGCCCGTGTTCGTCGCACACAACGATGTCGTTCGAACCCAGCGGCTGGCCTGGCTGGCAACCCAGCCGCTGGGTTCCCTCGTCGCAGGCCACAAGAAGGATGTCGTGGTTTCCGCGGGACTCGCTCGGACGCCACACAAGGTCGCCATCTACGGCTGGCATCAAACCAACGGAGTCGCGATCCAGCCGCTCTACTCTGGCCACACCGTCAACTGGGTGGATTACAGCCACGGTGTGCGGCTCGTGCAGCAAACGCTGCAAGTCAACGGCTCGACTGCGTCCGTGGCCCAGGTCCTCGCCGACCCCAGCCTGGCCGGCCTGTTGAGCGATGAAGGCGCGCTCGCCCAATCGCGCTATGCGACCAATCCGCCGGCACCGCTGCCCGATCGAGACCATCGCTCGCCCACAACCGCAGTGGAATTCAACCCCACCGGCGCCTTCGGCGAACAGACCGCCGATGTCGCGCTCGATCCCGGCGTGACAGTGCATCTCAACGCTCCAGGTGTGGAGGACTTCCCCCCAGATAAACCGGTCCTGCTGGTCCTGTACGCCCTGCCCAACGGCAATACCACGGCCCAAACCATCGGACGCGCGCCCCGGCCCGGCGACGACTGGCGCTTCGACGCTCAGCACATCGGCGCGCAAGTACGGTTCCTGCGTGCGCTCGCTACGAACCACACAGTGGTCATCGCTTACCTCGAAGCCAATACCAGAAGCTGGCCTGCCTGGCGCCATCAGCACGGCGATCACGCCATCCCGGACCTGATCGCCCGCGTGAAGCGAGTTCTTCCGAATCACCAACTCGAGCTGGTCCTCACCGGCCACAGCGGCGGTGGAAGCCTGACTTTCGGCTACCTCAACGCCCTCGATGAGATCCCCAGCGACGTCGTGCGAATCGCGTTTCTCGACAGCACCTACGCCTTCGACGCCGCGCGCGGCCACGCCACAAAGCTCGCCCGATGGCTCGACACCGGCGATCGGCGGTGTCTCTGCGTCTTCGCCTACAACGACGCCGTTGCGCTGCTCGACGGGAAACCCTTCGTCAGCCCCGAGGGAGGCACATGGGGACGCAGCCACGCGATGCTCGCCGCACTCCGCGCGTCCTTCGCGATCAGCAGTCGGACCAACGCCGCCGGTCTCCACCTCCACTCTGCTCTGGGAGGGCGCGTCCAATTCCTCCTGCAAGAAAACCCGGAGCGCAGAATCCTCCACACGGTCCTCGTCGAGCGCAACGGTCTCATGCACGCATTGCTCGCCGGCACCTCGGACGAGAACCGCGGTTACGAGTATCTGGGCGAACGTGCCTACACGCGCTGGATCGCGACCGAATAGCCCCCGCACTCCGTCCGGACCATGTCGCTATCTCGGCTGCTGCGCCAGCAGTTCGACTGCTCGCCGGGGTCCTCGATCGAAGTCCAGGTTCACCAGAGTCACGTAGGCCAGTTTGTGGTTCACCAGGAGCCAACCCACCAGGCTCTCGTGCGCCGGTCGGCCCCGCGTCATCAGCAGGTGCAACAGCGGCTCCGCGATGTCGAACCGGACGAGCACCAAATCTCTGGGTTCCATCCGATCCTCGAGCCGCAGCCACGCCATCGATTTCCAATTGAAGTCCAGATCGTTGTTCAGCGCGGCGCTGTTCTCCTGGGGCTCGCGAACCCAGGGGGACGCGACCGCCGTCTCCGGGACATCGAGGAAGAGATGTTGACCTGGCGGGTTGTACTCTGTCCCGTCGGGGGCGGTCCAGGGCGTGCCGTCGGTCTTGATGGTCAGCGATTCAATCCCCGTCAGATCCCGCAAGGCGGCCTCATCCAACCGCGGCAACTGGAGCCAGGGATCGTCCTTGACCTCCGCCCACTTGAAGAACGTCGGGTTCTTGAAATCGTGGCGCACCGGGTCCTCCAGCGCGACGGGTCGCTGCCCTGGGGAGAGCCGAGGGAACGCGCGCACGCCGGTCGGCGGACGGCCCGAGCCGTCGGTTTGGCAGAAGCGCAGGCGGAACTCCGCCTTCTCGTCCTTGTTCGGCAAGACCAGGACGAGTGTGTTGATGCCCCGCTCGAGTGTGGGATAGGCGACCTTTTCCACCAGCGCGCCGTCGTCGTCGAAGGAGTTCCAACCCCAACCGTCGCGGATCATCACGCCGTTGAGCCAGACCTGAAACCGTTCATCCGCACCGGTCCACAGACGGACTTCCTGATCCTGGTCGGCCTCGACGTAAGTGCGCAAGTAAAGGGTGCCGGCGGGCATGTCGGGCGCCTCGGCTCCGCTCTGAACGGTGAGGCTGATCTTGCCGTAGCGATCCAGATCGCGCTCGATGAGTTCGCCGTCTGCGTCCGGCGCTTGGGTGACCGCGCGGGCGGCCTCCGGACCGCGGCCGGCAAACAGCAGCCATCGCCCGAGGGGGAGGGAGACGTACGGATCCAGCGCGCTCCACCGACGCCACATCGTGGGGCGGATGATCTGCGTCATGATGTCGCGACGGTGGCTGATCCAGGGCCAGGCATTGAGCTGCGTGTCTTCGCGATAACCCATCAGGTGGAGGACGTAGTTGTTCCAGAGGGCCTCGCCGTCGGGGTAAGGCATCATGTTGCTGGTGGCAGAGCACTGCTGATTGAGCCACTCGTGCAGAGCGACGTACCCGCTTCGTTCGTCAATGGAGGGGCCGCCGCCGTAGAACGCGTTGTCAGAGGTGCCGCAGCCCTTGATGCCGCCGACGGCGCCGATGGTGCCGCCGTGCGGGTTGGCGTTCAGGCCTTTTGAATTGTAAATGCAGTTGTAGCTCTGGTAATCGCCCCGCTCGAAGGGGAGATACTTCTCGAGCAGCTTCCGCTGCTGGCCAGCCCAAAACTCCCAGTTCTCGTCCGTCACCACCTCGAGCGGTTCGTCGATGACCTTGATGTCCGTGCGCAGCCAGGCATTGCCGGCGGAGAACACGTAGACCATGTCCTCGAACGCGCGCCATTGTTCGAGATTCCACTTGATCTCGGCCGAGGTCATCTCGGTCGACTTCCGTCCGACGACGACCTCCTTGCCGTCGACCTGCTTGACCGCGGTCGCCTGGACGCGCGGAATGACAAGCAGAAGGGCGCGCAGTGTGTTGGGCGGCGCAGGATTGGCCTTGGCCTTGTGTTTCAGCCGTTCGTAGCCTTTCCAAAACTCGCCGGGCGTGGGCCAGTTCCGGCCCAGATCGCCGTACTGGTTCACCTCGATCCGGTAGTCCCCCCAGTCGAGAGACTGCCCGGTCGGGTTCACAATGGGCGGCGCCAGTTGCGCCTCGGCGATGGACGCGCCCACCAAGAACCCTGCCCATACAACAATGGCATGCGTGCTCATAGCTCCTGTGCCTGGAAAAAGCCGGGGGAAACGAAAGACTTGTGGTTCGGCTTCACGAAGCTTGACGTTGCCAATTGGACCGCCCCCCGGCAAGCGTGGTCTGAAGTGCGGGCTCAAACCAGAACAGGTTCCGGCGGTCCGACCCCGAACCCCGTAACGGGCGCCGCGGCGCAGCGCAAAAGCTTGACTCATTGACAACAGATCTCAAAAGAGGGTCACTCCAGAGAGCGAGGCGCGGGAGACAGGGGCGAGACAGTGAAAGGCTTCTTCATGACGACGAGATTCTGGGTTGGCTGGAGGCGCGCATCGCTCGGCATCCTGGCTGCCGCGGTCTGCGCGGCGGCGGTGCTGCCAGCGACGGGCGCGGGGACGAAGACCGGCGTCGTCGTGCCGCAGTGGCCGCCTCTGTGGAAGCAGCCGCCGATGCAAACGACCGCCCTCGACTTCGCGCAGGCCGCGAACGCCGACGCCTGGATGCGGCACCCGATCCTGGGCGACCCTTCGTTCGATTCGTTCCGGCGGGCGGATGGCAACCCCTTCGTCAAGGGAGCCGCGCCGTTCCAATGGCCCGTCAACGTGTCGTTGCTGATCGATCCGGTGTCGAACCGCTGGTACGCCTACGTCGGCTTCTACTACGAAGGCTACGCCCTTGTGCCGCAGGGTGAGCCCACGCACTGCAGGGTCTTCCGCTCGGTCGATCAGGGTCAGACCTGGAAACAGGTGGGACCCGTTTTCGACGATTCAGGCTTCCGGTTCGAAGGCGACGCCTACCCCGCCTCCATCGCGCCGGACGTGTGCGTGGTGTACCACGATGACCGGTATCACATGGCCTACGACTGGTGCACGTCCAACACCACCTGGGCCAATGCGTCGACTCCCAGCGGTGGAGCCGACAGCGGGGTGGCCTACGCCTGGGCCGACAAGCCCGAGGGCCCGTTCCACCGGAGCCCGCGCCCTATCCTGCGGACTTCGGAGTGGCAGAGGCTGGCCGGGCCCGGCTCACGCTATCGCCGCGTCTACGCCAGCTCGATGGTCCGCCGCGCCAATGACTGGCTTGTGATCTCCGACCTGGACTCGGGCGCGCACTACGCGTGGGGCCAGATCGGCATGAGGGCCACAGACCCGCTCGGGACATGGTCCAAACCGGTCGTCATCACCGATCTCGAAGGGGATCGCTACTATCCGTCGCCTATCGAGGCTTTTCCGGCGTTCGCCCACGCCGGTTATGTCTACGACCCGCGTACGTCGGTGGGGCTGAATCGGAACTTCCAGGCCATCTTCCGCGCGCCGATCGAACATGCGCTCGATCCCGACGCATGGGAGTTGTGGCAGCACGGGTCCGTCTGGCACGCAGAGCCTGTGCCTCACGAGGGCTACGGGATTTGGGGCCAAACGCTGGCCGCGCGCATCGACACCGACGGCACGATGCGCGTGCTCTACCCGTCTCGTCACATCGAGGGCGGCGTCGGAACCATCGGCTCCGCGTCGCGTCCGTGGACGCAGCCGTTGCGGAAGTCCGATCTCACCATCACGGCGCACGGCGGGCGCGCCCTCAGCCTCACCCGCGTCGCGTACGCCGCGTTCGATCTGGCAGCGGAGGTTGTCCTGCGCTCCGGCACGGCGCGCCTGGCGTGGGCGTGTCAGATGCCGCTGGGCGCCGAAGGACGCGCTGACGGACGACCGCACCCGCTCTGCTGGACGCGCCACCGTGCCCTCGAGCTCACTCGAGATCGGTGGCGACTGGTCGAGGCAGGCAAGACGCCCGACGCCGCCGTCGTGGCTGAGGGCGCGCTTGCACCTGAGGATCGGCGCGCCGTCAGAATCGAGGTCGCTGCGGACCGGACCGCTGTGACGATCTCGGGCCAGCCGGTTTGGTCGGGGGCCGTCCCGTCTGAGACCGGGGCGATCGGGCTGTTGCTCGAGCCGGGGACGCACCTGACGGTCGACAAACTGGAGGTCACGGGATCGCCGCAGCCTGCGGTCCATACGTGGCTATCGAGCGAGGCGATCTCGGGTGCGGGCGTTGCCGAGGGCGCCTACGAGAAGACCGACGGCTCCCAATGGCGCTTTGGGACCGGGGCGCTCTGCAAGAACCCGCGCGAGCGGGTGAAGTGGAACATCCGCGGCAGCGGCTTTCGCCTCTGGCTCCCGAGGGGACCGGAGTTCGGGCGTGTCGCCGTCAAGCTGGACGGCGTTCCTTTGGGCGAGATCGACCTGTCCGGTCCGGCAGCGGCTTCGGCGCCGGTGCTCGAGCGGAGCGCATCGGCGACGGTTTCCATGCCCTGGTGGTGACGGGCCTGAGCGGGACCACGCTGCCGGTGGACTGTTTGGAAGCGATGCAGTAGCCGGAGTGGAATGGCCTCGTTGGCCAGCGAAAAATAGGCTTCGTCAATCGTGTTCTGAATCTTGTCCATGACGAGGCCATGCTACCACACGCGGCAATCCGAAGGACGCTTGGAGGAATGACCAGCGCTCATGGGCACGGCATTTCGGTGATTGCGCTGGTCGAGAAAAACCACCTCTCACTGTATTTGTGACCCGGAAATCGCACCCGCTGACTGTCAGGCATGCCGCGACCGCCCCACCGGTGAGATTTCCGGGTTATGGCCCTCTGTTTTCGGGTTTGCGAGCATCTCCGGGCCGATCCAGACTCCGATCCATGATACACGCATCCAAGCGCATCTCTTCTGTCCCCTCGACTCCCACGAACGTGCTGGTGACAGCGCTGGCAGCCTGGTCGCTCCTGTCTCGTCCCCACAACCCGGGCAGCAGACGCCGACCTGCCATCTTTAGCATCCGCAGCCGCGGGTTTCCCGGGCGTCCGGGCTGACGGCATCGCCGATGACACCGCTGCTCTCCAGCGGGCCTTGGACCAAGCCGCCCAGGCCGGCGGCGAGGTGCTGCTGCCGCCCGCGCGCTACCTGGTCGCCGGCAGCCTGCGCGATCCCGCCCGGCGTGACCCTGCAAGGCGTGATGGAGTCGCCGGTCTGGAGCGAACCGCTGAAAGGCTCGATCATCCTGGCCACCGGCGGACGCGACAACGAGGACGGCCCGGCGCTGTTCGAGATGGGCCATTCCTCCGCGGTGCGCGGCCTGACGGTCTTCTATCCGGAGCAGCAGACCACCAACATTCACCCCTACGCCTGGACCTTCCACCTGCAAGGCCACGACAACACGGTCGAGAACGTCACGCTCATCAACACTTACAACGGCATCCGCATCGGCCCGGAAGGCAACGTGCGCCACCGCATCCGCAGCGTCTACGGCTGCGTGTTGCGCCGGGGCATCTTCGTGGACGCATGCACCGACATCGGCCGCATCGAGAACGTCCAGTTCCACTGCCACTGGTGGTCGGCCGCGGCAGGTTGGCGGCGACTGGAAGCCGGTGCACGAGTTCATGTGGAGGAACTGCGAGGCGTTCATCTTCGGCCGCACCGACTGGGAATACGTCAACAACACCTTCGTCTTTCCCGGTGAACATCGGCTACCGGTTCATCAAGACCCAGGCGGGCGCGGCCAACGGTCAGTTCTCCGGCATCGGCGCCGACGAGGCGCAGGTGTGCGTGAAGGTCGAGGACATCCAGCCGATGGGCCTGCTGATCTCGAACGGCCAGTTCGTCTGCATGCACGGCGACACGCGCATTCCGGTGCTGGTCGAGAACACCTGTCGCGGCTCGGTGCGGCTGGTGAACTGCGCGTTCTGGGGGCCGAACCGCCAATGCGTCGTCTCGCACAGCAAGAGCTTCGTGTCGCTCTCGGACTGCTACCTCAGCAGCACCGGGCGCGCGAAGAACCCGGGTGTCGCGCTCGTCGAGGCCGACGGCGGCAAACTCCAGGTGCGCGGCTGCAGCTTCGGCACCGACGAACCCAGCATCGCGCTGAAGAAAGGCCTCCAGCACGCCATCGTCACCGAGAACAACGGCGTGCGCGGCGTGGAAATCACCAACGAAATCGGCGACAAGGCGATCATCGCCAACAACGAGCCCGAACTGAATTAGAGAGAAAGGCAATGGGGGCGCATCTCACGAGAATCCTTGACCGGTCAAATGTGTTGCAGACAAGTCAAGTTTCTATGCTGCGTTGAAGGGGTCAAGGATTCTAAGGAGCGAGGCGCGGGAGAGAAGGACAGGAAAGCGAAAGGGCAGTTCATGATGTCGAAGATTGGGATTTGGTCTGAGGCGCGCCTCGCTAGCGCGCATTTCTACCAGGTTTTGTGCAACGCGAAGCAGATGTCATCCGGAGAGGCAGCCATGCGCGCTAGAAAAGCAAAACCGCGCCCGAGTGGATGGATGGAACCGGGCAACAGAGTGTCGCCGAGCCAGGGCGGCTTCGGGGATGCTCTGACCCTTGTTTTCCCCTGTCCGGGCGCGGTTTTGCCACAGCCCGGATTTCCGTGTCATCTTCCCGGTGGTGAGAAATCCGGGCTAGAGTGACTTCCTCGATGAAATCTGTAGTCAATGAGTCAAGTTGTTGCGCCGCGCAGCGGCGCTGCATCTTCCCGCGACGCAGGAGCGGGAAGATGCCGGCCCGGGCTCGGTCGATGGACGCGCTGTGAGACTGCCAGATCGAGTGCTGCGGAACGGTTTCGGGGCTCTGGTGGGCAGCCTGCTCACCGTCGTGGCAGGCCTTGTGTTCCTCAATCCCTATATCGGGGCCGGCCTGCGCCGAGTCAGTTACAATCTGCCCTTCGCCTGCTCCGTTCGGTTGCCAACGGCGCCCGAAGACGTGGTCATTGTCGCCCTGGACGATGACTCGCATCGACGCCACCAACAAGACTACGGCATGCCGTGGGATCCAGCGCTCCACGCGCGCGTAGTGGAGCGGTTGCGCGGAGCCGGCGCCCGGTTGGTCGTGTTCGATATTCTCTTCCAGGAGCAGCGCAGCGTCGATTATACGCCGCTGGCGTCGGCCATCCGCGACGCCGGCGGGGTGGTCCTTGGAAGCAGTCTGCGCTTCCAAAGCGAGAGCAGCGAACCGCCGCGGCCGTTGTTGCGCCTGCCGCAGCCCATGCTCCTTTCAGCGGCGCTCGGGCACGGCGCGATCGAACTCCTCAAGGACCCAGACACGACGGTGCGTCGGCTGTTGCCATGGATTCCGGATGGCCATGCGGCGGGGCGGAACGAGGCGCAAACGAATTATCCCACGCTGGCGTGGGTTGCGGCGGCGGCGGGCGGTGCCGGCCTCAATGCGCGGTCGAACGCGCCGCCGACAAGTTGGCATCTGAATTACTACGGTCCGCCCGGCACGATCGAGCCTGTGCCCTATTGGCGCGTCTTGAGCAACGCCTGCGACGGGTTCTTCAGCAACCGCATTGTCTTCATTGGCGAGCGCCGCGGGGTGTCGTTTACCGGGACGGCCTTCGCCCCGCCCGACGCCGACACGTTCCGGCAGCCCGTACGCAGGCGGGCGGAGATTCGACGGCGTGGAGGTCCATGCCACCGCGTGCGCTAATTTGATCGAGGGTCGATGGCTGCGGGAGGTACCGATGATCCCGACTTTGCTGGCGATTGTCCTTAGCGGTGTGGCGGCCGGGGTGCTCCTGACGCGCTGGCATCCGCTGGTCGGACTGGCGGTGGCGGTCGGATCTGCCGTGGCGGTCTTTGCGGGGGCGTGCGCGCTGCAGACCGGCCTGCGCCTCTGGTTCCCCTGGGCCATCATTTTGGCCGTGCAGATTCCTGCCGGTCTGGTCTGGGGAGTTGTGTTTCACGCAACCAAGGCCCGAGTCCAAAGCGGCGTTCTCGAACGATCGCTCGCGCTCTACCTCTCGCCCAAACAGGTCGGTCGCCTCCTCAAACACCCCGAGTTGCTCCACCCCGGTGGGCGCGAGCAGACGGTCAGCATCCTCTACAGTGATATCGCCAATTTCTCGAAGCGTGCGGAACGGATGGACGCGGCCGGTCTGCTGGACTGGCTCAACCAGTACTACGCCCGGACCATTGCCTGTATCCACGAGCAGGATGGCACGGTGGTGAGTCTGATCGGCGACGCCATTTTCGCGCTTTGGAACGCGCCCCAGGAACAACGACGATCACGTCGCGCGGGCGTGCCAGGCGGCTTTCCTATTGAACCAGTGTTCGCTGGTGCTGGACGAGACCTCGTCCGAACTTCCTCTGCGGACCCGGATCGGGCTGCATACCGGGCCTGTCTGCGTGGGCAACCTGGGGAGCCCGGACCGCTTCCAGTACACGGCCATCGGCGATGCCGTGAACCTGGCCTCACGTCTCGAGGGCCTCAACCAACGGCTGGGCACGTCCATCCTCGCCTCGCGCGATTTCTCTCACCAAATCGAACCGCACGTTGTCAGCCGGTCTGTGGGCCAGTTCCGGTTCAAAGGCTTCGACCGCGTTGTCGAAGTGTGCGAACTTCTCGAACTCGCGCCGCCGTCCGATCCGGCTTCGGCGTCCTGGCGGGACCAGTTCGCCCTCGGTCTGCACCATTTTCGGCGGCGCGCCTGGGGGGTGGCGGAGGCGGCTTTCCAGGAAGTCTGTCGACTGCGGGGGACAGACGGCCCCTCCCAGTTCTACCTGGGTCAAATTCGAGTCCTGCAGGAGAACCCGCCGCCGCCCGACTGGGCAGGAGAGATCAACCTCGATGCGAAATGAACCTCGCTCACCCGGAAATCTCACCAGAGGGGCGGTCGCGGCATACCTGACAGTCCGCGGGTGAGATGTCCGGGTCTGATGAAACCCGCGCCCAGCAAGCAGAATTGGCTCATCGGTTCATCAACGCCGGGACGCTCCCCAGCCGCTTGGGCGACCCGGGCACGCGGACACACTGTGGATCGAGATTGGGTCCATCTGTTTGGGGCACGGGTTTCTGACAGCCCGCATTTGAAGTGAAATGGGACGGTGACCGGTCAGATGACATCGAAAGTTGGTGAGAAATGCGGGCTAAGCGTCGAGATACTCACGCGGGAATTTCCAGGGCGCACGATACTCGGGGACCGCCAGTCGCGCGGCTTCCGTGTCGCCCACAATCCGCTCCGTGGCCGGGTCGAAGCGGATCGCTCGGCCCAACTTCAACGAGAGCAGACTCAGGACAATCGGCACGTCGACTTTGACGTGATAGAACACACTGCAACCCGGCTGCTGGCGCGATTTGATGCAGTCGAGCCATTCGCGCTCGTGCCCGGGCGAGGGCGGGATGGTCGCCGGCGGCGGTTCCTTGCTTTCGAGACGCTTGCCCTCCGCCAGGAGCCGGTACATTCCGTAATTGGCGTAAAGCGTGGCGTTGGTGCCCTGGAAATAGATGCCCAAACGCCGCTCGGGTTCGGCATCGCCCCGCATCGTGAAGTCGTAGCTGTTGGTCAAAGACGACATCCAGGTGAGGGTGAACTTGGGATACTGCCACAACACTTCGTGATGGTCGTAGGCGTCTCCGTCGTCCTGGACAATGTAGCGTCCGCCCGCCGCGCTGGTGACGGTCGGGTACCCCAAATCGAGCGCCCATACCGGGAGGTCGATGATGTGGGGGGCCATGCCCGGCGTCCACCCGCCGCTGTAGTCCATCCAGGATCCGTGGTTGTAGGCGTTCTCGGCGAGAATCGGATGGAAGGGGCGCCGTGGCGCCGGGCCGCACCAGAACTCCCAGTCCATCCCCTCCGGCGGCGTGGTGACGGGACTGGTGCCGACTCCCTCCGGCCCCTGGTTCATGACGTTGAAGGTGCGTGCCACGCCGATCGGGCCGAGTTTGCCCGACCGGACAAACTCGACCACCCGGCGGTAGTTGTCGCCGGCGTGGATTTGGGTGCCGATCTGACTGATGCGTCCGTGACGCTTGACGGCGTTGCGCACCGCCAGGCTTTCGCCCAGATGAAGCGTCATCGGCTTCTGCAGATAGATATCCTTCCCCGCTGCGCAGGCCTCGATCGCGGTGAGCGTGTGCCAATGCGGCGGCGTGGCAATAATCACGGCATCCAGATCCGGCTGGGCCAACATCTCGCGATAGTCGCGATACGGCTTGCAGGTGTCCTTGAACTGCGCGCAGACGGCGTCGCGCCGCGCTTGCCAGACGTCGCATGCCGCCGTGACGACAACGTCCGCATGCTTCGCGCACTCGTTGAGATTGGCCCGGCCCATGCCGCCGCAACCCAACAGGCCAAGGTGGATTCGGTCGTTGGGGCCGATCCGCCGAGCCGGGCGCGGCGCGTCCGCCGCCTCGATCGCCGGAGCGGCGAATCCAATGGCCGAGAGTGTCGCGGCCTTCTCCAGGAAAGACCGGCGCGTGAGAGTTTCGGATGCGTTCATAAGTGCAGGAGGACCGCTCATCGCCCCGGGGCGCGGCCTCGGCTGATCCAGGAGCCCTGGCCATCCACCCACCGGGGGGTGCGCGTGCGGAGCGTTCACCGGTCCATCTTGCGTCCCCGCGCTGGCGATTCAACCCGAAAACCGCCCCGTCCAGATTCGGTTTGGCCGGGGGATCCGTGGTCTTCCTCACATGCGTCCCCGCTGGCGATTGGCCTCGAACAGAAACACGGCGGCGGCGCTGGCCACATTGAGCGAGTCCACGGCAGGCGGCATGGGGATGGCGACGCACTCGTCGCAGGCGGCGCGCACGGAGGGGGCGATCCCGTCGCCTTCATTGCCCAAGACCAGGCAGGAATCGGCGGCGAGTTGGGTTTGGGCGATTGTGCGCTGGTCGGTGTGCGGGTGGGCGGCGACGCAGAGCATGCCTTTGGCGCGCAACTGGGTCAGCGCGGCCGGGAGATCGTTGGTCTCAACCACTGGGAGGTCGAAGACCGTGCCCATCGAGCTGCGAACGGCCCGGCGGAGGTACGGGCTGCTGGACGTCTCGCCGACAATCAGCGCGTGTGCGCCGAAGGCGACGGCGTTGCGCACCACGGCGCCCAGGTTCTCGGCATTGGCCAGTCCGTCGACGGCGACGAAGAGCCTGGGGCGCGCGCTGCGTTGCCAGGCGGTTTCGAGGGCCAACGGTTCTGGCATCCGCCCGACGGCCAGCACGCCCTGATACATCGAGTACCCGGCCAGTTGTTCGAGCAGGACGCGTGCGGCCGTATAGACTCGAATGCCCGGGGCCCGCGCTTCGAGCAAGGGCCGCATCGCCTCGGCGTGATGCTCCGGCATGAGGGCGGACAGGACGTCGAGTCGGCTTTCGAGAAGCCGGCGCACGACCTTTTCGCCTTCGGCGACGAAGATGCGCTCGACCAGGTGCTCGTGCGGGAGGCGCATTGTGCGATAGGGCGCCAACCCCGGCAGATCGAAGGAATCAATCGGTTGGAAGCGGAGCATGGGGGGCCTTAAGGCTCCTCGAGGCATTCGCGCACATACCGTGCCAAGGCGTCGGGGGAGAAAGGTTTGGGCAACAGGCGTGCCGACGCGAGCGCCTGCCATCTGCCGTCGTCCAGGTCAAGTCCGTACCCGGTGCTCAGAATCACCCGCAGACCGGGTCGCTCCGCCTGGAGGCGCTGCGCCAACTCGCCTCCATCCATGCCGCCTGGCAGGACGAGATCGGCGATGAGCAAGCGAATGGCGGCTCCGTGCTTTCGCCAAAGCCGTGTGGCGGAAGATTCGTCCTGGGCGGCCAGCACGCGATAACCGGAACGCTCCAGAACCTGACGTGTCAAGTCCCGGACGGCGGGCTCGTCCTCGACGAGCAGGATGGCCTGGCGGCTGCCGCCCGCGGATGAGGCGGGTTTCGACCTGGACGCAGACCGCCGGGGATTGACGACGGCGGGCAAATAGACGCGGAAGGTCGTCCCTTCATCCTCGGAGGAATCGGCATCGATCCAACCCTGGTGTTGTTGAACGATATGGCGCACGGTGGCCAGACCGAGGCCGGTGCCTTTGGCGACCGCCTTGGTGGTGAAGAACGGCTCGAACACCTGCCTGAGGTTCTCCGGGGCGATCCCCCGCCCCGTATCCTGGACTGACAGACAGAGGTAATCGCCGGCGGCGGCAGCGGGGTGCAAGTGGGCGGGCGGGTGGCGGACGAAGCGAAGGTCGGTGGCCAGCGTGAGCCGTCCCCCTTGGGGCATGGCATCGCGGGCGTTGGCGGCGAGGTTGATGATGACTTGTTCAAGCATGCCGGGATCCGCCCAAACGCACCCGAGCCGCGGGGCGCACCGCAGCGCCAATTGGATTCGGGGGCCGAGCATCCGCCGCAGAACTCCGGCAACGCTGCCGATCAACTCATTGAGGTCGACCCGACGCGCTTCCATTGGGCGCTTGCGGCTGAACGAGAGCAATTGGCGGGTCAGTTCCGAGGCTTGCTCGACGGCTTCGCTGATGCCGGCGAGGGAGTTCTGCGCTTGGGGGGCCAAGCGGCTGCCCAGGGGGATGAGGCTTTGGTGGCCCTGGATGACGGTGAGGATATTGTTGAGGTCATGGGCGACACCGCGGGCCAAGAGGCCCATTGCTTCGAGTTTTTGCGATTCGCGCAAATCCGACTCGAGCCGTTTTCGCTCGGTGATATCGATCATGATCAACAGCCGGCTGCGCTGATCGCCGAAATCGAAATCGTCCACCGAGACCAACATCTGGCGGAGGCCGCCGTCGCGTGTTTGGATGGGGAGTTCGAAGCTGGGCGTTTTTGGGGTGGGAGGCCGCGAGGCCGAGGGCATGCGGGCCGGCTGGTCTTCAGGCCAAAAGCCCGACTCCGTCAGTGTTCGGCCGAGCAGGTCTTTGCGCTCGTACCCGACTAATCGCCAGAAGGCGGGGTTGGCTTCGAGCAGGCGGTGTTCGGGGAGGGAACAGATCAAGATGGCCGCCGGGCTGGACTCGAAGATGCGAGCCAGCTTGCCGCGGGCGGCTTCGAGTTCCCACTGGATTCGGTGGGTCAGGGTGCGGTCGCGGATCAGCCACTGTTCGGCTGGTCGATTCTCCCAGCGCAGTGGAACCGAGGCGACTTCGGCATTCACCACCCCTCCGTCCAGGCGCACCAGATCGAGTGCGAACGGGTGACGTGCGCCATCGCGGCTGACGTCATCGAGCCGGCCTTGAGCCTCGGGGTGAACCAGGCTGGCCAGGGGGCGCCAGCACAATTCGTCGGGTTGGTGCGCCCCGAGCAATTCGAGCGCGGCGGCGTTCGCGAACCGAACCATGCCTTCCTGGTGCACCAGAACCGCCAGCGGCGCGGCGTCCACCAGATCCCGATACCGCGCCTCGCTCTCCTCGAGCGCGTCTTCGGCTCGGCGCCGGTCGGTGACATCCACTTCCATGCAGAACAGATCCACGACCTTGTCGTGCTCGCGAATCGGAATCAGGCTGGCGGTCACGTGGCGGTGACTGCCATCGGCGCACACGACTCGCCATTGGGCTGTCGGCCCGCCCCGCCCGACCTCCCAGGCAGACTGGAGGAGCCGATCGAAGGCGGCAGCTTGTTCGCCATCGAGCAGAAGGTCGGCCAACCGGTGTTCGAGCGCGCGCTCAGGCGCAAACCCGTAGAGTCGAGTCGAGGCTTCATTCCAGTGCCGCACCAAGCCGGTGCGGTCCAACCGCTGGATGGCGACCAGCGGTGTTGCCTGGAGCGCGCCATGGAACCGCCGCAGTGCGTCGATGATGGCGTGTTTGGCTTGGCGATGGCGCCGACCGGCACGCAACCGGGCGATCCGCAGCGCCAAAGTCCCGGCCAGGTGTTCGAGTGCCTGCACTTCTTCGGCGCGCGCCGTCGTGTGAGGTTTCAATCCGAGGTGCAGGTTTCCCAGCATTTCCCGCCCCTCCTTCAACGACAGAACCAGCAGGCCGGAGGTCCCAGCCGCATCGGAGCGGACCGGAGAATCGATCGGACAGGCCCTCTGGGACTCGCCGGTACACGGGCCACAGGGGTTCGGAGCCAGAGCGCTTCGGGGGCCACACGAGGCTGACAGGCGATAGCTCCCGGGCGCGCCATCCCGCTTGAGGCAGATCCAAGCGGCACGATAACCGCCCCGTCGCACCAACAATCGGCAGACATCGTGCGTCAGCGCGGCCTCGTCACGAGTGCTGATGAGGACTCGGGCGCAGTCCATGAGGAGCGGCGCCATCCGGGACCACGGGCTCGCCTCGGGTCCGCAGTTCGAGGCGGACGTCGGCTTGGCGCTTGGCTGAGCGCGCGCCTTTGCCCTCATGGCCGATGCGTCTGCGCGTAGGCGCACAGGGCCCGAAGGTTAGGCTCCGGGGTGCCCCGCGGGATTTCGCATCCGGCGCCGACGATGAAACGCGGGCCCGCCTGCCGATGGCACTCGGCGATGGCGGCCGTGATCGAGTCCGGTGTGCCGTCCCGCACAACGGCGACTGGGTTGAGGTTGCCCAGCAGCACCTGCTGGGGGCCCATCCGCGCGCGTCCGTCGCCGACGGGTGACGGGTAATCGAGATCGACGATCTCACAGCCCAGGCGGCCCATGCCGTCGAGGATGCGCCGGGTGTTGCCGCAGATGTGCAATCGGACTCGGGTGCCGAGGGCATGCAACCCATCGACGAGACGCTTCTCGTAGGGCCAGACGAATTCCTCGTAGATCTGAGGGCCAACGAGCGACGCCGCCGCGTCGCCGACACCCATCAGGTCGATGCCCGCGTCGACCTGGGCGCCAGCAAAGCGGAGTTCCATGTCGATCACGAAATCGAACAGATCGCGCACGAAGGAAGGATCATCGAAGAAATCCGTCATGAGGGTGTTGATCCCGCGCAAGTCCGCCGCCTCGGCGCAGGGGCCTTCGATCCAGCCTTCGATCAACTTCTCGGTTCCCACCTTCTGCTTGAACAGAGCCGCCGCCCGCACGCGGTCGGTCATCCGTCCTCCGCCCAACGGATCGGGCGGCTTGAGGCGAATGAGCTCCGACTTGTCGGCCAACCGCGCCTCGGTCTCGACCAGCGCGGGTGGCTGATCGTCGAAGTACTGAATCTTGGCGCCGCAATCGGCGGCTTCCCGCGCCGGGTCCGAAATGCAGGAGACGTGGTCGAAGTGGAAATGCTCGGCGATGCGCATCTGGGTTTCGACCAACACCCGGTGGTCTCTGGCGTAGTCGCCATACCGCACGCCGGCCTGGGTGGCGGCGAACAGCATGGTGATCGGCATCAGGGGCAAGCGATCCGGCGACTGGCCTTCCAAGTGATTCAGCACGCGTTCTCGTCCGGTCATAGGCTCATGTTCGTTCCGCCCCACCGAGTCTTGCGGTGCGCACGCTCTGCCCCAGGCGTCTGTCCGCTGAGCGCTCGCGTCGGTTCAGACAGTCGACTGCGGCGGACCGACTCGGCTGGTTCGTGGTTCGTGAGCGCGGAATACCATGGCCCCGCCGTTCTTTCACGAAAAATGTGGGCTGAGGGTACCCTGCAGGGCGGTCGGTCCGAGGTCAGCGAGCGAGGGCCATGTCCACGGCACACCGAAAACCGATCGTCGCGCACCGGTCGAGCCCTGGCCATGCGAGCAGCAACTTGACGACAAACGCGTTGGGCTGCGGTCCGCCATCAAAGTACCAAGCCGATCCCTCCGCCCGGAAGAACGAGCCTCCCTTGAGCAAACAGAAACGCGTGCTGCCGTCCGAGCGTTCGCTCTCGGTCAGTTCCCAGACGTTGCCGCACAGGTCATAGCACCCGAACGGACTCCGTCCGTTGGGAAATGCCGTGGTGCTCGTGGTGCCTCCCTGCGCGCCGGCATTGCAGCGGTTTGGATCGAACTCGTTGCCCCAGGGAAAACGGAGCGCGTCTGGTCCCTGGGCGGCGTGCTGCCATTCCGCTTCCGTCGGCAGCCGCTTGCCGGCCCAGCGGGCGTAAGCCCGGGCGTCTTCCAGGTCGACGTAGACCACCGGATGATCCTGAAGCTTCGGAGGAGGACTGTCTGCGCGCCAATGTTTGAGGAAGTTCTCGCGGTGTCGCGGGCGATACCCCGATTGTTCCAGAAACCGCGCGAACTGTCCGTTGGTCACCGGTGTCAAGTCGATGGCATAAGGCGTCAGAGTGACTTCGCGTTCGAACGCGATCGGCTCGTGCAATTTCGGGCTGCCCCCGGCGGAGAAGTGGGTGTGGACCGATTCGTAGCACCCGCACTCGCGCAGCCGGAAAACCGAGCGCAGCGTGAAACGAATGCCGGGAATCCCCACCATCTGCGGCGGCGCCGCAACCGCGGGGCTCACCACCCGGTCCGGCACGACCAGCACAGCCGATCGTGCCGGGAAGGCCGTGTCATCGCTCGCCCGCGCGCTGGTTTGCGCTTGTCGGCGCAGGAATCGTTTGAAGCTCCCGCCCAGGTGCCGGCGATCGGCGGCGAGAAACGCGGCGATTCCGCGGGCGGGAATGCGGCCCTCGACGGCAGTGGACTCCGCTCCGCTCCAGGCGATCGGTCCGCTTGCGACGTCGGTCTTGCTCGCGGCCTGCGCCTGCATTCTCACTGGCGCCGGGCCGCCCCGGATCAAGTCGTAGACCCGCTCGCCTGGGTTCAACACCGCGCGCAAGAGCGCGCCTTCGACCGGCTTGGTCGTCCGGTTCACGAGCGTCCAGAGACGGCGACCGGGCAACTCCCACAAACTCGCATAAATGCCGGCCTGTTCGGTGGCGACCAAGGGCGTCCATCCTTCGCCGCAGAAGAGATCGGCGTAGCGGCGTTGGATGGGGAGCATGGAACGGAGGATGGCTTTGTCACGTTCGCACCAGCCAACCCACGAACCGAACACGTTGTCCCAGACCATCATGCCGCTGCCGTTCATCCAGGCGCAGTGCAGTTCGCCGGTGTGGTCGCGGTGCCAGCGTTTGATCTGGTGCTGCATGTGGCGCCGCTCGAACCACTTGTTCCGCAGCACGCCCGGTGTCTCGCTGTCGTCGAACCACTGCGCCCAGGAGAGATGATGATCGTGGACGTGTCTCGAGCGGGAGGGCGAGTTCGCCTTCGAGGGCGACCCCCGGACGCACCGAGTCGAGCCTGGCCCGGAACTCGGCCGCACCCTGACTCATCGTATCGAGGAAAATGCCGTCGGCTTCGATCGCTCCCACAATCTGGGCGAGCGCGTCGAGGTCGCTCCGGCCTTCCCGACGCGTGCCCGTGTCCCACGGGTTGTAGTCGACAAAGACGGCCACGCCGTGACGATGAAAACACCGGCTTGCCTGACGCAGCCCCGCCAGGCCGCCGGGCTGGTCCCGATAGCAATCGAACTGGTTGCGGTCGTCCACGCCAATGCGCGGGTAGGCGTGCCAGAGCACGACGCCGTCGAACCCGCCAAACTCGAGGTCGGCATCTGCGAGGAAGGTCTCGACACGGTATCGCCCCGAGTGGGAATCGTAGAAGCGCTCGTCGCACAGCATCAGGAAGCAGCACGAAAAGCAACGCGAGACCCACGCGAAATCCGGTCGCCGGTACAGCGCGTCGGCGTAATCGAGTTCACGCCGCGCCGCGCCGCGCCAGGCTGCGAGTTGCCTGCGAAACGTTTCCCACTGGCTCGGATTCCGCGGTGCGGGGATGAGGTTCTGGCTGGGATCGAATGCGAACGGGCGAACCGCAGCGGCTTCGTCCGCCCGGGATCGCCCCGCCGTGCGCAGGGCGACCCCGGCCACCGCGCCCGCCTGCAGGAACTGACGCCGGTTCATCCCGCGCAATCTCCGTGTTTTCGTTCAGAGCCGGGCATCTCACCTGCTTGCCGTTGGTTTCGCGCGCCCGAGCCAGGCGAGCAGGGCGACCAGGACCACCATGCCGATGAGGATGCCCAGGCGGAAGAAGAAGCCGGTGGGCCGGACAATACGGGCTTCGAGATGGAGGTTCAGATCGGCCCAGGGATCGACTTCGAGGGGCCGGGTGAACGTCAACAGGCGGCCATGTTCCGGGACGGTGGCCCGAATAGCGGCCGGGCTGGCGGTGGCGGCGTCCTGCTGTTGGATGAGCCGTTCGGCCAGGCGCATCTGAAAGGCGTTGTCTTCGGCGGTATTCCGTTCGATCAGTTGTTTGGCTTCCTGCTGGGTGTAGTTGGCGATCTGGCTTTCGCGCATGCTGCGCGGGGTCGCGGCGAGGGTCGCCGGTTCCCCAGCGACCTTGGCCTGGCGCACGTTCAGACCGACCAGCGCCTGCTGCATTTTGAGGTTGTGCAGTTGGACGCGGGCGTCTTCGTTGAAGGCGTCGTCGTGTTGGGAGAGGCCGTACGCCGTGGTGAACGCCCGGCGCGCCTGTTCGGGATCGCCCTCGACCAGCAGGCGATTGGCCATGCTGAGGAGCTGTTCGGCCTCCCTGGTTTTCTCCTGCTGGAGAGTCGTTTCGTTGCGCACATAGGTCTCGAGGTCAATCGCAGCTCCGGCGTCCAGCAGTTGCTGCTCCTGGAGTTGGAGCGCGCCTTTCCAGTCCGTGAGCTTCCATTGTTCTCCGAGGTAAATGCGCCAGGTAATGTTCTCGAGCGGGAGATCGAACTGCGGGCCCACTAAGTCGAGGTCGAGCGCGCGTGTCCGGGCGGTGCCGGCCTGGACGGAATAGAAGAACTCGACGGTCGTGGACTGGCCGGTCTTCGAGTGTTGTTCGAGCGGGATGAGCACCTGGTTGGTCTCGCGCCAGGGCCAGACGCTGCTTTGGTTGACAAAGGCGAACCAGAAACGCGCCCGCTCCGGCAGGATCAAATGCAGCAACCGCTTGTCGCCGGGCACCAACTCGAGTCGCGCCTGGGTGAGCAGGATCCCGTCATCGGACACAACCGAGGTGAGCGTGACGTTGTGCACGCGCGCTGGGAGCAGCTTGGCGGCAGCGTGCCGCTCGATCCGCACCGGCAGGCGGTAGGCTGGCTCGACCAGCCGGAACGTGTAGTTGGCGGCGGTGGCGGCGACATCCTGCTGGAGCGCGCGCGGGATCGACTGCCATTCGGCGGGTTGCAGGGATTCGGCCGGGGCGTCGGGGCGCACCTGCAAGCGCCCGCTGGCCTGCACAGTCAGGAATCCGCGTTGCACGTTCACGTCCCGAGCTTCGACGCCGACGATGCCCGTCTCGACGGCCTGCTCGGGGATGGACAAACTGTAGTTGGCCTGAAGCAGGTATTTGCCGATCACGCGGCGGTTGAGCTTGACCTCCCAATCGCGGGTGGCGGTGTTGGTCGGACCTTCGAGCGGGCGGAAATCCGCCACTTGATCGCCGCGGAATCGGACGCCCTCGGCGTTGGCCGGCAGCCGGATCCCGAGGACCTTGATGCCGGTGTTTTCGATTTCGTACTGGAGATTGACGGCGACCTTGAGTTGCGCGTCGCCAATGACAACGTGCTGCAGACTGGTCACCTGGGTCCAGGCATCCACGCGCTCGAGATCCATGGCCAGGCGCCAGTCCGATTGCAGGAGCCGGAACGCGAGCACGCCTTTCTGCCGGACGCCGGCTTTGAGCGGGTCAAGCTGGGTCACGCCTTCGCGCGTGGCGACCTGGAGACGCAAGCCCTGCTCGGGCACGATCAACAACTGCCCCCGCTGTTTGCCCGCCTCGCGCACACTGAGGCGCGGCACGGCCCAGCCCGTCGCGGCTCGCACTCCAGGCCCAGCCAGGCTGACGGCGAACGTCTGTTTGCCCTCCGTCTTGCTCTTGAGATGCAGCGTGACCACGCGCCCCGCATCGGTCTTGAGTTCGGTCCAATGGCTCAAGACGCCCCCGCTGATGGACTCGACGTCGAGGGTGTCCGGCAGGACGAAGCTCAGCTTGAAGATGCCGGCGCGCGTCACCTCGACCTCGATGTTGGCGGCCAGCACCGTCCGATCTTCGCCCAGAGACAACGTCTGCTGGGTCTCGACACGGATGTCCGGCTCGACGGCGGACGCCCGGAGCGCCACCGTGGACCGCGCCTCCGCGTACCGAAAGGCCCGACGCAACGTCAGGCCGGGGAGGGCGGGGCGGAGGGGATCGAGCACGGCGCCCGGAAAATCCTCGAGGTTGATCGGGGAGAGGTCCTCGGCGCGCACGTCGTCCAACTGCACTTCGTTGCCTGTGGCGACTCCCAGCAGCCCCAGTTGTCCCGCCGCCCCTCGGACGCCGAGCAGGCCGGCGGTCTGCTCGAAGGGCAATGGACCGGTCGCGATCTGGGATTTCACCAGCACGCTGAACGGCTTGGCCTGCGCCGGCGTGAGACGCACCCGCAACTGCCCGGTCTGAGGATCGAATCGCCACAGGGAGAGCCCCGGCGCCACAACATCCGTGATGGTCGAACCCGACGGCACATCGAACGTGAGTTCGCTCAGTTCGCCTTGTGCGGGCCGCAATTGGACTTGATGCAACCCCTCGACGACGCCGGCGCCGGGCACGTAGAGCTGGCTCAACTCGGCATAAAACACTGCTTTCTCGAGCCGCGTGTCGCGGCTGCGGGGTCGCCATCCGATCCAGGGGTTGGGCGTCGGCGCCAGCACCAAGCGCCCAACGGTGTTGGTGGATGGGCCTGAAGCGTCGGGTTGCACGGAGACCGCCTGGGGGGCGTTCAACTCGACATCGAGTCCAACCAGCGTGAGCGTCACGCGGTTCACCAGGCCATGCGCGGTCGGCAGGCCAAAGCCACGCTCTCCTTCGCGGCTGGCGGTCTGCACTTGGTATTCCAGTTGGATGTCGCACAGCCCCGTCTGCTCCGCCAGCAATGCCGGGTCGCGCCAATCCGCCACCGGCACCTGGACCAGCCGCGCGCGGTTGGTCGGGTACTCGATCCGTGTCAAAACGCCGGGCGCATGTAGCAAGGGCAGGATTTCCCCTTTGCGCGCCTGCCACCGGATTCGGGCCGATCCGATGGCATGCTGGTCTTCGACGCGGATGTCCTGGATCACGGACTCGGCCAGGGGAGGCGTCTTCTCCGTCGCCGGCGCAGTGGCTGGCACAGATTGAGCCAGGGCCGCGTCCGGCTGCAACAACCAGGCCCCGAGCATGAGCAGTGCGGTGGTCGCCGCGATGCCTCCTGCGTCCGGGCTGGGTTTGCGGGGCGCGTGCCACCAGCGCCAGAACCACGGCAGGAACACGTGAAGCAGCGCAAAGGCGAGCAGCATCCCAAAGAACAGGGGCGCGCCATTGGGCCAGCGCAGCGCGGCCCAGAGGATCAACACCCAACCCAGCACCCGCGCGAGGATCCGCGACCAAGCCCGCGCGCTGACCAGCGAATAGAGCCAGAGGAGGACGCCAGGCACCGCCGGGGCCAGCGCCCATGCCAGGGCGAACAAGGAAGGCGACAACGGCACGTTGGCGACATCGAGCGCCAGCGCACTGTCCGCCTGTTGGACGGGAGCGAGGAAACGCAGTTCACGGGGAGACTCGATTCTGGCTGCCCCGGCCAACTCGACGAGCTGCATCAGGATGACAACGACCATGACGACCGCCAGGAGCGCCACGACGCCGCCCGAGAGATGGCGGAGCGCGAACTTCTGCACGCCTTGGCTGCTCGCCCAACGCCAAACCCAGACGGCGATGATCGTCATCGCCAAGGCCATCCCCAGGCCCAACAGCAGGCGCTCGCGGGTTTCGCCTGCGAGCAGACGCCGCAGGCCTCCGAATCCGGCGATGTCCATCACACCGCCGACCGGCGTCAATGGGCCTCGGCGATAGACCAATCGCCGGGATGTGTCGGGGATCAGATGCCATTCGGCGAGCAGCACGGGCGCGGACACGACCGGGGCGGCGACGGTGAGGCGCTGGCGATCCTTGGCGCGGGCGGCCAGTTTGATCTGCAGGTCGTTGACCGCGTTGGCATCGGCGTGTTGCGGCAGCGGGATCAGATGCGCGCGGTCGCTCGTCACGGGGACGACCGGCGCGCCATTGACGGTCACCGACCAGAGCTGGGTTCCTTCCGGAATGACGACGCGGAGATGGGGCGCGCCCTTGTTCTTCACGAAGTAGCGGGCGTCGGTGACCACTTGGCCCTCGTCCGAGATCCGTGTGGTGAGGGATGCGCGGTCCACGACCTGGCGGATGGTCTCGCCTTGGGCCAGCGGCTTCAACTCGAGCTGGAGGTTGAAGGGGCGCGCGGTGTAGCGGTACGCGGCGAGGATCGGCGCGTCGAAAAACAGGCGGTATTCGGGGGGCACTTCGCCCGTTTCGAGCGGCAGCAGCGAACTCGAGAGGTTCACCGGCTCCACCTGGAACTGGTAGGCGCTCACGACAATCGTGTGGCCCTGTTCCGACTGCGCGTCGAGCGGGCGCGCGCCGGCGAAGGTGAGGGTTTCGCCCTGGGCCTTGAACGGACGCTCGTAGGTGGCCAGCAACGTGTACGCTCCGGCGACCGGCGTGTGCAATTGAACCTGGTAGCCACCATCGGTCTTCTGCCAGCTCCGCACATCCTTGCCGGTGAACTCGGGGTTGAAGTACTCCCCCGACAACTCGATCCGGAAAGTCGCGATCGGCGCGCCGGAAACGACGTAATTGATGATGCTGCTGCCGTAGGCAATGCCCTCGCCAATCGAAAACAGGTGGAACACATCGGCCTGGATCGACTGCGGCAGTCGCTCGACGTTCAGCGTCGCCTGCCACGCCGCGTCGCTCACGCGGAAAGCAGCCTGAATGTTGGCCAGCTTTCTTGGAAAAAACGCCCCGGCGATCTCGGTCAGCCCTTGGGTCGCGCCGGGCGTCAGGCGAAAGCCGGCGTCCGCGGTGGCGCCCACGTGTCCGCGCACCGATTTCGCTTTCACGACGTCGATCCGGGGCAGGCGCCAGGCGGATTCGGCCAGGGGCTGGTTGCGTTCGAGACGCAACTGCACAGCCTGTCGGCCCGAAACGGGGCTGCCGTACACCAGCCGGATTTGGGCGTCGGGCTGGTCGGCGCTCTCAGTGGGGAAATAGTCGCTAAGACCAGGCGCGTTCAGACGCGCCACCGCATAGCCCTTTGGGACACGCAGCACCATCTCGCGCAACGGGGCCTCGCGCACGTCCACTTCGAACTCGGCGTCGATCGCCAACTCGGTCTCGCCGAGGTGATACGACAGCACCGCCGACACCGCCAACTCGGGCAGGATGTTGTCCGCCTGCACCCGCAACTCGAACGCGCCCCCCGAAAAACGGTAGGCAAACATCTGTGTGGTCTGCTCCGACAGAAGCGCCTTGGTGGCCTCGGTCTGCGGAAATTGCTCGGGCGAAATCTGGGACAGGCCGCTGGCCTGCACCACTTCGAGGCGCACGGCGCCTTCGTTGACGACGCGGAAGTAGCCGCCGAACCGGGTGGTGCCCTCGGGCAGCACCTGCATCGCGTCAACGGCTTGGGGGAACGCGCCCAGCGGCGTCTGCAACTGGACCTGAAACGAGAATTGATCCTTCTGGGCCTGGTTCAATTGCACTGTCAAACGGCGTTCGGCAGTCTCGGGAACCGCCTCGACGGCCCAGGCCAGCACGGCTGGTCCTTGCACGCGCGTGACCTCGCCGGCGCCCCGCAGGCGCAGCGCGACGCGGTTGAGTTCGCCCTGCATCACCTTGAAATCCAGCAGCGCAGTCTGCCGCATCAGGCCGGGGCTGATCGCGATCTGCGACCATGCCTCCGCGGCGTAGAACAGTGTCCCCTCGGTTTCGGGCCGGGCTTCTTTCCACCCAAGCCGCACCTGGCCGGTCGGCGGAAGGAAACTCACAAACTCATCACCCGCGAGTTCGGGCCGGGCAGCGTCGGTGAACCGGAACTGGGTGTCGGCTTTCAAGCCCTCGAACGTCACCGGGGCCGGCCCGCCGGGTGCGACGACGAAATCGATCTCGTTCCAGCCGTTGGTCTGGCGCACCGCGGCGTTGAACTTGAGCTGAAGCGGGTACACCCCCGCACGGTCGAACCGCGCCACATACTTGTCTCCTTCGAGTTTCCATTGCCAGTTGGTTGTCGAGTTGACTTCGGTGAGCGCGGCACGCCCCCACAGCAGGGCCAGCGAGCCGCCTTTCGGATTCTTGACCCGGGCGACCGCGTTCAATGTAAAAGCCGCTTGATCGCCGCTGAGCCGGCCCCGCAAACGAAACTGATGGAGCACGACACGGGATGCCTCCGGGTCGGCCGCCGCGAGCGTCAGGGGCAAGGCGTACGCTGTGCCGTGAAAGCGGAACGCGAGAGCCTCGGGACCGCCCGGCGTCGCGGTCGGGCGCAGATCCTCAGGCAGGAATCCCAATTCGAGCGGCGCCACGCCGGTGGGATTGCCGAGTTGAATTGCGAGTTCGGACGGGGTGTCGATGCGCACGTAGCCATGGCTCAGAGACGCCGGTTCCCCAACCAGAGCCAGCGGCGTGACCGTTTGCGGGAGATCGCCCAACGGCGTTACAGCGGCGATCTGGACGGCGAGCGACTTGACCGGCTGCTCCGCCTTCTTCACGCGCAGGACGAGGGCGCGGGCGCCGCCGGGCGCCTGCCGGACGCTCCAGTCTTCAAGCTGATCGCTCGTGACCTGCTTGATCTCGCCCACCCCGGACAAGGGGAGGACAACCTCTTTCAATTCACCCTGGACGGCCTCGATTTGCACTGAAATGGCGTGGGTGAGCTTCTCGCGCGCCACACCGATGACCTGGCGAACGACTGCGCTGTAGATGGATTTGTCACGCGCCGGCGTGAGCCCGCGCAGGTCCGCCTCGATCACGAGACGGGCCTTCTCGGCGTCGAGTTGGCCGTCGAGGGCGATCTTGTTGACTTCGACGATGGTCGGCGGGTCCGCGACGCTCGTGGCTGCAGGCGTCTGCGCCGAGGCCGGGGCGGGCGCTGGGGCGGGATCGCCTGCGAAGGCGATGGCCGTTAGCCACAAGGCCAAGAGTGCGGCGCCATGCCCAGCGGCAGAAATCGCGTGGCGTGACGGCACGCGGCCTACATGCCCCTGCAACAGAGGGTGTGTTGTGGAGGTAGTCATCGTTATGCCTTCCGTTCATTGTCCGCTGATCGAGTTGGCTGCGCGGATCATGGCTTCGAGTTGTCTCGGGCGGGCGTCCGGCCCGAACGCGTCGGTCACGCCGGACATCGTGCCGAGCAGTTTGTCCGGCGTGACCTCGCCAGCGAACGGACTCGAGGCAAGCCATTCGGCGAAGGCGACCGCGCTGACGGCCAACCGCATGGCCGGGCTGGACTGTTCGAGCAGCGGCGCCGGGCCGGTGTAGGGCACCCGCCAGGCGTGCTCGCGATAAAGGCCGCTCGACGCCTCGCGGTAGCGCACGCGCACGGTGCCGATGTCGCCCTGGCCACGCGGATTGACTTCGAGGATGTAAACGGCGTTGCCCGATTCGGCAGCGCCCAACTCGGCGGCATCGACCGTGTTGTCGCGGAATTGTTCCTTGGTGAGTTGGTGTTTGGCGTACCCGATCTGGCGCCAGGCGGTGGCGCGGTGCGGATTGAACTCGACCTGGACCTTGACGTCGGCAGCGGCAACCTGCAGCGCGCCAGCCAATTGCCCCGCCAACTCGGTGGCGGCTTCCTCGGGGCTGTTCACGAATCCATAGCGTCCGTCGCCGTGGCTCGAGAGCACTTCGAGCAGATCGTCATTGTACCCTTCCCAGCCAATCCCGAAGCAATCGAGCGCGATCCCCTGCTTTCGGGATGACTCGACTTTCCGCTGCAGGGATTCGGGATCGACATCGCCCAGGTTGGCGGCGCCGTCGGTGAGCAGCACCACCCGGTTCACGCCGTGGCTGACGAAATGGCGCGCTGCCGTTTCGTAGGCAACCTTCAATGCGTCTTCGAGGTTGGTGCCGCCTTCGGGCGTGAGCTGGCTGATCCGCTCGAGCACCTCGTTGGCCTGGTTGCCCGGCACGCCATCCACCCAAAGCCGCGCTGTGCGGGCGAAGGCGACGACGCTGATGCGGTCCTGGGGTTTGAGTTGCGCAGCCAGCACCGTCAGCGCTTCGCGGACGATGCCGACGCGATCGGCCCGTTCCATCGAGCCCGAGCTGTCGAGCAGCAGCACGAGATTGAGCGGGCGCAGGGCCGAACGCCCGCGCGCGGCGGTCTGCACCGAAAAACGAATCGCCTCGCGATTGTGGGCGAAAGGGTAGCGGGCCCGCTCCCAAGCGAACGCGACGGGGGCGCCTCGCACCGGCTCCGGATCGCGGTAATCGAAGGCGTTGAGGAACTCCTCACTGCGGATGCGCGAGGCGTCCGGAAGCGCCCCTTGCTCGAGGCTGGCGCCCGCCAGCTTGAATGACACATCGGTCACGTTCAGCGAGAAGGTCGAGAACGGATTGCTGGCGGTTGCCACTTCGGGCTGTGGCTCGGGCGGCGGCGCAGCCGGTCGACTGGCGACCTTTTCTTTGCGGTTCGTAACCTCCTCCTGCGCAGCGAACGTGACCGCCCCGAAAGACCCCATCGCGTTGGTGATCAGGCCGGATGCCGCCGCGGTTGCGTCAAACGTCGTGACGGCCTGCGCGTCCACCGCGGCGCCCTCCTGGACACCGTTGACGGCCAGAACATCGAGTCGGCCATCACGCAGTGTGCCTTCGGACTCGCCGAGTCGGTCAAGCGCCCCATCCTCGTCGGCCATCTGGCGTTCCGTCGCCGAGGGCTGCGGCTCCAAACCCCGGGCCCGACCGCGTTGTTCGCCCCTGGCCACGGTCAAGCGGCGAACGCTCGAATCGGTGGGTTTGCCGGCGCTGGGTGCGAGTGCGCCGACGGCTTCTGGCTCGTTCGCCAGCGCCCTGGTGGGACGCCCCAGGGACTCGGGTTCAACCGTGGAGGATCTGAACTCGGCGCCGATCAACGGGACGTCGCCCAGCACCGGCACCTTGGCCAATTCAGTGACGCCTTTCTGTGCGGAAAGCCCGTATGCATAGTAGCCCGCGGCGGAACGCTCCGTGCTCGCCCTGGTGTCCGATGAGGGCGGCGGCGGCGCGTTCGAGGGGGGTGGGACGGGAGTTGTCGGCACCGGTGTGGCCGGAGCCGAGACAGGGGCCGCGGCCCGCCTGGCGGGACGACCAGCCGAATCCGAGTCACCGGTCTTAGCCCGGATTGTGGAGAAGAGATCCTTGGCGGGATCGGCACGCTGGTCGGTCTTGACCTGCTGGCCGAGATCGAAGTCCCCCGCACTCCGATCACCAGCGGCTTGCATACCGCCAAATCCACCCAACCCGCCCCCGCCGCCGGCACCTGCCATTCCGCCCATCATCCCGCCACCTCCCATCCCTCCCATCCCTCCCATCCCACTCGAGTCGGTGCGATGAACCTGCACGCCGCCTGCCGCTTCTGCGTCGAAGAACCAATAATCCTCCCGGACTCCTGGGAAGCCTGGGGCTGTCTCCCCCCAGGATGTCGCTTGTGCCAACTCCCCCACGCCCGCGGACTCGGGCGCCTTGGCCTTGTCTTTGGGGGCGCCATCCGCGAATGCCAAGTCAGTCGGCGTGCCCATGAAGGCCGGGAGCGGCAATTCGAGCGGCAGCGGGGCGAGTTCACTCTGGGCGGGTGCGGGCGGTGTTGCCGCCTTCGCCAGGGGCTGTCGTTGCGCGGGGGCGTTCTCGGCAAGGCTGCTCGCATCCGCCTGCGGCCCCTCGGCGAACTTAGCCGCGATGGTGGCCCCAGCCGACTCACCCGCTTCTTCGACGAGTTTCAGCCCCTTGGGCAGAAGCCCATAGCGCATCAACATCCGAATATCGGTCATGGGCCGGGCCGACTCAACCTCGCCTGATCCCGCCTTGGCCGCCGTCTCGACTCCCTCCCGACTTGACGTCGGCGCGGGTTGAGCCGTTTCCATCCGGACCCACTCCGCTTCGGGCGCAACTGCCGACTCTGCGACAACAGGCAGCCCGGTTGTCGGATCGATGGGAGCAGCGGTGGCGTCGCCGTCCGTTTGATCGTACAACTCGCGGACTTTGGCCTCAGTCGCGCCGCGGTCAGGCTCGTCGGCTGGGCGCACCGCGTGGCCTCGCGCAAGCCGCGTCTGCAGGGCTGGCAGCGTTTTGATCCTCTCGAGAGACTCGGCGTTGGGCGCCGGGCTGGGAACCTCGACGCCCAGACGCGTGATGAGGCGAGGAGCGGGCGTGCCTGGTCGTCGATAGGCGACCGATTGGCTCTTGCTCTTCGCCTTGCCGAAGGCGGGGAGAAAAAGGGCTGCGATGACGACCAGCGCCGCCGCGGCGGTCATGGGCACCAACCACGCCAGCCAGCGGCGTTCCCACGCTGACCGTTCCGGGCGGGCGACGAGCTTGAATTGGCGCGTCAAGTCTTCGCGCCGTTTGTCCGACAACCGCGGCTGCACCGCGCCTGCAGCGGCGGACCCGACCGGCTGCGTCACGGCATCGCGAACGAACGACATTGTGTTCTGGAGACGATCCCGCAGCGCGGCCAGGGCCGGGTCGGCAGCGATCGACCGCTCGACCGCGCGGGCGTCGGCGGGCGCCAATTCGCCCAGCAACAACGCCGTGATCTTCGACTCGAAGTCGTCCGGCGGCGGTGAAGGCTTGTTTGGGTTCATGGGACAAGGCCGGCTTTGGCGAGCTCGGCGGCGAGAGATTTCAGTGCGTGATGGAGGATATACCCGACATTGCTGACGGACAGGCCGGTGCGGGCGCTGATTTCCTTGTAAGAGAGGTCCTCGTGGAACTTGAGTTCGACCAGTTCGCGCGCGCGTGTGTCGAGGGCCGCCAACCCCACACGCACCAAACCGATCCCTTCCCACCGGGCGGTCTGTTCGTCCGGAAGCGGCTGCGGATCGGGCGGGTCGTTTGTTGGGTCTGGTCCGTCTCCGGCGCGATTTCCACTCGAGTCGAGCGGGACGATCTTCTTCGCCCTGCGTTGGTGGTTGAGCGCGAGGTTATGGGTGGTCCGGTAAAGCCAACTCCGGGGTTCGCGCACCTCGGCAAAATGGGTATGCAAGCGCATGAATGCTTCCTGGACAACATCTTCGGCCGCGTCGGCATCGGGCAGGAGCCGGAGGGCATAACCCAAGAGCGGCGATTCAAGCGCCTCAAACAGGTCTTCGACGGACTCGGGCTTCGGGGACGCGGCCCCCGCTGGGTCTGATCGCACGGTCGCCATTCGTTGGTTAGATCACCGCGTCGCCGCTTTCGTTTCGCTCCCTCTGCTGCCGCAAGCTTCACCTATCAAGACACGCGACCGGTCTCTTTCTTAGACGAAAGACCCTCGCGAACGATCTGGCAACACGCCTCGCTGGTTCGAGGCGCAGCCTCGCTCATCGCTTCTCAGGATTCCGCCTCGTCCGTGTCCGGACCGGTCTGTTGCTCCTGGTGTTTGCGGACGGCGGTCGCGATCGCCGAAACGCTTTCGAGCACCTGCTTGGCGGCGCCCGGGTCGGAGATTTTCAAGCCGTACTGCTTGTCGAGCGCGACCACGATTTGCAGGGCGTCTACGGAGTCGAGCCCCAGACTCCCGGAGCCGAACAGCGGGGTATCGTCGCCGATCTGGTCCTCGGACACCTGCAGCATGAGATTGGCAACGAGGAGTTGCTTGATTTCTGCCTTGAGCGCGTCTGTCGGTTCCATTTGGAAAGTGCAGCCGTCAGTTTCGGGCATCGAGTCTGTGGCATGGACAGCCCCGCAACAAGCTGGAAACCGCAGCCAAAAAACCGCCAGTGCATCTGGAGGTTGTCGGTGGGAATCGAGTATGCGCCGCGTGGGGGCACGCGGCCTACACCGGCAATCTCCATCCGTTGTAGGCCCGGTGCCCTCACCGGGCGACAGAACACCGACAACAACCAGATGCACCAGAAAACCGCAGGCGGCCGAGCCAGGGCCACGGGAGGGTGCGTGTTGTCACTCCTCAGCCAGCTCGAACCGGGCGCCGACGGCCTGGAGGTTGGAGCCGACGACGCTGATGTTCGCTGCACGCGCCGAGCCATCCATTAACAAGGCGCGGGCGACCACGAATTGCCAGGCGGTTGCGGCGCACAGCCCCTCGCCGAGCACCGAACGGGGCGAGACGACGGCGCCGTGCCAGCCGGCCCAGGCGAGTCTCTCCGCGCGGTCCGGGCGGGCCGCTCCGCACCGCGAATCCACCAGCAACTCACCGGGGCTTTCGGCGGGCAACTGGCTGCGCATCGCGCGCGCAGCGGGCTCCCTCGTTGCAGCCGCCGCATAGAGGTGGGCGTCGGTGATGCATTTCAGCTCGACTGCGGGTGGGGTGTCGGGCTGGCGCGTGAGCAGCAGCGCCCCGGCGCCCTCGCTCGAAGCGAGACCGGGCGCAAAGTGCCCAAGCGCATCCGCCAGGGGCCACGCGGCTTCGTCCATGCCAACAACCAGGCAGGCGTCGACCCGGTCATCGCCCAGCCATTGGCAGCCGACGAGCACCGCCTGGACAAAGGCCGTTTGATCGGCGACCAGGCTGTAACAAAGACCTGAACAACCCAGGAACGCCGCTATGTGGCTGGCGGGGGCGTTCATCACTGTCTCCGGAAAAAGCATCGGGCTCGCAGTCGCCGGATTCTGCAGAACCTCGCCGAAGAAGCGCTCCGAGTAGCGGATCGAGGCGGTGTGAGTGCCGGTGACAATGCCCAGGCGCGTTTCCTTCGGGGCGCTCCCCGGCCAAGGCCCGAGTGCTTCGAGTGCGGCAGAGAGTGCAAACTGCGAAACGCCGCTCGCCCGTCGCAGGCGCGGATGCGCCAGCCAGGCCGGACGCGGCGCCGGCGCCGGAACAAGCCGGGCTGGGAAGCGGCGGTCGCCCGAGGGCGCGCGCAGCTCATGAGAAGCGATTGGGGCTCCTGCGCGCAACGCGGCGAGCAGCGGTTCGACACCCCAGCCTGCCGGTGATACCGCTCCGGCACCTCGCACGAAAACACGGATCATGGCCACCTCCGGAACAGGAGTGTGGCGTTGGCCCCGCCGAACCCGAACGAGTTCGACAGAGCGATCTCGACGCGGGCGTCGCGCGATCCGCGCACCAAAGGGAAGGCGCAGGCCGGATCAGGGGCCTCGACGTACGGCTCGGGCGGCAGCCAGTGCTCGCGCAGCACCATGAGGCAGACGACGGCTTCGACTGCGCCGGACGCGCCCAAGAGATGGCCCACGGATCCCTTGGTCGAACTCACATCGAGATCCGCAGCGCGGACCCCGGCCCAGCGATTGATGGCCAGCGCCTCGGCGGCATCGTTCAACAACGTGCCCGTGCCGTGGGCATTGACGTAACCGACCCTTTCGGGCGTCACGCCGGCGCGCGCGCAGGCCTCCTGCATGGATTGCAGCGCGGCGTGGCCTTCCGGGTGGGGCTGGGCGAGGTGATGGCAGTCGGTCGCGGCGCCGTAGCCGATGATTTCGCCCAGGATTTCCGCGCCGCGCCGGCGGGCGTGGTCGAGGGATTCGAGGGCCAGGAGGGCAGCGCCCTCGCCGAGCGCAAGGCCGTCCCGCCCGGCATCGAACGGGCGGCATCGAGTGGTCGAAAGCGCCTGCAACGAGTCGAAGCCGGCGAAGGCCAATTGGCTCAACGCATCGTAGCCGCCGGCGAGGACGCGCTCAGCGCGCCCGGTGAGGACGAGTTCCCAGGCGTGGCCGATGGCATTCGATCCGGACGCGCAGGCGTTGGCGATCATCGTGACCGGCCCTTCAAACCCGAAGGCCTCGGCCACATCGAGTGCCTGACGTTGGCCCTGATGGCACAGTGACCGGGTGGGTTGGCCCCGCCGGGCGCAACCCGACTCGAGGGCAACCCGGTAGTACTGCTCGCCGCATTCGGTTCCGCATCCGGTTGTGCCCAGCACCAGCGGCAGATTGCTTCCGGGCTCCCAGCCGGCCTGGCGCCAGGCCTCGGCGGACGCCCAGAGCAGTTGCCGGCTGGCACGGTACAGTCGCCGCATCGTCCGGGCGCTCAGGCGGGTGTCGGGCAGCCTGTCCGGAAGATCCACCTCGCCGGCCTCCTTGGCTCTCTGCCGGGTGACATCGAAGCAGCGTCACCGGACGAAACGCCCGCCGCCCCGCGCGAAAGCCGTCCGCGTTCGCGCGCCAGCCAACGCCAAGCGCGGTGACGATGCCGGCGCCCGTGACGACAACGCGCTGCGGGGCTGCACGAGACAGGGGAGGGAAGAGCACGGCTCGGTGTTGAACGACGCTCTACTTCCACTTGACCACCACCGCCGTGGTGTGGTGTCCGCCAATGCCGAGTTGCTGGCGCGCTGCGGCGTCTGTCGGCGACGCGTCGGCTCCTTTCTGCACGAGAATCAATGTGCTGAATAGGGCTGGGCTTGGTCGTCTCATGGTTTGACGCGCCAGGAATTTCGGGATCGCACTCTGCTTGGCAAGGAAATTCTATTGAGCAGGAAATTCTATTGAGCGAGGCTCCGCCTCAGACCGACGAGGTATGTCACCCGTTCGTTTGCGCTGGGCTGTTGCCATGGCAACCGGAAGTCGACGCCTCGCTTACTATGGTTTGACCCCCATGTTGGGCAGCCGCTGGAGCATGTCGAAATAGGTCCAGAGCGGGCCGACCACGCCGCGCTGGCGCAGGCGCTCGACGAGGTGCAGAAACGACGGTGGCGGTTCGCCGATGATCCAGGTCGGGTCGGTCTTCGCGAAGTCCGCCAGCCGCCCTAAAATCCACGCCTCGCTCAGTCCAGAGGCGATGTAATGGTAAGGCTCGAGCAGGTCGGTGTCCGGGGTGATGGCGCCTTCGGCCAGGGCTCGCGCATGCAACAAGGTGCCCGGATAGACGCGCATGCCCACAATCGGCAGCATCACGGCGCGCGGCAGCCGGCGTGAATTGGCCAGGGTTTCGCCCAGTGTCTCTCGAGTCTCTCCCGGCCCGCCCAGAATCAGGAAATGGCAATGATCCACCTTCGCATCCGACGCCAGTTGGGCTGAGTGCCGGATATCGTCGAAATCGAGGTTCTTGTGGTAGGCTTCGAGCACCGGATCCGAAAAGCTGTCGGAACCGAACTCGATATGCGTCAGGCCGGCGCGGGCCATGACGGCCATCAGTTCGGCAGTGAGCCCTTGCGGTCGGAGGAAACAGCCCCACTTGATTCTCACGCCGCGCTCGAGGATGGCTTCACACGTCTCGACGACGTGCGTGGGCGAGGAGTTGAACACCGAGTCCACCACGAAGACATAGCGCGCGCCCCGAGCCGCGAGCTGGGCCAATTCGTCGGCGACGAGTTCGGGCGGGCGGCGGCGGTGCCGGTTCCCCTCGATCAGTGGGTAGGCGCAGTAGCAGCATTCGAGCGCGCAGCCGCGTTGGGTCTGCACATTCAGCATGAGGCTGCGCGCGAGGTAGAAGTCCACCAACCGATCCGGCCGGTCCTCGGCCAAAACAGGGCGGTCGAGTCGATCGGGCCGCTGCGCATTGCGGCGGATCCGGCCGTTTTCGCGATAGACCAGGCCGGGAATGGCGCGGTGATCGCTCCCGGTTTCGAGGGCTGCGAGGAGCGCCAGCAGCCCGGCTTCGCCTTCGCCCTGAATGCCGAAGTCCGCGCCACTTCGTTCGAGTAGGCGTTCCGGGAAAATCGAGAAACCGCTCCCGCCCACGATGATCCGCGCGGTGCTGCGCTGGCGGATGCGCGCGCACAAGTCGAAGAGCGCGCCATAGAACGTCTCGCGCTTCTTAAACGCGACATCGTCGATGTTGCGCAGGGAGACCCCCACGAAGTCCGGCTGGAACTCGTCGATCGTCCGCTCGATCGGGTCGGCGTCTGCCAGGCAATCCACCCAGCGCGTCGGGTGTCCCGGCTGCGCGCAGGGCGGCGTTGATCTGCGCCAAGCCCAGCGGGAACACGGCATACGGCTCGGTGTAGCAGTTGGCGCTGATGAGCAGGACGCGACTGGACATTGGACGCGAATCAGACTCGACGCTTAGCGAGGCGCGCCTCAGACCAAATCCCAATCTTCGACATCATGAACCGGCAGTCGACGCCTCGCTAAGGAGCGCCGCTGCGCGGCGCCAAAACTTGACTTGGCCACAACACATTTCACCGGTCAAGGATTCTAGATCTTTCCGCTCCTGCGTCGCGGAAAGATGCGGCCCCGCTGCGCGGGGCTCGAGCGGGATCCACAACATGTTGGTGGATGTTTTCCGACAAGGGGCCATGCACGGCGTCAGAAGTCGCGCCGCGTGAGGGCACGCGGCCTACAGACTTGTAGGCCGGGTCCCCTGACCCGGCGCTGCATCATTGATGTCGCTCTGTATAAGAGGTTCTTTGTTGTGGGTCCATCAGCCTTTGCCGCCAACATGTGATCGACAGTCCGCCGGCAAGAACCTAGCGTGTGGCTGTGGACTCCGCCGTCGCGCATGTTGTCGTGATTCCTTGCTGGAACGAGGCCGCTGCCATCGGCGCGCTGGTGGAGCGCGCGCGCGCTTATGTGCCCAGCGTCATCGTCGTGGACGACGGATCGACGGACTTAACCGGCTCCGTGGCGCTTGCCGCGGGAGCCAGGGTGGAACGGCACCAGCGCAATCTGGGCAAGGGCGCCGCGCTGCGCACCGGCCTCGCGCGGGCCAGCGCGCTGGGCTTTCGTTGGGCAATCACCCTCGATGGCGATGGCCAGCATTCGCCTCAGGAGATCCCTGCATTCATGGAACGGGCGGTCAACACGGGCGCTGCGCTGGTCGTTGGCAACCGCACTGCCGACGCCGCGCGAATGCCCTGGGTGCGTCGCGCCGTGAACCGGTGGATGAGCCGCCAGCTTTCGCGTCTGGCGAGCCTGCCGCTGCCCGATTCCCAATGCGGATTCCGTCTGTTGCGGCTGGATGTGTGGAGCCGGCTCCGGATTGAATGCGATCATTTCGAAATCGAGTCGGAGATCATCCTGGCCTTCGCCCGGGCCGGATTCCGCATCGAGTTCGTGTCCGTGCCGGTGATTCAATCGGCGCGGCCCAGCCGGATTCGCGCGATCCCCGACACCCTGCGCTGGGTGCGCTGGTGGCGAGAGGCGACCCGACCGGCGCGCCATCCGGTTGGCCGGAGCCTGCCCCGCACCGTCTGAGATGCCGCTACCCCGATTCGAGAGCCTGGTTCGTCCGCGCGCACTGCGCCGCTGGTTTCTGGGCGCAGCAAGGCTGTTCGTGATCGGCCTGTTGCTCGGCTGGATCTATGCCTGGGCGGGGCCCCGGCTTTATCCCGTCGAGAAACGGTTCGGCTTTCTGTGGGGAATGGCGCACGGGGCTTGCATGCCGATGGCTCTGCCCGCCCTGGTGATGGGTCACGACGTGAGCATCTACGGGGCGCACAATTCCGGGCGCAGCTACAAACTGGGTTATATCGCCGGCATCAATCTGTGCGGTCTGGTCTTTTTCGGCGGAGCCTTCTGGGGACCCAAACGGACTTCGTCGTGTCCATTCAATCAAAGCCACGGACCAAACACGGATTGACCACAGATTGAGTCGCTTGCGATCCGTTCGCCAGACCGTTTTGGAGCCACTGACCAGTGACCGAAAACGGCCTTCGATTAACGATGCCAAACACTTTGTCTAATCCGTGTTCGATCCGTGTTCCATCCGTGGCCGCATCTTTCCGCGACGCAGGAGCGGAAATATTTCGGATCTGGAGTGACTCTCCTTTTGAAATCCGTTGTCAATGAGTCAAGTTTTTGCGCCGCGCAGCGGGGCCCCTGAGCGAGGCGTCGGGCGCCGGTGATGCTGGTGAGCGCCCAGCGCAGACGAGTGGTTCACGCGCCTCGTCGGTCTGAGGCGCAGCCTCGCTAAAACCACCAGCTCCGACAAATCTCGAGCACATCGAGCACTCCGCCGGGCCAATAGCGGTTGGGCGGCAGCCAGAAGGAGCCAGACTGTTCGTTGAACACCAGCGTGGCCGGGCGCGATGGATCGTTGGGGTCGTAGGCCGCAAAACGGCTTTCACCCCGGCCCGCCTCGGCGGAAATGAGGAGCATCCCGTGATTGATCGTGAGTTGCGGAAAACGCACCAGATGAACGATGGGTGCCCCACCCTGGGCCAGTCGCTCCTGGAGTTTCTGCGCTGTCCGGGCCTGGTGCGCCCGCGAGATCGGCAGCACCATGCGCCAATGGCTCCGCAGGACGTACGATCGCCAGGCGCCGCCGCACTCGGTCTTCAGCAGAGCCTCGTGCGCCTTGCTGAACGCGCGGAGCCCGGCGAAACCGGGAAAGGCCACGCGGTGTCCCGGCGTGGACGGCACGCGCGGGTTTTGGGTCATGACGTGACGGATGGACCGTCGGTAATCCGGTTCCTCGATCGGCGCCTCTTGGGGCTGGAAATCGGCATGGTAGAAGAAACGCCCGGGCGGCGCGCACCATGCCAAAACACCGCAGCGCAAAGTCGGGGCGCGGCTGCCGCGCCAGTGAGTTTCGGGCGTCCGCCGGCAGGATCGAACTGATACTCGCAGATCAGTTCATTGGCGAAAGCGAACGTGTCGCGCTCGAAGTCGAATCGGCACGGCGACGACATGTTCACTGCTTGCGGCATCGGAGTCGGACCGGCAGGCTGGAACCTCTTTCTGAATCTAGTCACGAGGATACGCTACAGCGACCCCTCACCCCGTCCCTCTCCCATCCGATGGGAGCCGGTGCCCCGCGACCTCGCGGGGGCGGGTCGTCAGGGTCGACGGTCTGAGTGCATCCCGGTGATTCCTCTGTAAAACCGCGAGTTCCTGGCGATCGGGCCAGGTCGTGTTTTCCCTCGATCCGTCCGGTTCTTCAAGGATTCTGTGCAGCGAGGCGCCGGAACCGAAGGCGATGCCGCAGGTTGCCTGCCAGGATCGTATCTGGGATGCTGTGAGGCGCGTTTCGCCGGTTGTGGATAAGGAAGATGACAACGCTCTACGAACGTTGGCGGACGGTGGCACACGAGTATCGGCATGAGTTCGCCCTGCGCGATCTCGCTTCCGATGTGCGTTGGACCTTTGCCGAACTGGCGGCGCACGCCGAGAGCGGCTCGAACGAACCCGGTCCGGCCGTGTTCCCGCAGGGCGCGGGTGCCGACTTCATCCTCACTGTGCTCCGCGCCTGGCGATCCGGCCAGATCGTCTGCCCTCTCGAACCGGACCAACCGCGCCCCGACGTCCCGTGGCCGGACGCGCCGATTGTCCACGTCAAGACGACGTCGGCGACCACGGGGCGCCCGCGTCTGATCGCGTTCACGGCCGGGCAACTGGCCGCCGATGCCGCGAACCTTACCCGGACGATGGGCTTGCGGCCCGAGTGGCCGAACCTCGGCGTCATTTCCCTGGCACACTCGTATGGCTTCTCGAACCTCGTTACCCCGCTCCTGCTGCACGGGATTCCGCTCATCCTGGGCGCGGTCGGCCCTGCCAGAGGCGATCCGCCTGGCCGCACGAGGTGAAGCCGCACTGACGCTCCCCGCCGTGCCTGCGCTCTGGCGCACGTGGCACGAAGCGAAGGTCATTCCGCCGAACGTTCGGCTGGCCATCTCCGCCGGCGCCCCGCTGCCAATCGCGTTGGAGGACGCTGTTTATCAGGCCACGGGAATCAAGATTCACAATTTCTACGGATCCTCCGAGTGCGGCGGGATCGCCTACGATGCCACCAGCACACCGCGACAGGAGGCTGCGCTCGCGGGCGCGCCGGTCGATCACGTCCGGCTGGCGGTCGCGGAGGACGGGTGTCTCGAAGTGCGCGGGCGCGCTGTGGCGGAGGGGTACTGGCCGGAACCGGCCCCGGCGCTTCGCGGAGGAGTCTTCCGCACCTGCGACCTGGGGAGCATTCGAAGCGACCGGGTCTATGTCACGGGCCGCGCCGGCGATGTCATTCATGTCGCCGGGACGCAAGGTGGCGCCGGAATCGATCGAGCGCGAGTTGCTGCGGCATCCCGAGGTGCGCGAAGCGGTTGTGCTTGGCGTGTTGCGGCCCGATGCCCGCGAGGAGACCATCGCGGCGGTGGTCGTGTGCGATGCACGCGTGACGGAAGACGCCCTGCGCCAGTTCCTCATCGAGCGTCTGCCGGCATGGCAGGTGCCGCGGCTCTGGCGCATCCAGAACGAGTCCCTGACCAACGCCCGCGGCAAGATCGCCCGCGCCCAGTGGCGAAGCGCATTTGTGTGAGCTTTTGGGGCCGTGCTCCGCGTCCCCGGACTGCGGCGCGGCCGTCGCGGCAGGCAGGCCCGGCCCGGCCCGGTTACCCGTGTTGGTTGCGCGTGATGGTGTCCCGCAGTCCGGCGCTGACACCGCTCAGGGCCAGGGTCGCTTTCAACAGCGGCCTCCCGGTCAACGTGACCTCCACTTCCCCCTGGATGAGAGGTCCCAACCGGCCCGTGACGCGCGCGACAATCTGAATCGTGTCTCCGGGCTGCGCCGAGCCGGTGATCTTTGCGGCGCGGACGGCTGTGAGCTTCAAGTCCGCCAGCGGCCCGATTCCCGGATCGGTCTGCGCCACAATCCCGGCAAGCTGGGCGCCAGCCTCGATCAGGAGCACTCCGGGCATCAGCGGTTGCCCGGGGAAATGACCACGCAGAAACGGTTCGTCGCCGCGCACCCGGTACTCGGCTGCCGCCTCCTTTCCGGGCGTCAGGCGCAAGAGGCGGTCCAGAAAGCGAAACTCGGCCCCGTGCGGCAGCAATTGCAGAGCCTCAGCGAGACCGACGTGGGCGTGGGTCATGGCGTAAGCGGCTTGGTGATCGTGAAATCAGGCCCGATGGCGGGCGCGAAAGTCTCGCCTGGAAAGCTCTGGTTCATCGCCGCGCCCCGATATTCGCTTCGCATTCGCGACCCGTCGGGCAACTGGATTTCGTTCGCGAGCAAAGTGAAATGATCGGCCGCCAGCGTGACGCGGATCGCGGACATCATGCGCCGCGCCGATGCGCTCGACGGTTCGAGTTCGATCTGCCAGGCCTGATCGGTGGACCGAACAGAACGGACTCGGAAGCGGGAGTCGAAATCGGCGCGGTCCTTGGGGAAACCGGCGTCCAGCAAGCCGAGCGCCTCGCTCATCGGGCCGGATCGGATGGCATCCAGCGAGTATTGCTCGACCCGTTTGAGGCGCGGGTAGATCACCTGGAGCTGCTGGCCGTCCCGGACAGCGATGGTCTGCGCGGGAACGCCCAGTTCCCAGCGATAACGATTCGGCCTGGCAAACCACACCCGTCCGGTGGACACCAGCGGTTGGTTGAGCGCCCTGAACCAGCGGGTCTGCACGAACTCCGCCGTCCAGGTGGTGATGTTCGTCTGCGCAGCGAGCCAGGCATCGAGCACCGCATTGGTGTCCGCCGCGCGGAGGCCCGGCGACGCGAGCAGGCACGCAAGCAAGACCACGCCAGGGAACGGGCGGCTTTCGGAGGGTGTCATTCGGATTCTCGGTCTTTGATCTTCGACGCGCCTTCGCCCCACAACGGGACGAAGTGATACCACTGGTCGGCATGCTGCCGGATGACCGGCTCGAAGGCACGCAGGATTTCCCCCGCCAACCGCCGCCGCGCCTCGCGCTCGCCGATGGCGCGACGGTCGTACGCGATTTCCGGCAGGACGTGGGCGGCGTAGGCGTCTGCGTCCGCGACCACATAAACTGGCACCAGCGCGCAACCCGAGGCGCGCGCGAGTTCCGCCGGGGCGATCGAGGCCTGGAAGGGACGGCCGAAGAACTCGACTGTCACCGCCGTGGGCGGCGGCGGACGGTCCACCAACAGCGCCACAACCGCGCCTTCCTGCAAACGTTGAATGACTTCGACGAACGCGAAGGCGTCCTGCCCGATCACGAGCGTTTCAACGCCCCAGCGCGCGCGGGCCTGCTGGCGCAGTTCGGTAAAGCCGAGGCCCGGTTCGGGTTGGGTGAGCACGAGGAGTCGGACGCCTCTCTGCGCGAGCAGCCATCCGCCAATCTCCCAGTTGCCCAGGTGCGGTGTCACCAGCAGCACGCCTTGCTTGCGTTCGAGTGCGGCCTTGAAAATCTCGTAGCCGCTCCAGTGCGACAGGGCGATCCCGGTGGCAGCGCCGCTCTCATGCCGCCACAGGTCGGTGATTTTGGCCGAGAAATTGGACAACAGCCGTCGCGCGCCCGAGCCCGCTGCGTGTTGGTCGCCGCCAAACACCGGAAGCAGATTCTCTTCGATCACCCGGAGTCGCTCCGGACGCAACCACCGGTAGGCCGACGCACCGAGCTTTCCGATGGCGCGGCACACCGGGCGTGGCAACAGCCGGACGGCGACAAATCCAAGTCGCCACACCTTCGGACCGTAGGTGGCGGAAGGTCGCGCCAGGCAGTCCGGGTCGTTCGGCGTCGACTGGCTCGCCGGGCAGAGAAGCGTCCACCAGGCCGGCACCAGAAAGACCACGGTGACGTAGGCCGCAGCGATGCCGAGGGCGCATACCAAACCGAGGCTCGCGAGGCCGGGATTGCTGGAGAGCGCGTTCGAGCCGAATCCGGCTATGGTGGTCGCGGCGCACAGAAGAAGTGCCCGCCCCGTGATTCGCCTCATGGCGGCAAGATCGCCGCGGTGACGGCGCAGAGCCATCTGGACGTGGATGCCGTAGTCCACCCCCGCTCCGAGCAGCAGCGGCACCGCCGCCAGACTCATCAGGTTCCAGGCGACCCCCGCGGCACTCATCACGGCTTGCAGCACGAGCAACGTGAAACCAAGCGCGCCCAGGCCGATCACAACTTCCGCCCAGCGCCGGAAGGCAAGCCAGAGGAACAGCGCCACCACCATCACGATGGCCAACGCCACCCAGAACACGCGCCGCTCGACGTGCCCCACGAGGCTCTCGCCCAGCAGGGTCCACCCCGTCAGCCAGACCCCCGGCAGATGCGGGTCGAGTCGCGCCGCCAGGAGCGCGGGTGAATCCGACTTTGGATAAATGGCGCCAACGGCCAGCCACTTGCTGCCGCTTCGGGCTGTCGCTCGATCGAGAAGCCAGCGGCAGCACTCGTTCGTCGGCCACCCGCCGGCCATGACAGAGGCGCTGTTGCCCCAGACGCCCAGCAGGCGCTCCGTCAGCGCCATCGCCTCGGGCGTGAACCCAGCCTCGCTGGCTGCGGCGCGCAGCGCCTCCGTCCGCTTCACCAACTCGAGGACAGCCGCCTTGTTGGTCCGTTGCCAATCCGGGTTGCGGCCAGAGCGCGGTGGGCAGCCTCAGGTTGAATTGCGCGCCGCCAGCGAGTGCGCGCCCGAGGTGGCGTCTCGAGAGCACCCAAGCTCTGCGCGACCTCAGACTCGTCATTCCCGGAAACGACGACCAGCAGCGGTTCGCCGTCTCGGCTCAGCTCATCGCGAAGCTCGTGCAGCGCCGCGCTGGCCGGGATGTTCCGCGGTTCGAGCGCACCGGTTCCCCGATCGACGCGAACTCCGGTTTGCCAAAGCACGACCAGGGCAACACCCGCCGCAAGGACCGTCGCGACCCGGCAGATCGCCAGGTTACCGGCGCGCTCGAGGCGCTGGCGCCGCCACCGGGCCTCCGTGGAGGCGGTCCTTTAGCCTGCGCGAAACCAGCGGCAGAAACACGAACAGCATCACCAGCGGCGTCAGCAACACGCCCACGCCCACCAGCGTGCCGAGTTGCGACAGTCCCGGCAGGCCGGCGAAGTTCAGCAGGAGGAAAGCCGCTGCCGTCGTGAGGGCCGACCACGTCAACGCAGGCAGGAGCGGTCGACGCACTTCGGACGGCGTCAGGTGAGGGCGCGCAGCGGCTTCTTGGTAGACCACCAGCCCATAATCCACCGCCAGCCCTGCCAGGATCGCTCCGAAGCCGAGGCTGACGGCGTTCAGCGTGCCGAACACGAAGCCGCAGGCCGCGAGCGCCCCCGCCATCACGAGCAGCAGCATCGCCACAAGCCAGCACAGCGGACGCCAGCTCCGGTGCGCCCACCAGAAAAGCCCCGCGATCACCGCGAGTGTCGCAAGCACGGTCAAACGCATATCGGTCGCCATGCTCGTCGCGATCTCCGCCACGAAGGCCGGCGAGCCGGTGTACCGCACCACCACGCCCGGTGGCCAGCCCGGCGACTCGATGACGCGGTCCGCCACTGCGCGGACCGCCGCAAGCCAGCGGGCGCACTGGCGATAATTGCGGAACTCGGTCCTGGCCTCGACGAACACGACGCGGAAGGCGCCGTCGGCCGAGGCAAATCCCTCCTGTCGATTGTCAGACAACACGTCGGCTGTGGCTGCGCCCGGCAGTTGCGTCAGTCCAAAGGGATCGTAACTGAGCCACGCGATTTCTGTGGGCGACAGCGAGACGGCAAGCTGGTCGCGCGCCTCGAGGGCCACCGCGGCAAGGCGGTCGGGGGCGAGGCGATTGGTCAGCCGGGCAACACTTTCCGGGGGTTGATTGAGCCACAAGTAGGCAATGAACTCCGCCATCTGCTCCGGATGCTCGAGCCACGGCGGCTGCCAAGCCACGCTGGCGGCGAGGTTGGTTTCGCAGCGCAGGGACTCCGCGAGCAACCGGGCCGCCGTCTCCGCTGCATCCGCGCCCGGCGCGCGGATTGTCGCGATCAATTCGCGGGAGTTGGCAAAGTGTTTCTGGTAGAGCTGCAATCCGCGAACCGCCGGCACGGCGCCCGGCAGAAGGTTCAACACCTCGGTGTCCAAGCGCACGCGCGCAAGCCCCACAGCGATCGTGACCACCGCAAGCACCCAGCCCCAATGCCGGCGGATGAACTTCATGGCGTGAGATAGCCCTCGAGCGCTTCGCCTGTCGAGGCGTTGCTCAGGCGCCATGAGGCCCCCTTCCCCGCTTCGAAAACCCAGCCGCAGCCCGCCCTCCGCCCGTCGATTTCCTCGGCCAGCGCGAACCAGACAAAGCGCCTTGGCCCCATGCCCCTTCCGCTCGATCGCCGGCGCGCAGTCGCCGTCTCAACTGACCAAAGCCCGGCCTCCGTTCGCGCTGTCGCGAGCGTGAATGGCGGTTTGGCGAATTGCACGAAACACGCCCCGTCCGCGCGGGTCGCCAGCAGGATGTCGCCCGCCACGCCTTTCTCGTTCGCAGCCTTGGCCCAAACCGCCTGCCCGTGCCGCACCGACCACCCAGGCGCCTGCAAGTCGGCTCGAGGCAGCGTGACCGTGCGACACCCGGCGGGCAGCAAGGCGCAGAGAGCCCAGAGTACGAGGACAAACCGAAGCCTGCCGGCGGCGCGGATGAACGTGCTGCAGTGGCGGTTCATGGGGAGCCGCCTTGGCCCGGCAGGCCGTGCTCGGCGCACATGAACCTGTACCGCCGGCTTTCCAGCCGGCACCGTGCGGACAACGCCACCGGCAACCGTGCCGACCTGGAGGTCGGCGGTACGGGGGAGGTTCATGGGGAGCCGCCTGTTCCTTTTTGAACTGCTCAGTGAAGATGAACCCAAAGCGGCGGTCAACCGCCGCACTCCAAGCGCTTCGCGACCTTGCCACCCGCAGTCGAGAGCGCGAAGTCCCCCACTGCGGGAGAGTGCGCGCGCTTCAGCGCCGCTCTCCGTGTCGAGGTTCCTGGGGAGCAAGTCGCTCATGCGCTCGGGAGTTTAGCGAGGCGCGCCTCAGACCGGCAAGGCGCGTGAACGGCTTGTGACCGCTCGGTGTCCACCACGATCACCGGAAGCCGACACCTCGCCAAGTGGCGCCGCTGCGCGGCGCAAAAACTTGACTCATTGACTACGGATTTCAAACGAGGAGTCACTCTAGGCGCGGCTCTGACGTGAAGGCAAGGCGGTTGCCCGCAACAGGCGATTGCCCGCAAGGGCCACAATCGCACAAACCCACGCTTCCCGGACACGGCCATCCGCTACTGGCGCGACAAGCCGGGGCGCGAAGTGGATTTCGTCCTGGCGTCCCGCCGCGATGAAGTGGACGCGGTCGAGTGCAAGTGGGACCCGGGCGCGTTCGACAGCTCTGCCCTCAGGCTTTTCGGCGCCTTTTACCCGAACGGGCGCAATGTCTTGGTGACACCCTCCGGCGATCCCGCTTACACGAAGCGGTACGGGAATCTTGCGATGCGAGTCTGCACGCCATCGGAACTCCATCCATGAACACCATTCGCAGAATTCCTGAACGCGGCTTTGGCTGCAGGGGACGTTTACCGCAGTGGAAATGACGTCCGTACCAGCGGGGACCAGTTCGAGGGAATTCCCCAAGACACGGGGGTCTATTATCTCGAAAATGAGGACATCCGATGGAACCTGAATCGCTGCGAAGTCATCGCGGGGAGCGCGAGGTTGCCGGCTTACGTCAACTGGTACGCCGCCCTGGCTTTTGCTCGGTACTACGGATACGACTTGCCGACTGACGCCGAATGGGAGAAGGCCGCTCGTGGCCCCGACCACGACGACCTCGGAGAACACTGGCTCTACCCGTGGGGGAACACCATCAGCACGGCGAACGCCAACCTCACTGGTACCCGGACGGACGTGGGCACTTACAACGGAGGGCAGACACCGCCTGGGCCCGATATGATCAACGCCTACGGGCTCTACGATGTGATCGGGAACGCCGCGCTGGAGAGAGGCAAGGCATGGCGAGTGTTCTTGCTGGTGAGAATCGCAAATGGTCTGAGGCGCGCCTCGCTAGCCCGGAAATCTCACCAGCGGGGCGGTCGTGGCATTCCTGACGGTCCGTGGGTGAGATTTCCGGGTCTGTGAAACCCGCGCCCATCAAAGAGAATTGGCTCATCGGTTCATCAGAGCCGGGACGCGCCCCTGCTGCGTGGGCGACCCGGGCACGCGGACACAGTGTGGTCGAGATTGGGTCCAACTGCTTGGGGCGCGGGTTTCTGAGAGCCCGCATTTCAGGTAAAATGTGACGGTGACCGGTCAGATGACATCAAAAGTTGGTGAGAAATGCGGGCTAGAGTCACTTCCTCGATTCAATCTGTAGTCACTGAGTCAAGTTTTTCCGCCGCGCCTGAACTCGTTCAAAAGCGGCAGAGGGCTGCCGCAGTCCAAGACGCTTCGCGCGCTTCGAGGGCCTCGGAATCGGCCCCAGCTTTTTGACTGCGCCATCGCTCGCGCATTGTCTTTCATCCTCTGGCCTGCCACTCTTGCCGCGCATGGCAGCCAACCACCCGCAGCAGCCAATCGAGGCGGTCTATTCGCATCGCCACTTTCGCCCCGGCCGCCGGCACCATCACGATCAACGCTCATGACTCAGGCAATGGATTTCGATGTCGTCGTCCTCGGCGGCGGCAGCGCCGGGTTCGCCGCGGCGCGGACGGCGCTGGCCGCCGGGCTCAAGGTGTCCGTGGTGGAAGGCGGGCCGGAACTGGGCGGTCTGTGCATCTTGCGCGGCTGCATGCCCACCAAGACGCTCCTCCAAGCCGCCGAAGTCCGCCATCTCGCGCGACACGCCGGCACGTGGGGCATTCGGGTGCCCCGGGCGGATTTCGATTGCCACCCGCAAGTCGCGGCGGTGGGCTTGACCGAGAAGGAAGCCCGCGCGGACGCCCGCGATTTTCGCACTGCCAGTTACCCTTTCGCCGACCACGGCAAATCGGTGATCCTCGGCGCCACGGACGGCTTCGTGAAATTGCTGGCCGACGCGCGCACCGGCGAGATCATCGGGGCCGGGATCGCCGGGCCGTTGGGTGGCGAGTTGATTCACGAGATCGTGGCTGCGATGCACGGGCGAATGACAGTCCACCAACTCGCCGCGTTGCCGCACTATCACCCGACCCTGGCGGAAATCTGGACCTACCCTGCGGAGCAACTCGCAAACACCACCGGTGACAACCGCGCCTGAAACGCGCCCGCTCCGGTTGACATTCGATGTGGTAAAACATAGTATTACGTCATGATCAAGACGATTACCAAAGTCGGCAATTCGCGGGGCCTTATCTTTGACGCGGCGCTGATGGATCTGGCCCACTTAAAGACGGGCGATCAGGTGAACGTGGAGGTCCACGAGGGCGGCACGATCACGCTCACGCCGCTGCGGCCCAAGCCGTCGAGCACCGAGGTGTCACGCGTCATTCAGGCAACGATCAAGGATTACGCACGGACGATGAAGAAGCTGGCATGAAGGCCACGCCGAAGAATTGCTGCCACCTGACGGTGGAGATCGTGCGGGAGATTCACGCGGAGGCACTGGCGACATTCGGAGGAGCGGAGGGCGTGCGGGAACCGGCGTTGCTGGAATCGGCGGTGGCGGCGCCGCAGGCGGGTTTCGGCGGGAAATCGCCCTTCAGGGACATCGTGGACGTGGCGGCGGCGTATCTGTTTTACCTTTGCAGGAACCGTCCTTTCGTGGACGGCAACAAGCGTGCGGCGCTGGGCGCGTGCATCGTCTTTCTGCGCCTCAACGGCATCGAGCCACAGCCCGACGGGCCGGAGTGGGAGAAACTCACCCTGGCGGTCGCCGCCAGTGCGATGGACCGCGACGAGGCCACTCAGCGCCTCCGGAGGCTCTTGAGCTTCTCGCCGGGGCGGGCCTGCCTGCCGACATATCCGCCGAAGCTCGGAGAGCGACGGTAAAAGCCTCGACCTCCGCGTGACCGGCACTCGACGCCTCGCTCACACTGTCGAGCCTCAGCCACCCCTCGCCCCTCGCCCCTCGCCCCTCGCCCCTCGCCCCTCGCCCCTCGCCCCTCGCCCCTCGCCTCTCGCCCCTCGCCTCTCGCCCCTCGCCCCTCACCCCTCGCCTCCGATTGTCAAGGCCGGCTCGGATGCGGGCTGGTTTTCGGTTTCGATGCGCCAGCCGCGCCATTGCAGTTTGCGTCCGAGATCATCGAGGAGGCTGTAGGCGATCGGTGTGACGATGAGCGTCAGCAGCAAACAAAGGGTCTGGCCGCCGATCACGACGACGGCGACGGCGCGGCGCTCCGCGGCGCCCGGTCCGGTGCCCAAGGCCAGCGGCGCCATGCCGGCGATCAGCGTCATGGTGGTCATGAGAATCGGACGCAAGCGTTCCCGGTTGCCGCGCAGGATGGCGGCTGTTCGTTCCAGGCCGGCGGCGCGCAGCTTGTTCATGTGATCGATCTGGAGAATTGCGTTCTTCTTCACGACGCCAAACAACACCAGCAAACCCAAAGCCGAGTACAGGTTGATGGTTTGTCCGGCGGCCAGCAACGAGAGGAAGGCGAAGGGCACCGACAACGGCAGCGAGAGCAGGATTGTGAACGGATGGACGAGGCTTTCGAACTGCGACGCCAGGATGATGTACATGAGGATGACCGACAGGGCGAACGCCCACAGAAACTCGTGGAACGTCGTCTCGAGTTCCCGTGCCCGGCCCGAAACGCGCGTCGAGTACCCGGTCGGGAGTCCCATCCTCGCCACCTCCGTCCGCAGCGCGGCAATGCGATCGGCCTGGGCGAATCCGGGGGCCACCGACGCGCGCAGGCTGACCTGCCGCTGGCGGTCCAGGCGGTCGATCCGCGACGGGCTCTGGGTCGGCACCAATCGCACGACGTTGTCGAGCCGGACCAGCCCGCCCTGTCGCGGCACGAAAAGCCGCGCGATGCCGGCGGCATCGTTGCGGTCGCTTTCTTTCAGGCGGATCGCGACGTCGTAATCCTCGTTCATGCTTTCATCGCGGTAGCGGGTCACCTGGGTGTCGCCTCCGACCATGATCCGCAGGGCGGTCGCGATGTCCTCTGTGTCGACACCGAGGTTGGCGGCGCGGTCGCGGTCGATCTCGACCCGCAACTCGGGCTTGTCGAGTTTCAGCGTGGTGTCGGCATCGAGCAGTCCGAGTTCGGGCGCCCGCTCCCGCAGGTTTTCTGCGTAACGCCACAAAGTCGCCAGATCCGGTCCGAGCAACGCGAAGTCGATGTCGAAGTTCGGGCCGCCGCCGACGAAGGTCTGCGGGTTGCGGATTTGGAACCGGATTCCGGGGATTGAGGAGAGGCGGCGGCGGATGGTCTGTTGGACGTCCCGTTGCGTGTATCTGTTCTCGAACGCCCGCCACGGCGGCCACTGCAGGAGGCGGGTCCAACGGAATGTGCGCTGGTCATGCGGCGTGAGCCGCACGAAGAAGCCGGCGTTGTTGACGCTGCCCATGAAACCGCTGCCAGCGGACGCGAGCACGAGTTCGACGCCCGGCGTGGTGCGCAGTTCGCGCTCGATCCGCTCCGTCACTTCGTTCATCGGGGCGAGGCCCGTCCCCTCGGCGGCGGTGACGCGCACGTCGAATTCGCCTTCATCGACGTCGGTGGGGAGGTATTCCTGGCGGACGGCCTGATAGAGCGGCACGGAGGTGGCGATGACCCCCAGGGCCAGGCCGGCGACCAGCCACCGGCGCGACAACGCCCACGTGAGCGCCGCCGTGTAAGCCCGGTCGATCCAGCGATAGAAGCCGGTCCGCGACCGCGGCGCCGACTCGGGGCCGCCGCCGCCGTTGGCGTGCAGCAATCGCGCGCTCATCATGGGCGTCAGTGTGAACGACACCAGCAGACTCACCAGCACCGCCACCGCCGCCGTGATGCCGAACTGGTACAGAAACCGGCCTGAGATGCTCGACATGAAGGAGACCGGCACGAAGATGACCACCAGGCTGAACGTCGTCGCCATCACGGCCAACCCGATTTCAGCCGTGGCCGCCCGCGCCGCCTCGAACGGGCGCATCTTCTTCTCCTCGACGAATCGGAAGATGTTCTCGAGCACCACGATCGCGTCGTCGATCACGATGCCGACCATCAGCACGAGGGCGAGCATGGTGACGCTGTTGAGGGTGAAATCGAGCGCCTTCATCATGCCGAACGTGGCGATCACGGAGGTGGGAATGGCCACCGCCGCGATCACCATCGCCCGCCCATTGCGCATGAACAACAGCACGACCAGGCAGGCCAGAACGCTGCCAAGGATCAGGTGTCGCTGAATCTCGTGCAGGGCCTCGTAGATGTAGCGCGATTGGTCCCGGATCACCTCGATGCGCACGTCGGCGGGGAGCTGCGCTTCGAGCACGCGGAGGTTGGCCTTGATCGCCTCGATGACCGCAACGGTGTTCGCCCCCGACTGCCGAATGATCTCCATCGACACCGTCGGCACGCCGTCCAGACGCGAAACCGAGCGCTGCTCCTGGGTGCCGTCTTCGGCCACGCCGATATCGCGGATGCGGATGGGCGATCCGTTCCGGGTTGCGATCACCAGGTCGTTGAACGCTTTCGGATGGGTCAACCGTCCGATGGTGCGCAGCGTGTGCTCCCGCAACGGGCCGGTGACGTTGCCGCCCGGGATGTTCGCGTTCTGCCGCACGAGGGCCGCCCGCACTGCGGTGATGGGGATCCGATACGCGGCCAGCCGGTCGGCATCCACCCAGACGTTGATCGCCCGTTCCAGCCCGCCGTAGACGTTCACCTCGCCCGACGCCCAACGACCGCTCGATCTGGGTCTTGACGATCTTGTCCGCAATCTCGGTCAACTCGCGGATCGAGCGCGGCCCGGACACCGCCAAGGTCATGACCGGCGCCTGGTCCGCGTCGGTCTTGGCGATCGTGGGCGGGTCCGTGTCGTCGGGCAGATCGCCGCAAAACGGTCGCCACGCGGTCGCGCACATCCTGCGCTGCAACGTCGATATCGCGGTTGAGTTCGAACGTGACGATGACGAACGACGAGCCGTTGCCACTCACCGAGCGCAATTCCCGGATTCCTTCGATGGTGTTGACCACCTCCTCGATCGGCTGCGACACGAGGGACTCCATCTCCTCGGGCGAGGCGCCGGCCAGACGCGTCATGATCCGCACCGTCGGCAAATCGACGGACGGGAATCGGTCCACGCCGAGGTTCGCGTACCCGGCCACGCCCACGACGACCAGGGCCATGACGATCATCGAGGCGAACACCGGTCGCCGGATGCAGATTTCAGCGAGCTTCTGCATCGGCCGGCGTCTTGACTGCGCCCAACGCGGTGCGCGGCGCGGTCGCCACGGACCGCTGCCCCGTGGCGGTTGACTCGCCGCCGAGCCCGGGCGGGGTCTCGGTCAGGGGCGTTTCGATCGTGACCCGATGGCCGGTCCGCAGGCCGGCCGGATCGAGGACCACCGATTCGCCGAGCGCCAGGCCGGCCAGAATCTCGATGCGATCCCCGCGCTGCCGCCCGGTGGTGACGTCGCGCTCGAGCGCCTTGTCATTCTGGACCAAAACCACTTTCTCGATGCCCGCAAACGCCACGACGGCGTTGGTCGGCACGGTGAGCGCCTGCTCGTGTTCCTCGACGACGATGGCCGCGCTGGCGAACAGGCCCGGCCGCAGGGAACCCGGGTTGGGCACGTCGGCCTCGACCCGCAGCATCCGGTCTTCCTCCACCAGGGCGGGACTGAGGCGGGTGATGCGGCCGGCATAACTCGCGAGGTCGCCTTCGATCCGCAGCCGGACGGTTTGGCCGGCGCGGACGAGCATGGACTCGCGCTCCGGAACCGCAAGGCGCAGCCGCAGCGGATCCGTCTTCACCACGGTCACGATCGGCGCTCCCGTCGCCACGTATTCGCCCACGCTGGCCGGACGCGCCTGCACCGCCCCGTCGAACGGGGCCCGGACGGAGGCATCGGAGAGCTGCTTGCGGGCCATTTCGTATTCCGCGCGGCGCTGCGACAGCGCCGCCATCCGCATGCGCGCCTCTTCGAGCGCCGTCGCGTATTTCGCCGCCGCCACGGTGTGCGTCGCTTCCACCGCGTCGAATTCGGCGCTCGAGGCGATGCCAGACTTGAGGAGCCTGGCCACGCGCTCCTGATTCTTGCCGGCTTCGTCGAGAACCGCCTTGGCCTGTTTGATCGAGCTGACTTCCTCGAGCGTGATTTCGTCGTTGTCCCCATCGAGCGGCAGGCCCAACGCCACCCGCGCCTGGGCCAGGGCCGCCGCGGCCTGCTGGAGTTTCAATTCGTAATCCCGCGGCTCGACCTGGGCCAGCAGATCGCCTTCGCGCACCACGCTTCCGATATCCACCATCCACTGTTGCAGCCGCCCGGGAACTTTCGCGCTGAGGGTGCTCTCCTCTTGCGCCGCCAGTGTCCCGGTCACGGCGATGCTCCGTTCCATCGGGCGCATCTCGGCGATCGCCAGGCGCACCGAGCGGGCGGGTTGTCCGCCTTTGTCTCCCGGCTTCGCATCCCCCGCCGGCTTGTTGCAGGCGGACAGCAACAGGCCGGCCAGCAACACGGCTGGAGCCAGTCGGAATGCGGCGCACTTCATGAGCCGCAGTGTATCCAGAATGCCCGTTTGCTGGCCATGGAAAACCGAGGCCGATGCGCCTTGCAGGTCGCGGACGCTGCGCGCTACAATCCGGACGCATGCATTCCTCGACGACTTGGTTGCGGGCCGCAGTTTGCGCCGGACTTGCGCTTTGGGCTGCCGGTGGCTTCTCCGTGGCAACCGCGGTCGCGGACCCGGCGATCCCGCCCGACCGCACTCCCGATATCTCGCTCCGCCACGAAGTCCAACACGCGATCGACCGCGGATTGACCTGGCTGCTGGCGCGACAGGATGCCGCCGGCTGGTGGTCGACCGCCGACCACCCTGCCGTGACCGCCCTGGTGGTCAGCGGCTTTCTGGGCGAACCGACGGAGCGATACCGGACCAATCCGCCTCTCGCGCTCACGAAGGCCATCGCTTACCTGGCTGGGTCGGCCCAGCCCGATGGCGGTTTGCACCGCGGCTCGCTGGCTAACTACAACACCGCGATCACCGCCACGGCGTTGGCCCTGGCCAACCAACCCGCGCATTCCGATCTGCTGCGCCGCGCCCGTGCGTACCTGATCCGTTCGCAGAACGATTTCGGCGAACCGGGCCGGGTGGACACGCCCCTCGACGGCGGCGTCGGCTATGGCGACAAGAACCAGCACGCCGACCTGAACAACACGCTGATGGCACTCGAGGCGCTGCGGGCCACCGAACACCTCACGCGCGACCGGGTGCCTGGGACGACGCCCGATTTGGACTGGGCGGCGGCCATCCAGTTCATTCAGAACTGCCAGAACCTCCCCAGCCACAATCGACAGCCCTGGGTCTCCGAGGCGGCATCGGACCGCGGCGGTTTTGTTTACTATCCGGGCTACAGCATGGCGGGCGGTGTCACCAACGCCGCCACCGGACGCGTCGCGCTCCGCTCGTACGGCAGCATCAGTTACGCGGGCCTGCTCAGCTACGTGCATGCCCAACTCGAACGCGACGATCCGCGGGTGGCGGGCGTGATGGATTGGTTGCGCGCCCATTACACCCTCGATGAGAACCCCGGCCTGGGGCAGCAGGGTCTCTATTATTACCTGCATCTGCTCACCAAGGCGCTCCATGCGCACGGAGTGGACACGCTCGAACTGAAGGGCGGACGCCAGGTCCTGTGGCGACGTGAGGTCGCGTTGCGGTTCCTCAACCTCCAGCAGGCGGACGGATCCTGGGTGAACACCGAAAACCGATGGTGGGAAAAGGACCCCCACCTCGTCACGGCCTACGCCGTGCTGGCACTGGATCTCCTCTGGCGCGGACTTTGAAGCGGCTGTGGTCCCAGCATCAAGGCCGTTAGGCCCTCCGTCAGGCGCCTCCAACAATTTGACTTGCGTCGGGGGAGTCAATGGTGAATAGGTAACGCCGTTCAGGCTGTCCAGTGACGCCATGCAAGTTGAGCTGACAACGCATGAATGAGCTTCAACCGGGGAGGGCTTCTTGAGCCGTCCCTATCCCTCGCGTTTTTCATCCCCCGCGGGTTCCTTCGTTCGGATCAATGGAAAGATACGCGCCCGCGAGGTTCGCGTCATCGGTCCCGACGGTCAGCAACTGGGCGTTGTCTCGCTTCACGACGCGATCAGTCTGGCGCGCCGGAGTGCCATGGATCTGGTCGAGGTTGCTCCCAATGCGACTCCGCCAGTCTGCCGCGTCGTCGACTATGGCAAGTACCGGTACGAACAGGCCAAGAAGGAAAAGGAAACCAAGAAGCACCAACACGCCAATCGCGTGAAGGAGATCCAACTGACCGCCACGATCGATGGCCACGATTATGGGGTCAAGCTGAGCCACGCGACCGGTTTTTTGTGCGAGGACATGCGGGTCAAGGTGAACCTGCGGTTCCGGGGTCGGGAGATGGCCCATCAGGAGTTCGGCATGCAGCTCATGCAGCGATTCGTCAAAGACCTGGCCCCCTTCGGGCAGGCGGTGGAAGTGCCCCGACTCGTGGGACGCAATCTGAACGCCATGCTCACGCCGCTGCCGCGCAACAAGCGCGCCAAGAATCCGTACGAGCAAGAGGAAACGCCGGCGAGGGCGACGGCGAGCCATGTCGAGGAGAGTCCGGCTCCGCCTGCTCCCGCCCCGAACACGGTCGTCGATTTCCCCGCGGCGACCGAGTCGGGAGACCGAGGTCAGGGGGCGCGGTTCACCAACAATCCCTTCTCCGAGTTGGACGGCCAGATCACGGAGAGATCCGAGGCCTAAGGGCACATGACAAGCTCCGCTCCGGGCAGTCCGCCCTCGCCTGAGGATTTCCAGCGTCAACTGGCCGAGTGGATCCGGCATGGTTTTCCCGCGGGCACGGCCGGTTTCACGCAGCCGGATTCGGCGCGCGCGGACGGCGCGGGGACCGAATCCAACGGGGAGGCGGAGTTCGCGTTCGACCAGAAGCCGCGCGAGGTGAAGGCCTATCTGGACCGGTTCGTGATCCGGCAGGAGGAGGCGAAAAAGGTGCTGAGCGTGGCCTTGTGCGACCATTATCACCATGTGCGACTGGCGTTAGCGGGTCAGGATCAGCCCAACTACGCCAAGCAGAACGTGATCCTGGTGGGGCCCACGGGTGTGGGCAAGACCTACCTCGTCCGCAGCGTCGCCGACCTCATTGGTGTGCCCTTTGTCAAAGGGGATGCGACCAAGTTTTCGGAGACCGGGTATGTGGGGGGGGACGTCGAGGACCTTGTGCGCGAACTCTTGCGGCGGGCCAACGGCGACGTCAGGCGGGCCCAGTACGGCATCATCTACATCGACGAAATCGACAAGATCACGGCTTCGGTCAACCACGCCGGGCGGGATGTGAGCGGGCGGGGGGTGCAAACCAACCTGCTCAAGCTGATGGAAGAGACCGACGTGCCAGCGCGGTCGCCCAACGACATCGCGGGGCAATTGCAGGCGATGATGGAGTTGACGCAGCGGGGCAAGAAACCCGCGGACGTCATCAACACCAAGCACATTCTCTTCATCGTCAGCGGGGCTTTCCCCGGTTTTGACAAGTTGGTCCGCAAGCGGCTGCGCGAGGCCACCATCGGATTCGCCGCCCGGACCGTGTCGGCCGACGACGATGCCCAAGTGGTCGCATGCGCTCAGACGCGCGATTTCATCGAGTTCGGGTTCGAACCCGAGTTTATCGGACGCCTTCCGGTGCGGGTTTATTGCCATCCGCTGTCGGTCGACGATCTGTTCACCATCCTCAAGACGTCCGAGGGCAGCATCATCCGCCAGTACGAACAGACCTTCGCCGCCTACGGCATCGAAGTCCTGTTCGGCGACGACGGTTTGCGGCGCATTGCGGAGCTGGCGCACGAGGAGCAGACCGGCGCCCGCGGCCTGATGACGGTCTGCGAGCGGGTCTTCCGCGAGTTCAAGTACGAACTGCCTTCCACCCCGGTCAAGCGGTTCGTCGTGACCCGGGAACTGGTGGACCAGCCGCTGCCGGCGTTGGCGAAGCTGCTGGCTGAGCATGCCCAGGAGGAACGGGTCGTGCTGCGGAAGTTGGTGCATGACTTCGCCCAGAGGTTCACCAAGGATCACGGGATTCAGATCCTCTTTACTCCGGCCGCCGCGGATCGTCTCGTGACGCTGGCCGCCGAGACGGGCCGTCCCGTGCGCGATCTGTGCGCCGAGCGCTTCCGCGATTACCAATTCGGGCTGAAGTTGATCACCCAGAATACCGGCCAACGCGAATTCCAACTCGATATCGAGGCGGTGGAGACCCCGGATGCGACTCTCAGCCAGTGGGTTGTCGCCAGCTACCGCCGCGACAACATCCGGGGGGAATGAGCGCTCCTCCAGGACACAGCCCGCACGCTCCGGCGGAGAGATCGGCTGATGGCATCGCCCGCCTCGCCGCCTCGGTCATCGCTCGGGCGGACCGGGAACATCCGGCCGACGCGGTGTTGAGGTCGACTCTGCGGGAAACGCGCGGGCTGGCGCGGACGGATGGGCGTCTGGTGGGCCGGGCGGTGTTTGCCTATTACCGGTGGTTGGGATGGCACGACCCGGCGGCGGGCGTGCTCTCGGGCATCGAGGCCGCCCTGAAGCTGGCGGAACGTTACCGTCGGCATCCCGAGCAGTTCTCGGTCGAGGAACTCCGCACCCGCGCCGTGCCGGCATGGACGCACCACGAGACCACGGTGACGGAGACGTGGCTGCGGTCCCTGCAGGCGGAACCGCCCTTGTGGGTCAGGGCGCGCCTCGGCCAGGGCAGTGTGTTGGCCAAGCGACTGGGGGATTGCCGTCCTGCGGGCGGCGGATTGGAGGCGGACGCCCTGCGCTACGCGGGGCGCGCGGATCTGCACCGGACCCGCGAATTCCATGAGGGACGGTTTGAAATCCAGGATCTCCATTCCCAGGCTGTCGGCTGGCTTTGCGGGGCGCGCCCGGGAGAGACCTGGTGGGACGCCTGTGCAGGCGAAGGCGGCAAGACGCTGCATCTGGCCGATCTGATGGAGAATCGCGGTCTGGTGTGGGCGTCGGACCGGGCGTCCTGGCGGCTGGCGCAACTGAAGCGGCGAGCGGCTCGGGCGGGCCTCTTCAACTATCGTGCGCGCCTCTGGACAGGCGGAGCGGCGCTGCCCACGAAGACCCAGTTTGACGGAGTGCTGGTCGATGCGCCTTGCAGCAATCTGGGGACGTGGCATCGCAATCCCCACGCGCGCTGGACCACTCGGCCGGAGGACGTGCGGGAACTCGCAGCAGTTCAGATCCGTCTTCTTCGTCATGCGGTTCCCGCCTTGAAGCCGGGCGCCCGCCTCATCTACGCGGTTTGCACATTGACGCGCCATGAGACTGCGGCGGTTGCGGACGCGCTCACAGAGGCGTGCCCGCAACTGGAGCGGACGCCGCTGTCGGCCCCGTGGCCGTGGGCGCGCCCCGAGTCCGAGGGACTCTGGCTCGATGCGGCGCCGGGCGGCGGGAACGGCATGTTCGTGGCGGCATGGCGGCGGCGGCCGGTGATGACCGCGCTTGCCAAAGAGGGGTCGCCGCCTCTTTAATCGCCCTGTGGCGCAACAACAAACTCTCCGCGAACCGGTGCGGCTCAACGGCATCGGTTTGCACAGCGGCGCCCGCGTCTCCATGGGGCTGCTGCCCGCTCCGCCCCAGTCCGGCGTTCGCTTTCGCCGTGTCGACCTCGAAGGCAAACCCGAGATCGAGGCTCACCTCGACAATGTGGTCGAAACCACTCGCTCGACCACGCTCGGCAAAGGCAACGTGCGCGTGCACACGGTCGAACACGTGTTGGCGGCTCTCGCCGGCTCCGGCGTCGACAACGCGGTGGTTGAACTGGATGCCAGTGAGCCGCCGGTGATCGACGGGAGCGCCCGCGAGTTCACGCGGCTGATCGCGGCGGCGGGAGTTGTCCCGCAGGGTGGCGAACGAGACGTCTACGCGGTCATCGAGCCCATGGAGATGTCGAGCGGCGAGACGTTCATGGCCGTTTTCCCCCACGACAGGCTGAAACTGACGTGCACGAGTTCCGACCGCCAGGGCCGGCACACCCAATGCCGTTCCGTCGAACTCTCGCCCGAGACTTGGACGCGGGACATCGCGCCGGCGCGCACCTTCTGTTTCTTCGAGGAGATCGAGTATTTGATCAAAAATGGCCTGATCAAGGGGGGCGGCCTGGAGAACGCCGTCGTGATCCGCGATGACGCCGTCCTGACGACGGAACCTCTCCGTTTTGCCGATGAGTTTGTGCGGCACAAGATCCTCGACATTGTGGGCGACCTCAGCCTGATCGGACGGCCGGTGGCCGGCCACGTGATCGCAGTCCGCCCCAGCCACGCAGCCAATTGCGAACTCGCCCGCCTCATCAGCACCCAGATGCGCAAGACCCAGGCCGCCGCTCAGGCCTTCGCCCCGCCGCCCCTTCCGCGGGAGACCGCCCCAGCGCCCGGCGGCAGCGCCCCCGCGCCGCTCGCCGACGGCGCCACGCTCGAGATCGACGATTTGCTCAAGATGCTCCCGCATCGATATCCGTTTCTCATGGTCGATCGGGTGACGCGGATCGAAGGCAACCAGATCACCGGTGTGAAGAACGTGACGGTCAATGAACCGTTCTTCGCCGGACATTTCCCCGGGCACCCGATCATGCCCGGCGTGCTGCAACTCGAGGCCATCGCCCAAGTGGCCGGGATCCTGATGCTGCGGCGGGCCGAGCACTCCCGCAAACTTGCCTATTTCATGTCAGCCGAGGTGGTTAAATGGCGTCGCCCGGTCCGGCCCGGGGACACGCTGATCATCCAGGTCGAACTGACCAAGTGGCGGGGAAAGGTCGGGAAGGCCAAAGGCGCCTGCCTCGTGGGGAACGACGTGGTGAGCGAGGCCGAGGTCACGTTCATGCTCGTGGATGCCTGACACGCCCGAAGCGAAACATCATGCAGACGGAAAGCACGCCCCCTCTCACGAAGAAGCAGCGACCGCGCATCAAGCGTCCGCCCGTCCTATTCAATCGGACCCAGAAGATCGTCGAGCGCATCGAGCGGCAGGTCGGACGCTGTTTTCTGACCTACTGGAATTCAAACAACGGCTCGGTCTGCCAGAATGACGTGATCGCCATTTACGGCCTGCTGCGGCGCCTCGGGCCGCAGCCGCGGATCACGTTGTTCGTCAAGTCGGACGGCGGCTCCGGCCAGGCCTCTCTCATGATGGTGAATCTGCTCCGCCAGTTCACACGGCGGCTGGTGGTGCTGGTGCCGCTCGAGTGCCAGTCCGCCGCGACCATGCTGGCCCTTGGAGCGGATGCCATCGAGATGGGGCCGCTCGCCCATCTCTCGGCCGTCGACACATCGCTGGCGCACGCCCTCTCGCCCCTGGATCGGGACAACGAGCGCGTCAGTGTCAGCCAAGATGAACTCATGCGCGTCATCCGCCTTTGGCAACAGGAGGTCAAGGCGGACGCGGTGAACCCGTACCAGGCCGTGTTTCCGTACATCCATCCTCTGGTCATTGGCGCGGTTCACCGCATCAGCTCGCTGTCGGTCAAGCTCTGCATGGAGATCCTCTCCTATCACATGAAAGACCGGAAAAAGGCTGCGGCCATCAGCCAGTGCCTCAATTCGAGTTACCCCTCGCACAGTTACCCGATCACACTGCGCGAGGCCCAGCGAATTGGCTTGGCCGCGCGGCCCCTCGACAGCGGCCTCAACGACTCGCTGTTGGAGCTGAACGAACTCTACTCGGAGATGGGGCAGCGCGCGGTTACGGATTACGACGCCTTGAACAACCACGACAGTCAGATCTGCAACATCATCGAAGGCCGGGGCCTGCAGGCCTTCTATCAGTCGGATCGCGACTGGCATTACCGGAAGGAAGAACGCCGTTGGGTCACGCTCAACGACCACAGCGCCTGGCGCAAAGTCGAGAAGATCCGCGGCCGAACCGTGTCCTCGGTGTTCCATATCAGTTAGCGAGGCTGCGCCTCAGACCAGTCCAAATGCCCAGCCTCACGGGCAACCCCAATGCCTTCCCGGCTCACGCTTCTCGGTGTTGTGCCATGACGACGGCATAAAGTGCGGGAAGCAGCAACAAGTTCAATATCGTCGACGTCACCAACCCGCCAAGAATCACCAGCGCCATCGGGAACTCGATCTCATGTCCGGGCACGTTCCCTTTGATAACCAGCGGCAGGAGGGCCAGTGCCGCGCAACCGGCCGTCATCAGAATCGGCGTTAACCGCTCTTCCGCACCGCGCAGGATGAGGTCTGGACCGAAGGGTTCGCCTTCCTCCTGCCGCAGGTGGCGGTAGTGGCTCATGAGCAGAATGCCGTTCCGTGCGCCGATGCCCAGCACGGTCACGAAGCCGATGAGCGAGCCCAAAGAGAGGACCCCACTGCCCCACCAAGCGGCGAACACCCCGCCGATGAGCGCGAAGGGCAGCGTCAGCCCCACCAGCGCCGTCAGCCGCGCGGACTGGAAATCCGCCTGCAGCAACACCAACATCCCGATCAACGCGATCAAAGAGAGGCCGAGGAGGCGTTGCCGGGCTTCCTGGCGCGCCGCGTACTCCCCCAGAAACTTCGGGTGATAACCGTGCGGGAACGACAATGCGCGGACCGTGGTTTCAATCTCACGCGCTACGCTGCCCAGGTCGCGGCCCTCGACGTTGCACGTCACGTCAATGCGCCGCGACGCGCCCTCACGCTTGATCTCGTTGGGCGCGGGGACGATCTCCAGATCGACCACGTCGCCCAGGAGAACGTGTCCGCCGAAAGGCGTTTCAATGAGCAATTCCCGGAGCGATTGGACATCCGTACGCACCCATGCCTCGCCCCAAACCGTCACGTCGTGTATCTTCTGGTCCTCGAAGACTTCGCCCACCTTGGTGCCCTTGACAAGCGTGGCCACCGCGCGCCGCACCTGGGCCGGGGTCAGACCGAAATGAGCGGCCACCTCGGGTCGCAAGCGCACGAGGACCTGCGGCACGAGCGTTTGCGGTTCCACTTTCAGCGCCGACACGCCTTTGATGTCGCTCATCGCCCTGCCGGCGACGGTGGCGAGTTCGCGGAGCGTCGCCAGGTCCGGCCCATAGATGCGGACCACGATGGTCGCGCTCGCGCCGGTCAGCACCTCCTTAATGCGTTCGCGCAAGTAGGTGAGCAGATCGCGGTACAAGCCAGGATAGCCGTCCACCACGGCCTGGATTCTCGCGACGGTGGGCTTGTATTCGACCTTCGGATCGATGCTGATCCACAGCTCCGTGAAGTTCGGGCCGACGACTTCATCCGCGACTTCAGCCCGCCCGATGTGCGCGCCAAAGTTCCGGACGCCGGGAATGGAGCGCAATTCCTTGCTGGCGCGGATCGTGATGCGGGTCATCGCGTCGAGCGACGTGCCGGCTTTCTCGACCCAGTGCATCAGGAAGTCACGCTCCTGGAAGTTGGGGAGGAACTCTTCACCCAATCGCGTCCAGGCGAGCGCCGTCGCGCCGAACGCCCCGACCAGAATGATCACGGCCAGTTTGGGCCGCCCGACGAACCACGGCAGCACGCCGCGATAGAGTCGCTTCAGCCAGCGGACCAGCGGCGCGTCGTGCTTCCGCTCCGGCTTGCCGTGCAGCAGCATGAGTGCGAGGGCGGGCGTGACGGTCAACGCGACGAGCAAGGAGGCGAGCATGGCAAGGACATAAGTCATTGCCAGCGGTTTGAAGAACGAGCCGGCCAGGCCTTCCAGGAAGAACACCGGCAGAAACACCAGCACCACGACCAGGCTGGCGTACACCACGGCGCTGCGGACTTCGAGGGACGCCTTGAGCACCACATGAAACGCTGGTTCCGGGTCGGGCTTGGCCTGGTTCAACCGCAATCGGCGCAGGATGTTCTCCACGTCGATGATGGCGTCGTCCACCACCTCGCCGAGCGCGATCACGAGTCCAGCCAGCACCATCGTGTTGATGGTGTATCCGCGCCAAGACACAACCATCGCCGCCATGAGGAGAGACAGCGGGATCGCGGTCATGCTGATGAACGCGGTCCGCCAGTCGAACAGAAACAGAATCAGGATGACGGCCACCAAAGCGCAGCCCAACCACATGGCCTGGGAGAGGTTGTCGATCGACATCTCGATAAAAGTCGCTGGGCGGAAAATGGTGGAGTCGAGATCCACGTCAGCCAGGCCCGGCTTGAGATCCGCCAGTGCGCGTTCCACTTCGCGCGTCACATCGAGGGTGTTGCCCCACGGTTGCTTCTCGACGATGAGCAGCAGACCGGGGCCGTCGTCGATCACGGCGTCGCCGATGGGCGCGGGATACCCGATGGTGATGTTGGCCACGTCGCCCAGGCGGATGGCCGCGCCGTTACGAAAGGTGACCACAGTGCGAGCCAAGTCGTCGGCCGAGGTGATGGAAACCAGTTGCCGCACCGCCAGGCGTTGGTTGGGGCTGTCGATGAATCCGCCCGCGCTGAGTGTTGAGGCGTCACCGGCGGCCCGTATCACCGCGTCGAGGGTCACCCCTGCGGCGCGCAGGCGCTCGGGGTCCACCCGCACCTGGTACTGTTTGTCGCGCTGGCCCCAGATGGCGACGTTGGCCACGCCGGGCACGGACATGAGCCGCGGGCGCATGGTCCACAAGGCCAGTTCGCTCAGTTCCATCTGCGAGAGTCGCTTTGACGAGACCCCGATCTTGAGGGCACGGCTCAGAGATGAGTAAGGCGCCATGAGCACCGGCGGTTTGACCACGGCCGGCAAGCGGCTTTGCGCGAGCATGAGCCGCTCCTGCACCAGTTGCCGGGCGCGCAGCACGTCCGCTCCGTCCTGGAAGATCAGCACCACCGAAGACAGGCCCAGGACCGACTTCGAGCGGATGGTCTTGAGAAACGGCGTGCCGTTGAGCGCCTGTTCCAACGGCACGGTGACCAGGGCGTCCACTTCCTCCGTAGACAGACCCTGGGCTTCGGTCTGAATCTCCACCAGCGGCGGCGCGAATTCGGGAAACACATCGAGCGGAGCGTGTCGTACCGTCCGAACGCCCAAAATCACCATCAGCGCGGCCACCGCGACCACAAGGACGCGAAACCGAAGCGCTGTGGAGACAATCGAGTTCAGCATGGGAGATGGCCGCTCAGGGAGGGATCAGGGTCTTCATTCTTGCGGCTATTTCCCCCCGCCGAATTCGGTCCCGAACAACTCCGCGGCGCCGTCAGTGACGACCTTCGTGCCTGGCTTCGGCCCGCTGGCCAGCACGGCGTCGGTGCCGACAATGCGCGTCACTTGGACCCGGCGCCGCGTGAAGGTGTGCGGCGCGATGCTCTCATACACCCAAGTGCTGCCGTAAATGTCGTGCAGTATGGCGGCCCAAGGCACGGTGAGGCTCTCTTCCTCACCGCGCATCGGCACGCTCACACTGACCCGTTGCCCAGGCCGCAAAGGGCGGCCAGCGCCGTCCACTTCGTAGAACAGGTCAACGGTCGCGGTCAGCGCGTTGGCCGAGGGCGGAGCGGACACCGGCTTGGCTGCGAAATCCGTGCCGCCGGGTCGCGCGGCAACATCACCGACGCGAGCTTCCTTGGCTGTGTCGATGAGCTTGAGTTCACCGGTGTAGACCGGCACGCGCACCCAGACACGCTGGCCGCGGATCGCCTCGGCCATCGGCGCTCCCAGCAAAGCGCGCCGCGACTGGGCCACTTCGAGCGCTTGCTCCGCGAGGCGTACCTGTGCTTGGGCATCCTCCACCGCCCGAACGCTGCCAGCTTCACCCTCAATGAGCTTCTCCGCCCGCTCGAACGTCCGCTGAGCGCCTTCGAGTTGGACTTTGGCCTTCCCGGTCTCGCCGTCCGCGATCGCTTGCTGGTCGGAGAGCCGCAGCAGTTCGTCGGGCGTGGAGGTCGCCAGCGGAAAGTAACCCGTTGGCGTCGCGCCTTGCGGTGCGAGCGGGACCATGACGTCGCCGCCGAACAGACGCGAGACGGCGACCTTCTTGCGGGCGGCTTCGACCAGCACAATGCCGAGGCGCTGTTCGGCCTGCGGCGTCAACTTGAGGGTAGCCAACTCCGTTTCCTTCACTGCGTTCTCGACCTGGGCAGGCAGGGGAGATTTGCCCTCGGCGGCGTGACCGACGGCCACGGCCAGGCCGAGGCTGAGCAGGACTCCGAATCGAAAGGTCATGGCTGTTCGGTTGGGACTGGGATTCTGGCCGTGGTTTCCAGTTGCGCGGGTTGAAGTGGCATCCAGAGCGGGCTTTGCACCGCATTCTCGAGAGCCGCGAGCGACTGCTGGGCTTGGATGCGTGCCTTGAGCCGGGCGAGCGCGCCGTTGAGGGATTCGGCTTGGGCGGTGGTCACGACCAGCTTGTCCACTTCGCCGGCTTCATACATCCGCGTCATGGCCGCAGTCCGCTTCTCGAGATTCGCCAGGAGGCTATCCGCAGTGGCGGCCTGGTCCAGCGCCGCGAAATAGACTGCGCTGGCACGGTCGATCTCGCCGATGGCTCGGGCCTGCACGGCATTGAACTTGGCCCCGATCTCCTCACGCTTTGCCTCGGCTTCCGCAATCGGTCCCTGGTTCTGGTTCAGGATGGGGAGGTCCATCGAGACGCCGAGTTGCCACTTGTTCTCGGTCTGATCGAGTTCGTAACCCGGTCCGAGATGGGTGTCGGGATATTGCCTAGCTATTTGCAGCTGGAGCGCGGACTCGCTGGCGGCATATTCAGCGAGCGCGCTCAAAACATCCGCGCGATTCAGAACGGCCTGGCGCTGGATTTCGGCGGAGGTGAGGTTCGTCGGAAATGCGGCCAGGTCGGGATACGAGTAGCGCACGCCGTCGAGTGCGCCCAGTGGCACGCCGATGGCCTCGGCAAGTTGGCCACGGGCCTCCGCCTCTTGGCGTCGGGCGTCTTTCAGGCTGAGCTGCGCATTCTGGCGCGCCACACGCGCCTGCGAGACTTCCACGGGTGAAACGGCACCGGCTTCCCATTGGACTTCCACCAGGCGCGCGACGCGATCCAACGCGTCGCCCTGTTCGTGCAGCAACGCGGCGGTTTCCTGCGCCGCCTGGAGCGCGAGGAGGCTCGTGCGCACGCGATTGCGCACAAGCCAGGCCGCGCTCGCCAGATCGAATCGCGCCATTTCGCCGAGGTACTGTGCCTGGGCGACGCGATACTTGCGCTTGCCCATCGTCTCGACCGGGATGTCCAGTACGCCGCCGAGAATCCACGGCGTGATCCCGGCGCCGATGGACGACGAATTGAGGCCCGGCGTGAACGCCAGGTTCGGATTCGGCCGCTGGGCAGCGGTGGCAATTCCGGCGGTCGACGCGTGCCATCGGGCCCGCGCGACGTCCATGTCGGGGTGGTAATAGAAGGCGGCCAGGGTCAGCGCCTCGAAATCCCAGCGTTCACGCGGCCAAGCGGCCGCCAGGCCATTGGTCTCGAGGAACGCCTTCAGCCCCAGGTCTTCGAGGCTCCGCCGGCCGAAGGCGTCAACGGCCTTGGCCGGAGCGAGTGGTTGGGGGTGGTATCGCGCGCAGCCCGTCGCGAGCACGACCACGATCGCCAAGCAGACGACTGAAAAGACGTACATCGCACTGGCAACGCTAGCGTGCTTCGGCCTGGTTCGGACACGGGTGATGAGGTTCACGGTTTGAACCAAGGCGGCGTTGTAAGCCAAGGGGTCGACGCTGTCGAGCCACGGTTACCGGGCCAGGCGAACCGCCATGTTCACTAAGTCCTTGTAGGCTTCTTGGATGGCGTCGGCGTTGACCTCGTCCATGGCGTAGGGAGCGATGTCCTCAAGCAGCATAAGCCGACTTACGATCAGCGGCAGGTCTTCCACCGTGGGCTGGCGCGGATCGGAAAGCCCGTCCTCGTTCAAGTCCTCGATCAAATCCTGCCGCTCGTGCGCGGACAAAGTCGGGTCGTTGATTGCCTCGTACCAATAGGCCTCCGCCTCCGGATCGGCTCCGACGAAGCTCAAAGCCATGCGCGCGATCGGGTCGAGAATCTCTTTCTGCGGGCGCTGAACCGGCTGGGGCGGAGGCATGGGGGACGGCGCTTGCGCGCCCGCCGGGGCGGGTTTAGCAATACGTTCC
>CAWJWM010000013.1:0-29502 GCA_963846445.1 uncultured Verrucomicrobiae bacterium | reverse complement strand
GCCTGGTGGTTTGAACCGAAAACTGGGTCTGACATGAAACCATATTTTTTCCCCAACAACGCGATTCACGACGGCGGAGTGATTGTCTGCGGCAACCGGATCATGAACGCCGCCTGCATCTTCCCGCTCACCCAGCGGCAAGACCTGAGCACCTCCCTCGGAACGCGGCACCGGGCGGCGATCGGCCTGACCGAGGAAACCGACGCCGTCGTCGTGGTGGTGTCGGAGGAAACGGGGTCGGTGTCCTACGCGTACAAGGGCCAATTGGTGCGCGGCGTGACCCTCGAGGAGCTGCGGTCGTTCCTCACTTCGGTGCTGGTGCGGTCGTCTCGCTCCCGCAGCCTGGTCGAACGCTTGCGCGGCCTATTCGCACCCGAACCCACTCCGGATGCCGTCGGCCCTGCCAACCTGACTGACATGCCTCTGCCTCGCATCCTCACTCACAACCTGACGTGGAAACTGATCGCTCTGGTCTCTGCCACGCTGGTCTGGATGACGCTCAAGTCCGGGACCCCTTCCCGGAACCAACCGCGAAGCTCGCGCGTGTTTCACCAACTGCCGGTCGCCGTCATGACCGCGCCGGGCGATCGGCGCGCCCTCCAGTTGGATCCTCAGACGGTCGACGTGCAGGTGGGCGGAGCGCCCGAAATGCTGCCGCGCGTGCGCCCTCGGGACGTTCGCGCGTTCGTCGACCTCAACCCGGTCACCGAAGAGAGCCAGTTCCGCCTGCGCGTCGAGGTCGCGCGCGCCCTTCGGTGTCATTCTCGATAAGGTGACGCCTGCCGAGGTGACCGGGCAATGGCGACCGCCGCCCCCCTCCGAACCTTAGAAGCCCGGGGTCAGTTCCTGACTCTGGCAGCCGGACACTCAAGGCGCGACCACACGAAGCGCGCCTGGCTCGACCAAGAAGCGGGCCGGCAGCGGGCCGGCATTGTCGCCGTCCAACTGAAAGGGAATGGCCTCGTCGCTTGACAACGTGAACCGATCCGCGCGCAGATGCTGTTCACCTGGCAGGGCAAAGCCGCCCCGGAAAAGCCAGGACCGGGCGAACTGGAACAGCGCCAGCGCGCCGACTCGTGGCAGCAGGCGAATGTCCAGTTTCCCGTCGTTCGCGCAGGCTCCTGGGAACATGGTGACCCAGCCCATAGAGAGTTCCGTTCCCCACCAGCGCCAACTCGCCGCTCGCCCTGGTGCCATCGGGAAGAACAACCGTCACCCGCGGTTGCCGGCCGCGCAGCGCCCTCAACCCGGCGACCGCGTACGCCAGCGGCCCCACCTTGATCTTCCAGGCCCAATTGACGAAGCCGATGGCGCGTGAATCCAGACCCGCCCCCGCAAGTTGGGCGAAACAGCGCCGGGCAGGCTGGCCACCGACGTGGAATTCCGCCCAGGGCAAGTCGATGGATCGCTCACGGCCTTCGCGGATGAGGCGCCACGCGGCGTCCAGGCCCGAGGGGAGGCCGAGGTCCTTGGCGAAGACGTTCATCGTCCCCAGCGGCAAGACTCCAAGGCGCGCCCGTTCCAGGCCATGATCCGCTGCGGCAATGCCGTTGAGCACCTCATTGACCGTGCCGTCGCCTCCCGCGGCGACAATGGTCTCGAACCCTTCCCGGACGGCCTCGGCGGCGAGTCCGACGGCGGACCCGGCCGCGGTGGTCGGCTTGAGGGCACATTCGCGCGCGAGCGGTTCGAGTCGGCGCAGGAAACGCCGGGCCTTGTCGCCGCGAGCCGTGGGGTTGAACACAACGCAAACACGCATGACGCCCGATCACCATAGGCCCGCAGTTCGACCGAGTCGAGGGCGGCCCAAGCGGGTCGGCACTTCCCGGTCTGAGCCCGTCTGCGTTCTCACGCTCTCGCCGCAAGTCGCCGGTTCACCTCGCGCATCACCGCAAACGCGTCGGCAACGTACAGCACGTCGGCCTTGCCCCGGGCCCAACCGCAGTTGGGGTCGAGGCTGATGGCGCGCCGCTCGCCGACGAAGCGCCAGCCCACAGCGTGAGGTTCCTCGCCGTGACAGCAGGTCGAAAGGCCCTTGGGATGCCTCGGCGTCGCGCCCGTCTGGCCAATCTGATTCAGATGCGATAGAAACGACAAGACCGCCTGACCTTCGCCCCCCAGATCCACCAGCGATTTGCTGCTGCCCAGGGAGGCGCGGCTGAGTTTGAGAAACTCGAGAATGATCTGCTCCGCCTCCGCCACGTGCGCGGCGCCGTCCCCCTGCTTCTTGGTCCAGCCCGCGCCCGCCACAAACAGGAGATCCGCATCGGGGCGGATGGTTTGCGCCTCGGCCGCCGGGGCGCGAACCCCGACGACGGTCGTGCGGCGCGCCGCCTCGGGCACGGGCACGTCGAGCACTTCGACTGTTGCGGTTCCCGCGCGCGCCCTCCCAGGGCGGCCCACTGCCCGGATCGGCAAGGATGAACCAGGGCCGCTGACGTCGCTGCAAGACCGCTTCGAGACGCTGGCGATAGTACCACCGGGTCACCGCCGGCCCGCCTGCCGACGCGTCGAGGGCGGTGACATGGGTGTCCGCTTGTCCGCCACAGCGCTGGGCCGCGCCGGGCAGGAAACGCCGCAATCGAGCCGTTCCCGGGGCGACGATCAGGGTGGCCTGGCTGGCGCGCACGAGCGCTTCCGCGGCGGCGGCGTCCGTGGCGTAACGCGACGGCGCGAAGTCGGCCCCGGTGACCCCGAGGAACCGGCTGGCGCCGCAGCCGGCAATGTGGTTGGCCGCGGGTTCCACGCAAGACCCTTGGAGTCCGACCGCCAGGCTCGATCCCGGCAATGCCGCCGCCAGAGATCGCGCGGCGTTCAAGGCTTCCAGCGCGGGCTGGGCCAACGAGCCATCAGATTCCGTTGCGGCGAGAAAGAGAATGGTTTCCATGGCTGAGGTCACTTTCCGATCCATTCGACGATGTCCCTGGCAATCTCCTCGGGCGACTGGTCCTTGACCACGCGGGTCTGGCGGAGTTGCTTCGGCAGAGCGACGCTGCGGAAGGCGAGACCAGCCTCCCCGAGCTGGATGGGCTTCGCCTTCTGGAGGGCAGGCATCAGGGTCCGCATGTTGGTCATTCCAATCTGCGGATGGTTCTTGGGTTCCGGCCTATGTCCGGTGGCCCATCCGATCAGGGCTGGCGGGCCAGCGCAGCGGGAGATCTGGTGTTGACCAGCCTCGAGACGCTCGGCGACCTCGAACGCGCCGTCGGTGTCTGCCCTGAGTTCGTCAACGCCCTGGAACTGGTCGACGATGCCCAGCCGTTCGGCAACCATCTGCATCGTCACACCGGCGGCGCGCGAGGCCGACTCCCACCCCCCAAACAACAGCAACCTCGAGCGGTCGAGCCCGGCAATGGCCCCGATCGCCTCGGCGAGGGCGGCGGCCACAACTGCGGCTTCCGCGAACCCGCTGGCGGGTCCGTCCAGGGGCACAAACTCGAACGGCACCTTCTGGGCGACCGTCATCATGACCTGTTGCAGCTTCGCCTTGGGACCGAGGCTGACCAGCCAGACTCTGCTGCCCGGCTGGTTCTGGGCGAGGTGCGCCGCTTCATAGAGCGCGTGGGCCGCCCAGGGATCCAACACGGACGGCAGGATCAGCTCGTTCTTGAGGGCGGGGCCGCTCGGTCCGGCCACCGGCTCGATGGTCTGGAGCGGATCCGGCACCAGACTGCCGCAGACAACGATGTGGTATGTCATGCTCATAGAGGATCATCTCCCGAACTCTCAGGGTCCGCCCAGCACGAAAGTCTCGATGAGAATCACAGCAATCCCCATCAGGGCGCCCCCGGCGATCACGCCGGCGCAGATCGGTTCCTGGTTCTGGACAATGATCCGGTTCGCGGACGACCGCGGATCGGACCAGAGCCGCTCGGCCACCCAAAAGAACGACGCCCCCAAGAACATCGCCAGACAGGTGTTGAACGGGATCACCATGGCCAAGCCGATGCCGACGCCGGAGAGCCAGAATCGGCCCTTGGTCACGACCCTGAACCCATTCGAGCGCGACGCCGACCAGGGCGCCGATCAGCGCTGCCCAGCGCGCGGAGACCGGCAGGTTTGACAGGCCCCTGCGTCAGCACTTCGGCGACGGCCTGCCAGATCGTCGCGCCGGGCATCGGGTACTGTTCGTGACGAGAGTTGGCCGGTCCGTTGCGCAGGAACACCACGTAGAACACCGGCACCGACACCAGCGCGCCGGCGATGATGCCCAGCACGTGGCCGATCGGCCTGCTGCCGCGGCTTGGCGCCGAGCATGTAGCCCGGCTTGATGTCCATGAGCAGGTTCGAGGCGTTGCTCGGCCACCTCGGCGGTGATGCCCGCGGTCATCAGAGTTGGTGGTGATGTTGCCCGGGCGCGATCACGCCGAAGGTGAGCTGCGTCAGCTTGCCCAGCGCCCCGGTCGGGGTGATCGAGGTCAGCGCGGTCGAGTTCACGCGCGATCAGCGTGAAGACGAAGATCAGCGGAATCGCGATCGATCCCCAGCCAGATCGTCACGCCGAAGAAGTGGTGGGCCAGCGCACACGACGATCGCCGCCCACGCACGGGATGCCGATCACGAACACGCTCATCGGCAGCTCGATGTCCTCGAGCACGTCGCTCTGCTCGCCGGTGTCCGCGCTTGCCGCCCAAGCCACGTGAAGGCGCTGATCAGGATCTGCGGCTTCGCAGAAGAACGCAAACAGCGAGGCCGTCGTCATCATGGCCACGCCGCCCCAGAGCGCCCACATGGTGATGGCCCGGAAACCGTAGCTGCGTGATCCCGTCGCTTACCCGGCCGTGGATGTCCCCGCTGGCGATCATCCACGGCGCGAGGACCAGGTAGTTGAGCACCGCGCCGATCATGATCGACACGCCGGTGCGAATGCCCATCAGGCCGCCGGCGGCCATCATCACGAAGTCGGTGTCGGGGCGCACCGTCAGTTGTCGCAGATCGATCCCGCAGATCTGCAGCGTCGTGAGTCTGGTAGACCCAGTCGTCGAGGTACTCCGGCACGGTCAGGAAGGTCAGGCTGCAGCTTCTCCATGATGGCCTCGCTCTGCATCAACTTGAGCAGCGCCGCCAGCGCCGCCGGTCACCACCAGCAGCTTGGCCTTGAGCAGGCCCGCTCGCCGCGTCGCCGGTGTGCAGGGCGTCCATCACGATCCCGGCCGCGCGGCCCTCGGGGAAAGGATGCTGCTCGTCGTTGATGAAGCGGCGTTTGAGCGGGAAGGCGAACAGCACGCCGAGCAGGGCAATGGCGATAATCCAGATCAGGGTCGTGCATCATCGGAATGACCTGCCCGGTCACCATCATGTAGGCCGCGAGGCTCGAGATCATCGGCGCGGTCATGTAGCCCGCCGCCGTGGCGATGGACTGCATCGCGTTGTTTTCGAGCAGGGTGAACTCCCGGCCCAGTCCGACCGCCGAAAGCAGCTTGAACATGGCGAAGGCCAGGATGACCGAGGTGATGCCCACGCCCAGCGTCCAACCGGTCTTGGCCCCCACGTACAGGTTGGTCAGCGAGAGCACCCCGCCCAGGAACATGCCGGTCAGGCCCGAACGAAGGGTGAGCTGAGGCATGTCGCCCCGCCAGACGTTGGCGAGCCACCAGCGGTCCTTCTGTTCGAGCGTCCAGGTCCGGATCTGTTCCTCGCTCAGTTGTCGAATGGCCATAGAGAATCGAAACCGCGCCGGAACATTGCCGCGGCCGGACCGTTCCGCTCAAGCAGATTGAGCGCCTGGATCAGCTCGGTTTCGACAACTGCTGGACCTCGATGCCGACCTTCTGGGCCGCATACACCACCTCGCGGGTCCAGTCGCCGTAGGCGATCTGACAGTGGAATCCGCGCATGTTGCGTATGACATCCTGGGTCGCCGCATCGAGGGCGACTTCGATCTGGCCGCGGCAGGTGGCCAGAAACGGGGTGTCGACCGTCGTTCCGGTCAAGGCGAGCCAGTACTTCGCTTCGAAATCCGGCTTGAGGATCGTCACCTTCTGTCCCCGGCGGAAATGCACGTGGGTCGCCGCCCCATGGTCCGATTCGTAGTGCGTCACCAGCGTCACCGGCTCCAGCCTCTGGCCGTCCATGCGCCGCGGCGCAGTGCAATGGGCGAACAGCATCCGTCCGCGGTGGGGAATGGTGGGATTGCAGAAATAGGTGGGGCGCCCGGCAATGAAATGCAGCAGAATCCCGGCGGGAATATTGACGAAATCCGACTCGCAGTAGGCCATGTAGCCATCGTCGTTGATCAGCGTGAGGGTCATGCAGGGCATGATGCCGGCGTAGCTGGCCATGCACCCGTGGGTGGTCACCGCGCAGGCGTCGTGCTCGCGCATCAGCCCGTGGAACAGCGCCTTGAGCAAAAACGCCTCGGCCACAGACTCCTCGGGGATCTGCGATTTGACCCCGCGCGCGTCCAGGTACGCCCGGGCCTCCGCCCGGCTGCGCTCGACGGCGGTGGAATCCTTCCGCGCCGCCTCGATGCGCGCACTCACCTCGGGGACCGGCGCGGTGATCATATCGAGCTGAAAACGCTGGCGCGCGCGCTCCGGCGCTTGGGGACACGACCAGCCGCCAGGGCCGCCGACACACACGATTCGCCGGCCAAGGGTGTTCTTCAATCCGTACAGACCCCTCAACCGCCAGAGGATCTCCCCCTGATCGTCCACCACCATGTCGTCGAGCCCTGCGTTCGTTTGCTTCACCGAGTCGGTGTGACTGCGCAGAAACCTCGAGTCCAGGATCTCGTGCCACAGGTAGTACGGACCCGACCGGTCACGGACAAAGAGCACCATCGGTTTTCCCAGTCCGGCCAGGGCTTCAAGAAGGTCCGTGCCGCCGCCGGAGGCGTAGACCAAGAGCGCGTCTGCCCCGGCGCCTTTGAGCGCCTCGACCTGCGGTTTTGCGTTCGTTTTGAACGCAGGGGCAAACGTCACGGCGAAGTCCGCCTCGCTCTTGAGTTGCCACAACTCACGATCGATGCGGACGAGCTCTTCGGCTACTCCTTCCTCGGTCTGGATGTCTCCCCACGGGCGCCAGCTCCGCCCTTTCACGCGCTGGGTAAGCCCGTACATGAGCACCGGCTGCACACGCAGATCGCTCGCCCCGACACGCATATCGAGCGGTTGGGCGGCGAACGCCTGGCGACCCAACACGCCGCTCGCCGCGGCCAGACTGAATGTCGCCGTTGTCTGCAGAAATTCGCGTCGTTTCATGTTCATCGAGGGGTTGTTCCAGTTTTGGGTTGCAGTTGTGGCTATGGACGGAGGTTAAGGTGCCCCTGCCGCTCGGGCAAGCGCATTGCGCTGCATCGGCAAACAGCAGGTCCAGGGTCCGCAAATCAGCGGCGGACTCCATCATCGCCTCTCCCAACCGGCAGCAGGCATTCGCACCTCGACCGGCCCACGTCCGCCGGAAGTCTCGAGTGCCGGATCCACCTCAACGATGTGGACCTGCGGGCGGCCTTCAAGAACGCGCTCTCAGCCGGCAGGAACCTGTGTCGGCAGGAACCTGTTGCCGTTCCTGGCGCGACGCGCTACAGGAGGACGTGTCCACGATCGCTCGTTCTGGCCTCCGACAGCGCGCTCGGAACTCCGCACCGCGCCGGTTTTCGCGAAGGTGGCTTGGGGCCTGTTGCCTTCTCGCGGTGCTCTGTGCCAAGTCGCAGGTGTCAAACGCGGCAGGGCTCGCGTCGCTCTACGCGCATCCCACTGTCGAAGACGCGCACGGGGTGATCGCCCCGTGGCACCCAGGTTTGAACGGACAACTCGACGAGCGCCTGACCCTCGCTGCCAATGTGTACAAGCGCTACCCGTGGGTGACCACCGACAAGGCCGTGATGGCTGCCCCAGACTTCGTGTACAATTCGCACTGGAGCATCCAACCCGACGGCACCATCGTGATTCCGCCGACGACCGACTGGATGTGCGGCGACCTGAGCCAGCGCGCCTGGAGCATCATCAAGGGCCTCACCGCCTATTACCAGTACAGCGGCGATCCCATCGCTTTCGTCTACATTCCCCTCACGGTCGATTACATCCTCGACTATGCCCAGACGCCCGAGGATGACCCCGCCTGGCCGCGATTCCCCATCAGCACGCCGACCCTGGGCAAGGCCTACGGGCGCTGCGATCCCCGCGGACGCAACCAGCTCGACCTCTGCGCGGTCATCGGCACCGAGATCCTGCGGGCGCATAAGCTCACCGGGAACCTGCGCTACCTCGAAGCCGCCAGGCACTGGGGCGATCTCTTCGCCGCGCACTGCAACTTCGACCCCGAAGAATCGCCCTGGGACCGCTACGTCGATCCTTCGGTTGTTGGTTGGTCCGATGTGTTGACCGGGTCCACGGCCATGATCGCCAACTTCCTCGACGATCTCATCGAGGTAGGGCACCGCGGCCAGGATGACGCCATCGTGCGGGCGCGCGACCGGGCACGGCAATTTCTCCGCGACCAGATGCTCCCGCGATGGTTGGTGAACGAGACCTGGGGGCGCAGCTATTGGGATTGGGACAACCCGATCATGTGCGGCACCGTGTCCATGATCTGCGACTACTTCCAGCGCGCCCGCGCCGATTTCCCCGACTGGCGGGCTGACGTGCGGAACATCATGTTGCTGATCGCCAACCGGAACAGCGCCGACCCGGTCTCGATGGCGGACACGTACAGCGGCGCGTGGGCCTGGCCCGAGTCCTCGGTCTGCTGCGGCACGTCGCTGTCGTACAACCAGTACACGGCGGCACCCACGATCATCCGCTACGGCGCGCTCGCGGACGACCCCTGGGCGCGCGAGATCGGTCGGCGCATGATCCTGATGGCGACCTACGACAGCGACACCAACGGCGTGGTGAAGGACGGACTTCTCGGCCAAACCGTCGCCACCGGCGAATGGTCCAACCTGGCTCATCCGTGGCCGCTGTGCCAGGCGCTCGAGGCGATGGCCTGGATGCCGCGCGCACTGGCCCCGAACCGCGAAAACCACATTCTCCGTTGCGCCTCGGTTGTCCAAGCCGTGCGTTACGAGAAAGGCCGCGTGAGCTATCGAACCTACGACGCGTCGCCGCCCGCCGTGGATGCGCTCCGGCTCGCCTTCGAACCCGAAGAGATCAGAGGCAACCGCCAACCGCTTCTCCGCCGCGCGGACCTCGACGCCAATGGCTACACCGTCGAGGCGCTGTCCAATGGCGATTGGCTGGTTCACATTCGTCACGACGGCCAGCGCACGATCGCCGTCGAAGGCCCCGATCCGCAAACCTCGCTGCCGATCCATCAATGCCAGTGGGACGGCGCCTGGACGGACGAGCCGGTCGAATCGGAGGATGCAGCGGTGGATCTCGACACTGCCCTTCGTGGTGGATCGCCAGCCGATCCATCGGAGGCCCGTTTGTCGCGAACCGCCTCCGCCGAAGGCGCATCGATGACGGTCTCGTTCCACGGCAATCAAGTGCGCGTGATCGGCGCCGTGGACACGGACGGGGGCTGGGCCGACGCTTATCTGGACGGAGTGAAGCAACTCACGCGCATCGAGTGCTGGAACCCGCAGCGGCGCGAGCGCCAGCTCCTTTTCGCCAGAGGCGGTCTCCACAACAGGCCCCACGCATTGAAGCTGGTGGCCCGCGGCCAGAAGAACCCACTCTCACGCGGCACGGCGATTCGCATCGCTGGGGTTCAGTGTTCAGACGCCACCGGCGACGCGGGCTACGGCTCCGGCGGCGGCCCAACCGGGCCCCAGCGCATGATCTTCGGCTACCCGAAGCGGGAAGACTATATCGACTCGGCGGGACACGCCTGGCGGACAGCAACCGAATTCGTGATCCGCCTGGGCGCCGGACAGGACACGGTCGCGCGGTGCTGGTGGACGGCGCGCCGGACCAAGTGGGTGGGCAACACGCGCGATCCGGAACTCTACCGCTACGGCGTGCACGGCAGGGAATTCCGAGTCGCCCTCACAGTCGGGCCCGGGCGGTACCGTCTCACCCTGAAATGGGCAGACACCACCGAGACCCCCTGGATGGAGCGGGAGAACGGATGGAACCGCGTCGTTCGTCTGACGTCTGTCTGGATCAACGGAGAGCAGGTGATCGACCGATTGGATGCGGCAAAAGAGGCCGGCGGACCGTTCCGCGCCGTCGACCGCACGTTCGATCAGATCGCGCCGCGCCATGGCATCATCGAAGTCCGATTCCAGGGCGCGGACGGCAGGGAAGCCATGATCCAGGCCCTGGAACTCGTTCCGGTGACTGAGTGAGAGCGCACAGCGCGGCAGAGCCCCTGAGCAAGGCACCCGGCGCCGGTGATCGTGGTGGACGCCCAGCAACCACCAGCCGTTCGCAGCGCGGCAGAGCCGCAACCAAAGTCAAGGGGCCACTCGTATACCTCTGGTGCCGACGAATGCGCTGGTCACCGCGCTGCGCCGGTGAGACGCCAAGCCTCGCTAAAGTGTCCAGCCCTCTCGATACGGACGGTCGAGCAGCCGGTTCGCGGACGCGTCGTTGGTGATCCGCAGACCGGGTCCATCCCAGAGGAGTTTCTTCTGCGCACGGACGGCGACATTGCCCAGCAGACAGACCTCGGTCACCGGTCCCGCGTGATCGACGAAATTCGAGCCGGGCGGCAACCCGCCGCGGATGGCTTCCACCCACTCCCGGTAATGCCCGGGCGACCGCGCCAGAGTCTTGGGCGGCTGCCGATAGGTGTCCATCCGTGAATCGGGCAGCAGCCGTTGCCCCATTAACTTGCCCTGATCGCCAATGTAAATCGTGTCCTCGATGCCGTCGTCCGGATCCAGTTCGGGCGGGCGTGGCGGTTTCAATCCACCGTCGTACCACGTCAGCACCACGGGCGGCATGGCGCCGCGCGCGGGGAACTCGAAGCGCACGATTTCCCCGAGCGGATAGGTTTCCGGGGACAACTTGGTGGCACTGGCCTCGACGCTGGCAGGGTGGCTCAATCGGAGCGCTTTGAAGACGGTGGACAACTTGTGCGCGCCCAGATCCCCCAGCAGCCCCGTGCCGAAATCGAGCCAGTTCCGCCAGGTCCAGGGATGATACGCCGGATGGTATGGACGGTGCGGCGCCGGACCGAGCCACAGATCCCAGTCGAGTCCCTCCGGGACCGGCGGGGTCTCCGGCGGACGTCCGTCCCAGGTCGGCCAGGTCCAGAAACGCGCCCCCGACCACACGTGCACCTCGCGCACCGCGCCGATCGCGCCGTCGCCGATGATCTCCTGCACGACGCGCGCGCCTTCTTCGGCCTGCCCGTGGTTGCCCATCTGGGTGGCGACGCCCGCGCGGCGCGCGGCTTCGGCCACCTGGCGGGCCTCGGACACCGAGTAGGTCAGCGGCTTCTCGCAGTAGACGTGCTTCCGGCGGTTGAGAGCGGCCATCGCGATCACCGCATGGGTGTGATCCGGAGTGGCAATCATCACGGCGTCCACGTCCTCCTTCTCGAGCAAGTCCCGGTAATCCACGTACGCCCTGCAGCCGCGATACTGGCCTGAGCCCCGTTGCGCCGCGTAGCCCGACTCGACCGCACGCCGCGCCGGTTCCCGTCCGCATGGACGTTCCTCCCTCCCTTGGGACCAGTTCCAGGACAGGTAGCGATTGCTCTCGCGCTCGACGTCGCAGACGGCGACCACTTGGATCTCGGGGAACTCCTGGAACGCGGCCAGGTTCTGCATCCCTTGGCCGCCCGTGCCAATGCCAGCCAGAGTGATCTTCTCGCCGGGAGCGACATGGCCGGCGCCGCCCAGAACATGCCGAGGCGCGAGGGTCAGACCCGTCGTGGCAAGAGCCGAAAGACGCAGAAAAGTGCGGCGGTTGGGACCGCCCTGGGACCGCTCGCGGGAAGCAGCCTGTTCCTTCTTGAACTGCTCAGTGAAAAGGAACCGCGCACATTGCCCCTCACCCGTCCCGCAAAGCGGGACACCCCCTCCCGTCCGACGGGAGAGGGAAACCCAACGGCGCCGGTTGGCAGAGTCGCGCCCGCCACTTCCAGATGGCGCCGGCTTCGCCACCCTCTCCCATCGGATGGGAGAAGGACCCGATGAGGGGATCAGAGAAGTACGGTGGCTGTTCATGATGTATGGGGTCTGAATTGCTCTGAGACGCGCTTCCCTGGACAGTCACTTTTCCCTCTGGGGATTCTCCGGACGTCTGGCTGCAAAGCGACCGGGAGAATCAGATGCGTCGGGTGCCGCGCATCGAGGCGGACAGTGTTGTGGGCCTGCTGCTGGCGGGCGCTGGCGCGAAACGATTCGCCGGTGTTGGGATTGGGATCGAAGCCGGGCGAGCTGCTCGAGGTGATGTGGAGCCGGACGCGGTGGCCCCGATTGAAAACGATGCTCGTCGAGCCCAGATCGATCTCAAACGGGTAGATCTTGCCCGGCTTCAGCAGGCGCTCGCGGTCGAACGATTCGCGAAACCGCGCCCGCAACTGGCCTTCACAGACGTTCATCGACCGGCCATCGGGGTAAACGTCACAGAGCCTGGCGAAGAAGTCGGTGTCGGGTGCGTCGCTGGCAGCCCAGAGCTTGACCCGGACGCGCCCGGTGACTTCGAGCGGCTGCTCGAGAGGCTCCGTCGAGAACACCAGCACATCGTCGCGGCTTTCGATCGGGCGTTGGTCTTTCGGGCCGGCGGGGATTGTGAGTTGCGGTCCGCCCAGGGTCGGCACCGGCTGGGCCGGGTCGTAGCGGTAAGAGAGCCAGGCGGAAGCGACCTTGGGCGGATGGACGGAGAGCGTCCGATCCACAGCGGCGTAGAACGGAGTCGGCTTTGCAGGGACCGGCGGCCAGTGGTCCGCCTGCCGCCAGACGTTGCCCGGGGCCTGCGGGTCGTCGACGTCTCCCATGACGTAGTAGACCACAGCCGGCTGTTGGGGGATGCCGTTGGAAGCCCCTTTCAAGCTGAAGTCAAACCACCGCCACGCGTCGTGGAAATCGGTGGGCGGTTTCTTCCCGTTCGGGAATTCGAGGTCTCCGGCTTTGTCTTGGAGCACAGCATGCGTCCACGGCCCCATGAGGAGTTTCTGTTGTCCCCTGGCGCGGGGGCCACCGCGCTCCTGGTAGCCCACAAAAGCGTCGATCGACCCTTGGGCGAAAATGTCGAACCAGCCGCCAATGTGGACCCCGGCCGCATTCGCCTTGCCATAGCGGCGGTCCAACTGGCGCGCGCGCCAGTATCTGTCCAGCACCGGATGGCTTGTCCAGAGGCTCAGGGCGTCCGGGCTGAACTTCGAGATGCGAAGCCAATCCTCGATCATTGACTTCTTGAACACGCCACCCGGGTAAACGCAGTCGCGATAGAGGTTGGGCGCGCCCACCGTGATGTGTTGCGATGTGATGCGCGAAGACCCGGAACCGGCCAGCAGCAACTGAGTGATCCCCACAGCCGAGCCGCCGTATGTGCCGATCTTGCCGTTGCACCAGGGCTGACTCGACAGCCACTCGGCGGTGTCCCAGCCGTCCGCCGCCCCATCCCAACCGTCGGTGGCGAACGGCAAGTTCGGCCCTTCAGAACCGAACCGCCCGCGCGTGTCCTGTGCGACAATGGCGAAACCGCGACGGGCCCCCTCGGCGCCGATATTGCCGATATTCTCCTTATTGTACGGCGTGCGGATCAGGATGGCGGGAAACGGGCCTTCGCCCTCGGGCAGGAAAACGTCCGTTGCCAGGTGGACGCCGTCGCGCATGGGCAACTTGAGTTCCTGTTTTGGCGGTGGCGCGCCTTCGAGCCGAAGGATGCACACAGCGCAGAGCACCAGCCAGCGCAGGTTGCCCGTAGGGATGCGAAGTGAAATCATGGGCGTACCATGCCATCCCAATCGCATTTGGGGAAGCGGCGAAAACCGGGGCCGGACGGGACATTTGTCTTCCTCGACCAGCATGGTCCGCCACGATTGCCTGGTAGCACCCCTGAAAGACGTGTCCGCACTGCCGACCTCGTTTGTCAACAATATGGATCTGACCCCATTGCCTGGACGCCGGGCTATGCATGCGGCCCGGCGAGGACATCGGTCTTCTTCAATGGGAGAGGGAACGGTTCGAGGGGCATCGGCTCGCCGTGATCGAGGAAGGCGCGGCAGACGCGATGGAAGTCAGCCTCGGTCGTGACACGCCGGATCTGATGAAGAAAGCTGCCGGTGGGCTCGATGCCCAGACCGACAAAAGCGGCGTACTTCTTGACGCGCTGGATGTGGGCACGCTCGCGCAGGCGCGGACGTCTCGTGGCTTCCAGCAGGCTCTCGAGGTAGGCCAGCACCTCACGGCCAATGGGCTGCCTCACCGGCGCCCCGCTCAACATCTGCCGGATCTGGGCGAAGATCCACGGATTCCGAATGGCGCCGCGACCGATCATAAGTCCTCGGGCGCCTGTCTCCCGCAGGACGCCCACGGCTCGCGCCGACGATGACACATTTCCGTTGGCCAAAACGGGGCAAGGCAGGCGCTGGACAGCCCGGGCGATGAGATCGTAGCGCACCTGGCTCCGGTAGAGCTCGGTGACCGTGCGCCCGTGCACGGTGACCAGATCAAGCCGGTGCCGGGCCAACACGCCGAGCAGGTCGTCGAACAAAGCGGGCGAGTCGAATCCGACGCGGGCTTTGACCGTCAGCCGGGTCGTTAAAGCATCGCGCAGCGCGCCAAGGATGGCGTCGATACGTTCCAAGTCGCGCAGCAGACCGCCCCCGGCGCACTTGCGACAGACGACAGGCGCCGGACAGCCAAGGTTGAGATCGATTCCGGCGATGGGATAGGCCTGCAACTGGCGGGCCGTGCGAACCAGGGCCGGGATGTCGTTGCCGATCAGTTGGGCGAGAACCGGTCGGCTGGTCGGGATTCTCGACCACGGAACGCAGGATTGTCTTGTCGAGCGCGGATGTGGCGTAGACGCGAAAGTACTCCGTCACGTAAAGGTCGGCCCCTCCACAGGAATGAACCAGACGCCAGAACGCGAGGTCGGTAATATCCTGCATCGGCGCCAGCGCGAGGATGGGCGGATCGGCGGCCAGCAGCGCATCCAGCGCCGCGGGTCCTCGCCCGGCGGCGCCGGCGGTATCGGGCGGAAGCTCTCGAGGCCGGGGGGGCGTCATGGGGCAGGCGATTGGGATCTCAAGGGGCAACACCGCGCGACCCCCAGGTGATCCCAGTGCGTGTCGGTTCGCAAGACGAACGTTCCATCGGTGATCGCGGGGGGGTGGCGATCAGCGGGTGGGGATCGAACCGGGATCCCCAATCATGGCCAGGGGAGGGCAGCAGGCCTCGCGGTCGGTCGCGTTTGAGGAAGGCTATCTGAGTCGCCAGGTGATGCGCGCCTTGTCCAGATCGTAGGGGGACATCTGCATCTTGACGCGGTCACCGACGGTCAGGCGGACCCAGCGCTTGCGCATTTTGCCGCAGATCGTCGCGAGCACCAGATGCTTGTTCGCCAATTCCACTCGGAACATCGTGCCCGGGAGCACGGTGGTAACGCATCCTTCAACCTCGATAGGGGCTTCTTTCATGGGCGGTTCCGACTGGTCTCGATTCGGTCCTCACAGCAGCCTTCGGCAGTCCCGCCAAAGCGAGGCTGCCGAATCGGCAGGAAAGGTCCGGCGAAGCGGACCTCGAGCGAATCCGGCGTTCGGCCTTTAGTAACGCCTGCGCCGGTCGCCGCCCATTCCGTGTCCGCCGCCGGCGGGACGCTCTTCGCGGGGCCGGGCGACGTTGACGGTGAGGTCACGGCCGTCGATCGACTTGCCGCTCAGGCCCGCAATGGCGGCCTGGGCCTCTTCGGGTGTGTTCATGGTGACGAAACCAAATCCGCGCGGACGTCCCGTTTCCCGGTCCACCATGAGGTTGACTTCGGTCACGACGCCGTGCGCGGAGAACTGGTCGCGCAACTGGGCTTCGGTGGTGTTGAAGGAAAGATTTCCGACAAACAGTTTATTACTCATATGTGATGTTTTCTGTCCCCAACGCTGCTTTCGTCAGACTGTTCCCGAACATCGGGTTTAAAATCATCACTGAACGAGGTTCAACTGAGGATTCACCATGCCTTGAGAGAGACAAGCTGTCGAACAGACGACGGAAGATGGGCTCTTCTGGCGGGATAGCAAGAATTACTTTCAACTATTTTTAGCGAGGCACGCCTCAGACCGGCGAGGCTTGTTGCCAGATCGTTTGCGCTTGGCATTCCCCAGGTTATCGACAGTCGACGCCTCGCTAAGGCGCGCCGCTGCGCGGCGCCAGAGGGCTGACGGAAAGCTTGACTCATTTACTACAGATTTCAAACGAGGAGTCACTCTAGCCCGCATTTCTCACCAACTTTTGATGTCATCTGACCGGTCACCGTCACATTGCACTTGAAATGCGGGCTCTCAGAAACCCGCGCCCCAAACAGATGGACCCAATCTCGACCACACTGTGTCGGCGTGCCCGGGCCGCCCGAGCGGCTGGGGCGTATCCCGGCTTTGATGAACCGATGAGCCGATTCTCCTTGCTGGGCGCGGGTTTCACAGACCCGGAAATCTCACCCGCGGACCGTCCGGAATGCCGCGATCGCCCCACCGGTGAGATTTCCGGGTTAGCGAGGCGCGCCTCAGACCAAATCCCAGTCCTCATAGGCATGAAAAGTCCCCGTGTTTCCCCGCCCCTTTCTCTCTCGCCTTCGTTTCCAGGCCCTTCCTCAGCGTGTCTTCCTCGGCGAGGCCCTGCACGGACGCGTCGCGGCGAACCTCGTCACTGATCTGCATCGCGCAGAACCGGGGTCCGCACATCGAGCAGAAGTGGCCGGTCTTGGCGCTTTCCTGAGGCAACGTCTGATCGTGGTACTCGCGGGCTGTGTCCGGATCGAGGCTGAGGTTGAACTGGTCTTCCCAGCGGAATTCGAGGCGTGCCTTGCTGATCGCATTGTCGCGGTACTGGGCGCCTGGATGACCTTTGGCGAGGTCGGCGGCGTGGGCGGCGATCTTGTAGGCGAGGACGCCTGCCTTGACATCCTCCCGATTGGGCAGGCCCAGGTGTTCCTTGGGGGTGACATAGCAGAGCATGGCCGTGCCGTACCAACCGATCATGGCCGCCCCGATGGCGCTGGCCAGATGGTCATACCCGGGGGCAATGTCCGTGGTCAGCGGGCCAAGGGTGTAGAAGGGCGCTTCGTGGCACCACTCGAGCTGCCGGTGCATGTTCTCCTCGATCAGATGCATCGGCACATGGCCGGGGCCTTCGTTCATGGCCTGGCAACCGTGTTCCCACGCCCGCCGGGTGAGCGCGCCCTGCGCCTCGAGCTCGGCGAACTGGGCGTCGTCGTTGGCATCGGCAATCGACCCCGGACGCAGGCCATCTCCAATGCTGAAAGCGACATCGTACGCCGCCAAGATCTCGCAGATGTCGTCCCAATGGGTGTAAAGAAAATTCTCCTGATGATGCGCAAGACACCACTTGGCCATGAGGCTGCCGCCGCGGCTGACGATGCCGGCGGCGCGGTGGGCCGTGAGCGGGATGAATCGAAGGAGCACGCCCGCGTGGACGGTGAAGTAATCCACCCCCTGCTCGCACTGCTCAAGAAGGGTGTCGCGGTAGATCTCCCAGGTCAGTTCTTCGGCCTTGCCGCCCACCGTTTCGAGCGCCTGGTAGATCGGGACGGTGCCGACGGGGACGGGCGAGTTGCGCAGAATCCACTCTCGGGTGGCGTGAATGCTCTGGCCGGTGGACAGGTCCATCACGGTGTCGGCCCCCCAGCGGAGCGCCCAGCGCATTTTCTCGATTTCTTCCTCGATGTTGGAGGCGACGGCACTGTTGCCAAGGTTCGCGTTGATCTTCACCAGAAAATTGCGTCCGATGATCATCGGCTCGCACTCGGGGTGGTTGACGTTGGCCGGGATGATCGCGCGGCCTGCCGCCACCTCGTCGCGCACGAACTCGGGGGTGATCGGCCCCGACAGGCGCTGTGGGAAACGACGGAACACGGACGGCGTGGTGCGCTCGAGGCGGCCTGCCGAGCCGGCATGCTGGTGGCCCGGGTGGTCCCTCGATGCCTCCGATGCGGGATGCAATCCGAGCAAATCGAGTCCCTGGTTCTCACGGATGGAAACGAACTCCATTTCCGGAGTGATCACCCCGCGGCGGGCATACTCGAGTTGGGTCGGGCGCCGCCCGGGCTTGGCGCGCAGCGGATGGCGCAAAGGGAACTGCGCAGCGCGAAGGGCCGAGTCCGGCACGGGAGAAGCCCCGGCCCAGGCCGGATCCCCGGACGGTTGGACATGGCCGCGCCCGTCGTATTCCTCCACGTCGCCGCGCGACACGATCCACTCGCGACGGAGCGACGGAAGCCCCTGACTGGCGTCTCCCTGAAAAGCCGGGTCGCCCCAGGGCCCCCGACAATCATAGACGCGGACCGGTTCGTTGAGCTCGATTCGGCCGCTGGCCAGCCGCGTGGGAGAAAGGGCGATTTCGCGCATCGGCACCCGCATCGAGGCGTGCAAGCGCCCGGACACATAGACTCTCCGCGAGCCGGGAACGGTCTCCCCAACGGAGGAGCCGGGCATGTCTTGAGTGGCCATCATACGTCGTCTTGCATGGGCGCCAACCGCCGCAGGCCAATGCCGGACTGGCGGCTGACTTCGAGTCGAGGAAACGCGGAAGAAAGGCAGACCTCGAATCCCTTCGCCGGCATTACCCGGATCAGGTTCAACGGGTCGGCAACGCCCGGGCGTCGCCCTCTCAGCCGTCACCAGCGGCCTGGTTTCCTGGCTCCCCGAAACGAGGCCCACATTAGGAGCCAGGCCGGGCGCGGTCAAGGCGGCGTCCGCCCTTGACTGGCCTCGCGAGAGCGCGATTCGCACTTGCCATCGATGGCGCGCGGGACAGACTTGCCTCTGAATTGGCGCCACCACATCGTATGCAACTCAAATTCGATTGGCTCATCGTTCTCGAAAACTTGCGACGCGGCATCATGGTCACGGATGCCCAACTTGAACCCCCGTCGGGCCCCCGCATCATTTATGTCAACCGGGCCTGGTTGAAGATGACCGGCTACGGGCGGGAGGAGTTGAGCGGCAAGACGCCGCGGATGCTCCAGGGCAAACGAACAGATCGCACCGTCTTGGCCGGGCTGAAACAGAAACTCTTGAACCGCCAGGTGTTTCATGGCCAGACCTGGAACTACCGCAAGAACGGCGAGCCCTTCCTGATGAACTGGTACTCCTACGCCATCTACGGCGAACGGGGCAAACCGATCTACTACGTGGCCGAACAGGAAGACGTGACCGAGGTCGAGAAGTTGCGGATGAAACAGCGCCTGCTGCTCAATCCCCAGGACGAAGCGGCCAATACCTTCTTCACAATTCTCAAGGAGAGGATGGGGGCCGGACTCCCTGCCTGAGTTCACCGCACCGTTCGCCCGAAGGGCCGCCCGGACGCGAGTGCCGGTCACCGGCCCCACCGATGACATCGGCGGGCTTCTGATGCCGCGCCTGCGGGATCAGGACGATGCTGGAACCCGCCCCAGGGCCCGCTCGAAGCGCGCGCGGTTGTAGCGCTGGACGAGGATGCACGGCAGATTCGCCGCGAGCGCGTACGCCGCGATGATCCAATCCGCCCACCACGGGTTCCAAAGGAAGAACACAGGCGCAAATCCCAAAGCCGCCCAGTGGCAAAGTTCTCCGCGCCACGTCTCGCGAGTGAAACGGCGCAGGTGTTCGGGATTGGCCCCGCGCAGCGTGGCTTTCGCAAAGCCGCCGCCAAACCAGCGGGCGCCGTCCGGCAGACGGTCTTTCCAGCCTTTGACGGCGAAGAGGCGCTCGTAGACACGTCCGCCTCGCTCCCATCGGCGTACCGGTCCTGGATGGAACCACGCCACCGGCATCCGCGTGAAAGCCCAGGCGAGGGCGAGTTGAATCGCGGGCCACCCGGCCACGTTCAACACGACGATCCAGGCGATGGGCAGGTCAATCCGCACGAATCACGCGCCCTTTCCAACGGACGTGTTTGCCCGAGCGCAGCGCGGAGCGGGCGAACACGACAAAAAAGAAGATCAGCGGCAACGGATAAACCAGCGCGGTCAGCCGCCGGAACGCGCCGATTCGCCGGCTCAACCAACCCACCTGCGCGGCACATAGGAAGTACGCCGGGCCCCACCATGGCCAGTCGCCTGTCATCACCCAGCCCAAAGGGGCCAGCACCAGACCGATCATCCATGCCACGACCAGCCCCAGAACCCCGCGCGGCGTCTGGCCGGCACCCGAGGCGAACCCTTTCGTCCATCCTTCGACCAGTTCGCCACACCCGTGCGGGTACATGCGGAACGAGAACGCGCCCCGGCCGGTGGCGCTCCGCGTTGGGAAGCCGGCGGCACGAAACCGCCCGGCCAGCCAGAAGTTCTCCAGAACCCGCCCCTTGACGGTCTCGTGACCGCCGACCCGCCAATAGCTCTCGCGCTCGACGAGCAGCATCTGGCCGAATAAGCCATCAGGCACCGTGCCGACGGTCATGTTCAGGTTGAAAAACAGCGAGAGATCCTCGTAGGGCCTTCGCACCGCGTGATAAGGCCCGATCGAGAACGCGCCGCCGGTGTAGTTCGCCAGGATCCGCGCCAGCCCGTTCGGCTCAAACCAGGTGTCGGCGTCCACGAACAGCAGGAGTTGAGATGTCGCTGCCTGCGCGCCCTGATGGCAGGCCCAGGTCTTGCCGCGCCAGCCCTCGGGCAATGGCTCCGAGGCGATCACAGTCGCTCCGTGGCGTCGCGCCGCTTCGGCGGTGCGGTCCGTCGAACCGTCGTCCACCACCAGAACCTCGCGCGGCCTGACCGATTGCGCTTCGAGCGAACCCAGCAGCGCCGGGAGGTTGTGCTCCTCGTTGCGCGCGGGGATGATGACGCTCACGCCCGGCGACCGGCCGGCCGGAGGGGACGAAGCCAGGGGCCGAAGACGCCGCCACAGAAGCAGGCCCGCCGCCCAGAGCCCCGCGCTGACCATGAAGCTGCTCGTCTCAAGGTCCATCGGTCGATGGGGGTCGCGCCGCGTCCTCTCCGCGCAGAGACGCCTGCGTTGGGCCAGGCAGCGCCAGGCGATTGTCCCCTGTTCGAATCGTCGCGGTCACACGTTTTTCCAAAGGAGATACAGAGCCCAGCCTGGGTGGTCAATCAGGACTCGGTTTCGACCGCAGCAGTCTCATTCTGGCCTGGGCTCCCGACGAGACCCGGCTGAAGCCGGGACACCCAGCCACGTCCGAAGCTTCGGCGCGCTGTTCGCGCGTTGTGTGCCGCGAAACGCGCAGTTGTCGCGGCAGGATCGCTTTGCTAATTTAGGCCACCCTTATGGCAATTGCTGATCTGGAACCGAAAGTCGGCGGCGCCGCTCCTCCTGCGTCAGAGGTGGTGGTGGCGGTGCGCGGCCTGACGAAGGTTTTCAAGGATTTCTGGGGCCGACCCAAGGCCCGCGCAGTCGATGGCGTCGACTTCGACATACGCCGGGGCGAGGTCTTTGGCTTGTTGGGTCCCAACGGCTCGGGCAAATCGACGACGGTCAAGATGCTCCTGGGGCTGCTCTACCCCACCCGCGGGCACATCGAGGTGTTTGGTCATTCGCCGCGCCATGTCAAGACCAAGGCCCGTATCGGCTATCTGCCGGAGGAATCGTACCTCTACCGCTACCTCGACTCTGCGGAGACGCTGGATTTCTTCGGGAACCTCTTTCAGCTCTCGGCGAAGGAGCGGCGAAACCGGAGCGAGCAACTCCTCGAAATGGTCGGCCTCAGCCAGGTGCGCCGGCGGACGGTCGGCGAATTCTCGAAGGGCATGCAGCGCCGCATCGGTCTGGCCCAGGCCCTCATTAACGATCCCGACATGATCATCCTGGACGAGCCCACCTCGGGGCTTGACCCGATCGGGTGCCGCGAGGTGAAAGACCTGATCGTGGCCCTGGCGCAGCGCGGCAAGACGGTCCTCCTCAGCAGCCATCTGCTCGCTGATGTCGAAGACGTCTGCGATCGGGTGGTGATCTATTACGGGGGCAAGATCCAGGCCATGGGCACGCTCAAGGAGCTGCTGGCGACGCCCGACGCCGTGCGGATCACCGCTCCGTTGTTGCCCCGGGAAACGCTCGAACGAGCCCTGGCAATCCTGCGGCGCGAGGCGGGAACCGACCAGGTGCGGATTGACACGCCGACCCAGAATCTCGAGAGCTACTTTCTCGGCGTTGTTCAGCGCGCCAAACAGCGCGAGACAACGTCCGGCGCCACGTCCGGCGCGCGGGTGGCAGCCTACTTGCGCGGCGATGCCGATCAATCATCGGGCGTGGATCGCCAGCTCGAACGGTTCAGCCGGCCCGAAGCCCCGGCTCCCCCTCCAGCGGTCGCCCTGCCCACGACCGAGCCGGTCAACGAGGGGAAGCTGGCCGCGCTGGCGCGTGGCGGGGACGAGAGCCCCAGCCCGGCGAAAGTGGAAACGCCGCCTCCGGCAGACCTCGATCAGGCCAACGCGAAGCTCTCCGACCTTCTGGGAGGCAAGTCATGAGGCCGGTCCTCGCGGTGGCGCGGCTGACGTTCCGGGCGGCTTTCCGCTTCCGGCTGGTGCCGGTGTTGTCGGTCCTGCTTGTGGCGGGGGTGTTGCTGCTGCCGGCGGTCATCAAGCACACCGGCAAAGCGCAGGAATTCGTGCAGATCGTGCTCACCTACACCCTGGGCCTGACGACGGCGGTGCTCGGGCTGACCACTCTGTGGCTGGCGTGCGGCACGTTGGCGGGAGATATCGAGGAATGCCAAATGCAGGTCGTCGCAGTCAAACCGATTGCGCGCTGGCAGATCTGGCTGGGCAAATGGCTTGGCATCATGATGCTCAATGGCCTGATGCTCGGGCTTTGCGCGGGAGCGGTGTATGCCCAGTTGGTGTGGCGATCGCGGGGGCTCTCCGAGGGGCAGTTGGAGGTCCTCCACAACGAAGTCCTGGTCGCCCGCAGTTCGTTCAGGGAAGAACTCCCGGACCTCGAACCGATCGTCGAGGCGGAGTACCAGAAACGGTCGAAGAACCCGACCGTGGCTCAGATGCCCCCTTCCGAAGCCAGGCGGTTCATTCGCGAACAGGTCAAGGCCGGCATCCAGGTCGTGCCGCCGGGTGTGACCCGGATTTGGCGCATCGACCTCAGTTCGGTGAAACATGCCCTCGCCGACCGTCCGCTCTTTCTGAGGATCAAGTTCTATGTCTCCGAGAAAAGCCCCTCCGGCACTTACTGGGGTCTGTGGGAAGTGGGACCGCCGGAATCGCCCAAGCGAGTCATGGACGTGAAAAGCCACGCCGCCGAGACGTTTTACGAATTCCCCGTGCCGCCCGACCTGTTCGATGCCCAAGGCTCGCTCACCGTCGAATACACAAACCAGAACGACACCACGGTGCTGTTCCCCCTCGATGAGGGATTCGAAGTGCTCTACCGCGCGGGCGGGTTCGGTCCGAACTACGTGCGCGGCGTGGCGATCATCCTCTGTTGGCTTGCCCTGCTCGCGGCGCTCGGGCTGGCTGCCGCGAGCTTCCTCTCCTTCCCGGTGGCCGCCTTCGTCGCCCTCGGCCTGCTCATTGTCGCGTTCTCGACGGGCACGATGAGCCTGGTCGTCGAGCAGGGAACCATCCGGGAAGTCAACCACGACACGGGCGCCGTCGCCAAACCCAACCTGTTCGACCACGTCACGGTCGGCTGTTTCCACGGCCTGTTGACGTTGATCAACCTGGTGCGCGATTTCTCTCCCATCGACTCCCTGAGCACCGGCCGCACGGTGACGTGGACCCAATTGGCCCGCGCCATCGGCCAGATCGTGCTGCTGATGGGCGGGCTCTTCGCCGCCTTCGGCATCGCGGTGTTCACGCGCCGCGAACTCGCCACCGCGTCTGGAAAGGGCTGAGCTATGCAACGCTCACGCTCGCGATGGTACCAGGCAGGGCTGGCCCTCCTCGCGCTTGTCCTCCTGGTGAGCGCCTCGTGGGCGCAACGCTCCCTCACGCGTCTGCGCGGCGAACTGGGATTGACCCGCGTCGAGCCGCTCAAGAACGCCCCGCCCATCCTGTCGCTCACCACGGTCGTGCTGGGCGGTTTTCGCGGCCTCATCGCCAACGCCCTCTGGATCCGCGCCATGGAATTGCAGGACCAGGACAAGTACTTCGAGAAAGTCCAGCTCGCAGACTGGATCACCAAACTGCAGCCGCACAACAAGACGGTCTGGATCGTCCAGGCCTGGGACATGTCCTACAACATCTCCATCAAGTTCAGCGATCCGCGGGACCGCTGGCTGTGGGTCTCCCGCGGGATCGAACTGTTGCGCGACCAGGCGCTCCTCTACAACCCGCACGAGGTCCTGCTCTACCGGGAGCTGGCCTGGCACTTCCAGCATAAGATGGGGCACAATCTCGACGACGCGCACCTGTTCTTCAAGGGCGCCTGGGCGTCTCAAATGCAGGAGCTCTTCCAGGGTGGACGCCCGCGCTGGGATGAACTCGCCGCTCCGGCCACCGACGAAGCCCGGGGTCGGGCCAGCCGACTCCGCGAGGTCTATAAGATGGACCTCACCCGCATGCGCGCGGTGGACGATCTCTACGGGCCGCTCGATTGGCGGCTGCCCGAAGCCCACGCCCTTTACTGGGCGTTCGTCGGCAAACAGGAAGCCAAAACCAAAGACGAACTCATCCAATTGCGCCGCGTCACCTACCAATCCATGGACATGGCGTTCCACCGCGGGCGATTGATCGAAGCGAAGCTGGGCGACGGCTTCCGCTTCGAGCCCAACCTCGACATCGCGGACAAGGCCCATGCCGCATACGAGGAGGCCATGGCCGAAGACGAATTGATGCGCCAGCACATCAGCCGCGCCCACAAGAACTTCCTCCTGAGCGCCACCTACTTCTTCTATGTCCATGGCCGCATGCGCGATGCCGAACGCTGGTTCCAGGTGGTCAAGGAAAAGTACCCGAAGGATTACCCCCGCGGCATGACCCTCGACGACTACGCGCTCAAACGCGTCGGCGAAGACGTGGGCGAAACCGACATGAACCGGACCGATCTCGAACATCATGGGCGCGCTCCGGCAGTCTTATGTGAATCTCGTCGACGGGGATGAAGACGCCTTCAATGGCTACCAGGCCCTGGCCCGCAACATCTGGGCTCGCTACCAGGGTAAGATCCTCGGCGGACCCTCCGGCAAGCGCGTTGGTCTTCCGCCCTTGAAAGACATGCAGGCCGAGATCCTCCGCTACCTGCTCGATCCCGAAGGGGGCATTCAGCCCGAAGCCAAAGCCGTTCTGCAAAGCCAACTCGGCATCACCGGCCCGCCCGACTCCGCCACGAACGCCCCGCCGCCAGCCCCGCAGACTCCGCCGGCCCCGCCGCGTGGGTGACCCTTAGGGGCCGCCGGACGGCCAGTCTGGAAACGGGCGCCCCTGCGCTCACACCCCCGCCGACCGCGCCTGGGCGAGATACTCGCCCATCACCCGCGCAAATTGAGGAAACGCCGTCTCCGGCTCCTCGATCTCCGGATGCCAGGCCTTCTCCCACTCGAAACTGAAATACCCCTTGTACCCGCGGCCCGCCAGCAGCCGCACAATGTCGCGCACCGGCACCGTGCCGGTCCCGGTCAGGACGTAACGCACGCCTTTGCCGTCGGGCTTCGAGTCCTTGAGGTGCACGTGCCGAACATAACGGCCCAGTTCATTCAAGGTCCGGCCGGGCTCTTCCTTCGCCGCGACGAATGTGTGATGCGTGTCCCAAAGCAAACCGACGGTCTCCATCGCCGCGCCTTCCATGATCTCGAGTAGCGTCGGCGAGTCGCAGAAATCCCCATGCGATTCGAGCAGCACCGTCACGCCGCTGCCCTTGGCATGCTCGCCCAAGGCGCGCAGGCCGGCCACCACGCGTTCGATCGTCGCCTCCCGTGGTTGACCCGCCACCAGCCTGTCGCCGAATACGCGCACGGCAGGCGCCCTCAGACGCTGCGCCAAATCAATGAAACGACGCGCTTCGTCCAACTGCGCGGCGCGGACGGCGGGTTCCGCATCGTGCAGGCGCGCCGACGCACCCAGACCCGCCAGACGCAAACCGGCGTCGTCGAGTTCCTTCAGGCTCGCGCTCAGACGCGCCGCCCTGAACTCGGGGCGTTTGGTCAGGTCCATCTCGCCCTGGATCCCCCGCAGTTCGACCGCCGCGTACCCGTGCTCGGCAGCGCGGCTCAGGATCGTGGCCCAGTCCCAGCGCGGGCAGCCGAGGGTCGAAAACGCAATGGGCAGGCGGCTGGATGGCGTGGCGGCCCGGAGAAAGATGGGAACAGCAAGCGACCCGCCCAGCAAACCCAGGAAACGACGGCGTGTGGCATTCATGTTATCATGCGCTCACTTCGAGCATTTCGGCGAAGATTCTCACGCTGCCAGGCCGGTCACTTCTTCATTCTCTGGGTCCGCCCAGCGCTGCGCCGCAGCGCCGCCGCAGCGCGGCGACCTGCGCATTCGTCGGCACCAGAGACGCACGAGTCTCCCGTCGCTTTGGTTGCGGCTCTGCCGCGCTGCGCTATGGATGCCCAGCACGCTCGCGTAAACACGGCGGATGTTCTGGCGGTACCGGCTGACGGCAGTCAGGAAATCCCCGGCATTCGTGAAGCCGCACCGGACCGCCACCCGGTACTGCGGCGCCGGGTCGTCGGGCAGTTCGGTCTCGCCGGCGTAACTCCACCGCCGCAGGATCCCCTCGACTCGCCGCAAGCGGCGGTAGTTGTCGATGAGCGACTGCGCCGCCCCCGCCTCGAGTGCTCCCTGGTCGCGGGCCAGGGCCAAAGCTTCGAGCGTATTGGGCTTTTGCCAGCCGTGGGCCAGACAGAGCGTCTGGGCGATGAATTCCCCATCGACCAAGCCGCCCGTTCCCGTCTTGATGGCCAGGTGTTCTTTGCCTTTGGGTGTGCGCTCCTGCTCGATGCGGAGACGCATCTTGGCAATTTCCTGTTTCCAGTCCGGCCCGCGCGCCGCTGCCGCCGCCGTGTCCGGATGGCTGAAATCAGCCAGCGCCGCGACCGTCTGGCAGTAGCGCGCCCCGACCTCGCGGGAGCCGGCAACGAGCCGGGAACGGGAAATGGCCTGTATCTCCCAAAGACGGGCGCGTTGCCGGTAGTACTCGCCATGGGCCTCAAGCGTGTTGACCAGAAGTCCTTTCTCGCCATCGGGCCGCAAACGGGCGTCCACCTCGAAGGCCACACCCAGTTCCGTCGGGCTGCCCAGCAGGTCGATGACGTCAATGGCCACGCGCTGCAGTCCGGGCAGATCCTCGGCCCTTTCGTCGGCGACGAATACAACATCGAGATCGGAGCCGTAGTTCAGTTCGGCCCCGCCCAGCTTGCCCAAGCCGACAATCGCCAGGGACGAGCCCCGGAGTCGATGCTTGCGCAGCGCGACTTCGAGCGCGTACTGGAGACAGGCATCCGCCAGGGCCGACAGCTCGACGAGGTTCTGCTCGAAATCGGCCAGCCCCAGAATGTCCCGCAACCCGATGCGCATCAGTTCGGTCTGGTGATAGCGTCTGAGCCAGAGCTTCTGGTCGGCATCGTCTTGCCCGTGCCGCAAGTCCTTCAGGATCTGTTCGGCGCTCTTGCACCGGCGCAGATACCCGCTCAATTCGAGTTCATCGACCAGATCGGGCGTGCGGATCGCAGTCTCGGCCAGGAACTCGGAGCGATCGAACAACAGGACGACCAGCTCGAATAATGAAGGGTTCGTCGCCCATGTCTCGAACAATAGGGCCCGACCGCCGTACGCGGCGATGAACGTGTCGAGCCGCGCGAGGACCCGGTCCGGATCCGACAGGCGCTTCGACTGCGGGTCGCCGTCAGGAAACAGGCGGGCATGGTCCGGATCGGCCGCGTTCGGCGACGGGCAGAGGCTCAGCAACTGAGCGAGCAGTTGACGGCCAAACTTCTCGGTCCGGACCGAAACATGCCCGAAGCCGGGTCCATGCACCAGGGCGCGGGCCAGACGGAGGGCCTTTTCGGAATCCCGGAAGGAACAGCCCGCCAGGAGACCCTTCCACTGGCTTTCTTGGGTGGTCAGGTCGGGCAGCCGCAAGGCCGGTTGCGGCTCGTCACCGCGCAGCAGGCGCTCGTAAATCGCCCGCACGCGCCGCCGGTGCCCGGTCAACGCGGTCTCGAAAGACACAAGGGTGTCGAAACCCAGAAGCCGGGCAAGACGCTCCCGCTTGTGTCGCTCTGTCGGGATGGTGTGCGTCTGCAGGTTGTTGTCCATTTGCAGACGGTGCTCGATGTCCCGCAAGAACAGATAGGCGGCCGTCAGCGCCTGCGCGTCGTCCGCCGAGAGCCGTTGGTACTCCGCCAGCTTGGCCAGCGCCGGCAGGGTCTGCGGGTTGGCCAGGAAAGGATCGCGCCCGGCATGCAGCATCTGCAGCGTCTGGGCCACAAACTCGACCTCCCGGATGCCGCCACGCCCAAGCTTGACGTTGCGGTCGATCTCGCCCGCGCGCACGACTTCCTGCTCGATGCGCTGCTTCATCGCAGCCACATCGTCCAACGCCTGCCGGCCCAGGGACCGCGGATAGCGGAACGGCTGCACCATCTCGATGAACTCGCCCGCGAGGCCGGCGTCTCCCGCCACACGACGCGCCTTGATCAGCATCATGCGCTCCCACGTCTGGCCCCACTGCCAATAGTAGTTCTCACAACTGGACAACGACCGCGCCAGCGGCCCCCGGTCCCCCTCCGGTCGCACCCGCAAGTCGATCCGGTAAAGCGTCCCTTCCGGCGTCAGACGCCCCACCTCGGCGACAATGGCCTCCGCCAGGCGCTGAAAGTAAACATGATTGCCGATTCCTTTGCCCGGCTGGCCGCCCGCCGGCGCCTCGCGCGAGACAAAACCCTCGTCGCTGTAAACAAAGAGCACATCGACGTCGGAACTGTAATTGAGTTCCTGGCCCCCGAGTTTCCCCAGGCCCAGTATGCAGAAGGTCGTCGGACGCCAACGGCCCTCGGCATCCGTGTGCCAGGGCCGCCCCAAACGGTCCTCGAGTTGGCGTCGACACAATCGGTAAACCGTGTCCAAACAGACATCGGCCAAATCGGAGAGCTCGCGCGTGATGACCGAAGCCTGGCCTGGCCGGGCGAGATCGCGGGTGGCAATCCGCAGCGTCTCCCGCTGCTTGAAGAGCCTGAGTTGGGCCAAAGCCTCTGCGTAATCGGCCCGCTTCATCCGCGCATCGACGAGTCTTTCGAGGTCCTTGCGCAGACGCGGCAGGGGGCGCGGTGCGCCCAGCGCGTCCGGATCCAATAGGCCCGGCACCCACTCGGGATGCGCAATGAGCAGTTCGCTCGACGCCTGGGAGCCGCTCATCAGAGCCGCCAGCCTTTTGGCTGACTCGGGCGGTGCAGCCTGGAGAGCAGACCGCGCTCCCGTCGCCCAGAGCAAATCCAGGTAGTGTTCCGCCCGCCTCGGGTCAGCCGACCCCGCAATCGCTTCCGCCCAGGTCCGGCTTCGCATGGGTGGATTACAGAGGAGCGACTGCTCGGACTCAAGCTCT
>CAWJWM010000012.1:0-47147 GCA_963846445.1 uncultured Verrucomicrobiae bacterium | reverse complement strand
GGGCACGCTCCCCGCATGAGTATGGTCCGCACCCCCGGTTGGCTCCTCGTCATGGCTTGCCTCGGCATCGTCAAAGCCGGGGTGCCGACCGATGGTCATCAGCTTCGCCCTGGACCGACTACCGCGTCATCATGTGGGTCGGGCGACAGCGTCTGGAAGCAGCCGGAGAAGCTCCCGCTGTTCCTCGAACGGCTGCGCGAAATGGGCGTCACACGGCGATGGTGCACGGCGGCGACGGCGATCCGCAGCCCTGCCTCGACCAACCGGTTTCCCTACTACGTCGAGAACATGGTCAACCGCGGCCTCTGCCTGAAGTGGAACTCGAAGGTGCGGACTGGGACAAGTTCGTCACGGCCTGGGCCAAGAGCGGGCGTCCCGAGAGCGCATTCGTCCGCGAGTACTGCCTCGACGATCCGCAATGGCTCGGCTGGGCCCGCGAGCAAATGCGCGCCGCCGCCCGACGGCACGCGACCCCATGCGCCGCTCGCCTACGACATCCGCGACGAGCTGTCCGTCACCATCTCGGCCAATCCGTTCGACTACGATTTCTCCCCGCCCGCGCTGGCCGGTTTCCGCGCCTGGCTGCAAGACGCAATACCGCGACCTCGCCGCGCTCAACGCGCAGTGGGAAACCCGAGTTCGCCGCCTGGGACGAGGTCACGCCCTTCACCACCGACCAGATCAAGAACCGCATGGCCAGCGGCGAGGCCCTGCCCCGCGGCAAGCCCGACTGGCAGGCGGTGCAGCGGCTCAAGTTCGATCCCGCCGGCCCGCCAGGACCTCGACGCGCTGGAACTTCGCGCCGTGGTGCGACTTCCGCACCTACATGGACCTCTCGCTCGCCCGCACGCTCGACGCGCTTGCGCCAGGCCGCCCGTGACGTCGATCCGCAGCACGCCGGTCGGCATCGAAGGCACGCAAATGCCGCACGCCTTCGGCGGCTACGATCTCTGGCGGCTGTCGCAGGTGCTCGACTGGGTCGAGCCGTACGACATCGGCAACGCCCGCGAGATCTTCGGCTCGTTCATGCCGGGCAAGCCGATCCTCACCACCGTCTTCGAGAAGGACACGCAACGCCGGCACGCCGCCGGCTCTGGCACCTGCTGCTCGAAGGCGACCGCGGCTGCATCATCTGGTGGAGCGAAGACTGCCTCGACTGGAGCCAGCCGGACTACGCGCTCACCGCCAAGGCGCAGGCGCTGGCGCCGGTGCTCACGAGAACTGACGTCGCCGCTGGCCCGCCTGTTCCTCCGCGCCGAGCGGGAGCGTGACCCGATCTACATCCACTACTCGCAACCCAGCATCCAGGTCGACTGGCTGCTCGAATCCACGGTGGACGGCTCGACCTGGCATCGGCGGTTCTCGAGCTTCGAGGCGGAGCACAACCGCAGGCCGGTGCGCAACGCCTGGCTGAAGGCGCTCCAGGACCTCGGCTTCAGCCCGCAGTTCATCGCGTCCGAACAACTCGAACGACTTCAACTCGGAGCCGCGGACCCGTTCACCCTGGTGCTGCCCCAGTCCTGGGCGCTTTCAGATCGGGAAGTCACCGCGATCGACGATCGTCCGGGCAGCCGTGGCCGCCGAAGTCCGCCCCGCGCGACTCGTGTTCGTCGACGGCACGCCAGGGCTGTTCGACGAACACGGCCGGCTGCTGGCCACCAATCGGCTCGAAGCCTGTTCCCGCCGCCGACGGAGACGCATCCGGGTCCGCACCTGGCGCGGTGACCCGGCGAGCCTCGACCTCGATCTGGCACGCGTATCCCGCGGAACGGCTGTCCGTCGCCGGATCGAGGCCTACTGGCGTGGCTGCGGGACCAGGTGTCGGGGTCCGATCAGGCTCCCGCCTGCCGCCCGCGCGCGCGTGCATCGCTTCCAGGTCGGGCGAGGTCCGCTCTGTCGCGATCGAGCGGAACATCGACTACCAGATGAGCGAGGACTTGAAGCAGGCGGGGGGAAACGAGGCGCTGGAGAGGCCGGTCGAACTCACGGCCCGATTCTCCCCAATCCTCTTCGCCGCTGCACGTCTCGACTTGCGCACCGGGCGGTACTTCGGGCCGGTCGAACGCTGGACCTTCACCTTGGACCCGTGGCAACCCTCCTTGTTTGCCCTGCTTCCCGAGGCGCAACCGGTCGAGGGCTTGGTCGAGGCGCTGTTGGGAAGCCGGTAGGCGCGGCGGGACGGCGAGTGACGGAGATGCGGCGAGAGGGCGAAAGGGCGAGGCCGCGATTGCACGGTTTGCGATGGCGTGCCGCACACTTCTCGCTCTCGCTCTGTAGAATCTTTGAAAGTCCCATGGAGGGACTGCCCGTACCTCGACTTTCCATGTTCGGGGTTTCAAGATTCGTCGGTCAGGGAGCCGGCCCTCGGATGCGGACCGCGCCGGCTCTCAAGCGCGCCGATGCGCCAGCCGATCAAGGAGTTTGTCGTGGAGCCCGCCGAACCCGCCGTTGCTGAAGACGCAAACGACGTCGCCGCCCTGAGTGTTCTGGACGAGATGTTCGATGATCGACTCGACGTCCGGCAGGTAGGGGCAGTCTTCCCGCCGGCTTTAGATCGCGCATCAGCTGGTCGGGATCGAGGCGCTCCTCCGGTGGCAGCAGTTCGAGCCGGGCGACCTGGGCGATGACCACGGCGATCCGCGCCGGCAAAGGCCTCGGCCAACTCGTGCTGGAACACGTTGCGGCGGGTCGTGTTGGTGCGCGGTTCGAACACCGCCCAGAGCCGCTCCGTCGGGTAATTCAGCCGCAGGGCCTTGAGCGTCTCGCGGATCGCGGTGGGATGATGGCCGAAGTCATCGATCACCACGACGCCGCCCGCCACGCCGCTGACTTCGAGACGCCGCTTGACGCCCTTGAAACCTGCTGAAGCCGCCTGGATCTGGTGCGTTGGTGAGGCCGCAATGACGGGCACAGGCGATGACCGCCAGAGCGTTGCGCACGTTCAACTCGCCGACCAGGTCGATGTGGTACTTGTGGTTGGGAGTCTCGAACTCGGTGGCTGTGGCGCCCATCCGCAGATGAAAGGCCCGCAGATGATTGTCCTCGCCAAACCCGAATCGCTGATCGGACAGTACTTGAACTGAAGAAGCGGAGCGAGATTCGGCATCATCGCCGTTGGCGAGCACCAGCCCGTTCCGGGGAACCACGCGGATCAAATGCGAGAAGCTGGTCTGGATCGCGGCTAGATCCGTGAAGATGTCGGCGTGATCGAACTCGAGGTTGTTCAGGACCACCACCTCGGGCAGGTAATGCACGAACTTGCTCCGCTTGTCGAAAAATGCCGTGTCGTATTCGTCCCCCTCGATAATGAACCAGTCGCTGTCCGTGAACCGCGCGCCCTGGCTGAAGTTGTTGGGGATGCCGCCGATCAGGAAACTCGGGTTCAGGCCGTTGTGCTCGAAGACCCAGGCCAGCAGCGCGGTGGTGGTCGTCTTGCCGTGGGTGCCGGTCACGACCATGATCGTTTGCCCCGGATGAAATACTCGCGGAGCAGCTCCGGCAGGGAGCAGTAGCGCATGCGGTTCGAGCACCGCTTCCGCCTCGGGATTGCCCCGCGAGATCGCGTTGCCGATCACCACCAGGTCCGGACGGTGCGCCAGGTTCCGCTCGGCGTACCCATTCATCACCTTGATCCCGCGCTCGGCCAGAAACGTCGACATCGGCGGATAGACCTTCTCGTCGGAACCGGTCACGACATATCCCTGCTCCTGCAAGGCGGCCGCGGCCGACGCCATGGCCGTCCCGCAGATGCCGACGAAATGAAACGAACGAATCTCAGGGCGAAACATGCCCGACATCATGAGCCAGCACGACACGGTGAAAAGCAGAAAACGGAGAATCTGGCGAGGCGCGCCTCAGACCAAATCCCAACTTTCGGCATCATGAACCGCCCTTTCGTTTTCCTGCCCTTCTCTCCCGCGCCTCGCTCCTTAGCCCGGATTTCTCACCACGGGGAAGATGACAACGAAATCCGGGCTGTGGCAAAACCGCGCCCGCACAGGGGAACATGAGGTTCAGAGCGCTTCCGAATCCTCGCGGGTACAGCGACACTCTGTTGCCCAGTTCGCTCCCTCCACTCGGGCGCGGTTTTGCTTTTCTAACCTGCATGCTGACTTCTCTTGAGGACTCCGGCTTCGCGGTGGAAAAAGTTGGTGAGAAATGCAGGTTAGAATCCTTGCGAAACCAAAGGGATAGGGGTGAAGGCCAAACTCGACTTGATCGCAACATGTTTGGGGTTTCAAGGATTCTAGGGCAAGGTCCACAGCGTCGTGGCCGAGTCCGCGGACTTCCTGCTACCGCACGAGACGGCGGCATTGTTACTTCAATGTGGATAGGCCAAACAGGCCGCCTGCCGTATGACCCGGGTGCGCCTGAAACCGAACGGTCACTCGGTCTTTTCCAGCGGTGAGGTCCGGTGGGAGAGACCATTTCACATCGAAGAACTCGCCTGGGGCGTTGCGGTCGAGCTTTTGCGTGGCCATGGTGGTTCCGTCAACGAGCACATCGAAGGACCGGGACCCGGCATCGTCACCCCAGAACGTCGCCTGCAGGACATTGTCGTGATTCGATCTGACAGCCAGAACGTAGCTGAACCAACCGCCGTCGGTCGCGTGCCGCCAGGCCCGTCCCGCATGCGTCCCGGCCTGGGTCCGTTCGCCCTCGAGCTGGTGCCGTCGTTCCGAATCGCGGTCGCCAACCGCCACGTAATCGAGAACCCGCCGGGCCTGCTCGCGCGCCCGCGCCTCGGCCCTGCCCAACTCGGTCTGGTACGCCTCCCACCCCCCTTCGCCAAACAGATCCCAATAAACCGCGTATCGCTGGTGATGAACTTGGTAAAACGGAATGAGCGTGACGTCGTGCGGCCTGCCGATCCCTTGAGTGCGGAATGCCAGGGGCCGACCCGGCACCGGCGCGATCCGGTTGGGCAAATCCATCGCCCGCGCCACCCAGACAGGCACTCGCGGCGCAGGCACTCGCACATGATCCAGTTGGCCCCTGGCGTAAACGGAAAGGCCGTCCATGTCCTCCCGACCCAGTTCGCCGGCCAAAACGAGCGGCCCGTACATCAGTGCCACAACGTCCTCGGCGCCTGGCAACGGCTCGATGTGCAGATTCATCGGCAGCCGCACTTCCACCCGATCGCCGTCCCGCCATTCCCGATCGAGGACAACGTACGACCCCGCCTGGCCGATCACGGTCTGCGGGTCACCGTTGACCTCCAGGGCGAGACCGGCGCCCGCCCATCCTGGCCAGCGGATCTTCAAGACGCCCGTGACGGGCTGAATGCTGCTCAAGATGAGCCTTACGGTATTCTCTTCGGGGAACTCCGTCTCCATGCGGACCTTGATTCCGCGCTCCGGCCAATCGAGTTCGGAGGCGATGAACAGATTCACGTAGAGGGACTCGGCGTCATGAAAGAAGATGGTGTCGCCATACTTGGCATGGTTTTCCATCCCCGTGCCGACGCAGCACCAGAAGGAATCGTGCGGCTGCGAGTAGGTCTTGAAGTACCCCGGCTTAAGCGGCATCAGATAGACAAACATCCCCTCCCGCGGGTCCTGCGAGGCCAGGATGTGGTTGTAGAGAGCACGCTCATAGAAGTCCATCGTCCGCGCCGAGGGCGACCAGCCAAACAGATGCCGTGTGAGCTTAAGCATGTTGTAGGTGTTGCACGTCTCACAGGTTTCGGCGCTGAGGTGCCGGGCAAATTCGTCCACCGGAAAGAAATGCTCGCGATCGCTGTGGCCGCCGATGACGTAAGAGCGATGCTGAGCCACCCGTTCCCAGGCGAATCGCGCCACGTCGCGGTAACGCGCTTCGCCGCACAATTCGTAGTGGCGGGCCGCGCCGATGAATTTCGGGACTTGGGTGTTGGCGTGAAGGCCATCGAGTTGGTCCTCCCCGCGAGCCAGCGGATCAAACACGGCCCGGTGATCGAAGACCCGAGCCAAATCCAGGTACTCGCGTCGGCCGGTCGCGGCGTGGAGGTTGGCGAGCACCTCCTGCATCCCTCCAAACTCCATGCGCAGAGTGAGTTGCTGCTGTTCCAGGCCGAGACGGTCCATGCGCGACTTCACCCAGTCGGCCTGACGGCTGGCCACCTCGAGCGCCTGCTGGTTGCCGCAGTGTCGATAGGCGTCCAGGAGCCCCGCCAGAATCTTGTGCAATGTGTAGTAGGGCGCCCAGACGGGCTGGCCGGATTCAACGCGGTCCATGTACGACTCCGGAAACGCCGCGAGATAGCCCGCACTGAATCCCTGCGTGGGCAAGGCCGCCTGGCACTTGGCCAATTCGGCCACAAGGGAATCCACCCGCGTCTTGAGTTGGTCCTCGCCGGTGCTGGCGTAAAGGAGCGCCAACGCCGAGAGGTAATGACCCAGCGAATGCCCGCGCAACTCGACTGCGGGCGCTTCCCATCCGCCGTATGGCTCCGCATTCGACGGCAATCCCGCAGTGACCCGAAACATGTGCAGGAACCGGTCGGGATCGAGGCTCAACAGGTACGCACGGTTGCGCAGCATGGCGTCCCGGAACGGCCCGCCGAGCAATCGAACCTGTTTCAAATCGAACGGTCGCGCCGCCGGATCAACCACCGAAAGCCCGGACGGATCGACCGGCGCGGCAGGCTTCACGTCCTCTGCGCGCGCGACCCAGACGAGCAGCAGGACCAAGCCGAGGCAGAACAGAATCTGTCGTGTCCAGTGAGATGATCTCTTCATGGCGAATGTGTCGATCGGTTGACTTGCGTGACTGTTGCGCCGGCGCGCCGCGGTTTCAAGCCTGCCGAACACAGACCAAGGCAGAGCGATGCAGCTTGGCCTCACTCCTCTCACTCCTTCTGTCGCCAAAGCAAACAGTTCGCGCCGAAGGGAATCCGAAAATCTGAGCCCGTTTTTCCTGCGCTACAGCCGATTTTCGTGGGCCGTTTTGCGGTGGAAGCGCAGGACGAAGTCGCCGCATTCTACCCCACGGCACGGGCCATCGGTCGACGAAATGGCGCGGGCGCTGTACGAGGCGCTGATTCCTCAGAGCCCAGAATCGAGGCCAGAAAAAGCCGCTAAAAGACCAAACGCAGCCGTTTCTTTGCGCAATTGGTTCCGACTCAACCAGATGTTTCGGCGACAGAAGAACCTATTTCTACTTTCCGGGACTAACGCCAACGTTGACCTTCCCTCGTCCTGCCTCTTCTGCCAGCATTCGCCCCATGAATGCACGACTCATGGGCGCGGCGCTTGCCGCGGTAGTCGCCTCGCCGATTTGGGCAGCCGACGACCTGCTCATTGCCGACTTCGAAAGCGAGATCTATGCGCCGTGGACGGTCACCGGCGACGCGTTCGGGCCGGGACCGGCGCGCGGGACGCTGCCGGGCCAGATGGAGGTGAACGGCTTCAAGGGCGCGGGCTCGTCAACTCGTTTTTCAAGGGCGACGACACCACCGGCACCCTCACGTCGCCGGAGTTTCGGATCGAACGCAAGTTCATCGCGTTCCTGATCGGCGGCGGCAGGAACGCGGAGAAACTTGCCCTCCAACTGCTCGTCGACGGCCAGGTCGTCCGCAGCGCCACCGGGCCGAACGACCAGCCCGGCGGCAGCGAGGCGCTCGCCCCGGAATCGTGGGACGTGAGCGAGTTCGCCGGTAAGACTGGCGACGCTCCGCATCGTCGACAACGCCACAGGCGGCTGGGGGCACCTCAACGTGGATCACATCGTCCAGACCGATCGGAAGCCGCCCGGCCTGTTGGCGAACGCCGAACGCGCAGTTCACGGCGAGCGCGCGCTACCTGCACCTCCCGATCAAGAACGGCGCGCCCAAGCGCGTCGTGACCCTGCTCGTGGACGGCCGGCGCGTGGTCCGCAACGACATCGAACTGGCCGACGGCCGAGCCCGACTGGTGGGCGCCCATGGACGTGAGCGCGTGGCGCGGACAAACGCTCACGCTCCACGTGGACAAGCTGCCCGAGGATTCCACCGCGCTGAGCGCCATCGAGCAGAGCGACGAACTCAAGGACGCCGAGGATCTCTACCGCGAGCCGCTGCGCGGGCAGTTCCATTTCTCGCCGCGGCGCGGCTGGAACAACGACCCGAACGGCCTGGTCTTCTATCAACGGCGAATACCACCTCTTCTTCCAGCACAACCCCTACGGCTGGGGCTGGGGCAACATGCACTGGGGCCACGCCGTCAGCCGCGACCTGGTGCACTGGGAGGAACTGGGCGACGCGCTCGCTGCCGGACGACCTGGGCCCGATGTTCAGCGGCAGCGCGGTCGTCGACTGGCACAACACCAGCGGCCTCGGCAAGGACGGCAAGCCGCCGATGGTGCTCATCTACACCGCGGCCGGCAACCCGACGGTGCAATGCCTCGCCTCCAGCACCGACGGCCGCACCTTCACCAAGTTCGCCGGCAACCCGGTCGTCAAGCAGATCACCGGCGGCAACCGCGACCCGAAGGTCATCTGGCACGAGCCGACGCAGCAGTGGGTGATGGTGCTCTACGTCGAATGGCAGCAAGCAGCACACCATCCACTTCTTCACCTCGCCGAACCTGAAAGACTGGACGCTGGCCAGCATCACGCAAGGCGACCCGGTCGGAAAACCGTATCTTTCGAGTGCCCGGACTTCTTCGAACTGCCCGTCGATGGCGACGCCGCCGGAAGAAATGGGTGCTCACCGCCGCCAACAGCGAATATGCCATCGGCACGTTCGACGGCACCCGGTTCACGCCCGAGCAGAGCAAGCTGCCCGGCCATCGCGGACGCGGCTTCTACGCGGCGCAGACGTTCAGCGACATCCCGGCCGAGCGACGGACGCCGCATCCAGATCGGCTGGTTCCAGACCGAGACCAAGGGCATGCCGTTCAACCAGTGCATGACCGTCCCGCTCGAACTCAGCCTCGCGAGCACCGCCGACGGCCCGCGCCTGACCTTCACGCCGGTGAAGGAACTCGAAGCCCTGCGCGCCCAGTCGCACCGCTTCGAACCCATGACGCTCGAGCCCGGCGACAGGAACCCCCTCGCCGCCGTCCGCGCCGAACTCGTCGAACTCCGCGCCGAATTCGAGCCGGGCGACGCCAGCGAGATCGTCTTCAACATCCGCGACGTCATGGTGGTCTATGACCCGAGGACACAGGAACTGAGCGTGAACGACCATCGCGCGCCTGCGCCGCTGCGCGAGGGCAAACTGCGCCTGACGATTTACTGCGATCGCACAGGCCTGGAAGTGTTCGCCAGCGACGGTCTCTGTTACGTGCCGCTGCCGTTCAACACCAGGCCCGACCAGCAGCGCCTGTTCCTCGAAACCCGCGGCGGCGCCGCCCAAGTCACGTCGCTGGAGGTGCATACGCTACGTTCGGCTTGGCGGACGAAGTAGCCCTTCGTCGGAAAACATCCACCCCCATGTTGTCGTTCCCGTTCGAGTCCCGCGCAAGCGCATACGCGTCAACCTAACGGGCGATCCCGAGTCGTTCCTGGAACCTGCACCGTCGTGTGCTGTTCAAGTCCTTGGGCCGATGTTCGTTGTCGCGGTCGCCCATGCTGAGGTAGGCGCCGGTCTCGCGACGTCCCGCATTGCGGGAGAGTACTGACCTCGAGCCTGCCCCTGACACGCATCTGAGTGCAATCGTGCATCGAGGGCGGGCTGGCACGACGTTCCCCCTCACCCCTGCCCTCTCCCCGAGGGAGAGGGAGACCCTTCGGCCGCCCTCGCTCGATTCGTGCATCCTTGGTGTTCGGTGACCTTATTCATCTTCGGATCCCGACGGCGCCACGGGGTCGAGGGCTGCTCGGATGGCCCGAGAGCGGACGAGGCTTTTCCCTCTCCCCGAGGGAGAGGGATAGGGTGAGGGGGAAAAGGACCGACGATGGTCCGAGGACATTTCCTTCGCCAAAATGCGTGTAAGGTGGAGGGTCTGCCGCCGCACCACTGCCTGCGCCAACCTCGACGCCGGAGGGGCGACGTCCACGTCGCCCGCGAACACACTCTGCGATCCCATGGGTCGGGGACCAGAACGTTCCCCTCCTACGGCTTAGGTTGACGCGTATGCGCAGCCGCGGGACTGCGCGACTTCTCCACCGTCCGACCAAAGCAGCTCCCTCTGCAAGCCACGCCTTACTAGCGACTTGGATCATTGCAGGCGCAGTCACTTTGGCCCCGGTTGTCAAACTTCGCTTAGGTGGACGCGTATGCGCGCAAGCGGGACCGCATCTTTCCGCGACCCAGGAGCGAAAAGACTCAGATGCTGCTCATCGCCTGCATCCCTCCGCAGCCGGCAGGCTACCGAGGGGTCAGCAGCATACGCGACACGGACCCCTCACCCCGACTCTCCCCCTCCGCGGCGGAGAGGGTGCCCCCGCGACTGCGGGGGCGGGTGCGGGTGACGGTGTCGTGCATCTCATGCATTCGTTTGCACATCGCCCGTGGTATTGCGGGCATGCCGGCTGATCTAACACGATGATCGGGGACGGTCGGATGGGCTTGACGACAACGTTGGAGCGACGCCAGCATGTCCACATTGCGGACCGCCAAGCGTTTGTGCGGCTCCCGAGTCCTGGTCTGGATGGAAGACACACAACAACGACAAACAGTATGATTGACATGATGAACCCCGCCAAACCCTCTCGAAACTGCGTTGTTCGATCCCGAGAATCCTTAGAACCCGAGACCCCGCGCGATCCGTTCCAGCTCCCTCTTCGCCCTGCGTTCCCCGTTCTGGGGGTGCTCGTCCTGTTGCTCCTGGGCGCGGGTTTGAGCACGGTCCCGAGCGCGCGCGCGCAGTCGTACCAACTTGCCCCGCTCTGGAGCCTGGCGCCTGGGGAGGTTCCGTTCCTGGACACCGGGCATTTGACCCGTGGTCTGGCGTACAATCCCGACGACCGGCCATGTCCTGGTGCCGAGCCGCACGGAAACTGCCGCGGTGCACATCTTGGACGGCGACACCGGCGTCGAACTCGGGACGCTGCCGTTCGACGACACGGTCGTCACAGGAGGGAATTTCGCGGTCGAACATGATCGGGATCACCGCCGATGGGGTCATTTATGTGGGCAATCTCACGGTGGATGTTCAGGTCAATGGGCCTTTCAAGCTCTATCGCTGGGCTGACGAGACGGCGCAACCGGAACTGGCCTATGAAGGAGATCCCTCGGATGCCGATGAGGCGGCCAACAATCGCCGGTTCGGCGATTCGCTCGCGCTGCGCGGGACGGGTGCGGGCACGCAGATCCTGCTCGGCACCCGCGACCGAAACGTCGCTTTGCTGACCACCGAGGACGGAATCACGTTCACCGCGAAGAAGATCGTGACCGACGGCGCGGCTGAGGACACGCGCTGGGGACTGGCCTGGGGCGCGGGCGACACCTTCTGGGCCAAGCAGGCCGGCGGGAACCTCAAACAGTTCGCTCTCGATGCCACAGGCGGCACCGCCACGCTGACGCGGACAGTCACCGGAATCGTCGGCGCCCCGCTTTTCCTGGACGCCGTCCGGGGTCTGCTGGGGATTGTGGAAGCGGGTTCCGCCGCAACCGGCAACCACAAGCTGCGCCTCTACGATATCTCCGATCCTGCCGCGCCCCTGTTGCAGGATGCCGCCCAGGATTTCCCGGGCGGATATCCCAATGGCAACCTCACGGGCGCCGTCGCGCTGCACGAGGGAAAACTCTTCGCCCTGGAATCGAACAACGGCATGCTCGCCTTCACTCTGACCGAAGTCTATCTGCCGCCCGCCATCGCTGTGCAACCGGCCAACGCCACCGTGTGGGAGGGAGCCGAGAACTACACGTTCACCGTGGGCGTGACCGGCACCAAGCCGCTGACCTATCAATGGCGGTTGAATGACGTGGATATTCCGGGTGCCACGGCTCCGACGTTCACGCTCGCGAAGATCAGCGCCGCGAGCGAAGGCAACTACAGCGTCGTGGTCAGCAATGCCAGCGGGATGGCCACCAGCGCGAACGCGGCGTTGACCGTCTTGCCATCCAATGCGACGCCGCAGGTGGAGAGCATCTGGAACGTCCTGGCCGGGACCCGCCCCTATCTCACCTCGGGGTACAAGGAGTACGGCGTGGCCATCAATCCGCTGACGACCAACGTGGTCGTGGTCACCCGGCTGAGTCCGACCAACAGGATTGCCGTGCTGGACATCGAAACAGGCGAGCACAAGCATGACATCGACTACTCGGGACTCACCCTGTACGGCGGGATGAACAAAGTGGACATCGCCGACGACGGCATGATCTACATCTGCAACGTCACGGGCGATACCACGACCACGCCCTTTACCATCTATGCCCTCAGCGACGACAGCCCGTACCCCGCCGAACAATGGCTCGCGTTCAGCGGCGACCCGGGCAACGGCATGACGGTGCCCAACATCGGTTGGGGGGCCAACATCGACGTGCGCGGCGGCGGATTGGACACCGAGATCCTCATCGGCGCCGGCAAATGGAGCGCCACGCCGATCGAGTCACAGACGGTCGCGATTCTTAAACCGGACGAGAACTACGCGTTGACTTCGACGACCATCACCGTGCCGGACGCGCCGCAAAACATGTTCCGGTTCGGCTTGGCCTGGGGGCCGGGCAACAACACATTCTGGGTCAAGGCGAATGCCAACAGCCTGCACCTCATCGAATTCGACCTGGCAACCGGGCTCGGAACCATCAAGGCGACCTATCCCACAACCGGCCCCCGCAGCGTTCCCGCGTCGGTCACGGGCATCAAGTACGACGTCGCAACCGGCCTGCTGGCCGGCTTGCGCAATGGAAGTCCTCCGGCCCCGGTCAGCGTGCCGGTCTATGACGTGAAAGACATCGAAGCGGGCCCGCTGTGGGTCGACAACGAACTGTTCGCCACGTACAACGCGGACATCGAGTTCCAAGGCAACGTCGACTTCGCTGCCGGTTACCTCGTGGCCCTGGGGGTGAACAACGGGCTCAAGGCTTTCCGGATCGACGCCAGCTACGTCCCGCCCGGTGAATCCTTCAACATCCTCAGCGTCAAGTCGGATGCGGGAACGGTGACCATCCAGTGGGAAGCCAGCGCGGGCGTATCCTACCAGGTGCAATACACCGATGTCTTGGGCGGGGGCTGGCAGGACCTAGGCAGCCCGGTCGTTGCCACCGGCGCCACCGCGTCGTTCACCGACCCGGCGCCCACCGTCGCACACCGGTTCTACAGGGTCCAGGCCAACTGACCTCGGCATCATGAACCGGGTGGCGTTGATTACCGGCGCGTCGCGCGGCATCGGGCGCGGGATCGCGCTGGCCCTGGCCGGACTGGGGCACGACTTGGTGATCAATTACGCCCGCAACGCCGAGGTGGCCCAGAAGACTGCCGAGGAAGGCGTCGCGCTGGCTGCCGCCCAGGGGCATGCGATTCGCGCCTTGCCCTTCCGGGGCGACATCGCCGACGCGGCGGCGCGCCAAAGGCTGTTGGACTTCACGCGGGCGCACTACGGGCGGCTCGATTTGCTGGTCAACAACGCGGGCGTGGCGCCCGAGGTGCGGGCCGACCTCCTCGAGTCGGGCGAGCCCAGTCTCGATCGTCTCCTGGCCGTCAACGTCAAAGGTCCTTTCTTCCTCACGCAACGGGCGGCGCGATGGATGATCGAACAGGCGCAGGCGGCGGCGGCACGCGCCGCCGATGGGGCGGAGCGAGAGCAACCCCCGCAGATCGTGTTCATCTCCTCGCTGAGCGCGTACACGGCGTCGGTCAACCGCGGCGAATACTGCATCGCGAAAGCGGCGCTCTCGATGCTCACACCGCTGTTCGCAGCCCGTTTGGCCGAAGACGGGATCAACGTGTACGAGATTCGTCCGGGCATCATCGAAACGGACATGACGACGCCCGTGAAAGCCAAGTACGACGCGCTGATCGCACAGGGCGTGACCCCGATTCGGCGCTGGGGCACCCCAGCCGACGTGGGCCGGGCCGTGGCAGCCATCGCGCAGGGCGCGTTTCCCTTCAGCACGGGCGAGGTGCTGAATGTCGACGGCGGTTTTCATCTGCGGCGGCTTTAGAATCCTTGAAACTCAAAATGCGTTGTAGACAGATCAAGTTTTCTCTGTCGTTCAATAATTCAAGGATTCTAAGGAGCGAAGCGCGTGAGAGAGGAAAGGGAAGGCATAGCGACTGTTCATGAAGTCGAGAATCGCAGATGGTCTGAGGCGCGCCTCGCTGGAGTCCTCGGACCCCAAAGCTTGCTGTGATCAAGAAATGACCTATGCCCCTGAAGAGTGACGTCCGACTGACGGCGCGGGCCTTGCTGCCGCGCGTGGTTCGATTGTTCGAACTCTCAGCCGCCAAGATCCGGTCGATCGAACGCGCCTGGCCGCCGGGGGCGGGAGCCCCTGTCTGCACAGTCCGCGGCCACTACACGGCGCGGGGTTGGACGGAGTGGACACAAGGGTTTCAGTTCGGGTCGGCCCTGCTCCAGTTCGAGGCGGACGGCGACAGCGAATTCCTCGAACTCGGGCGCCGACAGACGCTCGCGCGCATGGCAGCGCACGTCTCGCACGTGGGCGTGCACGATCACGGTTTCAACAACGTCTCGACCTACGGCAATCTCTGGCGCCTGATGCGCGAGGGGAAACTGCCTTTCAATGAGCGGGAAAACGACGTGTACGAGTTGGCCTTGAAGACCAGCGGCGCCGTGCAGGCGGCCCGCTGGACCCGAACCTCCGAGGGTGGCGGCTTCATCCACAGCTTTAATGGGCCGCACTCGCTGTTCATCGACACGGTGCGGACTCTGCGTTCGCTGGCGATCGCGCATCAGTTGGGCCATGTGCTGATGGGCGAACAAGACGATCGCATCTCGCTGTTGAAACGCCTCGTTCAGCACGCCCAGGCCACCGCGCGGTACAACCTCTTCCTCGGGGAGACGCAAGGGCCATACGACCTGCGCGGGCCGCGTCGCGCACGAGAGTCTCTTCAATCCCGTCAACGGGGTCTACCGCTGCCCCAGCACGCAACAGGGATACTCGCCGTTCAGCACTTGGACCCGCGGTTTGGCTTGGGCCATCCTCGGCTTCGCCGAACAGATGGAATTCCTCGCCGCGCTCGGCGACGACGCCATCGAGTCCGAGTTGCGCGCTTACAACCCCAAGCCGGCGCCCGATCCGGCGTCCCCGCCCCAGCACCAGCCGCGACGACGATTCGCGATGGGGCCACTGACGCCGGCGAGCATCCGTGGTTGGATGACGCAGGCGGCCATCGTCACCGCCGACTTCTATCTCGAGAACTGTTGCGCGGACGGTATTCCGATGTGGGACACGGGTGCGCCGAACCTGCATCGCCTGGGCGATTACCTGAACCGGCCCGGCGATCCCTATAACCCGTGGGAGCCGGTGGACAGCTCGGCTGCCGCGATCGCCGCGCAGGGCCTGTTGCGCTTGGGACACTACTTCGAGGGCAGACGCAACGCCCCGGCCGGACGGAGGTATTGGCAGGCGGGCTTGACCGTCGCGCGCACTCTGTTGGACGAGCCCTATCTCTCGACCCGACCGCGTCACCAGGGCCTGATCCTCCATTCGATCTACCACCGCCCCAACGGATGGGATTTCGTGGCGCCACGGCAGAAGGTGCCCAACGGCGAGGCCTCGATGTGGGGCGACTATCATGCCCGCGAGCTGGCGCTCATGCTGCTGCGTGAGACACGCGGAGAATCCCACCTCGTGTTCTTCCGATGAACAATGACACCCTCGCCGCCTTTCCTTCGCATCCCCTCGCTCAAGACCGTGGACGACTTTCGTCGCCGGGTCTTCGCCCTGGGCCTCGATTTGCCGTGCGACGACACGATCCTCACAGGCACGGACTCCCCCCTGGTCCAGCCGGCCGCGGCTGTCACCATCAACGGCAAGACGTTGACAAACCGATGGGCCGTGCAACCGATGGAGGGGTGGGACGGCACCACCAGCGGCGGCGTCACCGACGACGTGCGGCGCCGGTGGCGGCGGTTCGGAGAAAGCGGAGCCAAACTGATCTGCGGCGGCGAGGCGATGGCCGTCTGCCCCGACGGCCGGGCGAATCCGCATCAGCTTGTCATCACTGAGGCCAATCTCGCTGGCCTCGCCGAGTTATGCGCGATCGCGCGACGGGCCCATCGTGAACAGTCGGACCGTGCCGACGACCTGGTGATCGGCTTCCAACTGACCCATTCGGGACGGTTCTGTCGACCGCACGAGCAGCGACCACCGGAACCGCGCGTCGCCTATCGCCATCCGCTGCTCGACCGGAAGTTCGGTGTCCGCAGCGACGATCAGGTGATGACCGACGCGGAGATCGGGCCGTTCCTCGAGCGGTATGTCGACGCCGCCCGTATCGCCGCGGCGGCCGGCGCCGATTTCGTGGATTTGAAGCATTGCCACGGCTATCTGCTCCACGAGTTCCTCGGCGCGCACGTGCGACCCGGCAAGTACGGCGGCAGCTTCGAGAACCGCACCCGGATCCTGCGCGAACTCGTCGACGCCATCCGCGCCAGCGGCAACCCGATCGATCTGGGTGTCCGCCTGAGCGCCTTCGACTGCGTCCCCTTCCGACCCGACCCCGCACGGTCCGCCCCCCGCAAACCGGGGCCGGGGCTGCCGGAGGATTTCCGCGCTTTCCTGCCCTACCGGTACGGCTTCGGGGTGAATCCGCTCGACCCGGTCGAACCGGATCTGACCGAGACGTTTCAGTTCATGGCGCTGTGCGGCGAGCTGGGGATCAAGATTCTCAACCTCACCGCCGGTTCGCCCTACTACAACCCGCACATCCAACGCCCGGCAGCTTATCCGCCCAGCGACGGCTATCAGCCGCCAGAAGATCCGCTCGCCGGCGTGGCGCGGCAAATCCAAGCCGTGCGCCAACTCAAAGCCCGAGCCCCGAGCGGACTCCTCCTGGTCGGCTCGGCCTACACCTACCTGCAGGAGTACCTGCCGCACGTGGCGCAGGCCGTTCTGCGTGCATCGTGGGTGGATGTCGTGGGCATCGGGCGTGCGGTGCTGAGCTATCCCAGGATCCTGGCCGACGCAGTCGCCACCGGGCGGCTTCAAACGCGTCGGATCTGCCGCACGTTCAGCGATTGCACCACCGCGCCGCGCAGCGGCTTGGTCAGCGGCTGCTATCCCCTCGATCGCCACTATGCCAAAAGACCCGAGGCCGCCACGCTCAAGGCGATCAAACGAAACGCCGGCTGAATCGTTCGGTCCATCAAACAACGTCCTGCCTCGATCGTCCAACAAAGTGGTGTGGAGAAGACCATGATATCCAAGACTCAAATGCGCATGGGGGCCTTGAACTGGCGTGAGCCGATCCCGCTTGCTTCGGTCCTCCAAGCCCTTGTATCCAAAGAGCCGGCAAGCCTTGCACCTAACACGCATTCTGGCGAAGGGAATGCGATCAGACCATCGTCCGCCCTGTTCCCCCTCACCCTAACCCTCTCCCTCGGGGAGAGGGAACAGCCTCGTCCGCTCTCGGGCCATCCCGGCACGCCTCCGCCCAACGCCGCCGTTCGGATGCGGAGAACAGCGAGGCGACCGAACGCCGAGGGTGAACCAATCGTGCGAGCGCGGTCGATGGGTCTCCCTCTCCCTTGGGGAGAGGGCCGGGGTGAGGGGGGAGGGGTCCCAGCCGCGGGCTCAGGGCGAGTCCACCGGCGGATCGCAGTCTGTGGTGCAGCCCTTGGGCTTCTGCTTGTCACGCCGGTTGCCGCTGCGCCCTCTCTGCGAATCCGAGCCGAACGGACTCTTTCAGGCGACTGGTGGTTTCAGACCAACGGCGCGCCGGCGAACCAATGGAAGCGCGTTCGGGTGCCGTCGTACTTCGAGGCCCACGAAGGCACCAACTTCAACGGGATCGGCTGGTATCGCTGCGCCTGGACGGGCCGAAGGCCGTCCGACGGGGATCGTCTGCTGCTCCACTTCGACGCAGCCGCGACAGAGGCCGAGGTGTGGGTCAACGATCGGAAGGTCGGGAGCCACCTCGGGGGCTGGACCCCGTTCCGATGCGACATCACCGAGGCCCTGAGCGCGGGCGCGGACGCCACCCACGAGGTCCGGGTGCGCCTCGACGAGAAAGTAGGGCACAACACACAGGGCTTTCTGCCGATTGTGCAGCCTCACTTTGGCGGGCTGTGGGGCGAGGTCTCCCTGCTGCGGGTGCCGGCCACCTACATCAACGACCTGCAATTGCGCGCGGCGGGCAACCCGTCCACCCGCTGCCTCGAACTCGAACTGCCCGTCGTCGGCGAGCACTCGTCCGGAGCGGACTCGATCGAGGTCCATTGGCGCCGGAAGGGCGATCGCCGGTGGCACTCGCACCGGCTGCGGGTCGAGCCGCCCGACGCGGCATCGGAACGCACAGAGCAATCCCTGGGATGCGCTCCACCATCACCCTCACCCGTCGCCGGAAAGCGGGACACCCTCTCCCATCGGATGGGAGAGGGGCGGGGTGAGGGGTCCGTGTAGTGTATCCTCCCAACTCACCAGTAACCCGTCCGCCCCAGCAAGCCTGCGCCGCGAAGGCAGCACGTTGTTCGCCCAGGTCCCCGTGGCCGAACCAGAACTCTGGTCGCCATCCGCGCCCGAGCTCTACGAGGTCACCGTGCAGCTTCCCGATCAGGGCGAGCGCCGGGGCGACCTGGTCCGCACACGTGCGGCCTTTCGTTCCATCGAAGCGGCGGGCGATCAGTTGCGGCTGAATGGCGCGCCCCTGAACGTGCGCGGCCTGCTCAACTGGGGTTATTACCCGCCACATCTGGCGCCGTTGCCCGACGAGGCTCGATTCCGCGGCGACATCGAGTTCGCCCGCGATCGGGGGTTTAACCTGATGAAATTCTGCCTGTGGGTGCCGCCGAAGCGGTATCTCGAGATGTGCGACGAACTCGGGATGCTGGCCTGGATGGAATACCCGACCTGGCATCCGCAGTTGACGCCGCAATTCCTCGGGCCGTTGCGCCGCGAGTTCATCGAGTTGTTCCACTACGACCGCAATCATCCATCCGTGATCCTCCGCAGCCTGACGTGCGAGACGGGGCCAGGCGCCGATCTGGGCGTCATCCAGGAACTCTACAACCTGGCGCACCGGATGATTCCGGGCGCGGTGATCGAGGACGACTCGAGTTGGATCGAGTGGAATCGGGTGTCGGACATCTTCGACGATCATCCTTACGGTAACAATCACACCTGGGTGCCGACCCTCGATCGCTTGAACCGATACGTCGCCGAGCACGGGCCCAAGCCGCTCGTGCTGGGCGAGGCGATGGCGGCAGACACCTGGGTCCCGCGCCAACCGCTGGCCGCCCGGTTGGGCGGCGAACGGCCCTACTGGACCCCGGCCGTCTTCGATCGCCAGCCGGATTGGATCGCGCGTATGCAAGCGGTGGCCGGACCGGCAGGGCTCGATCAACTCGTGCCCGATTCGCTCCGCTATGCCTGGCTCATGCGGAAGTACCAGGCCGAGACGTTTCGCCGCGATGTGCCCCACGGCGGCTATGTCATCAGCGTCATCCGCGATATCCCCAAAGCCTCCATGGGATTGATCGATTCCCTCGATCGCCCGAAATGGACCGCGCGGGATTGGGCCTGGCAGGGAGACACGACCTGCCTGCTCGAGACGGACAACGACTGCCGCAGTTTCGAAGCGGGCGGGACGCTTTCCGGGACCTTGCGAGTCAGCCACTTCGGAGCCGACCCCCTCGACCGGCCTGAACTCACCGTCACACTTAATATCGATGGCGCGCCTCATTGGCCGGCGTCCGTGCAGCGAACGCGCCTCTCATCCGTCGCGCCCGGCAGTCTGGTCGACGGCGTGCTCCTCGCTTTCGCCCTACCGGAGACCAGCCAGCCGCTGGCGGCGGTGCTGCGGGCCGAATTGCGCGCAGGCGCCCGGCGATTCCGCAACCACTGGCCCGTATGGATTGTGCCGCGCCAGACGATCCCACCGAGGGCCTTGCTGCGAAGAGTCGAATCCGCAGATCCAGCCCTGATGACCGAGGTCTTCGCCCCCGCTGAGGCGTCGTCCAGCGGCGCCCTCTGCGAAATCCGCGTGGCAACCCGTTTTGATGATGAACTGGCCGGCTTTTTGGAAAAAGGCGGCCGCGTCCTCATGCTCCCCGATGGCGAACACCACAGCTTCCGGCTCGAGGCTCACTGGTTCCTCCGCGGCGCGCCGTATGTTTCCGGCCACGCGCTGACACGCCGGGTGCCTCGGGCATTGCTGGTGGATCTGCAGCATTTCGATCTGGCGGGCGACGTGATGCCTGAGCTTCCTTTCCTCGATGAGATCGACCCCGTGTTGATGCTGTGGGACACGCATGACCATGAAACCGTCAAGACTCACGGCTTGGTGTTCGAGACCCGGGTTGGACCGGGGCGCCTGCTGGTCAGCGCCTTGCGCCACGGCGGGACGAACAACGCCGCCGGGCGCTGGCTGGCCGGAGAACTTGTCCGGCACCTTGCGGAAGGGGAACCGCCGCGGCACGCGCTGTCGCCCGCGCTCTGGAGCGCGTTGAAAGCGAAAATGCACGAAGACAAGCTGCCGCTCACCGAACGCCCCTGGCGATTCAAACCCGATCCTCAGATCGAAGGGGTAAACGAGGGATGGGCTGCGCCCGCGCTCGACGATTCGAGTTGGGGGGAGATCAAAGTGGGACAACACTGGGAGTCCCAAGGCCATCCAGCGCTTGACCATTGGGCGTGGTACCGGCTCAAGGTGGATGTTCCCGAGCGCTGGCGGGAGCGGCCGATCTACCTGACCTTCGAGGGCGTCGACGATTGCTACGAATTGTTCGTGGACGGCGAATGCGTCGCGAAACGCGGCGACCCTGCCACCCGCCAGGACACGTTCAACGAGAAGTTCAGTCACGACCTGACCGCCCGGCTCAAGCCCGGCGAATCGCACCTGATCGCCGTCCGGGTTTATGACTGGTACGGCGCCGGGGGCATCTTCAGGCCGGTCACGCTCAGCACGGCGCCCTACGATCCGCGGACGGAGATTCTGAGATAGCGCCGTTGCCGCAAGTCGGACATGGAAGATCGAAGATCGGAGCGTTGGGGCGAACCCTTAGCGAGGCGTCGGACGCCGGTTGCCATCGCCGAGCCCCAGCGCAAGCGAATTGGTGCCCTGCCTCGTCGGTCTGAGGCGAAGCCTCGCTAACCTGCATTTCTCACCACTTTTTCCACCGCGAAGCCGGAGTCCTCGCTTGCCGAGCGGCGGCCACTGGCGTAAGACCCGACCCACATGAGTGCCTTGACTAAACTGGTGTCCGAACGGGACCACCGCCTTGCCCTGCCCATCCTGACCTACCCGGGTGCGGCGCTGATCGGAGCCACCGTCCGGCAAATGGTCAGCGATCCGGTCGTTCTGACCGACGTTCTGGCCGCACTGCACCGGAAGTTCGCCTCGCCCGTCGCGCTCACCGCGATGGACCTCAGCGCCGAGTCGGAGGCCTTCGGCTGCGAGGTGGCCTTCGCCGATCACGAGGTGCCCACGGTGGTGGGACGGCTGGTGACAACGCGCGCGGCGGCCGAACAACTCGCCCTCCCCGAACCCGGCGCGGCGCGCACTGGCGTCTACCTCGAAGCCGTGCGACGGCTGCGGGCATGGCCCGACCGACCGCTGATCCTCGCGTCCATGCTCGGGCCGTTTTCTCTGGCCTCGCGCCTCTACGGCGTGAGCGAAGCCCTCGGCCTGACAATCGAGGACCCGGACCTGGCCCGCCTGCTTCTCGAGAAAACAACCGCGTTTCTCACTGCGTATGCGCGGGCGTTCAAGGCCGCCGGCGCGGACGGCGTGCTGGTGGCCGAACCGACCGCCGGCCTGCTTTCGCCCCGGGCGCTGGCCGACTTTTCGTCTGCGTACATCCGCCGGATCGTCGAGGCGGTCGATGACGCTCGATTCACGCTCGTCCTGCACAACTGCGCCGCGAAACTGATCCACCTCGATTCCGTGTTGCAGTCGGGCGCCCGCGTGTTGCACTTCGGCGCTCCCATGGACCTCCCGTCCGCGCTCGCGCAAGCTCCGCCCGACGTCATCCTGGCCGGCAATCTGGATCCCGTCGGGCGTCTTCGCCCGGTCGACGCCCGACCAGGTGCGCGCCGCCACTCGGGCTCTGATCGAGGCCACGCGGAGGTTCAGAAACTACATCTTGTCTTCCGGCTGCGACATCCCGCCCAGGACGCCGATGGAAAACATCGAAGCGTTTTACGAGGCCGCGCGCCAGACGCGGTGAAATCGTGAAAACTCCACGTTCCAAGCCGAGGCCGCGCCCAACCGGCGCGCGTTTCTCCAAACGGCACTCGCGGCGTCCGAGCGTCATGGTCGTGCCGCGTCACGTGCTTGGCGGCCCCGGCGCAGAAGACGCCGAGCGAGACGCTCAACATCGGCGTCATCGGCGTCGGCGGTCGGGGCGCGGACGACCTTGAAGGGGTGAAGTCGGAGAACATCGTGGCCCTGTGCGACGTCGACTGGGACCGCGCGGCGGGGACTTTCGCGAAGTACCCGCAGGCCACGAAGCACCGCGACTTCCGCCGGATGCTCGAACAGGAAAAGGGCCTGGACGCGGTGGTGGTCGCGACCCCGGACCACACCCACGCCGTCGCCTCGATGGCGGCGATCAAGGCCGGCAAGCACGTGTACTGCGAGAAGCCGCTGACGCGGACGGTGTTCGAGGCGCGGGCCCTGGCCAAGGCGGCCCGCGAGGCCAAGGTCGCCACCCAGATGGGCAACCAGGGCATGGCGTTCGAGGGCAATCGCCTGATCAACGAGTGGCTGGCCGACGGCGCCATCGGCCCGGTGCGCGAGGTCCATGTCTGGTCCGATCGCCCGACGCACAAGGGCAAGCTGCCGCTCTGGTGGGCGCAGGGCATCGAGCGGCCCGCGGACACGCCGCCGGTGCCGGCCACGCTCGACTGGGACCTGTGGCTCGGACCGGCGCCGTGGCGTCCGTATCACCCGGCGTATGTCCCGTTCCGCTGGCGGGGCTGGTGGGATTTCGGCTCCGGCGGTCTGGGCGACATGGGTATCCACAACCTCGCGCCCGGTCTTTGCCGCCCTCGATCTTGGGCGCGCCGACGAGCGTCCACTCGAGTTCGACGCCCGTCTTCCAGGAGACTGTCCCGCTGGCCTCGGTGGTGCACTATCAGTTCCCCGCCCGGGGCGAACAGCCCCCCGTCACTGTGCACTGGTACGACGGCGGCATGCTGCCGCCCCGCCCTGAGGAACTCGAAGAAGACCGTGAACTGGACCCCGAAGACGGCATCCTCTTCGTCGGGGCACAAGGGCAAGATGCTCGTCGAAGGCTGGGGCGGTGAACGCCCCCGATTGATCCCCGAATCCCGCCATCGGGACTACCAGTCGGCCAGCCCGAAACCTGCCGCGTTCGATTGGGCATTACGAGGAGTGGATTCGCGCCTGCAAGACGGGGTCGCCGACGCGATCGACTTTCGATTTCGCCGGACCGCTCACCGAAGCCGTTCTCCTGGGCATGGTCTGCGTGCGCCTCGGCGGCGAACCCATACACTGGGACAGTGCGGGCTTCAGAGTGCACCAACGTACTCGAAGCCAACACGTTCCTTCACTATCAGTACCGACAGGGGTGGTCGCTGTAGCCGGAACAGCAGCGCTAGAAGCGGGGCATAAACAAGGCTCGGCCAGTAGTCCGCCAACTCGATCTTGCGCAGCCGGAGGATCACCAGCGCCACGGCAAACACCAGGATCCCTGTCGTGGCGGTGAGGCTCTCGACCACCAAGCCGCGTTCGAGCGCCGGCAGCAGGGAACGCACGCCCAGAGTCAGCGTGCCTTGCCAAACCAGCACCGGAATTGCGCTCAGGAAGACGCCTCCACGCGACATTCGAGCGAAAGACACGGCCGCCAAGGCGTCCATGATTGTCTTCAGAATCAGTGGCCTGAGGTCGCCGTGCAAACCCTCCGCCAATGATCCCAGGATTGCCAGAGGAGCAAGGCAATAGACCGCCGTGCAAGCCAGGAAACACTCGTTAACTCCTTGTCCGGGAACACATTGATCGCGATTGAGCAGGTTGCCGGCATATCTGCCAGCCCGATTGACGTGATGCTGCAGGCGCAGCAACTGCCCCGTGAACTTCCCGACCATGAGCGACAGGAGCATCAGAGCCAGCTTGCCCATGAACGGGTAGAATGAGCCCCGCAGTCCGCTCCAGACCAGGCTCAAACCGACAAAAACCGTGAAGGCACCGATCAGCACTTGAACTTGCCGCTGCCGCAGAGGTGACAACTGCCGACAAGTCAGCACCCCTCCGAGACCGCCGCCAACGATCCCGGCTGCGTTCAGCAAGGCCCCAGTCACCCTGCCAACCTACCTGGCCGCCAGACGCAAGTCCAAGAACTAATGGGAACAGGTGCAACCGCCGCCACCTCATGGTCAGGATCGGTTCACCAACGGGAGGCGTTCAAAAAAAAGTTGAAAAAAAGTTGACAGGCCATGGCCTATTTGTGAGATTTCGCGCACACACGGAAACAACAACAACAACAAACAAAACAAAATGAGAACAAGAACAGCGTTACTGACGGCTGTGCTGGGTGCCGCGGCTGCCGCCACGGTTTCGGCGCAGGTGTATTCGGTGAACACCGTGGGCTATGTCAACACGGCGGTTCAACCGGGGTTCAACCTGATTGCGAATCCGTTGGACAACAAGACGGGCAACACTGTCGAGAATCTGTTCCCCAGCCCGCCTGCCGGGCTGCAGATCTTCGCTTTCAGGGGTGGCTCGTTTGCCGATACGACGTTTGATCCCGATTTCGGCGGCTGGAGTTCGCCGATGACGTTGGCGCCGGGCGAAGGTTTCTGGCTGAACTGGCCGGGCACCGCCCCTGCGACGATCACCTTTGTCGGTGATGTCATGCAGGGAACGTTGGTTAACCCGGTTCCCGCCGGCTACTCGATTCGCGGATCGATGGTCCCGCAAGCGGGCAAGCTGGTGACCGATCTTGGATTCCCGGCCGCCGCAGGCGACCTCATCTACAAGTTCGTCGCCGGCACGGGCCCTGACGCCGGGTACAAGGACAGCACGTTCGATCCCGACTTCGGCGGATGGAGCAATGGCGAACCGGAAATCGGAGTTGGCGAAGGTTTCTGGGCTGTGACGACGGCGGCAGTGGATTGGACTCGCGTGTTCAACGTTCAATAACTGAGCCGGTTATCATACAGACCTGATTCTGAGTAGGTATCAAAAGCAGAAAAAACAGCAAAAACCATGAAGAGAGCACTATTAATAGCGTTGGGAATGTTCCTGACGGTGGGCGTACTGGCGCAAGGGAACGTTCTGTTCCAAAGCAAGAACGCCAATCCGGCGGTGAACTTCAAGATCCTGAACCCGGACGGCACAGTCGCCGCAGCGAATATGTACACCGTCGGTTTGTGGGGTGGAGCGACTGCGGACAGTCTTGCGCCGCTGAAAGCGGGCGGAGTCGATGATCACGACGCCGCTGACGCTCGCCAGTGGTTACTTCGCTGGTGGATCCAAGTCGGTTGACGGTATCGCCGCAGGGGTCGATGCATTCTTCCAAGTGCGCGTGTGGGAAACGGGCAAGACGTACGACACGAGCATGTGGGTTGGCGAAGGCAATGTGGTCACTCTGAAACTCACTGCGCCTCCCGGCACACCGCAGGCCCTCGTGGGCATGACGGATGTCACCCTCTATCAGATTCCTGAGCCCTCGGTCCTGGCTCTGGGTCTGCTTGGCATGGGCGCTTTCCTGATGCGCCGCCGCAGCTAATCTGGCTCGCGACATAGCTCTTCACGAAGGCCGCTCGATCGAGCGGCCTTCTCTTTTTTTGTGGCCAGCAATTCCATTTTGACGTGCAGGTTGGGCGACCACTCCGTGGGCGCCACACCGCGGCATGGACTTGGCGGCGGTCAGGGGACTGACCGCCCTACCAAATCGAGGCTCATGGAGAGCCCCCTTGGCCCGGCAGGCCGTGCTCCGCGCACATGAACCTGTACCGCCGGCTTTCCAGCCGGCACCGTGCAGACAACGCCACCGGCAACCGTGCCGACCTGGAGGTCGGCGGTACGGGGGAGGTTCATGGGAAGTTCCTTGTTCCTTTTTTGGACTGCGCAGGGGCCATCAACCTGTACCCCCGGCTTTCCAGCCGGCAACGGTCTCTGTCTGGGACACTGTCAGCGAGGCCGACAAGAACGTCGGCGGTACACCCGGTTCATGAAGGTCAGACGGCGAATTGCACTTTTCTGGCGGCTGCGAGTTGACATTCGAGCGCAGCGCGTTTATCCAGTACCCCGCTTTTCGACGGCGCGTTCGTCTATCAGTTAGGACGCGGCCCTCTCAAGGCCGAAAGATGGGTGCGATTCCCATACGCGCTACCAATTCGTGAGTCTGTGGTCGCATGCAGCCGTTCCAGATCATCTTTAACCCCACCAGCGCGGCTGAATTGGCCAAAATGCCCAGGGAACTGCAGTTGGAAATCCTCGGCCAGTTTCGTGGCCTCCCGCAGGAGGCGTTGCACACGGACCTCGAACGCTTCGGACGGCTCCGCCGCGGAGGCAAGACCCTTCTCCGATTCAGATTGGGCGATTATCGGCTCTATTTCGAGCGGCACGAACTCGGGCTCGTGGTGCACCGCATCCTGAGCCGGAACACGCTGAAGGATTTCCAGTTCCGATCCAACCTGCCCCTGGGCGAAGACGAAGTCCTCCAGGACGATCCCCGCTTTTGGGAACTCATCGAGAACGCCACCGCCCAGGGCCGCAGGGAGTAAACACTCGGCGTTTAACATTGCAGGCGCCACTTAGCGAGGCATCGGGCGCCGGTGACGAAGGTCAAGGCCCAGCCCAGAAAATATGGCAACGTGCCGCGTCGGTCTGAGGCGCAGCCTCGCTAATCATAGGCCCCCCCCGCATCAGAGGTGCGGCCAGTCCCACATGAGCGCATTCAGACAGAGAGCCACTCGATGTTCGACCCCCGCGGTCGGTCAACCATGAAACCGAATATGCGTTGGCCGAGCATGCGTTGGTTCTGCCGACCGGTCTTGCTGATGGTGTTGCTGGCCTACCAAATCCCGCCAGCGCAAGCCGCCGGCAGCGGCCTCAACGTCGCCGTTGTCGTGAATCGCGACAGCGCGGATTCCGTCGCACTGGGCAACTACTACTGCGAACGCCGTCGGGTGCACCCGCAGAATCTCGTCCGCATCTCGTGGAGAGGGGGCAAGACCACCTGGACCCGCGCGGAGTGCCAGAGCGCCCTCATCGAGCCTCTGATGGCGGCCCTCGCCGAGCGTCGCTTGAGCGATCAGATTCTGTTCGTCGTCCTCTCGATGGACATCCCGTTTCGGGTGGTCGACGGTCAGGATGCGAACAGCACCACGTCGGTTCTGTTCTACGGTTTCAAGACCAATGACTGGCGGAACCCGGGCTCGTGCCGCATCTCGCCCGAAGGCGGCCATCGGTACTTTGCCAGCGAACTCGCCTTCCGCCCGCAGCCCGCCTCGACGAACGGACCGCGCTTCTTGGCCACCCTGCTGACCGCCGAGATGCTCGAGGAAGCGAAGCAGACCGTTGACCGCGGTCTGCTCAGCGACCGCGACTTTCGCCACTCGAACGGTCCTCCTGCAAAAGACGACTGATTCGGCCCGCAATATCCGGTTTCTGGGTTTCGACGACGCAGTCTTGGACATGCGAATCAACGGGGCGTTCCCGCTCATCACAACCAACTCGAACGAGACTCTGGGGCTGACCAACCTGCTGGGCCTGCAGACCGGTCTGGCGCGACTGGCTCTGAGCAGCAACACGTTCGTCCCCGGGGCGATGGCGGACAGCCTGACCTCGTATGGAGGCTGCCTGTTCGAGACGACAGGCCAGACGAATCTCCTGGCGTTTCTGCGAGCGGGGGCAACTGCCAGCTACGGCACGGTGGTCGAACCGTGCAACTACGAGGAAAAGTTCCCCGAACCGCGCGTCTATTTCTATCAGGCCCGCGGCTTCTCGATAGCCGAGTGTTACTACCAGAGCCTGGCCAGTCCGTATCAGGGCCTGGTGGTGGGCGAACCGCTGGCCGCCCCGTTCGCCCTGGCCGGCCAGGGCGCCTGGATCTTCGAGGGTAGCCAGGGCCGCCAGGGCACTCCCCATGAACCAGACCCCTCACCCCGTCCCTCTCCCATCCGATGGGAGAGGGTGGCGAAGCCGGGTGAGGGATTTGCCAACAGGTTCATGCTCACTGAGCAGTCCAAAAAGGAACAGCCGCCCCCCCCCGACCCCCCTGTCCTTGCCGGCAACACGAATCTCAGCGTGCGTTTTCTGGCGGCAGACGAGACGCGCCCCTTGCAGCAGGTCGATCTTTTCGTGAACGGCACTCTGGCATTCACGGCGACCAACGTGCCGCCGTGCGCGGGAAACGTCGTGTCGGTCTGGATCGATCAGGCCAAGCTGGATCTGCCCGTGCTTCCGGGGGCCAGTTTGGAGTCGCTGGGGATTGACCTTGCGATGCGGCTCAATGCCGATTCTGACGCCACGGGCGTCGGGGCGAAGAGGGGCGGCGATCGTGTGGGCGTGAGCCTGCTGACCCCCGGCCGGCCCGTGTCGGAGTTGAGCTTTGCAGCGGCCTCATCCCAGGGAAGCGGGACGGCGCTCACCACCTTCGTTCGGCAAAGTCCTTCCGGCTTTGTCGACTCGACGGCGCGTCCTTATCGTTCTTATGTGATCAGCGGAACGTCGGCCGAAGGGGATGTTCTGCGGTGCACACTGATCAAGACGAATGGCGAGAGCATCTCGATCGCGGTCACGAACCAGGCGCCCCCGGTCGACACGGGAAAACTGGCGTTGCGGCTGCTCAACCAGATCAACACCTCTCCCTCTCTTCAGGGCGCGGATGGAGTTTCGGCCGAAGACGTCTACACGCCCAGCGACAGGGTCGTCAGTTTCATCCTGTACGCCCGCTCCCTGGGTCTGGCTGCGGCCAGGCTCCGCTGCGAGTGGGAACTCCCAAGCCACATCACCGTGGATCCGTCAACGCCCCAGAACATGGACGAGAACGCGCCCGATTTGTCGCCCCGCAACCATCTCTCTCTGACAGTCGGCTGCACAAACCTCGCGGTTGCCTTCCCCTTCGACACCTCAGGCTACCCGGACGGCCTGCACGAATTGACCGCCGTCGCCTACGAAGGCAGTTCGCTGAGGACCCAAACCCGCGCCACGACGGTTGCGCGCATCCGCAACAGCACACTCGAAGCGACCCTGCGATGTTCCCTCGATAGTCCTGTGGTGGCGGTCGGGACCACCCTGCCATTCGAGGTCGTGCCGAATCGACCGGCAATCGAGCGGATCGATTTGTTCGGGACGGGTGGATGGCTGGCAAGCGTCACGAACGCGGCGACGGCCTCGTTCGCTCTGCCCGGAACCGAGTTTGGGCCCGGGCGTCATGTTTTCCATGCGCTGGTGGTCGCCTCGGACGGGGCGCGTTACCGGACGGACCCCTGCGAGATTCGTTTGATCGACCAGGAGATCCCGATCAGGGTTGCCATTTCTTCCCGGCCTCTGGCTCTGTCCTGGCCCACGACGTCGGGCCGCACGTACGACGTCCTCAGCGGCCAGACGGCGGACACCGTGGGGCACTTGGAGGCGACGGTCTCTGCCTCCGACACCGGCACGACCGTTTGGGTCATCCCCGAGCCGTCCCTGACGACACGGTTCTACCGAATTCGCATCCGTTAGCGAGGCTGCGCCTCAGACCGACGCAGCACGTTGCCAGATTGTCTGGGTTGGGCCTTAACCTTCGTCACCGGCGCCCGACGCCTCGCTAAGTGGCGCCGCTGCGCGGCGCTAAAACTTGACTCATTGAGTACAGATTCTGAAAAGGAAGTCATTCTAGCGAGGCCTGCCTCAGACCGAATCCCAATCTTCGACAGCATCAACGGCCTCTTTCGTTTTCCTGCCCTTCTCTCCCGCGCCTCGCTTCAGAGAATCCTTGACCCCTTCGAGTGAACCGCAGGGCGCTTGACCTCACGGTGGACGGGCTTTGGGCGGTTGATTGCGGCATTGCATCGAAGAGAGGGAACGCGATAATGCCGGGCGGCACGGCATGCGGACACTTTACAGCTTTTTGTTCACGCTCGGGTTCTGCCTGAGTGCGCCTTTCTATTTTTGGAAGATGCGGCGGCGCGGGAACTGGCGCGAGGGTTTTGGCCAGCGCCTGGGCCGCTTCAGTGCGAGTGTCAAACACGCGGTGACCAATCGCCACGTCTTGTGGATGCACGCCGTGAGTGTCGGCGAGGTCAACCTCTGCGCCCAGTTGATCCGCGCGCTGGAGCCGCGTGTGCCCAATCTGAAGATCGTCGTCTCGACCACGACGTCGACCGGCATGGGCGAGTTGCGCAAGAGGCTGCCGGGCCACATTGAAAAGGTCTACTACCCGATTGACTTCCGGAGCTCGGTGTCGCGGGCGCAAGCGGTCCTGCATCCGGATGCCATTGTGCTGGTCGAGGCCGAGATCTGGCCGAATTTCCTCTGGAAGGCACGCGCCCGCCGCACGCCGGTGTTCCTGGTCAATGCCCGCCTGTCCGCGCGTTCCTACCGCGGGTACCGCTTGTTCAGGCCGTTGTTTCGGCCCCTGTTCGCGACACTGGCCGGCGTGGGTGCCCAAACTGAATCCGACGCCCAACGCTTGATCACGCTGGGATGCCGGCCGGAAGTGGTGCGGGTGGTCGGGAGTCTCAAGTTTGATTCCGCCACACTCGAGGAGCGTCGGTTGTTCGATCCCATGGCCATGTTGCGGCAGATCGGCGTCGTCGAAAACGCCCCGCTGTTGGTGGCCGGAAGCACGCACGCCGGCGAGGAAGCACTCCTGGCCGACATGCTTCCCCGGCTTCGCGTGCGGCATCCCGACCTGTTCCTGATTCTTGTGCCTCGCCACTTCGAGCGGGGCCGCGAGGTCGGACGCGAACTTGAAACCCGCGGCATCAAGTTTATCTACCGCCGCGAAGTGACCGCAACCACCCAACTGCCGGAGCGCAGTCTCGAGTGTCTGCTCGTCAATACGACAGGCGAACTGAAGTACTTCTACGAAACGGCCACTGTGATCTATGTCGGGAAGAGTCTCGTGGCCGAGGGCGGACAGAACCCGGTCGAACCGGGGGCGTTGGGCAAAGCCATGGTCTTCGGCCCCAACATGCAAAATTTCGCCGCTATTGCTGCGAGCTTCGTTCAGAACGGAGGCGCCCTGCAGGTGCAAGACGCCGCCGAACTCGAACGGACGCTCGATCAACTGCTCTCCGATCCCGCGCGCCGGGCCGATCTGGGACGCAACGCGCTCGCAGTCGTCAAGGCCAGCACCGGTGGGGTCGAGAGGACTGTCGAGATGATTGTGCAGTCGCTCGCCCAGGAAGAAGGTCTGGTCACACGGGAATAGAGGCCGCCTCCAATCCGCCTAATCGCACCTCACAATGCCGTTCGCCACAGGCGACTGTCAGCGTTCGCGGCTGCTCTGCAAGATTCCAAACCACGACCTTGCCGGCTGTGGGATACCAGGCGCAAACCGCCGGCTCGGCCTCGACAACATGCGGGACACGCCCAAGCTTGTCTCGAATTCGATTCTTGAAGGCGGCCTCGTGCAGGCGTGTCTGGTCGCGCATCGCCGGACCCAGCACAGCCCAGTGTGCACGCGGAAACGGCGTCAAACCGCTCATCAACATCGTGTGCCGCACATCCGCAAGGGTCGAGATCACAAGCTTGGCGGCCATGTTCCGCGCGGAAAGTCGAGTGGCGGGAAAGGCGGTTGTCTCACTGAACGCCCGGTCCGGGCTCGCAAACCGCCGATGGAACAATGCGCTGAACAACTCGTCTGTCTTGCCCTTCACAGGCCCAAACGAATCGTCGTCAAACATCAGTTCTCCCACTCGAAACAGAGCGCGACGATAGTCGCCCAGCCGGATGCCTGCCTTCTCCGCGCCGAGGTACATCACCATGATGCCGAGATCGCCTCGAAACGCCCGACGCTGCGCGCGAAATGACCCCGTCAATCCGTCGCATGTGAAGTCGAGCCATGCCCGCAGCAGGGGCGTCAGCCGACGCGCCTGAACGTCCTCGCACAGTCCTTCCCAGCACCGCGGAGCGTAGCCAAAGACCCGCAGGAACTGTGCGCGATGCGCCGCACAAAAACAGCCGCCGATCTCGCCCGGACCCCGCGCCAGCCGAAAATCGTCATCCAGAAAGCCACGGCGGAATCCGAAGGTCCTCAGATGCCGTAGCGCAGCCGCGTTCTCCTCCGTCGCAGGGGCGTGCAGGGACGTGCCGGCGTATTCCTGCCCGTCGGGTCGCTGTCCGGTCTGCCAATGCCGAGGCCTCGGAACCACTCACGCCGCGAGACCAAATGAGCGCTCACGCGCCGATTGAACCGCGGAGAAACACCCAAGTCACGCGGTTACTGGTTATCCACGGCGTCAGAAGTCGCGCCGCGTGAGGGCACGCGGCCTACAGGCTTGCAGGCCGGGTCCCCTGACCCGGCGCTGGGTCCTTCATGTCGCTCTGTAGAGTCGGGAGGATAGGCTACAGGGCCCCCTCACCTCGTCTCTCTCCCATCCGACCTGCCTGCCGAAGCTTCGGCGCAGGCAGGTGGGAAAGGGCCTGCCTGTCGCGCTTCGTTTGGCGCAGGCAGGTGCCCCCGCTTTGCGGGACGGGTGAGGGCGACGGTGGAGTGCCTCCCGGTGATTCCTCTGTGAGTCCGGGCCTTCTCGAAGCTTGCGGACTTCGCGCGCCGGTTTACCCTGAGGCTGTGCTGGGCTTGACGGATCGGACCCTGTTCGCGCTCGCCGTGGTCGTGTACGGCGCCAGCACCCTTTACGCCGTGTTGCTTTGGCGCAAAGGCTTCCGGCAAGACAATCGAATCCTCTACATCCTCCTGTTCGCGGCGATGGGCCTGCAGACCGTGGCGATGATCAAGCGCGGCTTTTCCCTCTCGCGCTGCCCTGTCAACAACCTGTTCGAAGCCACGATGTTCTCCATGTGGACCATGGTGACCGCCTACCTGGTCATCGGCCTGGTGAGGCGCCTGCGTTTTCTCGGGGCGTTCGCCGCGCCGGTGTTGTTGAGTGTCGGCGTTTTCGCCCTGATGCCGGCGCTGGACACCCAGACGCCCGAACAGGAACTCACCCCCGCCCTGCTGAGCCTGCATGCCTCGCTCGTGATGTTGGCGTATGGCGCCTTCGGGCTGGGCGCGATCGCGGCGTCCATGTATCTGGCCCAGGAACGAGACCTCAAACACCACAAACTCAGAGCCGCTCTCGCGTTGTTCCCTCCGATCCAGCGTCTGGAAGCGGTCGCGGTGCTGGCGCTCGCGATCGGCCTGGCGTTCCTGTCGGCGGGGATGGTGCTCGGGGTGCTCTGGCTCAAGCAGCAGAAGGGTGTGTTCTTCATGGCGGATGCCAAGATTCTCTGGACCATGTTCGTCTGGCTGGCCTACGCCGGCTTGCTGGTTCGGCGGTGGCGGTTTCACCAAGGAGGGCGGCGGTTTGCCTGGATGGCGATCGGCAGTTTCTGCTTTGTGCTGCTGACCTTCGCGGGATTCAACCATTTGTCCGGCATTCACCATCCGTGAGCCATGCCAGTCGTCGTCGTCGGACTCAGCCACAACACGTCTCCCGTTGCCCTCCGGGAGCGTCTTGCATTCGCCGAGACCGCGGTTCCGTCCGCTCTGGCCCAGCTTCGCCAACGCGCGCTCGCACAGGAATCGGTCATCCTCAGCACGTGCAACCGGGTCGAGATCTACGCGGCAGACGATCGGGATCCTGAACGCACCCTGAGGGGGCTGCAGGACTTCCTGCTGAGCTTCCACGGCTTCGACGAGACGCTCACCAGCGAGTTGTACGCCTGGCACGAGCCGCAAAGTCTCGAACACCTATTCCGAGTCGCCGCCGGCCTCGATTCCATGGTGCTGGGCGAAACCGAGATCCTCGGCCAACTCAAGAGGGCCTACGCGCTCGCCCTGCAACACGGACACACAGGGCGCCGCCTCAACCGCGTGTTCCAGCGAGCATTCAACGCTGCCAAGCAGATCCGAACCCAGACGCAGATCCAGCGGGGAAGCATCTCCGTCGGATCGGTCGCGGTCGATTTGGCCGAGAAGATCTTCACCTCGCTTGCCGACCGCACGGTCCTCGTCATCGGCGCTGGCGATATCAGCGGAAAGACCGCTCGGGCCCTGCTTTCCCGCGGCGCCGCCGAGGTCATCGTCACCAACCGGTCGTTCGACCGCGCCGCCGCCCTCGCCGCGTCCCTTGGCGGCAAGGCGATCCCCTTCGACGATTGGGTGGACGCGTTCGACCGAATCGACATCGCCGTCAGCAGCACGTCCGCGCCCCACTACATCCTCGATCGACCGCGCCTCGAGGCTCTTATGCCCCGGCGCCGCCATCGTTCGCTACTGCTCATCGACATTGCGGTGCCGCGCGATATCGATCCGCAGGTGAACCTCATCGACGGCGTCTTTCTTTACAATATCGATGACCTGCAAATGATCGCCGAGGGCGCCTTGCGCCAACGACAAGATGACATCGCCCTCTGCGACGGGATCATTCGCGAACGGGTCAGGGGCCTGATCGCGACTTCCTATGAACCGTCAGCGCAAACCGTCGATCATCAACAAAACCTTCAAAAGGAACGTCCAACGCTCAACGTTCAACATCCAACGTCCAACGAATCGGTCGGTTGAATGTTGAGCGTTGTACGCTGAGCATTGAACGTTCTTTGGTTCATGTCCACTGAGCAGTTCGAAAAGGAACAGGCCGCTCCCCATGAACCGCCGCGATGACAGCTCTGCCATTGCCATGTCGCCACAGCGCCCGCTGCGGCTGGCGACGCGTGGCAGTCCCCTCGCGCTGGCCCAGGCCCAGCAAGTGCTGAGCCGCTTCCGCACGGTCTTCCCGCACCTCACCTTCGAGATCCGGATTATCAAGACGACAGGCGACCGGCTTCAGCATGCTGCGATGCCGCAAGCGCCGGGCTCACTCCCCAAAGGCCTTTTCACTAAGGAAATCGAGGCTGCCCTCCTCCGCAATGAAGCGGACCTCGCGGTCCATAGCCTCAAAGACTTGCCCACCGAAATCCCGCCCAGCCTGGCCCTCGCCGCCGTGCTCGAACGCGAAGACGCTCGCGACGTGCTCGTCTGCCGCCTCGAACACGCTGCCCGCGTTGGCTCGGCTCCGACGCCCGCGTGCGCGCTCGACATCCTGGCGTCAGAGACAACAATTGCCACCGGCAGCCCCCGTCGTCGCGAACAACTCTTGGCGCTGCGCCCCGACCTGCGGGTGGTTGCCATCCGGGGCAATCTCAATACCCGGCTCGACAAACTCGCCCGGGATCCGCTGCTTGCCGCCACGCTGCTCGCCGCGGCCGGGCTGCATCGTCTCGGCTATCGGCTTCAACCGAACGGGTCCATCCAAGGCCCGCCGGACCGCCCCGTCCCGCCTGGCTTGGCCGCAGCCTTCCTGCCAATCGAACTCATGATCCCCTGTGTCGGTCAGGCGGCGATTGGGATCGAAGTCAGGGCTGATGACGAGGCAGCGCAGGCGCTGTGCCGGCGAATCAACCACCCGCCCACCCTAGCCTGCGTGACAGCGGAACGCGCGTTCCTGCGCAGCATGGGCGGAGGCTGCCTCAGTCCCGTCGCTGCCTATGCCGAGGCCGCCTCCGGCGTTCTCAAGCTCCGCGGCGTCTCGTTTCGGGGCGGGGCCGCCGCCCACGCGACTCTCGCTGGGCCCGTGAACGCCCCCGAAGCTCTTGGCCGGAGACTGGCCTCCGAGTTGATGTGACAGGGCAAACCACTGCCGGAGATGGATGGAGGGATGCAGGGGCTGGGAGGCGGAACGACCTTTCCCGGCGGCAGTGGCCGCACCGGTGGGAAAGATCGTGGTGCCATGGAAAGAAGGCGTTTGTTCGCAAGAACGCCAGGTGCGATTGTCCGGCTGTATGAAAACGACCTCACCCCTGGCCCTCGGCGAGCAACCAGGCGGAAGTGCGAGGGAACCGGCTCACTTTTGCCAAGAAGCTCACCGGTGAGGATCGAGTCTATCTGGGCATCGAGGGGTTCGGCGCTGATCCAAAGGATTACGACATCCGAATCGAGAACCGGCGCCTGGGAGCAGGCGTCCGAATGACGTCGGACCGCCCCCCTTCGCGAATGGCCTTGTGGGCGATCCGGATGCCGGCGAGCGGGCAGGCGCCCGAAGCACCTGCGTCGGCGGCATGAGCAGCCACTTGAACTTGAACGATAGACCTGCAGACTCATAGACTCGCGCAGCCGCGGGACCAGCGAGCCAAAGCCCCCCAGCCCTGCGGGGCGGGGCGGCACCGGGCCACCTGCTTCGTTCCTCGGTCGGTCGACTATCGCTGCGGATACACTCCCTCCCTCGGGCCTCGCTTCTGGCCCAGTGGCGCTCCCGCCAAAATCGGAATTCATTTTTGCACAGACCCTTAGCTCGGGGTTTCGAGGATTCGAGTCGGGCAGTCTCATAGGAACGCTCAATTCATGCGGCTCCAGGATTCCACCAACACTCGCCCTTGCCTTCCACTGCCTTCTCTGCCCGGCGACGGATGTCGTCCATCTCCTTCTTGGACAGCGGCTGGAATCCCCGAAACGCTTGAAGAACAGCATCCTGCTCGTTCGCGAAACTCATCCCCAGCAGCGCGACGTCCGGGTCCAGGGTCAAGGTGTAGTGGAGGCAGCCCGCAACGCTCAAACGGGCGAGCTGCGCTTCGTACGCCGGCATCTGGCCGCCCGAACTGAACTTGCCCCTCGGCCGCGGTTGGAGCAGTTGGTGTCTCGATGACGAACACCCCGTCGCGCCGGCCCTTGAGTGCCGTCCCAACAATCTGTTCGCTGTATCCGTTCTCGTAGCCCGGCGCGGTATCCACGAGGTTCAGCCCGAAATCCAGCGCCCGCCGCAACGTCGCCACGCACGTCTCCAGCGGAACCGTTCGATCCGCCAGATCGCCGATGCCGAGAATCGTGGCCTGGAATCCCGTTCTGCCGAGAGGTCGCTTGGTCATAATCGTCGCTCCATCATTGAATTGTCGGCGCCGCCAGCGCCAAGTCCAGCTAGGCCAAGCCCACGCCACGGTTCATGTGGCTTTTGGCACTCGGCATCGCGAGGGCCATAGAACTCCGAGAGGCCCATGCAGCCCAACTCAAGAGCCGAGACCGGAGGGACCGTATCTTGCGCGTGTTCGCTGTTTCATCACCTTGCCTTTCGAGCTTTCAGATGGAGGAGGGCGCCTCCTTCAAAGGGGGCTTGGAACTGGCGGGTGCCATCCTCGGCGTTCATGCGTTCGCGCGCCGCTGGTTCGGGCTGGGAGGGATTGATCCACTCGAGCTGGTATTCTCCCGATCTCAACTCGAGGGAGAACTCCTTTCCGCCTGCCGGTTGATAGACCAGGTACTCCTGGCCCGGGCAGGCCAGGCAATAACCGGTGGAGCTGAGTTCGTTTCGGGGTGTCATCGCCGCCAGGTTCATTCGTTCGGCAACGTGGCGAGCGTTGCCCATGGCAGTTCGGATGGGCTCCCAGCCGCGGTCCTCGCCCAGCACCGAGCCGTCGTAGGGGTCCATGAAGATGGGGTTGTGTCCGCGCAGGAAGCTCTTCCAGACCCAGCCGGCGTTTCCGCCAACACCCCAGATGTGATCGGTATCGAGCAGGCTGACCTTGGTTTCATTCCAGGCCGGAGAATCTTCCACGTAACCATCAGCGCGCCCCGGAGAGAGCCATTCTGCCGGGCTGGCCAGCATGGTGGGAAGCCGTTCCGCACCGTGGCCAGTACTTCCGACAGGATGTTGTTTCGGTTTGGTGCGCTGGTGATCATGAATCGTTTGGATCACCCACCAGTTCCACTCCTTTTCGCCCCCTTCGTTGATCACTTCGTAAAGCACGTTGTCCAGGTCGTTGAGGGTGTCCACGACCTTGCGGACATATTCGGCTTGGAACTGGTTAACCTCCGGGCTGCGCAAGGTGTGAACCCGCCCGCTGAGGGGATCGGCGCCTTCGACTTTGGGAGCCTGAACATTGTTGGCGGGGTTGAAGGGATGGGTGCGCCAGGCCCAGCCGTCGTCCGTGCCGCGACGGCGATTGCCGTGGAACAAGCCCCAGCCCTCGAACAGCATCACACTCACGTAAATCCCACGTTCTCCCGCCGTCTTGACTCGCGAGCGGAGCCGCTCGATGTACAGGGGATTGTACTCGGCCAGGTTGAATTTCGGTTTGCCGTCCAGAGCATTGCCTGGGCCGGTACGCGCCCACGGCAGCGGTGCGACGTGATGGATGAAGTTCTTTCCCAAGGCACCATTGGCGCGGGTGTCCCAGGTCGTAGAATCCCAGGCCCACAACCGAATGAAGTTATGATGATGTCTTCTCGAGGAAGTTCAGGTAGGACTCCCAATGCAAACTTCTCGGGCGGATCACTCCGCCCGATGTCGACGAGGTTGTTCCAGGTGTGAGCCCCGGTGAGATAGACCGCTCGCAAGGAGCCATCCGGCATTCTGGCGCCGTCGGTGAAGTAGCGCGGGTTTTGGGGATGGACGCGCAGCGGTCCAACCGGTGGCGCAGCCGCCGATTGAACGGCGGGAAAACACAGTGCAAGACCCAGGACCAAAGCAGTTCGCAGATTCAGCACAGACATGGTCCGATGGTGAGACCATTCGGGGGAACATTCACAGGAGGAAATCGCGAACACAGCCCACCGCCTGCCCGCGCCGTGGAGGCAGCGATGTTGTTCTCGCCCGAAGCTCTTGTGGCACGCTTACTACCACCCTGACCAGGAGGGGAGAGCGTCGATGAAGGCAGTCCTGCTCGCGCTCACCGGCCGAGGGTACGAGGGGTTAGCGATCCAGGAAGGGGCTACGGCGAGCCTGGAGTTCCTGCGGATCACGTTCGGGGAGATTTCCGAGGCGGAACGCCAGCGGGTCCGCCGACAGTTGGCAGAATACTGCGGCCAAGACACAGAGGGGATGATCTGGATTGTCGATGCGTCGCGGGCGCTGGTGCGGCAGTGGCCAGATGCCGGAGCTTCAAACGCTGCTTTCCGTTGAGCCCCAGCGTGCCGGATTGAGTTCCCCGCTACTCGCGCATGGTGTCGCTGGCCGAGATCAGCGATGCGAAGAACGACTTCAACCTCAACCTCCCCCGCTACATCGACAGCACCGAACCGGAGGACGTGCAGGACATCGACGCCCACCTGCGCGGCGGCATCCCGAATCGCGACATCGACGCACTCGAACGCTACTGGCAGGTCATCCCCGGCGTTCGCGCCACGCTCTTCAAGAAGGCCGAGTCGCCTTCGCAGAAAAGCTCCGGCGCACCAAGCGGACGCGGCGGACGAACGCAAGGTGCTGAATGACTACCTCGCCCTCATCGAAAAGGAAGCAGCCACCAGCGCGAAGGTGACCAACGCGCAGGACGCCCTCATGGCCAAGGTCGCGGCGCAGTAGGGCAAGCTGACGGAGGACGAGATCAAGACGCTGGTGGTGAGCGACAAATGGCTGACGGCGCTCGCCGCCGCGGTGCAGGACGAACTGGAACGCGTGTCGCAAACGCACACCGGGCGCGTCCGCCAACTGGCCGAACGCTACGCCGCCCCGCTGCCCCAGCTCACCCGCGAAGTCGCGACGCTCGCCGCCCGCGTGGACGGACACCTCAAGAAGATGGGATTCAAGGCATGAGCAAACCCAAGAAATCCACCGTCGAAGTCCAGGGCACAGCCATCACCATCCTGACCAAGGAACACGGCGACTACATCTCGCTCACCGACATGGTGCGGTATTTCGAGGGTGGCCCTGCGCTCATTGAGCAATGGCTCAAAAACAAGGATGCCGTCCTCTTCCTCGGCCTGCCATAGTGACCCGGACATCGAGGATTGGTGGGGGATGGATTAACCGAACATCTTCACGTGCGCCGATCGGTTTTGGCTGTGGACGACGATGATCCAAGAGTATGGTAGGGACCGCATGCCCATCTGCTCGTCCTGCCTGCCAGCCCGGTGGCCGTGGTTTCCGCTTGCCGATTTCGTGTCGGCGCCAGATCAGGTCGGCATGCTTGAGCCAAGACGATCCTCCGTGCAGCGTCAAATCGCCACCCTCCTCGTCGCGCTGCTTGTCGCCCTCGGTACATGCCCGCGTGCGGGCGAAGCGCCGCCGCCGCCTCGGACCGGTGAACTGACTTTCTTCGGTTGGTCGGACCAGCACGTGCAGGCAAGCGGTGAGGGGGCACACCTGCACGCGGCCATCGACGCCATGAACGCGCTGCCTGGCACGCCGTATCCAGACCGATTTGAAGGGAAGGTCAGCGAACCGGCGTTCGTGTTCGGTTGCGGCGACATCACGGAATGGCCCTCCGCCGCCGCGCGAGACACGTACACGGAGTTGATCACCCGCCGGTTGAAATGGCCGAGCTTCGACATCCTCGGCAACCACGATGAAGGCGGCGACGCGCCGGTGGAAACCATGAAGCAGTGGTTGATCCGGCGGCACGGTGCGCTTTCCTACACATTCGACCGCGCCGGGGTTCACTTCATCGCTCTGTTCTCCCATTACGCGGAGAGCCTGAGGAACCCAGCCCAAGCCCTTTCCGGCGAGGCCCTGAGTTTCTTGGCTCAAGACTTGAAGCGCCACCCCCCTGGAACTCCGGTTGTGGTGGCCACGCATCTGTGCCTCGATGCGCTCACCAATCGCGACCAGTTCATCGACACCCTGGGCGAGGCGAACGTGGTTCTCGTCCTCGGCGGTCATTACCACAAGGCGCAGGTGGACCAGTACCGCAACCGCACCTTTGTGCAACTGCCGTCCCCAGCGCCCAATGGCCAACGGGAATTCATGGTGGTCCGATTTCAGGCTGGGCGGCTCTTGGTGCTGCCCTACAATTGCGAAGCCCGCCAGTGGATCGCTGAACCGCGGAAGATGCTGGACGTCGCGCTCGCCTCTCCCAAGTGAGCCGGACCAGCAGCCCGAGCGGCTCGTGGCGAAATCCCACTCGACAGCTCCAGGGGCCGGTTGCACGGTCTTTGCGGTGCTGTTCTCCAGCCGCCCCACACAGAACCATGCAAGACCTCAAGAGCCCGACGGCAATCTGGACAAAGGGCATTCTATTTCTGCTCCTGGGCGTCGGCTCCGCCGTGATGTTGTTGGCTGAGGCGGGCACACCCAAGGTTGCGTTGTTGCTGGCGGTCGCGGTGTGGGGATTCTGCAGGGCGTACTACTTCGCTTTCTACGTGATCGAGCATTACGTAGACGCCAGCTATCGGTTCTCGGGTTTGATCTCCTTCGCGCGGTACTGGTGTCGCCGACGAGAACCGGCTGGCGACGAACGACGGTGAAACCGAGCATTCTCGCATGGACACCGACGATTTGACCCCGATGGCGCACGAGACGCTCATTTGAGAAGGACACCACCTGAGATTCGCTCGGCTACGGTGCAGTTCAGACGGCGTGGGGATGATCCTACCTCAAGAATCTGGCCCAAGTGATCCAGAAGATCACCAGCATCAGCAGGAAGAAGATCGTCAGTGGCAGAGCACGAAGCAGCAGCCACGCACGGAAGCCGCGCGTCCAACGGCGGCGATTCAAGTGAAGGCAGGTCGCCAGGAGAATGGCGCCGACCGAGAGGAACAGGAGGTCGAACACGGCCTTCCTCGGCTTCGCTCAGAGGATGTGCTCCATGATCCAACCTCTGCGTGCCATGTACTCCGCAATGAGGTGGCGGTGGCACTGCGCCGGGTCCTTCTCGCAACAGAGTAAGCAGGAAGGCGTGGGAAGGCCCACCAGGCGCTCGATGAGGAAAGGGCCGGCGGCGTTGAGCAAGTCGCCGTAGCGCCGCTGCCAATCCTCAAGGTCCACAAACAGGTTTCCCAACTCGACCAGCGACTCGTAATCGAAGCCGGCGTCACTCATCAGTTACTCGATTCCTTTGTCCGGCGTCCTGGCCTTCGCGTACGCGCCGAGAGCGGCCCGATCGGGGCGCAGGCGAACATCGACGACGGTGATGACGCCGTGGCTGCGCAAGAGAGCGGTCAGGTCGTCGGGTTTGCGACCCCCGTAACCGATGGTGAACAGGCGCGGTGGGGGCCCGGCAGGGTCGTCGGCCAGTTCTTCCAGGTCCTGGGCGGTGATGCGATCCAGTTGCTCCGGTGTGGTGGTCATGGTGAGGTTCGTCGACTGGAGGAGCGCCTCCTCCGCCAACCACAGGACGGTCCCGTATATCATGTTCATCCGCAGACGAGCGTATCGCGCCGGGGCCGATGAAGCCCAGCGAATCCCACCGCGCTGGACCGCACCTTGTCGGTGCCCCGTGGAATCGCGTGAGGGCTTGTTGCCGAGGAAGAGCCGACTCCCACGCGTGGCTGCCACGAGACGATAGGCGCTGACCGAAGCGGTCCTTCAGGCGGCTGGACGACTTGCGCTGGTGAGTTCCAGCCCCAAGGGTATTCTCACGCGGCTTGAGAACCCGTTTGAGCCGAATCGACTGAACCGAAGGTCACCGCCGTGGACACATACCACCCGACGCCGTTTCGTGGGAACAATGTTGGCCGCAACCGCCCTGCCAGTGGCCAGCCGACTCGTTGGCGCACGATCGCCAACCACCGACGCTGAGGCCGGCGGCTACGTCCGCGCGAACACCGACTGGCTCGCCGGCTGCCGGTTCGGTGTCGGCATCCACTGGACCGCGCAGACCGTGCCTCGTACCGGTCCCGCCAAGCCGTTTGCCCAGGCCGTCGCCGACTTCGACCTCAAGGGCTTCCTCGCCGCAATCGATCGCAGTGGGGCCGACTATGTCCTGTTCACCATCGCGCACGCGCTGCAACGGCTCCCGGCGCCGCATCCGGTGCTCGACCGGATTCTGCCAGGACGGACCTGCGAGCGTGACCTGATCCACGAACTGGCCGAAGCCCTCGTCGGCCAAAGGCAAACACCTGCTCCTCTACTACAACCACTCCTGCAACAGCGGGCAGGACGCGGCTTGGGAACAGGCCGTCGGCTATCATGCGGCCAAGAAGGACCGCCTGGCGGAGAACCTCATGGAGATCGTGTCGTGGCTGGGCAACCGTTACCGGAAGCTGATCAAGGCCTGGTGGTTCGACAGCCCCTATTCCCTCGATCCCCGCGGGCCGCACAACAGCGTGACCACGGACATGAGCGGCTTCCAGTTTCCGTGGGAACGGTTCACGGTGGCGGGCAAGGCCGGCTATCCAGACCGCCTGGTGACCTACAATCCCGGGGTCGCCGAGACGTACCTCTACACCACGCACCAGGATTACTGGGCCGGGGAGTTGGTGAACCTCGAATCGCCGGCCCAGGGTCGCTACCTGGACAACGGCCTCCAGTGGTTTGGCTGGACGTGTTTGGAGGACCGGGCTTGGGTGCATACGCGACTCGACACGCCGATTCCGGCGCCGCTCTACAGTGACGAGGCGATCCTGCGCTACGTCCGAACGTGCAACCAACACCACGCCCCGATGACCTTCAACGTCGGCATCTACCAGGACGGCACGCTGGCGCCCGGATCGGTTGACCAGTTGTCCCGGCTGGATCGTGCGTTGAAAGGCGTGCGCTGAGCACGGGCCATCCCCGACGCGACCGCGATCGCACCGGGGTGAGTCCTCCGGGCGTCTTGCGAAAGCCTGAGGCGGCGTGCCCTGGCCGATCACGGCACCTCTGCAGCGACAAACCGCAAGCTGGACGCTGACGCAACAGACATCTGCTGACCTGAAGCAGATCGTCAAACTGGTATAGCCACTTCTCCAATTGCTCGCCAACATGCGTCAAAGCATTGTAAACATTGGATATCTTCGCGGTCTACCGAAAAACACCGTCTCGCGTGTCGGCGCGTGAAGACGCGAAATGCTGTCACGAATTGTCACGAATCGGTCTTTCACTGGCTTTTGGCGGGTTTTCAGTAAACAAGGGGGGGCTCGGCTGGTCTGGTGGCGCTCTGACGCGAAGGCGGAGGGTCTAGTGAGGGTGGGAATCGAAAGGTTTATGCTCTGTTTTCCGAACAGTTTTTCGCATCAAACCGCTGACGGTCAAGGCTACTCTGTCACTACTCGTCCGTTATCCACTGCGTGGATCTCACACCGAACCTGGAGAATGGTGGTTCGTCAGGTGAGCAAGCGGTGCCTGCGGGGCCAATGGCCTTGTTCGAAAGCAGTCAGAACGGGCTTGTGATGGAGTGGATTGCGAATTCGCAATTCACAGTAACGATTCCGCTAAAACAAGCGTGCCTCGGGTGCCGGTGTGTGCGACAAAGAGGGCGCATGAGCGCGAGCGTCCCCATGCAGGACGGCGGCCGACCAGAGCGGGCAACTGGCACGGCGCCCGCGCCTGCCGCTTCGACTTTGCCGACAATTCCCGACCACGAAATGCTGCGCGTGGTCGGCCGTGGCAGTTATGGCGAGGTGTGGCTGGCGCGGAACATTCTTGGGGAATTCCGTGCGGTGAAGGTGATCTATCGCCAAGCGTTCGAACACGACCGACCCTACGAGCGTGAGCTGGAAGGCGTCCGCAGGTTCGAGCCGATTTCGCGTGCGCATCCTAGTCAGTTAAACGTCTTGCACGTGGGCCGAAACGACGCTGCGGGCTGTTTCTACTACGTCATGGAACTGGCGGATGACGCGGGCGGCATCGACGCCACACCAAATGACGGAGGTTGGGCGCACGACAGCCAAGAGCCCGCGGAGGACTCGAGTTCGCGGCATCCGACCTCGAGGATCCAGCGTCCGGAATCCTATGCTCCCCGAACGCTCAAAACCGACCTTGACCGTTGCGGTCGTCTGCCCGTGGACGAATGCCTCCGGATCGGCCTGGCCTTAACGGCCGCGCTGGAGCATCTTCACGCGCACGGGCTGGTGCATCGCGATGTCAAGCCGTCGAATATCATCATTGTTCACGGCGTGCCTAAGCTCGCCGACATCGGATTAGTTGCCAGCATGGAGGCGACGATGTCTTTTGTGGGCACAAGTGGTTTCCTTCCACCGGAAGGACCGGGCACGCCGAAGGCTGATCTCTACAGCCTTGGCAAGGTGCTTTACGAAGCCAGCACGGGCCACGACCGCCAGGAGTTTCCCAAGCTGCCGGCGCAGTTCGCCGAATGGGACGACGCGCCCCGGCTGGTCGAACTCAACGCCGTGATCCTCAAAGCCTGCGCCCAGGACCCACGCGAGCGTTATCAATCCGCACACGACATGGCGGCCGACCTGGTGTTGCTCCAACGTGGGCAGTCCGTCAAGCGCCTGCGTCTGGTGGAGCGTCGCCTGGCGCTGTTCACGCGCGCTGGGATCGTCGCCCTCCTCCTGTTGGCGGTGGCGGCGGGACTTTACTGGGGCGCCCGGCACCAGGCGCGCGCCAATGCCCGGCAGCTCTATGTGGCCGACATGAACCGTGCAATGCAATCTTGGGAAGGTGGCAACGTCATTCTGGCGCGCCAACTCTTGGACACACATCGCCAGCTTCAGCCCGAAATGTTGGGGTTCGAATGGCGGCTGCTCGACCGACTGTGCCAGCAGAGTGACGCTCATGTCACCCTGCGGGGCCATGAACGCACGGTCTGGAGCCTGGCCTTCTCGCCGGACGGCAACTGGATCGCGAGCGGGAGCGGTGACCGGACGGTTAAGTTGTGGCAAACCGCTAGCGGAAACCTGGTCGTAACCCTGGCGGGTCACGGGAGTTTCGTTCACGCGGTGGCGTTCTCGCCGGATGGCAAACACCTCGCCTCAGGCAGCCGCGATTTCACGGTCAAACTGTGGAACACGGAGTCTCGATCTGAGGAAGCAACGTTCACCGGACACAGCGATGCCGTGCGGGCGGTGGCGTTCTCGTCGAATGGCCAGTTCCTCGTGAGTGCCAGTGAAGACAAGACGATGCGCTGGTGGAGTCTGGCGGCCATGCAGGAAATTAGCGCTCTGCCCACCGGCTTCACGATCGAACAGTTGCGTTTTGCACCGGATGGCCGCGTGCTGGCCGCCTGCGGTGCGGACAGGAGGATCTACTTCTGGGAGACCGCCACACGAGGCGAACTGCCGGCCGTCGAACTCCACCAAGCCCAAGTGCTCGATGCCGCTTACTCCTCGGACGGGCGGATGCTGGCGACGAGCAGCTTCGACGGAAGGATCAAACTCTGGGATACGGTTGCCAGGCAGGAACTCGCGACGCTTGGCCAGGGTGCGCCGGTACATTGCGTGGCGTTCGCGCCGGGGGATCAGATCCTTGGCGCCGCAACCGACGACGGTGTGATCCGGCTCTGGTCGATCGCGCGTCGCGAGGTGGTGACGACGCTGCGTGGTCACACCGGGAATGTGCGAGCGCTGACGTTCGCTCCCCGAGGCGATCGGTTGGCCACTGCCGGCGATGACCAGACCGTGCGTTTGTGGGACGTTTCCGATGCGGCTTTGAACAAAGACACTCTCAAACACACCGGCTTGGTGAACGGAGTGGCGTTCGCTCCGGACGGCCGGTCGCTCGCGACTTCGGCCGGTGATGGAACGCTTCGGATTTGGGACGCCGACACGCGGCAGGTCAAAGCGGTTCACGAAGCAGGACGCGGCGCCGTGTGGTCAGTGGCGTTCGCGCCTGACGGCAAGGCCGTTGTGACCGGCGGCGCGGATGGCAGCGTGCGGATGTGGACGAGCCACGGACTGGCGGAACGCTGGTCAGTGCCCGCCCATCAGGGGGGAGTGGACGCGGTGTCGTTCTCGCCGGACGGACGATGGATTGCGAGCGCCAGCCGCGACCAGACCTTGAAACTGTGGCAATCTGATTCAGGCCAGGCACAAGCCAGCCTCACTGTCACGGGGAACGTGGTCCGCACCGTGAGCTTCACGCCCGATGGGACAATGCTGGCGTGCGGCGGCACCGATGGCCGCCTGCGACTGTGGAAGTTCTCCTCCACAAACGGGCTGACTGTGCTCGAAGGCCGCCAGGGGGAAATCCGGGCGTTGGCGTTCTCGCGAGACGGACGCATGCTGGTCTCTGGTGGCGCAGACCGGACGATCAGGGTGTGGGACGTGAAGCGAACGAGATCGTGCAGACGCTCGCAGGTCATACCGCCATCATCAGTTCGCTGGCGTTTTCGCCCGACGGGAAGACCCTTGCGTCGGGCAGTTGGGACAGCACGGTGAAGCTCTGGAATCTCCGCCTGTTCCGCGAAGTGGCGACGCTCCGGGC
>CAWJWM010000011.1:0-13614 GCA_963846445.1 uncultured Verrucomicrobiae bacterium | reverse complement strand
GGGCTGGGCCGCGGCGCCCACCGGACGGACGACGGAGTTCGAGGTTCGCATCTCGCGGCAGGTGCGCGACGCCGGAGGCGAACTGGTCTTCGCATCGGACAGCATCCTGCTGGCGGTGGAGGCGGAGGACGGCAACTGGGCCACGGTGGACGTGGCGCCTGACAGCGGTGGCGCGGCCTATGATTTCGCGGCGACCCCACCGAAGGCCACGGGCACGACGACGTTGGTGTCACTCGACAGCACGGACTGGCGGTACAGCGACGATGGGACGGACTGGCTCACGGACTGGCTGGCGTTCGACTTCGACGACGTTCAGTCTGGCTGGAACAGCGGTCTTGGGCTCTTCGGCTTTGGAGTGCCGGCGGGAACCTATCCGACTCTCAAGACGACCCTCGCTTCCGGTCAAAACACCTATTACCTGCGTGTTCCGTTCACGTGGGACTACGACAGCCTCGGGATCGCCTTGGTGGCGGATCTCTATCTTTCCGACGGCGCGGTGCTTTATCTGAACGGTGCGGAGGTCAAGCGTGTGCGCATGCCGGATGGGCCGATCCAGCACAGCACGCCCGCCACGGGAGGTCCGGCTGCGCCCGGTCGGCGGAGTCCTTCACTGTGCCCGCGAACGCGTTGGTCACGGGGGCAAATGTGCTCGAAGCCGAGGTTCATCAGGCAGCCGGCACGCCGACCGAGTTGGCCTTCGGTTTGAAGTTGGTGGCGACCGACAGCCTTCCGCCGGTGATCGAGGATACCAACCAGCCGACCGACCGCAATGTGACGGAGGGCGAGGCGACCACGTTCGGCGTGGGCACCGTGACCGGCACGACACCGCTGGCCTACCAGTGGTTCAAAGACGACGCGCCCATTGAAGGTGCGACGGAGCCGACCCTGACCATCCCCATGGTGCTCCTGACCGACGCCGGCGGGTACCGGGTGGAAATCACCAATGCGACGGGGGCCAAGGCCGTCAGCCGCACGGCGCAACTGACGACCACGGCCGTGGCGGTCAGCCTGACAAACGACGCCAGCCGGCGGATCGGACCATTCTTCAAGGGGAATCCACCACGTTCGCCGCGGAAGTGACCGGCTCGCCGCTGCTCACCTATCAATGGTTCAAGAATGACGCCCCGATTGAAGGTGCGACAGCGCCTGAATACACCGTCGGCGAGGCGGTGTTCGACGATGCCGGCCAGTATCACGTGACCGTCAGCAACCGTCTGGGCGCTGTCAGCAGCCGCACGGCGCACCTGGGCGTGCTGGCGGATACCTATCCGCCGCTGGTCGCGCAGTTGGCTGGCTCGGCGGGCCGAGGTGGTGGTGGTCTTCTCGGAGCCTGTGGAGGCTGCTTCCGCCAATGCTCCAGCCCACCACTCACAGCGGCGGGGGCGGCAGAAGCCAGCACTCGATCCAGTCGACCGGCGAACGGTCACCCTGACGACGACGGCGCAGAGCTTTGGCACCGTTTACACCCTGGAAGTGAATGGGGTCGAGGATCTCTTTGGCAGTGCCGCCAGCACAGCGGCGGCCTTCCGGTCTACGATCCTCATCGACGGCAGCTTCGACGACTGGGCGGAGATGCAGCCTGGCGACGGAGTTGCAGGAGACCGCCGAGGGGCTCGAGTTCAACGAGATCTACGTCGCCAACGACGAGACCTACCTCTACCTCCGGTTCAATTTTCACGCGAACGTCGGCCAACTGCCCGTGGACGCCTACTTCCACCTTTTCTCCGACACGGACAACGACCTCGGAACGGGCTTTGTGACTGCCGGAGTCGCTGCGATGATGATCGAGAACGGAACCGGGTATCAGCAAAAGGGCGGTCAGTTCAACGAAGGCGGTGTGAGCGGATTGGACTTCGCCATCGGGCCCGAGGCCGCCTCATCCGATTTCGAGTGCCGGATCTCGCGTCAGGCCACCTACGACAACGACAGTCAGCGGGTGTACGACAACGAGACGATCGCCCTGGCGTTGCAGTTGATCAGCGGGACATGGGCGAGTCTGGACATCGCGCCGTCCGCCGGAGCGCTCGTGTATGCGTTCGCCGAGTTGCCTGCGATCACGCCGGGGCCGCTCCACGTGCGGATGCTCGGCAGCAGAATCGAGATTGTCTGGACCGGTCCGGGCGTGCTGGAATCGAAAGACAGTCTGGGCCAGGCCGCGTGGGCGCCCGTGCCGGAGGCCGTCAGTCCCTACTCGTCCAACCCGACTGGGCCGCAGCGCTACTACAGGCTGAGACTTTAGCCCGGATCGATCGCAGGCTCCGCGCATAACCTGATCCAGGGCACTGCTCGTTCACACGACGGCGTGGGAGTGGGGACGGCTTCGTCCTCGACGATGGCAGTCGCCGATGACAGACCCTTTACCAGCGGAGGCGGTAGAAGCGGCGGGAGTCGGCGGCGGCTGAATGGTCGGCCCAGACCAGAGGCTGGGTCTCGATCGTGTTGGTGTCGAGAGGCAGCCAAGCGGCCAGATTGTTGGAGACTTCGAGGACCTGGGATGAGCCGAGCGGCGCATCAATGGTCAATTGCATGGTGCCGGCGGGGGAAAGGGCGGCCCCGGTAATCCTGGCTGGCAGCAGGACCTTGATGGCGGTGGCGGCCTGAGGCCCCAATTCGACATGCCATCCCGGACCAGAGGGCTCGAGTCGGACACCCCTGAGCAGATCGATGGCCACGCGGCGGGTTGCGGCTCCGTCCGGATCCAGTGAAGTGCTGAACGTGGCGGTGCGAAGCGTCCGCACTGTCGTTGAACAAGGTGAAGTAGACCGCGCCATCGGGAGCGGGACCGAAGCGCTCGACGAGGACGCTTGCGTTGTCGCAGGCGCCCTGGGTGACCGGTTGCCAGCCGGCCTCGGCGATCTGTTTGATAACGGGGAGGTAGCGCTTGAAAAGGGCGCGGTCCCGGTTGTACCAGGTTGGGTTCTGCCAGTAGGGGTTCTCCGCCGCGTTATGGCTGAACATCGACGGGAACATCCCGTAGAAGAGGCTGCGCTGAAAATACCTTTCCACCCGGTCCGTGCCGAAGCGGCGTAGTCGGTGTTCATCAGCAGCAGGTAGGGCTTGCTTCGCGGACAGGGTCCGCCACAGGTGCCATCTGGCCATGCGAGACGGGCGTGTATTGCCCGCCCGGACAGCCAATCGGTCTCGGTGCCCATGACGTCGAGCCACGGGCAGAGGAAGCTGAAGCGGTAGGGAACCCCGTTGGCGAACAGAGTCTGCCCACCGGTGCAGATCGTCGCTGATCCAACGGGTGAACTCATAGACCGCCAAGCCCTTGCCCAGAGCGCCGGACGGGCGGTTGTCGTGTCGAAGGTCAGCGGCACGGTGCTGGAAGCGAAGTGTTCGCGGCGGAAGTTCAGGTCGGCCGTGACGTATCCCTCGAGGGAGTCGAGGTACTCGCCGTCGAGACTGCCGTTGGCGTCTCGGACCGTAGAGCGACTCGCGGATGGTTGGCGCTCCAGTGGACGGTGGCGGCGTTGAGGTCGGCGGGAAGAAGGGGGTTGGGGTTGAGGCTCCAGACGGCGCCGTTGGCCCAGGGCTCATTGCGGAAGAGAAGGGAAGGCTGACCTGTGATATCGAACATCCCGGCGCTGCGCGAGACGAGCGCCATGCGTTGCCGGGTGCTCGGGGCGCCTGCGGCATAGGCGTCGCGAACCTCGATCGCGGTGGCGACCGTGCGCGAAAGTGCCGGGTCCATGGACATCCACCAGGTCATGGGTTCCGTGTAGCGGAAGCTGAGGATGGCGTTCGCGTCGTCAAAGGGGACGTTGTTGTTGCCTTCGTGATAGCGGAAGCCGAAATCCTCCCAGCCGCTGACTGTGCTCACGTCGGTGAAAGGCATCCAGATGCCTTGGTCTTTCGAGCGCACGGTGAAGTGCGCGGGAAACAGTGCGGTGTATTTCCCCCACGCGCTGCGGAAGCCCCAGCGGGGATCGAATCGAAAGAGGACGAATCGGAACTCCGCACTCGAGGGGAACCGGGCGGTTTCGGGCACCAAGCCGAGGTCGTAGGCGACGAGCAGTTGTTTCGTGCCGGCATGGTAGGCGAGGCGGTACTGGGCCGGCTTCGCCATGTCGACCGCGAGGGCGAGTCCGGACCGGTCATCGCTGACGCAGGCCAGGGGATAAAGGGAATGGCGTCCATTGGCGCCGCAGTTCACGCTGACGGTGTTGCTGAGTTCCTCGGGCACGGCAACGGGTCTCTGTTCGCGGATATCCTGGCCCCAGCTCCAACCCAGAGCATCCAAGGGAATGGCGAAAAGGAGCATGACGGCCCGATCCAGGCCGGTGGTATCAGTCACGGTCCCTGCAACCGCCAGATGATCGGCGTTGGTGACGATGGTGGCGCGGAGGAGCAGGCCCAGATTGGGACACGCGCCTTCTTCAAAGGAAAACACATCCGATTGTGTGGCCATGTCGCGCGCGAGGAACCCGGAGGGCGCGCTGCCGGTCAGGTTGCGCCCGTCCACCGACAAGCGGGCGACGCGTCCCCCGGTGAGCGTGATCTCGAGGCCGTCGCCCGTGGAATAGGTGGCTGCCTGTCCCGAGGGCGGGGCGGGGGGTTCGACGGTCATGGGGGTGCCTTGGAACAGAAAGGCGCCGGCAGGGGCGCTGATCTCGGCGACGGAGACGTCGTCGAACCAGGCCTGGCCGGAGTGGCCCCGGAAAAGGCAGTACAGGGTGAGGGACCGGATGGGTTTCTCGGGGAGGATGACGAACTCGCGCGCTTCCCAGTCGTGGCTGCCAGCGGTGAAGTTGCCGGTCTGGCCCCAGAGCGGACTACCGTCCTGGTAGACAATGTCGACGTAGAGGGAATAGTTGCTGTCCGCGCTGCCGCTGACAGCTTCGGCGCGGCTCCAGCCGCGGACGGCGACAGGAACGCGGTTGGTGCGGTTGAGGGTGAGCGTTTGGCTGGCGCCGTACCAGCCGGTGGTATCCATGGCCCGGCACGCGAGGGCCTGCGAGTTGGTGCGGCCTTCGCCAACGGCAACGCGCAGGCCCTGAGGGCCGGCAGACCAGGACGCCACCACGCTGGTCGTGCCCAGTTCGAAGCCGGGGTTCTGCACGAGGTTCGGGCCGGCGCCTGAGGATTGCACGACGCGCATGACCGGCGCGCCCGAGTGCGCGACGCCGAAAGTCAGCAACACGGCAGCGAGAGGAAGGACGAGACGATAACGCATGACGTTCTGACTGATCGTTGATCTGCCACCTTGATGCCCGCGATCTACCACAGGATACCTCGCGCCCGCCCCATCAATTCGCACCGGCCTCGCCATAGCCCGGATTTCTCACCACCTGAAGGAATCATCTGAAATCCGGGCTGTGGCAAAACCGCGCCGGGACAGGGGAGAATCAGGGTCGGGTCGCGCAGGAAAACGCAGTCGCAAACCAACACCCCGTTGCCTTCGTCCCTCCCTCCAGCCCGGCGCGGTTTTGCTTTGCTAGCGCGCATGCGTGCACCTTTCGATGACATCGGCTCCGCGTTCTTCAGAAGTTGGTGAGAAATGCGCGATAGGCCGGCCACACAACATCGCGAGCCTCCATATATCAACTATTTAGATGCGACCCCATAGCCTTTCTGCACGCGGAGGTTTCGGCTGCAGGCTTCGATTTCGGGCGCGTATTTGGCCTGCAGGCTTCTGGCCTCGCCCATCATGGCGTCGAACGCTTCGCGAAGTTGCGCGGCATTCAGGGTCCGCCCGCCGGCGTAGTAACGATCCGCCACGTGCCCGAGCGCATAGGTGGTTGCGAAGGAGAAAGCCGCTCCTGTCACCGCTCCGGTTGCCGCTCGCCCCACGCCGCCCAGGAATTTCCCGATCAGACCTTTGGCCAGTTTCGTGGCGTATCCCTCGACGACCTGGGAGGTCAACCCCACGCCCGCGGCCATGAGGAACTCGCGAATGTGCCCGCGGTCGAGCGGCACGCCGTGAGCCTGTCCGATCTTGTAGACGAGCTTCATCTGGGTGGGCAGGATGGCCATGGTGGCCAAGGTCTCCGGCAGCAGTTCGAGCGCCCCACAGAGAATCGCGTGTTCGAGGATGATCCGCTGGGTGCCGTCGACCGGCGGGACGGGGGCTTCGGACGCGACCGCGTCGATGACGGGAGGGGCCAGCACCTGGGCCTGAAGTTGCTGCGTGGTGGAGCGCGCTGCCTGGATCGAGGCCTCATCCAGACCGAGCAGTCGCTGCAGTTCATCCAGAAAGGCGCGCTCGGGCGGGGTGAGTTCGGCATCGGCTTCGCACACGCCCAGCGCCATCTCGTAGGCCAGCAGGCGCAGGTCCCGCGTTTTGAGCGTTTCCGCAAGCGCCGGCGCGGAGAGCACGCCAGAGGCGGCGTGTTCGTAGAACTCGGGCGCATCCAGAGGCCCGAGTTCGAAGCCGTCGGCCGCTCGTTGGATTCGCTCTTGTTCCGCTTCCGACTTCGAACCGTCGGCGAAAGCGGCGATGAGGGAGATGCCCAGGAGAGATCGCTTCTCGGCTTCGTTCATGGGGCGAAGATAGCAGGGTCGCGCCTCGCGGTCCACCGGGCATTGCGGGCGAAGCAGAAGTTCTTGTCTTGGATGCAGGGCACGGCTCGGGCGTTGAGCTGAAGGAGTTTCGTGCTAGAGTTACTTCCTTTGTGAAATCTGATGTAAATGAGTCCAGTTTTTGCGCCGCGCAGCGGCGCCCCTTAGCGAGGCGTCGGGCGCCGGTGATCGTGGTGGACACCCGGCGGTCACAAGTCGTTCACACGCCTCGCCGGTCTGAGGCGGAGCCTCGCTAAAGCTGGGAGGGGCTGACGGAGTCTTGTGGCTTTGCGAACGGCGCCAGGCTTAGTTGGGTGTATCGCGCTCCGCGCGGATCGAGTTCGCTGCGGATCAGGTGGACGGCCGCCGCTGTCCAACGACCCAAGTCATCGTTATCGAGTTGGGTCCAGGCTGAGCTCGCGGGGTTTGCGGGGCGCTCCGGACCCCGCGTCCGGTCGGCGACGACACGCCCGAGGGTCAGGTGCGGCTGGAAGGCGCGGTTCTCCTGATGTTCGCCGAACGCGCCCGTCGCGGCCTCGATTTGGTTGTGAAGGTGTTGCAGGGCAGCGACGTCGCCGCTGACTCCGGCCCATACGACTCGGGGGTGGCGCGCCTGGGGGAAGCCGCCCAGACCGGCGAGCCCCAACCGGAGCGGGCTCATGCTGGCACAAGCGTCCTGCAGGGCCTTCGTCAAGGCCGGCGCGTCGGCCGCTGCGACGTTCCCATAAAAACGCAAAGTCAGATGGAGTTGATCGCGTCGAACCCAGCGCACGGACCCGGCGGGCCAGTGGCGGGTCAGGGCGCGCTGGAGGGAAACGAGCCGGTCGACCAATTCTTCGGGCAGCGGCAGCGCGGCGAAGAGGCGGAACGGAGTGTCCGTCATGGATAGCCTCTTCCTGATTCCTCTGTTAATGGTCTGAGGCGCGCCTCGCTACGGCAGTTTCTGTCCGTAGGCGGCTGTGAACAATCGGTACCATTCTTCCCGGGTCAGCACGAGGTCGGCGGCGGTGGCGGCTGCGGCGATACGTTCGGGGTTGGTGGTGCCGATGATGGGCACGATGCCGGACGGGTGGCGCAGCAACCAGGCGATGGCGATCCGGCTGCGGTCGACACTGCGTTCGCGCGCCAGGAGGTCCATGGCGTCGTGGACCTTTTGCCGGTGCGCGTGGTCGCTGTCCTGCATGCTGACCCGGGCTCCTGTGCCCAGGCGCCCGCCCGCCAAAGGACTCCATGCCATGGGCGTCATGCCGGTCATGAGGCATTGGTCGAGTGTGCCATCGAGCAAAGGGGCGATCTGGGCGAGGCTGATCTCGACCTGATGTGCGACCAGGGGCATTGGGCAGGCAGCCTGCAGCAGGGTCACCTGCGCGGGATGGAAATTGCTCACACCGAACTCGCGCACCTTGCCTTCCTGTTTCAACTGGGAGAAGACGGCGGCCACCTCGGCGGGCTCGCAGAGGAAATCGGGCCGGTGGAGCTGGTAAAGGTCGATCGTCTCGATCCCGAGGCGTTGCAGGGACTCTTCGCAGGAGCGCCGGATGTGTTCTTTCGAGAAATCGTAGCGGTAGGGGGCGTTGGGTTCCGGCTGGCCGGGCTTGCGAATGCCGCACTTGGTGGCGATCGCGATGTGGCCGCGCATGCCGGCGACCTCTTTGAGTGCCGACCCAAAAATGCGCTCGGACGCGCCGTCGCTGTAGATGTCCGCGAGGTCGAACAGGGTGAACCCGGCCTCGTAGGCGGCGATCACCGCTGCTTTTCCGCGTTCTTCGCGTTCGGGCGTGACCTGGATGGTCTCGCTGGGGCTGGCCAGGCGCCAGCCGCCGTAAGCCAGACGTGAGACGTGCAACGCGCTCTTGCCGAGAGGAACAGTTTTCATAGTCGTGTGTCTCCGACAGCTTACCGGGCTGGCTGGAGACTGGGAAGTGTCGATTCTATTGACCAGTCGATCCTCTTGGCTTAAAGACGCCTGGTGTCGTCTTCGCGTCCGTCATGACTTCCCCGCGCAATTACCGGCTGCTTCTGGCCAGTCAGTTTGTCAGCGCGTTTGGCGACAACGCCATCCTGGCGGTCATCCTGGGCCAACTGACCTTCCGGCAGCACGCCGGCACGATCAGCGAAAGCCAACTCGGCGCCGCCAACGCCGTTTATACCAGTCTGCTGTTTATCCCTTACGTGGTTCTGGCGCCGCTGGCTGGATACTACAATGACCGGCACGCGAAGACGCGCACGCTGCTGGGCGGCAACGCCCTCAAGCTGCTGGGCACGCTGGTGGCCATGCTCAGCGTTTGGCACGGCGCCTTCTGGCAGGGGCTCGGGTACTTCATCGTCGGGGTCGGCGCCTGCCTTTATTCTCCGGGCAAGTACGGCATTTTGCCCGAGATCGTCCCGCACGAGCGCCTGGTCAAAGCCAATGGGGCCCTCGAGTTTCTCACCCTCGTTGCGATTCTGACCGGATACATCGGCGGGGCGACGATGATCGATGTTCTGCCTTTGGCGACGTGCTACCTGATCCTGCTGGCTTTGTTCGTCCTGGCGCTCGCTTTGAACGCCAGCATGGCGATCACGCCTGCCCACCCCGAGATCAGGGTTCGCCGCAGCGTGGACGAGTTTTTCGCCAACTTCGGGCGTCTCCTCGAGAATCGCCGGTTGTTCCGGGTTCTGTGCGGCACCGGTCTATTCTGGACTTGCGGGGCGGTGATGAAGATGAACTTCCAGCCCTGGGGTCTCCACGTGCTGAGGCTCGAAACGAACCAGGAGATTGCCCTGCTTGGTCTGTGGCTGAGCCTGGGGATGATGGGCGGCGCGATGCTTGCCGGCCAACTGCACCGCGTCGGCGATTTGCGGCGCACGCGAGCCTATGGCTGGGCGTTGGCCGCCGCGATCGCTCTGCTGGGGAGTGTCGAGTTCCTGCGGGACAGCGGGCTCGTTCGCGGTCGTTTGTCTGTGATCGCCATTCTCCTCGGGGTCGGGGTCATCGCCGGGCTGTTCCTGATACCGCTCAATGCGGCGTTGCAGTCTGAAAGCGACCAAGGCAAGCTAGGCAAGACGGTTGCCACCCAGAATTTCATCGACAACCTTGGCATGTTGGGCGCGGGCACACTGCTTTTCATCGGGAACCAGGCGGGCGTCACCGCTTCGGGACTGTTCCTGCTTCTGGGGGTGCTGGTGGCGCTGGTGGTGATCGTGCTCAAGGTGCCGCTCAGAGCCGCGCCCGAAGAGACACCGGAGGTGTTCGAGCAGGGGATTTGAACTGCATGCATGCCGACTCTTCACCGGGATCGCTTACGCCCCGCGCGACTGTGCTGTGGGGCGCGGTGTCGATCGCGGCCTTTCATTTGGGGTTCACGTTCGCTCCCCTCGGCGTGCTGCTCCTCGCCTATCTCGGTGCGCTGGTCGTTCTGCGGCGCGCGCCGTCTTCGCGCTGGGCGTTCTACACCGGATTGGCGGTCGGCTTGGGCCTGTTCGGGCCGCAACTCGCGTTCTTCTGGGGCATTTTCGGGCCGGCTGCCGTGGCGCTCTGGCTGATCCTGGCTTTCTGGCACGGGCTGTTCTTGCTGCTGCTGCAGCAAGTGCATCGCCGTCTCGGAGAGCGCGGCCTTTGGGTCTGGGCCGCGGTGCTGTGGCTCGGCATCGAGTTCTTTCGGAGCGAACTCTATTACCTGCGGTTCGCGTGGCTAACGGTCGGCTATGCTTTGCCCCTGGAGACCACGCGCCCTCTGTTGCCGGTCCTGGGCGTGTACGGCTGGGGGGCTCTCGCCATGGCTCTAGCCGGGTGGATCGTAGGCACGCTGGAATCGGTCCTGGCAAAGGGCAAACCGAGTCGGGGCCAGAGTGTCCAACTGACCGTCGCGGCCCTGCTGGTCCTGCTGCTGATCCTCAGTCCCTGGGTCAATGGTCTCCGTGGTTCCGCCACGGAGCCTGCCACCAAACTCCGCGTCGCCGGCGTGCAGATGGAGTTCCCCGGCGTGCCCGAAGTTCTGGAAAACCTCAGACGCTTGGCCGCAGCATGTCCGGATGCCCAGTTAATCCTTCTGAGCGAATACACGTTCGACGGGCCAATTCCCGACGGCATCCGCGTTTGGTGCCGGAGAGAGCGGCGCTGGCTGATCGCTGGCGGGAAGGAGCCATTGGCCGATGGCCGCTTCCACAACACGGCCTACGTGGTGGACACCAACGGTGTGGTCGTCTTTCAGCAGGTGAAGGCGGTGCCGATTCAATTCTTCAAAGACGGGGAGCCGGCCCCCAAGCAGGAGGTTTGGGACTCGCCCTGGGGCAAGCTCGGTCTCTGCGTCTGTTACGACCTGAACTACGCGCGGGTCGCCGATCGTCTCATCCGGCAGGGCGCGCGCGCCCTCATTGTTCCCACGATGGATGTCGAGTCGTGGGGTCTTCACGAGCACAAGCTGAACGCGAGAATGACCTTAATCCGGGCGGCGGAGTACGGGGTCCCGATCTTTCGCGTTGCCAGCTCGGGCTTCTCGCAGTTGGTCGATAAGCGCGGGCGGGTGCAGGCGAGCACGACAGTTCCTGGACCGGGTGAGATCATCTCCGGTGAACTGCGTCTCGCTTCACCGGCCTCGGGCGGCGTGCCTTGGGACCGTTTCGCCGGCCTGGTGGCGTTGGGCGCGACCGTGGCGATTGCCCTCGGCCTGCTGCAAAGAGCTTGGTCAAGCCGTCGCGCCCGGCGAACGGCCTCCCTCGCCCGCGGTTCCGGGGATCCCGGCGTTCTGTCACCCCCGATCACACATCACTTCATCGCGCCTTGTTGATTATGCGTGCGATCCTTCACTTCCTGTTGAGACTTTGCTTTGGCTTTCGCGCCTACAACACCGAGGTGCTGAAGACGCCGGGCCCTGTTCTCCTGATTCCAAACCATGTCTCGTGGCTCGATTGGCTCTATCTGTATGTCCTGCTTGACTTGGATTGGAAGTGCGTCGTGTCCAATGTCGCGGCGCGCTACAGTTGGGTGCACCGGAAGATCATGCTTAACCGGCGGACGTTTCCGGTCGACACCACGTCCCCTTACGCGGCCAAGCGGATGGCGGAGCACCTCGAGCGAGGGGGACGGCTCGTGCTCTTTGCCGAAGGCCAAATCACCCGCACCGGTTCGCTGATGAAGATCTACGAGGGGACCGGTTTTCTGCTGAACAAGACCAGCGCCCGGCTGATCACCTGTTACATCCGCGGGGCCAACCGCCTGCGTTGGTCCCGGCAGCCAGGCTGGCGGCGCTGGTGGCCTGACATCACCGTCCATTTCAGCCCGCTGCTCGCTCCGCCTCGGCGCGAGTACCGCAGCACCGCCGAGGCGCGCACATTTCTGAGCAACTGGCTGCGCGACCGGATGCTGGCCCAGCAGTTCGAAACCGAGATGGCGTTTGGCCCCCGCCATGTTCTCGATGCGGTGCTGGAAGCCGCGCGGGCACAACCCCGAAAGACCGTCCTCCAGGACGCCACCACGCAGTCGCTCACGTACCGCCGCCTCCTTGTCGGGGCCTTTCTCTTGGGCCGGAAACTCGAACCCGAACTCCCGGGCGGGACCGAGCGGGTGGGGGTGCTGTTGCCGAACATCAACGGCATGCCTGTGCTCTTGCTGGGCCTATGGGCGCTGAACCGGGTGCCGGCGATCCTGAACTTTTCGACGGGCACGCCGACGATGCTGGCCTGCGCCCAGCTTGCGGGTATCAAGGCGGTGGTGACTGCGCGCGCCTTTCTCGCGCGCGCCAAGCTAAGCGCCGACCCGTTCCTCGCTGCCGGCCTGAAGGTGATTTATCTCGAAGATGTGCGGGAACGCGTCTCGAGAGGGGAGCAAGCGCTCGGTCTGGCGCGCGTGCTGTTTGCGCCGGCGTGGACGCTTCGATCTTTAGGTGGCTTCCAGGCGCGTCCGGCGGGCGGGCCCGACGCTGCCGACTGTCCTGCGGTGATCCTGTTCACCAGCGGTTCGGAAGGGGCGCCCAAGGGTGTGGAGCTGACGCAGCGCAACCTGCTAGCCAACATCCGGCAGATGTTGGCGGTGATTGACCTTGAAGATGGGGACCGTGTTTTCAATGCGTTGCCGACGTTTCACAGTTTCGGTTTGACGGTAGGCACTTTACTGGGGTTGGTGCGCGGGCTCTACGTCTACATGTATCCTTCGCCGCTGCATTACCGGGTTGTCCCCAACGTGCTTTACGACCGGTACTGCACGGTCTTTTTGGGGACGAACACCTTCCTGAACGGCTATGCGCGCCGGGCCCATTCCTACGATTTCCGGACCGTGCGGTACGCGTTCGCCGGCGCGGAGAAGGTCCAAGACGAAACGGCGCGTGTCTGGATGCAGCGTTTCGGGGTGCGGATTCTCGAAGGGTACGGCGCGACCGAATGCAGCCCGGTGATCAGCGTGAACGTGCCGCAGGCGCCCCGGCACGGGTCCGCGGGGCGCTTCGTGCCCGGGCTCGAGCACAAGCTTGAAAGCGTCGAGGGCGTGAGCGATGGGGGGCGTTTGCTGGTGCGCGGGCCCAACGTCATGCGGGGCTACCTGAACGCGGACGCGGACGCCAAGTTCAAGGAACTCGGGGGCTGGTATGACACTGGCGACATTGTCAGCGTTGATTCCGACGGTTTCGTGCACATTCGTGGGCGTCTGAAGCGATTTGCGAAGGTCAGCGGCGAGATGGTCAGTCTGGCGGCGGTGGAGGAGGCCCTGGCTGGGGCCTTCCCGCACTACGGCTTGCGGTTCGAGGTGGCCATCGTCACGCGTCCGGACGCGGACAAGGGCGAGGCGTTGATTGCGGTGACGAACGAGGCTCGGCTCAAGCTGGACGAGATCCGCGCGGCGATCAAGGCCAAGGGGCTCACCAACTTGTGCATGCCCCGCGAGGTCCGATTCCTGCGCGAGATCCCGAAGCTCGGCACCGGCAAGGTCAGCCACCGGGAATTGACAGACAAGGTCATTGGTCTCACCGAAGCAAGCGGCTGTTAGCGAGGCTCCGCCTCAGACCGGCGAGGCATGTCACCCGTTCGTTTGCGCTTGGCCCTCCCCAGGTTATCGACAGTCGACGCCTCGCTAAGGGGCGCCGCGGCGCGGCGCAAAAAACTTGACTCAATTACTACAGATTTCATCGAGGGAGTAACTCT
>CAWJWM010000010.1:0-332350 GCA_963846445.1 uncultured Verrucomicrobiae bacterium | reverse complement strand
CATCAAACGGCTGGAGCGCGTCTTCGAGTTTGCCGACTTTGCCCAGGCGCTCGTCTTCACGAACAAGGTCGGCGCGCTGGCCGAGTCGGCGGGTCATCACCCCGCGCTGTTGACGCAATGGGGGAGCGTGACCGTAAGGTGGTGGACGCACAGACTGGCGGCCTGCACCGCAACGATTTCGTGATGGCCGCCCGCACGGACGCGTTGGTGGCTGGCTCTCAGCCGGAGGGAGAAGGCGCAGCATGACCGCCGGGTCGAGGGAGCTCAGCGCGCAAGCAGACGACCTCGGCGCTTCGAGGCCGGGCGCCCTCACGGCGTCATCAGGATCTCGGGGCGCAGCCGCCCAATGATCTGCGTGCGCAACCGCAGGTCGAGGGAACCGGGCACAGGCGACTCGGGCGCCACGTGACCGTCACAGAACGCGACGTTTGCACGACGCGTGTGACGAAAGTGCACCGTGGGTTCGCTGGCGTTGATGTAATAGAACTCTTCGAGCATCGGGTTTTCCGGTGAGGCCGGTGCCTGGAAAGTGTTCACCTGTGCAGAGTCGGCCAGCAATGCGATCTCCGAGGGGCGCGCCACATGGGAAACCCGGATCGGGGGCTGCGAAGCCGGGGTCGACAAGTGAAAATTGTATCCGTATCCGTACGCGGCGCCGCGGGCCTTGAGTTTGAAGCGCTGAGCGCGTAGTTCAGGCTCGGGCACGTTTCCACGCCGCGCGCGTCGAGGTACGGAAACAGCGCGCCTTTCGCCGGGTCAAACTCCGCTCGCCCTCAGCCCCACGGGCCAGCCGGCCCCGAACCAGTAAAGATCGCCGCCGTTGGTCGCAGCGCCGCGATACAAAGGCACGTCCGTCGTTGTCGTCCCAATACATCTGAGCCGCCAAGCCAAGCTGGTGGAATCTGAACGCAGCTCAGGCGCTGCGCGACTGCTCGGCTGCGGGCCAGGGTCGGCAACAGCAGGGCTGCCAAGACGCCAATGACACCCAGCACCACGAGCAATTCGACGAGACTGAAAGCCCGAGGGTGCTTTGACGCATAGGAACACGAGTCTCCCGACCGGTTCCCCGGTGACCCCGAGAATCGGGCCTGTTCCTTCCTGAACTGCCCAGTGAACATGAACCCAAAGCGGCGGTAAACCGCCGCACTCCAAGCGCTTCGCGACCTTGCCACCCGCAGTCGAGAGCGCGAAGTCCCGCACTGCGGGAGAGTGCGGGCGCTTCAGCGCCGCTTTCCGTGTCGAGGTTCATGGGAGAGAATCCTTGAAACCCCAAACATGTTGCGATCCAGGTCAAGTTTGGCCTTCACCCCTATCCCTTTCGTTTCGCAAGGATTCTAAGGAGCGAGGCGCGGGAGAAAGAGCAGGAAAACGAAAGGGCGGTTCATGATGTCGAAAATCGAAAATGGTCTGAGGCGCGCCTCGCTAGCGATACGCGCGAATCCGATAGAACGACCGGTCAGGAGCCGGTTGCGGGTCGACCAGCGCGCTGGCGGCGACCGGTCCCATGGCTGGGTCCGTCATGACGGCCAACAGCGCGGAGGTTGGGTGAAACTTCGAGAGTGTATTCCCAGCCCAACCACCCCGTGAATTCGGCGCGCCAGGCGCACCATCGACGAAACCGCCGCCAAAGCGCCGGACCGGCGGCGGAGCGGCAGGTCGAGGACGATCCTGTCAATTCGTCCGTGCGCCAGCGCGGACCCCGACCAGCCCGGATCCTGGCCCGCGTCGCTGTAACTGCTGACGGCCAGGGCATCGACGGCGTAGTCTCCGAACGGCTCGCGAATGCGCGCGGACTGCAAGGGGAATCTCTGTTCTCCGACGACCATCTCGACGCCCAGCTCGTGCGTTGCGGCGCGGTAATCCAGGACGAAGCCATAGGCGTCGCCTGGGTGCAGGTCATCTTCAGGTTGGAGAACATTGAAGCTGGTCGCCCACGCGTTGGTCTCCGAAACCATCGCCGCCGCCACCGTCGCCCCAAAGCCCGAGTCGGGGAAGTAATCCCACTCGACGAGGTTGGGCGAATCCACCCCTGTGCCCCGGACAAATGGCGTGCTGGTGGCCTGAGCGACGTTGATGAGGCCCAGCGCGATCTGGAATGTCCACGGCTTGCCTGTCGTTGTCCCGACCGCGATATCGTCGAGCGTCAGGGTAAACTCGAGGCGGAAATCGTCGTCGCTCGTGAGGAACGTGCCGAGCGGAAGGTAGCAGTAGCTATTCGGCATGGCCGAGTCCCACGTGACGGCCAGATGCCCGCTTTCCGCCTCCCAGTGGAACAACGAGCCCTCGCCCGCAATCTGCCAATCACGCGCGAAAGGGTCCGACGCGAAGTCCTCCTGCACGCGCAACAGGGGCGCAGCCGCCTGCGAGGTTGGCAGGGCGACAGTCAAATGGACCGCGAGAGAGAGCAGGACAGCGATTGCTCCCCCATGAACCGCATGGTTGATAGTTGTTCGTTGATGGTTGAGCGTTGGACGTTGAATGTTTCTGGTTCATGGTCCGAATGCGCATTAAGTCGTTGATTGTCAACGCTCTCCATGAACCGGCAGGTGGTCCTAATCCTAATCTTAATCTTAATCGGCGACAGCGGATTACGAATTTACAATTACGATTAGGAGCAGGGTAACTTCGGTTCATGGTCCCAATGCGCATTAAGTCGTTGAGTGTCAACGCTTCCCATGAACCGGGTGTACCGCCAACATTCTTGTCGGCCTCGCTGACAGTGTCCGAGACAAAGACCGTTGCCGGCTGGAAAGCCGGCGGTACAGGTTCATGGCCCCCTGGGCAGTTCAAAATGGAACAGGTGGCTCTCCATCTAGAACTCCGGCCCCTCACCCCTGGCTGATCCCACCGATGACGCATTGCGATTCCTGTTCTCCTGGCCTTCCGACGCCGCGGCACAGAGCCGGGGCGTCGGTGGGCGGTGACCCACCGAGACCAGCGCGGAGAGTGGAAAGGCAAAAGCCTTCACCCTCCGCCCAACGGAGAATGAAGGCATTCACGCGTCCGCTCGAAAACCGTTCGAGCCACTGGCCTCATCCTTCTTTTGGTCGAAGAAGTTGATCCTGCACTGCGGGATCCGACGAGCACAACCCAAGCGATATCCTGACTGAGGGCTTCCGGCCTTGCTCCCGCCTTCCCGAATGCGCGGACGCGCATCCAGTGGCCCCTGGGAGCTTGTAGCCCGACACAGTGGCGCAACCGTCCCCGATTCTCACGGGGTTCCCTGACATTGGGTTGTCACGGGATGACCCTGCGGTCATCCCCCTTCAAAGAACAACGGTGTTGGTATGGTCCGCCAGCACGCGTGGCAAGAAGAATCAGTCCACGAAATCGCGTTCGATCTGTTCGAGCGTTTTACCCTTGGTCTCCGGCAGGCGCAACCAGAGCACCGCAAACCCCGCGGCGCAAACACCCGCATAGACCAGAACGTGTAACGAACCCGAGCAGGGTCTTGAAGATGGGGAACGTGTAGGTCAGAAGGAAACAGGCGATCCACAGGGCGCCAACCGCAATCGACATCGCAGTGCCGCGGATGCGGTTGGGGAAGATCTCGGAGATGAGGACCCAGACCACCGGCGCCAGCGACATCGAGTAGGTGCCGATGGCGGCCAGCACCAGCACGAGGAACAGCATGGGCGGCACCGCCGCGCCCGCCCCCTTGAGGTGATAGCAATAGCCGATGGCGACGTAGATGATGGCCAGGCCCGCGGCTCCGAACAACATCAACGGACGCCAGCCAAGCAATCCACGGTGAACAGCGCGACGAAGACAAAGACAAGATTGACCACGCCTGTCGCGACGATGTTGGTGAGCGCGTCATTCAGGTTGAAACCCGCCTGTGCGAAGATCTCGGTGGCGTAATTGAAGATGACATTGATGCCGCACCACTGTTGAAACACGGCAAGAAAAACCAGGCCCAGCACGACCAGGCACCCGTCGATCGAGCAATTCGCTCAACCGGACGCGCTTATCCTCGTTCGTCAGAGTGGCCTGAATCTCCGCCATCGCCGCCAAGGCGTACGACGCGCCGCCGATGCGGGACAGAATCCGCTCTGCCCGGGCATTCGATCCGGCTTTGCACAACCAGCGCGGGCTTTCCGGCACGAACAGCGCGCTGACGAAGAAGAACAGGGACGGCACGGCGCAGGCGCCGAAACATCCAGCGCCAGCCGCGGGTCACATTCCACGACGCCGCAAATGCGTCGACGGAAATCGCGTCCGGGATTGGGCGGGCGATGCTCCAGTTCACGAACTGCGCGGCCAGGATGCCGATGACAATCGTGAGTTGGTTGATGGCGACGAGGAGGCCGCGCTGTTGGGCGGGCGCGATCTCGGAGATGTACATCGGGGAGATGTTCGACGCCAAGCCGATGCTCACGCCGCCCATGATCCGCCAGGTGACAAACACGGGGAAGCTCCCGGCCAAGGCGATTCCGAGCGACGACACCACGAAATTCGACACCGCCAGGATGAGAATCGTTCGCCGAACCGGTCGCTGAGAGCCCGGAGGCCAGGGCGCCGAGCAGGCACCCCAGCAGCGCGCAACTCTGCGCCCAACCGACCGGCGAGATGGCGTTGGCCTCAACTTGGCCCAGAAACCGGCGTCGGCAGCAACGGCTTGAGCCGTGTCTTTGAGCTGAAAAAACGCTTCGTAGAACTTCGCCGCCCCGCCGATCACCACCCAATCGTAGCCGAAGACAGCCGCCCAGCGCGGCCACAAGGCAGATGGTCCAGATGTAAAGGGTATCGAAGACGGCCATCGAGACGGGATGTGGGCGCGGGGGCGGCGGTGATCATCGAGCCGGCAGTCTGCCGATACGGTCGTGAAAATCAAGGTGACCTCGCAAGACACACGCAAGCGGTCTGGCTTTTTCGGCGGATGGAGACATCTGGTGGAGCTGCGAAGCGTGCCAAGAGTGAGCGAGGCGCGCTGCGCCGCAGCGCCGGCATTTCTCCGCGACGAGGAGTGAAAGAATCGTATGGACGTCGTCCATACCTGATCGGCGTGGTGGCCGCGTGGTTGTGCTGATGAAGTGGGTGCTGCCGAGATCGGCGTCGGCACCTGAATGTCCGGCAGTCGCTCGGTCGAGCAACATCGCAAACCGTCGGAACCCGCCTCTCGCGGTTCAGACGCCCCCGAGTCGGATCGTTAGCCGGATTTCTCGCCACGGGGAAGATGACAACGAAATCCGGGCTGTGGCAAAACCGCGCCCGCACGGGGAGAATGAGGTTCGGAGCGCTTCCGAATCCTCGCGGGTGCAGCGACACTCTGTTGCCCAGTTCCCTCCATCCACTCGGGCGCGGTTTTGCTTTTCTAACCTGCATGCTGACTTCTCTTGAGGACTCCGGCTTCGCGGTGGAAAAAGCGGTGAGAAATGCAGGTTCAGGGTGACTGTCCTGTCCTCACCAGGAGACGGGAATGGTTTTTTTTCTCCCGAAGCGATCCTTGAAGATCAACTGGTGATGGGTGTGTCCGTATTCGTGCACCAGCCGGGTGATCTTGACGTCGTAGCAGCAATACTCGGCGATTTCGAGCAATTTGCCTTCCCGAAACCAACGGATGGCCTGCATGCCTTCGCTGGTTTTCTCGACGCCCAAAGTGGCCGTTGCGATCGACTCGAGCGAGAGCCGGTGGGGCAGGGTTTTCTGCACTTCGGCCAGCATGTCGAGCGTGGGCACCTGGGTGGGATCGAAGAACGGATTATGTCCCGTCAAGACCTCGTAATCGAACCGCAGGATGTTGAATCCGACCACACAATCCGCCCGGCGCAACTCCTCGACCAACGCGTTCACCTGCGACTCGCCGTAGATATGGTAGGTGCCCCGGGCGGTGCTGAACGTGACGCCGACGCTCATGCGCATGTCACGGATTCTGTCCCAGCCGCCAACCTCCTCGGCGGATTTCTGCGTTTCGAGATCGAAGTAGACGATGTTCTTCATCGGGGGATCAGGTTTGGCGGCGCTGGCCCGAGGGAGGCCGAACCTGCCAGGCGGCGGTTTTCTCGCCGTGCCAGATGCGTTCGAGGGGCTGGCGTTGCCGCACGCAATCAGCCCGGCGTCCCCGCACGAGGATTTCCGCCGGAAAAGGACGGGTGTTGTAGTTGGAGCCCATCACCGAGCCGTACGCCCCGGCGCTGAGCAGGGCCAGCCAGTCGCCCTCGCCGACTCTTGGCAGGAGCCGGTCCTTGGCGAAGAAATCGCCCGATTCGCAGACGGGCCCCACGACATCGCAGAGTTGCTCCGCTCCGCCGCGGCGGCGCAGGGGGACGATTTCGTGGTAGGCCTCGTAAAAGGCGGGCCGGATCAGATCGTTCATGGCGGCGTCGACGATCAGAAACCGTTTCTGCCCGGTCTGTTTCACGTACTCGACGCGGGTGACGAGAAGTCCCGCGTTGCCGACGAAGAATCGGCCGGGTTCGACCAGGATCGTGAGGCCCAGCGGACGCAGGAGGGGAACCAGGCGAGCGGCATAGCGTTCGAGAGTGAGCGTCCCTTTGGCCGCGGGAGAGGCCCACCAATCGGCGCCGCCGCTTGCGAGGGCGGACTCGTAGACGATGCCGATGCCTCCGCCGATGCTGAAGAACTCGAGGCCGTGGCGCGCGGCGAGTTCTTGCGCGAGCGGCGCGACCCGCCGCACCGCCAACTCGAACGGCTTGACCTCGGTCAGTTGCGATCCGATGTGCATCTGGATGCCCCGCAGCCGCAGGTGATGAAGGCGTGCCGCGCGGGCGTACAGGGCCGGGACGTCGTCTACGGCGATGCCGAATTTGTTTTCGTAGGTGCCCGTGGTGATCTTCGCATGGGTGTGGGCGTCGATGTTGGGGTTGACTCGGATGGCCACGGGCGCGCGCGTTTTGTGCCGGGCTGCCAATCGGTCGATACGGACCAGTTCCGCCTCGCTTTCCACGTTGAACGAGTGGATTCCCTGGCGGAGGGCAAAGCTGATCTCGGCTTCCGTCTTGCCCACGCCCGCGAAGACGCAGCGGGCCGGATCGCCGCCCGCCGCCATCACGCGCTGGAGTTCTCCGGCACTGACGATGTCGAAGCCCGATCCCAGATCGGCCAAGGTTCTGAGGACGGCCAGGTTCGAGTTCGCTTTGACGGCATAGCAGATGAGGTTCTCGAGGGGGGCCAGGGCAGCGTCGAGCCGCCGGAAATGGTCCTCGATCGTGCGCTGCGAGTAAACGTAGAGGGGAGTGCCGTACTTGCGGGCGAGGGTCTCGACCGCCAATCCCTCGCAGTGCAGCCTGTCATCCACATAACGAAAGTGGTGCATGGGGAGTATATCTGCCAAACTCGGCGCCGTTTGTCACGGCTCGAACCGCATAATGCTTTACCGCCGATAGCCGTCCGCGTAGGGTTTGTTGCGTGGACTCAAGCGATCTCACGGTGCGCCGTGCCACGCTCGACGATCTGCCGACCCTGCTCGGTCTTTGGGAAGTGAATCGGCTTCCTGCGTTGGAACTCGAACGGCATCTGACCGAGTTCCAGGTTGTGTCCCGGCCCGATGGCGTTGTCGTTGGTGCGATCGGGCTGCGGTCCTGCGGCGCCCAGGGCCTGGTCCACAGTGAAGCCTTTTACTCCCCGCACCTCGCCGATTCAGTCCGGGCGGCGGTGTGGCCACGCCTGCAAGTGGTGGCGCGCAATCAGCGGTTGGGCCGGCTTTGGCTGCGCGGCGAACTCTCGGCTGGCTGGGAGGCGTTGGGCTTCAAGCGGGCAGTGCCCAACGACTTCAAGAAACTGCCGCCGGTCCTGGCCGATGACCCGGGGCCGTGGTTCACCGCGCCCTTGGTTGACGAGACCGCGCTGGCCGAAGTGATCGAGCGAGAGGTGGTCGTTTTCCAGGAGGAAGCCAAGGCGGAGAACGAACGGCTGCGCCGGCAGGCACTCTGGTTCAAGTGGCTCGCCGGCTTGATCGCCTTCGGGTTCCTTGCTGGGGCCATGTGGGTGCTCTACAAGGTGTTTTCCCACAGCCGCCGGCGGCCTTCCCGTTGAAGAGGGCGATGCGGCCTCGCCGCCGGCTAGAATCCTTGACCGGTCAAATGTGTTGTAGACAAGCCAAGTTTCTTTGCTGCGTTGAAGGGGTCAAGGATTCTAAGGAGCGAGGCGCGGGAGAGAAGGGCAGGAAAGCGAAAGGGCGGTTCATGATGTCGAAGATTGGGACTTGGTCTGAGGCGCGCCTCGCTAGCCTATACGGATTTCTCACCACCGGGAAGATGACACGGAAATCCGGGCTGTGGCAAAACCGCGCCCGGACAGGGGAAGACAAGGGTCAGAGCATCCCCGAAGCCGCCCTGGCTCGGCGACACTCTATTGCCCGGTTCCATCCATCCACTCGGGCGCGGTTTTGCTTTTCTAGCGCGCATGGCTGCCTCTCCGGATGACATCTGCTTCGCGTTGCACAAAACCTGGTGAGAAATGCGCGCTAGAGTCACTCTTCCGACGAAATCGGCACCAAATGAGTCAAGTTTTTGCGCCGCGCAGCCTTGCTCAACCCGCAGAGCCAAAGCGCCAGAGGACTGGCGCAGTCTCCCGCAGCCGCGCATACGCGTCAACCTAACGGGAGATCCCGAGTCGTTCCCGGAACCTGCACCGTCGTGCGTGTTCAAGTCCTTGGGCCGATGTTCGTTGTGGCGCTCGCCCATGCTGAGGTCGGCGCCGAGCTCGCGACGTCCCGCATTGCGGGAGAGTCCGGTCCTTGAGCCTGCCCCTTCCATGCATCTGAGTGCAATCGTGCATCGAGGGCGGGCAGGCACGACGTTCCCCCTCACCCCTGCTCTCTCCCCAAGGAGAGGGAGACACTTCGGACGCCCTCGCTCGATTCGCTCACCCTCGGTGTTCGGTCACCCTATTCATCTTCGGATCCCGACGGCGGCACGGGGTCGAGGGCTGCTCGAATGGCCCCAGAGCGGACGAGGCTTTTCCCTCTCCCCGAGGGAGAGGGATAGGGTGAGGGGGAAAAGGACCGACGATGGTCCGAGGACATTCCCTTCGCCAAAATGCGTGTAAGGTGAAGGGTTCAGCGCCGCACCACTGCCTGCGCCAACCTCGACGCCGGAGGGGCGACGCCCTCGTCGCCCGCGAACACGCTCTGCGGTCCCATGGGGCGGGGACGAGGACGTCCCCGCTCCTGCCCATGAACCTGGGAATGCAATCGTTTATTTCCAATCACTTCACCATTCCGGGTTCATGGGCACAATGAACCCGGAATTTGGCGGGTTGGGGTCTCAGACCAAATCCCAGTCCGCATAGTCATGAAAAGTCCCCGTCTATCCTCGTCCCTCTTTCCCGCGCCTCGCTCCTTAGAATCCTTGACCCCATTCACGCAGCACAAAAACTTGACTTGTCTGCAACACATTTCACCGGTCAAGGATTCCAACGAAGCTCCGCCTCAAACCGACGAGCGAGCCTGGGCTTTCGATTGTGCTGGTACTGATGGGGCCGTCCGAACGCGGAGCTTCGTTGGAATCCTCCGTTCCGCTTCGCGGAAAACTTGACTGTTTTGTTCAGATGTTGGGTAGATGGAGCAGGTTAGGGCGGGGGGGGCGCTGTGGGGTGGCGGGTCTGTTGCCATCGGGCGCGCAACGCGGCATGCAATTGACCGCGGAACGCGGCGGGGAGTTGGTAGGGCTCACCTGCCCGGTAGAGGGTGATGGTTTTTCGAATGTTGTCGACGACGACCTGGCAGGGGTTGCAGCCGGCGAGATGCCGCTCGAACTCAGCGCACAGCCCTGCGGCGGCCTCGCCATCCACGTAATTATTGAGAAGAGCCAGAAGCTCGTCGCATTTCATAGACGCCAAGGAAATAGGAGCTCCCATGCGGCGAAAGGTTACAGCGGGGGCGCGGCTTCGTTGTCGTGCCGGTGCGGGGCCAGCCGCCGCGCCGGGTCGCCGAAAGCCTTCGTCAACCGTTCGCGCAACCGGAGCCGGGCGCGGAGCAACCGGACTTTGACGTTGACTTCGCTGATTCCGAGGATCTCGGCTGTCTCCCGCACGGAGAATCCTTCCACATCGCGCAGCAAGAAGACGAGTCGATGCTTCTGATCGAGTTCGGCCAGAGCCGTCTCGATGAGTTGTTTGGTCTCGTTGCGCCGCGCCAGCCGCTCCGGATTCTGCCGCCAGTCCGCGATGTACTCCGGATGCGGGATCGCTTCGTCGGTCGAGCCCGGCTCGGCAGCGGTGTCGAGTGACACCAGGTCCAGTCCTTGCCGTTTGCGAAGGACCTTGAGAGCCGCGTGGGTGGCGATCCGCGCCAGCCATGTGGCAAACGAAGCCTCGCCGCGGAAGCCGGCGAGGCTTTCGAGCGCGCTCAAAAAGGCGGTCTGGGTCACGTCTTCCGCGTCCTGTTCCTGGCGCACGATGCGCAGGGCGAGGGAGAAGATATGGCGCTCGTGCCGGTTCACCAGCGTTTCGAAAGCGGCCAACTCGCCGGCCTGGGCGCGCCGCACCAACTCCGCGTCGGGGGGCGAAGGACCTTCTTTGGGCAAGGCAGGCGTCGGTGTTGGCGGTTCCGGTGTCACCAAGAGTGCAAACCCAACACGCTCGACTCCGCGCCGTCAAGCTTTCGGCGGCGTTTTGCAACTGCGGCGACGCCGTGTTGGCCCCACTCGAAGGGGGTGAGTCCGGGGGGCTTCCCGGCGCGCCGTCAACCGCGGAAGGCCGGCGACGCGATGCGAGGCCGCTCGCCGAAAAGGGCCGTTCCCACCCGGACCAGTGTTGCTCCCTCCTCGATGGCGACCTCGAAATCGCTGCTCATGCCCATGCTGAGGTGCGCGAGGGGTGCCCCCAGGCGGGCCTCGCATTCGCTCTTGAGCTCACGGAGTTGGCGGAATACCGGACGGACCTTCTCCGGGTCTGGCGTCCAGGGGGCCATGGTCATCAATCCGTGGATTTCGAGCCGTTTCAGTCCGTTGAGGCGTTCGAGTTCGGCGAGCAGTGTTGCCGGCTGGTAGCCGAACTTGGCTGCTTCGCCGGCCACGTTCACCTCGATCAGGATGGGCATGGTCTTGGCGGCCTTCTCGGCGCACCGATCGAGTTCCTCGGCCAGCCGCAAGCTGTCGACGCTCTGGATCATCTCGAAGAAGTGGACCGCATCGCGGGCCTTGTTGCTTTGCAGGTGGCCGATCATGTGCCAGCGCAGGCGTCCTGGGCAGAGTGAGATCTTCGCCTTGGCTTCCTGGACTTTGTTCTCGCCGAAGAGATGGAGCCCCATCTCGGCTGCCGCACGCACCACATCAGGCGGCTGGCCTTTCGTCACGGCCACGAGCGTCACCTCGGACGGATCCCGCCCGGCACGTTGGCACGCCTGGACGATGCGCTCGTTGACTCTCCGCCATCCCTCGATCAGTTGCATGTCGGTGAACTTAGGAGGCCAGGGGCGAAAAACAAGCGTCCGTCCGCCCCGTCGGGCTTGACAACCGGCAAGTCAACGACACAGTAACAGCCACTAAACCTGTCCGTGAACACGGGTTCGTTGGGTTAGCTCACACATCCGAAACACACGGTCTTTATGAAAACAAGGAACATTTCCCATAGCGTTTTGATCGGCGCGCTTGCCTGCCTGGCAATCGGCCAGAGCCATCCGGCCCAGGCGGCTGAGATCGCGAATTCGATAACGGAATTCTCCGGCCACCAAGGCCAAAACGGATGGTTCTACGGTTATCGTTACTTCTATGACGGTCTCACCGTCGACTACGACCCAGCGACGGAGTTCAACGCGTTCGCCGGCGGCGAAGGCCAGGGGGCCTGGGACGGGTTTGCCCAGCAATGGACCGGGAGTGCCTGGGACTTGAACACCTCGGGTGCGCCGTGGACGTATCTGGCGGCCGAAGCCGTTCATCCCAACGGCAGCAACAGCGGCCCGGAAGAGGATTGGGTCATCCGCCGCTGGGTGGCCGACGAATTGACCGCCAACACCTGGCTTGGGGTGAGGTGGAACGTCCGCAAAGAAAACCTCGCCAACGCCGGCGTCACAGGCGGCCTCCACGTCAACGGCATCCGGGTGCAAACGGCTGCCATTGCCGGCAACGACGGTGTTGGCGTCACGCAAACCTATTGGGTGGTTGCGGCGCCCGGCGACATCTTCGACCTCGTCCTCACCCCCGTCGCCCCGAACGGCGCGATCGAGGATTGGTCGGATGGTTCATTCACCTGGATGGTGGTGACCGCCACCGCCGACAGCGACGGCGACGGCTTGCCCGATGCATGGGAGGAGATCTATTTCCCCGGCGACCTCACGAAACTCACCGGGACCGGCGACTACGACGTGGACCTGGTCAAGGACCTCGCGGAATTCCAGCGCGGCACCGATCCGACCAAGCCGGACACCGATGCCGACGGTCTGGCCGATGGCGCGGAAACCGACACGGGGACGTATGTCAGTCCGACCGACACCGGCAGCAGCCCCGTCAGGCCCGACACCGACGCGGACGGTCGCACCGACGGCGAGGAGGTCAATGGATCACCCACATCCGATCCCAACAAATCCGACACTGACGGCGACGGCTTCAACGACGGCTCCGAGGTCGCCACCGGCCACGATCCGAACGACCCGGACAACAATCCCGACACCACGTGGATTGCCCACTCGAGGTCTCGAGTTCAGCACCGATGGCTCTCAGGGAATGAACGATTGGTATGGCGGTTATCGCAACTACACCGCCGACGGCGGCGGAGTCAACTACGACCCCGACACCGCCTTCATCCCTTTCCCGCTCGAGTCCTGGACTGGGGGCGGGTGGGACCTGGCACCGAGCACTGCGCCGTGGACGGAACTGGGTCCTGAAGCGACTCATCCGGCCGGTACCTCGCCCACGCACTGGACGGTCCGGCGCTGGGTTGCCACCGAGTTGACGAAGACCACTCCGCTTGCCCTGCGCTGGCACACACGCAAGTCGAATGTGAGTTGCGGGAACGGCGTCACGGGCGCCCTGCACATCAACGGCCAGCGCGTGGACGGAGTCACGCTCGCCTCCAACGACGCGACCGGGGTCACCCGCACCTTCTACGCCAACGTTGCGGTTGGCGATCAAATCGATCTCATTCTGAGTCCGCGGGGCACGGACAACGGCGATGCCGACGGCTGCGACGGCAGCGCCAACTGGCTGGTCATCGATCCGACCATCCCGCCCGATCCCAAGCAGCCGGATGGCACGCCCTTTATTCCTGTTGGCGCAGGTGACGCCGACGCCGACGGCATGCCCGATGCCTGGGAGAAGATTTTCTTCCCGGACGACCTCACGAAACTCACCGCGAACGGCGACTACGACGCCGATGGTTTGAAGGATCCGCTGGAATACGCGCGCGACAGCGATCCGACCAAGCCCGACACGGATGGCGACGGCCTCGGCGACCTGGTCGAGACCAACACCGGCACGTACGTCAGCACCACGGACACAGGCAGCAGCCCCAAGAACACCGACAGCGACGGCGACGGTCTCGGCGATGACGCGGAGGTGACACGGGTGCCGCCGACCGATCCGAACAAAGCCGACACCGACGGGGACGGATTCTCGGATCTGGCTGAACTCGAGTGGGGCACCGATCCCCTGAACCCGGCGGACAATCCGCTGGCGCAGGTGATCGCCAATTCGGAGAAGGAATTCTCCGGAACCCAGGGCCAGAACGGTTGGTACAACGGCTATCGGATCTACACGGACGGAGTCAGCACGATCGACTACGATCCGAACGTCGACTTCATTCCCTTCGATGAATCGATGTGGACAGGCGCGCTGTGGGACCTCGATTCGGGCGGCGCAGCGCCCTGGACCACGATCGGCGCACTGGACCTGCACCCCAACGGCATTAACAACGGCGAGGAACACTGGGCCATCCGCCGCTGGGTTGCCGCCGAGGTCACGCAGACCATGCCGGTGGCGCTCATCTGGAATGCTCGAAAGGGCAACGCCAACCCGGCCGGCGTCACCGGTTCGCTCCATGTCAATGGCGTCCAGGTGGATCACCTCACCATCGCCGGCACCGACACCATCGGTCAAATCCGGTACTACTACGTCAACCTCAAACCGAACGACATCGTCGACCTCGCCTTGACGCCCGAGGGCCTCAACGGCGATCGGGGCGACGGCTATGACGGATCGATCACCTGGTTCTGGGTCGACAAGAAGATCCCCAAGGAACCGCGTCAACCCGATGGTTCGCTCTTCATCCCCGGCGACGCGAAAGACACCGACGCCGACGGCTTGCTCGACTTCTGGGAGCTGATCTACGCCGCCGATCTGACGCTCCTTACGGGCACCGGCGACAACGACAGTGACGGATTGGTCAACACCGGCGAGTTGGCTCGCGACAGCAATCCGCTGGTCGCCGACACGGACGGCGACGGCTTGGGCGATGCCGCCGAGACCAACACGGGCACGTTTGTCAACGCCACCAACACGGGCACCAATCCGCGCAAGGCCGATACGGACGGCGACGGGCGCACCGACGCCGAGGAGATCAACGGATCGCCCACAACGGATCCCCACAACCCCGACACCGACGGCGACGGTTTCAGCGACGGTGCCGAGGTCGCGTCCGGCCACGATCCGAACGACCCGGACCACAACCCGAACACCACGCCGATCGCCGATTCGATTGTCGAGTTCACCACGACGGGTGAGCAGGGCGCGAATGGGTGGTTCTATGGATATCGAAACACCACGGCGGACGGTGGAGCCCAGAACTACAATCCGGACACCGCCTTCATTCCGTTCCCGCCGGAGGCCTGGACGGGCGCGCAGTTCGATCTTAACACCAGCGGAGCGCCCTGGACCGAACTCGGCGCGCAGACGACGCACCCGAACGCCGGGACGGGCGACACGCACTGGACCATCCGGCGCTGGGTGGCAACCGAACTGACCAAAGGGACCCCGCTGGCCGTCCGTTGGCACACGCATCATGTCAATGTGGCGTGCGGCGGCAACGGCATCACGGGCCTGCTGTATGTGAACGGCGTGCTCCAGGATTCAGCGGTCATCGACCGCTTGGATGGCGTCGGTTTGACCCGCACCTACTACATCAACGCCCAACCGGGTGATAAGATCGATCTCGCGCTGAGCGCCAAGGGAACCGACGGCGTCGAGACAGACGGCTGCGACGGCTCCGCCAACTGGTTCCAAGTCGATCCGACCATCCCGCCCAACCCGAAGCAGCCGGACGGCACGCCGTTCATCCCGGCCGGCAGTCAGATCACGGTGACCACCGCCTACAACACGGCGCAGAGCCAGCTCACCTTGAACTGGGACGCGGTCGCTGGATCGACCTACACCGTTTGGGCGAGCCTCGACCTCAAGGCCTGGGTGCAGGTCCAGACTGGCATTGCAGGCGGGAGTCACACCATCCAGGTTGGCGCGACTCCGGCTTATCAGTTCTACCGCGTCTCGCAGCCATAGCGGAATCGGTGGCGCCGCGAGCGCGCGCGCCTTGTTGGAACATGCCGCGCCCGCCGGGGAAGATGGACCCCGGGCGGGCGCGGCCTTTTTGCGCATCACTCTCCCCATGAACCGGGTGTACCGCCGACATTCTTGTCGGCCTCGCTGACAGTGTCCGAGACAGAGACCGTTGCCGGCTGGAAAGCCGGCGGTACAGGTTCATGGCCCCCTGGGCAGTTCAAAATGGAACAGTTGGCTCTCCATGAACCTCGATTTGGTAGGGCGGCCAGTCGTCTGGCCGCCGTCGGCGCGCAGAGGACTGCGCGCCCTACCTGCGGTGCCAGGTTCATGTCCACTGAGCAGTTCAAGAAGGAACAGGTGACTCTCCATGAACCTCGACACGGAAAGCGGCGCTGAAGCGCGCGCACTCCAGACGCTTCGCGCTCTCGACTGCGGGTGGCAAGGTCGCGAAGTCCCGCGTCCGCGCATACGCGTCAACCTAAGCCGTAGGAGCAGGGACGTCCTCGTCCCCGGCCCATGGGATCGCAGCGTGTGTTCGCGGGCGACGAGGGCATCGCCCCTCCGGCGTCGAGGTTGGCGCAGGCAGTGGTGAGGCGATAAACCCTTCACGTGACACGCATTTTGGCGAAGGGAATGTCATCGGACCATCGTCGGTCCTTTTCCCCCCCCTAGTAGAGTAGGCAGGTGAGGAGTTGCGGGTCTTAAACCGACTGGTGTTGTCAGTGTCCCTCTCCTCACCTGCCCCTCATCAAACCGGACGTGCGGATTTCCCGCATCCGGCTTTCCGAGCTCATTCATCCTCAAGCCTGGGTCGTTCAGTGAGACCAACTGCCCGACAGAGGCAGGGTCCAGAGTCCGTACTTCTCATGGAGACGTTGGTCGGTGTAGCGGGTCCACAGTCCGCGTCGGCAGTCGTGCTTGCGCCACAGCCACCGGCGGAGCCGGTTCCGGCTGTAACTCATCATTTGGCTGCAGACCCGACTGCTGTGTCCCCACTGGAAGTAGCCGGCCCATCCGCGCAGGACTTGGTTGACCTCCTTTACCACGTCAGCGACTGGTCGCCAAAGACTCCCATGGTGAAGAATCTCTCCCAGCCTATCTCGCAGCTCCTGCCGGCTTTTCGGGTGCGGTTCGATATGGAGGTATCGACGACCTCGGCGACTGGTTCTTGAGGTCAGGCTGAAGCCCAGGAATCGGATCCCCTCCTGGCGGATATTCACCAGGCGCGTCTTCTTCTCGTTGAGCTGCAGACCCCTCTTCCTCAGCCACTTTTGTAGTCGTGCCTTCATTTCGGCCCCCTGCCCTGGACGACAGCAGATGACAAAGTCGTCCGCGTACCGCACCAGGACAGGTTGGCCCGCCACACGCTCGTTGACCTCATGGTCCAGTCGGTCCAGATAGACATTGGCCAACAGAGGCGAAAGGACCCCCCCTTGCGGCGTGCCGCAGCGGTTGGGCAGCACCCTCTGCCTGCCTTGCTTGTCCCTCTCCATCACGGGGGCGCGCAGCCAGCTTTTGACCAGCCGCAAGACACTCCCGTCACTGACCCGTTTGGCCACCAAGCGCATCGAGTCCCGGTGCGGAATCGTGTCGAAATATTTCGACAAATCCGCGTCCAGAATCTCAACCCGCCCTCTCCACACCGCCTGGTCAATAGCCCGGAGGGCTTGATGGGCGTTGCGTTTGGGCCGAAAACCGTACGAGTGCGGATGGAAGTCCGCTTCGAAAATCGGCATCAGCACCAGATACACCGCCATCGAACCACCCGATCTCTGACCGTCGGAATGCCCAGCGGCCGCTGACCCCCGTCCGGTTTCTCGAGCCAACCCGTAAGACCGCTTGGGGTCGATACGTCTTGGTCTGGAGTTCCCTTTGAAGGGTCCGTAGCCACTGCTCCCGCCCTTCCGTCGTGGCATTGATCATGTCCAGGCTTTCCCCGTCCACGCCAGCCACGCCGTCGTTTCCGGTGACCGCTCTCAGAGCTGTATCCAGCACTGCGAACCGCATCACCTCTCCGTACAGGCTCCAGAACCGCCACCGCGGTTCGGCCTTGGCTTTCCGATAAAGCGCGATTTGAAGCTCCCGAACTTTCTCCGGGGTTAGTATCCGGTTGTCCCGGCCATCCCCAGGTCCTTCGCTTCGCCTCCACGCGTTGAGGCAAGTGCCCCCGCTCGGCGTCTTGCACCGCTTGAAGTAGTGCAGGTCCACGCCTTCTCCAGGGACTCCGATTCCTCGGACGACCTCCGCCGCCTTGTGGGGCCTACCCACTTGTGCGTCGGGTTGGGGCTTTGCTACCCCGCCGCCAGAGGTGTTCCCGCCTTGACTGTCACCACCCTTTCCAGACGTGCTGTCCACGCTGACCCCGCCGGAGCGTTGAGAGAACTTAGACTGTTGGGGGGTCCCCTCCCTGCGGCCTTCACCGTCCGGGCAGTGGCTCGGCTCTCCGGTTGTAGAACTTTCGAGGCTCATTCGATGGGGTTTACCGTCGTTACGGCCCGTCTGTTCGATCCGCTCCGGCTACCCCTCTGACCTCACGGCCAGACAGTTGGAGCGGTCTTCCGCCGTGAACAGTCCAATTCGGCAGGTGGGATTCACACCCACTGTGGCACCCGCTTGGCTGGCTGCTGCACCCGGAAATTTCACCGGTGGGGCGGTCGCGGCATACCTGACGGTCCGTGGGTGAGATTTCCGGGTCTGTGAAACCCGCGCCCATCAAAGGGAATTGGCTCATCGGTTCATCAGAGCCGGAACGCGCCCGAACCGCGTGGGCGACCCGGGCACGCGGACACAGTGTGGTCGAGATTGGGTCCAACTGTTTGGGGCGCGGGTTTCTGAGAGCCCGCATTTCAGGTGCAATGTGACGGTGACCGGTCAGATGATATCAAAAGTTGGTGAGAAATGCGGCTAACCATCTCCCTCGGGGAGAGGGAAAAGCCTCGTCCGCTCTGGGGCCATCCGAGCAGCCCTCGACCCCGTGCCGCCGTCGGGATCCGAAGATGAATAGGGTGACCGAACACCGAGGGTGAGCGAATCGAGCGAGGGCGTCCGAACGGTCTCCCTCTCCTCGGGGAGAGGGCAGGGGTGAGGGGGAAGGGTTCGCTCGCCCGCCCTCGATGCGCGATTGCACTCAGATGCGTGTGAAGACGAGGGTAAACCGCCGCTCCATTGCGGTTGATGGACGCTGGGCACGGTCGCTCTCCCATGCGCCTCAAGTCGTTGGCTTGGGGGGCGATCAGGCTGGAATAATCATTTGACTCGGCTGGAGGCTCCTTCTACTTTCCGGGCGATGATGAACGGGATGACGGACCTGTCTCTGCGAGCGCTGCTGCTGTTGCGCAGCGTGGCAGTCGGGTTCTAGCGTTATCCCCAGGATTTCCGGAGCCCCGCTGCCACAGATGGCGGCGGGGCTTCGTGTTTCGAGTCCAAGCCGGCATCTGCGTCGGTGATCGATCTCCGGAGAGACGGCCTTCTGGGCCGCCGGACACAAGAACAGACAGGAACACGAACGGAATGTGCAGGAAGATATGAAAAACAAACGCATTGTCATTTTCGACACGACACTCCGCGACGGCGAGCAGTGTCCGGGCGCCTCGATGAACCTCCGCGAGAAGCTCGAGGTCGCCCGGCAACTGGCCCGGCTGAAGGTGGACGTGATCGAGGCCGGCTTCCCGATCATCAGCGAGGGTGACTTCGCTGCCGTCCAGACCATCGCCCGCGAGATCAAGGGCCCGGTCATCGCCGGACTAGCCCGTTGCGTGCCGACGGACATCGACGCTGCCGGCTGCGGCCGTGAAGCCGGCCGGCAAGCGGGCGCGCATCCACGTCTTCCTGGCCACGTCGAAGATCCATCGCGAGTTCAAGCTCAACAAGGCCCAGAACGAAATCCTCCGCTTGTCGGTCGAGGGCGTGAAACGGGCGAAGTCCTATGTGGCTGACGTCGAGTTTTCGCCGGAGGACGGCTCCCGCACCGAGCCGGAGTTCCTGGTGCAGGTCTGCCGGGCCGTCGTGGCGGCCGGGGCCACGACGGTGAACATTCCCGACACGGTGGGCTGGGCGATGCCGGAGCAGTTCGGGGCGCTCATCCAGCACCTTCACGATGCTGTGCCCGAGTTCCAGTCGGGCAAGGCGGTCATCAGCGTGCATTGCCACAACGACCTCGGGCTGGCGGTCGCCAACTCGCTCGCCGCCGTCCGGGCCGGCGCGCGTCAGATCGAGTGCACCGTCAACGGCATCGGCGAGCGGGCCGGCAACGCGTCGCTCGAGGAACTGGTCATGGCGATGCGCACGCGCGGGGACTATCTTCGCGGGCTTCGCCTGCGGGATCAACCCGCGCGAGATCGTCCGCTCGTCGCGGCTGGTCTCGCGCATGAGCGGTCTGCCGGTCCAGCGGAACAAGGCCATCGTTGGCGAAAACGCCTTCGCCCACTCGAGCGGCATCCACCAGGACGGCATCCTCAAGAAGCGCGAGACCTACGAGATCATGGACCCGCAGGACGTCGGGTGGGGCGCGACCGAACTGCCGCTCACCAAGCACAGCGGACGGGCGGCCGTCGCCGCGCGGCTGCGGCACCTGGGCTTTCGCATGAGCGACGCGGACGTGCTGACCATCTTCGCCCGGTTCAAGGAGATCGGTGACAAGAAGAAATTCGTCTACGACGACGATCTGACGGCGCTGGTGGAGGACCGGATCACCGAGGTGCCCGAGACCTGGTCGCTCGACTACCTGCACGTCACGAGCGGCAACCAGCACCGTGCCGACGGCGACCGTGAGCTTGCGCCGGGCAAACCGGGGCAAGGCGAGGAGACCGTCCAGGACGCCAGCATCGGCGACGGTCCGGTCGACGCCGTGCTGAAGGCGATCGACCGGCTTACGTGCACCAAGGGCAAGCTGCTCGACTACGCCCTTCGCGCGGTGTCGCAGGGCATGGATGCCTTGGGCGAGGTGACCGCGAAGGTCGACTTCGGCGACGGCCAGCTGGTGGTCGGCAAGGGCGCGAGCACGGACGTCATCGAGGCCAGCGCCCGCGCGTATCTGAACGCCGTGAACCGTCACCTCGGGCGTCAGACCCAATGCGCCGGCGCACCCCGACAACCGTGAGCGGACCGATGATGAAGCTGCACCTGCTCCGCCATGGCATCGCCGCATCGCGCGGGTCGTCCCGTGCCCGCAGCGATGCCGAGCGTCCGCTCACCCCCGAGGGCCGTGACAAGCTGGTGCGCACCGCCCGGGCCCTGGGGGCAATGGAACTCGAATTCGATCTGGTGCTCTCGAGTCCCGCCGTTCGCGCGCGCGAGACCGCTGAACTCGTCGTCAAGACTCTCGGGACAGGCCACCGGATCGAGGTCTCCGAGCATCTGGCCCCGGACGGCGACTGGTGCCGTCTCGTGCGGGATCTGGCCGCTCGGCGTCCCGGGCCGGAGAACCCGCTGTTGGTCGGCCACGAACCCTACCTGAGCAACCTGGCGTCGTTCCTGTTGACCGGCGGGCCGGGGTTGGACCTGGTGTTGAAGAAAGGCGGTTATTGTCGGATGGGCATCGGGCGGTTGCGGGCTGGGCGATGCGCCGCGCTCGAATTGCTGCTGGCGCCGCGTCTGATGGCGCTGATGGGGTGATGGGCTGCGGCGGTCGGATGCGGCAGATGCTCGGCTGCCCATGAACCGGCAGGTGGTCCTAATCCTAATCTTAATCTTAATCGGCGACAGCGGATTACGATTACGATTACGATTAGGAGTAGGTAACTTCGGTTCATGGTCCCAATGCGCATTAAACCTTTAAATGTCAACGCTTCCCATGAACCGGGAGGTGCTCCTAATCGTAATCCTAATCCTAATCGACGACAGCAGATTACGATTACGATTGGGAGTAGGAGTAGGAACCCCTGGCTCATGTCCACTGGGCAGTTCAAAAAAGAACAGGGGGCCCTCCTATGGACCTGACCAGGGGTGCGGACTTTGGTCCGCAGAGACCTTGCGCGACGATCGGGGCTTGCGAAGAGCAGTTGCGAAGTTGCGCAAGCCGGTTAGGATAAGGCCTGTGAAGACCAAGAACCGTGACCTCTTCCAGATCGCTGCGCGGGCGGGAGCGCTGATGGCAGTGTGCGCCGTTCTCGTGACCGGGTGCACCTCGCTCTCGAGTCGCAGCGTGGCCTATATTGGCGCCCCGCGGTTCGGGCCGACGGATCCGAATCGGATTGAGATTCTGCAGGCGGAGCCGGAGCGAGCGCATGACAAACTGGGCGAGGCGGTCGTGAACGCTTCGGTCGATCCGTCGCCGACGGTCGACAAAGTCGAAGCCCGGCTGCGCCGCGAGGCGGCGCGCATGGGCGCGGACGCCGTCTACCTGGTGCACGACCGGACAGAAGCGGTCGGCGCGGTGGCGATGGGACCGTGGTGGAGCCAGAGCTACAGTCCGATCCACGGGCGTGTCGTGGTGGCCGTCGCCATCAAGTACAAGTGAGCGGGTGCCCGTGCCCTGCCCGGAAATCTCACCAGTGGGGCGATCGCGTCATTCCTGACGGTCCGCGGGTGAGATTTCCGGGTCTGTGAAACCCGCGCCCAGCAAGTCGAATTGGCTCATCGGTTCATCAAAACCAGGACGCGCGCCGGACCGCTGGGCGACCCGGGCACGTGGACACAGTGAGATCGAGATTGGGTCCATCTGTTTGGGGCGCGGGTTTCTGACAGCCCGCATTTCAGGTGAACTGGGACGGTGACCGGTCAGATGACATCAAGAGTTGGTGGAATGCGGGCTAGAGGCACACGCCCGTTTTGTGAGTGCCCGGTTGCGCCCGGTTGTTGGGGGAGCGGACAAACCCGATGGCTGCTGATCTCCGACATCTGCGCGCCTTGGCCGAGGCCGAGGTGCGCGCGACGATGGCCCTTTTGCCAAGCCGCCTGCGGCGCCACGCCCGGGCGCTGCCGGTGACCTACGAGAGGCGGCCCAACGAGGCGATCGTTGCGGACGGTTTTGATCCGGATTTGCTGGGGCTCTTCGTGGGCGCGCCCTTCGGAGAGGGGGAGTCGGGCGCGATCGATGTGCCGGCTCAGATCATTCTCTTTCTCGAGAGCCTCTGGGAGTTTGCGGAGGAGGACGAAGCGGTTTTTCTGGACGAGGTGGTGACGACCTATCTGCACGAACTCGGCCATTACCTGGGGCTGGACGAGATCGACATCGAGGAGCGGGGACTCGACTAAGGGGTGCGGCGGTTTACCGCCCCTAAGCAGAGGATGCGTTTGAAGTCGCGCAGAAAGACCTGGCCGTCGCTGATGGCGGGCGAGGCGTAGCACTGCTCGCCGAGTTCGTACTGGGCCACGCGCTCGAATTGTGGGCCGGGCTTGATCACGTTCACCTGGCCGTCGTCGTTGATGAAGTAGACCAGCCCATCGACCAGGACCGGCGAGGCGTGATGCCGTCCGAGTTGCTCCTGCCAGAGCACCTTGCCCGTGGCCGCCTCGTAGCAGAACGCCACGCCGGCGTTGTTGACGCTCAGCAGGTAGTCGCTCGGCGACGATCATGGAAGGAACGTAAGGCGCGCCCTTGGTGTCGCGCCAGGCGACGTGGGTTTGGGTGACATTGCCGTGACCGTCGGGCCGGATGGCCAGCAGAACCTGCCTGGGCCAACTGCTGCTGACGAAGACCAGTCCGGCCTTTTCGCTGTAGACGGGCGTGGCGACGAACTCCTCCGACGGGCCGTCGACGGTCCAGAGCGGTTCGCCGGTGTCCGGGTCGAAACTCGTCACGCAGCGGTCGCCGCACTGGATCAACTGCATGCGGCCGGCCATCTCGCGGATCAGCGGGGCGCTGTAGCTGATGCCTTTGCGGGTGCGGTTGACGCGCCACCGTTCCTTGCCGTCCTCGCGGTCCAGCGCGACCAGGAACGAATCGCCCTTGCTGTCGCCGTCCACGATGACCTTGTCCTTGTAGAGCACCGGCTCGTTGCTGAAGCCCCACTCGCCGTCGTGCGTGCCGGGCCGGACCAGCCAGAGCTGCTTGCCCGTGGCGAGATCGTGCGCGGCCACGACGATCTCGTCGCCGACGCGGAAGACGACGATAGACCCGCTCGCCGTCGGTGGCCGGCGTGCCCGAGGCGTAGCTGTTCTCCTTGTGCATCTTCTCCAGCGGCCCCTGCACGACGGTCTGCTGCCAGAGGATCTTGCCCGTGGCGCGGTCGAGGCACAGGCAGCATGCGCTCCGTGCGTCTCGGGCAGGGCGGTGACGGTGACAGACGCGGTCGCCCCAGACGATCGGCGAGGCGTGGCCGTTGCCGGGCATCTCCGTCTTCCAAACGGCATTGGTCGGATCCCACTTGGTGGGCACGTTCTTCTCGAGCGACGTGCCGTCGCCACGCGGCCCGCGCCAGCCGGGCCAGGGCTCGGCGCGGGCTGACGTCACAACGAGAGCGGCGAGGAGGCCCGAGGCGATGGTGGCTGCGATCATCGGTTTCATTTAGGTCGCGGGATTATCCGGAAGGCCCCCGCGAAGGCAAGAGCAGTCCGTGAGGGAGCTTGTGTCGTTTGTCGTCACAGGGTCTATCGGCTATAGTGCCCCAGTCGCATGCACTCACTTGATAAAAGGGAACAGCTTTGCAGGCGCCTGCGCGCATTTCTCACCAACTTCTGAAGAACGCGGAGCCGATGTCATCGAAAGGTGCACTCATGCGCGCTAGCGGGTGGGCGCTGGGCGCCGTGTTGATTGCGTTCGGTTTGCTGACACCCGCCAGCATCGCCTCCCCTCCACCTTCGTCCGGCACCGGTCCTGAGCTTGACCAACGGCGTCGTGCGCTGGCGTCTGCCGGAGAGTCCCGAGCTGGGTTGGATCGTCCAACAATCCTCTGACTTGGCACGTTGGGAAGCCGTCGGCGACCCGCTGACGGTCATGCGTCGGCGCAACCCGGTCCTGGACCTGCCATTTCTCGAAGCAGGGCCGCGGTCCTTCTTCCGGGCGGTGCCGGCCGACGGCGCGGCGCGGGAGAGCCTTCTCGAAGAGCAATGGAGCCGCTGGAAGGCTGCGGGCCTGCGCACCTACGAGTTCGAGTTCCGCTGGAACTGTTTTTGTGTGCCCGAGTTCACCCAGTGGGTCCGGATCGCCGTCGTCGATGGCACACTGGTCTCGGTGCGGAGGGTGGCCGACGGTCGCGAACTCCCCTCGGATCTGTGGCCGCAGTACCAGACTGTGGACGGCCTGTTCGCGTGGCTCGCCGAGGCCTTTGACGGGAACGCCGCACGGATCGAAGTCACTTACGACGCCGGCTTGGGCTATCCGTACTCCGGCTTTGTCGATTACCACGAGGGAATGGCGGACGAAGAGAGGGGGTTCGAAGTGCTTTTCTCGGACCCGCCCGCGGCCATGCTTCTCACCGAGGCCCCGGACTCCTGGCCCGGTGATCCCTACGCCATCGAAGCCGTGCGCCGCGAGGGCGACTGGCTGCAGGTCGAGGTCGCCTATTCCGGCGGCTGTGTCGACCCTCACGGCTGGGAACTGACTGCGCTTCCCGCTCCACCCGCGCCTGGGATGCCACGCGAGCTAGCGCTTTACCTGACACATGATGCGCGCGGCGACACCTGTGAAGCGTACCTTCGCAAGCGGCTGACGTTCGGCCTGAGCCCGCTCCGCGCTTGGTGGGCTACGCACAATCCGATGCCCAGCACCGGGCCGGTTCACCTCGCCCTGGCCGTCCAAGATCCTGGGTTGAGTCCCCCGAGTCCTCCCAAAGCATGGGCGGTCTTGGACTACGCCTGGGATCAGGGGTCCTTCGTTGCCTGGCGCGACGTGCTTACCGCCATATCGCAGCGATGGTATGGGGGTGTCTTTGGCTCAGGCAGCGGCACCGATTATCAGATCACCCTGCGCTTCCCACCCGGTTGGGGCGACGCAGTCAGAGTCGAAGACCCTGTGGATCGACGACCGCGCATTCACGCCTGACGTCGAGTGGTCGGCTCTGCCGTTGGGCGGCGGACGGCTCGCCACCCTGCGCGCAGCGTTCCGCGCCGTGCCACGGCTCGATCCGGACAATCCCGGCCAGGTTCTTGGCATCGACGAATCGCCACCGCGTGACCCGCAGGCGCCCGTGTTTGTCGGCGCCGCACTCGTCGTCACCGAAGCGCTCGGACAGACCCAGAATTGGGTTGTCGCCTACTCTCCACGAACTGCCGCCGCTTCTTTATCCTTGACGGTGCCTATCTCGCACCGCGATAGAACTTCGGGCTGCCGGCCGTGACCGGGTCGACGGTGATGGTATTGCTGGGCAGGCGGGTGAACGGGCCGGTGACGATGTCCGCCACTTCGAGTGCGCCGTCGGTGGTGATGGTCAACTGTCCGTTGGGCGTCCGGGTCAGGCTGATGGTGGGCGGCGCCGCCAGGTTGAGCACTTCGAGGGTGAACCCGTCGAGGATGGCGTTCACATCCGTGAGGTCCGGACGGGGTGCGGCCGCGGCATCGAGAGTGACCCACAGGCTATCGCGCGGGGTTGTGAATTCAAAAGACACCATCGCCCCGGCGGCGGTGTTGTTGACGCCGCCCTGGGTTTCGTTGGGAACGAAGTTCTCGGCGATCAGGGTGCCATCCGCGTAGACATTGAAGCCGCGGGGTGCGCAGCACTGTTCGTAGAAGAACATCTGCATCTTGTAGGTGCTTCCCGGGATCAATCCGGTCAATCGGACCGAGACAATCGGCGCGTAGCGGATCGACTGGGTGACCTTCTCGAGCACGTTATCCGCGGGGCTGTCCCCGTAGTTGGGGGTGTCCCAGGTCGGCAGGTTGTTGACGGCCGTGATGGTGACGCCGGGCACCGTCTCGGCGGTGAAGTCGGCATCATACGCTTTGCCTGCCGCGCCGGCGGTGCTGACGTTGACCGCGTAGAGGAAGTTCCCCTGGAGATCCACGCCGTCGGTTGGGTTCCCCATCGCGTCCAAGCCTTCGCCCGGATCGCCGCCGGTGAACCGCTCGACTTTGATCTTGCTGAACGCCGCGGGCGGATCGAGCGGGTTCGTTCCGGCCGCCACCTCATCGGCGTCGGTGACACCATCGTCGTCCGTGTCGCGCTTGAGGGGGTTGGTGTTGTGGACCTTGACCTCGTCGCCGTCCTTGAGGCCATCGCCATCGGTGTCGGCTCGATTGGGGTCGGTGTTGTAGGTCTTGACCTCCTCGCTGTCCGAGAGACCGTCCTTGTCGGGATCGGCCTTCGTCGGGTTGGTGTAGCTGATGAACTCCTCGTTGTTGGTGAGGCCGTCGGCGTCGGGGTCGCCGTTGCCGTCCTGGCTCAGGTTGCCGAACGCGTCCGTCTCCCAAGCATCGGGCAAGCCATCGCCGTCGCTGTCCGAGGGGGCGGCGATCAGTTCAAGAGTCGCCGCCTGGAGCAGGGCGTTGTGGTCGATGATCTCTGGCGCGGTGACGCCGCGTCCATCGAGCACGGCGGTGACGAGGTTACTGCGGGCGACGAAGGTGTGGGCGACCACGACGCCGGAGGTCTTGGTGAAGCCGCCCTGGTAGAGGGGCAGGTTGAAGTCGTCGAGGACCTGGTGGCTGTCGATGAAGAGGTCCCAGCCGCGGGCCCAGCCTTCCTCGGCGCTCAGGAGTTGGAGCTTGTAAACCGCCCCGACTTCGAGCAGGCCGAGTTCCACCACCAGGTTCGGCTGGGTGGCGCTGGCGGCGTCGCTCCAGCGGATCGTGTTCATGAACATCTCGAGCATGTCGTCGTTCAGGCTGTCGCCGAAGTCGGGGGCCGGATGCCAATTCACAGCCCGGTTTCCGGCCTTGATGGCGACGCCCTCGACGTACGGTGGAAGTGGGACTTCAGCGCTGTAGTAATCCAGGTCCGGCATGAAGTTGGCGTCGCGGATCTGGCCGACGGGGTCGGCCGTGCCGAGGTGGATCGCATAGAGAAAATTGCCATCGAGATCGAGGCCTTCGCCGGCGTCGCCGCCGGTGAACATGCGGATTTGGGTGGCGGTGTTGACACTGTCCTTATCGAGCGGGTCGGTGATGAGGGTGACTTCGTCGCAGTCGTTGACGGTGTCGCCGTCGGTGTCGGCCTTGAGGGGGTCCGTCTTGACGACGTTCACTTCCTTCGCGTCGCTGAGGCGGTCGCCGTCGGTATCGGCTGAGGCGGGATTGGTTCCGTAGGTTCTGACCTCGGCGGCGTCGCCCAGGCCATCGCCATCGGTGTCGGGATTGCTGGGGTTGCTGCCGGCGGTGACTTCTTCCTTGTCGTTGAGGCCGTCGTTGTCGGTGTCGGCCTTGGTGGGATCGCTCTTGGCATTGAACTCACCGAGGTTGTCCAAGCCGTCTCCGTCCGGATCGCCCGTGGTTGTCTCTGAGGCGATGTCACCGAAGTACTCGACTTCCCAGGGATCGGAGAGGCCGTCGCCGTCGCTGTCCGTGGGCTCGGCGACCTCTTCGAGCGTGACGGCGCTGAGGATGGCGTTGTGGTCGGTGTAGGCCGGGGTGGTGGTCCCCGCGCCATTGACGGTCAACTCGAGGGTGTCGGTGGTGGTGATGAAGCTGTACGCGACGACCGCGCCGCTCTGCTGGTTGTTGATCCCGCCGTGAATCACGTAGGGCGCGAAGTCATCGACGATCTGCACGCCATTGACGAACACGTCGAAACCGCGCGAGCAGCACTGTTCGAGGAAGAGCATCTGCACCTTGTAGGCGCCGCCTGGCTTGAGGTTCTCGAGCGTGACGTGGCCCGGACCGGGATTTCCCACGTGCCGGATGTTTTGCATGGCGATTTCGAGGTTGTTGTCATTGGCGGTGTCGCCGTAGTTCGGGTTGTTCCAGGCGGGGATCGAGTTGGCCAGGGAGATCGTGACACCCTCGACGTTCTCGCCGGTGAACTGGGCGTCGCGCACCGGGCCGGCAGCCACCTCCGTGCCGACGGAGAAGGCGTAAAGGAACGTGCCGTCCAGGTCGAGGCCCTCGCCCGCGTCGCCTCCGGTGAACCAGCGCACCAGGAGTTTGATGGGCCGGCTGAGCGGGTCTTTGGGGTCACTCCCGCTGAGCAGCTCGATGGGATCGTCGAAGGCGTCGCCGTCCGTGTCCGCCTTCGCGGGGTCGGTCTGGTGGATGTTGACTTCGTCGGCATCCGACAGGCCATCGGCGTCGGTGTCACTCCGGGCAGGGTCGCTGTGGTGGGTGGTGACTTCGGCGCCATCGCTCAGCGTGTCGCCGTCGGTGTCGGCATGGATCGGCGAGGTGCCTCCGGCCAGTTCCCCGGCGTTGTTCAGCGTGTCGTCGTCCGGGTCGCCGACTGCACCTTGATCGAGGCTGTCGAAATAGCGCATTTCCCAATCATCGGGGAGACTGTCGCCGTCGCTGTCGACGGTGGCGCTGAGGCGTTCGAGCGTGAGACCGTTGAGGATCGGGTTGGGGTCGGTATACCCGGCCAGGGCGCCGTCGAGAACAAGTTCGAGTTCGTTGTCGGCTGCGGTGAACTCGTACGTGATCACCGCGCCCTTGGCGCCGGGCGGATCCTCCTGGTATGCGCCCGGGCAAAAGCCGTATTCCTCGACATTGCCCTCGATATAGAAGTCAAAGCCGCGGCTGGCGGCATTGTCGGCGAACAACAGTTGGAGCCTGTACTCGACGCCGGTTTCGACGGCGAGGCGGACCACAACCTGGGTCGTGGGCGCCCCGGTCCACCGAATCGAGCGCATCACCAACTCGAGGCCATTGTCGTTCGCCGAGTCCCCGTAGGCCGCCGTGTGCCAGGATGCAATCTCGTTGTCGGCGCTGATACTGACTCCCGGCGTGTTGTCTCCGGTGAACACGGCATCGCCTACACGTCCAGCGAAGCCGCTGGGACCGACATTGACCGCATAGGTGAAGTAGCCTTGCAGATCGAGCCCTTCTCCCGGATCGCCTCCGGTGAAGGCTCCGACAGTCGCGGCGCTGGGAGTGCCCACGGTGGCCAGCACCAGACCCAGGCCGGTGAGCGTCAGGGCCGATCGGCGAAGGAGTGACAATGAGATGGTGAGTGGTGGATTCCTCATAAACCGGCTTTGCCTTCTGTTGAGAGGTTCATTCCCCAAAACCGACACGCTCCGGAGAATCCGATCTCCTCGGTCCGGAGGTCTGTGCCATGCGATGGGATAGAGCGCAGTCTAGTCGCGCGCCCCGGTGTGGCAACCAAAAATGAGGACTGGGGTTGATCCGAGGCCGAGCCTGGCTCAGCTCGGGCTTGAACTGGATTCGAACCTCGCACATGGTCCGCCCACGATGATACCGCGCGCGAGCGTGTCGCTTCTCCTGTCGCGACGGCGGGCTGCGATTCACCGGAGCCGCCTCCCGAGGCGCGGCAGCCGCGCATCGCAGGCCGTCATCGTGGCTGCGTTTTCCCTTTCCTTGTGTCTGCAAGCCGGGCTCGCTCAACCGCCGGCCTACCTCAACTCGACCACGTCCGCCGATTGCGTCGTCACTTTCAACGAGGTCATGTACCATCCCGCCGGCGACGGCGCGCGCTTCGAGTGGATCGAACTCCACAACCAGATGTCCGTGGACGTCGACCTTTCTGGATGGACGCTTGACGGCGGGATCGCGTATCGCTTTCCCCAGGATGCGGTGATCCGCGGCGGTTCCGTCGTCGTGATTGCCGCGGACCCTGCCGCGCTCGAGGCGGCGGCGGGTTCGGGCTCGGTTCTGGGGCCGTTCAACGGCGCGCTCGCCAACGAAGGGGAACGCCTGGTCCTGCGCAACCTCAACGGCCGAGTGATGGACGAGTTGGCGTACAGCGACCGACCGCCGTGGCCCGTTGGCGCCGATGGTTCGGGCGCTTCCTTGGCGAAGCGACGTCCCGCTTCGCCCAGCAGCCCGCCCGAGAACTGGCGGGCCAGCCGTCAAGTCGGCGGCACGCCCGGAGACACGAACTTCCCCGACCTTACCCCGGAGCAGCAGCCACGGGTCGATACGCTGATCGGTCCGACCGCGCTTGGCCGGTGGCTGGTGCCCGATGCGTCCGGCGCGGACGCACGCTGGACCCTGCCTGGCTACGACGACGCGGCATGGTTTGCGGGCACCAACGGCTTCGGTTTCGATCGCTCGAACACGGTGCCGATGACGCGCCCTGTCCGGTTCTACCCATTCGAGGGGGATTTTCAGGACGTCGGGAGCAACCCTCTCGATGGCCAGGCACAAAGCAGCCCCGAGTTTGTGCCCGATCGACCGCCGCTGGCCGGCTGAATCGAAAGCGTCGCTGCGCTTGGACGGCTTGGACGATTCGGTGACCATGCCCGAACCGGTCGTTCCGAGCGCCTACACGCTCTCCCTCTGGGTCAAGATCGCCACGATAAGGTCGTGCAGTTTGCTCGTGCTGACTTCCGAGGCGGGCCCCACCACCCACTGGTCCCACCAACTCCGCCTGAACAGCTCCGGACGGTTCGAGCATTACACCTATGATGGTGGATGGAATCTCGTCACCAGCGGGACGGTCGCCCAACCGGGACGGTGGTACCACGTCGCAGCCACCGCCGAGAACGGCGGTTCCATTCGCCTTTTCGTCAACGGGATCGAGGAAGGAACTCCCGACGGGATTGGATCGCTGTGGGCGGCGGGGAACCGTTGGATGCTCGGCTGCGATTCGGGGCATACACCCCACTCCCTCGACGGCTGGCTGGACGAGGTCGCCATCTGGCACACGGCGATTCCCGACAGCCAGATTGCCGCCGTCGCCGCCGGCGCCTCCCCGATGAACGCTGGCGGACTCGATGGGCTCTTCGCCACCGATCTCGAGGATTCGATGTGGCACCGGAACAGCAGCGTCTGGCTGCGGCTGCCCTTCGCCAAAGCCGCGGGCGTTCTTCACGATCAACTCCTGCTGCGCCTGCGCTACAATGACGGCTTCGTCGCCTGGCTGAACGGCGTCGAAGTCGCCCGCCGCAACGCGCCTCAGACGATCGAATGGAACTCCGCCGCCACCGCCGAACGCACACCGGGCCAATCCGCGGTGCCGGAGACCGTGGACCTTTCTTCCCACCTTGGCCTCCTGCGCCCCGGCTCCAACATGCTGGCCGTCCAGGGTCTCAACGACGCGGCGGACGACGACACGTTTCTCGTTCAAGCGGAGTTGGCGGCTCGGCGGGGCGCTGCCCCGACCGACGCGCCGGGCCTGGTCTTCAGCGAGTTGCCGGGTGCAGCCAGGTCGCCGTTCTGGTGCGAACTGCGGAACGCCGGCTCCGCTCCGTTCGCCCTGGCGGGCTACTGTCTGCGCGACGCCCGCGGCGAAGTCATTTCGCTTGCGAACCGCGTGCTCGAGCCAGGCGAGCTCGAAGTTGTCGCACTGCCGCCAACCGCTCCGACTGGGCGCGCAGGCGACCGCCTCTTCCTGTTCAGCGCGGACGGATCGCAGTTAGTCGATGCCGCGCGCGTTGCCCCTGAACCCCAGGCACGCGCCCGACCCGGCGCCGGTGGGCCGTTCCTGATGCCCTCCGCTCTCACACCCGGAGGCGCCAATGTCTTCGCTCTCCACGACGAGATTGTCATCAACGAGATCTGCTATCACGCCCCGCCGACCTATCGGCAGCCCGGCATTCCCTACGCGGAGAACGACGAGCAGTGGATCGAACTCCTGAACCGCTCGGATCACGCCGTCAACCTGGCGGGCTGGCGCCTGACGGACGCTGTGGACTTCAACTTTGGGGCCGATTGTGTGCTTGGGCCGGGCGAGTTGCTGGTCGTGGCCCGCAACGCCGCCGCCCTGCGGGAGCGGCATCCAGGCCTTCGGGTGCTGGGCGATTTCAGCCGACGCCTCTCGCACCGTTCGGATCGCGTGGCGGTGCAGGACGACGCCGGCAATCCCGTGGACGAGGTCCGTTACGGTGACGACGCCCCGTGGCCGCCCGAAGCCGATGGCGGCGGGTCGAGCCTTGAACTGGTGGATGCCCGGGCGGACAACGCGTCCCCATCGGCGTGGGCGGCCAGCGACACGGCCTCGCGCGCCTCGTGGCGGCGTTACGCCTTCACCGCCCGGGCTGTCGAGCCCGTGTTTGGCCCGCCGTTGCACGGTTTCTCCGAACTGAGGCTGGGGTTGCTCGATGACGGCGAATGCCTGCTGGACAACATTTCGGTGATCGAGGATCCGCGCGGCATCTCGCCGCCCCTTGCTCCAGAACGGCGGTTTTGCCAGCGGCGTCGCGACGTGGCGTCTGCTGGGCAACCATTCCCATTCGCGAGTCGATGCCGACACGGAGCACCCCGGCAATCTCGTGCTCGACCTGGTCGCCACCGACGCCCGTGGTTACCTCCATAACCAGATCGAAACGACGCTCATGTCCGGCGGCGCCGTCGTCCCCGTCGTCGCCGGACGCGAGTACGCGATTGCCTTCGATGCCAAGTGGCTTCGGGGTTCGCCGCAACTCCACGTCGAGTTGTACTACAACCGCGTCGCCCGCACGATCATCCTGGCCCAACCAATCGAGTGGGGCACGCCGGGGCAACCGAACTCGACGGTGTCCGCCAACCTGGGCCCCACCTACTCGAGCCTGACCCACGACCCGCCCGTTCCACACACCGGCGAGACGATCGGCATCACGCGTCACCGCCCAGGATCCCGATCGAGTCGATTCCCTGACCCTGCATTACGCCATCAATGAGGGCGCCTGGCTCGAGGTGCCGATGGACCGTCATCCGGGTGAGCCCGCCGCCGGGCCCGACACGCCGGTCGTCTTCACGGCCTCGCTGCCGGCACAAGCGGGATCGGGCACCGTGATCCAGTTCTATGTGGTCGGGCGCGACGGGCGTGGGGCGGTCTCGTACGGCCCGGCGTCGGGGCCGGATTCGCGGGCCTTGATCCGCGTGGACGACCGCAGCTCCGGCCCCAAACGCCGGTCGTTCCATCTGATCCTTGCGGCTCGGGATGGCCGTCGGCTCGATGATTTCGCAAACATGATGAGCGACGATCGGCTCGGGGCCACTGTCGTGTGGGACGGGCGCGAGATTTTTTACGACTGCGGGGTGCATCTGCACGGCAGCATGTTCAGTCGCAACAACCCCGATACCGCCGCCTACAATGTCCGGTTCCCTGCCGACCGCCCGTTCCGCGGCGTCCATCGCACGGTCCAGATCAAGCGGCGTGTCATCCAGGAAATCATCGCCAAGCACGTCCAGAACCAATCCGGCCTTCCCGGGATGTACGACGACATCGTCCACCTCTTCTCGCATCGCCCTGGCAACGCCGGTCCGGCCCGAATGTCGTTGGCGCACTACAACGACATCTACCTCGACTCTCAATACGAAAACGGCGCCGTCGGCACGTTGTTCAATATGGAGGGCATTCGCGTCGCCCTCGCCACCGACGACGGATCGCCCGAAGGCGTCAAGCTTCCCTTCCCCATCGAGTGGGTGGCCAATTACGACATCGCGGATCTGGGCGAGGATCCCGAGCAGTACCGCTGGTCCACCATGATCCGCAACAACCGGGCCCGCGACGACTATGCCCCCTACATCGCCCTGGCCAAAGCCTTCAGCCTGACCGGCGTTGCCCTGGAACGTGCCGTGCCGGACGTCATGGATGTGGACGAATGGATGCGCGTGTTTGCCCTCCTCTCCCTGTTCGGCATCGGCGACACCTACACTCAGGGCAATCCGCACAACCTCAATTTCTACGTCCGCCCGACCGATCGGCGGGTGCTCGCCTTGCCTTACGACTGGGATTTCTTCTTTGCACTCGATGTCTCGGCACCGCTCTGGGGGGACCAGAACCTCTCGAAAATCATCAGCCGTCCGGTTCACACGCGCTGTTTTTATGGACACTTGCTCGACCTGATGGAAACCACCTTCCAGGCCGACTCCCTCGCCCCGTGGGTGGCCCACTACGGCGCTGTGGCGGACGAAGACTACCGTTCGGTGCTCGATCGGGTGCGCGCCCGCAGCCAGTACGTGCGCGGCCGCCTGCCCGCGGTCGTTCCCTTCGCCATCACCACCAACAACGGCGCCGATTTCACGGTCACCAACCTGTCCGTTCAACTCGAAGGACGCGCCTGGATCGACGTGCGCGAGATTCGCCTCGCCGGCCAATCCACGCCGCTGGATGTATCCTGGCGGGACGCCGTCCGCTGGCAGGTCACCGTCCCGCTGGCGACCGGCACCAACCCGCTCGCCCTCGAAGCCCTCAATCGCCGCGGCGACATCGTGGGCCAGGACGCGATCGCCGTCACCACCACCGCGGCCGATGACCTCCAACGCGCCTCCCTCCGCATCACGGAAATCATGTATCACCCCGCCCCTCCAACTCCGATCGAGATCCAGGCCGGCTTCAGGGATGCCGATCAATTCGAGTTCGTCGAACTCGCCAACCTCGGTCCGGGCGAGGTCCCTCTCGAAGGCGTCCGATTGGACGGCGGAGTCTGGTTCGACTTTACCGTTGCCGCGATCCGCACCTTGCCGCCCGGAGGGCGGGCGGTGGTGACCCGCGACGCGGAGGCTGCGCGGCACCGTTACGGGGAGAATCTGCCGATGGCCGGCAACTACGCCGGCGCGCTCGACAACGGCGGCGAAACACTGCGCCTCCTCGATCGCCACGGATTCGTGATCCAGGAGTTCGCCTACGACGACGACGGGGACTGGCCAATCGAGGCGGATGGCTCGGGCCGTTCGCTCGAGAACACCGAGCCTCTGGGGAACGCCGCGGAGCCGGGCAATTGGCAGGCCAGTCCCCTCGAAGGCGGTTCGCCTGGTCAACCCGAGTTCGTCCAACCGGTTTTCGCCTCGGTGACGATTCGCGGGGGTCAACTGGTGGTGCGCTTCGCCGCTCGCGCCGGCCAACCGTACAGGCTGCTCGCCTGCACCGACACCCTGAGAGGTCCATGGGAACCCGCTGCCGCGATATCGCCCGGGCCGACCGCCCAGACCATCGAAGTCAACGCCCCCTTGCCTCCCGGAACGCGCCTCGGGTTCTACCGCCTCGTCTCGCCATGATTGCCGACGCCATCACCGCGGTCGTGTTCCATGAATCGAGCGGCCTCACCCCTGGCTGCGGCACGCGAAGAGCCTTTCTCACACTCCTTATTTTTCCGTCAGATTCCAGACGCCATCCCAGGCGGGCGTGGTCGAGTTCAGGCGTTGGCGTCCCAGGGCGGCGTAAGCGGCGCTGGGCGGATCGTCGGGATGACGGTCGAAGTGTTCCAGCGCCTCGCGCCATCGCCCTTCGAGGCAGAGTTTGCGGCCGTGCTCGAAGTCCGCGGCGAAGTCTGGCAACGGTTCGTGCGCGAAGCCAAGCGTCTCGTAAACGCGGACCGGCTGCTCGCGGCCGACGACCCGAATGCGGCCCAGTTCGCGTCCGAGGAACTGGCCTTGGGTCCGGGCCCAGGTGGTTTCCGAGACCAGGTTGTACGTGCCGAATGTCTTGTTCGCGCCTTCGAGTCGGGACGCGAGATTCGCGGCGTCGCCGAGCACGGTGTAGTTGAATCGGTCGCGCGAGCCCATGTTGCCGACGGTGACTTCGCCGGTATTCATGCCGATGCGTGCTTTGAGTGTGACTCCGGTTTTGGCCTGGTAGCGGGCGCGCTGTTCGGCCAAGCGCCGTTGGCAGCGCAGGACGGAGCGCAAGGCCCGGACGGCGTGGTCCGGCTGTGGCAGGGGCGCATTCCAGAAGGCGACGATGGCGTCCCCGATGTACTTGTCGAGATACCCGCCTTCTTCGAGGATGATGTTGGTCATCTCGGTCAGGTAATCGTTCAGCAGGCCGGTGAGGGTTTCCGGATCGAGCTTTTCGGAGAAGGAGGAGAACTTTTCGATGTCGGAGAAGAAGAGCGTCAATTCGCGTTTCTCGCCGCCCAGGCGCAGCCGGGCGGGGTCGGCGATGATCTGGTCGATGACCTCGGCGCCCAGGTAGTGTTTGAATGCCTGCTTCAGAAAGGCCTTCTGGCGGCCCTCGGTGGCGTAGTTGAGGACGATGCCGCCGACGAGCGCGGCGGCCACAGCGGTTCCCGGGCCGACCAGCGGCCACCACCAGCCAAGCGGGTAAGCGGCAAACGCTGCCAGAACAGGCGCAGGCAGGAGAAAGGCGAACATCAGCCATGCTCTGCCTTGCCCGGCGGCTCAGCGTGATCACCGCACCGCTCGTGAGTCCCAGGAGCAGCGTCGCGGCGGCAACGAGCCACGTCGGGGCTGCCCGCAGGAATCCGCCTGTCAACAGATTGTCCAGACAGGTAGCGTGGATTTCGACGCCGGAGCAGACGCGGCTGACGGGGGTGGGGCGCAGGTCGAGCAGGCCGGGCGCGCTGTAGCCGAACAGGACGTAGGCGTCCTTGAAGACCTCGGGATTCAGCACTGGTTTTTCGCCCGCTTGCAGGCGCAGTTCGGATTGAATCAAGGCCGCGGCGCTGAAGGTCTCGTGGTAGCCGTTTCGGCCGCGGAAACCGAGGATGGCCTGGCCGCGGTCGTCGATCGGCACTGTCCGGGATCCAATCTCGAGCCGCCCCGTCTCGATGCGGACGGTTGGGGCGCGTCCGGCGGCGATCTCGGCGGCGAGGTAGGTGGCCAGGCCGAGCGCGGGCACGGCTCGACGGTCGAAGACCCGAAACAGCGAGGCGCGGCGGAACAGGCCATCGGCGTCCGGTTCGTCGCTGACATTGGCCAGGAGGGTTGCGTTGGTGGCGACCTCGGGGATGGGGAAGGCGGCTCGGGGCATCACAGTCTCCCGAGACCGGTCGCCGTTGAGCCAGCGCTCGAGTCCGGCGAACGGCGGGCCCAGGGGAAGGGTGTCAGCGGGCCAGTTGGTGGCAGCGCCGGCTTGGGTGCCCAGAGCGAGGGCGCCGACAAAGCCCCGGGTTCGGCGTATGGCCTCACCCAGTGCCAGGTCATCTGCGGCCTCGTAGCAGGACGGTTCGCTCAGTAGGACATCGAACGCGACGGCCTTGGCGCCGCCCCGCCGGCAGAAGTCGAGCAACGGTCCGTAGACCGTGCGTGGCCAGGGCCAGGGCCAGCCGTTTTCGTTTTTGCCCCAATCGAGGCTGGCTTGATCGAGCAGGACGACTTTGATCTGGGGGTGAGGCTGGCGGCGGGGGGCGAACGTGGCAACACGCCAGCTCCAGGTGGCGTGTTCGAGGCGTTCGAGCAGACCCGCGCGCCAAAGCCCGAGGACCGCGCCGGCTGTGACCAGCCCCACAACGCCGCCTTGGATCAGTCGCCTGAGCATCCTGCCTCCGGGATTGGGCGCATCCGCAGTGTCAGAATCTGCGCCGCGCGGGCGCGCGCAAGCCCGCGCGAATCGGTCGCGGACTGGGGTTACACGCCGGCCATGGCCTTCTGGAAGCGTTCGAGGCGCGCGGGTTGCGCGGCGGCCGGCGGGGTTGCGTCGGTGAGTTTCCTCAGTTCGGCGATGCGCGCGCGGGGGGCGGGATGGGTTTTTGCGAAACCGCCGCCACCGGGCTGGAGCTGAGTCTCCATCTGTTCGAGCATGGTGATGAGCGCGGCGGGATTGTAGCCGAGTTTCTTCATGATCGCGACGGCGCCTTTGTCGGCTTCGTACTCGGTGGTGCGGGCGTAGCCGCTGTTCATCAGGGTGGAGGTGATGTCGGTGATACTGCCTTCGAAGGCGGCGGTCACCTGGGCGAGTTGTTCACCGCCGAGGGACTGGCCTGCGGCGGCGCCGATCGTGGTCAGGGCGGAGGTCAGGCGTCCTTTGCGGATGGCCTTGAGTCCATGTTGGTGATCGACGTGGCTGATCTCGTGGGCCAGGACGGCGGCGAGTTCGTCTTCGCTCCGGCAGCACCGCACCATGCCGCGCGAAATCAGGATCAGCCCGCCGGGTGCGGCGAAGGCGTTGACCTCGTCGGAATCGAGCAGGAGGAAGTGGTATCCGCCGAAGGTCTCCGGCCGGGCGGAGAACTGGGCCACGGTCTGGCCCAGCAGATTCAAGTAAGCGTTTGCCGGTTCGAGGTCGAGGGGCTGGTAGGTCGTCAGCACCGTCGCCGCCACGGCGCGTCCGATGTAGTACTCCTGCTCGGGGGTGATGTCCTGGAAGGTCTTCTCCACCGCCTGCGCGCTGCGGACGAGGGCGTCGGATTGCTGCGCGGTCACCAGACCGGTCGCCTGGCCTACGGCGCCGCCGACCTGGGTCACGGTCGAGCACCCGCTGGCAACGGCGAGGGCGAGACCGGCGGCGAACGCCTTCAGCAGAGGCCGGAGGGAGGATCGGTCCGTGCTCATTATTTGCCTCCTTCCAGCGGGTGAATGCCGCCTTCCGCGAGGAAGCGCTGCATGGATTCGGGTGACACCTTGAGGGTTTCCATCCGGTCCACCCAGGCGAAATCGACGGCCTGGTTCTTCGCTTTGAAGTCGGCCTCGACCTCGGAGTTAAAGCCTTTGCCGGCGAGGGCCAGTTCATCGCCCGAGGCGGCGGTCTGGGCGTCCGGATCGCCTGCTTTCATGACGATCTTTTTCTTGGTGAGGGCCGAGTTGTGGACCCAGCCGGTTTGCCCGCCGGGCGCGGCGACCTTGGACCAGTCGCCCTGGTGTTCGAGGATTTGGAGGCGCTCCCCGTAGCTGACGGGGCCGACCAGTTGTCCGAGGAAGGAGGGCGCGGCTCGGAGTTGTCCGGTTTTCACCTGGACGCTCATGGTGGACGGCTCGCCGGCGAACCCGGTGATGGCGAGCGCCATCGCGCCGAGGCCGAACAGGCGTTGACTGTGTCGTGTCATTGGTGCTCCCGCGTGTGGTTGTCGCGCCCGTCAGGCGGTGGCCGGACGGGGCGCGGGGGAAAGTAGCGCACGAGGGAGCGGCGATTCAATGGAAACCTTCGCAGAGTGTCTGTTGCGGACCAGGGCCGTTGTGGTTAGAATCCTTGACCGGTGAAACGTGTTGTAAACAGGTCAAGTCTGTGTTCTCCGTTGAAGGGGTCAAGGATTCTCCATAGCGAGGCGCGGGAGAGGGGTGAGGGAAAGCATGGGGGCCATTCATGATGCTGAGGATTGGAATGGTCTGAGGCGCGCCTCGCTAGAAGAGAGCCCATGTCATTCGTTGCCGCCTGGTCTTTGATGCTCGAAGGCGCGAGGCTCGACGCGTCGGAAGTGGCGTTTCGCGTGGGTCTGCTGGCCGTGGCGTGCCTGGGGCTCTTTCTGGCCCGGCGATTTCTCCCGCGCCAGGAGTTGCTTCGGAGCCTGGGCATGCCGTTCAACCTCCTGCTGGTTGTCGTGCTGGCCCTGCTGGTGTTGCGGCCGATCCTCGACCAGATGAACGGCCAGGTCCGTGACGGCCTCAAAGCGATCGCCGTTTTTCTTGGGGTCACGATCGGGCTGAAGCTGCTGGACGTCCTGCTCTTCGACCGGGTGCCGCGGTGGCGCAAGAAACCCCAGGTGCCGCTGGTTTTGCGTGACATCGGGCGGTTGGTGCTGGCGGCGGTGGCGATGGTGCTGATTGTGCGCAACTTCTTTCCGGGGGTGAACCTGAATGTGCTCGCGGTGTCTTCCCTCGTGGTGGGTTACATCGTGGGCAATGCGACGCAGGACACGCTCGGGAACCTCTTTGCCGGCCTGGCCCTCAACGCGGAGCGTCCTTTCCAGATCGGCGACTGGGTCACCGCAGGCGGCCACACGGGGAAGGTGGTGGACACGACGTGGCGGGCGACGCGCCTGTGCACCAAGGCCGACGACTACATTGTCATTCCCAATTCCTCGATCGGTCGGGAGTCGATTGTCAATTTCTCCCGCCCTACTGGCCGCCACGGTTGCTACCTTTCGATCGGCGTGAGTTACGACACCCCGCCCACCAAGGCGCGCGAGGCGATCCTGGCCGTCCTCCGCGGGGCGCCTGATGTCTGCCCGGATCCGCCTCCATCGGTCTTTCTCGTCAACTACGGCAATTTCTCGATCGACTTCAAGATCAAGTTCTTCATCGAGGATTTTGCGCGGATCGACCCGATTCAGAGTTCCGTCATGGAGCGGCTCTGGTACGCCTTCCGGCGGGAGGGCATTTCGATTCCCTACCCTGTCCAGGAAGAACGGTTCTGGGATGCGGCGGCCGAGGCGCAGGCGCGAAGCGCCGCCGACGCGCAGAGCATCCGGGAATCGTTGTCGCGCGTGGACCTCTTCCATTTCCTTTCGCCCGAGGAACTCACCCGGCTCGCCGCCGGGGTGAAGCTCAAGCTCTACGCGCGCGGCGAGAACCTGTGCCGGCAGGGCGAAGCCGGCGAATCGTTTTATGTCCTCCGGGAAGGCCGCGTGGGTGTCTTCCTGAACGAGGCGAGCGATCGGTCCGTCCGGGCGGCTCAACTCGAGCCCGGCGCGTTTTTCGGCGAGATGTCGCTGCTGACCGGAGAACCTCGTTCCGGCACCGTCACGGCCGAAACCGATGTCGCCGTGCTCGAGGTGTCCAAACATGACTTCGCCGGGCTGCTTCAGGCCAACACGGGCCTTGCCGGCAAGCTGGCTGCCGCCCTGGAAACCCGATTGGCCGCCCGGTCCACGCTCCTCAAATCGCAGGCTGGCGGTGTTGCCGCGGCCCAAACCCGGACCGCCCTGGCCGCCCGCATCCGGCATTTCTTCGGGCTTTAGCGAGGCTGCGCCTCAGACCAACGCGGGACATGGCCAGATCGTTTGGGCCGGGCCTTCGCGTTCCTCACCGGCAGTCGACGCCTCGCTAACGGTCGTCGCGCACCTCGTCGCCCGGGCGCGCTTCGCCGCTCATGATGTCGGCGGCCATGAAACTGCCGTTGGGGGCCCCGGTCATCCGCAGCGTGCCGACAGGCTGGTTGGTGCGAAAGACGGTGAGACGCTGTTCGGGCCGGGGCAGCGGATTGAAACCGAAATCCACGACCACGAACAGAGCCTGGGTGCTCACGGTGGCCACTCGCCCGGTGGTGCGGTCGATGACCTTGACGATCGGATAGCGAGGGAGAACAGGGTTGGTCGCCGATGCGGCTGTCCCGGCGATGGGCGCGGCCCCCGAAGCGAGCGGGCCGGAGCGGCTGCGCGCCAGGCGGTTGGTGTGGGCGACTGCATTCGTGGGCGACATCGCCGCTGACCACGAGCGGCGCGAAGGGGTCGCGGGGGCGCAGCCGACGAGCACAAGGAACAACGCGCAACCAACCAGGATGGGCAAGGGCGCTTTCATTCTTCTGTCTCCTCAGGCGAATCGGCCGTGGCGCTCGACCCGCTCCTGATGGCCCGCCATCGGCGGTCCGAGTGCTCATGTTCGTGTTTGCCATCTGCACCGTTCCCTCTATAGTGCGCGAGTGAAGTTTAGCTGGAATCAGGCGCTGTTGGCAACTTTGGTGGCGGTGGCCTTGCTGGCCAGCGGTTGCGGCGGCATTGCGGCGTCGCCGTCCATCTCGCCTCTCATGTTCCTGATTCCGGGCTTGGGGCAGGCCCAACCCCGACCGGTTCCCGGCACCCCGCTGCCCCCAACGTCCGAGCCATCCAACTTCACCCTGGCCCAGGCGCCTTAGCCACGGACCATGCGTTTCCCGTTCGCGTTGTCCGCGAAGATCGCCGGGCACATCGTCAAACACAAGCTGCGCCGCACCCCCAAGTTTGCCCTGGTCCTGCAACTCGAGCCGCTGCATGCCTGCAATCTGACGTGCACCGGGTGTGGTCGGATTCGGGAGTACTCGACGAGCCTCAAGGACAGGGTCCCGCTCGAGCGGTGTCTGGCGGCGGCGGCGGAGTGCGATGCGCCCATGGTCAGCATCTGCGGGGGCGAACCGCTCATCTACCCCGAGATCGGCGAGTTGGTCGCCGGGTTGCTCGCTCAGGGGCGCATCGTCTACATCTGCACGAACGGCGTGCTTATGCGCCGAAAGCTGCGCGACTACCTCGCGTGCGCCGACACTCCGGGCCGCGAGACCGCGCTCGCCAGCCTGTTCGAGGAGAAGCTGATCACCGCAGACGAGATCGATACGATCCGCCGGGGCCAGGCGGGCACCGGGCCGGCAATTCGCCCGAGCCGTTGGCTCTATTGGAATGTCCACGTCGACGGCCTGGAACGGACGCACGATCGGATCGTCGAACGCGAGGGTGTTTTCCGGGAATGCGTGGCGGCGATCCGCATGGCAAAACGGTTGAACTTCCAGGTCGCCACCAACACCACCGTCTACCGGGAGACCGAGGTGCGCGAAATCGAGGAGATGTTCGCCTTTTTCTCCTGGATCGGTGTCGACGGGCACACGATCTCGCCGGGATACGATTACGACGCCGCGAAGCAGGAGATGCTGCGGCGGGGGGAGAAGCACCCTGAGGATTTCTTCCTCACCCGGGCGATGACGCGCAAGAAGTTCTCCAGCATCCTCGACTGGGGCCGGAGATTCACGATCTTCGGGACGCCCGTTTACCAGGAGTTTCTGGCAGGCCGCCGGGAACTGGCGTGCAGCGCGTGGGCGATCCCGACCTACAACGTCAAAGGCTGGAAGGCCCCGTGCTACCTCATTACCGACGATCACTACGCCGGGTACGCGGAGATGCTCGAACGGGTGGACTGGGCCCGGTACGGCGTGACGGACGGCGCCGTGCGCGACCCGCGCTGCGAGAACTGCATGGTCCACTGCGGCTACGATCCGAGCGGCGCGTTGGGCACGAACTATCGGCGCGGCGATCACTGGAAGAACTTCATGTACAATTTCGGGCCGCGCCCGCCGCGCGCCGCCGAGGGACAATGGGTGAACGCCTTCAACCGAACCGCCGCATGAGCCGAGCCCTCTTCCTCTCTCCTCCCAGCTTTGACGGCTTCGACGGAGGAGCCGGCTCGCGCTACCAGGCCAGACGCGAGGTCACCAGCTACTGGTACCCCACCTGGCTGGCGCAGCCGGCCGCGCTGGTGCCGGAGTCCAGGCTGCTGGACTGTCCGCCGCACGGGATCGGCATCGCGGAATGCCTTCAGCAGGCCCGCTCTTACCATCACGTCATCATCCACACCTCGACCCCCTCTCTGCGCAACGACTGCCGGGTGGCCGAGGCGATCAAAGCCGCCCGCCCGGAGACGAAGATCGGATTTGTCGGCGCCCACGCAGCCGTCCTGCCCGCCGAGACCCTCAAGGCGTCGGTGGCCATCGACTGGGTGGGCCGTAAGGAATTCGATTACACGTGCCAGGAAGTCGCCGAAGACCGCCCCCTGGCCGAGGTCAGCGGACTCTCCTATCGCCAGGGCGACACGATCGTCCACAACCGCGATCGGGAACTGATTGCGGACATGGACGCTCTCCCGTGGGTGGTGGACGTGTACAAGCGCAACCTGGCTATCGAGAAGTATTTCATCGGGTACCTGCTCCATCCCTACCTGAGCCTGTACACCGGACGCGGCTGTCCGGGGCAATGCACATTCTGCCTTTGGCCGCAAACGATCGGCGGGCACCGCTATCGGGTCCGATCGGCGCAAAACGTGGCCGACGAGATGGCTTACGCGAAGAAACTGTTCCCGCAGGTGAAGGAGTTCTTTTTCGACGACGATACGTTCACCGCGAATCTGCCGCGGGCGCGCGAGGTGGCGCGGAGGCTCAAGACCTCTGGGCCTGACCTGGTCGTGCAACAGCCGCGCCAACTTGAACTACGACACGGTCAAGCAGATGAAAGAGTGCGGCCTGCGGCTCTTGCTTGTCGGGTACGAGTCCGGCAGCGCGGAGATCCTGCGGCGCCTCAAGAAGGGCGTCACGCTCGAGCAAATGCGGGCTTTTACCAAGGTCTGCCGGGAACTGGGCGTGGCGATTCACGGCACGTTTGTCCTGGGGCTGCCTGTCGAAACCCGGGAGACAATCGAACAGACCATCCGGTTCGCACAGGAACTGGATCTGTTCAGCATCCAGGTGTCGCTCGCGGCGCCTTATCCGGGCACCGAACTCTACGAAATGGCGCGCCAGAACGGGTGGTTCGCCCGGCGGGACAAGACCGACATCGTGCATGAGGATGGCCTCCAGCAGTCGGCCCTCGAGTATCCGGACTTGAGCAAGGAAGAGATCTTCGAGGCGGTCGAAGTGTTCTATCGGAGGTATTTCCTCCGTCCCAAACCGATCCTGCGCATCGTCAAGACCATGCTCGAGGACAAGGAAGTCTGCGCGCGGCGGTTGCGCGAAGGTTACGAGTTCTTTCGAACCATGGCCCACCGGCGCGAAGACCTGTCGTCTGCCACCCGGGCGCCCGGCTGTTCATGACCCGTCCATCACTTGACTCATTGATTACGGATTTCAAAAGGAGAGTCACCCGATTGCGGCTCACTCGACGATCAGGCGCACGAAGTAGCGATACTCCTCCTCAGCCAGAATCGGGTCGGTGGTCGAGTCGCTCAACACGGAGCGCAGGATTTCCTGGAAACGTTCTCTGAGGCGCGACACCCGCACGGTGAGGACATTCACTGACACACTCGTGTACTGTCGCACCAGGTCGGCATACGGGCGGCGGGCGCAGCCGCCTCCGGGCAACTGGCCCCGCAATTCGGCGAACGGCACATCGGTGTGGCGCCGGCTGTAATCCTCTTCGAGCAACTGCATCGTCCGGTCCATGACCTGGCCGGCCCAAGCCAGATCGTAGGCCCTGGCCGGGTCGGTCGCCGGCGGCGAACTGGCTTTCAAAGCGCTCGGCGGCATCCTCAAAATCCATGGACAGGTGCTCCGCTCCGCCCCCCCTTTTTGCAGCCTGCTGGCGCTTGGAAGCGTCGGCGATCAGACCATCGACGTGATTGAGCAGGAAGGTGCGGAATTTTCCCTTCTGCCGGTCGGCCTTATTCAGCCAGCGCAGTTCGAACAGCTTGAGAAAGCACTCCTGGGTCAAATCCTCCGCTTGCTCGTGGGGTCGGCCACGTCCGCGGAGGTACACATAGACAGGGTACCAGTAAAGCTCGCAGAGCCGGTCGCGGGCTTCGAGGGCCTCGCGATGTTCCGCCTCGGAGAGAGGTTCCCCCGCCTCTGCGGTTCCCTTGGCGGCGAGGTCAATCACCCGCGTCCACATGGTGGTTCGAAAGTGGCTCATGGTCGTTTTGGTTTCAGAAGCTGGCGAGCGGACGCTCTCCTGGCAACAGGAACTCGATGTAAGGCGAGTCGGCGACGCGGAGGGCCTCTTCCAATGCCTGTCGCAATCTGGGGCCATTGAGAGGACGAGCGCTGCCGTCAACGAACAGTCCGTTGCCTCGACCGACGCCGTGGGCCAAGCTGAGTTTCGTTTCCCAATGGGCGTCTTCCAGCGATTCGGCCAGGAAGCATCCGTCGCTGAGGTAACCGTCTGTGCTGAGCAACATTGTGGGGCAATCACCTCGAGACTGGATGCCAATGGTGTAGCTGATGTCTGCCTCCGTCAGATCGTCGAATCGGCTTGCCGGCGTGAAGCGGCGATCGGCGGGGCAATGGAAGGCCGACGGGGCGGCGAGCGATTCGCGCAAGGCGAGCCAGCCGTCGAAAGGAGTGCCCGAGCGCAGGACCTCTTCGATGGGGAGACGTCCCTGATGGCTGGCGGCGTAGTTCATCATGCCAAGGGCAATCTGATGCAGATTGGACAGGCACTGAGCCTCGCGCATCTTGGTCTTGGCCTGACTCGACGACACGCCGAGCAAACTCGACAGGACGGCGATCACCGCCAAGGCCACCAGCAACTCGATCAGGCTGACCGCGGCGATTGAACAGGCACGAAGGGCTTGGGTGGTTCTCATGGGGAAATCGAAATCATCGAGGCGAACTGAGGCCCCGGGTTCGCCCGACGCCTCAGCCGCCCACCCTGACTCACCTCATCTGGATGAGACCACTTGCGCCGGCCTTTTTAAGCCAGACTTTCTGATACTTGCGGCCAAGAAACTCGGCCCGATAGGCGAACCGCTTTCCCGGTTTCACAGTCGTCGGAACTTGGTATGACATGGCCGCTGTACCTCGATTGTTGGTCGTCGCGGTGCCGATGTACTGCAAATGCAAGGGCTTGGCACTGAACTCAATTTTCGCATGCGGCAGGGGGTCCCACCGCTTTTCGCGTGGTTTTTGGGTGTTCTTCAGCTCGTACTGGAGCCGGGCCTTCAAGGTAATTGTCTCCCCCGGCGAGGCTTGCAGGGTGTCGAGCGGGAGGAACTTCGTCCGCCCGGTCGGAACCCAATCCGCGTGGGCCAGGGCACTGAGGGTGATCGCCAACACCGCGAGGCCAATCGTACGCTTCAACATGGTTATTCTGCCTTTCTGTCTTCGGACTTCTTCGGTTTCAACGGGCCTCTCTGCACATCCGCCTCGGAGGCATGGGCGCCGTCACCTGCTGCTAGGCGGTTCGCAGCTCAACCTTACCGACAATGCGACAATGTTGGGTCCGTGTCGTTTGGGAGTGGGCGGAATGGGCTTGCGCTTTATGTTTCATCTCCACTGCATGTAGCGCCGCGCCAGAGGTGGTGTTCACCGAACCGCTTGACGGTCGGAGCGCCAAACCCACATCGTGGGCGAAAGCATGAACGAGCACCCACGTTGTGCGCATTGCGGGTCGCTGTTGACACGAGGTGGCTTTTGCCCGCGCTGCGCGCATGCGATTCTGGCGGAATCGGGGCCGGAGAGCGCCGTGGAGGGCGTCTCTGGGCGCTCTGGAGGGGAATTCGAGGCCGGAGCCTCGATCGAGTTCGGTCCATTCGATCTGATCGAGCCGATGCCCGAACAAGGGATGATGGGGATTGTCTATCGTGCCCGCCACCGGGTGAGCAAGCGGGTGGTTGCGCTCAAGCTGCTGCGAAGCGACCATCTGGTCTCGGAGGAAAAGGTCAACCGGTTTCAGCGGGAAGTCGAGGCGATGGCCAAACTGGATCATCCAGGCATTCTTCCCGTTTACGAGGTGGGCCGGCATCACGGCCAGCCCTACTTCAGCATGAAGCTGATCGAGCAGGGCAGCCTCAGGGACCAGATGCAGAAGGGCCTTTGGCGGAGGGGACCCAACAATCTGCGAGTCTGGCAGCAGCGGATTGCAGCCCTGATCGAAAGCGTGGCGCGAGCGGTTCATCACGCCCACCAGCGCGGCATCCTGCATCGAGACCTGAAGCCGGCGAACATCCTGGTGGATGATCAGGGCCAGCCGTTTGTCAGTGATTTTGGACTGGCAAAGTTCATCGAGTCCGGCGTCGAGCAGACTGGCGGCAGCCTTTTCCAGGGAACACCCGAGTATTCGTCGCCGGAACAGGCGGGTGGGCGCAGTGCCGACCTGACCACCGGGAGCGATATTTGGGCGATCGGGGTGATGCTCTACGAGTTGCTGACGGGAAGCACGCCGTTCCGCGGGGACACGCCGCTGGCGCTTCTGAAACAGGTTGCCGAAGTCGAGCCGAAACCGCCGCGGCTCCTGCATTCGGTCATCGACCGGGATCTGGAGACGATCTGCTTGAAGTGTCTCGAGAAGGAACCGCCCCGTCGTTACGCCAGCGCCGAGGCGTTGGCCGAGGACCTCCGACGCTACCGGGAGGGTGAGCCAATTCAGGCGCGGTCAGTGACGGCACTCGAACGGTTGTGGAAATGGGTAAGGCGCCGTCCGGCCCTCGCCGGTTTAGTGGCCGCTGCCATTGTTGTCATGGGTCTTGGTCTTGTCGCAGTCTCCGGCCATCGACAAGCCGCGGCCAGCCAGCTCGTCGCGCAGCAACGAACACGGGAAGCACGCAGGGCGTCTCACGCGGTCAAGCTGACCCTTTCCTACCAAGCACTGCAAGAGGGTCGTCTCAACGTGGCCTTGGACCATCTTGACGAACTCACACCGGCCCCCGGCGAGGAGGATCTCCGAGCCTTTTCGTGGCATCTGGTGCGGAACCTGATCCCGGTCCAGGCGGTCGAATTCGTCGATGCGGCTCCGCTGGCCGCGGTCCATGCCGTGGGCGCCTCCGGTCGGCTCCTGGCAACGGTGAATGACTCGAACGATCTGAAGATATGGGACTTGGTGTCGCGGCGTCTGGCGGTCGTCTTCCCGAACTTGGGCCAATCCGTTTCCGCATTGGCATTCAGTCCCGACGACCGCCGCCTGGTGAGCGCACAGGCGGACGGAACACTGCGGCTGTGGAACGTCGAGTCCGGCCGAGAATTGCGGCGGGTGGCGGAGCCGTCAGCGGTCATCGCGTTGGTGTGGACAGCCGGTTCGGGGTGTCTGGGCCTGGACCGAAAGGGTCGTGTCAGACGTTGGAATGCCGAACTCGAAGACGGGCAGTCGATTCATCAGTGGGCGGTGGGTCCTGTGGATGTGGCCGTGTTCTCGTCCGACGGCAGGTGGGTGGCTTTGGCTACTGAGACGCAGTTGGCGCTTCATTCGCTCGCGCCATTCGCGGAGCCCAAGGTTTTCGACGAGAAGAACGTGCACGCGATGGCCTTTTCTCCCGATAGCACACGTTTGGCGTATGCGAGCATTCTCAACACGCGCCCTCAGGTCCGGGTGATACCCGGCGGCGAGCCGATCGAGCCGCTGGCGGAGAGCCCTCCCCACCTCACCAGCGTGGCTTTTACGGGCGACGGGCGCCGGCTTCTGGGAGGGACTCTCGGCGGCGACATCGCCATCTGGGACCTCGAGTCAGGGAAGCAGCTTGAATGCTGGAATGCCCACCGCGCAGCGGTGCATGGAGTTGCCGCTTCTGAGCAGCCTCCCTCCGTCGTCTCCTGGAGTGCCGAGGGACGAATCCGGGTCTACACAGAGGGGCCGGCGGAGTTCGAGCGGGACCACCTTCGGCTGTCTCCAGGCAGCCCTGGCACCTACGGCAGCGACTTGCTGAACTTGGCCTTCAGTGCCGACGGCCATCACCTGATCACGTGCAACTACCAGGATGGCCTTGTGTGCTGGGGTGTGGACCGGCGAGAGGTTGTGTGCCGCACCCAGATCTTTCCCCTCGTGACAAATCGAGAAAGCGCTGAGTCCTTTGGCCTGCCCGTCGCCTTCGACGGATCGAGCCTGGTCTACTGGCCACAGATCACGCCGGGGGAGATCTGGAACGTAGCCGACTGCGAGCGAGCCAGGCAATTCCCCAAGCCGCCGCGACAAGTCTTGGCCGCGGCGTTGTCTCCTGCGGGCGAATGGGCCGCCACCGGAGACATGAATGGCGAGATCGAGCTCTGGCGCTTGCCTGACGGGGATCGCATCGCGCTGGGCAAGCACGAAGGGATGGTGTTCACCCTCGCGTTCGGTCGGGATGGCCGGCGTTTGTGGTTGGCCAGCGGTGGTCAGGATGGCCGGCTGCGGATTTGGGATGTGAACAACCGTCGCCAGCATCTGGAAATCGACATAGGCCAGTTTGTGACCTGCGTGGCTTTCACCCCAGACGGACGCACCTTGGCGGCGGCGACCGAACAGGGCGAGATCGGTGTGAGGCGGACGTCTGACGGTGCGCTCACCGCCTCGCTCCGCGCGCATTCCGGGGTCGTCGGGGCTTTGGCCTTCAGCCCTGACGGACTGGTTATGGCCAGCGGAGGGATGGACGCCGTCGTGCAAGTCTGGGAACTCTGGGTCCCATCGCTACGGCTCAAAGCCGGACAGTCACCGATCGTGGCCCTCGCCTTCTCTCCCCAAGGCGATATCCTGGCGACTGCCTCGGCCGAGCAAACCGTCAGGTTGTGGAGCGCGCGCCGGATCGCTCGCGACGCCTCGACCGCGTCCTCAGGGCGGTGAGACCAAGCGGAAGAAAGTCGCTGGCCTTGGCCCCGGTTCTGGCGGGGTGAACCGGTGAACTTCATTCGTTGTGAAGAATGTCGTGAGCGTGCGCCACTCGACGAGGTTGTCCGATTCCTCAAGGGCGAAGGACCAGCCCACAGGCACAAACAACTCAAGCGCGTCCGTTTCCCCGGAAGGAACGCCCGTAAAGCGCAAACGTGGGAGACGCGCATCCTCACTCCGCACCGGCAACTGGCGCACCCGGTGACCTCGAAGCCGAAGTTGGTTCGGGATGCCATTCTCGCCCACCATGTGGCCGGCCCCACCCACGACCAGGGTCGTCTCGTCCGATTCCAGCAGCGGCTCGATGCGCTCAATCCAGGCCCGATTGCGCGCTGTGATCAGGCGCTCGAACGCGACCGGATCCGTCTCTGCTTCCTGGTGCAAAATCCGCCGCAGCGCCTCCAGATCGCCGCACCGCCACGCCCCGACGATCTGTTCCAATTCCTCTCCGAATGTGGGAACGCTCTCGAGTGTTCGGCGCAATTCGCAATCCTGCTCGAAGGGGGTGCCGCCACCGAGGATGCCGAGTTGAAACGGGACGGTCTCGAGCGCAAGCACGGTCTTACCCCCCGCTTTCGCACGGTCGAACAGAACCAGGTCGGGCGCTCGCTGCGCGTCGTACCCGTACTTCATCCCTTCGGTGAGGCCTATCCTCGAACTGACGTACCAGGGACGAAACATCTCGATCGGCAGGGAGAGCCCCAGAGGGAACCCCAGGAAATCCATGCCGTTGGCTTGGACATACTCCATCAGCAGCGCGTAAGTCGCAGATGAAAGGTCCTCGGGAAGCGACCCCCCTGAGAGATAGAGCGCCAACTCGAGCAGAAGCACCTGGTTCTGCTCCAAGCTCAGATCGTCCAGATCCACCTCGAAAACGATCTGGGTTGACTCCTGAAAAACGCGTTCGATCTCAGCCGGCAGGGGATAGTCTTCTGGCTGAAGGACATGCACGGTTCCCAGAAGGTAAACAGACTTCGGCGAGTTCTCGATTTCCCACAGCATGAGTCGATCGACCTCCCCACCTCGAAGCCGAACGGCGCCCCCGATAAGTGCCAGAATCACGTATGCCAGAGCTGCGCGCTTCATGCGGCTGGGGGGAATACCCTTGCCATCCAGGGTTGGCAAGATTTGGTTTGAAAACTGCCCCCCGCGCCGTGCTCGTCGAGCTTCGCCTGCGACAGCGATTCGACAGCAGCACGCCGTCGACCATACCCTGCCTGGGAAGCCTGTAAGATCTGCGCGCCGAATGCCTAGCAGGAGGTGGAACGGCCTTCTCCATGCGGAGCAGGCCGGACCGGAAAAGGCAACCGCGAGACGACGATGCGAATGCGACGGAGCGAACCAATGACACCTGAATTGCCGGTCACCAGTGCCGAGCCCCGCCGAAGTGAACTTGGCGTCGGGAATTACCGTCGGCCCCAAAGCGAGCGCGGATGACTCTTCCCAAACGCAAACCCAACAATCCAAGGTAAAACACATGAACTCCCAGATTCGAATCGCCGCGGCTCCATCGGTGGGGCTGCGTCTCCGCGAATTCAGACTCCTCCTCCCAAGCGTGGTCACCACGACGACGCTCCTGGGCATCCTGACGTGGGAAACGGCGCATGCCGCCGTCGGTGACGTGGTTCACCAACCCGACATGCTCGACCCGCTCGAGCAATCCACTCCAGCACTTGGACGTGACGGAACGCTCTATGTTGCTGACACTGAGGGGTTTGTTGATGCCTACAGTCCGAAAACCCGCCACACCTCCTTCAAGTATCTCTCGGGCAGCATCGTGTCCGCTCCCGTTTTGGCCGACGACGGGACTGTGTTCGTCGGCACGACTGCAACTCAAACGGACAACTTCTTCGCGCTTGACCCGCAGAGTCTTGAAATCAGGCTGCGGTTCAAGGCCACTGGCGCGATTCGAGGCTCGGCCACGATTGGCCGGGATCGGACGGTCTATATCGGCACCGACCAGGGACAGGTGTACGCGTTGCATCCGGAAACCCTGCACGAGAAGTGGACCCGCGAGTTGCGCCGGTTCGATGACGGCACCGGTGTCAAGCTCCCGGTCGAGGCGGGGATGGCACTCGGACAGGACGGCACTCTCTACGTGCCAACTGCCGCCGGGGACAACAGCGCTTTGGTGGCCCTGGATGCCAAAACCGGTCGTATCCAGTGGCGCTACCTCAACGTAGCGACCATCAACGAGGCGCCAGCGATCGGCCCGGACGGGATGATCTGCTACGTTGACCGAAACGGATTTGTGGTCGCCCTCCGGCCTGACGGCCAACGTCTATGGGAAACCTTGCTCGATTGGAATGCCACGCTCACCTCGCCTGTCATTGGAGCCCAAGGGGACATCTACGTGGGATCGAGCACCAAACAACTCTACTGCCTGTCGCGAGACGGTGCCAAGCGTTGGTCCTTCTCGACGAGTGGTTCGCGGGTCGCCGGCGCGCCGGCGGTCGGGGCCAATGGCCTGCTGTACCTCGGGGCGGTGAAGCAGTTCTTCTGCATCCGGGCCTCCGACGGTGGCCTGGTTTGGCAGCGCACACTCGACAAAGGAACACGCGACATCGGCAATGTCATCTTGTCGCCTGACAAGCTGGCGTGGTTTTGCGGCGGCAAGATCCTCTTTGGGGTCCAGGTCGAAGCCGGGTTGGCGCGCACAGCATTCTGGCCGTCGTTCCGGGGTAGCCCCCTTCACCAGGGCAAGACCCCTGCCCGTGACCTCCAGCCCGTCTTGGGACAGCCGTACTGCTCCCTCGACGGGAAATGGGCCATGCCACTGTTCGTCCAACCCGGCACCACCTGTCACATCGAGCAGAGCAGTGATCTTGTGGACTGGATCTTTCGAAGCACCCATGAGTCCTGCAACGGAGTCGTCACAGTCGTGCTTCCGGAAGCGACCGACAGTGCGCGGTCGTTCTACCGGGGCCGCCAATCAGTCCAGCGGGCGCGCCAGACAATCCTAATCTTCGACAGTGAAGGGGTCACCCCCATGTCATTTGGCACTGCCGTCCTCGCCTGAGCTTGCCGCTGACTCCTCGAACACAAGGGTGAAGGCCACTTGCTCGACAGCATGGTCTCGGGGTCTCAAGGCCTCTTCGCGGAACGCAGGCATCCGCACCGGCTCTTCGCCCAACTGGTTTACTCCCATCTGGTCCGCACGCGAGCCAAGCCGGGAACCGGAGTGACACCGTCCCCGCCGGAATCTCGCCCGGCGTGCGCATCACGGACCCGTCTCCGGCAGGAAACTGGAGGCGAGATACTGGACGGCGCGTCGGGCGTCCACCACGACTGCGTCGAGTTCGGCCTGCAGCGGGCTATCCACGGCCCGGCCGAACTCGAGCAATCGTTCGGCTACCGGCAATGCCTCGGCAATCCCCGGCCGATACCATCCGCCTTCCCCCGGCACCCCGTTCTCGCGCCCTGTCGCTCCGTCCCGCGACGCCTCCGTCACATCGTTCGGCCGAGTGCCCAGGAGACCGCTATCGATGGCCATCACCAGCGCGGCGACGCCGCCCAGCACCCCAGCCCAACGCCAACCGCGCACACGCCGGTGCTCCGGACAGCGGCCCGATCGGACCGCCTGCAGAACCCGGCGCTCCAGGAATGGCGAGGCAGCCGACGGACCGACACAGGATGCCCTGCGCTTTCCCGCCGCGTCCGAGATCCGTGCCGAACACCGTCAGACCGTTGATCTGCGTCCAGTCGAAATCGAAATCCAGGTAGGTCTTCAGATACGCCGCTGACCCGGGCCATGTCCTTCTCGATCCTCGCCTTGATGAGGTAGTCCCCCACCTGCGTGGTGCGGAAAGCGTCCAGATCCAGATGCAGCACCCATTTGGCATCCGCCGGCACTTCGCTGCGCTGGATTGGACCGGCCTGGGGTGCCACCCCCATGCCCACGGCCATCACCGTTACTCCCAGGTAGGTCGAAAAACGATTCGCTCTCATTCGGTGGAGTGGTTTCGTCCGATCCGCAGGCGTTCTCCCGGCAACCTCGTCGCCGCAGCGCCCGCCTCTGTCCATATCCAGGTTCGCTCCGGGCCGCCCGGAAGTTACACTCTTCTCGCCGTGGACACGACCCGTCTTTTCTGCTTTGCTGCCCCCCCGGCAAACCGGAGACAGTCTCGGCTCGGAAAGGCAGTGGCCCCGATCTTGTCCTTCACGAAGCCCAAGCGGCTCAGGGGTTGATGGGGGTGGGGTTGGCCTCCTTGAAGTCCTTCATCGCTTCCATCATCAGCCGGGCAGCCTCCTCCATTTTCTTCACGGAGGTGACGGATTGGTCCATCCGCTCCAGATCCATCACCGGGATTTGTCCGTTCTGAAACGGCATTCCCGTATTGCCCGCTCGAGCCTGCCGGGCCTGGGCTTGCTCCGTCGCTTTGGCCGTGATCTCCGCCAGCTTGGCTTGTTGCTCTGGCGTGAGAATGGCGTTGAGCTTCCTCGCCACCTCCTCATTGCCAAGGAGTTGGGCGCCTCCCGCTGCGCCGGGACCCCCCATCGCGAAACCGCCGAGGTTCTGGAGCATCGTGCGGGTCTCCAAAGTGACCTTGTCGTACTCGTCCTGGGGGATCTCGTTTCGAGACAACGCGTCACCGGCGAGGAGCAGTTCCATCATGTGCTCCGGTTCGCTGCGCATCGCCGTGGCCAACTCGGTGACGGCACTCATCCGCTCGGCAACCGCGGATCCGATCAGACCCGACGCTTCCTCTTGCTGGTCCTCGGTCAGTCCCAGTTGGGTCGTCATGCGCCGCAGGGTCCCTTTGGCGGCGGCTTCGGCAATGGAAGCTGAACCGGAGTTCCGCGCCCCGGCATCGGCCAGGTCCATTCCGACCTCGATCACTTCCGCCAGATCGGCAGTGATCTTGCCCGAGTGCGCCGTCCGCTCCGGGCCATATTTCTCCGCCAGTCGAGCCCAAGGGCCCAATGGGCTAGCCGCCCCCGGGATCGCCGAGCGCGGCGAGGCTTCGCGTCGGATCGGCGCCGGCGCGGAGTCCTTTGCCGGCCTCGGGTTAAGGACTGGAGTTGAGCCGCCCGAGAGCGTCGCGGCAGGTTTGGATGCCGCTGGGTCGTCAGCCTTCTTTGCCCTGTTGGCGGCCAAGTACACGACGGCCGCGCCGGCCAGAATGCCTGCGGCGAGGAGCAGCGTTTTGGGATTCATATGAGCGATCACGTTCTTCTTCCGTTACACACTGGTATTCGCGGCAGACGCACCCCAGGTTACAGATTCTTACGCGCTGGGCGAGCAGTGCCTGACGCTGGCGCTGGGAACGGGCCTGGAGCAGTAACTGCCATCCGGGTCAAATCTCTACATTCGACATTTGCGCTGAAATGCTGAGCGCAGCCCGCCTCGGGCCAATCCCGCTCCTGAGCAGCCTGAGCGGTCCCCAGTTCTTTCTCGTCCCTCGACCATGCCTCGTCGGCCCAGCAACTTGAAATGTAGAATGTAGAGATGTGACCCCTTGGCGGCTCACTCGGCGATCAGGCGCACGAAGTAGCGCTACTCGTCTTCAGCCAGAATCGGGTCGGTGGTCGAATCGCTCAACACGGAGCGCGCAGGATTTCCTGGAAACGTTCTCTGAGGCGCGAGACCCGCACCGTGAGAACATTCACTGACACACTCGGGTACTGCCGTACGAGGTCGGGAGGCCCGAACGGCCCAACCGGCAGCACGAACGCCCCGCTCTGCACCTCCAACGCGGCTTTGTCCGTCCGCAAGGACTGCTCGTTGGCAAGGACCCGCTCGGCGCTGGCGATCGGCCCACCGGGCAGCGAAACGCGGACCGTGTCGGCTTCGCTCGATGGGTTCAGAAACCTGAGAATGAGACCGTCGCCGTCCTCGGCGCGCTTGAAGTTGATCAGGAAAGTCGATGCGGCCTCGGCGAGAAGCAAGCTCTCTCTCGCCGCCCGTTCCTGGCGGCCAAGACCAACGTCTGGGATCCGCGTCGCCAGGAGCGGCTGCAGCGTCTCCCGCCCGAATCGGGGCGCGCCGCCCGCCAACCAGGAGGAACCGCGGTGGGAACGAAAGCGAAAGCGGAAGCGGAAATCGCCGCTCTGCCATTCCTGGAAATTGGTGGACCAGCCGTTGTTGAGCGCGTTGGCATAAACGCGGGTGTTCGCGGGGCGATAGGAACTGTCCCAATGGAACAGCCGGAAATCCCCGAGTGTGACGATGGTGGTGTCGATCGGGCACCAGGTCACGCCCCCGTCGGGACCGGAGATATCGACCCAACTTTGGACAGCATAGCAGTCCCGGTTTCCCGCGTCCTGGAGGTCCGTTTCTGGATCGACGACGGAACCCAGCAGTTCGAGTCGGATCTTGCCGTCGGTCACCCGGAAGGGGAACGCGACGTTGCCCTGCTCGGCCAGGGCCGTCGGTTGTTTGCCTTCGAGGCGAACCTCGCACTCGATCCAGTCGAGATGATGCGGCACGGTGACTATCTGGATCATTCGCCGGACCGAGCCGATCTCGACAGGGAAACCCTCGATGGGGAGCGACCCCTCCGCGATGAACCGCGTGAACAGGGCGCCGCGCTCGATCCGCGTCCGTTCGATGGTCGGCACCACCTTCCCAGTCCCCGGCCCCTCCCACGGGCTTCCATGCCAACCTGCGCCCTCGATCTTGGCCATGCCCTCGTAAACGTATTGCCCGAGCAGGAACGGAGCCTCGGGGTCCACCAACTCCTGGCCGGTTTCCCGGTCGACGATCGAGCGCACGGCTCCTGCTTTGGGGTCGAACGTCACACGATAACGCGCGTTCTCGATGATACCCGGGGCTGACGCTTGCGCCGGCGCATCACTGGCTTCGGGCGGCGTCTCACTCGGACAGAACACCGCGTAGCCGACGGGCGGAACGTCCTTGGCCAGAAGAACCAAATCCTGGCCGTCGATCTGGAATGGGACCCGGGCGCCTGTGGCCGCGTCCAGCACTTGCCCGGCATCCAGACCGACCTCAGCGCGCGGGATCCGGACCAGGTCAGTGCGGGCCCAGTTGAGCGGGTTGAAGACGAGGATCGCCGGTCCGCGGTTGCGGCGCGGGCCCAAAGCGCTGGCCAGGGCTGCGAGGCCTTCCTTCAGTGTCTCGGTCCCGATCCTCTCGGCCGCCCGCGCTTCGTCGCCTTTCACTTCCCAGGACCGCCGCATTTGTCGGTAGCCATCGCTTGCGTTGGTATCCAGATCGCGCTCGGCCGGTGGCCGCGGCTTTGGCTTGAATCCCGCCATGCCCCAGGTGTGTTCGCTGAAGAGCAGGGACTGGACGTAGCCTTCGGCGAAACGCGCTCCCGGGTAGGAAGCCGTCGAGCCCGCCAATCCGGCGAGGGCCCAGGCTTTCTCGGCAGACGGCAGCAGTTCCCGCGCCCGGCGAGCAAGAGCGACCTCGCGGGCCATGCTTGCGACGCCGTGAATCCACCAATCCGTCAGTTCCGTGCGCACGACAGGCACCCGGTCTGCAAAGCGCGCGTCGATGGCATCGACGAATTCGTCCACAGGACCGATCCGAAAGCGCGGCCAGGCATAGCGCTCGCCGATTCGCTTCGCCAGCTTCGCCACTTCGACCAAGTCGGCGGGGCCCACGTTGTCTCCTGTGACGTAGAGCGCGAGGAACGCATCGTACGGATAGGCCGGATCCCGCTCGAGTTGCAGGAGGAGATCTTCCTCGAACCCCCAACCGTAGGCCGGCGTCAACTGCGTCAGAACCCGGCTCCCGTCCGGCCCCTCCCACCGAAAGAGCAGCGGCGCCTGGATTCCGCGGACGCCGTTGTTGGCCCCGATCTGGAGGAGGCGGATCCCGCTGCGAGCGAGCACCTGCGGCAGAAACCGCGTGTGGCCGGGCACGTCCGTCTGTTTTGCCCAGCGCACACTCCGCCCGTACCGTCGCTCGAGATCGGCCGCTGGGTAAAAGGCGCGCACCATGTCCTCGATGCCACAGAAGTACGAGTGCAGTGTGAACGGAGCAGCGTTCCAGCCGATCATGCCCTCCCGGATGGCCGCGTCGAAGCGGACCAGGGCGGAGTCGGCCTGGAGTTCACGGATCTTGCCTAGAACCCATGTCGGGTAGGTCCAGCGGAACCGGTTCTCGGAAGGGAACTCGCGGGTCGCGTCGCAGTATTCAAGAATCTTCTCGAACATGGGGCCCGCCGCATCCCGAAGCGTCTGATCCACCGGATGGGTGTAGCCGAGATCGTAGTGGGTCTTCAGGGCGGCGTACACCGTCCAGCGCCGGTGGGGCGTTACCTCGACCACGGCCTCGGACCGAGCGCCCCCGGCTGTGGCCAGCGCACACGTGTACGAAACGGGTTTGCCGGGCGCGGGGATTGGGATTTCGTAGAGGCCGGCCCCCGCACGCACATCCTCGGCGTCCACCTGCAACTCGACGCCGGGCCCTTTGACCGCAAACGTGCCTCTCCCGTCCCACAGCCCCCGCACCCGGGCCTGGATCACCTGCCGCAACGCACCGTCGTCTTCGATGAGATAGGGCGTGTCCCTCAGACCGAGGCTCTCGATCCGCTCGATCACCGCGCCCGGCGGGTGCTGCTCGAGACGCAGGGTGTCGTACACAGCCCAGGAACCGTTGGCGTTCGAGATGCGGAGTTCGTTCTTCCCGGCGCGCAGGCGGGCGGGTGGGATGAGGATGTAAGCTTGCTGGCGATGGCCGTCCTTTTCCGTGGCGACCTCGCCGACCTGTTCGCCGCCGACCCGCACCTCGAGCACCGGCGGATAGGCGTAGTGCGAACGGCACAACCCTACCAGGAGAACGTACGATCCCACAGGTTCTCCGGGCAATTCAAAGGAGATGCGCACGGTATGGGCGCGTCCTCCAGCCCAGACATCCATGGGACCGGGGTGAATGTAGGGGAAATCGCGGCCGGCATCCGACGCGCCAAGAGCAAACACCACCTCTTCCCCGAAGCTCTTCGAGAAGGAAGCGTAGTCTTCCTTCCCGCCCAGAGCCAACTCTCCCGGGCTGCCATCGAGCTTTCCGATCTGCCAGACCAACCCGGCATCCGCCGCACGCAACGCACCCGGCCACAACGCCAAAAGTGCCGCAACCGCCAAGGATGCGCCGAGAGGAGACGCTCTGTCGGGCGCCAAATGTGTGAAAGTCGACATGGTGGACCTTTCGAGTTGCGTCTGTGAATCGGGCCGCAGGTCAACCTGCCTGCGCCGCGGGGCCCCGGCAAGCTCCAACACGGGATCGAACTTTGTCTTTCTCACCACGCCCGGCGCGTATGATGGTCGACCCATGGCCCATCGGGTCCGGGTTTGCCCCTTCCAGTGACTGACGCCTTTGATTGAATCCGCCTCAGCGAAGGTGCCATACTCCGCCTTGTGAAAGCGATCCTCCCTGCCGCCGTGGTTCTCAGCGTCTTCTTGGCCCAAACCGCAGCAGCCGCCGCCAGTTCGCCGGCTGCCGCCGATCTGTGGCAGCTCGCCCGCCAACAATCCGAGGTTCACCGCTTCTCGACGCTGTTGACAGCGCAGGACGTGCGGGGCCGGTTGGCGAACGAAACCGGCCTCGCCGCGGCGATCGACTGGTGCAAACGCACGGCCGTTACGCAGGTCTATATCGAGTGCTTCCGCGATGGCTACCAGGCCGACCGCACCACGTTGTCCAATGCCATGGCCCGGTTTCGCGCCGAGGGCTTTGGGGTATCCGGGTGCGTGACGCCCACGCAGGTCGGCAAGCGGTCCACGGGCTGGAACGTCATCTCCTGCTACACCGATCCCGCCACCCAGGAACGGGTGAAGGCCATCTTCGAGTTCGCCGCCAGCTTGTCGGATGAGATCATGATCGACGACTTCTGGTTCACCGATTGCACCTGCACCGCCTGTGACGCCGCGCGACAAGCCCGCACTGTCACGATCGGTGGGCGCACCTATCCGGTCCGCGGAGACACGTGGGAGGACTATCGGTGCGAGCTGATGGTCCAACTTTCCCGTGATTGCGTGATCAACGTGGCCAAGCGGGTCAATCCGCAGGCCCGGCTGATCATCAAGTATCCGCAGTGGTATGACCGCTTTCACGAACGCGGCTACGAGGTTCTCCGCCAGACGCGCGACTTCGACCGCACATGGGTCGGCACCGAGACGCGGGATTACCGGGACCCGCGGTGGGGCGGGACCGTCCAATACGAGGCGTACTTCATCATGCGCTGGTTGGGCAACCTGGGCGGGGCGAAATGCGGCGGCGGCTGGTTCGATCCGTACGGGACGACCGAACGCACCTACATCGAGCAAGCCCGCCAGACGGTCCTTGGCGGGGCCCGCGAATCGCTCCTGTTCTGCTACGGCAGTCTCCAGGGCGAGACCGGACCGCGGAACGTCGAGGCTTTGCGGGCTGAGATCCCGGACCTGTTTGCCGTCGCGCGGGAAGTGCAGCGGCGTCCGGTGGTGGGGGTGGCGGCGTACAAACCGGCCAACAGCCACCCCGAGAACGAAGCGCGGGTGTTCGACTTCGTGGGGATGCTGGGGGTGCCGCTGGTGCCCTGCCACGAGTTTCCCACACGAGGCAGCCGCAGCCTTCTTCTCCGTCCATGCGCTGAAGGACCCTGGCTTTGGCGGAGAAACTCGAGCAGTTCATCCGTGCTGGCAAGCCGGTGCTGGTCACGGACGGCCTGGCCGCGCGGCTCACGAACCAAGTCGACCTGACGGCACAGAACGTCCAAGTGCTCGCCGTCAAGGGTGACCCCAAGTCGCTCCTCGCCATGCCCCAGGAGGCATTGGACCGTCTTCGTCAGCCGCTGCTGCGGCCGTTCAAGACCAGCTTCCGCGCGCCGAACCAAGTCGGGCTGTATCTCTTCCAGGACGGCAGTTGGGTGATCGAGAACTTCAACGACCATCCGGCGGAGGTGGAGTTGAACGGACGAAAACTGGCGCTGGAAACGCGGGGCTGGCAGAAGATGTGGGTCGACAAGTAATGTGTTGGCAAGTCCTCGCTGCGCCTTGTGCGGCGGGCGGTGTTCCACCATGCTCGCTCGCCATGACACAGCACGGAAACGATTCGCTCCTGTCCACGCCGCCTCCTGACAGCATGGCCTGAAGCTCGGTCGCCCAGGCCGTCCCAACGATGCAAACGGTCAGCACCACGAAGCTGGCCCATACGCGCACAAGAGCGGAAGAAGACATGGTCTTTGAGGTTCTGCCACCGAACGCCTGTAATCTCGTCCGCGGGAAGAATTCGGCTTCCCGAACGGGGGTTTAAGCGGAAAGCGTTCGGGCCGCGATTCTGGCGCAACAGGCCCAATGACGCCCTGCGTTGGACCTCGATGATCAGAAGTCCGTGGTCGAACCAGAGATCGACTCTCATGACAGGTGGGGGCAGCCTTTCACGTTGTCTGGTGTCCGCAAGCGTCGGCGGAGTCTCTGCCCGGTCCACTATCTGGCCAAGCGATATAACTTCCCAAACCCGGACAAATCTTGGGTGACAACCACCGAGTTGGCGTTCGTGACGACGGACGCCGTCACGTCGCTCCAGCCCGAACCGAGCCGCTCGCTCGACTGCAGGGTGAAGTCGGCAGCGGCGAGGTACCACGAGAGCGAACAAGTGCCATTGGTTCGGCGAATCGTCAAGGTTGGCTTGAGGCCAGCGGCGATCCAGGCCTCGTACTGGCCGGCGGGATTGACGCCCGATCCGACGATCGTATCCCCATCGGCAGAGAGGCTGCGGGCGCTGGTCAGTTCCCAGCCTGTCAGATCGAGGCCGTAGTCTATGATCAGCACGTCCCGCAGGCGGCGCATTCCATGCACGGGGTCCCAGATGATCGCATGATTGGCGTTGTCCCCAACGATGGTGTTCCCGTCCTCTGAGACGGCGTATGCGATGCTCCAATCGTCGCCGGGAGCAAAGCCGAGCGGGACCAGGCCGGATTGGGGGGTCCAGCGAAACGCCTCGTGGGTTCCCAGGTCGAACGCGCCAGAATAGCCACGTCCGACCACCACCGAACCATGGGGAGAGACGCCGAAACCAAGGCTGTTGGTGTAACCGCCCGGGAAGTCTCCCAGGCCCACCATTCCGGTGGCTTCAGTCCACCGATAGGCTTCCCATCCCGTTGACGAGACACTGCTGCCGACGACGACCAAACCATCGGCGGAAACCGCCTGCGCGTCGCTGCGGAAATAGCCGCCCGGCAGGTCACCCAAAGGCACCATTTCCGTGGCTGCAGTCCAGCGAAACGCTTCGTGGTAATCGCCCGACCGGGCCGACGCACTCTCCCCCACAACAGTACTGCCATCGGCCGACACAGCATAGGCGGCGCTAGCGAACCGGCCCCCAGGCAAATCCCCCAAGGGCACCATTCCCGTCGCGGCGGTCCAACGGAAGGCCTCGGCCCCACGCGACGAACCGCTGCGTCCGACAATGACCAGGCCATCGGCAGAGATCGCGGTCGCCTCGCCGTAGAAGATGCCGCCCGGCAGATCACCCAAGCCGGTCATGCGGGTTTCTTCAGTCCAACGGAAGGCTTCAGTGCCGTTCGAGGACGCAGACCAACCGACGGCCACCTGGCCGTCGGCAGAGACGCCACCGGCCCAACTTTCGGATTTGCCACCGGGGAGGTCGCCCAGGCCACGGAAGGTCGCGCCCTGCGCCAATATCGGCAGTGTCACCGCGGCGATCACCGCCAGCAGAATGTTCTTCATCGTCCTCATCGCCCTAGCGCGCATGGCTGCCTCTCCGGATGACATCTGCTTCGCGTTGCACAAAACCTGGTGAGAAATGCGCGCTAGCGCTGTCACAAGGGCCGCTCCAGGCCGGAACGTAATCCGGTCGCCCTCGTGGGTTCCCTCCGGCTGGAACGCGGCGCAATTCGTTCTCGCACTCGAGGCGGGTCCAGGAGCGATCCTCGTTTGTAATGGCGGGAGGCCCAGGGGTGAGGGACGCTCCCTGGGGCCGTTGACCAGGAAAAGCCATGAGAACCAAGATGCGTTTCGCACAGGCCAAAGAGGATGAATGGCCGGTATGCCCTTGGTGCAAGAAGGAACTCCGCGAGCTCAAGTTCAAAAGTCGAGGGTGGCTGGCTACGTGGACGGTGTTCTGGTGCCCTCACTGCCGCACACTCTTGAGCACCTCCACCACCTTCCACGGTTGACGACCCCCGATGGCCTTGACTCAAGGTCTTACTTCGGTGACGCCCCCCCCATTCGAGCAGGAGCAAGCTCACCGCCTGCCGCGGGAGCGTGAATGCCAGTGAAACGGCGCCATTCGTGAACCGTACCGTTTCCGGGGGACCGAGTGCGGTCAGTTGGCCTGCCTGCACCAGGGCGGTGTATTGCTCCGGGGTCGGGTTCGGCGGTGAACCCATTCGGCGCCAGGCGGCGAAAGCGTTGCTGTGATCGTCGTCGATGCGGTAGTGCGTCAAACGCGCCTCACCGTCGTCGAATGGCAGGCCCGCCAGCGTCAACGTGACGCCCGCATCGGGTCCGGGCACGTCATCGTCGTGGTAGTGCCACATCAGCACACTGAGTTCGTGGGGGCCGCGGCTGGCCAGCGCCGACACGTCGGGCTGCTCGCGTACGCCCCGTCGCGTGATGGCGTCCAGTGGCACAGCGGCATCGCTCTCGACGGCGACACGCTGTCTGCCCATGCGGCTGAACATCCGGAACAGATTGAGCACGGGCTTATCGATCCCGTTGCTGGCCAGGGAGCGGAAGCCAGCAAAGTAGGGCTGATCCTCGAACTCAAACGCCCAGGTCAGGGCACCCTCGAGGTTGACGCCGTGCTTCTCCGCCAGATCGTGTTTGCGAGCGAAGCTAGCCGCCGTATAGCTCGAGTACATCGTGCCATTCCGGTAGGCCAGCGCGGGGCCTTGGCAGGCCGCACACCCTTCGGGGTCGGACTCACCGATGATGATCGGCTTGCCTTTGAGTTCGGGATACGAAGCGACAATGCGGAAGCCATCTTCGATCGTCGCCAGATGCTGGCGGATGCCCATGCGCACGTGACCGTTGGTCGTGATCGGCGCCCCTTTGGCATGAAACGAGACGAAATCCAACGGCGTTCCGATCTTCCCGGTCGCGTAGTTCGTCGCGCGCAGGCAGTGATCGAGGAAATCGCGCATGAACTTCCCGCCGCTTCCGGCGACATCGGGCCCACCCACTCGGGCCGTCGGGAGGGCCCGGCGGACGGCGTCGATGGCGTAATCGTGGAGTGTATGGAACTCCGCCGGTGTGCCGCGCCAGTAACCGATATTCGGTTCGTTCCACACTTCCCAGTACCACGACTCCACCTCGCTGCGGCCGTACCGTTCTACGCAGTGTTTGGTCCACTGGGAGACCAGTTCGGCCCACCTGGCATAGTCCTTGGGTGGATAGGCCCAACCGGTATAGATCTGGTCGTAGGCCGCCTCTGGTGTCCAGGAGTGCTGGTAGGGGTCCGGCTTCACCGAGAGGTCCTTGGGCATGAAGCCGATCTGGGCGTAGGGTCGGACGCCGTGTTCCCGATAGACATCGAAGATCCGGTCCAGAATCGTCCAGTCATAGATGGGAGCTCCTGCGGCGTCTTCGCGGTAGGCTCCGGTGGAACCCCACTTGAGGGCGGGCGTACCATCGCCTGAAGTCAGCAGGTTGTGGGCACGGAAGAACACCCGGTCCGGTGCCAAGGCGCCCAGTTCACCGAGCAGTTTCCGCCCGTGCTTCATGTAGGCGTAGTTCGGTTCGTCGGCACCGAAGAAGCGCCAGATGGGCTTCAGCTCGCCTTGGGACTTCGCCGCGTCGACGCGGATGGACACCGGGAACGACGCCGCGCGTGCAATCGGCGTGGCGAGGACAAGCATCACGGCCCCACAGAAGAGAAGATGAGGTTTCATAGCGCAGTCCTGTTTGAAATATCATTGCCGGCTCGGCGATGGCCCGATCGCAACAGCCGTCTCGGATCGGGCTGTTGTCTGGAATCCTGGCCCCTGGAACTGGAGGGCTCAAGCCTCGTTTCGGTTTCTCTCGCCGCTGCACTCCCGCTGCCCATTCGTTGGCAGATTCCAGACCGCGCGGCGGCTTTGGCGAAGCTCAGTCGAGTCGCGCCGAAGAGGGCTGCGGAGGAAACGCGGGAGCGGCCCTTTGACCGAGGGTTTGGATTGGCCTGAGGCGCGCCTCGCTGGGAGTCGGACTTGCCCGAGAAGCCAAACCAGCGGATGCTCTGCGACGTCCGAACTCGCAGGTCAGGTACGGTTTGATGGGGACATGGCGATTCTGACGGGAAAGTGACTCCTGCGCTTGCTCAACTCGCTTTGGTGATCGTGGTGGCCGCTACTGCGGTCTCAGCCGTCGACGTTGCGGTTCCTCGCCGAGAGTCACCCCGCGAGGACTCGCTGCGTAGAGAGGCCGACGCGTCGCGCCGGGAGCCAACGGGGGACGACGCCCTGTCTCGCGAGTCGGAGAACCTGCTCCTCGCCCAGTGGGTTCAGGCCGGTTTGAACACTAACCGCCCGACGTGGGGTCTGCGGGGCGGTCTGCTCTGGGGTCTGCCTCCGGTTCGCGGTCCCTCGCCGGATGAACCCCGTGGGCTGATCCGCTTGCGCTATCCCGTGACGCCAGGCGGTGATTACGACCTCGTCAACCTCATCGGCATTGAGAACTTCGAGATGCGCGAGCGTTTTCGTCCTGTCCAACGCGTCGTCTTCGGGATCACCCGCCGCACTCCAGCGCACATGTTTCACGAGGTTGCGGACACCACGGGACCAGTGCCATCGAGGGCGGCAACCCTGCGCGCTGGAGCGGCATCAATGCCCGAGGATGCTTCTGCGTCCTGCCGGGTGGCGGATGTTGACGGAGTGCTGTCCGACCGGGTGCTGGTGGGTGTAAACTACTTCGCAGGCTGGTGGCAGCCGTTGCCGAACAAGTGGAACTACGACCCGGCCGTAGGCGACTGGAGAACGAATTATGCGGGGCGCGTTCCGTTGTTGGGCGCGTACAACACCCAGGAGACCATGGACCGCGAGATTATCGCTGCCGCCGCGCATGGCATCGATTTCTTCCTGATTCTCTGGTACTACAACGGGCCGGGAGAGGCGGCGGAACGCGAGACCCATTCACGGTTTCTGAATGAAGGGCTGCGGACCTTTATCCGTTCGCCCGAAGCGCATCGTCTGCGCTTCGCCGTCGAGTACTGCAATCATCCTCCCTACGAGGTGAAGACGGACCGGGACTGGGAGGAGTGCCTGCGGGCGTGGCTGCCTGCCTTTCAGCATCCCAGCTATCTGCGGGTGGGCGGGAGGTTGGTCTTCAAAGTCCATAGCTGGCACTCCTTCTGGCGGGAGAGTGGCGAGAATGCGGAGACTTGCCGCTCCCGGCTGGCAGCCTTGCGCCGGTCGGTGCGGGCCGCGGGCTTGGGGGAGCTGCTGATCGGCTGCGGGGTGGCGGCCAACGAACGCATCGAAGCGGGGCATCCGGCCACTCAGTTCTTCGAGTTCACGAACACCTACATGGACCTGCCGAACCGGCCAGCGGGCGACACGGATGAGCCGTACAAGGTGTTGGCCCAGTTCATTCGCGAGAGTCGAGACCAGCATGTTCGGGATGCGGTGCCGTATCTGCCATTTCTCGGAGCCGGATTCAATGCACGTCCATGGCCAGACCGGCGGGTGCGTTTCGCGTTTCCGACTCGCGAAGAATGGACGGAGGGGTTACGGGACATGCGAGCTGACCTTGATCGCATCGGCACGTTGGGTCTTCCGTTGCCGGGTGGTGGACGGCAAAAGGCGTTCACCATTTACGCGTGGAACGAGTTCGGAGAGGGCGGGATTGTCGCGCCCACTCGTGGTGACGGCTACATGAAGTTGGAGTCGATAGGGAGCGTTTTCGGTCAGGCGTCTCGGTGATTGCGCGATTTCGCTGCGCTCAAGAGCGAGCGACCTCGTTAGAATCCTGGGACGAGATCATGGGCAAGAGATCGGACACGGTATTCCAGCCTTCTACCGTTTCCGCCAGCCCTGAGGGACGGCTGTGGCTTGGTTCATTGCCGACCACGCGGCATCCCGTGCGATTCGCGCAGGGTGAAGCGGCCTCTCCAGTCCGTCCGATACGCCCGGCCTTGGGTGTGGAACGTTGAGGCGAATTCCAGTCGGTCGCCTGGTCGCAGGGTCGGGCGACCGAAGAGCGAAGCCGGCAGTGCCATCGCCGCGATGCAGCGGGTGTTCAACTGCACTCCCGACCGATGGACAATGCGAACAGCGCCTCCGCTGACCACCGCGGGACCCCCAGCTCCGATCCGGGCACGAATCGTCGGGGCCGCTTTGCCCGGTCGCACCGTCCATTCGGCACGATCCGTTTCCGGCACGCGTCCGTCGCGATAAGACTCCGCCTCCACCACATCCTGGGCGTACAACCCGAGGTAGAGGGCCTCCGGGCGCCAGCAGACGTAGAGGTCGGCCAGCGGATGCGGTGAAGCTGGCTTCACGGAACCACGCTTGCGGTCCCATTCCCGCAGCGCCAGGTGCGGCTGGAATCCCGCCAACGGATCGAGACAAAACCGCGCGAAAGCGCTGTCGTTCCAACTGGTGCTGAGGTTGCTCGAGGCCGCGTCCACGCGGCGCGCCGAGGCTCGCGCCACCTCCGGGTAGTAGAAAGACTGGTACCGGTCGCCCAGGATCAAGGCTCGTGAATCGTACTTGCGAATGATCCCGTGGCCAGCGAGTAGTAGCGTTCGGCAGCGATCGCGAGGAAGTGGCGCATCGTCCGGGTGCCGTTGCCGCCTGGGCGGAGGTAGAGTCGGCCGCCGCGGTCGAGGTCGGCGAAACTCGCGGCGCCTTCCGGATCGAAGTCCTGGCACAGCTCCGACCAGTCGCCGTGGTAAGTTCGCCGCAGGAGATCGAGCAACCGCCGCCGCTGTCCGCTGGTTGGCGTCTGTTCCAGCGTCATGCGGAACAGGGCCCCGTTCCACCACCCCATTTCATTGTCGCTGTAGTAACCCAACAGGCGCGGGTCGTTGAGCAGGGCAAGGATCTGGTCGCGGGCGACCTGTTCCATGCGTCCGATGATCTTCGCGTCCCACATGTCCCACCAGGGCGCCCCGGCGGTCGAGCCCATGTGCAGGACCGGGGTGAAGGCAACCTGAGCGTCAGAACAAGCACTGAGCGCGGCGAAATCACTCCAGCCGCCAACCGTCGTAAAGCCCCATGAGCCCAGTCGCTGCAATGTCGTTCGGGCCCATCGATTGGAATCGGGGTAGTAGCGCCAAGCGGCGTACCCTGGCTTCTCCTGGGTATAGTTCTCCCGAGCGATGCCCTGGTCCACACAGCAAACGCCCAGAGAGAAGAAGCGGTTCCCGTTGGGCCTGGCCAGCCATTCGCTCCCACCGTGCCGGCGGATGGAGAACGGTTTGCCGACGCCATCGGCGGACAGCTCTGTGGCAACGGCCACCGCGCTCGGCTGGGAAGGCGCTAACATCTCAGCTCGTGCCGTCGGCGCGAGGAGACCGGCCCACAGCAGGACCGCCACGCACCCCAACCGAGGGAGCTTGGGTTCATGAACCGGAAACCCGAGCCGGGCGCGGCAATGACCAGTCGAGAGGGGGTTGGTGAGCACGCGCACAGGGTGGAGACCGTCCCGCCGGCTGGCAAGCCGCCCGAAGGGTCCCGCCGGCGCTACTTGCCGCGCAGGGTGAATTGGCCCTTCCATTCGACGCGATAAGCCCCGCCGTGGGTCAACAGCATGGACGCCAACTCGACCGTGTCGCCCTGTCTGAACCGATGGCGCCCGAACAGACGGGCCGGTAGCTCCATCCCGGCGATATTTCGGAGATCGCCGTTCACGCCCGAGAGGTTCACCACACGGACCGCGGGCGCATCGGCGACCGGCTCGCGGCCGGCCCCAATCCGCGCTCGAATGAGCCGGGCGTTCTCGCCAAGGGAAACCGTCCATTCGGCGCGGTCGCCTGCGTGGACCGTCTTCCCGCGGTAGAGGGCGTTTTCGACCACGTCCTGCGCATACAGCCCCAGGTATACCGCCTTCGAGTTCCAGCACACGTAGAGGTCGGCCAGCGGGAACTCCGAGACGGGCTGGACGAAACCGCGCTCACGGTCCCACCTCTTGAGCGCCAGGCCCGGTGCAAAGCCCTCCAGCGGGTCGCGCGGCGCAGGCGGGATGCCTTGGTTTGCATCGGCTCGAGGGCGAACGGCTCGTCCCTTCAGAGCGGCAAGATCCAGGGAAGCAGCCGTTGCCGTGAGCGCTTCGTAGGGACGATCATGGATGTCCACCAGGCCGAAATTGAAATTCTCGCCGTCGAAGCGGCCATGCGTCGGCTCGTCATAATACTGGAACCAGTCCGCCCCGATGACGTAAGGCAGGCTCGCCAACTGTTCGAGCGTGTTGCGGAAGCCGAGGGCGCGTTCTCTTTGCGTGGGAACGACGGGAAAGGGGCCATGATTGTTCCGGTTGCCGCTGCGATTCTCGGAAGCGGCGAGGTAGAACTCGCCAACGAGGATGGGCTTTCCGCTCAGGCGGTGGAGGGTTTCCAGCATGAACCGCGTGCAGCGGCCATCGTTCCAGCTCGCGTTGAGGTTGATGGACACCGCGTCCACGTAGCGTGCGGCGACGCGCACCACTTCCGGATAGTAGAACGACGGGTAGCGGTCGCCCAGAAGCAGCGCGCGGCGGTCGTACTTCCGAACCAGATCGTGGACCAGGGAATAGTAACGTTCCGCCAGGATCGTGAGAAAACGGCGAGTGACTTCGATGCCGCGGCCACCGGGGCGCAGCAACAGGATCCCATGCCGTTCGAGTTCCTCCCAGTCCCGCAGGTCTGGCGCGGGATCGAAGTCGCGCAGCAAGGCCGACCATTCGTTGCGGTAGGTCTGGCGCAGCAGTTCGATGAGCCGCTGGCGTTGCCCGCTGGTCGGCGCCTGCTCGAGCGTGGCCTTGAACAGAATGGCGTCCCACCAGCCAATCTCGTTGTCGCTGTAGTACCCGATCAGGCGCGGATCGTCGCGCCAGGGCAGAATGTGCTCCCGCGCGACGTCATCCATGCGCTGGATGACGCGCGGGTCCCACATGTCCCACCAGGGCGCGCCGGCCGTGGAGCCGATATGGAGCACGGGCGTGAACGCTATCTCAACCTCACGGCAGGCTCGCAACGCGTCGAAGTCGCTCCACCCGCCAACCGTCGTGAAGCCCCAGGCCTTGAGGCGTCGCAGGGTCGCGTTCGCCCACTGGTTCGAATCGGCGTAATGTTGCCAAGCACCGTAGCTGGGATTGGCGGGATCGAATTCGCCACGTGAGACGCCCTGGTTCACGCAACAGACGCCCAGCGAGAAGAAGCGGCGGCCCGTGGGGCTGACGAGCCAGCAGGCCTGTTCCCGTTGCTGAATCGAAAACGCCGGGGCGGGGGAGAGCGCCTCCGCTCCTGCGGCGTGCGGGCCGAGGATCCCTCCCAGTGCCAGCATGGCCACGCGCACCCAGCCCAACACCCGGACTCGGCCAACGGTGCGGTCGATCACCTTGCCGAACTGCGGGGTCAGCACTGCGCCGAGGATTCTCAGGGAAATACTGGGTTCCAGAGTAGGCTTCATGCGGTTTTGGAGGGATCAGACAGGTAACGGGTCATCGGTCGTCGGCCCCTTCGTGATATTCCGGCAAGTCACTCAGGAGATTTGGCAGGTAGCGGTCGAACGCGATGTCGGTCTTCTCGAAAGCCGCGAGCGCTGTGTACAAGGGCGCCACAAGCGTAAGGCCGCTCTTGCTCAACGATTCTACCCTCGCCCGGATTTCGTCATCGTTCTGGTGGCTCGAAACCCGACGTGCCCAGAGTCGGTTGTCCAAGGCGAAGACCAGGCATTCGCTCACCCAGGTCCTCGGATCCTGGTAGCTGGCCGAGATCGGGGCGTGCTTCCCGGCGACGAAGTACCCCTTCAGCTTGCGTGCCTGGCTTGGGTAGCATCGGCGCGCCAAATCATTGATGAAGGTGTGCAGGTATTCGTGGACATTGAGCCCCCCTCCGTTCGACCCCGGACCGTCGATGCTGTAGAAGTACTCCCCGAACTGATTCGCCGGAGCCGTGAAGTGCCTCTGCAGCGGGTTGGGGATGTGGACGACAATCCAGTCGTCCCTGCGCGGCATCCGCAGGTATCGCCAGAGTTGCTCCATTTCCTCGGCCATGCGAGCGGGGTGGTACCGACCGATCTCAGCGGCATATTCGGGCTGCAGTTCCTCCCAGAGTCGTCCGAGCTCCGCCGTGATCCAGAAGTCATTGAGGACCTCCGGGAGGTTCTGCAGGTCCCACACGGTGTCCTTGTAGGTCAGTTCCCGATTGGGTCGCGCTCGCCGAAACGGATAGTCCACACCGAGGCTGGGTGCGAAGTTCGCGTACTGCCAGAAACCCCGCCTGTGGGCATCGTAGTACCGACGCCACTCCCGGAGCTTGTCCGGGTGGGCGGCGAGCCGACTCACTAGTGTCTCCCGAACCTTGATTCGGAGGGGACTCATCCGGGTGTTCGGCGCTTCATCATCATAGCCGGTGGCGTTGAGGAAAGCCATCACGGCAAACACCCGCCGGTCGGCGAGCGCCCAGTACATCGCCGATGGGCCCGTTCCCTTGAGAACCTCCTCGGGGTGTTCAAAGGTCACGGGCTCCACTGCCACCCTCGGGGCGACGAGCACGCAACCGACGAAGAGTGAGGCGCCGAGGATCAAAACGGCAAGCACTCGGCGTGTTCGCATTGGCCTCTTACGACGCACAACAGAAACTAGTGTATCGCAAGACCGCCTCTGGGTGAAGCTGACATGAACGCGGATTCCAGTCCGGGGGCGAGAACAACCTGAGACGCCGCCGACCAGCAGGAAGGAAACAGTTCAATTTGGCGCTTACCGCGTGCCGGATTTCATGGCCTCGCCGTACCGTCAGCTCGCTCTCCACCTCTACGTGAATCTCGACAAGCACACCCAGACCACTCTTCCGCGCGTATCACTTTTCGATACGCACGACACCCGGCACAGAGGCCGAGGATTCCAGGCACAGGGGCGGGGACGTCCGGTTCAGCTGGCTTTGGCCGAGGTCGCGTAGTAGAACCGCTGCCATGCAAAGCCGAGCCCTCTGCAGATCGGCGCTCGTTTTCCTGATGGCGTGGGCAGCCGGACTGGCGGCTGGCGCTGACCTCCGATTCCGTCACCACTTCGTCGACCGTGCCTTGCCCGTCGGCGGCACACTGGTCGGTGACTATGGACTGACCGCGCTGGTTGATCTGGACCGGGATGGCGACCTGGATTTCGTCTTGGGTGGGCGCCCTTCGAAACCGTCGCGGCTCTATTGGTATGAGTTTCAGGCGGCCGATCAGTGGGTGCGCCACGAGATCGGCATCGACTACCTGTCGGATGTGGGGCTAGCGGCGCTGGACGTGGACCGCGATGGCTGGCCGGACTTGGTATGCAGCGGGGTGTGGTACCGCAATCCTGGCCAAGCCGGGCAGACCTTTGAACGGATCGTGTTCGACGAGAACGCCGCGGGGGCGCACGACGTGTTCATCGCGGACATCGACGGCGATCGCAAGCCTGATGTTGTCTTGATGGGCGACGAACGCACCAAACTCAACTCGCTTTGCTGGTTCGCCATTCCGGCCAACCCTCGGCAGCCGTGGGTGCGGCATCGGATCGGCCCGCCGGTTCACGGCGCGATTACGCCGCAAGGCGCAGCGGACCTCGATGGCGACGGGGATCTTGACGTTCTTCGCGCGGACACTTGGTACGAGAACCAGGACGGTCAAGGGCAGGAGTGGATTCCCCATCAGAATGTTCCGATGGGCCGGGAAGGCCCTTTTGGCATCTGCGTACGCACGGCGGTCGCGGAGCTCGATGGCGACGGCAAGATGGAGGTCATCATCGCCGACGCCGACATCGTGGATTCCCGGGTCGCTGTGTTGAAGAACGGCGATGGCAAGGGTGGCCGCTGGGCCAAGACCGAGCTGCCTCAGAGCTTCACTTACGGTTCGCTGCACTCGCTGGCGGTGGCGGATCTCAACGGGGACGGGAGGCCCGAGATCATCGTCAATGAACAGGAGGAGTTACTGCCGTCTGGGCGCGAGAATCCGCGTTGGATCGTTTGGGAGAATCTCGGTGGCGGCCAGTTCGCTGAACGCATTGTCCTCGACACCAAATTGGGCGGGCACGAACTGCAGGTCGGTGATGTGGATGGCGATGGTGATGTGGACATCGTCTCCAAGCCGTGGGGACCGCGTCCCTGGAATGGTGCCGGGGGCACGATGCACGTGGACTTCCTTGAGAACCTCTCCCAGCACCCAAAGGCCACCTCGGCAGGAACAGCGGGGTCACCGTCCCCGGAGCAGGCCACGATCACGCTGGGCGGGCGGTCCGTGACCGTCAAGCGGGTGGAGGCGCTGCCGTATGTCGAAAGCGAGTACACGCGGCGGTTCAAGTTCGACTCCGCCGACAACCCCAAACTCCAAGAATTGCGCCAGCGCTACCAACTCGACGCGGTGGTAGCTGTCGGTCGTGATGAGTTCGATCGTCAGGTGTATCTGCTCGATTGGGTGCATCATCGTTTCAAGAAATTCGGTCGCCCGTCGGTTGACGCGAAAGGAGCGTTGGAGATTCTCCAGGCCATTGACCAAGGACACGCGTTCTTTTGCAGTCAATACGCACATGTCTTCGTATCGGCTGCCGCCAGCCTGGGCTGGATTGACCGGGAACTGGCCTTGCGCCGTCACCGCGACCCGCCCGGCGGAGGATCGAGCGAGCACTCGACCACCGAGATTTGGTCCAACCAGTACCGGAAGTGGGTCATGATGGATCCCACGGCCAAGATGTACGTGGAGAAGGGCGGCATTCCGCTCAATGCCTACGAAATCCGGCAGGAATGGTTCCAGCGCGGAGGTCGCGATCTCGTGTTCGTGGTGGGCAAGGAGCGGCAACGGTACCGCAAGGCCGACCTGCCGATCTGGCTGGGGCGCTTCGAAGGCTTCGGGGATTTGACGGTTCCTGTGGATGAACTGGATAAGTACGGCTTCATCGGCTACATCCCGAACACAGACCTGATGGACGCGGGCCTGGACTACGGGCAGATGTTTATCGTGAAAGACCAACTCTGCGAGGGCACCCGCTGGCATAGCCGCACTGTGCCGCTCAATCCCGCCAGCGATCCTTACTTTCCGATCGGTCAAGTCGCGCTGAGGTTGGACGCCGAGGGGGACAGCATTCGTGTCACGCTCCGGACGATGACGCCCAACTTCAAGGCTTATCAGATGCGACTGGATGGTGGCCCCTGGAGTGCGACCGGTGAGAGCCTGATGTGGAGCCCGCACCCGGGGCTGAACCGACTGGACGCCCGAACGATGAACCAGTTTGGGGTGGAGGGCCCGCTCTCGACGGTCGAGGTCGAACGCTGACATGGGCTGACCTTCGTCGGCACAGGGGGGGCGATCCCGACTGGACATGCCCCAGGAACTGCGGAGAATTGCCCGTGATGAACTTCCCAACCGGCGAAGACGGACCGCCCGGTAGCGCAGCGGAGATCTCCACACCCACCCCAGCCAGGCGACACGTTCGCTTGGCGTTCTTGGCGGCAACACTGTTGATTCTCGCCGCTGATACCCAGGCGGACGAACCGGTGTATCCCCTCAAAGTGAGCGCGGACCGAAGGTCTTTTGTCGACCAGAAGGGCGTCCCGGTCTTCTGGCTGGGCACGACGCAGTGGCAACTGTTCCGCGACTACACGCTGGAGGAAGCCCGGACGATCATCGAGACAACGCCCTGGATCCGACCTCGGCCCGCTGGGGAGCCACCGCGGCGCACAACGCCTGTTCGATCCTCGGGATCGCCGGGTCCCTGCTGACCAGCGCGAGCGAGCCAGTGCCGCCTCGGGCATCCGACACTCACCCGACGGACCGGGCGAAGTCTCACCGCGAGCAGGTCGTTACGAGCCCGCACGCGTACCGGGTCGTCCAGGGTGGCACGATGGATGGTCGGAATTGCCGTTCGCCGATGGGGTGCGGCATCGCGCGCGAGGGCGCCTACCTCCAAACCCTGGAATCCCTGGTTCCCGGCCAACTTCATCGCGGAGACCGCGTTTACCGAACTGACAGTAACGGGCGGCGAAGTCGAGTTGTCCGCCGCCAACAAGACCTACTACCGGGTCGTGGCGGTGGATGAACAGGGCAAGCGCAGCGGGCCGTCCGACTACGCGACCGCCCCCCGACCGGTGATCTACAGCAAACCTGTGAGGACCGCCAAAGTCGGCTTGCTTTACAGTTGCCCGGTCCGCGCCAATCGGTCTCTCGGCGACCTCAGCTCCCGCATGCAGAATAGTGAGCAGGTCAGCCGCTATTTCGACATCGAGTGAACCCGAACCACCCCAACCGAATCCGCATATGCAGGTCCGTCGCTTTGCCGCCCTCGGTGGCATGATCGTCTCTCTGTTGGACTGCGGCGTGCGTCACCTGGATGCGGCATCAGGAATTCCTGCCATGAAATGCTGGACGACAGCCATACCGTCGTTGAGCAGGCTATTCGTCCTGTTGTCAGGAGGATTCCTTGCTACCATTTTGGTCGCCGAAGACCGTCCGGATCTCTTCCTCCACGTGCTCACCGCGACCGACGTCAGCGTGGACGCAGTGCCACGAGCTGCGGCCGAAATGCAGGGGAACCGCCTGCAAGTGACCGTAGCCGACGTGAAGCTCTCCTTCCGCACGGACTCCGTTGGCGGTGACATCACGTGGCGGGGCGCGCCCGCCCCATTGGCGGAGTCAGTAGCCTCCGGCGAACTGCTGGCTAAGTGATCCTCCCTCCTTCGCAGGATCTTCACTCGGTGAAGCCGTGAACCTTCAAGCCGGCCGCTCGGGCAAAGTCAGCCTGCATCGCGTCGCAGGTCAGAAACAACGGGGCGTCCTGCGCGAGCGCCGCCGCCACGTGGAACACGTCCATGGCACCGCACGGGTGAGCCTGACCCAACCGCCGGCTTAGGGCATCGGCTTGGGCGAAGCATCTCTCCAAGTCAATATGATCATGCCGCAAGCGCGCGGCGCTTCTTTCGGCAACCTGCAGCGCCTGCCAAGCCGTTTCCCCGTCCGGATCGCCCCGTACCAGCCGGAGGTTGTGGCGCAGTTCAAGACGTAAGACCTCGTTGGATAGGAAATCCGTGCCGCGGTTCTGCAGCCAAGAGGTGACGACAGCGTTGAACTGGTCAGGCACGTAGAACCAGGCAAAGAGAACGCTGCTATCGGCGTACACGATGCACATCAGTACGTCGTCTCCTTTCCGCGAGGATCGGATTCGGGACCGTCTTTTCGGGTCGCGGCCTGGCCCAAACCTCGCGCATGATCTCGCCCCAAGAGGGTTCCATCGACGGCGCGTAAGGGATGAGCTTGGCCACCTTGCGCCCGCGGTCGAGGATGACGATCTCTTCGGCCCGATCGACAACCCCGCGTACGATCTCGCCCGTGGCATCATGCAGTTCCTTGAGTCCGACGGTTCTCATGTGCGCAAAGTGACTCTTTCAAGGAGTCTCTTCAAGCCATTTCGTGTGGTTGGCATGTTTCGCAGTTCGCTCTCCGCAAGAGCCGCTTGCAGGCGCGCCTCGCCAGCAAACCGGAAGCGGTCACCCTCCTTTGGACTCGCCGAGGATGAGTGCTGCCAGGACGGCGCGGGCCTTTTCGTAGGCCGCCGGATCCCTGTCCCACGCGAAGAAGGAGCCGGCGAGGGGTGCGACGATCGCATCCGCTTCCGACGCCTTGCCCTGGCACAAGGCGGTGTAAGTCCAGATCGTTTCGCCCAGGCCCTGGCGGCGCGCGGCACTCTCCTGCTGGTGCAATGAAAAGAGCGGGCACCAAGTATCCACCGCACCGTAGAGGTTACCCCAGGTGCTATCGGCGCCTCCCTGCCCCGGCGCCGTCCAGGTTTGCTCCACCACCAGCACCTTCACCACGGACTTCGCCGCCCGGATGTTCGGGCCTTGTCCGGCAGAACCCTTGACCGCGCTGCCTCGGCCTTGACGCGCAACCGACCCCGTCTCAATCTCTAGCCATGTCCTTGAGAGGCGGCCAATTGCCCGTCTGCCCCGCTGCATTCCCAATGCCGGTGGGCATCGCGTCGCCAGAGGTTGGCAGTTCGGCGCGAGCAACGGATTACCATCTGACCGTCAAGGGATCAGTCCCAATGGATGGCCGGGGTTGGGACGACGCCCTCGCCTTTCCCTCCATCAACGAGATCTCCTCGGCTGCGTGGAAGGCGCTGCGCTCGCTTTGCAGGGCGACTTGGCGTTGGACGGCCAGAGCGGTTGGCGCGGCGGCAGTCTGGCTCCTCTGCTCCGGACCAAGCCGGGCTACCGATCTGCCCGTGGTGACGTGGCAGGGCCAGACGATGGGAAGCGCGTACACGGTCAAGATCGTCGGAACGAACGTGGCCTCGGCGCCGGTCGAAGCCCTCAAGACTGCGATCGAGCACCGGCTTCAGGAGGTGAACCGGCAGATGTCCCATTACCAGCCGGACAGCGAACTCTCGCGATTCAATCGTGCGCCAGCGAAGGTGCCGTTCAAGGTCTCGCCCGAGTTTGCCCGGGTTGTGCGAGTCGCACTGGAGATCAACCGACGGTCCCAAGGTGCTTTTGACCCCACGCTGGCGCCGGTGATTAACCTCTGGGGTTTTGGGGAGCAGACCGACCGGCGGGCCGTTCCGGCCGAGGCCGAGCTCAAGAAGGCGCTGGCGAGAATCGGTTGCGCTCATCTTTCCGTCACCCCCCAGGATGAATTGGTGAAGGACATTCCGGAACTGGCGCTCAATTTGAGCGGTATCGCCAAGGGGTTCGGGGTGGATGAAGTGGTGCGTATTCTGATCGGGCATGGTTTCACGAACTGCTACGCCTCGATCGCTGGCGAGGTGCGGGTGCACGGCCTGAACTCCCGAAGCGTGCCCTGGCTTATCGGCGTCTCTGCGCCGATCTCGAACTGGCGCGACACCGATCCGATGGCCGCCGCGGTCTCGCTCTCGGATCAAGCCATCTCCACCTCGGGCGATTACCAGCGGTTCTTCTTCGATGTCGAGGGACGTCGGCTGTCCCATCTCGTCGATCCGCGGACCGGTTGGCCGGTCCAGCACGACGTGGGCAGCGTCAGCGTCGTGGCGTCGGATGCCACGACGGCAGATGCCCTCGCCACGACGTTGTTCGTTCTCGGGCGCACCGAAGGAATGCGCTTCATTGAGTCTTGGACGAACGTAGCGGCCCTGTTCATCGTGCGAGAACCGGAGGGGCGTTTTCGAGCTATCCCCAGTTCCCGTTTCCCGGCGTTGGTGAGCGAGACGCCGTAGCCGTCCGGAACCGCGGCGCTGGGATTGTTGGCGCAGTACCGGGGCGAACAGGAGAACGGCTCGTTGCCCGGGACCGGCATCGGCCTGGCCCTCGCCAAGGAATGCGTCGAATTGCACGGCGGGGAAATCCGGGCGGAAAACCGGGCGGAAGGGGGAGCCTGCTTCACCGTGAGGCTAAAGACGATACCTGTGGCATGACCGTCGTCTCGAATCGTCTCGCCTCCTGCACCCGGGCAAGCTATGCATAGTGGTTGTGCAACTGCTCGACCGCGCGACCATCATGAGAAGACCCGCTTCGCTCGCCGAAGTAGCGGACTGGTGCCGCGATTCCCGGTCCTTCGCCCTCCACCTGGCTGATTTCCTCGACCATTTCCGACGGGTTCGGGACGCGGCCTTGCTGGCGGCCGAGCCAGCCAGACTGGCGGGCTTGTTCGCCGCCGGTGCCGTTTGCGACGCCTATGTCGCAGCCGTGGCCGTCAGCCTGGCCAGGGAGATCGGCCAACCGCCACCGCCTTGGTCGTGGGCGGCAAACCGCCGGCTGCGTGAACCGTGGTTCGCTCACCCCGGCCTGGCCCTGCGCTCGACGCTGCTCTGGGAAAGCCCCGCGCCCTTCCGCGAACGCAACCTGTTTGTGAGCGAAAATGCGCTCAGTCGTGCGTGAGGGAAATGATTTCAGCCCCGAGCCGGCTCGAAAGCCGGCGGTACCGTAGCGCCGACCTCCAGGTCGGCTCGGCCTCGGCCGGCAAGAAAGCCAGCGGTGCGAGTGGCGCACGGGCGATACGGCTGGCCACATCGGATATTCGGTCCTGGGAGCAATCCCGGTGCGGGCACGCTCCGCCGGCGAGGCCAACGGCGGCGAGGCCCTGCCGGGAACAGGCGACGCTGGTGATTGGCAGGGCTTTGTGCCGGCCACGCTGGTGCCGCAGGTGGAAGACCCGCGCTCAGGTTTCCTGTTCAGCGCCAACCACCGGCCGATTGGCTCGGAAGTATGGCGGGGGCGAGTCAGGGCTCGCACGGTTCCTCAAGGACGCCTCGTCGCGCATCCACCAGGAGGCGAAGGCGAGGTTCGATGCTGACGAATGCCGTTTCATCGACCGGGTGCTCTCGGAAGCGTGGAACCTAGACAGGAGTACGGGAAGGAATGCTGTGCGGGCTGACGCAGCGCGGGCGGGTGCGCCCAAGCCTCCGTTGGGGTGGTTCGACAGTCTCGACGGGTTCGGCTCGCTGGATCCCGCTCAGGACGTTGCGACCCCCGGCATCACGTGTTTGGACGGGCAGACGATCCACTGTCAATCGGCCCAGTCTTACACGCAGTGGGTCCCGTTGCACGACGTGGACTCGGCGGAAACCGTGTGTCCGATTGGCCATAGCGACCGGCCCGACAGTCGCTATCGCACGAGTACGATGGAACTCTGGGCCACGGCGAAGTTGCACCCGGCGCCGCTCAGCCGCCAGGCCGTGGAACGGATGACTGTCGAGCGCACAACGCTTTGGCCGGGATCGGCGCCATCTTCCGAATCCACTCCGCCCGAGCACGACCTTCCGGCCTCCAGAAGTGCGGCTCTGCCGCGCTGCTGGAGTATGGCGCTCCGCTCATCGCTCCCGAAACCCGCGCCAGCACGCAGAGAATAATGGTCGTTGCGCACCGACCTGATGGGCCGTGGATTATCGATGTTCGGTGTCACCGTTACAACAGGTCGGCAACCATCGCCCGCTCTTCCTTCAGTTCGTTCACCGAGGCGTCGATCTTGGCCTGGCTGAAGGCGTCGAGCGGCAGGCCGGGGACGATTTCCCAATGCCCTTCGCGACAGCGCACCGGGAACGAGCTGATCAGGCCGGACGCGACGCCGTAGCTGCCATCCGAGCGGAGGCACACGCTGTGCCAATCTCCCGCCGGCGTCGGTTCGAGCAGCGAGCGGACGGTATCGAGGGCGGCGTTGGCGGCGCTGGCGGCGCTTGAAGCGCCTCGGGCCTTGATGATGGCTGCGCCCCGCTGCTGGACCCTGGCGATGAACTCACCCTTCAGCCATGCCTCGTCAGCGATCACTTGGGGGGCCGGACTCCCGCCGATCCGGGCGTTTTGGAAATCCGGGTATTGCGTTGCGGAGTGGTTGCCCCAGATTGTCATGTTGCTGACCGCGGTCACTTCGACGCCTGCCTTGCGCGCGAGTTGTGATTTGGCGCGGTTTTCGTCGAGGCGGGTCATGGCGAAGAAACGGTCTTGCGGCACGTCCGGGGCGTTGTGCATGCAGATCAGGCAATTTGTATTGCACGGATTGCCGACCACGAGGACGCGGACATCGGGGGCGGCATTGTGTTGGATGGCCCGGCCCTGGCCGATGAAGATCTTGCCGTTGATGCCGAGCAGGTCTTTCCGTTCCATCCCTTGCTTACGCGGCACGCTGCCGACCAGCAACGCCCAATGGACCCCGCGGAAGCCTTCGTCGAGGTCGGCCGTGGGCACCACGCCTTTGAGCAGCGGGAAGGCGCAATCGTCGAGTTCCATCACGACGCCTTCGAGCGCGGGCAAAGCGGGTTCGATTTCGATCAAATGCAGGATGACGGGTTGGTGGGGCCCGAAGAGCGCGCCCGACGCGATCCGGAACACCAAGGCATATCCAATCTGGCCGGCGGCGCCGGTGACCGCAACGCGAATGGGGGTGCAACTCATACAAGAAGAGCAATCATGCGCCGGGCAATCGCTTGAAGGTTGGCAGAAGTTCCAACTCTCAACTCTCAACTCTCAACTCTCGACTCCCGGTTCCGGGTGTTTCCACGGGGCGCGATACGGGCGGCGGAGGAGGCGGTTGGCCTCGGCGTCGCCGGCCACCTGTCCGGTCGCCTGATCCCAGGTGAGGGATCGGCCCAGTTGCATCGAGAGGTTGGCGAGGATGCTCGAAGCGCTCGAAGTGTGGCCCTCTTCGATGTCCGCCACCGGGCGTCCGCGGGCCACGATGGCCTCGAGGAAGTCCCGCATGTGCCAGCGGATCGCGGATGCGCAGTGTTTCTCGAGGTCCTTCTCGGTTTGGTCTTCGGGATACTTGTCGTACTCGTAAAGCGGTTCGCCGTGGGCAGCCGCTTTTCCTGGCCGCGCGGGAAGAAGTCGTAACTGAAGACGCTGGTCTTGAGCGTCCCTTTTTCGCCATAGAACGTCGCGCTCCAGGGGTACTTGGGATCCACGCCGTCGCCCCACGTGCGGTGGGTCCAGACGACCTGGAGATCGCCGTGGTCGAAGACGGCTGTTTGCGTGTCGGTGATGTTGGCCTTGCTGGCCTTGTCCACGAGGATGCCGCCGGAGGAACTGATCCGCTGCGGCCAGCCCAGGCCGAGCATCCAGCGCACCATATCATACATGTGGATGCACATGTCGCCCACGATGCCGTTGCCGTACTCCATGAACGCGCGCCAGCCTCGGGGATGGGTCCATTGGCAGAAAGGACGCATCGGGGCCGGCCCGGTCCACATCTCATAGTCCAGATGCTCGGGCGGGGCGATGTCGGGCGGGTTGCCCCGGGCCCGCATGTGCCAGTAGCAGCAGATGTCGACATGACTGATCTTGCCCAGTTTGTCCTCGCGCAAAACGCGGTCGCGCGCCTCGATCAAGTGGGGCGTGCTGCGGCGTTGGGTGCCGACCTGGACGACTCTTTTGAGTCTGCGGGCGGTGGCCAACATGGCCTGGCCCTCCACCACATCCGCGCTGATCGGCTTTTGCACCCAGACGTCCGCGCCGGCCTCCATCGCCGCAATGCTGGCCAGGGCATGCCAATGATCCGGTGTCCCGACGAGCACGATGTCCAGGTCTCTCTCCCTGAGCATCTCCCGGTAGTCCCCGTAGGTGCGGGGTTTGAGCTTGGATTGCTGGCGCCCGGCCACGATGTCCGCCGCCTCCGCGACCATGCGCTTGTCCACGTCGCACAGCGACACGACCTCGACCGGCGCGACCTGGATCAGGCGGAGCAGATCGCATTTGCCGTACCAGCCGGTGCCGATCAGGCCCACGCGTTTCTTGAGGTCGGCGAACTCCGCGCCGTAAATGCTCGATGGCGCAAACATGAGGCCGGCAGCGCCGAGCCCGGCTGTCTGGAGGAATGAGCGGCGGTTCATGGCGTTGTTCATAGTCGAAGACCGGGCGCGGTGACAAGCCTCGACCGCGGGTCGCCGCGTTGGGGCACGCGGCCTGCAGATTGGCGCATCAAGCCTCTTTCACGTAGGGAATCGTCAGCGGTCCATGGGGCAGCACGGCCAGGCGAGCGTCGGGGCCGAACTGGGCGAGTTTCGCCCGCACCGTTGCCCCGATGTCCCGGCAGGGAGCATAAAACGCCGCCCGCGTCAGTTCGTCCGTCAGAGAGCTGTAGAGCAGGACCTCCGCCCTGCGCTGGATCAGGGCCTGGATCTGGGCCTGCCACTGCTCCGGGTGCGCGAACCCGGGGGTGGCGAGCCGTGTCAGGATGGCCTCGGGGCTCGAAGCGCTGCGCAGAAGGCGGTCGAGCGAACTGTTCGATGGGATGCCTTCCCGGCATTCGCAAGCCAGGATGAGAGTGCCGCCTGGCCTCACGATCCGAGCCCCGGCGCTGAGGCCTTTGACGCCTTGATACAGATTCAAGTCGAGGGGATAGCCGCTGTTGGTTGTCACCACCACATCGAAGGGCGCGTCGACGCGCTGCATGGCGGACTGGCGCACGAAGTCGCAGCCAACGCGATGGGCGGCGACCAGGTCTCCTGCGAAGACGCCGGTGATTTGGCGCTGTTCGTTGAGCGTGACGTTCAGGAGGAAGCTGGGGCCGGCTCGCAGCGCGATGCGGTGAATGTCTTCCCAGAGCGGATTGCCGGTGGTCACCCCGAAGGTGGACTGGGGATCGGCGATGTTCTTGACCCCGTGATTGCTCATCACGGTTGTCAGGCCGGCGACGCCCGGCATGATGCCTTTAGGACCGCCGCTGAACCCGGCGAAGAAATGGGGCTCGATGAACCCGGTGACGATCCGCACGTCAGCGTCCGCCACGTGACGATTGAGGAGCACGGGTGTGCCGTCGCGCGTTTTGCCGCGTTCGACGAGCGACGTTGTGTCTTGGCAGTCATGGTTGACGACCCGGTAATGGCGCACAACCGCCGGGCCGAGCATCCGTTCCAATTCCTCAGGCGTATTGGGCCGGTGAGTGCCGGTCGCGTTCAGCAGCGTGATTCGGTCGCGCGGGATGCCCGACAATTCCTCGAGCAGCCACGGGATCAGCCGGTCATTGGGCGTGGCCCTCGTGATGTCCGTGAACACGACGCACACCCGGCAGGCCGCGGTAAGCCACTCGCGGAGGGGCAAGCACCCGATCGGTTGTTGCAGGGCAGCCCGCACTGCCGTCCGTTCATCAGCCAGGCCCGAGCGCGGCGTTGGCGTGATCACAGTCGTGCGGTCATCCGGAAAATCCACAGTCAGGTTCCCCTGACCATAAGCGAGGTTGACATTCATGGCGACAAAGACGGACGCGATTAAAAGGGCGGGCGGGCGCAGTGCCAAGGCCAAAGGCGGTCGCGCCGCGCTTGCGTCGCGGGTTGCGCGGCCTCATGCTGCGTTCCGCCATGAACCCACGATTCTTCTTGTCCCGGCGTGCCGCCTTCACCCGTTTAAGCGCTGCCGGCGCCGTTGTGGCAGGGCTTCACGCCACCCGCGCGGCGGACGCGGCGTCGAGTCCGGCCGCGCGCCGTCCCGCACCCCGCTCCGGCAACGCCTGGCAACTCATCGCCGAGCGCGTGAACCGGACTCCCCTCGTGGACACCCACGAGCACCTGATCGAAGAAGCGGATCGTCTGCGGGGAGCCGGGCAGCCGGGGATCCCGTGCGACGACTGGGCTTTGCTGTTCAGTCACTACCTGGACTCGGACCTGCTGACGTCCGGCATGCCGCGGGCGGAGTTGGACCGGTTCCTTTCTCCGGAGGTCGATCCGGTTGCCAAGTGGACGCTGCTGGCGCCCTATTGGCCGGCTGGTCAAACACACCGGCTACGCGCAGGCCGTGCGCCTCGCGATCCGCGAGTTGTACGGCGTGGACGATCTTTCCGCGGCGACGATCCCCGACCGTGCAGGCCGGATACGAACGGACCCGTCGTGCGGGCTTCTACGAGCGCATTCTCCGTGAGCGCGCGAACATCGAATCCTGTCAGGTCAACTGCATCACTGGCGAGCCCGTTCCAGGAATCGGCTCTCCCGACCTTGCTGATGCAGGACCTGAGCATCGTGGGCATGTTCGCCGGCCCCAGCCTCAGACAATACGCGCCACCGACCGGCATCGAGGTCAAGGACCTGGCCGACTGGCACCGGGTCATCGACTGGTGGTTCGAGCAGCTACGCGAAGTACGCGGTGGCGGTCAAATCGCAGCATGCCTACAGCCGCGACATCGACTACGCCCGTGTGCCGGCGGAGCAGGCCGCGCCGGTCTTCCGGCGCGTGCTCGGCAAGGAACCGGTCACCGCCGAGGAGCGCAAGCTCATGCGAGGACCATCTGTTCTGGTACGCGGTCGATCAGGCGACCCGGCGCGGCCTGCCGGTCAAGCTGCACACCGGCTATTACGCCGGCCAGAACTCGATGCCGCTTGGGCGTCTGACGCGGAACGCGGCGTCGGCAGCCGAGCTTTGCCGACTGTCTCCCGACACGCAGTTTGTGTTCATGCACATCGGCTATCCGTTCTACGAAGATCTGCTCGCGGTGGCCAAGCACTGGTCCAACGCGTACGTGGACATGTGCTGGTCTTGGATCATCAATCCGATGGCTGCGAAGGATTACGTGAAGAAGCACCTCGTGACCGCCCCGGTCAACAAGCTGCTGCCGTTTGGTGGCGATTACATCCCCGTCGAACCCGTGCTCGGACACGCCATCGTGGCGCGCCGCGGCACTGGCACGCGCCCTGGGGGAACTCGTCGAAGAAGGCTGGCTGACCCTCGGCGAAGCGCTCGACCTGGTCGATCCCATCCTTCGCGGGAACGCGCGTCGGCTCTTTCAACTCGACAAAAAAACGGAAGCCCTGCGCCAAGCGCCTTGGCTCAAATCCAATGAGCTTGCCCGCCCATGAGATCCGAGGACCGGACCTCCACGCCGCCGTAGTGCGATGATGCCCTATGCGTTGACGATCTTCGCCGGGGCGTTCCTGGTGTTCCAGGTGCAGCCCTTGATCGGCAAGTACATTCTCCCCTGGTTCGGTGGCGGCCCCGGGGTGTGGACGGCCTGCCTGCTGTTTTTCCAAGTGCTGCTGCTGGGGGGCTATGCGTACGCGCATCTGACGGCGCGCTGGCTCAACCCACGCCTGCAGGCGGTCGTGCACGGCCTCCTCCTGGTCGTCGCGTTAGCCCTGCTGCCGATCATCCCCGGCGAAGCGTGGAAGCCAGATGGCGCCCAGAATCCCACGCTGAAGATTGTGATCCTCCTGGCGGCCAACCTGGGCTTGCCCTTCTTTGTCCTTTCCGCCACCGGGCCGCTGGTCCAGCACTGGTTCAACCAGACGAACCCGGGGCGCTCGCCGTATCGTCTCTATGCCCTGTCGAATGCCGGGTCGCTGCTGGCCCTTCTCAGCTACCCTTTTCTGGTCGAGCCCCATTGGTCGCGTCAGGTGCAGGCTGAGGTGTGGAGCTGGGGACTTGCCGGCTACGCGCTCTGCTGTGGTTGGTGCGGGTGGAAGCTGTGGGGGGCCGGAGGGCCGGCATCGCCCGGCTCGGGCGCAGCCCTCACGATGTCCGCCGGACAATTGGTTCCTGCGCCGAAACGAAAGAGCCCGGTGCAGGGTGGCCGAGGTGAAGCTGTGGCGGTCACGAACGGGACGAAACTGCTTTGGATCCTGCTCCCCGCCTGCGCCTCCGTGCTGCTGCTGGCGGTGACGAACAGCCTCTGTCAGGACGTGGCCGTTGTGCCATTCCTGTGGGTGCTGCCTCTGGCGCTTTACCTCGTGAGTTTCATTGTCTGCTTCGACCGACCGGCCTGGTACGCGCGGGTGCCGTTCACGCTGATCTTGATCGCGGGCGCAGGCGCCATGTGCGCGGCGATCTACGGCAGCTACACCTGGCCGATGTGGAGGTTGGCGACGGCCTTTTGCGGCGGACTGTTCGCCTGTTGCATGGTCTGTCACGGGGAACTGTATCGGCTCCGACCGCCTCCGCGCCTGCTGACGGCGTATTACCTGGCGATCGCGCTGGGGGGCGCCCTGGGCGGGCTGTTCGTCGGTCTGGTCGCGCCGCTGGTGTTCAAGGGGTACTTCGAGTTGCACGCGGGGCTGCTGGCATGCGCAGTTTTGTTCCTCGCGGTCTGCATCCGAGACCGGAACAACACCGAGCAGCGCGAGTGGTTGTGGCTTGCGTCCCTGCTGCCCGCGATTGCGCTCGCGGGTCTCAACTGGCTGTGCGTCTGGCTGGGCGCGCAATACCCTGGCAGCAGGGCGTTCTTCATCGTTTTGCAGGTTGCCGGCGTGGGGCTGGCGGCCGGTGCTGTCGCCTTGGGATTGACCGCGCGCCGGACGGCGCCGTCGGAGGGCGGACTGCGGGATGGGCTCGTGCGGTTTCTGGCTCCCTGGACGGCGGTTGGCCGGACGGCCCGGTGGGGCAATTGGCATGCCCAGGCCTGCGGCTGGATGGGGGTGGCCGTGCTGGCGCTCGGGACGACCCTCTGGCTGCAGCGGGAGCGCCATCTCGAGACGATTATCGAGACCTCGCGCAATTTCTTCGGTGTGCTGCGGGTCTTCGAACTCAACCCGGGTGAGCCGGAACGGCACGTCCGCGGTCTGGCGCATGGCCGGGTCGCGCATGGCTATCAGTTCCTCGCGCCGCATCGCGCGTTGGAACCGACGTTATACTACGACGAGCCGAGCGGGGTCGGCCGGGCGTTCCGTTCGCTGCCAACGGGGCCCAAGCGGGTTGGGCTGGTGGGGCTGGGTGTTGGCACGCTGACGGCCTACACAGGGGCGGGGGATTCTGTGCGGGTTTACGAAATCGATCCGGCGGTGGTGCGCATTGCCTTCTCGCAATTCCGTTTCCTGACCAATTGCGCGGCGCGGGTGGACGTGGTCTTGGGCGACGCGCGACTCGCCCTCGAACGGGAGCCGGCGCAGCAGTTCGATCTGCTGGTGCTGGACGCCTTTTCGGGGGACGCCATTCCCGTGCACCTGCTCACGAAGGAGGCTTTCGCCTTGTTCGAGCGGCACTTGCAGCCCAGGGGGATCCTGGCCGTGCACATCTCGAACCGTCATCTGGATCTCGAACCTGTGGTCCTCAATGTGGCGCGGCACCTCGGCTTTGAAACGGCGCTCGTCGATTCCGATCCTGGCGGCGACGAACCGGGGAGTTCGGCGTCGAACTGGATTCTGCTCGCGCGCATCCCGGAGGCTCTCGAGTCCGCCGAGATTCGTTCCGCAAGCCGTCCCCCGCGGCCGGCGCGACGCGGCGTTCCCCTCTGGACGGACGATTTCGCCAGCCTGGCGCACGTGTTGAAGTAGGGGGTGTCCGTTTTCCTCGACCGCGGTTCAGAGCAGGTTGGCGGCCAGTTCGGCGAGTTCGGAGCGTTCCCCTCGCTGGAGTTCGATATGGGCGGCGATCGGCTGTTCGCGGAAGCGGCTGACAATCACGTTGAATCCGTTCGAGGCGGAATCGACGTAGGGGTTGTCGATCTGGTAGGGGTCGCCGGTGAACACGATTTTGGTGCCCGGGCCGACGCGTGTGAGGATGGTTTTGACTTCGAGCGGCGTGAGGTTCTGGGCCTCGTCGATGATCATGAACTGGTTGGCGATGCTGCGTCCGCGGATGTAGGAGAGGGCCTCGACCACGATGGCTCCCGACCGCATCAGATCGCCGCTGCGGCGGTTATCGTGGCCCATATTGAGGTCCCCGAGCAATTCGAGCGCGTCGTGGATCGGCTGCATCCAGGGATTCAGCTTTTCTTCGAGGGTGCCGGGAAGGAAACCGATTTCCTTGCCGACGCTGATGGTGGGGCGGGCGACCACGAGGCGGCGGAACTCGCGATCGACGACGGTTTGCCTGAGCCCGGCCGCCATGGCGAGCAGGGTTTTGCCGGTGCCGGCCTTGCCCATGAGCGTCACCAGCTTGACGCGGTCATCGAGCAAAGCATCGAACGCGAAGTGTTGCTCGCGATTGCGCGGCTTGATCCCCCAGACGCCCTCGCGCGCATCGATGATCGGCACCAGTCGCGTCCCGGTGGGATCGATCTTGGCGAGAGCCGGGCGTCTGGTCGAACCGTCTTCGCTGAGCGTGCAATACTCGTTCGGATGGTGCGGCGCGCCTTCGAGTTCGAGTTCCCCGTTGCCGCGGAACTGCATCAACTGGCTGGCGCTGACCGCTTTCTCGAACATCCCCGAATAGAGATCAGCCAACTGGATCCGGTCGGTCTCGTAGTCCTCCGCCTGCAACCCGAGCGCGTCGGCCTTGATGCGCAGGTTGATGTCCTTGGTGACGATGATGGTGGCCATCCCCGGGTGGGCTTCACGGGTCGCGATGGCGCTGGCGAGGATTCGGGCGTCGATGCTGTGGCCGTTTCCGATCGCGGGCGGCACGGCCCCGGGGGAGGGGAACACGATGCGGAGGCGTCCTCCGTTCGAGAGCGGGACTCCTTCGCTCAAGCGCCCCTGGATTCGCAGCCCGTCGAGCGTGCGCGACACGATCCGCGCATTCTGTCCCAGTTCGGTGCTCTCCCGCTTGAAGTGGTCGATCTCCTCGATCACTTCGATCGGGAGCAGGACATGATTCTCCTGGAAGTTGAGGAGCGAATGCGGATCGTGAAGCAGGACGTTGGTATCGAGAACGTAGTTTTTCACGCGGCGGGAACAACGCGGAGCTTGCGGATGCGGGCGTGCCAGGCGGCGAGCCGGTCGTGCTTCGCCGGCAACCGGTAGTGGCCCGAATAGAGAAAATTCGCCAGCATGCCGTACAGGTCGAAATCGACGAACAACGGAGAGTCACCCAGCAGATAAGGACGATGCGAGAGCATGCGCTCGCAGGGACACAACCGGGCTTCGAACTCGGCCAGGAGCTGCGATTGTTCCGCCCGCCACTGGGCGAGGCAGCCCCGGCCGAACTTCCGTTCCTTGTGTCGGATGAAGTTGAGCCATTCAGCTTGGGGCAGGTTCTCGCGGAAATAGACGTCGTTCAGCTTGAAACCGATTCCCTCGATCTCGCGCTCGAAGTAGCGCCACAACACCGATTGCACCCCGTCCCATTCAGGCGGGAACAGACCCAGCCCCAGCTTGGCATCGAGGTACTTCGCGATGACCTGGGAATCGTCGTCGGTCTCGAACACCACCGTGCGCCCGTCGCGCACGATCGGCACCTGGTAATAACGGCGTTTGGTGAGTCGCCAAACCAACGATCGGTCGCCGTTGGGGATGTTGACGACCCGGAACGCGGCGCGGGCGTATTCGAGGAGGCGGCGTTGGACCAAGCAATACGGGCTGTAGGAGATTTGAATGAGTTCGATCATGCAGAGAATCGCATTGGATCCCCGGTGCGGCCCATCAGGCCCGGGGAACTGGAGGTGCCGACAAACACGATTCCACACTATGTCCGGCCCATCCGCGTTGACAAGCCGAATCCCAGGCTCGAGGGGAGTGCGGCATCGAGCAACAGGCTCTGTCGGTCTGGGGCGCAGCCTCGCGACAAGAGCAGCGGCAAAGAGCAGCGTCCGCACTTGCGTTTTAAGCGAGGTCGGTTACGTTGTCGGCCAAGTTGGAGGAGGAATGGTTCACCCAAATGGCAGGACGAATCACGTCCACGATCCCGAGTGCCGTTGCGCGCTGATGGGATCTAAGCCCCGGAGAACCGATCGCGTTGTTCCCCGGTCTGGCTTGTCCGGCCGCCAATCCCTCGTCCGACCCTACAAGGAGGAACCCATGCGTACATCACTGACGAACAAACTGATCGCCGGCGCCGCAGCCACACTCGCGGTCCTGGGCGCGCAGTGGTTCGACCTCGCCCCGTCGGCCCTGGCCGCCGACAGCGACAGCAAGGCGCCCGCAGCCCAAATGAAAGACGGTGCGGGTGGTCCGACATCCGCCGCGAATGTGAAGCTGAGTCGCTACCCCATTCGCGGCCGACTGAAGGCCGTAGACACATCGGCCCGCACCTTCACTCTGTCCGGCGCCGACAAGGACCGGGTCTTCAAGACCACGGCGCAGACGGAGATCATCCGGGGAGGCCAACCGGCAGACCTGGCGGCGGCGGTGATCGGCGACGAGGTGGGAGGTCTGGTGGAACGTCAGGGCGATGGCAGCCTGGTCGCTCTGAAGGTCCGGTTCGGACCCAAGACGGAAGAAGAGAAGACGAAGACCACGCCCCCGAAACGCAAGCCGCGCTCGCCGGCCAAGAAGACGGTCGAGCCGCGCTAAGCCAGCGGCGAGAGTCCACACGGGCAGACCGGGCACGGTCTGCCCGTCTTCCAGTGGTTGACCGTGGCCATCGAGCGCGCGATCCAGAGCACCGACCGTTTCGGCGGTCTCACGGTCGGGTGTTGACCCGATCGCTTTGGCACGGGCAAACGGAGGCCTCCGGTTGTGCAAGACGGCGCCTGAACCCTTGTCACATTTTACTTCTCACGGCACATGATCCGACATTCAATTCGACAGGACATTCATCACCGCGGGATCGAAAGGACTGACGATGGGAATCATGGATTATCTGAAGACGCAACTGCTCGATATTATCCAGTGGCAGGATGACTCGCGGGACACGCTCTCGTGGCGTTTCCCGGACGAGGACAAGGAGATCAAGCGCGGCGCGCAACTCATCGTTCGCGAGTCGCAGGTGGCGCAATTCGTGTATTTGGGGGAGTTCGGCGACACTTTCGGTCCGGGCAAACACACGCTGACCACCGACAACATCCCCATCCTCTCGACGCTGAAAGGGTGGAAATACGGGTTCGAGTCGCCGTTCAAGGCGGACGTCTATTTCGTGAACACGCGCCTGTTCACGGGCAACAAGTGGGGCACATCCAACCCGATCATGATGCGCGATGCCGACTTCGGCATTGTGCGCGTGCGCGCGTTTGGCACTTACGATTTCCGCGTGATCGAGCCGAAGCTCTTCCTCAAGGAAGTTGCAGGCACCGACGCGCATTTCCGGTTGGACGAGTTTGCCGACACCATGCGTTCGCGGTTGGTGAGCGTCTTTTCGGACGCGCTGGCCAGCGCGAAGGTGCCGGTGCTGGACGTCGCCGCGCGCTACTCCGAGTTGGGCGAGGCGCTCTTGCCCCTGATCAACCCGGTCCTCGCCGCCAAGTACGGTATCGAGATGGCCAGCTTCGTTCTCGAAAACGTCTCGGTCCCGCCCGAGGTGGAACAGGCCATCGACAAGCGTTCGAGCATGGCCGCCATCGGCAACCTCAACGATTACGTCAAGCTGCAAATGGCGGAGGGCATGGCGAAAGGCGAGGGGGGCGGAGCCGCCGGCAGCATGGCCGCCCAATTCGCCGTCGGCATGGCCATGGCCCAGCAAATGATGCAGCAGACCGGCGGTGTCATGGCGCAAACCACGCCCGCCGTGCCGGGGCCCGGAGGCGGCGTGCCGGCCATGCCGGCGACGGCACCCCTTGCCGGAGGCGCCCTGCCCGATCTGTTCAGTCCCGCGGCGGCCGCCCAGTTGTTGGGGGTGAGCGAAGGCGACGTGCTGACGGCCCTGGGCGATGGTTCGCTCAAGGGGAAGAAGATCGGCGCCACCTGGAGGATTCCTCGAACCGCGATCGACGAGTTCCTCAAGAGTTAGCGAGGCTCCGCCTCAGACCGACGAGGCATGTCACCCGTTTGTTTGCGCTGGGCTATTGCCATGGCAACCGACAGTCGACGCCTCGCTCCACAGAATCCTTGACCCCTGCAACGCAGCACACAAACTTGGGTCGTTGACAACACGTTTGACCGGTCAAGGATTCTATGGCTGAAGCAACGGCTCGCTCGAAATTCTCCTGTCCGGCGTGCGGGGGGGAGGCGGTTTGGAACCCGGCGAAACAGGCGTTGACCTGCGCGTTCTGCGGCACCGCGTCCCCCGCCAGGCTCGAGGTCTCGCCTTCGGGCGAAGAGATCGTTCAGGAGAACGATCTGGTCCTCGCGCTGCGATCGATCCCCAAAGAGAGGCGAGGCTGGCAGGCGCCAAAGACCAGCGTGCGTTGTCAGAGCTGCCAGGCCATCTCGGTATTCGATCCGGAGCGCGTGGGCCAGCGCTGCGATTTCTGCGGGTCGTCTGCGCTCATTCCCTACCAGGAGACGAACGAGGCGTTCCGACCCGAGGGCGTTCTGCCCATGAAGGTGAGCGAAGCGCAGGTGCGCGAGAGCGTCCGGACGTGGTACGGGAACCGGTGGTTCGCTCCCAACAAACTCAAGTCACGGGCCCTCACAGACACCGTGAAGGGGCTCTACATCCCGTACTGGACCTTCGACGCCCAGGTCCACGCGGACTGGACGGCCGAATCAGGTTATTACTATTACGTCACCGAAACCTACCGCGACACCAGCGGACAGACCAAAACCAGGCAGGTCCGAAAGGTGCGTTGGGAACCGAGCGCGGGGTCACTGGACCATTTCTTCGACGACGAACTGGTGGGGGCCTCGCGGGGGGTGGACCCGGCCTTATTGCGCCAGGTCGAGCCGTTCCCCACCAACAACCTGGTCCGTTACGACGCTGGGTTTTTGTCGGGTTGGGTGGTTGAGCGCTATCAGATCGACCTTGTCGACGCGGCCCAGCACGCGCGCGAGCGCATGCAGCGGCAGGTCGAGCGCCTGTGCGCCGCCCAAGTCCCCGGCGACACGCATCGCAACCTCAACGTCCGCGCCGACTATTCCGGTCAGACGTTCAAGCACATCTTGGCGCCCCTCTGGCTGTTGACCTACACCTACGGGGCCAGGGTCTTCCAGATCATGGTCAATGGCTCGACGGGCAGCATCGCCGGGCGCTACCCCAAGAGCTGGGTCAAGATCCTGCTCGCCGTGCTGGCGGGAATCGCCCTGATGGGTGTCTTCTTCTGGATCACCCAGCACTAGAATCCTTGAAACCCCAAACATGTTGCGATCAAGTCAAGTTTGGCCTCCACCCCTATCCCTCTGGTTTCGCAAGGATTCTAAGGAGCGAGGCGCGAGAGAGAGGGGCTGGGAAACACGGGAACTATTTCATGTCTATGAGGACTGGGATTTGATCTGAGGCGCGCCTCGCTAGTTCAAGGAGTAACACCATGGAATGGAGCATCCAAGCGCGGTCGCACCAATGCCAGGCATGCGGGCGTTCCTTCCGCAACAAGGAGACGCTGCGCACCCTGCTGCGCGACGAGCGGAGCGCCTATCTGCGGATGGACGTCTGCGAGGCCTGCTGGGCCGAACGCTACGCGGAAGGCGCCAACCATCAGCGCGGCTTCGTCTCCTGTTGGAAGAGCCAATACAGGGCCCCGCTGCCGACGCCCGAACCGATCCGCAAGGAAACCGCAGAAACCCTGCTGCGGAAACTCGTCGAGCGCAATTCGCCCGAGCATGCTGCCGCGTGCTTCATCCTGGCCGTGATGCTGGAACGTAAACGCCTCCTCCGAGTGAAAAGCCAGACGACCGAAGGCGACGGGCGGCTGCTGATCTACGAGCATCCCAAGACCGGCGACGTCTTCACCATCCCCGACCCCAAGTTGCAGCTCGACCAGTTGGAGGCCGTGCAGCGAGACGTGGCGCGCCTCCTGGAACATGGTGTCGAGCCGCCGCTGCCGGGCGCCGGCCAACCGCCCCCGGCGGAGCACAGCTCACCGGAGTCGGGCGCGCCTGAACCCGAAAAGCCTGAACCCGACGTCGCGGCTCCGGGAGAGGCCCCGGCAACGGTCTGACCGAAGTGACTCTCTTTTTGAAATCTGTTGTCAATGAGTCAAGTTCTTGCGCAGCGCAGCGGCGCCCCTTAGCGAGGCGTCGGATGTCGATGACTCCGGCTACAGCTCAGCGCAAACGACCTGAGGACATGCTTCATCGGTCTGAGGCGGAGCCTCGCTAATGGCATGAGCGAGTTGGCCCAGTTTCAGCGCGAGATCGAGCACGTGTTTCGCGACGAGCGGTTGCTGCGCGTCGCCCTGACGCATCCATCTGTCGCTTACGAGCAACACGAGGACAGCCAGAACAACCAGCGACTCGAGTTCCCTGGGAGATGCCGTGCTGCAACTGGTCCTCAGCCGCGAGCTGTACCGGCGTTATCCCGCGGCGGGCGAAGGCGATTTGACCAAGGCGCGCGCCCGGCTCGTCAATCGGCGATTCCTGGCAGAGCAAGGCCGACAGATGGGGCTGGGCCGGTACTTGACACTGGGCCGAGGCGAAGAGCTGCAAGGCGGGCGCGAGCGGCTCTCGACGCTGGCCGACGCCTTTGAGGCCTTGTTGGGTGCGCTCTTTCTCGATGGAGGATTCGGGGTGGCAGAGGATTTCGTGTTGCGCCGGTTCGCCCCGACAGTGGAGGCCGTGGCGGGACCGCTTCAGGCCGACAATCCTAAAGGCGAGCTTCAGGAGCGGCTCCAGTCCGGCACCACCACGCCTCCGCAATACCGAATCGAACGCACATCCGGCCCCGATCACAACCTCGACTTCGAGTGCGCCGTCTATCACAACGGCGTGGAATTGGGTCGCGGCACCGGCAAGAGCAAGAAGGAAGCGGAAAGCCAGGCTGCTTCGGCTGCCCTTCGGGCCTTGTCCCGGAAATCGGACGCCAACAGGCCCGCTTCGGATTGAGCCGCCACGCCGCAGCCTCGCTCGCTTCTCACGATGAACCTCGAGATGAAAAACGGCACTGAAGCGCCCACCCTCTCCCCCGGCCGCGCATACGCGTCAATTGAGCGAAGCTTCGCCTCAGACCGGCGAGGCGTGTGAACGACTCGTGGCCGCTGGGTGTCCACCACGATCAGCGGCGCCCGACAAGGGCATTGCGCAGACCGACGTCACGTCCAATCCACAAAATGCCGCACGAACCGTTCCGTGTTGCCGCGGGGACGCGGATCGACGTGGTTGGGCAGGGTGTCGTAGATCTTGTACACCCGATTCCAGTAGACCTGTTTGAGCGCGTCGTAGTCGGGATGGGGCGCCGTGAGGTCGGCGAATAGCCGCGCATCCTGCTCGCCTCGGGGATTCCCATCGCCATTGAAACCCAGGTTGATCGACACGACCGTGTTGGTGGGGAAATCGCCAAGGCGCTTCAGCAGGTGGTTCATCGAGCGATCGGCCCTTTCTTTCGAGAACGTCCAGGCCGTGCCTTGGTCTTCCGGGATGAACTCGCCCTGGCTGTTCGGTGCCATGCGGATATTGCCCCAGCCGAAGAACGGCGGCCCCCAGGTGTTAAAGTCGATCCCGATGCCGGGTCGAACCTGGTCGAGCAGGGCGGCGACCTCGATGGACCTGTCGATGTACGTTTCCGCCGTGCACCCGTTGCGGGAGCAGGCGCCGGGATCACCCGGGAAGATGCCAGCGATATCCAGGCCTGGAAACCGACGGATCCAGGCATCCCAGAGGAACCGAATTTCACGCCATTCGTCAGGCAGATTCGGACACAGCGTGCGCCATGTCTCGCCGACCGTCGCAATCGCGACGATCATCTCGACTTGCAGTCCGCGCGCATGAGCGTGTTCGATGACGACGTTCAACTGCCGCGTGAACTCCTTCCCCACGGGAGAGTCGAGCGCCTCGCGGCTAAACAGACGCGGTTCGAGCCAGAACTCGAATACGTTGAAACCGAAACTTGCGATCATGTCGACCAGCCGCCGCCAATCTCCGTCGGCCCACCGATACGGCAGCTTCGGGTAGTACATGTTCGGATTGAACGCACAGAGGAGGTGGGAAGCGAAGTTGTTGTAGTAGATGATCCTCGGCGGAGGCGGACTGCTTTCCTCCGACTGCGCCCAAGCCGGAGCGGCCAGACAAGCTGCCGCCGTCCTGCCCAGAAACTCCCGTCGCGTCAAGTGCATCGAATGAGAGACTACCGAAGTCAGAGTCGGGTTGCAACCGAAGGCCCGCGCGAATATCCTCCCCTTGGCGTCTCTGCCGTGGATGAATGGGCGTATGGAAACGACGACTTTGCCTTCTCTGCGCCCCGGCACGCTTTATTTGGTCGCCACGCCCATTGGCAACCTCGAAGATATCACCTTGCGGGCGCTGCGCGTGCTGCGCGAGTGTGACGCGGTGGTGGCCGAGGACACGCGGCACTCCGGGCAACTCCTGCATCACTTCCAAATCCGCAAGCCTTTGTTGAGTTGCTTTCAGTTCAACGAAGCTCGGCGCAGCGAACAGATTCTCGAACGCCTGCGACAGGGCGGCAAGGTGGCGCTGGTGACCGACGCAGGCAGCCCGGGCATCAGCGACCCCGGCGAGCGGGTGGTGCGGGCGGCGCTGGACGCCGGCTTTTGTGTTGAACCGGTCCCTGGCCCGTGTGCGCTGGTGGCGGCGCTGACCGCCAGCGGTCTGCCGACGGACGAGTTCCACTTCGTCGGCTTTCTGCCGCACAAGTCTGGTCAGCGACGAAAGGAACTCGAGCGGCTCGGTGGTGTCCCCGGCACTCTGGTGCTCTACGAATCGCCACATCGCATCGCGCGGCTGCTGGGCGAGTTGGTGGAGGTCTTTCCGGGCCGCCGGGTGGTGCTGGCGCGGGAGGTGACCAAGAAGTTCGAGCAATTCCTGCGAGGCACTCCAGACGAGTTGCTGGCTCAAATCCAGGCGCGTCCACCCCGCGGCGAGTTCGTCGTGCTCATCTCGCCAGCGACCCCAGCCTGACCGGGCGATCCCACTGTCTGTCCGCATCCGGCCCGCAACAAAGGTCAGGCCGGGGGTGTGGGCCAAAAAAAAGGACCCTCCGGGAGGCTCGCAGTCGAGCGGGCCTCCCGGGGGACCGTTTGGTGAAAGAGACGAGAACGACTCTGGCGTCGCGCCGGACTCAGTACCGGTTGCGTCCGCCGCCGCCACCGCCACCGCCGCCGCCGCCGAAGTCACGACGCGGCCGTCCGCCACCGCCCGGAGGGCGTTCTTCTTTCGGGCGGGCAATATTGACCGTGAGCGCTCTGCCGTCGAGGGACGCGCCGTTCATGGCCGAGATGGCCTTCTGCGCCTCTTCTTCGGTGCTCATGGTAACGAAGCCGAATCCGCGGGGGCGGCCGCTCATGCGGTCGACCATCAGGTTGGCTTCGACCACGGTGCCATGCGCCGCGAAGGCATCATGCAGGTCGTTTTCGGTCGTGTTGAAGGAGAGGTTTCCTACAAACAGCTTGGTGTTCATGTGATGTACCACTATTCCTGACGTGTCTGTGCTCTCTCCAGACTGTACCCGACTTTCGGGTTTCAAATCATCACTGAACCGAGTTCACCTGACTGATTTTCCATGCCGTGGAGGCTGCATCTATTTTGACAGACGGCGGGAAGATGCCGATTTCGGCATGAATAGCAAGAAGAAATTTCAGCCATGTCGCGTATCTTTCAAAACCGCGAATCTGCGGAACATCAAAACCGCACTTTCGTGGAACATCAAAACCGCACACGGGCGACGGTCAGTGTTGCGGCGTATTATGGGAGGGGCCATAGCGCAGGAGCAGGAGGGGTAAGGTATCGTGGCGGGGAGGTTCGGCGAGGATGGAGTAGGAGCCATCGGGGTGCTGGCATCGGATGACTTTGGTACCTGGAGAGACGGCCACCTTGAGGCGCTGGGAGCCGACGGGCACGGTGCCGTCGGAGGTGACCTTCACAGGGACGCGGAGGCTCCAGATAAAGGGCCACCAGGGGCAGGCGGGTTTGGGACGGAGCACGCAGCGGCCCTGCTGTTGAGCGAGGGTCCAGGCATGGTTGGGAGTCATCGCCAGTTCGCGGTGGGTCTCCTGGAGGTTGTGGTGTTGGCGCAGTTGTTGGATCCAGGGGTTGGCGGTGGGGACGTCGTGGAGCGCTTCAGCGGCGAAGAGGGCAGGGAGGCGATTTTGCCAGAAGAGGTGCAGGCGCTCGACTTTACCTTTGGCCTGGGGCGTGGGGGCGTAAAGGAGGGAGATGTCATAGAATTTCAGGGCCCAGCCCAGTTGGGTGAAGGCGTCGGGAACCTGGGCTAAGAAGAAGCTGTGGCAGTCGACGTAGAGGGCCAGGGGCAGACCGTACTGGGCGAAGGCGGTGGGCAGGAGGTCGAAGTAGGCCAGCAAGTCTTCGCGTTCGTAGAGCTTCGCCGCAGTGATCAGACGCGAGCAATCGTCGATCAAATCCAAGAGCGGATACTGGATGGGGGAGCCTGGGAACCAAGGGTGTGGGGAAGCGTCCAGTTGCCAGAGTTCGCCGATGGCCTGCCGTTGCCAACGCTTGACCGGGGCCTTGGGGCGTGCGGGGCGGGTGTGGACGGCCAGGTCGTGTTCATGAGCCCACCGGCGCACTTGCGCCCGCGCCAACTCGACGCCGAGGCGGCGGTGAACCTCGCTGGCGGCGAAGCTGTAGGAAGCGGGCGGACGGGCCCCCAACAGCTTGCGCAGTAGTTGCTCAACAGCCGTGGGCCATGCTGGCTGATGATCGCCCCCGGAGCAACCGGGGGCCCACCCGGCTTGTTGGCGGCGCCCACAGGCTTGCAGGTAATCGTGATAGAGTTCGTAACACCGGCGCCGGGAGATCTCCAGTTGCTCGGCCACTGCGACAACCGACATTTGGCCTGTGCGCACCTGGGCCAGCAGGTGGCGAATGAACGGTGCCCCATGACGATGGATCAATTGGCGATGTCTTTTTGCATCTGGCCAGCTTGGGGGCTTTGCCCCCAAACCCCCAAAGTTTTTCGCTTTGGAGCAGGGTTGAGAAGGCTCCCTTCCCGGAGAAGAAGAACGCCGTGAGACCGATCGGCCTCACGGCGGAGTCGAAGGGAGACTCAACCCTGGTTGGACCGTGCCGCTCCGGTTGCGCTTCCGCAGAGCCGTATCCTGCAGGCCAACGCGCCAGACTAACATGGAGAGAGCCGTGCACAAGGGGGTCCGAACCGATTCGCGGTTTTGAAGTTCCACCCGTGTGCGGTTTTGATGTTCCAGTGTGCGGTTTTGATCGCACCACGACAGAAGAAATTTCAGCCATTCTCCCTGTGACGAGCCGCGGGCGGCCCGCCGGAAGGCCCAGACGGAGCGGGAACATCCAACAACCGCCACACCGGTATGGCCTCGATGAAGCCCTCAAGGCGGGCTGCCGCCCGTGCTTCCACGGCGACCAATGAGCCCAGGAATGCAGGTGTCCTCGCGAACGCTCGTCGACGGGAAGCCCGAGTGCCCGAGCGCGTCAACGCTCGACAGGAGTCGTGGGCCAGCCTATTCAGTTGCCAATGGACTCACAGCCGCCTCTTCCTTCAAGGGCAGATCAACCGCCGGGCGTGGAATGAACTCGCGTGAACGGGTCGGGCGCGCCATGCGGCCCGGAGTGCCAGACCGCGTGCCGACGTTCTGCCAGCTCGCCTTGGGCCATTACTTCCTCCACAGCGGCATTGCGCCGCATGAGATCTGGTTCACCAGCGAGGGTTTTGCGGAGGCGCTGGTCCGTCTGCAACGGCGCTATGGCTTTGATGGCATTCTCGTGAACCTGCCGGGACGGCCCCCGGGTTTGCTGGCGCGCGTCAAGCGGATCGACTCGGTCGCCGGCGGCGTCCGGCTCCGGTGGCCTGACGGAAGTTCGACGGTCGTTCCCGCCGACGACAACCCGCAACATTGTGTCGAAGAGCAGGCCCCGCTGCCGCGCGCCGACTTCGTGCGGCTCGATCCGGCACACCTGGGGCAACTCGACCGCCTGACCGGCTACTGGTGGAACACGTACCACGTCCCCTGGATCGACGACAAAGCGTCGCCCGGCCTCCTGGACGAGGTGCCGGATTACTTCTCCGACACTCTCGATCGCGTGCGCCTGTTGACGCGCGGCGAGGTGTCCGTGCACGGTGAGGTGTTCTCGCCGTTCACCCATTTCATGGAACTGTTCGGGTACGAGGAAGCCCTGATGGCGCTGGTGACCGATTCGGGGAAAGCGCGCGCGTTCCTCGACCGACTGACGGCGTCTTCGATCGCCTGGGGCGTGGCCCAGGCGCGGCGCGGCGTCGACGCCGTGCTGGTCTCGTCCGCGTTTGCGGGCCGCGGGTTCGTCTCGCGAGCGGCCTACGCGGAATTCGTCCTTCCCTATGAACGCAGGCTCAACCAGGCCATCCGGGCGGCAGGCGTGCCCGTTTACACCCACACCTGTGGACACATCGGAGACCGCCTCGACCTCATGATCGAGACCCAGACAGGCGGGCTAGACACGCTGGACCCTCCACCCCTGGGCGACGCGGACCTGGCGGCGGCAAAACGCCAGGTCGAAGGCCGGCTCTTTCTCAAAGGCAACATCGATTCGGTCGCCTTGCTGGCTTACCGCATGCCCGACGAAGTCAAGACGGAGGTGAGGCGGTGTCTGCGCGACGGCGCGCCAGGCGGCGGTTACATCCTGAGCACCGCCTGCTCGGTGGCGCCGCGGGTCGAGCCCTGGAAACTCGAACTCGTCGCCGCACTGGGCGAGGCCGAGGGATGGTACCCTCGGTGAACCGCGCCCTCACGCAGCGAGACTTCTGACGCTTTGTGCAAACCCGGCGACCGGCGTCCTTATGGTCCGTCCAGGCCGCGCAGGTATGCGAAGATGAGGTTGGGTAAGTCGCGACTGTAGCCGCCCTCGAGCACGCTGAAAGCCGGCACACCCAGCTCCCGGATCGAGCGGCCCAGCCAGCCAAAATCTTCTTCCTGCAGGGCCGCGTCGCTGAGCGGATCGCCGCAGTAAGCATCGAACCCGGCCGACACCGCCACCAGGTCCGGCTGGAAACGCTTGAGATCCGCCAGCGCGGCGGATAGGGCCTCGCGATACTCCTCACGCGGCGCGCCGGGAGGCACCGGATAGTTGTGCGCGTTTCCATAAGAGTCGCTCCCTGTCCCAGGATAGGCCGGGAATTGGTGCACAGAGAAAAAGGCACACTGGTCCTGATCGAGCAGAATCTCCTCTGTCCCGTTGCCGTGATGCACATCGAAATCGAATACCGCCACCCGCCCGACGCCCATCGCTCGCGCCTCCAGGACCGCAATCGCCACCGAGTTCAGATAGCAAAACCCCATCGCCCGGTCCGCTGTCGCGTGGTGCCCCGGCGGACGCAACAGACTGAAGGCCGGCTTGCTCTCAAAAGCCATCCGCAGAGCGTGCAAAGCGCCCCCGGCACTGCGCTCCGCATGCGCGCGAATGTCCGGGTGCGCCGCGGTGTCCGTGTCGAAGTCACTCGGCATACGCAGCCGTTCGAGGTGGCGCCCGCTGTGGGCGCGCTCGAGATGTGCCTCAGTCACGGGCGCCGGCTCCGCCCAGGCCAAATCGAGATCCGTCTGCGCCTTGAGACGATCCACGGTCAGACTGATGCGCTGCGGTCGCTCGGGATGCCCGAACTGCTGATAGGCGGTGCAGCGACTGTCCGTGACGATGATCATTCACACTTGGCCGCCCCGAAGGGCCGGCGACCGATTCATATTGGGCTTTCTTAGCAGTCACACGCCTGTTCGCCAAGCGCGAAGAATAACGCCCCTGTGCCTGGAATCCTCGACCTCCAATTAGCGAGGTGACGGTACGGCGAGGCCATGCTGCGAAGTCGCAACGCGACTTGAGGCCCATCTGGCGCTTCTTCGGTGCCGACGAGCCGAACCACGCCTGCCACGACGATGACGTGCCCGGACCCGATGCGGCCATCACGATGACACTCGCCGGCCTGCCCGTCGGCGATGGTGAGGCACGCTTGACGCACCACCGCATCGACGACGATCACAGCAACGCATTCGCCGCCTGGCGCCGAATGGGTTCACCGCCGAACCCGACCCCGGAGCAATACACCGCCCTGGTGCAGGCAGGCCAACCGACTGCACTCGGTCCCACGGAAACGGTACGGTTCACAAATGGCGCCGTTTCACTGGTGTTCACGCTCCCGCGGCAGAGGGTGAGCATGCTCCTGCTCGACAGGGGGGCCTCACCAAAGTTGAACCTTGAGTCAAGACCATCGGGGGTCGTCAACCGTGGAAGGTGGTGGAGGTGCTCAAGAGTGTGCGGCAGTGAGGGCACCAGAACACCGTCCACGTAGCCAGCCACCCTCGACTTTTGAACTTGAGCTCGCGGAGTTCCTTCTTGCACCAAGGGCATACCGGCCATTCATCCTCTTTGGCCTGTGCGAAACGCATCTTGGTTCTCATGGCTTTTCCTGGTCAACGGCCCCAGGGAGCGTCCCTCACCCCTGGGCCTCCCGCCATTACAAACGAAAATCGCTCCTGGACCCGCCTCGAGTGCGAGAACGAATTGCGCCGCGTTCCAGCCGGAGGGAACCCACGAGGCGTTTCGCTGGCCCCCCCAATCCGGCCTGGTCCCGCCCGGCTTTGCTCCCGACGACAATTGGAGCATCGCATCCGCCGCCTCGGCGGCCGGAGGTCCTTCCTTGCGCTGGGCCTTTCCGGCACCTTCGCGTCCAAGTGGACGTGGTCACTGCCCAATCCGATTCGGATGGGCAACGAGCTGTGGATTTACTACTTCGGCGATAACCAGGACCATGATGGTTTCGTCGACCCGGCGGCGTCCCAGCGCAGGATGGCCATTGACCGGGCGATCTTGCGGCTTGACGGCTTTGTATCCGCCGATGCGGCCTACACCGGCGGTGAACTCGTGACGCCGCTGCTCACGTTTGCCGGCGGCACCCTTGAACTCAACGTCGACCCTGGCGCGGGCGGGAGCATCCGGGTGGAACTACTGGACGCGAGCGACCAGCCCATTCAGGGGTTTAGCCGGGAAGAGGCCACGGCGCTGTACGAGAACCACGTTTGCCTGCCCGTGACCTGGAGGGCGAAGCGGAGCGTGGCATCCTTGGCCGGGAAGCCGATCAAGATCCGCTTCCTCATGCGCGACTGCAGACTCTACGCGTTCCAATTCCGATGAAAGGCGGCATTCATGACCGACGGTCTCCCCTCCCGGCTCAGAAGCCGGACGCGCTACCGATGCAGGTGAACCAAGCACGGCCCCGGACCCGGAGTAATCCATTCGTACCATTCACCGGTGCGGCTTGCCGGCAGGCTGCTCAAGCGACCGGATTCAGGATCGAACTCGGTGACCTTCAACAGCTCAGGGACACGGCGTAGGTCGATCCTCACGGGGCCGGGTTTGGGCACATAGACCAACAGCTCGGGTTTGTCTCCTGCGACGCACGCCAGGCAGAAACGCGTGCTGGTCAACTCCGGTTGCGGGGTCATGGCCCCCAGGTCGATGCGCTCCGCCCAGATGCGCGTTTGTCCCAAGGCGCGTCGAAGTGGTTCCCACTTCGAGGCGTCGCCCGCGCCAAAGGTGACGCCGTCGTAGGGGTCCATGAAGAGCACGTTGTGTCCGCGCAGGAAGCTCTTCCAAGCCCAGTCGGGGCTTCCGCCAATGCCCAAGAACTGGCGTCGGGTGGTTTTCATGATTCGAGCCTAGAATCCTTGAAACCCCAAACATGGTGCGATCAAGTCAAGTTTGGCCTTCACCCCTATCCCTTTGGTTTCGCAAGGATTCTAAGGAGCGAGGCGCGGGAGAGAAGGGCAGGAATACGAAAGGGCGGTTCATGATGTCGAAGATTGGGATTTGGTCTGAGGCGCGCCTCGCTAGGTGTCAAAAATGATCCGCAGCGACTCCGGGGGCACCGAGAGCGGATCACCTGCACACGATGTGGCCAGCAACACGCCCAGCCCCAGATTCCACAGTGCCCGCATGCGGCCATCGCAGCCCTCCCCTCACTCGCTGTCAAGCCGGGCGTGCGGCTTTGCACGGCTTTCGGGAACGGCACCTACCCGAGTGACAGGTGGCGGCCTGAAATGCCAACTCGCATTGTCCTGCGACCGGCTGGTCTTGTAGGTTAGCGTGGGCCCCGAGACTCTCCACGTCTTCGTTGACCACCGACCGAGAATCGGGGGGAAGGGGAACGGATTAGGCACAGAAAACCGGTGGTCATGCCGATGGCGGCCGCCATGGGCGAGGCGCCGCCTCCGCGACGCACTGTGGAGCGGAGTCCGCACTCCGGCTTTTCGGCTCGGCGTCGAACGGGGCGGAGGAGGAGATGATCGCCGGGTCAGTTTCTCGAGGTCTGCCTCAGTCAATTCGGACTGATGCGGTCTGAGGTGCGTTGGTCTATACAGCATTCCGCGTTGTCTCGCGTCGGCAAATGTAGGGTGCGCTCCATTTGGGGGTCGTTTCGCTGGGCAGGGGAGGGGCAGGGTCGTGGGGTCCACAAGCATCGCGCTTGGTGAGCGAATGCCACCCCCCTCTGCTCAATGCCCTTGGTCCGCCTCTGCGCCAGAATGCAGTTGCCGACTTCGTCGCGAGGCCTGCGTGGGTCTGTCGTCCCGGATTGCTCTGAGCCCGAGCTCGATGAACACTCGATGCCTGTCGCCGGGCTCAGCGCACCTCGACGAAGCGCTCCCCTTGCTCGAGCTGGCGCAAGATGGCCGGTAGCAACGGGTTTAGCCAGGCGAACAGCTCTCGTTTCGTGCTGTTGCCAATTCGCAGCCAAACCACCTGCGGTCCGGGGCGGCCGCGGCGCACCCACTCGGCGAAGTCCTCGTCCTTGGTGATCAGGACCGCGCTCCGCCCCTGGGCGTAACGCCAAACGGGCGTGTCCTTCCCTTGGGCCAATCCCACCGCCAGCACATGCTCCGCATCGTGGCCCCCGCTCGCGCAGCCAGTGGGCCAGCGTGGACGGCAACTGATTATCGATCAGGAACCGCACACAATCAGGCGCCTACCAGCACCGGATGGTTGACGTGCTCCGCCGCATACTCGAGGCAGGCGAGGATGTCATGCGGTTCCAGGAACGGGTAGTCTTCGAGAATCTCCTCGCGCGTCGCACCGCCGGCGAGCATGTCCAGCACGTCCTTGACGCGGATGCGGTAGTGGCGAATGCAGGGCCGCCCGCCACACTGCTCCGGATCGAACGTGATCCGATCCTTGTACTTCATCGCCGACACCCTACCCATTCGCGTTGAACTTTCAAGCGGATCGCACTTTGCCCGTCGGGTTATTCTGATGGTCAGAGATGCGCGCGGACTCGGGAAGAATCGTACAACTTGGCCCAAAGCGGGACGGTGCCCAAGACCGGAGCCGAGGCGGGAGCCATCCAGGCTGGAATAAGCCAGCTGAACGCGCCGCTTCACCGGCTCTTCAGCGAGATCAGCAAACACTGGGCCGGCCAACCGCTGGACAGTTGCGAGATCATCGTCGACCTGATTGGATTGCCTTTTGAAAGGTGCTTACCTAGCCTGAGCGAGGTGGATATGCTAACGGCTCGTCACGAAGACCACTCATTCTCGTGCGGAGATCGGCAACCTCAGCGCGGTTCATCCTTTCGCACCGGATGGTGTGGCCGCAACGATCGTCGGGCTTGGGCGTCCGGTTGTACGCGACGGCATCGTTGGCGGTGCGTCGTGTTTACGTTGGCGTTGATGAGCACCGTATGGGCCTCGGACATCCCTGTGGAGGTGGCGACCGACAAACCGGCCTACTACCCTGGGGAAGAGTTAAACATTCTGATTACGGTGCCAGTCCCGATGACCTTGCAATTTCCCAGCACGCTGCAAACGCTCTACACTCTAGACAGCGTCTATACATCGCCTGACTATGCACTGCAGCTCTTCACGCAGGCGACCACGCCGAAAACGTGGACGATGAATCACTTTTGGGAGGATTATCCATTGCCCCTCGGCAACCACACTGTTGTCGGCATCGTTGTGGGTTATAGCGAATCCGTCCCTGTCTCGTTCAGGATTGTTGAGCCGCCCAGGCCCGAAGGGGCCTTTGTCCTCGATTTCGACAAAATACCCGGCACGGCTGCGCAAGTAGCACACCTCATGGCCTACGAACCCCTCGGTGTGCGTTTCCATACCGCTGAGGGCCAACCATGCACCTTGCACAACCTCGATGGGGATTCGTGGATTGAAGGCTTTGACCCCTATCCCTGCGGCTTCAATGTCGCAGCGAGCTTCAACGTGCCTGTCTTCAGGGTCAGCGCGCAAGTTGCGGGTGCCCTGGATTCCCAGATTACCATGATCGCCAAGGATGCGGCTGGCGAGACGTTGGCGTCGACTACTTCTCCCGCGATCACGCAGCCTGAGGAATCCAGGCAGACCTTGAGCCTGACGACCACCCGGCCAATGGTGAAAGTGGAGTGGTGGCCGCGTTCCCCTAACTCTCTGTGTGCTGTCGATAATGTTGCCGTCGTGACGTTTCCTCCACCCCGCGTTAACTGCATCGTGATGCAGAAGAAGGTGATGATCACCTGGACGACCGTCGCTGGATTCAACTACCAGGTATGGTCCAGCCCCGACCTGCGAGAGTGGTCGCCCTGCGGCGTGATTCAAACCGGCACCGGCGCCGTGCTCACGCACAACGGCATGGATGCCGAGAGCGATCGCTTGTTCTTCCGTGTGACAGTGGGCAAGCGAAACGACTGATTCAGAGGGCCGGGCGCCACCAGGCCCTGGCTAAAAACCAAATAGACTGCCATCCCAGTCGTCGACCAAGGCCTTGCAGCTTGCCTCGCCAAAGCCGACGCGGAGCCCCGCGGTACCGGCTGGCCGGGGTGGACCTCCGGGGGCAATAGCGTGTTCTTGACCAAACCGAGACCCGCACCATGCCGCGGTCCGAGCGCTGGCGGCGAAGATTCGGATCCGTCAGCCTGCCAGACCATCACTCCGATCTACCGCACTTCCCGGAGCCAAACACAGTTCTATGGCCACTCTGAGCCAACCTGTGATTTCAGGTGCTTGACAAGCTCCGGAGCCGTGGCGGAGCCAGCAACCCGAAGATCAGTGCGCCGCCTGAGTGCGCACGGCTGGCTGTGGTCCCTCTCTTTCACAACTTCACAAGCGGATGCGGAAACGGTTTGGGCGTCGGTCTTGGCGAAGTTTTGTCGGGTGTACGGCTCTTGCGCGCTCAGAGAGGTCCACCTCATTGCATCACTCTGAGGAAAGCCGCACCGCCCGAACGCGGGAGGGTCGCGCTTCGCGAACTTGTGTTGGTGAGGGTCATCCAGGCGGGCGGCACGGACAGGCCGCACGTCTGTTGAATGCCGAAAACCCCATCGAAACCGCCCTCCCACTCCAACACCAAGCTCGGCCCGGTCACCGCCCGGATGATGGGCGAAGACGCTGGGGGCGACGGACCGCAGTTCTTCGTCCGCGAGAGCTTGGACTTTGAAGTTCACCGTCGTGGTGTTCAGGATCATTGTGCACTCCATCTCATGCCGCTGTCCGGGGTGACCGGTTCCGCGAGTTGGATTGCCTGAAGTCGGACGCGGAGCGGCGTGATTCTCCGACTTCAGGATGCCTCTGGTCGCAGTCGATCATGCGGCGGCAGAGGAAATTCTTAGGGTCGGAGGTGGTGTCGCTCGGCGCGCGGTGCGAGGAGCGGGCTGGGAAGGTACTTTGAGGTCTGCTTACTTTATATCACGATGGTGGCATGTGATGCAAGTGACTTGGAAACAACGACATGGACACGCGTGAACACGCAAAGCATGACGTCCGGGGGGACCGCCGCCCTCTTGACACGGCGCCGTAAACGTTGCGCCGTTCAATGGTGAGAACGGGCGGGGGAGTCGCGCTCTAGGGATTCGGGCTTCGTGGATTTGGCGGTCGGGCCTGTTCGCCGGGAACGATCATCCACCCCCAAGTCGATCACCGGCAGTTCGTGTTGGTCGACCTCCTCGCGCAGAATGGCCCGACTGCGGTCGTGCTGCAGCACGCCTTGGAGCCATTTCAGGAAGAGCCTTTGAAGTTGTGGTGTGTTGAATTTCATTTTGAAAGTGATCTCCAGGAACTGAGTATTATTGACCTGTATCTTCTTCTATAGAATGAGGTTAGCCGGCTTACGACCGGAGGACAGCCAACTTACTTCTTGAGGTAAACCGGCTTACCCCAGGAAGTGCAGACGCTGTTCCGTGCCCCTTGACCTGGAAGTGGATCGTATAGAGGTTGGTCTTTCCCTGTCCCCGACGCTGGACGCCGACGAGGCCGGCGAGTCTGCAGCTCGGCGATCAGTTGGGTGACGCGCGGACGGGTGATTCCCATGTCGGCCGCCAGCCTGTCCTGGCCAGGAAAGCAGGAGTCGTTGTGCCAGGCGTAGCTCAGGAACATGGCGTAGGCGACCTTCGCGCCGAGAGACAAGGTGGGGTTCTTCAGAATGAAATTCGGCACCTGGGTAAAACCGCCACGCGCCACCGGGTCCAGCGTGTCGAGGTGGATGTTCCGCTCCTTGATGATTTCGGTAATCGACTTCATGTGGTATCATTCTAGCATAAGTGACTGGCATTAAGATAGATGTGGATAACTCCCCCGCCGGTCATTCTTTATCAGCTTAAACGAATCACCATGGACGAAGACGTAAATCGAGTGAGCTCGGCGGTTCCGCAGGATGCGGAATCGCTCGGAAGCACACCGAACTTATCCGAAGGGTACGGCAAGGTTCGGAACGATGCGGACAGGTTCCGAACGGTTCGGATTCTTTCCGAAAGAAGCGAGAGCCACACACTTACCGTTCGCGAGGTGGCCCGAATGTTCGAGGCCGCCGGCGTTGCCCGAACCGAGCGGAGCATCGTGAACTGGTGCCGGCCGAATCGACTCGGCGTCGCCCGACTGGATGCGTACTACGACCCAAACGACCGTCGGTACTACCTGACGCCGCAGAGCGTAGAACTGGCGATCCAGGAGGAGAAGGCGAAAGCCGCGCAGCGAGGTCAATCACCTGGGTCTGCAGAGGGAATCACGAAGCAGTCCGATGCTGGCGCGAAGGAATCCGCCGCGGAAGGAGAGCCGACCGAAGTCGGTGAATTGAAGCGTGAAATTCTCGATCTGAAGATCGCGAATCGCGGCAAGGACATGTTCATTGAGCAGCTCCAGAAAGAGCGGGAGACGTTCGCTGAAGAACGTAGCGACTATGTCGACAAGTTGATGGCTTTTGATCACAAGGTGGGCGAACTGGAGACCCGACTACTGCAACTCGAAGGGCCAGACGCGGACACCACCATCGGCGCGAGGAAGCCGACACCACATTTCCTTCCGCAGTGACCTCAGTGCCGGCGGAGATCTGTGAGGGGCGCGCCGGGCAACCGGCGTCCCCACCTCGACAGCGCTGTGCGTTGTACGTTCCGGTGTCGGCCAACATCGCCGAGGGGCATTTTCTGCCGAAGCCCAAATCTTGGTGAATGGTCCGGAAGGTGGCATCTTGTCTCCCGGTGCACCGCGTAATCTGCCGTCTGGGTATGGACGCGTTCTTCGCCTCGGTGGAGCAGCGCGATAACCTGCGCGAGCCAACGTCGGCAGCAGTTCGATCTTGCTGTAGGCTGTAGGCGACGGAGTGGAGACACCCGCCGCACCCGCCGCAGCCGCCACACATACAACCTGGTGGACGTCATGGGAGATGGGTAAGCCAGGCTAACGTGGCCCCGCGCCGCCTCGAGCCTTCGCCATACCTTGTAGAGTCCGAGGCTATCCATGCAATTGCGTAATTTCCATTGCCTTTCGGCTTCTTCCCCGATCACCACAAGGTCAACGTCTCACAAGCTGTGCGTCAAGATCGCGGTCTCCAATGCCTTTCGGCTTCTTCCCCGATCACCACGCGTTATGAGTCTGCTCAAGGTTGTGCAAACTCTGGACAGGTCTCCAATGCCTTTCGGCTTCTTCCCCGATCACCACTTCGTCATGACAAGCTACGTCACCGAGGTGCGCGCAGTCTCCAATGCCTTTCGGCTTCTTCCCCGATCACCACTGGAAGAGCAAGCCAAAGGCTTGCGGCAAGCCGCTGTCTCCAATGCCTTTCGGCTTCTTCCCCGATCACCACCGCGAGGTGTTCAAGTTCAGCGGAAGGGACTACACACTGTCTCCATTGCCTTTCGGCTTCTTCCCCGATCACCACGTCACCATCGGCGGCACGAACGTGCTGACGGCGCTGTCTCCATTGCCTTTCGGCTTCTTCCCCGATCACCACTCCGCCCTTGCCCGTACAACCTAGCAGCCGCCGTGCCTGCGGTCTCCATTGCCTTTCGGCTTCTTCCCCGATCACCACCCAAGCGTGCGCGTGCAGAGGCCGAAACGGCTATCGGCGGTCTCCATTGCCTTTCGGCTTCTTCCCCGATCACCACCAGGAGAACCGAGTCAACATCACACATTCGGAAAATCCAGTCTCCATTGCCTTTCGGCTTCTTCCCCGATCACCACATAGACATCTTCATGAATAGTCACAATGAAGCACTCCGATGTCTCCATTGCCTTTCGGCTTCTTCCCCGATCACCACGAAAACATGGAACAGCAACTAGTCAAAGAACTGAAGGCGTCTCCATTGCCTTTCGGCTTCTTCCCCGATCACCACGAAAACATGGAACAGCAACTAGTCAAAGAACTGAAGGCGTCTCCATTGCCTTTCGGCTTCTTCCCCGATCACCACGTGGAAGAAAAAGGCGCAATGAAAATCGCGCTCCTCGTGTCTCCATTGCCTTTCGGCTTCTTCCCCGATCACCACACGTTGCGCGGCGCAACGAACTGCGGCTAGCGCCAGCGTCTCCATTGCCTTTCGGCTTCTTCCCCGATCACCACAATGTAAAGACGCTTCAACTCCGACAAGAGCACTGAGTCTCCATTGCCTTTCGGCTTCTTCCCCGATCACCACGACGCGTTTGCGGCAATCGACGCCTTGGAAATCGTCATGTCTCCATTGCCTTTCGGCTTCTTCCCCGATCACCACCGCGCGGCTCGCGACAAGTCGCACGAAGATCTGATGTCTCCATTGCCTTTCGGCTTCTTCCCCGATCACCACCGATATACTCCCTTAAAGCGCGGCCCCCCGGGTGGGGTGTCTCCATTGCCTTTCGGCTTCTTCCCCGATCACCACTCGAGATTGCCGACGATAAGCTTGCAGACATCGCGAAGTCTCCATTGCCTTTCGGCTTCTTCCCCGATCACCACTCCTCTTATGCGCACTTCTCTCCCTTCTCTGATTTCGTCTCCATTGCCTTTCGGCTTCTTCCCCGATCACCACAAGAAGAACCTATGACAAGACCTGCAGAAGAGTTCGCAGTCTCCATTGCCTTTCGGCTTCTTCCCCGATCACCACTCCTGGCGGGCCTGGAAGGGGAAAAACGGTGGATACGGTCTCCATTGCCTTTCGGCTTCTTCCCCGATCACCACCGCACTATCCACAGCCGCACCGCTGGTACGCAAGCGCCACGTCTCCATTGCCTTTCGGCTTCTTCCCCGATCACCACCGGGCTCAACGGTTAGCACTTGTGCGCGACAAAGAGGTCTCCATTGCCTTTCGGCTTCTTCCCCGATCACCACCTACGACAACCGTTTCGACGTGTATTTCGCGGACCATCAAGTCTCCATTGCCTTTCGGCTTCTTCCCCGATCACCACCTCCTCGTATGCGCACTCATTTCCATTCTCTGATTTTGGGTCTCCATTGCCTTTCGGCTTCTTCCCCGATCACCACCCTCAGAAATGGAAGGCAATCGCCCGTACTCTCGTCGAGTCTCCATTGCCTTTCGGCTTCTTCCCCGATCACCACACCCGGCAAAGGCATCGAGCTAGGGCGACAGCAGTACCTGTCTCCATTGCCTTTCGGCTTCTTCCCCGATCACCACCCCCACCTCTGTAACATCCACAGCCACAAGAACGCAAGTCTCCCGCAGGTCAGGATCCCCTCGGAGAGTTGGCATGAATCCTGATTGCTTGGAGCTGGTTTCTGTTCGTTGGTCCATAACCTACAATATTGCAATGGGTTGCGATTTAGGTAGCGAGGGGGTATTAAACGCGCCTGCGGGGGTCCCGACCTGGGAACGCGGTTCGTAGCGAAGCACGCCACAGCGCACAGGCGGGGGGTTCGGTCTCAGACAAGGTAGCACACGACTTTTTCGGAGCAGACCATCGTGCCCGCGGTGAGCGTCTCCTTGGCCGAGCGGGCGTCGATCTTGTACGCGACCAGGCGGTCCTCGTCTTCTTTGATCACCTCAAGGAGCTTGAGCCAAAAGTCGGTGAACTCGTCTTCGTCAAGACGGCATTCAAATACGCTGTATTGCACCCGGACGCCGAAGTCCTCACAAACCTTCGCCACCCTATGTAGCCTTTTCGGATCAGTGATGTCGTACGCAACGAGAGTCAGCATTTCGTGGTCGCCAGGCGGGGATTTCTCGTACGGCACTTGTGCGAAGGCGTCATACCACCACATGGAAGCGAGGGGTGCGATGTCAATTCATGAGAAACGGCTCAAAGCGTTCCGGTGCTTCCAAGCTCGCCTTGAACATGACCGCTTGGTTTTCGAGTTGCTGGCGTAGCGTGGTCCGATGGCCGACCGACTCGGACAGGAACTGCCGTTCCATGCGGCGTTCGTACTGGAGGAAGAACTTCTTGCGACCTTCCTGGTTCAGGTACACGCCGTCGTTGCGCGCCTCGAAGTGCCTGGCGTTCAGAATTTGGTGGCTGAACAGGTCCAGCGCCAACGCTTCCACCAGGACTGGACGGAACGGCTCCATCAGGTCGAGCGCGAGGCTCCAGCGCCCGTCTTCGGTGGTGTGCAGTGTTCCCAGCGCCGGGTCGAGGCCATGCGCGTGGGCGAAGGCGACCGCCTCATTGTAGATCAGCGTGGCGCCGAAACTGATGCAGGCATTGACCGGGTTGAGAGGCGGTCGGGTACTCCGGCGCTCGAAGGGGAATTCCGCTGGCAGAAACGTTGCCCAAGCCTGGAAGTACCGTGCTGTCGAAGTACCTTCGTAGCCCCGCAGTTCGTCAATGCTCCGGCTGCTGCGTAGCGAGGCGAACAGCGAATCAAGCCACAAGAGGGTGGAGGGGATTTCGGATTCGAGGGTCGGAGGGTGGAAAGACGGCGCCGCTCCGGTGTTCGGGCTCCGCGATCCTAGTTTGGCAGTCTCGTCGCGGCTTGCCGCCAGGCGCTGGAGCACGCGGCGTTGGTTGTAAACCTTCGCGCTGACGATCCTGCCGGCGCTCTGCAATGCGAATCCGGCGTCGAGCGTCCGCTGATACTGCCGCAGGCGAGCCAGGCCGTGGTGGTTCTGCGCAGGGAGGAAGTTCCCGAGAAACTGACCTCTCCAGGAAAAGAACTGGATCGGCAACCCAGCTCGCAGCACCGCCGCCAGCGCCGGCGCTGTGAAGTGCACCGACTCGCTCACGACGAGGCGGTCCAGATCGCGGAGTGGGATTTCGCGCAGTAGTTCGTCACGGTCCTTCTCGTCGTTGCGGCCATAGACTTCGAGACGCTCGCCGGTGAGATGTACGCGGACGTTAGGTTGGTTGATGACGGCGGTCGGCATGGCAGAGGAGGTCAGCGATTGGGTCTGGCCAACCAGAACATGAAGATGAGCATCAGGATCGCCAGGCCCAGGGAAATGGTCGGACCAAGGTCGGAGCGTGGAGTCCGGCTGGCCGCAACGGCGAGGAGGGGGAAGGCAAGCAGGCAGCGCCAGGGCAACCAGCCAGTACGCAGCCCCCGTCGCAGGCCATACCCAGCCCCCATGGTGAGGCTGAACTCGGAGACAAGTGAGCGCCGTCCGCCCCGCAGGGCGATCCGAGAGACGTTGTCGGTCCAGGGGGGGATCAGGGTGTTCGCCGGCGTAGTGGTGGGGCGGCAGCAATCGGCGCGGATCGGCCTGGCGTCATTTTGAGCTCCTCCCACCGCCGGTCGGGGGTACCGGGTCTGATCCGCGTAGGTTGCTGCCGTTCCGTTCGTCATGGTCGGAGCATGCCCTGACTCTTGACCTGGGGCTGGCTGACAGACGTTCCCGGACGTTCAGCGGGTGAGACGGACCTTGACGCCAAAGGCGCCGCGCGCGGGGAGAAGGAAGGACTCGAAACGGCCCAGTCCTGCCGTTCGGAACTTCCTGCGCAGCGCAGAGAGCTGGCGGCGAAGATCATCGTCGTCAGGCGACTTCCACGCCTCTGCTACCTCGCGCTGGTGCGTGAACGCCCCAAAGCCCTTTCCCCACTGGGCCAGCCAAACCGCAAAATCGACGAGTGCTTCGTTCTGCTTGGCGTAGGGCGGGTGGCCATCACGGCAGCGTTCGGCGAGGAACGCGAACAGGGCGAATTCGCGATCGGTAAGGGTCACGGGCGCGCCGTTCACCCGCACCTGCAACGCTCTTCCGTCCAGCACAACCGCCGGTGGCCCGGCGAGTTGGTCGATCTGCTCGGAGTAATGACATACGAGGTCGCTGAACCGACCGGGCCAGCGGCCGAGTTGCTGCGGAAAGAGGCGGCGGAGGCGCACGAACGGCACGTCGGCGAGCTGGAGCCGTGCGGCGCTGGCGCAGTGCTCACTGACGCGTCCAGTCCGGTCTTCCAGGTGATGGACGGTGCCGGGTGGATGCGGGAAGTAGAAGCGGGGGCGAAGCGCGGGGCTCTCGAACGGTTCATTCACCAGCACGTGGGTAAGGCGGTCCTGCGGGCGACCGAGCAGCGACATCGCGGCGTAGAGCAACGCTCCCATCGTCTTGCGCCCACCGGCGAGAGAGGCGACGAGGCGGGTGTCGTCGTTGAAGGTGATCCGGCGGACTTCGTCCAGAATGAAGTCGGCGGCGGCTTCGTTGTCGCTGGGCGTCTGGATGTCAGCGAGCAGGTCGGTCCCGCCGCTGTGGGGATTCGCTGTTTCGATGACGCGGGGAGGTTCCAGGATGAGGCGCGCGGCATTCTGGTAGCCCGGGCCCAGCACGGTGGCGCGGAGTTGCTCCCAAACGGTCGGCGGGGCGGGCTGGGCCTCCGTGGCGGGCGCCGAGGGTGCCAGTAATTCGCGTTCGATGGCCTGGCGCCCTGCCACGGTGGTGACGACAACCACGCGGGCGGGGATCACGGGTTCGGCTTCCTGCGCCAGGGCCCAGACCGTTTCGGTGAGGACAGCGGGGGACATGCCGATGACGGCGAGTAGGACGGTCTCGAGGCCTCCATCTGCAGTTTCCACCTTAGCAGTTGGTTTGGTGAGCGCGGCAGCGCCAGACTTGGTCGGGATTCTTCGAGTTCTCATGGTGCAAGCTCGATGAGCGCGATCCTAGGATTGGGAGTGGTCGAAACCTGATCCTTGCCTGAAAACTCGACAGCGAGAACCTTCGAGGACGTCCGCTGTCTGCGTCAGGCCAATGGGGAACACGATGTTTCAGCGGTCTCTGCGGGCAAACATCTCCGGGTTCTCGATGTCTCGCGGAGTGATGATCTGGATCCCGTTTAACTCCCTCGCCCGCTTTTGCAGATTGGCTGTCGTCTGAGCGCCCGGCGGCTGGTAGATAGCGAGGAAACGGCGAGTGAACTGTCCGCCGAGGCTGCGGGCACGGTTGTCCAACTCGTCCAGCAGGGGCACTAGGCGTGATTTCAAGCCACCACGTTTGCAGCAGAAATACACGAGCTGCACTCCATCCATGCCCACGATGTCTTCCTCGCAATCGAACCCGCCCTGGCGTTCGCCCACGTTCACCGACCAACGCAAATCGCGGAACTGGCCGCTCCGTTGGGCTGCATCCAGCACCGCCACTTCCCACCAGGCTCCGGAAAGGAAGGCAAGTGCGAATTGGAGCGGGTGGACAGCGGCGAAGTAGTCCGGCAGCGCAGGCCGTTCAGCACGAGCCAGTTGTTCCAGCCGGGCACGGGCGGGATCCGCCAGGAAGAGCTTGGTGTCATCGGCTCGAAGGAGCCCCGCAGTCAGTGCCAACTCGCCGACCCGCGGCGGCAACGGCAACGGTTGATCCAGGAGCCGCAACCAATCGCAAGCACGACGAGGCTCACGGGCATTGGGGCAAATCCCGCGCGCACCATGAACGATCTCCCAAGTGGCGGCCTCGTCCCGTGCTTCATGGAGGAAGTGAGCGGCCAGGGGTAGGAATGGTTGCCAGTCGCGTCCGCCGGTAACGCGCTGGCGTCCGTTGGCGACGGCAATGGCATTGACGGTAAGCGCCTTCTGGAGAGAGGTGAAGCTGAAGTCATCGCCCAGCACCGTGTTCAGCTTCGGCCCGGAGTGACCGTCGAGGAATTGTTGGTGGTCGGTGTCCACGTAGAGCGAGACGACTTGCTCGCGCATGGCTGCCTCATAGGCGCCGATGGACATCAGTTTGGTGCCCCCTGTAAAGTTGATGACCGCGGTCTGTTGCGCATCGCGCGCCGCCTCCACCGCCCGTAACACTGCCCGCGAAGTTTCGGGAATGGAAGGCATTTCGGACAAACGGACGCTCTCCAACTCCGTGACGACCTGCGCCTGTCGCGCCGCCTCGACGATCTGGGCTGAGCGCGCCGCCGTCTTGGGTGTAGCCAGGTGGACGACGCGCGCGGGCTTCAGAGCAAGCAGCGGTACAAGATTCTGCATGGTCTGCTCACTGATGAGTTGAATGAGCGTCAGCGGAGTGGGCATGTTGGGACAGCCATTAAGCGGCGTTAGATCGGGGAGATGAGGCTCGATCCGGCCAGTTGCTCGCCCAAGGCTGGTTTGCGCTGCTTGAGCAGGCTGACGATGCCAGCCAGATCGCCAGGGCGGTTGTTGGTGACAGCGGTTCGTCCATCCCAGACCGCTGCGATACGGAATACACCCTCGATACCGACAATTCGAAAACGAAGGGGGGAGGTTTTGCGTTGACCCCGTCCGATCTTCCCGAGTGGATCGTTCAGTCCAGCGAGGTCGTTCTGACCCGGACGGTCGTCGCGACCACCCAACGTATCGGAAACAACCTTGCGGGCTTGCTCAGCGGCGGAGTAGCGCTGGGCGAGCAACGCGAAACGCAGGGGTGCCTTATCCAGCAGCTTGGAGCAACGAGCCTCGTAGGCGGTGAAATCGGAGGGTGGCCGGAGGCCGTCTTCACCTGGTTGCGACACCGGCTCCCAGCGGAAGCTTCCGGCGGCGCGTGTTCCACGCAGCCCGAGCGTGCCGAGCAGGAGCCAGGTTTCCAGCGTCCGGTTCAGCGCCAACGCAAGGCGATGGTCCAATCCACTGAGGCGAGAGAAGATATGGAGATCGAACCGCGTGCCGGCCTGAAACGCGGACTTGGGGCTGGCCTGGCCGCCATCTTTGTGGGGCAGCGTGTTCAGGGGGCCTGTGGTGCCCACCACGGAGGAAACGCGCACAACGACCTTGCTGGCCATCGCTCCGCCGTGGACGCCGCCGAAGATGGCCTTTTCATCCGTGGCGTTGCCGCCGAGCGCGCGAAACCACCAGTGAAGCTGTCCGCGGATGGACGCTGGGCGCACTTCAGGCCGGTCTTCGTAGGCACCTCGACTGAACAGAGGGGTGATGAACTCGATCCGGTATGCGTTCATGGCAGGGTGACTCCCAGGCTTTTTCCGGCGGCGAGTAGCGCTCCCACGCGAGCCTTATTTGCCGGCTTGTCGCTCTTCTTCCAGCTTTTCCAGGTATCACGCCGGCTGGGGAGGAGGAGGGCAAGGAGCAGGCCCCTCTGTTCCGCGGCACTCAGTGCGGCAATCCCGGAGACTGCGGCGGCGAAGTCCTGCTGGTTCATGTCTGCGAAGCGATCACGAGCTTGCTCCTCCGGCGGCATTGCTGCCCGCCTGGCAACCTCGGCCTCCGCCCTGGCTCGCGCGTCCGCCTCGGCCTGAGCTTTGGCAGCAGCGGCTTCGGCTTCGCGGCGCTCTCCGTCGAGCAGTTGTGCCAGCACGTCCGGTCGCAGAGAGAACCAGCCGTAGCCCGATGCGGTCTTTGCCCCGAGGCCGTGGACAGTCAGGGCCGTCGCCAGCCATCGGGTGGCCGCGTCGAGTAGGCCTGGATCGTTGCCCAGAGACGTCAGGACCAAGCAGAAGGCGAATTGGGCACCGACCTCAACGGCAGGGAATGAATTCGGTTGGGGGTGCTCTTTGGACAGGTCTTCGGTGCGCCCTGTTCGGTAATAATGTGGGTAATGGACGTTGGTCAGGTCCACAACAACTCGGGCCTCGTTCACCGGGTAAGCGGGCAGGAACGCAACAGCGCCCTTTTGGTTCTCCGCCCGACCGGAAAGCAGATTCTGGAAGGGGCGCAGGTCACCATTCGCAAAGTCGTTGTCAGCCGTGCCAAAGACGGCGCGGAACACGTCAAAGAACCGATTCTGGTCGGCCTCACCGGCAGACTGCAATTCCGCCAGAGCAGCGTGCCGACAGACACCCTTGATGGCAGAACCAGGAACGAAGGGAAGGCCAAACAAACGGTCGAGGCAGATGCCTGCGTTTTGAATGAGGCTGTCCGCGAGGTTGATGGCGAGACGGCCCTCCGACTGGGCAATGGTCACGGAAGACCGCTGTTCGAAAGCGCCTCGGAACAGGCTGAGGAAGCGGCGCGTGTGTCGGGCCCGAAGCGCAGACAGCTCCTTGGAGTCCCAAGAAACCTTGGCGAGTGACTCGGCGAGGCGGGCCTCCGCCAGCAGGCGCTGACGGTTGTCGGGTTCCACGTTTTGTCCGCGCGCGCGGTACCGCTTGGCTGCCGCCTCCAGAGTCAACAACTGGCTGGCGCCCTCCGCGATCCGCACGAAGCTCCAGCGTGAAGCCTCGTCCCATTTGACCTCGCCGCCGAGCTCGTCTGTCTCCAGCGGCCAACGCTTATGAAAGACGAACTTGTCGAGGAGCAGGCTGCGATTTTCGACTTTTTCGGCGTCGACGCCGATGAGTTCGGCCACGTCACTGGCAGCGGGGATGCGAGCCATAGTCAGGCTTTCTTGACGAAACGGCGTGCGTAGGTCAACCAGGCCATCGCCTCAGCCGTCGCCAGTTTCAGAGTTTCGCTTGTGGTGGCTGGCTGAGTGAGGAACTTCATCAAAGCCTGTCGGTCCTTCACCTCGCCTGGAAGAATTCCGATATCTTTGTCCGCCAAGTGCTGGGCGATAGCATCGAGGACTCGCTGCCAACCTTCCTTTTCGGTAAACGAGTAGGCAGTGGTGGCCAGAAGGCCGTGGTTCTGGATTAACGGGGCGATCTTCTTGATCACTTCGCCGCCTTTGTCGCCAGACACGGCGCCTTGGTTCGCGAAGTTGAGCGCGTTACGGGCCCGGATCTGTTCGAGGTTTTGCATGGTGGGGTCCTCAGTTGCCGAGTTTAACAGTGCAGAAGCCCAAGCCCGTGGTCCCGCTGCCACCGAACTGGACGAGTTGTTCGGGTGCGAGCGCCTTGAACACGGCGTTGTCGTCCGTGCCGCGCGACAGCACCGTCAACGGGGCGTAGAAGAGTGTTTCGGAGGGCACGGTCTCCTCGTTGAACAAGCCGCCGTCCTCAGCCGTGCCGGATTTATCGTCGATTCGGACATGCTGGTTGATTTGGCAGGCGTTGACAGCGAAGTGGGAGAGGTCGCCGTCGGAGAGCAACACGAACCGACCTTCCGCGCCCGAAAGAACGGCGTCGCTGAGCAACTTTGTGAGCACACCCTCCCACTCCGGCGGGAACGGGTCCACGACTTTGAACCGATACTCCTCAAGCACCACTCCTTTCTGTCCGTTCCTCTCGATCACCAGCTTACTGCCAGCCAGGCAGGTCATATCGACGGGCCCAGCAGGAACTTTGACGGAGCAATGGGCATCGCGGGCGAATCGCTGCAAGGTGAGCGCAGAGGTTGCCAGTGCGAATGCGCCCTTGGCGGACCGAACTGGGAAAGCGAGCAGGCGGGCTTCACCGAAGCTGACCTTGCCAGCCAAGAAGATCTCCTCAGCGCCACCCTGGCCGAAGAGGTCGTTGAGCACGGTTTCGCCCAGTGAGCGCAGATGGTCGCGCAAGACGCCTTTGATCGAACTGCCCGGAATGATCGGAAAGCCAGTATGCCGCTCGCGTTGGATTGGCTGGTCGATGGCGCCGACGCTCGCTCCTGCGCCCACATGAAGCGGTGTGCGGGTGAACAGGTAGAGGATTCTTGAGTTGTTCATGGTTCGTTTATGCGTTGTTTGTTGGACAAAGTCACTTGCGGGAACGTCCAGCGACGTCCGCACAAGAACTCCCAGGTGCCGCAGACGCCGAGGCCGAAGCCCTTCTCACCCAGAAGCGTGCTGCGACGGTTATTGATCGTCGTGGGGTTGGTGTCGCGGCCGTGCCAGTTCAAGGCGGCGGCGAGTCTGGCGGCATCTTCCAATGTACTGGCCTCGAAGTAGTAAACCGCCCCGGCGGGAACGGCGAGGTGGGTGCTCTGCGCCCCGCCGATTCGCTCCGCGGCAGTCTCACCGGTTTCGTCGGGCAAAGCCCAACCGGTAACGACGATGGGCTTGGGCACAACAGCGGCGACGAGCCTGGCCTTGATGCGCTTACCAGCGTTTAGCTGCCTGCGACGTGCCTTTCCCCGCCCGGGACCATCGAGCAAGAGAACGTCGCCAGCTTCCACAGGCTCGCTTCGGGTCTGCACGGCCTGTTGCGCCACCCAGTTGGGAAGCCAACCGCCGGGGTGGGGGGTGATGTTACGCGTTGCATCCGCCTCGATGGCCGGCCATACAGCGGGGCTGAGGAGAATCCACTTCACCAAGAACTTGTCGTCATTTTCGCAAAAGCCGTCCGTTCTGCCGCGCACCAGCGGGAGTGCCGCGTCAGCCACGCACGAGGCGGAACAGATGTGTTGCTGGCCACCGACAATAATCTGAAACTGGCCGCCATCGAGCAGGGCTTTGACAAGGTCCCTGCCGTGTTGCGGGGAGTTGAACGCCTTGTCCTCTGCCGCTGCACAGACGCCAAGCTGCCAGGTTTCCCGCAAGCGGAGGTAGTGCGCGGAGTAGAAGCTCTCCCCATCCTGACTGCCCGTCTCGGGATCAATCCCGATTCCGATGGTCTGTTCGCTGTCGAAGAGGTCTGAGTCGTCCAACGCATGGTCGTTCGGTCTGGCGAACGTAGCGGCGGACGGGGTCGTGCCGAGGTAGGCTTCGAACGCCTCTCGCGACAACCACGCTTTGGCCCCGGATTCCTTCGACGGCGGCAGCCGGCTGGCAACCGCGTATTCCAGCGGGTCGGCAAGGCTCGAGCAGGCGGATTCAAATGAACTGGTGGGGAGCAGCGCCGGTTGGAGAGTCGCGTCCTGTAGGTCTTGTGGCCGGGGAAAGAACCAGGTTCGCCTATCCTTCACCGGGAACGGGCCAGCAGTCACAAGCGAGCCGAACTTACGGTCACGCCGCGCGTCTTCAGCGTAAACACCACGTGCCCCGCGCCGATGGAGGTGCAGCTCCCGAGAGCCGCCGAGATCGAGCTCTGCCCGATGCAATGCGGCATGGAAGGCGGCGCTGATGACGTTGGGCAGCGGCCAGGCAGCGCCATGGCCGGCGAGCGAACCGGTCATCGGTCGCCCATCGCGGAAGAAGAGGACGTCGGTGGGTTGAAGCAGGATGGTGTTCATACGAATCGCCTTTCGGCTCAGGATTCAGTTGCCTCTTTAGAGCGAGTGCGATGGGTAAAGGCAACGGCCTGGCAAAGACCGATGAGATCCCGAACCTTCTTCTCGGCTTTGTCCAGCCCGGCAACATACTTCTCCAGCAGGGGAAGGAGTCGCTCTGCCACCTCTATCGTCCAAGCCGGGCCGCCGCGCTGGCGGTCGCACGCAGCGGCGAATTCTCGCCGGATGATTTCGTCGCTGACGGCTTTGAATCCCGACGCAGGGGTCATGTTCGCTAATGCGGTCTGCTGTGTTAAGTAGGGGTTGAGTGACTCCACTAAACGATACGGGAACTTGCCGCTAAGCTGATCCAATGCCAATGCGTCGGCCATGGCGCGGTAAAGATCCAGCCCACCGCCCACCCACTTGCAGCCCCACTTGAGGATCTCGCCGGAGCGTTTGAACAGGCTGACGGCAACGGCTTTGCGGCCGAGTTGGCTCTTGGCGCGTCTCTCAGCTTCCCGGGCGGCGCGGACCACATCCTGAAGCGGGGACTTGAAGTGGGCGATTGCGACGCCGACCGAGGCATCCGCGGCAGGGCCAGGCACGAGGAAAGGAATAGGGCGCCCACGGCCATGATCGTCCTTCCATTTCTCCGATGAGAGAAACCCCGGTGCCGGACTATGGAACAGAACGTTTCCATCCGCAGCCTTGACCTCGCGCCCGGTGAAAGCGAGTCGCAGTGCGGCGGCACAGGCCAAAGCGGTGTCAGCAGGCAAGAGGGCAAGAACATCATCGCCCCCGGCATAGATGAGCCGCCCGTCGAACGCTTCAACGATGGGGCGGGCACAGAGCAGCGCAAAGTTGCTCAGGGCTTCGCTGAATTGGAGATGATAGCTGGGCGAGAGCGGACGCTGCGCGTCCAGGAAATCCTCGAACTCAGGTCTTTCGAAATAGAGCTTCGACCCAAATCGCCGGGTGTTGGAGCCGTCCTGGTAGTCCGCCAACTGACTGGAAAACCGCGGTGTCTTCTCTCCGCTCACCCATTTCCCAATTTCGTCGCCGTCGAAGGCGATGACAGCGAAGTACTTCTCGGAAGCGTCGGTCTGCTCTGCCTGTTGGTTGACGGGATCGTCGTCTCGACCGAACGGGTCATGTGCAGCCAGACTGCGGGTGTTCGGCATTGGAAAGCCTGTGGAACCCGTCTTCAAGTTCAATGGCGGTTTGGCGAGGTAGGCCAGATGCCAGAGGCGCTTAACCAGGGTGGCCGCGCTCAGCCAATCGTCATGTTTGAACAGAGACCTCCACGAGCCGCCGAGCTGCTCCGCCTTCTTTGTCCAACTGTTCCCTCCCGCCACGGCCTCCTCGCGACCGGTCAGAGCATCCTTGTTGTTGAACGCGCCAGTCTGCCATCCGCCCATGTTGGCGGCGTCGAAGCGACGCGTTTGCCGGACCGCATCGAGCGCCCAACTGTTCAAGGCGAGAACAATGGACCAGCCAAGACCGATGTTGTTGAGTTGGGTCTTGGGACCGTCTCTGCCGCCCACGTAGTAACGGCCATCCCGCTGTTCAATCGGCATCTGCCGCGTAGCCATGTCCACCACGGCCTGGACTCGTTCACGGGCTTTCTGAATCGGCATTTCGGGAGTGAAGCCGTCACTAAGCTTCAACGCGTCATCCAGCTTTTTCGGCCAGGGTGTGGCCTGCCAGGTGAGCGAGAGGAAACGGCTGATCTGGGCGTTGAAGCGGACCTCGCGATCGTTCGCGCTGATGCCGCGCTCGTCGCCGGTCAGACCGACCTCTTGGCACTCGCTCCAGACGGCGGCGGCGATCCGATTCCATTCCGCCGTGATGGCGTCGGCGACTTTCCGACCCAAGTCGGCTGCTTGATCTGCTGGGACCACAGCCAGAAAGACATTGGGCAGGTTAGGCGTGAGCAGTGCAGGGTCCGTCCAGCCGAATGAGTTCCAGAGCGTTTGGTCGCCGATCTTCACCTTGCCCCAAAGCTCATCTCGCCAGTGCAGGTCGAAGAGCGGTTGTCCGCGCAGGTTCGGGAAGATGACCGCATCGGGACCGACTGCGGCGGAAAGTGCCTTCAGTCCGGCAGCCATGAGCCAGGAGAGAAGGTAGCTGCCACTCCAGAGGTCGCGGATGCTGCGGGCGGCGGCGATGAAGTCCTGCACGGGGCCGAGTTGGAACTTAAGGAAAGCGGGTGCCAAGACGGCGCCCTTGCCCGGTCGGTCGGCGCATCCGTCGAGGGCTGAAACCACCTGCATGTGCGTCCAAACGGTGTGATCGGGCAACCGCGTGTCGGCGGGGAGGAACCCAAAGCGGTAATCCCTCTCGATGCAATTACGAGGCCAGAGCCGCCAATGGGTGAAGAAGCGGGCTTTCCAGCGGTCCGAATCAGAGAAGGCCGCCAAGGAGTGGTCTGGCAGCACCGGCTGAACACCCTGATCGGTTTCCCGCGCGAGTTCAACCGAGGTAAACGGCGCATGGAACTGGAAGCGTGCCAGGGTTTGGGTCGGCTCGGCTTGCCCGAGCACGTGGTGGAACTGGTTGCGGTGTCCGTCGAACTGGCAGGTGACGCCGGCGGCGACACTGTTCGGGAAGGGCAGGCGATCCGCCGCCGAAGCCGTCCAGTCAGAGGGTTGCGCGAAGTGCATTGCGTAGTCGGCCGCTTCGCCGGCGTCAAAGCCGGCCTGGCGGAAAAGGGTCTTCGCATGTTCTTCGTGGTCACGAATGTCCAGCGCCTTACTGGGCGGATCATGCAGGTAGGCGGCGAGTTTGCGTTGCCAGAAGTTCATAACATCACGACAGCTCCCGGACAGTGGCTAGGTTCCAAGGGAATAGTGTGGCGTATGCTGTGCGCGCGCAATGGGATTTTAACCCCATGCCAGACTTGGCGAATTGGGGCGTTCCCTGTGCGCCACCCACGAGCGGGTTGCGGGCAGCCCGACTCGAAAAAAGACCAGGGGGCCGAGCGGCCTCGGCGCGGTGGAGTGGTGGACAGCGCATCGTTTTCACGGTCGCAGCCTCGCAGGAGTGTGCACTGTCGGCTTAGACGGGGACGTCCCCGGACGTCGAGCAACCACATGGTCCCCAGCAGGCGCTCTTCAGCTAACTACGAAGAAAACCACCAACCGGGATGTGTCTCCATTGCCTTTCGGCTTACCGCGAAGCCGGGCCGCTGATCGCTTCGTTTGTGTTCAAGGGAGACTTCTGGTCAACCACGGGCCGGGCGGTGGCGGGGTTGGCAGGGCGGCTTGCCCAAGAGCGGTTCAGGCTCGGCTCGGTTCCGGCAAGCCGCGGGCGCGGTCGCCGACAGTCGGCGGCGTCGACGAAATCGCGAGCCGAGGTACCCGCGCGTCGGCACTGGTGGGAAATCGAGGCCTTAGCGTGCGAAGTCCTGGCGCGACCTGACGGGTACTCGGCGTCGGACCTGGCGCTGTTTCTTTCGCGCCATTGAGTGAATGACGCACCTAAGGGTGAGGGCCGACCGCTATCGGTTCAATTCTCCGCAGACAGGACGACTTGCGCTCGTTTCGATCAGTATTGACCCGCCATTCCGGCAGAGCGGATCGTAAGCTGATCGCCAAGCGATTGAACTGGTGATGATTATAGGTTTGCGTGGTGGCAAGATAGGACCTTCATTCCGGATTCTATTCCGAATTCGGAATCTCCAGACCTCATTGTATACACGGAACCCCTGCTTTTATTGGGGTTGTTGAAGTTTGGAGCGGGTGAAGGGAATCGAACCCTCGCTTCAGGCTTGGGAAGCCCGCGTTCTACCATTGAACCACACCCGCGCCGAATGTGCGGGGACCATTACCACCCGGCACTCCGCCAAGCAAGCTCGAATTCAAACGCAGCGCGGCAGAGCCGCAACCAAAGCGACGGGAGACTCGTGCGTCTCTGGTGCCGACGAATGCGCAGGTCGCCGCGCTGCGCCTGCGCTGCTGCGCAGCGCCCAGGGGATCCGAGGAGATGAACCGCCAAGGCGCGCTTCGAGCGAGCCACAGATGTTCGACAGGTGACCGCATTGGCCGAGTGAGAAACTTCTTCAGACTGCAGGAAGTAAACACATGGTAACACAGACCTCGCCGGTCTGAGGCAAATCCTCGCTAACGCACACAGAGTGCCCGTCCAAGAACTCTCTAGGAACTCGCGACCAAAAACAGCAGTGATCACGCTATGCACCAAATACTTACGACTGATCTGGAATTTTACGCGATCGGAGATGTTCCTAATCCAATGAAGAGCCGCCGCAGCGGCCGATTTGCCCGCTCTAAACCGCGCGAGCGGCTTCATCGGGGAGGTTCGACTGGAAGGACGGCTGTCCACGGGGTGTTCCCGAAGTGGCTGAGGAAGCGGTCGCGCAACTCCCTGGCCGCGTTCTCGTTTCCTATCAGGGCGAAGGTGGCGGACCCGCTTCCCGACATCAGGACCGCCGCCGCTCCGGCGGCACGGAGGAATTCCTGGTACAGTGCTAGAATGGGGTGTTTGGCGAAGGCCGGCGTTTCGAGGCTATTGTACAGTTTGCCGGACAAGTCGGCCAGCGTCTCGGACCGCAAGTGCTCGACGAGGCGCTGGGCGCGGCCTGGCTGTCCGTGGAGGGCCTCAGGGAACCGTTTAAGGCTCTGGTAGGCCCACGCGGTCGGGATGCCGAAGCCCGGATGAATCAACAGGAGCCAGGCGCGGCGCAGGGCGGGAAACCAATCCAGGGGTCGGACGTGCTCGCCGCGGCCGGTGGCGAGGGCTGGGGCAGGCTGCAGGAAGAAGGGCACGTCGGCGCCCAATTCCGAAGCCAACCGTGCCAATTGGTCTGCGCTGAGCGGATGCTCGAACAGTTCATTCAACCCGAGCAGGGCGGCGGCGGCATTGCCGCTGCCTCCTCCTAAACCGGCCGCCACAGGAATGCGCTTATCGAGACGCAGACGCACGCCCTCTGTGAGACCGGCCTCGGCGAGGAACCCCTGGGCGGCGCGAACGACAAGGTTCCTGCCGTCGGTCGGAAGCTTGGGATCGTTGCACGAGAAAGCGATCCCCGCCGCGGATCGCTCCAATTCAAGGCGATCGCACAGACCGACCGGGTGCAGGACGGTTTCAAGGTCATGGTAACCATCGGGACGGGGGCCGAGGACATTGAGGAGCAGGTTGATCTTGCAGGGCGAGGTGCGATCGAGGGCCATAAACGAAAAAGGCGCCAACACGGTGCGTTGGCGCCACGGGGGAGAGACTGTCTCGCCCGCATTTCTCACCAACTTTTGATGTCATCTGACCGGTCACCGTCCCATTGCACCTGAAATGCGGGCTCTCAGAAACCCGCGCCCCAGCAGATGGACCCAATCTCGATCCCACTGTGTCCGCGTGCCCGGGTCGCCCACGCGGCTGGGGCGCGTCCCGGTTCTGATGAACCGATGAGCCAATTCTTGTTGCTGGGCGCGGGTTTCACAGACCCGGAAATCTCACCCACGGACCGTCAGGAATGCCACGACCGCCCCAATGGTGAGATTTCCGGGTTAATAGTCGAAGATGCGGAATCGGCTGCCCGGAACGAACGGGACGACGTCACCGCCGCTGAAGCCGAGAGCGGCGTCGGGCTCGAAGGTGGTGGACGAGATCATATGCGGGCTATAACTGGCCGGATAGGCTGGGTCGACGCTCGCATCGCGCAGGAACGGGCCTCCCGGGCGGAGGATCGGATCGTAGGTGGGCATCGGGAAAGTCAACACTTCGTAGGCCCCGACGCCGGTGCGCACCAGGCTGCGGTTGATCCCGCGGATGAGGCCGGTGGTGTAGGCGGAGGCCGTGCCGTCCCACAGGAAGGTTTGCTCGACGGAGCGACTGATTTCGCCCAGCCGGGCGAACTCGGTGACATTGTTCAGGCCGCGTCCGAGCTTCTGTTCCGGCCCGGCACATCCGGCTGTCAGCAGCACCGCAAGAGCCGCAGCCACAAGGAACATCGTGTTACGCATAAAGATCGTTTGTTGGGTTTAAGGTTATCGGTCGGTCAGGTTTTGTAAAGTGCTTTTCGGCTTTCGCAATCTGGCGTGTCCGGTAGGGTGTCGGCCCGTGGACCCGCGACCGGCATCGGCCCAAGACCGCAGAGCGCTGCAGTTCGCCATGAGCCTCTCGCTGGCGGTGGGGGTGGTCATGTTCATTCTCAAGGTCAGCGCCTATCTGCTGACCGGGTCGGCTGGGATTTTGAGCGACGCCGCCGAATCGGTGGTGCACGTGGCGGCGGTGGCCTTCGCCTTCGTCAGTCTGCGTTTGTCGTTCAAACCGGCTGACGATTCGCACCCCTATGGGCACGCCAAGATCGGCTTTTTCTCCGCCGGCTTCGAGGGTGGCATGATTGTGCTCGCGGCGCTTTACATTGTCTACGAGTCCGTCCACAAGTGGCTTTTGGGACTGCCGTTGGAGCATTTAGGTCTGGGAACGCTGATGATTGCGGCGGCGGCAGCGATCAACGGTGCGCTCGGAAGCTACCTGATCTGGCTGGGGCGCCGAGAGAAATCGCTCATCCTGGAAGCCAACGGCAAACATGTGCTGACCGACTTTTGGACGAGCGCAGCCGTCCTTGTAGGGCTGGGGTTGACCATCTTGACCGGCTGGAAACCGTGGGATCCGATCTGCGGCCTGGCGATGGCCGGCAACATCCTGTGGGCCGGCGGCGGTCTGATCCGCTCCGCATTCGGGGGGCTGATGGACCAGGCGGATCCGGCGGTACAACGACAGTTAAGGGAAATCCTCGACCGGGAGACGGCTCAGCGGGGCCTGGTGTATCACCAATTGCGCCACCGCAACGTCGGCGATGCGCACATCGTCGATGTCCACTTGATCTTTCCAGAGGGAACGTCCCTGGTCGAGGCACACCGACAAGCCACGGCGATCGAGGAGATCATGGAAGGTGCCGTTCAGCCGCGCGCTTTTGTCACAACCCACCTCGAGTCGATGGCCGACCATGACGAGTTGCATCGGCACACCGATGGGGAGGCGCAGTAGGAAAGGGCCCCGCCGGTCCGAACCGACCGTTTGTCCAAACTCCAGGGCGCCGCTGCGCGGCGCAAAAAGTTGGCTCATTGAGTGCGGATTCTGAAAAGACAGCCACTCTAGCGAGGCGCGCCTCAGACCCAATCCAGTCCTCAACCTCATGAACCAGCCTCACCGCTTTCCCGCCCCTCTCTCCCGCGCTTCGCTCCTTAGAATCCTTGACCCCTTTAACGCAGCACAAATACTTGACTTGTCTACAACATGTTTCACCGGTCGAGGATTCTAGCGCGGGGGGAGAGAGAGGTTGGGATGAGGGGGCAGTGTCACACATCCCGGGGACTGCGGAGCAAGTTCGGTGCGCGTCTCGTTCGCTCCTGCCGAGCCCAATCGTCACCCTGGTGAGCGCGGCAGAATCGAGGTCGAGCGTCTCCCCAGTGCGGCTCTGCATTTGACCTGGCTCAAGGGCAGGCCGAGAAGCCTCTTGCAACCAAGTCTCAATGTGGCTACGCTATCTCTCCGTGAGTACGAAGACCGCGGCAACCACCGCTTGCCGGAGCCGGAAGACCTGCCCTCTCAGCCAGGTGCAGGCGGGCACGTCTGTCCGCATCAAGCGGTTGCTGGCGGAGCCGGCGCAGTGCCAGCGGTTGCGGGAGATGGGCTTTTGCGAGGAACAGCAGATCCGCCTGTTATTGCGGAGTCGCAACGTGGTTTGCCGGGTGTGCAATGTCCGCTTCGGGCTTTGTGCCAAGCTCGCGGACTGCATCTGGGTCGAGCCGTTGCCCCCGAGGCGGCAGGCGGCCTGACGCGGAGGCCGGACACCCTGGGACCCCGGGCCACCCTGTTTGCGGTGCGGAGTGCGACCGCAACGGACGTTTGGGCAGACCACCCTCGAAGCCATGCGCCAAGCCAGACGGCATTCCGAAACGGGCCCGGCTGCGGCTTCCGTCCGCGGGCACGGCCCGTTCTTGGTGGTTCTCACGGGGAATCCCAATTGCGGCAAGACGACGCTTTTCAATCACCTGACGCGACTGCGGGCGAAGGTGGGCAATTACGCCGGCGTCACCGTCGAACGTAAAGAGGGGCGTCTGGCTGGGGCCGGCGCATCCTGCCCCGTCACCATCCTCGACCTCCCTGGCGCCTACAGCCTCTGTCCGCAGTCGCTCGACGAACAAATCGCGCGCGACGTGCTGTTTCATCAGGTGCCCGGGGTGGCGCCGCCCGACCTGGTGGTTGTGGTCGTGGATGCCTCGAATCTCCAGCGGAACCTGTACTACGCCACGCAAGTGATCGAGTTGGGCCATCCGACGTGGATCGCGCTGAACATGATGGATGTTGCCCGCGACCGCGGCCACGCGGTCGACGCAGCGGAACTTCAGTCGCAACTCGGGGTGCCCGTCTTTCCCATTGTCGCGAGCATCGGGGAAGGCGTCGCTGCCTTGCGATCCCGGATTCTCGCGGCCTTCCGCGAGGAGCGCGTCTTGGGACCGGCGCCGCGGTTCGCCGACCTTCCGGAGCCGTTCGAGCGCGAAGCCTCCGCGCTGGCCGAGCGATTGGCCCAGGCCTTTGCCGCATGCCCGCAGGCGGCTCAGGCCGCCGCGCGACTCATCCTGGGGGACGAGAAGAGCCTGGTGACCGTGCCTGCGCAGTACGGACCGGCGGTGCGGGATGATGTGATCGGCGCCCGGGCGCGGCTCGAAGCGGCGGGCTTGGATTGGCGAACGGTGCCGATCGAGAGGCGGTACGCTCGAGTGTCCGCAATCCACAAGGCCGCCGTCACTGAATCTCTCGTGTTCGAGGAGACTCCGAGCGACCGGCTGGACCGGGTCCTGACGCATCGGGTGTGGGGACTTCTCGTTTTCCTGGGGGTGATGGCTTTGATGTTCCAGAGCATCTTCAGCCTCGCGAGATTGCCGATGGAGGCCCTCGAAGCGGGGGTCACCAGCCTCGGGGGAGGTGTGGCGCGCGTCCTGCCGCCTGGGGACATGCGCAGCCTGCTGGTCGACGGGGTGATCGCCGGGGTGGGCGCCGTTGTGGTATTCGTGCCGCAGATAGGCCTGCTGTTTCTCTTTATCGGCCTGCTCGAGGACACGGGCTACATGGCGCGAGCGGCATTCCTCCTGGACCGCGTGATGAGCAAGGTGGGGTTGCATGGCAAGAGCGTGATCCCTCTGCTGAGCTGCTTTGCCTGCGCCATTCCCGGAATCATGGCGACACGCACCATCGAAAACGCGCGAGACCGTCTGGCGACGATCCTGGTGGCGCCCCTGGTGAGTTGTTCGGCCCGGTTGCCGGTCTACACGGTGCTCATCGCCGCCTGCATTCCGGACGTCAGGGTATGGGGCGTGTTCAAACTGCCGGGCCTGACCCTGCTCGGCATGTACCTGCTGGGGACAGTGGCGGCGATGGGCGTCGCCTGGTTGTTCAAGTTGACACTGCGGAAGGGCTGTTCGCCTCTGTTGGTCGTGGAGTTGCCACCCTACAGGCCTCCGCTCCTGGGGGCGGTCCTGCGCCACGTGTGGGAACGGGTGCGGGTTTTTCTGGTTCAGGCCGGAACGGTGATTCTCGGGATCAACATTCTGCTTTGGTTTCTCGCCACATACCCGCGAAGCGCCTCGCTGGAACAGCAGTATGCGGGCCCCCGGCACGATCTGGAGGCTCGCCTGGCCGAGGCCAGCGCCGAAACGGAGCGCGCCTCGCTGCGCCAGGAGATCCGCGAACTCGACGCGCAGGAGGCGGGGGCGCAACTGCGCCACAGCTTCGCCGGACGCTTGGGCCGCTGGATCGAACCGGTCATCCGCCCGCTCGGTTTCGACTGGAAGATTGGCGTCGGGATTCTGACCTCGTTCGCAGCTCGCGAGATGTTTGTCAGTACCCTGTCTGTTGTGTACCACGTGGGCGGCGATGCCGGCGGGGAGGGCCGCAGTCTCCCGCAGGTCCTGCGTCGCCAGGTGCGCCCCGATGGCCGGCCGCTCTACACCGCGTTGCTGGGACTGACCTTGATGGTCTTCTACGTTTTCGCCCTGCAATGCGGCAGCACCATCGCCGTCGTGTGGCGAGAGACCAACGGCTGGAAATGGCCACTGTTCCAATGGGCTTATCTGGGAACACTGGCTTGGATGATGGCATTTCTCACTTACCAGGGCGGACGCTGGCTCGGGTTCGAATAACCCCTCGCCAACAGACATCGACCATGGGGAATGGGGAGGGAGACCGAGGGGTCTGCGGCCGATGCGACAAGAGCCCCTTACCCCGGCCGGTACCTTTTCACTCGCCGGTTGTGAAGCTGGAACCAGCCCGTTAGGCTGAGAGCTGGGTCCAGCTTCACAACCGGCACCAGGCCAGAAGTGGAAAACGCCAGTGTTGATGCACTGACGTTTTCGTTGGCCCGAGGTTAACGGCGGTGACCTGTGATGAACAACCGCCGCATTCCGTTCTGCGGACCTATGCGTACTCAAGCGAGCATCTATTCCCGATGCAATCCCGAATTGATCAAACTCTTCGAACAAGCAGGCCATCCCTCCAAACTGATGTGCGTGGCGTTGGATTATGCCAAGGCTCAGCACACAGCCCTGATTTGCAACGGGTTGGGAGACTTGCTCAAAGGGGCCTTTGCGATCGATAACAACCCGAATGGTGTGGCGGAGTTGCTCCGCCAGGTGCGCGACACCTGCCAGCCAAGACAAATCCGCCCCGCGCACGTCTTCTTCGGCGGTGAGGACTGCCCGGCCTTTGCCCAGAACTTCGTACGCGCGTTGCGCGCCGAGAAGTTCTTGGTCGTCCGCGTCAACGCCTGGGAAGCCAAACAGCAGCGGGACAACTTCCAGGCCTCCAGCGATGCGTTGGATTTGTTGGGGATCGCCCGTTGCTGCCTCAACCGGCGAGGAGAAACCGTGCGCGATCTGCCCGCCGCCTACGCCAATCTGAAGATCGCCACCCGTGACCGGGACAAGCTGGTTCGCGGAGCGCACCGCGACCTCCAACCGGATCCACACCTACGTCGAGCGGCTCTTTCCCGGCTTGCTCGATCGTGCAACAAAGCGGCCTGGCTCCATTCGGTGAGGCCAGTTTGGCGTTGATGGAGGGTGCCCTCAGCCCCGACCAACTCAAACGGCGCCCTCAACAGAAGCTGGCCCAATGGCTCAGGCCGCCGGGGGGTGGAGCAAGCCCCAGCGAGGTGGCCGTCCAACTCAAACAATTGGCCAAGGAGGTCCTGGGGCCGGCCCCCGAACAGGCCCTCATGCTCCAGCGTACGCTGGCCAAGCTGGTGGCACTGTATCGGGGCTTGGACGGAACTATCGCCAGATGTTGGACCGCGAGCTGGCGCATTGGCTGGCCCGCACGCCCGGTGCCCTCCTCACCTCCATTGGGGGGTTCGGCGTGACCTCTGGCCGCCGGTTGGACGGCGGAGTTGGGACCGCCGACCCAATGGCGGGCAGTGCCTCGGCTCTGCTCGTACGCCGGCGTCGTGCCCCGCACTAAACAGACCGGAGGACCGGAAAAGGAACCCGTGGTGGGCAGCGTGCAAGCCCGCTGCAACAAACGGCTCAAGAACGTCGTGCTCCAGGCGGTCGAGAAGGTCCGTGCAGCACGGCCCGGAGGAGCTTGACCCGATGTGCCCAAGACCTCCAAGCGCGCGGAGCCCACACCGAGTTCGCCCTGGCCAAGCGGTTGGTGCGTTTGTGCAAATCCCTTGTTCTGACCGGAACGATTTACCGACCCAAGGCGTTGCTGGATCCCGGACACGCCCAAAGCCACCCTGGCGGCCTACTACCAGGACCTCTGGCAGAAACTGCTCCTGAAGTGGAAAGCCAAGGCCGATCTCCAGCGACATCTTCGCGCTCCAGCATCCACTGGGACAGTGGCGCCACATGGCCCGAGAACTTTACCTCTCCCATGAACCGTCTGCGCAAACCGTTGGTAATCAACAGAACGTCCAACGCATAACGTCCAACGTCCAACGTTCAACGTCCCCGCTCCTACGGTTAGGTGGACGCGTATGCGCAGCCGCGGGACGGGTGAGGGTGACGGTGTCGTGCATCCCACGGATCCCTCTGTCACTGGCTCTGGTGCTTGGGCCATCGTGTTCGCCTGACCCCACGGCCGGTGTCTGCGAGCGGGCAGGATGGCTCGTGTCATCGAACGCCGGTCATGTCCCGTCGGCCTCGAGTGCCGCATCACGCCCCCGCGGGATGCGGTCGAGGTGGTAGACCAGGAAGCGTTTGAGGAACGTTCGCAGTTCTGCCATCGCCCCGGGTGGTGGAGCGAGCTGTCCCCCGGAGCGCAGGTCGGCGGTCAGGAGCCTTTGGGCCAAATCCCGGGTGGCGGGTTGGAGACGCAGAGCGGCGAGGTCGGGGCCTTGGCCTGACTCGGCGAGGAGCTTCAGTTCGAAGGCCAGGAGGTACTGGGGCCGAGCGGCGTCGGTGTCGAGGCAATCGATCAACTCGACCAGCAGGGCGTAGAGGATGGGCAGCGGCGTCTCGGATTCCGTGGTTTGTTCGACGAGCAATGCGCCGTAGGCGGCCTGTCGGAGGCGCGCGTAATCTTCGCGCAGGCGAGGGTGCGTCTTGCGGAGGCTCACCTCGCGCAGCGTGTGCAGGTCGGATCGCCGGCTGCGTTGGAATGAGATCTCCGCCAGGTAAAACAGGTCGAGCTTGCCGCGGAACGGCGACTTGGGCCGTCGGGCGCCCTTGGCCACGGTGGCCAGTCGCCCCAAATCGGGAGTGATCCACTGCACGATGAGGCTCGTCTCGGTCAAAGGCCGGGTGCGCAGGATGAGGCCTGGGGTGGTCTCGACTGTCATACGTCGATCTGGCGAGCATCCACGACCTCGCGGGGGCGCGTGTCCGGCACCACCGATCCCAGGCTGAAGACGTACTTGAACGCGTCGGACACCGACATATCGAGCCGGGTGATTTGCTCCTCAGGCACCATCACGAGAAAGCCGCTTGTGGGGTTGGGCGTGGTGGGCACGAACACCCCCACCATCCTCTGGTTGAGCCGGGCAGACGCTTCGGGGATCTCATCGTTGGTCAGGAACGCGATCGTGTGAATGCCCTGGCGCGGGTACTCGATCAGCACGACCTGTTTGAACGATGATTTCTGTGTCGAGGTAAAGGCCTCATTGACCTGTTTGAGCGTGCCATAGATCTTGTTGAGCAACGGCACACTCGACATCAACCGGTCGACCGCCAGGATCAGTTTCCGCCCGATGAAATTGCGCGTGGCCCGTCCGACGACCGCGACCAACAGAATGCCCAGAAGGAGGGCCAAGACACTCCAATACCAGGTCATCGGTCCTTTTCCCTCCGGCCCGTGCGTCAACGTCCTGGGCAGGAAAAAGAGCAACGAGTCCGTCACATTCGAAATCGTGCCGAAGAGCCAGAGAACAATGGCGAGCGACACCACCACAGGCAAGACCACCAAAAGCCCGGTGAAGAAATTGGCCCGCCAATGCAGGAGCGACTTGCGCATGGACCGAGCCTAACTCAGACCACGATGGCTCGAAACAGTGAAATGATCTCCCATCTCCGATCTTCCATCGCGGATCTCCCATCTCCGATCTTCCATCTCCGATCTCCCAACCCGCAACGGAGGCTCGACACATGGCTCGGAAGCGGGTAATTGCTGCGGCGATGTCCGAGGTCCCGGCTTCGACCACTCCGTCCCTGTCGAAAGGCGCGGTTTTCCTGCGCCGGCTGTCGAGCACCGTGGTGCTCTGGGGCGTGGTGATCGCCGCGTTATTCGCCCCGCACCGAGGCGTGGCGGAGTGTTGTTTCCTCGGGCTGATGCTGGCATTGACGGCCGCGGGGCTGATCGAGTTCTACGGGTTGATCGAGAAGCGCGGACTGGTCTGTTGCCGAGGCTGGGGGATCGGGGGCGGGATTCTGCTGGTGGCAAGCACCTTCGTTTGCCTCTCCGGCTGGTGGGGGCCGGGCGCGGTTCCTTCGAGCGGGAGGGATTCTGAAGCTGGCTTCTTGGTCCTGTTTCTCCTCGGCTTGTGCGTGCGCCAGCTTGTGTCCCGGTCGAATCCGGCCGGGCTGATGGCGATTTCGACGACCTTGTTTGGGGTGATGTACGTCGCGTGGCTGTTAAACGACGTGCAGAGAATTCGTTTCTTCCCGCAAGCCGACGGGCGGCTCTATCTGATTTATTTTGTCGTGGTGACCAAGTTCAGCGACACGGGGGCTTACGCGGTGGGCTCGTTGATCGGACGTCACAAGATGATCCCGCGCATCAGCCCGGGGAAGACGTGGGAGGGCTTTGGCGGCGCCATCCTGGCGTCGACTCTGGCCAGTTTGGCGTTCGCCGCGTTGGCGCAGGACCGATTGGCCGGCCTGACCACGGGGCATGCGATCGTGCTGGGCGTGGTGTTGAGCATCGGGGCGGTTGTGGGCGACCTGATCGAGTCTCGTTTCAAGCGGGAGGCTGGGGTCAAGGACTCGGGCCGCTGGTTTCCTGGCATCGGGGGCGTTTTGGACCTACTGGACAGCATCCTGTTCAACGCCCCGCTCATGTATCTTTACCTGCGGTATGTCCTGGTTTCCTAGCGAGGCGCGCCTCAGACCAAATCCCAATCTTGGACACCATGAACCGCCCCTCTGTTTTCCTGCTCTTCTCTCCCGCGCCTCGCTCTCGAGAATCCTTGACCCCATCAACGCGGCACACAAACTTGACTTGTCCACACCATGTTTCACCGGTCAAGGATTCTAGCCATTCATGAAGAACGTCGTCCTCTTGGGCAGCACCGGTTCCATTGGCACCAGCACAGTCAAGGTGGCGGAGGACCTGCCGGATCGCATCCGGTTGCTGGGCCTAGCGGCGGGCCAAAACGCCGAACGACTCCTCGAACAGACGCGCAAGTTCGCGCCGGAGGCGATCTCACTGAACGATGCGGACCGGGCGGCCGAGTTGCGGACGATGTTGGGCAGTTCGACCCGCGTGTACAGCGGCGCGGAGGGGCTCGTGAAGCTGGCCACTTTGCCGTCGGCGGACATTGTTCTCATCGCGATTGTGGGGACCGCTGGGCTGCAACCGGCGCTGGCGGCCATCCGCGCGGGCAAGGACATTGCTGTCGCGTCGAAGGAGATCCTCGTGATGGCGGGGGAGATTGTGATGAGCGAGGCGCGGCGTCATGGAGTGCAGGTTCTCGCGGTCGACAGCGAGCATTCTGCGATCGGCCAGTGCCTTGGGGACAAACCGGCGAGTTCGGTGCGGCGGCTGTGGCTGACGGCCTCGGGCGGCCCCTTCCGCAACACCCCGCGCGCGGAGTTCGACCGCATCACGGTGGCCCAGGCATTGCGGCATCCGTCGTGGGTGATGGGAACGAAGATCACGATCGATTCGGCGACGTTGTTCAACAAGAGCCTCGAGATGATCGAGGCGCGCTGGCTGTTTGGCCTGGAGATGGACCGGATCCGTGTGGTGGTGCATCCTCAGAGCGTGGTGCATTCGATGGTCGAATTCGTCGACGGCTCGATCCTCGCCCAGCTTTCGACGCCGGACATGTGCCTGCCGATCCAATGTGCGTTGACCTATCCCGAGCGGGTGGCCAGCGAGCGGGTGCGCACAGATCTCGCGAAGATCGGGAGTCTGACCTTCGAGGAGCCGGATGGCAGTCGGTTTCCGGCGCTCGAACTGGGGCGGCGCGCCGGGGAGGTGGGCGGCACGTTGCCGGCGGTGCTGAATGCGGCCAACGAAATGGCGGTCGCCGCCTTCTGCGAGGGTCGGTTGACGTTCCCACAGATGAGCGCGCACGTCGCGGCTGTGATGGATCGGCACGCGGTGGTGCCCCATCCGACCCTCGATCAGATTCTCGAGGCTGATGCCTGGGCCAGGGGACAGACTGCCTGAGCGCGCTGCCCCCTGATCTGTGGTTGCCGTGCCTGACATGGACTCGCCTCTCGCCCGCCTCGGCGCCGGACTTTGTCATGAGAGTTCCGGTTTGATTTGCGATTGGTCAGCGGGTATCCGTGGTTCTGCGCAATTCGCAATGAAACGCCATTCCATCCTCGCTGGCTTCGTGCTCCTGGCCTGGGCGCTCTTCCCAACACTCGGTGCCGGTATGGATTCCGCGGCAGTCAGGCGGCTGTTCGCCGACCCGCCGCGCGAGTACGCCACCGCACCGCTCTGGGTTTGGAACGACCGGCTCACCGAAGCCCAAGTCCGCGGCACCTTGCGCGACCTGGCCGGGCAACGGGTCAGACAGGTGTTCGTTCATCCGCGTCCGGGCTTGATGACACCGTATCTGTCCGCGGAGTGGTTCGGGCTTTGGAAGGTCGCCTTGGACGAGGCCGAGCGCCTGGACATGAATGTCTGGATCTACGACGAGAACTCGTATCCGTCCGGTTTCGCCGGGGGCTGGGTGCCGGAGTTGATGCCGGGGGCGCGCGGCCTGGGCCTGCATCTGCGCGAGACGGCAGCCGCCCCGAAATGGGACCCACAGATCCTGCGAGTCCTGCGCCTCGAAGACGAGGCCTACACCCGGACCGAAGACGTCACTGTGGCGATCAAGGAGGGGCAACCCCGACCCGAAGGCCGGTACTTTATGGCTTCGGTGGTTTGGGCGGGCGATTCGCCCTGGCATGGCAACCGGTGCTACGTGAATCTGCTCACGCCCGGTGTGACTGAGAAGTTCATCGAGGTGACGCTCGAGGCCTATCGCGCTCAGATCGGCGAGCACTTCGGCAAACGAGTGCCCGGGGTGTTCACCGACGAGCCCAACATCCGGCCAGCGGGCGGTCTGCCCTGGGCGGAGGACCTGCCGGAGCAATTCGAGCGGCGCTGGGGCTATCGCTTGACCGACCATTTCCCCAGCCTGATCCGCGAGGTGGGCGACTGGAGGCGTGTTCGGCACAATTACCATCAGACTCTACTCGAGCTGTTCATCGAGCGCTGGGGGCGGCCGGTTTACGAATGGTGCGAGCGCAACGGGCTCGAGTTTACGGGCCACTACTGGGATCACGAATGGCCGCATTGCACGGGTGTGCCCGACAACATGGCGATGGCGGCGTGGCAACATCGGCCCGGGGTCGACACGCTCATGAACCAGTATGCCGAACATACGCACGCCCAGTTCGGCAATGTCCGCTATTGCCGGGAGATCTCGAGCCTCGCCAACCAATTGGGGCGGAAGCGGACTCTGGTGGAGGCGTACGGCGCAGGCGGCTGGGATCTCCGCTTCGTCGACATGAAACGGATCGGCGATTGGCTGCAAGTGCTCGGTCTGAACACCCTCGATGAACACCTCAGCTACATCACCCTGCGCGGGGCGCGCAAACGCGATCACCCGCAATCGTTTTCGTACCACGAACCGTGGTGGGAGGCCTACCACGTGTCTGCCGGCTACTTCGCCCGGCTCAGCGCTGCGCTCTCCCAGGGCGCGCAGTACAACCGCGTGCTGGTGCTCGAGCCCACGACGACGGCCTGGATGTATCAGGGCAACGAGGCACAACTCAAGGAGATCGGCGACTCGTTCTTCAACCTGCTGATGGCGCTCGAAGCGGCCCAGGTCGAGTACGATCTCGGGTGCGAGGACGTCCTCGCCCGACACGGCCAGCCCGCAGGGGAGACGGTGGGCGGGACCGTGGGCGCCAGCACGCCGACATATCGCACGCGGCACACGGAACTGCGGGTCGGTCAAAGGACCTATCACACGGTTGTGTTGCCGCCCATGGTCGAGAACCTCAACGCGGCGACCGTGAAGCTCTTCGATCAGGTGACATGTGTCCGCGCTTACGGGCGGGCCGAGCATCCGCGCGTCGATGGGCAGGAAGCGGCGCGTTCCCCGCAGGCGCCCAGCGTGAGCCCCAGCGCCTTCGAGAGGTTCCCGGCGAAACTGGCGGCCGAACTCGCGAGTTGTGTCCCTTCCGATGGCTTCGCCCTCCATCGCGACGAGGGAGACAAGGGCACCCTGTTCCACCATCGGCGTCGGTTGGACGATGGGGAGTTGTTGTTTTTGGTGAACACGAGCCTCGAACACCCCGCCCGCGGCGTTGTGATCAGCGGGCAGCAGGGCATCGAGCAGTGGAACCTCGACACGGGCGCCGTCGAGCCGTACCCCTTCGCGAAAGGCAGCGGTGTCACCGCCCGGTTCGACCTGCCGCCGGCGGGCAGCCTGCTTGTTTTTCTTTCGCGCGCCAGTCGGTCACCCGCCACGCCAGGCTGGGACGAACCGGCGCCCGTCGCGGCCGCCGACGAAATCGAGGTGGCGCGTCTCGAACCGAATGTGCTGACGCTGGATTATGTGGACGTCACCGTCGGAAGCGAATTGAAAACCAATGTCTACTTCTACGAGGCGAATCAGTTCATTTGGAAGCGGCACGGCATGGAGCGGAATCCGTGGGACAGCGCCGTGCAATTCAAGGACGAACTGATCGCCAGGACGTTTCCTTCCGACAGCGGTTTCACGGCGAGCTACCGATTTGCGATCCAAGGCGCCGTGCCGGCAGACCTGAACATTGTGATCGAGCGGCCCGATCTCTACGCTATGACCTGCAATGGGCGTCCGGTGAAGCCGAAACCGGGTGCCTGGTGGCTGGACCGGGCCTTCGGCCGGGTCGACCTGGCGGCGGCGGCCCGGGTCGGTGAAAACGAAGTCACGCTCACCGCCGCGCCGTTCACGATGGAACACGAACTCGAGCCCGCTTATCTGCGCGGGAGTTTCTGGCTTCAACCGCTCGAACGCGGTTTCTCCGTGGTCCCCGACCAACCTCTGGTTCTGGGCGGCGGGGACGGAGGTTGGAACCGCCAGGGCCATCCCTTCTACAGCGCGGGCGTCGCGTACCGCCAGGTGTTTCGGGTCGAGCGCAGGACGCCGCGAGCCGTGGTGCGTCTGGGCCGATGGAACGGCAGCGTGGCTCGGGTGCGGGTCAACGGGGATCTGGCCGGCTACATCGCTGCCCCGCCGTGGGAAATCGAGGTGACCCCGGACCTCGTGATTGGGGAGAATCGGATCGAGGTCACGGTCATCGGCACGTTGAAAAACACACTCGGCCCGCATCACAACAACCCTCCTCTGGGAAGCGCCTGGCCAGGCATGTTCCATCAGGGACCCCCGAACGGTCCACCGCGAGGCGACAGCTATCACACCGTCAGTTACGGCTTGTTCGAGCCGTTCGGTCTCTTCCAGGCGAGCCCACGATCGCATCCTTGAGATCCAAGAATGCGCGGACTCGACGGAACTGCTGGGGGGCGGGCGCCTTCGGCGACGGCAAGCGTTTAGCGAGGCTTCGCCTCAGACCGGCGAGGCGTGTGAACGGCTTGTGGCCGCTCGGTGTCCACCACGATCACCGGAAGCCGACGCCTCGCTAAGTGGCGCCGCTACGCGGCTCAAAAACTTGACTCATTTACAGCAGATTTCGAAAAGAGAGTCACTCTAGGGTGCCTGCCTGCCGAAGTCTCGGCGCAAGGCGCCGTGGGTCACTCGATGGCCTGCTCCGCCTTCTCGATGAGCAGGCTCTTCTGGGTCCCGATGTACCTGGCGGTTCTCTCGAGGTGTTCCTTGGCTCTGGAGGCATCCCGCTCGGTGACGAGCACCGTCAATTTGAAGCAGCCGTCCGACCACCGGCGGGTCCGAGTCACGGCGCTCGGGTCCCACGGGTATTTCCCGTCCGGTCCGGCAGACACGGGCACGCCGGGGAACCACCCGGCCATCTGTCCCTTGAAATCGGTCCGAAGGTCCGTCCGCGAGAGATCGTAGTCCGCAATGTCGAACGTGGAGGAGGCGATTCGGCTCTGTCGGGCGGTCTGCGTCTTGTCGATCCACATGGCGTCCACGGCGATGTCCACCGCAATGTTGATTCTGCCATCCGGGTTGATCACTTTCGCCTTCGCCTGCCGCAGGACGAACTGCGTGGGCCGGATGAGAAACATGCGCCCGCCGTCGGAGAGTTCGAAGGCGCAGTCCAGTTGCATGGCGGGGTTGTCCAACCTGGGGTAGTCCTTGGTCAAACGCCTCAGCGTGAACCCAGCGTAGTTCGGTCGGAACGCGACGGTATTGGTGGCGGTCACGACGATAGACCAGAAATCGGACCGATAATCCACTTGACCGTACTGCCTTTCGAGCTTGGCGGCCTCGGTTTCGATCGCGCCCTTGACGAGGTCCACCGCCACGTCCACAAGGGCGCCGATCGCTCCGGAGGCCACGGTCCGATCCCTCTCGGTGTTGGGATTCAGCGTCAACACCACTTCACCGGCAGGGTGGTCTGAGTTGCGATGGACCGCACACCCGGCCAACAAGGACAAACACAGGGTGAGGAACGCCAGGGGTGCAAGCGGTGGATTGCCCCGGAGATTGGCACCCATTGGCCAGTGTTTGTCGTTGCCACTGTCCCCGCCCTTGCCGCTGGACAGGGCGCCTCTCGACCAGGGTGCCGACCCAGGTTGCGACGAAAGTGGCACCGATGCTCGGTCCGATCGAGACTTCCGACGATGTGTCGAGTTCGTGGAAAGCATTGACATTCAATGACTTAATTTGGGTTTAACCCATGAACCGATCCGTTCCGTTCGGTGTACACGCTTTAGCGTGCTCCATTGCACACCCTAAAGGGTGGACACCGAACAGCGCGCTTCATGGAAAGTCACCTGTTCCTTTTTGAACTGCTCAGTGGCCATGAACCTGTACCGCCGGCTTTCCAGCCGGCTCGGGGGCAGTCACATGAGATTCCACCGTGCCGACCTGGAGGTCGGCGGTACGGGGGAGGTTCATGGAAAGCGGCTGAGCCTATAGAACCGGGTGGCGCCGTCTGGCGCGAGGGAGACTTTGAACCATTCGCCCTCGATCGAGGGCGTCAAATCCGAAGGCTGCCAATTGGCCGGGGACACCGCCGGGCTGGCATCGAGCCGATAGCCGGTCGCGGTCGCCGGCCAGGCGATGACCAAATCGTTGCCGTTGCGCGCGATCGTCAGGGTGGGCGGAGTCACGTCCAGGTGCGACGACGTGATTTCGAGTGCGGCGAGATAGGTGACGCCCGGATTGCTCGTGTAAGCGACGAGGAAGGAGTCACTCAGTGTCGAGTATTTCACGTTGTGGAAACCTACTGTGGTGCCCAGGCCGCCCGGCGAGTCCGCCAGCAGGTACGGGGCTCCCAGTTGACTGGGCAGCGGTTGTCCGTCGGGCCCGAGCAGGACGAACGCATAGGACTCGGGAACACCCGCCGTGCTGCCGGTGGCGTTGAAGCCCACCACGATGACACCGCTGTCGGAGTCCGCGGCGAGCTGCGGGTGCTGATGGTTGAACGGGTTGCCGGAGGTGCCGTCGAGGTAAGGCACCTCGGGGGCGGCCGAGGCGAATGCAAAGTTGGGCGCGCTGCCCAGGTTGAAGAACGAGAGATCCCCATTGGCGGTGCCGTTGCCCGCGTCATACGCGGTGATGAGTTGTCCGTTGAAGGGGTTGACGATCGAGGCGGGATGTCCCTCTGCCCTGCCTGCCGGCAGACCGTCCGAGAGCACCTGCTCGGCGCGAACGACGAGGTTGCCCTGGCCATCGGGCGCCGGGTTGACGAGCGAACCGACGATCCGGTTGTTCAGTGTGCCCGTGGATCCGTTCGAGTTATCCGTGTTCGAGATGTAGAGGAAAGCGTCGAGTTCCTCGTGGTAGATCGCGTCCGGATCGTCTTCATCGCCGATCTGTTGCAGCAGGTCGAGACGCGTGCGGACAGGTGTCAGCAGGGTCCCCGCCTTGTCGTAAAGGGCGCCCACGGCGCCTTCACCTTCACCGGCGAACTTGCGCTCGCAGGCGAGGAAGATGTTTCCGTTTTGCGTGCTGACAGCGACCGAGACATCGTCGTAACTCTCGTCGCTCTCCGGGTCGTGGACGAAGGCCTTAGCCACGGGCGAATTGCCGCCGGCGACCGAGGCGGGGTTGACGAGCGCCACCAAGGGCACGTCCAGGCCGCTTGCGTTGTACGCGCGGGCGTTGGCGACGACGACGTATTGCTTGGACACGGGGTTGTACTTGGCGTCACAGCGGCTCACCGTGCCGTACGGGCTGCCGAAGATGACGAACGGCTCGCTGGTCGCCGCGAGCGTGCGCGGATCGAAAAACCGCCCCACGACCGCATAGACCGCCGGCATCTGCGTGATCGGGTCGGTGAAGCCCGCCGTATTGACCGAATCCACCGATACCACCAACACCTCGGGTTCGTCGCTGTTCGCCGCCAGGCCGATTTCCTTGCCCACTGCGCCTTCGCTCGACACCACCACCGCCGCCAGGCTCCGCATGCGCGGACCGTCTGGCGGTGCCAGCGGGGTCTCGAAATCCACCCACGCCACGTAGAAACTCACGTCGGCGAGTTCCGCCTCCGTGTCGGTCATGGCCTTGCGCGCCTGAATCACGAATCTTCCATCGAGATACTCGCAGGATAGGAACGCGCGCGAGGCCAGGGGCACCGACGCGTCGGGCTCAAAATCCGCCACCTGCAACAGCAAGGTGCCGTCGGCGCCGGTCCTACCGGGAACGGCGAATTCGTAGACACCGGTGCCCGTCCGCACCACGGTGAAGTCGCCGACCGCCTTGCGCTTCGCGCCATCGGCGCCGTTGATGGAACCGCCGTTGAGGTTCTTGGCGGTAAACGGCACGTATACGAATCGGAACTCGGATTGACCCGCATCGGCCAGGGTCTCCGCGTCCAGCGCGGAGTCTTCGCGGATGGTCACAGACCAGCCCAGGCCGGCGTCTTTGGGCGCGACGCCGACGATGTTGACGTCGCTGGCTCCGTCCGCCGAGGTGGCGAACACCATGCCGTCTTCGAGCGAATTGACGCCGGGCAACACTAATTCGGCCAAGCCGCCGTACGTGGCCCATCCTGCCGGGTACTCGATCCACTTGACCAGGCCTGCCGTCAGGCCGGCGGCATGGGCATTCGGATTGGTCCAGTTCGAGGCGCCTTCGGGGGTTGGGCCGGCGAGTTCGCCGCCGAGCCACCCCTGGTCGTACGGAAACCAGGTCGCCGAAAAACTGAAGTTGGCTTCGGGCGAGCTGTGCGTGCCGGCGCGTCCGGTGTTGATGTCGAGGTTGCCGGTCCCCCAACTGCCGTCCGTCATGCTGTAGCCCGGTCCCGAGGAGGCCTCGGCGATCGCAACCGTCGGATAGAACGGGCCTTCGCCGTCATTCCAATCGATCGGGCCATTCTGACGCGCCGTCGGGATGGTGACCCCGAGGAGTGGGCTCGGGCGCCACGCCTGGCTGGCGGGCACCGTGACCGCGCTATCGCCGAACTCGATGAACCCCTGGCCGAGGTTGCCCAGCGCCGCCACCGGGTCCGCGGGAGCCAGCCGCAGCGCAAAATCGCCCCGGTTATACCGATTGACCGACCACGGAATCGGGCCTTGTCCGTCGAGACCGGAAACATCGACACTGCCGTCGAACGTCGTGCTGCCTTTGGCGATCACGTTGACCGCCGAGACCGACGTGTTCGGAAACGCCCCTGGAGCCGCGCCTCCGTCCGGGACCTGCGGAGTCGGGCCCGGCGGGGCGGCTGAGACTGAGAAAGCGAAAAGAACACCGAGAAGGACTGTGGACACCTGCGCGCATGAGGAGTGTGTCTTCATAGTTCGAACGCCGAGTTGACGGGGTTGACTGCTGGGCTACCGGGGCAAACTAGGCGTCAACACCGGCCAGCGTCAAGGAGATTGGCCCAATGACGCGGGTGGGCGGGTTCTCTCACCTGTTGCCTGCACCGCTTGGCCGCTCCGGCATAAGACGATGTCATTGCGGCAACGGACGATGAGCGTCACGTTCTGAGCTCACCAATCCTGAGCGAACACGGTGCGGGTGGCGTCGTCGCGGAGCGTCTGGAGACGGGTGCGTTTGACACTGGCCGCTGCGCGGTTATAGTGCGCGTCTATCTTATGCACGCCCGACCGCATGTTGCCGTTGTCGGTGCCACGGGTGCCGTGGGTATCGAGATGATGAAGACGCTCGAACGCCGGCGCTTCCCGCTGCGCCAGCTCACGCTTCTGGCTTCCGCACGATCGGCGGGCAAGACGCTGCAATTCAAGGGCGAGTCCATTGCGGTGAAGGAGTTGAAGCGCGACTCGTTCGCGGGCATCGACCTCGCGCTATTCAGCGCTGGCGGGAGCATTTCGAAGGAGTTCGCACCGCTGGCAGCGCGGGCGGGATGCGTGGTGGTGGACAACTCGAGCGCTTTTCGGATGGACGACGCGATTCCGCTGGTGGTTCCCGAGATCAACGCCTCCGACGTGCGGTGGCACAAGGGGATTATCGCCAACCCCAATTGCACGACGGCGATTGCGCTGATGCCGCTCTACCCGCTGCACAAGGCGTTCTTCTGCAAGCGCATCTTCGCGTCGAGCTACCAGGCGGTGTCGGGCACTGGCGCCAAGGCCATCGAGGAACTGCGCCGCCAGGTCGACCAGATCGTCCATGGCCAGCCGGTGACGAAGGAGGTCTACCCGCACCAGATCGCCTTCAATGTTCTGCCGCACATCGATACCTTCCTGCCCTCCGGTTACACCAAGGAAGAGATGAAGATGGAGAACGAGGGCCGCAAGATCATGCATCATCCCACCTTTCGGGCCAGCGTGACCTGCGTGCGCGTGCCGGTGTACCGCGCCCACTCCGTCGCCATCAGCGCCGAGTTCGAGAAGCCGGTCACGCTCGATTCGGCGCGCGCTGCCCTGTCGAAGGCGCCCGGACTCGATGTTGTGGATGATCCCGCGGGCAAGGCCTACCCCATGCCGCTGTTCACGGCCGAGAAAGACAACTGCGAGGTCGGGCGGTTGCGATTGGATTGCGCGCTCGACAACGGCCTCTGCTTCTGGGTCTCGGGCGATCAGTTGCTCAAAGGCGCCGCGCTCAACGCGGTGCAGATCGCCGAGGAACTTCTGAAAGCGAGTTAGGCTTCCGTGGCGCCGTCGGGCGCCCGGGCATCTGCGCTCGCAGCCTGAGCGAGCCCCAGGCTAGAATCCTTGACCGCTCAAATGTGTTGTTGACGAGTCAAGGTTCTATGCTGCGTTCAAGGGGTCAAGGATTCTAAGGAGCGAGGCGCGGGAGAGAGGGGCGGGGAAACACGGGGACTTTTCATGCCTATGAGGACTGGGATTTGGTCTGAGGCGCGCCTCGCTAAGGGTCCGGCTTTCGCTCCGCCAGATCTGGTGGTACATTCCGCGTCAGATTCGGCAAGTGATGTTCGACGCGCACGATGGACCCAATCTCGACCACACTGTGTGCGCGTGCCCGAGGCGCCCACGCGGCTGGGGCACGTTCCGGCTTTGATGAACCGATGAGCCAATTCTGCTTGCTGGGCGCGGGTTTCATAGACCCGAAAATCTCACCCGCGGACTCTCAGGCATGCTGCGACCGCCTCAGTGGTGAGATTTCCGGGTTAGGGTCTCGTCGGCGCAACAGGGACGGGATGTTGTCGTTCGCGTTCGAGTCGTGCACGGTGCGGGCGCATGGGGTTGCGGGGCGGGAGCGCAGAGGTTTCACGCTGATCGAACTGCTGGTGGTCATCGCGATCATCGCCATCCTGGCGGCGCTGCTCCTGCCGGCCCTGGGGCGCGCGAAGAGCAAGGCCCGCCAGGTCGCCTGCGTGAACAATCTCAAGCAACTGGCCACGGCGGCGGCGCTCTATGGAAGTGACGCGAGCGATCACTTGCCGCCCAACGGTTTTGGTTCTCCCGAGGCACTGCAGGGGCAGAAGTTGTGGGTCTTGGGCGAGGAGCACTATGACTTCACGCCGCCGCCTTCGCCCAACCGCGCCTTTACCAACCTCGATTACCTGATCAACCCTCAGCACGCGGCGTTTGCGCCCTACATTCCGACGGCGGCGACGTACCGCTGCCCCGAGGACCGCAGCACGGTCGAATTACAGGGCCGGGCCTATCCCAAGATCCGCACGTACGCACTCAACAGCTATTTGGGTTGGGCGGATTGGGCCACAGCGGGCTATAACAGCGCTCGCCACCGGACGTTCGAAAAGTGGTCGGCCTTAGGGGAAGCCTCGCCCGCAGCGGTCTTTTCGTTTATCGACGTTGCGCCGGGCAACGTCTGCCTGCCGGCTTTCGTGGTGCGGATGGGGTCCGGGGGGCAGTTCTACCATCTGCCCTCGGTCCAACACGGACGCCGGGGAACGGTGGCGTTCGGCGACGGGCACATCGAGATTCGCCGGTGGGTGGAAGATCGAACGGCAGCCGAGGCGGCGCTGGCGTGGAACCCGAATCATTGGACTCTCTGGGTGCCGGGCAACCGAGACCTGCTGTGGCTCCAGGACCACGCTACTGTTCCGCGTCCGGGGGCGGAATGATCCCGACGGGTGCGGTTGTGCTCTCCAGGTCATGGGTCATGGAGAGCCACCTGTTCCATTTTGAACTGCTCAGGGGCCATGAACCTGTACCGCCGGCTTTCCAGCCGGCAACGGTCTCTGTCTCGGACACTGTCAGCGAGGCCGACAAGAATGTCGGCGGTACACCCGGTTCATGGAGAGCCACCTGTTCCATTTTGAACTGCCCAGGGGGCCATGAACCTGTACCGCCGGCTTTCCAGCCGGCTCGGGGGCAGTCACATGAGATTCCACCGTGCCGACCTGGAGGTCGGCGGTACGGGGGAGGTTCATGGGAAGAGATCGTTCACGGAAACCGCGTGCAGTCGGCGTGTGGTTCGAGTCGCGCGATGGCCTCCATGATTTCGTCGGCAACTTCCTGGTAGACGGCTTTGAGGCGATCCTTGGAACACGTTCGAGCCTCCGCCCGCAGGGCGGCGAAATCGAGCGGCATACCGAATTTGACCGTCACTTTCTTGGGGTGCGGGTATCGGAGGTGCCGGCCGTACGCCTCGAACGAGCCAAAAACGCGGACTGGGACGACAGGGCAGGCGGATTTGATCACCACCAGGCCGATGCCCGATCGGGCCGGTTGCAGGCGTCCGTCGCGGGTGCGGGTGCCCTCGGGAAACAGGAGGATACCCGCCCCGGCGCGCAATCGCTCGAAGATGGCCTTGAGGCCGGCCCCGCCGCCGCTGTCCCGTTCGACGGGGACGGTATTGACGGAGCGGAGAATCCAGTTGGCGAACGGCTGGCGGAACAACGAGGCGCGGGCAAGATAGTGGAGATCGCGTTCGAGGGGAGCCCCGATGAGCAGTGGATCGACGTAGGAGGCGTGGTTCGCAGCGAGGATGACTGGCCCCTGGGGCGGGACCCTGTCGGCGTGATAGGCCCGTCCGCGGAAGTACGTTCCGGCTGCCAACCGTGCCAGCCGCCAGCCGAGATAGTATGGCAGGTTCATGGACCGAGCTGTCGCGAATCAGAGTCGCTTCCGGCAATCGGGAACGACCGTGCAACGCTCAACTTCCCACATCCAACCCGGAACGAGGAATCGGTCGCGCGCTCCGCGCTTTCTGGCGTCGGCGGATTTCATCGAGGATGAACGCCGTGGTTTCCTGCGGCGTCTGGCCGGAGTTGTTGACGATCACGGCGCCCAGCGGAATCATGAGAGGCGCCGCCGCGCGCTGACTGTCGCGCTGGTCGCGGGCGGCCAGGTTTTCACGCACCCCATCGGCGGCCCGCCGGCGGGTCCGTTCTTCCAGCGTCGCGTCCAGGTAGAACTTGTAATCGGTCTCGGGAAAGACGTTTGTGCCGATGTCACGGCCTTCCATGACGAGACTGCCGAATTGCAGGCAAGCCCGCTGGGTGCGTTTCATCCATTCCCGCACTTTGGGGACGGCGGCGACGTGAGGGACTGCGGCGCTCGTTTCCGCGGTGCGGATTTCTTTCTCGGGGTAATATCCTGCCACCAGGAGGCGGACCTGATCTTCAACGCACAGCAATTGGGTCTTCCAACGGCGGCAGACGGCGGCCACGGCCTTCGCGTCGTGGATATCGACCCGCTTCTTCAAGCAATACCATGCCAGGGTGCGATACATGGCGCCGGTGTCGACGTAAACGAAGCGCAGGGATTGGGCGACCAGCTTCGCATTGGTGCTCTTGCCGCTGGCGCTGGTGCCGTCAATGGCGATGACAATCGGCGCGGCAGAGGCCTTCACGGGAACAGATCGACTGCCCAGCGAGGCGCGCCCCAGGCCATCCCCTAATCCCATGTTCATAACCGACTCACCCGCCTCTCTCCGGCCCTGTCTGTTGGTGGATGTTGTCCAGCAAGGGGCTATTCAGCGAGCAGTTCCACTGCCGACAAAACGCGCCCGGTGCCGGCATCCCGGACGATTGCTCCCAGGCCCCGGGGCGGGAGTGCGGCCAGCTTCCGAAAAAAATCCGGGAACGTCTTGTTCACGCAGGCTGGATTCTTGATCGTGCAACCGGGGATTTTCAATCCCAGAATCGCAAAACACATCGCCATGCGATGGTCGCCGTAGGTGTCGATCGCCGCGCCGCGCAGGGCGGAAGGCCGGAGCCGCAGGCTGTCGCCTTCCTCCTCGACCGCTGCGCCGCAGCGCTGCAGTTCGGTGCGCAGGGCGCGCACGCGCTCGCATTCCTGGAGCCGCAACCGGCCCAGATCGGTGAAAGCCGTCGGACCCGGCGCCAGCGGCGCCAGCACAATGGCCGTCATGATGCTGTCGCCCAGATCGCTTCGCCGCGAGAGCGTCGGCGGCAGGGGCAGGCAACGCGGGAACCGTTCATCGACTTGCCATCCGGAGGTGGGCCACCGCGCGACCCGGACGCGATGCGACTCAGGCCATTCCGGGTCGCCCAGCGCGTTCACCGCCCAGAAATAACTTCCGCTCGAAGCATCGGCTTCCACCACACAGACACCGCCGCCCGAAGGGAAGGCGCGGACGATCTCTCTGGTCATGCGGACATATGGCGATTCCTCGGCATTCTCGCCCTCGACCTGGACCGTCCAATCGCCCGCGCGCGCGCTCAGTATCAAGGCCGAGGCGAACTGTGAACTCTCGTCGATCCGGACACGGCAGGCGCCCGGACGCGGCCCGCCGCCGTGAATCGCCGCTGGCAACCGACCGTTCGGGGCATCGATCCGGTACCCCAACGTCCGCAGGGCGTCGAATAGGGCGGTCTGCGGCCGCTCGTGCATGCGCGGCGTGCCGTGGAGGCGGTAGACGCCGCGGCCCAAACACACCAGAGCAGCCAGAAATCGGGCTGCGGTCCCGGAGTTGCCCACAAACAGGTCGAGCGGCTGCTCCGGCGATCCGCCTGCCGCGATTGCACCGCCGCGGCCCTCGACCGCGATCGAACGATTGCTGCCCTCCTCCGGATCCGGCTCGACCCGCACCGTGAAGCGGAGTCTTTGCAGCGCCTCGACCATGACCTGCGTGTCCTCGCTCCAGAGCGCCCCCCGCAAAGTCGTGGTGCCCGACGCCAGGGCCGCGAGCACGAGGGCGCGGTTGGTGACGCTCTTGGATCCGGGAACCGTCACCTCGGCCTGCACGGGTGCCCTCAGAGGCTCGATGGCGATCGCATCAGGCAGCGGCATAAAGACATTTAGCGAGGCTCCGCCTCAGACCGACGCGGCACGTTGCCAGATTGTCTGGGTTGGGCCTTGACCTTCGTCACGGGCGCCCGACGCCTCGCTAGGGCGCTGCGCGGCGCGAAAAGTTGACTCATTTACTACAGATTTCAAACGAAGAGTCACTCTAGCGACGTGTTGGCGCCGATCCAGGCGTCGCGGCGCTGCTTGGCCTGGGCGAAGAAAGCGGACAAGGCCTGCGGGTCGCCGGCCTGCACGAGCGCGCGCGTCGCGTGCAGCGCGCCTGTCAACTCGTCCAGAGCGCGACACAGGCTCTCTCGATTGGCGAGGGCAATGTCCCGCCACATCTCGGGCGAGCCGGACGCGGTTCTTGTGGCGTCGCGGAACCCGCCGGCGCAGAGGAGCGCCTGCTCGGCGGGGCGGGCGGGCGAAAGCACGGAGTTCACCAACTGGGCGGCCACCACCTGCACGAGGTGGCTCGACCGGCTGACCAGGTCGTCATGGTGCTCGGGGGAGACCACCAGGATGCGACATCCCAGAGCCCGCCAGAGCGACTCGATGCGCTCGCGGGCCTCGGGATCCGAGCCGCTCGTCGGCGTGATGACACAGACCGCGCCTTGGTACAGGTCGGCCCGCGCGGACCGCACGCCCGTCTTCTCCGTCCCGGCCATGGGGTGGCTGCCGATAAAGCGTCCGCCGGTCGCAGCCACCAGCGGCTCCACGGCGCGCACGACACTGCCTTTGGCGCTGCCGACATCGGTCACGACGCTGCCGGCCCTCAACGCGGGGGCGAACCGGGCGGCGAGTTCAGCCATCTGGCCGATCGGTGTGCAGAGAATGACCAGATCGGCGTCGCGCACTGCGCTTTGCACGTCCAACGTCGCTTCGTCGACCGCCCCCGCCCGAAGGCACTCGTCAAGGCTGGCTGCCCGGCGCACACAGCCGGTGACAACGGCCGCCAGTTGGCGCTGCCGCAGCGCCAGACCGAGCGACCCGCCCAGCAAACCGACTCCCACCAAGGTGACTTTTCGGAACAACACCGGGCCGAGCTTAGGCAACCAAGCCACGGCCCGCAAAGCGCGAAGTGCTGCCGAGATGGTTGGGTATGGCTTCGAGTGTGCCAGCAGGCTGCGAACGGCAACATCCTCGTCCCAGTCCTCCCAGTGGATTCTCCTCGATCATCCGGCGGATGACCGTGGGCTCGGGGCCTTCCCGACTGAGACTGTTCTGGGAGAAAACGGCCGAGATGCGTTAGCGAGGCTGCGCCTCAGACCAACGAGGCGTGTTGCCAGATCGTTTGCGCTTGACCTTCCCCAGGTTATCGACAGTTGACGCCTCGCTAAGTGGCGCCGCTGCGCGGCGCAAAAACTTGACTCATTTAGTACAGATTCTGAAAAGGAAGTCACTCTAGACACGGCGTCAGAAGTCGCGCCGCGTGAGGGCACGCGGCCTACAGGCTTGTAGGCCGGGTCCCCTGACCCGGCGCTGCCTCATTTATGTCGCTCTGTATAGAATGCGCAATTCCCGCAAGACATTCCCGCGCCGATCCGGTAGTCTTGACCCCAGCCAGAAACGGTCCCCCGCGACGCGGAGGGCCCGATCGCATGAAAACGACCGCTTGCCGCCCTACTGCTCGACTGGCCGCGATGTTCGCGGCCCTGGTCCTGACCGGCTCCTTTTTCGTCCTCGGCTCTGATCCGCAGGTCCGCGTCCTGCTGTTGAGCGGCCAGAACAACCACGATTGGCGAACGACCACGCCCAAGCTCAAGGCCATACTCATCGAGGATGGGCGTTTCGCGGTGAGACGTCACCGAAGAGCCGGAGCACTGCACCGCCACGATGCTGGCGGGGTACGATCTCATCGTCAGCGATTGGAACGCGTGGGGGGATGCGAAGGTGAAAGCGTGGCCTTCGGCGGCGCGGGAGGCCTTCCTCGATTTCATTCGCGGCGGCAAAGGATACGTCTCGATACACGCGGGCAGTTCCTCTTTCTATGACTGGCCCGAGTACCAGCAGATTGGCGGATTATTCTGGAATCTCGAAGCGACCAGCCACGGCCCGCCGCATCAATTCAACGTCGAGTTCACTTCCGATCATCCCATCACACGCGGCTTGGCGCCGTTCACGACCAAAGACGAACTGTGGATCCGCCCCGGGGTTCATCCGGCGGCGCGCGTCCTGGCCACCGGAGACGGTCAAACGCTCGCGGTGACCACGGCCCTGGGGCATGGCCGCGGCTTCGCCCTGCTGCTCGGCCATTCCGCGGAATACATGGACACCCCCGGTTTCCGGGCGCTACTGCGCCGCGGCGCCGAATGGGCGGCAACCGGTCGCGGGCAGCAAACCTCATTTTGACGTGCTGCAGGTAGGGCGACCACTCCGTGCGCGCCGCACCGCGGCATGGACTTGGCGGCGGTCAGGGGACTGACCGCCCTGCCTGCCATCGTCGTGGGAAGGTCAAAATGAGGTTTGCTGGGTCGCGGGGGCACCCTCTCCCATCGGATGGGAGAGAGGGGTGAGGGTTGTCTGTCGCGTATCCTGCAGACCCCTCAGTACAGTCTTGACAGTTGTTCTTTGTTCGGCAAAGTAGGCACATGCAATCCGATCATGCGGCCGAACATCTCCAGGTGATTCGGACCCTGATGGAGCGGTCGACCCTTTACCGCCGCGCTTTGGCTCCGATGATGTTGCTCACGGGCGGGGTGGGCACGGTGGCGGCGTTGGCAGGGGCTTTGGGGCACATCGGCGGCGAGGCGGCTGGAGCGCATTGGTTCGTCATCTACTGGCTTGTGGTCGGCGTTGGGGCTTTGGCTGCCGCCCTGGTCCTGGTCCGTCGGCAGGCGCTGCGAGCGGCGGAACCGTTTTGGTCTCTGCCGATGCAGCGGGTCGTTCGGGCGGCTGTTCCGGCGGGCGGCAGCGGTTTGGTTCTGGGGCTGATGGTGTGGGGTGTGCTCGTGCTCAAGCTGCAGGACTTCGAGCCCTGGCAGACGGCGGCGCTGCGCGATCTGCCGCTTGCGTGGGCGGTGCTTTACGGGTGTGGCCTGCATGCTGCCGGGTTCTTCATGCCGCGCGGGATCAAGTGGTTTGGCTGGGTCCTGATCGTCGGCGGATGGGCCCTGTTTGCCGGGATTCATCTTCCCCCCTTCGAGGGGATTGGCTTGCGGGACGTGAGCCGCTGTTTGTGGGCGCACGGTGTGATGGGTCTATTCTTCGGCGTCTGGCACCTGGTCTACGGCGTTTACCTCACCTGCACGGAACCCAAGAATCTCGCGGCGTGAACCCGGAACCGTTTCTCCAACTCGACCGAGTGGTCCACGAGAAGGGGCGCCTCCCGATCATGACCCTGCTCGCCGCCAACGCCGAGTTGTCGTTCACCGAGATTCGGGACACGCTGCAAATGACCGATGGGAACCTCAGCGTGCACCTCCGCACCTTGCAGGAGGCCGGCTACGTGGCCATCACAAAGTCGTTCCGCCAACGACGTCCCCTGACGACTTGCAGCCTCACCCCCGCGGGCCGCGCGGCGTTCCGGCACTATCTCGACCTGCTCGAACAGATCATCCGGCAGGCGAAACAAATTTGAACGCAACCCTGCCCAGCCGCATCCATTCCCTATAGACTTTGCCATACAAAGAGACAATGAGAGTCCTCCGCGCATCTCACCTCGGCATGTGCTTCGGCGTCCGCGACGCCCTCGCCCTCGCCCTCGACCGGGCGCGTCACCAGCCCATCACCGTTCTGGGCGATCTGGTCCATAACGAAACCGTCCTGGATCTCCTCCAACGCCACGGGGTCCGGACCGCCCGCCCCGGCGATGACATCACCACCTCCACCGTGATGGTCACCGCCCACGGCGCCTCGGACCGGGCCAGGGCCGCCTTGCGCGAACGCGGTCTGAACGTCATCGAGGCCACTTGCCCCCTGGTCCGTCACGCGCACCTGGCCGTGCTCGCCCTGGCGCGCCAGGGATACCATCCGGTCGTTGTCGGACAGCGCGATCATGTCGAGGTGCGGGGTCTCACGGGCGATCTCGACGCCTTTGATGTTGTGCTGACCGAAGCGGACGTGCGGCAGCTCCGCCCGCATTCGCGGTTCGGTGTCGCGGCCCAGACGACCCAGCCCAGCGACCATGTGCGGCATCTGGTCGCGCTTCTCCGGCAGCGGTTTCCGCAATCCGAGGTGAAGTTCGTGGACACCGTGTGCCGCGCGACCAAAGAACGCCAGTGGGCCGCGGTCGAACTGGCGCAGGAATGCGACGTCGTCATCGTCGTCGGCGGCGCCCACAGCAACAACACCCGCCAACTGGTCGACACCTGCGCGCGCCACTGCCCGCGCGTCTGCCATGTCCAGTCGCCGGACGATATCCGCATCGAGTGGCTGGCGTCCGCCGACACCGTCGGACTGACCGCCGGGACGTCCACGCCCGACGAAGTCATCGCCGGGGTTGTGGACCGGTTGCGTGTGTTGGCCTTGGTGCTCGAGCCGCATTCCGCCGCCGCGTCGAGGCCCGCAGTTGCGGCATCGGTCGTTCCGGTGGAGGCGTCCCAAGCCGATGCCGTCTCCTGCCTGACCGTCCGCTGAGCCACTGGCCACGTCCGGGAAAGCCCGATCCATCACCGCCGGGAGCACGATGAAAGGCGTTTTGCTCGTCAACCTGGGATCGCCCGATTCTCCCGGAGTCGCGGATGTGCGCCGCTATCTGCGGGAGTTTCTCATGGACGGGCGCGTCCTGGACGCCGCGTGGCCGATCCGGTTTGGCGTGGTGCACGGCCTCATCCTGCCTGGGCGGTCGCGCCCATCGGCGGAGGCGTACCGCCAGATTTGGACTCCGGAGGGATCGCCCCTGATCGTCAGCAGCCTGCGCGCGACCGCTGCCCTGCGGCAGCGCGTCGAGGTGCCGGTCGAGTTGGCCATGCGGTACCGGAGGCCTTCGATCTCCGATGCCCTGGATCGACTGCGGAACCAGGGGGTCGACCAACTGCTGGTGATCCCGCTCTTCCCGCACTACGCGATGTCGAGCTTCGAGACGGCGGTCGAGCGGGTGAAACAGTTGGCTGGCCGTCGGGACCGGGATGACGGTGCAGGTTGTGGCGCCGTACTATGATCACCCGGACTACATCGGCGCGTTGGTGGCCAGTGCGGCGGAGTTCCTGGCGCGCGGGTACGACCAACTGCTGTTCAGTTTTCATGGTCTTCCGGAGCGCCATTTGCGGAAGAGCGACCCGACGGGGCGTCACTGTCTGCGCCGCGGGGATTGTTGTGCGGTTCCGAGCGTGGCCCACGCGACGTGCTATCGCCACCAGTGCCTGAAGACCGTGGAGGCCTTCGTGACGGCAGCCGGAATCCCCGCGTCCAGGTACGCGGTGGCTTTTCAGTCGCGTCTGGGACGCGCTCCATGGCTCAAGCCCTACACCGACCGGGAACTGGTGCGATTGGCGGGCGGGGGTGTCACGCGGTTGCTGGTGATCTGCCCGGCGTTTGTGACCGATTGTCTCGAGACCATCGAGGAGATCGGGATGCGCGGGCGCGAGTTGTTTCTTGCTGCGGGGGGCCGGGAGTTCGTGCGGATTCCGTGCCTCAACGAGCATCCGGCGTGGATCGAGGCTCTGTCGCGCATGGTCCAGCGGTTTGCAATTTGAAATACGCGCGGTCCGTGGCACACTCTGGGCCGTGAACGCGCTGGGCAATGCCACGATCAATCAGGAGATGCCGGCGGCCAATCCGGACAAGCACGATTGGTCCCTGCTGCCGCGGTCGGCTCCACCCAAGCGGGCGGCGGCGGATCGGGTGGCCGACTTCCTCGAAGTCTACGGGAGCTACGACGAAGCGACAGCGCGCGAACAGGCGCGCCGCTGCGTGCAGTGCGCCGAGCCGCTGTGCGTGGCGGGCTGTCCGCTGGCAAACCGGATTCCCGAGTGGATGCTGCTGACGGCGGAGGGCCAGTTTCTCGAAGCCGCCGCCCTCTCCCGCTCGACCAGCAATATGCCGGAAATCTGCTCGCGCGTCTGTCCGCAGGAGCGGCTTTGCGAAGGCGCCTGCATTCTGCAGGGACGCGCCGAGCCGGTGGCGATCGGCGCCATCGAGCGTTTCATCAATGAATACGCCTTCGCCCATGGCGCCGTCGACGCCGTGCCGCCCCCGCCAAACGGGATGCGCGTCGCCGTGCTGGGCTCCGGTCCCAGCGGGCTGGCGTGCGCCGACGAGTTGGCCCGGCGCGGCTATGCCGTGACCGTGTTCGAGTCTCAATCCACCCCCGGCGGACTGCTGGTCAACGGGATTCCCGCGTTCAAGCTGGACAAGTCCGTGGTCGCGCGCCGCGTCGATCTCCTCAAGAAACGGGGCGTGACCTTCCAACTGGGGGTGACGGTCGGACGCGACGTGACCCTTGGCGACCTCGAGGCCAAGTTCGACGCGGTATTCCTTTCATTGGGTGCGCAGCAGGCGCGTCCTTTGGGCATCCCGGGCGACGATCTCGAGGGCATTCACCACGCCCTCCCGTTCCTCGTCCAAAAGAACACCCAGACGCCCTTGGACATCCCACCCATCGAGGTCCGCGGCAAGCGGGTGCTGGTCCTGGGGGGAGGCGACACCGCCATGGATTGCCTGCGCACCGCCATCCGGTGCGGGGCTTCCGAGGCCTTGTGTGTCTACCGCCGAGACCAAGCCAACATGCCCGGGAGCCGCAAGGAGTACGAGAACTCGATCGAAGAAGGCGCGCGCTTCAGCTTTCTCACCAATCCGGTCCGCCTGCTCGGCGATGCCAATCGCCACGTCACGGCAGTGCGATGCGTGCGGATGGAGTTGGGGGCGCCCGATGCGACCGGACGCCGTTCGCCAAGGCCGGTGCGCGACTCGGAGTTCGAGGTGCCGGCAGACGCGGTCCTCATCGCGTACGGCTTCGACCTGGTTCCCTTTCCACCGGGAAGCGATTTTGACCGGATCAAGCACCACGCCTGGGGGGGCATTCGCGTGGATGAACATCAGATGACGACCGTGCCAGGCGTGTTCGCCGGCGGCGACGTGGTGCGCGGCCCCAGCCTGGTGGTGCACGCGGTGCGTGATGCACGCCGCGCCGCGACGGAGATCCACCGGTACCTGTCGAGGCGTCTTCTCGATGAACTGGATGCCGGCCAAACCGACCACCTGAGCCCGGAAATCGTCTCCTGAGCCGTGAGAATCGTGCCTCTGCGCGGCCCTGCCCTGGCGATGCTCTCCTCACGGGCCCGGGAACGCCTCGCCGAATTCTGCGGCGGGGCCGGCCTGCCCATCGCCGCCGCGGCGCTCATGGCCGGGCTGTTGCTGTTTTGGCTGGGCATGGATCCGGGGCGCACCCTGGACCTGCGCGTGCCAGGGGCGGATCAGCCGCCCGGAGCGGAAGGGCCTGTCGGCGGAAACCCGGTCTTGAACGGCAGGCTCATTCCCGGCGAAGGCCAGCCCGCCGACCTGCCGGGCGCTTGGCCGGGGTTCCGCGGACCGGACCGCACGGGGATTGCTTCCGCCGCGACCGGTTTGGCCCGCGCGTGGCCCGCGTCCGGGCCGCGCGTGTTGTGGTCCGTCGAGTTGGGGGAAGGCTACGCCGGAGCGGCCATCCAAGGTGGTCGGGTCTATCTGATGGACTACGACCGCGAGAAGAAGCAGGACGCCTTGCGGTGTCTCTCGCTGGCTGACGGCAAGGAAATCTGGCGGTTCGTCTACCCCGTCTCGGTCAAGCGCAACCACGGCATGTCCCGCACCACCCCTGCCGTGACCGAGAAGCACGTCGTTGCAATGGGACCGAAATGCCACGTCGTTTGTCTCGATGCGGTGTCGGGCAAGCTGACGTGGGGACTCGACCTGGCCCGCGACTTCGGCACGACCGTTCCGCCCTGGTACGCAGGCCAGTGCCCGCTGATCGACGGCGATTCTGTCATTTTGGCTCCAGGCGGGAAGGACGCCCTCCTGATGGCTGTGGCGCTGGACTCGGGCGACGTGCGCTGGCGGGCGCCGAACCCGAACGGCTGGAAAATGACGCATTCCTCCGTGACCCCGATCGAGGTCGATGGCCACCGCCAGTACGTCTATTGCGCCCACCTCGGTGTCGTCGGCGTCTCCGCCCGGGATGGCTCGCTGCTTTGGCAAACCACGGACTGGAAGATCAGCATTGCCACCGTGCCCTCGCCGGTGGCCATCGATGCTCGACGCGTCTTTCTCTCGGGCGGTTACGAGGCAGGCAGCTTGATGCTCGAAATCGTCTCGCACGAGGGACAATGGCAGGCCAGACCGCTGTTTCGTCTCGAGTCGACGGTGTTCGGCGCCGAGCAGCACACGCCGATCCTGTTTCACGACTCTCTCTATGGCATGCGCACCGATGGGCGGTTCGTCTGCCTCGCTCTGGACGGAAAAGTCGCCTGGGCGAGCGATGCGAGCCAGCCTTTCGGTCGGGGTGGAGGCGCCTACCTGCTGGCGGACGGACTGATCTACGCGCTCGACGATCATGGACGCCTGACGATGATGGAAGCGACCCCGGTCAAGTTCACGCCGCTCGCCCACGCCCAGGTCCTTCAAGGACGCGAATCCTGGGGGCCCATGGCGCTGGCGGGAACGCGCTTGCTCGCGCGGGATCTCACCAGTCTGGTGTGCCTCGAAGTGGGCGCGCCCTGAGCGGCCACTGCATCCGGGATTCGGGCATCTGAGATTCTGGCATCCGAGATTTTGGTTGCCTCGAGCCGAGGCGTTGGTAGTGTCTGGCCACGGATCGAACAGGCGTGGTCAGCAATTTGTACGTTGGATGGACGCAGTCGCGATGACAGTGATCGACGAGTCGCTCAAGAAATCGACGTTGTACCGGGATTTCCTGGCCGAGCGGGAGGAAATCCTGAAGCACAAATGGATCGAGTCGGAAAAGGCGGGGTACGACATCGGCTTTGACCGAGCGTTGACGGACTGGAGCGTCCGCCACCGCGGTGGCTGGTTGCGGTGGTATTACGGCCAGCGGGGCAGCCCGGCATGTTCTTGAATTCTGGCGGCTGCCGGCTGCGCTGACAGAGCGCGGCCCATTGCCAATTTGCGCTGGTTCACCTGTTCCGGAGGAATTTCTTACCAAGACTCGGTTTTTCACCAGTGTCGTTTGCTTGTCGTGTCTGTTTTTTCTGCCATGCCCACTCGCCCCGCATCCCACTCCGTCGTGATGGATTCTCGGGAGATCGACCGAGCCGTGCGCCAGGTTGCGCGCGCCATCGCATCGAGCACGAAGTCGGTCGCCGAAGTTGTCCTTGTGGGAATCCAGACGGGGGGGGTTTGGTTCGCGCGGCATCTGGCCGGGCATTTGGAGCGGGAGTGGGGCGTCCCGGTGCCCGTGGGGCAACTGGACATCAGCATGCACCGGGACGATCTGGATCGGCGGCTGGCGCCGCCGGTGCATCCGACCTCGATTGGGTGCGACGTGACGGGCAAGACGGTGATCCTGGTCGACGACGTGCTGTTCAGCGGGCGCACCATCCGGGCCGCCATGGACGCCCTGACTGATCTGGGGCGTCCGGAGCGCATCCAATTGGCCGTGCTGATCGACCGCGGGCATCGCGAGTTGCCCATCGAAGCGGATTTTGTCGGCAAACGCCTCCCCACCGGCGCGGCGGACCGCGTCGACGTGCAGTTGGCGGACACCCTCGCCGCGTCGCAAGTCGTCCTTGAAAAAGCCGCGCGCCCGTAGCTCAATGCGGTCATGCGCTGGACCCGCAAAGACCTGCTCGATCTCCAATCCCTTTCCGCCGAGGAAATCACCGCGGTGCTCGATACGGCGCGCGCGTTCAAAGCGGTGGGCGAACGCACCATCAAGAAAGTCCCGGCCCTGCGGGGCAAGACCGTCGTCAATCTCTTCATTGAACCCTCGACGCGGACGCGCATCAGCTTCGAACTGGCCGCTCAGCGGTTGAGCGCCGATGTGATCAACTTCACGGCGGAGGCGTCCTCTCTCAAGAAGGGAGAGACGCTCAAGGACACCGCGCGCAACCTCGAGGCCTTGAATGCCGATTTCATCATCATCCGCCACGGCGCGGCTGGCGCGCCGCATTTCCTGGCCCGCGTCCTGGGCGCCCACGTCGTGAACGCCGGGGACGGCGCCCACGAGCATCCGACCCAGGGCTTGCTGGACATCTTCACCATGCGGGAGAAGAAGGGCGACCTCGCGAGGTCTGCGAGTCACGATCCTGGGCGACATTCTCTACAGCCGGGTCGCGCGCTCGAACATCTGGGCCCTTCGGCGAATGGGCGCGCGCGTCACGCTCTGCGGGCCCCCGACCCTCGTCCCGCGCACGTTCGAGCAGATGGACTGCCGGGTGACCTCGGATCTGCGAGGAGGCGATCGCCGACGCGGACGTGATCAATCTGCTGCGGATCCAGCACGAGCGCCAGCGCAAGACCATGTTCCCCAGCCTGAGCGAATACAGCAGCCTGTTCGGGATCAACCGCTCCCGTCTGGCCGCGACCAAACCGGACGTGCTCATCATGCACCCCGGCCCCATCAACCGCGGGGTCGAGGTCGACAGCGAGGTTGCCGACGGCGAGCATTCGGTGATTCTCGAACAAGTCACCAACGGCCTCGCCGTGCGGATGGCGGCGCTCTACCTGGTCAATGGCGGCCAGGCGACGGCGACCGAGGTCCCGGATCAAGCGGCTGCCTGAGCGGCGCCCCGCGCCCTCGGGCTCAGAGCGTCAGCGTCGGGCTGACCTGATCCTGCGTGGCGCAACGGACTTGAACGTGCGTGGCGCCCAGCGCGCGAAGCCGGGCGCCCACCGCTTCGAGCGCGAGTTCCGGGCGGTTGCAGTCGCGGCTCAAGTGCCCCAGGCACAGGTGGCGCAGGCCGCCCGAGGCTGTTTCCTCGACGACCGCCGCCGCGGCCTCGTTGGACAGGTGGCCGTGCCGGCTCAGGATGCGCTGTTTGACGCTCCAAGGTCGGCGTGTGTCTTCCTGCAAAAGCCGGGGATCATGGTTTGTCTCCAGGACCAGGACGTTGGCCGGCCGGACGCGCTCGACGACCAGCCTGGTCGCGTGTCCCAGGTCGGTCAGAAAGCCGATGTTCCCGGTCTCGACCCGCAGCAGAAATCCGACTGGATCCTGCGCATCGTGCGGCACCGCGAAGGTCTCGACGGTCACATCGCCAATCTCGAAGCTCTCGCCGGTCGCGAACAGGCGGTAGTCGAGCGAGGCGTGCAGGGCGTCCTCGATCGCGTCTCGGGTCAGCCGGTTGCAGTAGATGGGCAGGCGCAGTTTGGCGCAGAGCACGGCCAGGCCCTGGATGTGATCCAGGTGCTCGTGCGTGATGAGGATGCCCTGGAGGGTCTCGGGCGAACGTTCGAGCCCGGCCAATCGTTGGCGGATCTGCCGGGCGCTGAACCCCGCGTCGATCAGCAGGCGTGTGTCCTCGGTTTCGAGGTAGGAACAATTGCCGCCCGAGCCGCTGCCCAAAATCGTGAAACGCGCCGCCACGCCCCGAACCGTACGATGCAAACGCCAGAGAGGCAAAACATTTGCCGCGATCAGCCCGAATGCAAGCGACTGCGCTGCCCGTTCGGCGAGGGCGCCTGGGTCGATTTCCATGCTGCGATGCGCCGTCTGTTTAGCGAGGCGCGCCTCAGACCAAATCCCAGTCCTCCTGGCATGAAAAGTCCCCGTGTTTCCCCGCCACTTCCCAAGCCTGGTGTGTTCGGGTAACGTCCGGGCATGCCAAACGCTTCTCTGGGCGCCATTGTACGGGCGTGCGACCGCCTGCTGCAGCCGCGCAGTTTTCAGGACTGGGAGGGCGCGCACAACGGACTGCAGGTTGAGAACCGGGGGCGGGTGACGCGGATCGCCGCGGCGGTGGATGCGACCCTCGCGACCGTGAGCCTGGCGATCGAGGCGCGCGCCGGGCTGCTGCTGGTGCATCACGGACTGTTCTGGGCGCCGCGGCATCCGTGGACGGGCCGGCATTACGAGCTGCTGCGGTTGCTGTTCGAGCACGACCTGGCTGTGTACAGCGCTCACCTGCCGCTGGACGCGCATCCGCGCCTCGGGAACAACGCGCAACTGTGCGCCGCACTCGGGCTCAAACGCCTGGAACCGTTTTTCGAATGCAAAGGCCGGCCCATCGGGTTTGCCGTCCGCGCGCGTCTTGGGCGCGCCGAGTTGATCGAGCGGTTGTGTGCTGCGGTGGGCGGGCCGGTGCGTGTTCTGCCAGGCGGACCGGAACTCTGCCGGCGCATTGGGGTGGTGAGCGGCGGCGGGGGGGCCGACCTGAGCCAAGCGGCTGCCGAGGGAGTCGACACGCTCATCACGGGCGAGGGCCCGCACTGGACGTACGGTTTGGCGGAGGAAACGGGCATCAACGTGTTGTACGCCGGGCATTACGCGACCGAGACGTTCGGCGTGAAAGCGCTGGCGGCGCACCTGGCTCTCGAGTTCCGGGTGCCCTGGTGTTTCGTAGATCATCCCACCGGCCTCTGAGCACGGCGCATCCGGTCGGGAGCGCGGCTGATCCCGCCCCGGACTATCGGTTCTTCATGTAGATGTAGATGAGGCCCCAGAGGATCGCGAGAAAGAAGACCAGGAGGGCCAGGAATCGGTTGCGCGCGACGCGCTTCTCATAGCGCAAGGGGCGCAATCCATGGATGCTGCCGGCCGCGAGGTAATTGACCAGCCGGGGATCGGAGGCTGGGGGTTTATGGAGCTGGGAGAGCCACTTGCGAAACGTGGTCATCGGATCGTACTTGCGCACGCCCAGATCGTTGTAGTGGGCGGGCGTCGATTCCCGGTCTCCCGGTCCCTCAACGCCGCGGCGGTCGAGCGCCTCGAACCTCGGTTCGCGCGAGAACGCCGGGACGCGTCCGGCAACGGCTGCGGAGTGTGCCGGGGCCTGTCCGGATCGGGCCGGTGGGGGCGGCGAGTTGAGCCGTTCATTGAGATGGCGGAGTTCCCCCTGGAGCGCCGCGATTCTCGCGTTGAGCTGACGCTCGCTCTCGGAAATCGGATCGGGTTTTTTCTTGCGGAAGAACCGCATGGCGGAGAGACCGGAAAGGCTCGGCCGACGTTGCGTCAGCGATTCAGCAAAAGGACGCAGAAGGCCGCCAGGCCGGCCAGCGCCACCAAGGCCAAGGGCCAGGTCAGGGCCAGGCCGACGCGGCACAGTTCGCCCAGGGAGAGCTTGGTCCAGCGGCCGAGGGGATCGGCGTCTGCGGGGTCCGTCGAGGTGTCGCGGTCGGTCGCTGTGCCATCGAGGATGGTCCATTTCAGGCGCGCGGCGTTCCATTCCATGCGCGCGTTTTCGATGTGGGTGAGGGCGCGGGTGAGTTCGTTGCTCCAGCTCTCGGTGGTCCAGGCGCTTTCGTTGATGGCTTGAACTCGTGCCAGGGCCTCGCGGAAACCGGCCAGGGTCTTGCCCAACTGCTCGGCGTTGCGGCGCGCCTCGAACTCCGCCTGTTCGAGCAACCCGATCCCGCGGGTGAGGTGCGTCGTCGTCTCAGTTCGTCCGGCTTCGAGTTCGGCGCGTCGTCGTCGCGCGTCTTCCAGAGCCGAGCGCTGGCGTTCGAGTTCTTCCTGGGCGCGCTTGAGTTCGGCGATGCGACTTTGGGTTTCGCCGACCTTGGCTTCGAGTTCCTCCCTGGTAGGGGGACGGTTTGCCAACGGTGACGCCGCGGGCGACATAGCCCCCGCCACGGTGGCGCGCGCGGTCCGGCCAGCCTCGACATCACGGTCGACAAAATCGGTTTCTTCGAACGGCGAAGTCATGGCCGCACTGTAACACTGGCCCCGGGTGTGTAAAGGCCCGCCCGTGGATGTCTCCCACTGCACCCAAAACAAGCAGTGCCGGCGCAGACAATCACCGGTTGACCGCGCGCCGTGGCCAAACTAGAGTCCGCGCCGCGTCTTCCACAAGGTTGAGGAACGCCTCGCGGGCGCGTCGACGGAGGCGAGGATAGGGAGTCTCGAGTGGTCGTCAGCGGCGGGTCCAAGGCCATGAAGGGGGCGACTGACAGACTTGCATGAAGCCGATCCAGCGCATTATCCGGGGCCAGTTGTCCTGGCGATTGGCGTCTGCCGACGTCGAGGCCTTTGTCACCCAAATGGGGGGGCACCTTGGTCCTGTCACCTTCGATTGCAGAGGACGCCGCATTCAGCCGCTGGCGGTGGCGCCCTGGGCCGAGGAGGAGTTGCCGGCGGATTTGCCGCCCATTCTGAGGGCGTTGCGGGGGGACTTTTTCTGCCTGCCGTTTGGCGGCAACGCCAAGCCGTTCGAAGACGAGCAGCATCCGCTGCATGGCGAGACCGCCAACGCGGTCTGGACCTTCAAGTCGATCGAGGAAGCGGATCGGGCGACGACGCTCCATTTGACCCTCAGGACCAAGGCCCGTCGCGGGAAGGTCGACAAGTTCATCACGCTGATCGAGGGGCACCAGGCGGTCTACACGCGCCATCGGATCAGCGGGATGAAAGGCCCGATGTGCCTCGGGCACCACGCGATGCTCCGGTTTCCCGACCGTCCGGGCAGCGGTGTGGTGTCCACAAGCCCGCTGCTCTTCGGCCAGGTGTTGCCGGAACCGACCGAGCGCCCCGAGCAGCGCGGATACTCGATGTTGAAGCCCGGGGCGGAGTTCACGTCGCTCTCCGACGTGCCCACGATCACAGGCGAGCGGAGCGATCTGAGCCGGTACCCGGCTCGCCGCGGGTTCGAAGACCTCGCCTTGATCGTCAGCGACGCCGAGGTGCCATTCGGGTGGACGGCGGTCACGTTTCCGCGGGAACGGTATCTGTGGCTCGGCTTGAAGGACCCGCGCGTCTTGCGATCGACGTTGTTCTGGTTCTCGAACGGCGGACGCCATTACCCGCCCTGGAACGGGCGCCATGTGAATGTGCTGGGACTCGAGGAGGTCACCTCGTTTTTCCATTACGGCCTCGCGGAGTCTGCCCACATGAACAGCCTGTCCCAGCGGGGCTATGCGACGTCGCTCTTTCTGCGACCAGAGCACCCGCTGGACGTCAACTCGATCATGGCCTTTTCGAGCCTGCCGCCCGGATTCGACCGCGTCGTGGCGGTTGAGAGCGGCCTCAGCGACGGTGGGGGGATTCTGGTGCGCTCGGCCAGCGGCAAGACTCTCGAGTTGGCTCTCAACCTTGATTTCCTCCGGGGCTGCCCCCACTAGAATCCTTGAATTTCAAAATGCGTTGTAGACAGATCAAGTTTTCTGCCGTCGTTCAATCATTCAAGGATTCTAAGGAGCGAGGCGCGGGAGAAAGGGGCGGGGAAACGAAAGGGCGGTTCGTGATGTCGAAGATTGGGATTTGGTCTGAGGCGCGCCTCGCTAGCATTACTTCCTATTCGAAATCTGTAGTCATTGAGTCAAGTTTTTGCGCCGCGCAGCGGCGCCCCTTAGCGAGGCGTCGACTGCCGGTGATCGTGGTGGACACCCAGTGGCCACGAGCCGCTCTCACGCCTCGCTGGTCTGAGGCGAAGCCTCGCTAAAATCCTTGAATTTCAAAATGCGTTGTAGACAGATCAAGTTTTCTGCCGTCGTTCAATCATTCAAGGATTCTAAGGAGCGAGGCGCGGGAGAAAGGGGCGGGGAAACGAAAGGGCGGTTCGTGATGTCGAAGATTGGGATTTGGTCTGAGGCGCGCCTCGCTAGAGTTACTCCTCATTTGAAATCTGTAGTGAATGAGTCAAGTTTTTGCGCCGCGCAGCGGCGCCCCTTAGCGAGGCGTCGGGCGCCGGTGATCGTGGTGGACACTCAGCGGCCACGAGTCGTTCACACGCCTCGCCGGTCTGAGGCGCAGCCTCGCTAAGCTATGAACCAAAACACCGGCATCCGATCGCGGTCTGTTCTCGGGCTGATTTGGTTTCTGGTCGGCACCTCGACGACGCAGTTCGAGGCGGCTGCCTCCGAACCGAGACTCGCCAGCGTCTGGCCCCAGGACTACGCGGTCCAGCGCGACGAGGGAACATCGACGTTGGTCCTGAGCACGCCCTATTACACCGTGAGCCACGATCTGCGCCGCGGCGGGGTGATCTCGAGGATCGCACTCACTCATGGCAAGGCGCCCAACCTGTTGCGAGCGCCCATCGAAACCCGGATCCGCGATGAAAACGGCGTCCCGTTGAGCGACCTTCACGATGCCGCCGCACGCGTTTCGCATCGTCGCGAAGGCGCCACGGAGCGGGTGTCGGTGGAAGGCTTCTTGGGGGACGCGCAGGGGCGGGCCTCGAACGTGCGCGTCCGGACGGTCTACGAATACCGCTGGGGTTACATTAAGGTGCGCAAGGAACTCAGCGTTCCCGAGGATTCCATGCGCGCTCGGGAACTGACTCCGTTCCTGACCGTTCTGGCATCCAACCTGAGCGAGTACGGGTATCGCGAGGGCATGACCGAGGAGGAGGGAACTCCGCCTTTCTCGTTTGGCAGCAACCGCTGGGGGAAGTTGCGCGACGACCAGCCGGCCGAGGCCGGGGTGAAGACGGCCCATGTGCCGCGTTCCCTGATGTTCGCCGATCCGGGCGTGGAGGGTCTAGAGTGGTTTGTGGGATCTGATCTCTCCCAGTGGGACCTTCAATGCACGGGACGCCGCGGCCAGGGCCGCTGTCTGATCGAGCGCAGCCGGGAACCGGACGGCATTGCCCTATCGATCTCTCCCCTCTGGCTGGCCGATTCCGCGGCCACGCTGCCGGGCCGGCTGGTCTTCGACTTTTACCTTGGCCTGCCCCTGCTCGAAGGCCACGCGCTCAAGCCGTGGTTCCACACCTCGTTCAATCGCAACCGGGGCGATTGGGTTTCTGCCGATCAGGTCCGGCGATGGAAGGCGTCCGGCATCCAGACGGTTCATTGCCACAATGACGGCGATTACTACGGAGACGGGCTGTTCTGGCGCGACGGTTCCTATCCCCCGTACCCGGACATGGAGCACTACGACCGGGTCATCAAAGCCTGTCGTGAGAGCGGGATCCGTGTTGCGACCTATTTCTCGAACAAGGAGCTGCATTCCAGCACCCAGGAGTTTAAGGAGCGGGGGGCGGAGTGGGGCCGAAACGACCGCAAGGGCAATCTCCAGCACAATGCCTTCAACGACAAGAGCGAGTTCGGCGTCCAGATGTGCCTTCGCTCGGGGTGGCTCGACCACTTGAAGTTCTGCATCGACCGGGTGCTCAAGAACCACCCGCTGGATGGGGTGTATTACGACTGGAACGTGGCCCTTTTCTGCTGCAACCCGAGGCACGAGGGGAAAGACCCCGGGGCGATCGCCTCGGGGCACTGGGACGTCGACGAGTTGCTCGAGTTGATGGAGTGGACGCGCCGGCGCGTTGGCCCGGAAGGCCTGGTCATCGTGCACAACACCACGACCCCGATGTTCGTGATGGAGAACTTCGCCAATCATGTGGTCGCCAACGAGTGGGGTTACGGCAAGTGGACAGAGCAAGGGCCGCGACTCCAGGATCTGCCTCTCGAATGGTCGTTGGTCGGCGCCCGGTCGCGCGGCGTGATCAGCTACGGCCAGATCGGCGCCGACGCCAGCCGGCGTTTGCACCGGCTCTTCGCCCTGCAGGCCTTGCTCGGCGGCGTCAGCCCCTGGCCCGCGAGCGCGGAGACATTCGAGGTGTTCGCGCCGCTGCAACAGATCGGGGACCTGGAAGCCTACCGCTTCGCCGATTGGCGCAACACGGCTGTCCGCCTCGAAGGCGATCGCTGTGCGTCGGCCGTTTACAGCCGTCCGGGCCTGGCGTACCTGCTGCTCGCGAACCTGGACGACAGTGCGCGGGATTTGCGGTGCGTGGTGCGCCCGGAACAACTCCCACACCCGCTGTCCGAACTGGCGAGCGCGACGCTTGTCTTCCCCGCGTCCGAAGGCACGGACGCCGACGGGGCGAAGAACCCGCGCGTCCTGGACGTCCGACAAATAACACGCGGCGGCGTCATCGTGCCGATCCCGGCCGACAGCACCGCCCTGATCCAACTACGGTCAAATCGTTTATGAAAACTCCATCGAACTCCCTTCTGACCCGACGTCAGTTTCTGGCCGCCTCGACGGCGACGGCGACCGCGGTTTCGCTCGTTCCCCGTCACGTGCTCGGGCGGCGCGACGTTCGTCGCTCCCAGCCAGAAAGTGAACATCGCCATTGTGGGCGCCGGCGGTCAGGGCCGCACCAACATGCGCGAGCTCTTCCGCCACGCCGACGCGCAGGTGATCGCCGTTGCGGACCCGATCGAGCGGGAGGACCTCGATGCGTTCTACTTCAAGGGTGTTGCCGGACGCCTGCCGGTCAAGGCGGAGGCCGAGAAGCACTACGCAGCCAAGACGCCGAACTTCAAGGTGGCGGACTACGAGGATTTCCGGGTGATGCTCGAAAAGGAAAAGGCCATCGACGCCATTTTGTGCGCGACGCCCGATCATCTTCATGCGTACGTGTGTCTTTGGGCGATGCGCCAGGGCAAGCACGCCTATTGCGAGAAACCGCTGACGCACAACGTGTGGGAAGGGCGGCTCATGGCCAAGGTTGCGCGGGAGACCGGGGTTGCCACCCAGATGGGCAACCAGGGGCATTCGGGCGAGGGCCTCCGCCAAACGTTCGAGTGGATCCGCGCCGGTGTCATCGGCGAGGTGCGCGAAGTCCATGCCTGGACCGGCGCCAGCCGTTGGAGCAAGAAGTACACCCACGGACGGCCAGCGGAAGAGCCGGTGCCCTCGGGAGTCAACTGGGATCTCTGGATCGGGCCGCGCGAGATGCGCCCGTACAGTTCGGCCTACACCCCGGTGACGTGGCGCGATTATTGGGATTTCGGGACGGCGCCGATCGGCGATTTTTTCTGTCACAATTTCGATCCCGCCTGTTTCGCGCTCGAGTTGACGGCGCCCACGAGCATCGAGGCGTTCGGCGCGGGCGGGGTGGACTCGGAAATGGCGCCGCCCGGTGGCATCTACTACTATCAGTTCCCGGCCCGCGGGACACTGCCGCCGGTCCGGTTCGTCTGGTACGACGGCGGCATGCGCCCCGAGCTCCCGGAAGGACTCGAAGAGGACGATCAGTTGGGCGCCGGCGGCAACGGCACCCTGTTCATCGGCAGCAAGGGCATGATCACCTGCCCCGGCTGGGCTGGCGATCCGCGCCTGTTGCCCGGGTCGAGAATGGACACCTTCGAGCGCCCGCCCAAGACCTTGCCGCGCTCGAAGGGGCATCACCGCGATTGGCTCGACGCCTGCAAAGGCGGCCCGACACCCAGCGCGAATTTCTCCTACGGCGCCGGGCTGACCGAAATGGGCCTGCTCGGCCTGGTCGCTCTGCGCGTCGGCAAGAAGATGCTCTGGGACGCCGCGTCAGCCAAATCGCCTAATGTTCCCGAGGCCGACAAGTACCTTCGCGGCACCTACCGCAGAGGCTGGGAACTGGGCTGAGATCGAGAGCGTGACAAGCGGCTGTTTTGTGTAACACTCGGCGCGCATGTTTTCGTTGCAGCAACTCTTCGGCAAGAAAGACAAATTCCATCACCTGCTCGAAGCGGCGGCCGAACAGGCGCGCGAAAGCGTTCGGCTGCTCATCCAGTTTCTCAAGACGCCCGGCAGCCTGCAGTACCTCGACGACCTCGTTCTGGCCCGGCGCAAGGAAAAGAAGATCTCCGAGGAAATCGGCGTCGAGTTGGTGCGCACCTTCGTGACCGGGCTCGAACGCGAGGATATTGAAGCCCTGTCGCACGCCCTCTACAAGATTCCCAAGACGGTCGAGAAGTTCGCCGAACGCCTCAGCGTCTCGAACCAGCACGTCCATGGCGTGGACTTTACGCGCCAGGCGGAGATGATGGAAAAGGCCACGGACGTGGTGTTGGCGATGGTGCGGCAGCTCCGCAGTCTCGAGCATATCGAGAAGATGAAGGAACTCAACGACCGGCTGCAATACGTCGAGGGCGAGGCGGACAAGTTGATGGTCGAGTTGCTGCGGGAACTCTACAGCGGCAGCCTCAACCCCGTGCAGGTCGTCGTGATCAAGGATCTGTATGAACTGATCGAGAAGGTGGTCGACCGCTGCCGCGACGCGGGGAACGTCGTTCTGCAGATTGTGCTGAAGAACTCCTGAACCGCGACGCCCGCGCATGACCCTGATCCTGCTGGTCATCCTGGTGGCGTTGGCGTTCGAGTACGTCAACGGCTTTCATGACACCGCCAACTCGATCGCGACGGTTGTCTCGACGAAGGTCCTGACCCCGCGGCAGGCGATTGTCCTGGCTGCCACCACCAATCTGATGGGCGCGCTGTGGGGCACGGCGGTCGCCAAGACCATCGCTTCGGGCTTGGTCGATACCAAGATCGTCACGTCCGAGATCCTTGTCTGCGCATTGCTGGGGGCCATTGTCTGGAACCTGTTGACCTGGTGGCTGGGCCTGCCGTCCAGTTCCTCCCACGCGCTGGTGGGCGGCCTGTGCGGCGCCTGTCTGGCCGCCGCCCATAACCGCTGGAGCGTGATCGTCTGGTCCGTCCCGAGCCCGGAGCACTGGTGGGAAGGCAAAGGACTGCTTTGGAAAGTGGTGGTGCCGATGATGACGTCGCCTCTCTGCGGATTTTTCATCGGGCTTCTTGTGATGGGGACATTGTATTTCCTGCTGCGGAGGTGGCGCCCCTACACGGTCAACCGCGTATTCGGGAAGCTCCAACTCGTGAGCGCGGCCTTCATGGGGTTTAGTCACGGCACGAACGACGCCCAGAAGACGATGGGCATCATCGCCCTGGCCCTGATGTCCGCCACCGCAGCCGGCTACCTCCACGACCTGCCGGGATGGCTCGGCTTCCTGCGGACACCGGAGCCGCCAGCGGGCAAAAGCGTCGAGATCGCCGTGTGGATCAAGGTGGTCTGCGCCCTGACGATGGCTGCCGGGACGGCCGCCGGCGGATGGCGCATCATCAAGACTCTGGGCCACAAGATGGTCAAGTTGCATCCGGTTCATGGCTTTGCCGCCGAGACGACCGGCGCCACGGTTCTGCTCGTCGCCTCGCATTTCGGGATGCCCGTGTCCACCACACACGCGATTACCACCTCGATCATGGGGGTCGGCTGCGCGAAACGGTTCAACGCCCTCAAACTGAGCGTGGTCGAGCGAATCCTCTGGGCCTGGTTCCTGACAATCCCGGCGAGCGGAGCAGTGGGGTATCTTCTGGTCAAGCTGGCTCAGGCCTCGGGCTGGCTGCGCTGATGCAGGCATCTCATCGATCATTGGCGAGATCCCGCTGTGGAATCCGCTTGAGGATTTGGGGTTCCGACCTAAGATGATCGCATGGCGCAGGGCCTGCATTTAAGCCAGAAGATGGCGCTTCAACAGGTGTTGGCGCCGCAGCTCCAGCAATCGCTGGCGCTGTTGCAGGCCCCGATGCTGGAGCTCAAGGCCCTCGTCGAGCAGGAGTTGCAGCAAAATCCCGTCCTCGAAGAACTCTCGACCAACGAAGTCACCCAGCAGGAGAAACGTGAGCGCGATGGCGCGCCCGTCTCGGATCCTGCGGACCCCACAGAACCTCCGTCCGACGTCGCGTACGATCCGGCGACCGACCGAAGTCCGAGCGTGGTGGACGATTTCCAGGCTGAGTTCGAGCGTCTGGCTCAGGTCGACCAGGAGTGGCGGGATTCCCTGGCCCAGACCAACTCACCCCAACGCGGGCGAGAGGAGGAGGAGGAGCGACGCCAGTTCATGTTCGACTCGCTCGTCGCGGGCACCTCGCTTCAGGAGCAGTTGCTCGAGCAGGTGCGCCTCTCCGAGTTGACCGCCGAGGAACGTTCGGTGGCCGAGATGATTATCGGCAACATCGACGACGCCGGCTATTTGCGGGCCAGCCTCGATGAACTGGCGTTCTCGACGAACACGCCGCGCGAGCAGGTGTCGCGGGTTCTCGAAGTGGTGCAGACGTTCCATCCGCCGGGCGTTGGGGCGCGCGACCTGCGGGAGTGCCTGCTGCTCCAGCTCGCGCGCGCAGGGCGCACCGGCACGCTCGAATACATCATGGTGGACCAGCATATGGAGGCTCTGGGGCGCCGGCGCTTTCCCGAACTCGCGCGCGCGTTGGGCCGGTCGGTCGAGGATGTGCAGGAGGCCGGCAAGCGCATCAGTCACCTGGAACCGCGTCCCGGTCGCGACTTCCTGCCCGACGATCATCTGTATGTCGTGCCGGAGGTGTTCGTCCAGAAGAACGGCGACGATTACGTCGTGTCACTGAACAACGAGGCGGTGCCGCACCTGCGGATCAGCAACACCTACAAAGACATCATGGCCCAGCCGAACAGCACGGCCGAGGTGCGGGAGTACATCCGGGATAAGATCCGCGCAGGCAAGTTCCTGATCAAAAGCCTGCACCAGAGACAGCAGACGATCTCCAACATTGCCCGTGAGATCGTGAGCCGGCAACGCGAGTTCATGGACAAGGGCGTCTCGCATCTGAAGCCAATGACCATGGCGCAGGTCGCCGAAGCGGTCGGCGTCCACGAAACCACCGTCAGCCGCGCCGTGTCCGGCAAATACATGGAGACTCCGCAAGGGGTGGTCGAGATGAAGTCCTTTTTCACGTCCGGCATCCAGACGGCCAGCGGCGTGGGGATGTCCAACTCGAGCGTCAAAGGCATCATCGCCGAAATGGTCGGCCAGGAAGACCGCGCCAAACCGCTCTCGGACGAGGAGGTCGTCCGGCGCCTCGCCGCCGCCGGCATCATGATCGCCCGGCGAACCGTCGCCAAGTATCGGTCCGAGCTGAATATCCTGCCGTCTCATCTGCGCAAGGTCTACTGAGCGTCCTGTCCGTTCTCCGACACCCGCCACGCGTCCCCGAGCGCAGCGTCCTCCCACTCCTCCCATGGCTCGCCGCGTGGCCTACATTGTGAATCCCGCTGCCGCTGCCGGACGCGCCCTGGCGCGGTGGGAGGCCGCCCGCGCCGCACTGTGGCGGCGCGGTTTGGCGGGGACGGAGTGCATGACAGGCGAGCCTGGCGCCGGACTTGACATGGCCCGGCGCGCAGCCTCGGAGGCGGACCTGCTGGTGGCCGTCGGAGGAGACGGCACCGTTTCCGAAGTTGCCGGCGGCCTGTTACAGTCCCGAGCCTGTGCGCAGCTCGCGATTCTTCCGTTGGGCACCGGCAACGACGTCGCCTCCCAATTGGGAATCCGGACCGTCCAAGGAGCGATCGACCTGATTGCGGGTGGGCAGCCGCGACTCATGGATGCCATCGCCGTGCGTTGTCCCCCGGACCAATCCGAGCCCAATCGGCATGCGCTGTCGTTTGTTTCCCTTGGTTTTGCCGACGAGTTGCTGCGGCGGACGACTCCGGCGGTCAAGCGATGGTTTGGGCCGCGTTGGTGTTATTCGATCGGGTTCCTGAGGGCGCTCGCGACGTATCATCCGCCCGCCGTTCGAGTCCGAGCCGACGCGTTGACCTTCGAGGGCCGCTGGCTGCACATCTGTGCGGGGAACCTCGAGTGGGCGGGTGGCGGCGCGATGCGGCTTTCCCCAGGCGCGCTTGGGGACGATGGGCAGTTCGATGTCTGTCTGATCGAGGCCATGCCGCGTCTGGCGACGGCCTGGCATTTTCCGAAGCTGCTGCGCGGGTCATTTATCGGCAACCCGCGCGCCCGGTATTTCCGGGGCGCCCGGCTGGTCCTCGAGACCGACACGCCGGTGCCGATCCAGATTGACGGCGACGCGGCGGGCCACACGCCAGCGCGGCTCGACATCTGGCCGCGCTGCCTGCCTGTTCTTGCCAGGGGGGTCAGTTCCTGACCTTGACACCTTAGCCCGCATTTCTCACCAACTTCCGATGTCATCTGACCGGTCACCGTCCCATTTCACCTGAAATGCGGGCTCTCAGAAACCCGCGCCCCAAACAGATGGACCCAATCTCGATCCCACTGTGTCCGCGTGCCCGGGTCGCCCAAGCGGCTGGGGCGTATCCCGGCTTTGATGAACCGATGAGCCAATTCTTCTTGCTGGGCGCGGGTTTCATAGACCCGAAAATCTCACCCGCGGACTGTCAGGCATGCTGCGACCGCCTCACTGGTGAGATTTCCGGGTTAGCGAGGCTTCGCCTCAGACCGAGGTGAGGCGTGAACAACTCGTCTGCGCTGGGCGGCCACCTCCATCACCGGCGCTCGACGCCTCGCTAAGTGGCGCCGCTGTGCGGCACAAAAACTGTCGCGGGGCGATCAAAAACTTGACTCAATGACAACAGATTTGATCGAGGGAGTCGCTCTAGGCGGTTGTCTGGAGTGCCGAGCGGGGTGTGCCTTGCTTTCGTCGGCTCCGTGGGGTTCACTGGCTGGGGAATGCACCAAAGGCTATGAGGAAGAATCTGGATGTTTTTGTTCCGGCGTTGTGGACCAATGCAATTTCGCCGCGCGGGACGGGATTGGGAACGACCACACGGTGTCGACGCGGGAGCAACAGGAGAGCGCCCGTACTGACGGGTGTCATGGTGGGGCTCCTGTTTCTTCCGGGACTGCGGGGTGCTGAACCCTCGTGGGTGGAACTCGAGCGTCAATTCCGCGAGCTGCCGATGGAAGCACGGCGGTTGACCGGCCCTTTGTTTTGGCTGCACGGTGACGAGTCGCGGGAACGGCTCGAAGAGTACGTCGCCAAGATCGCCGAGGGCGGCAACGGCTGTTTCACCGCAGAGTCGCGTCCGCACAGCGATTGGCTGGGGGAGGGCTGGTTTCGCGATCTGGCAATCTGTCTCGAAGCGGCGAAGCGGCACGACCTGAAGCTCTGGATCTTCGACGAGAAGTGGTGGCCCAGCCAGGGTGTGGGCGGTCAAGTGCCCGCCCGCTACGCCGCCAAGAAGTTGGAGGCGTCCGGGGTCGAGGTGACCGGCCCAAGCCAGTTCGAGGCGGACGGCTATGGCGGTGATCACTGGGTCGGTGCCGTGGCAGGCCGGGTGGTTGAAGACGACGCGATCGACGGCGGCAGCCTCGTCGATCTGGCGGATTTCATCCGCGACGGTCGGCTGTCCTGGCCGGTGCCGGAGGGGCGTTGGCGCGTGATGAAGTTCACTCATGGTCTCGCGCCTGGACTGGGCCAGGGGGGCGGGCGCGAATTGAGCGTGGACGGCTTGAGTGCGGACTGCGTCGAGTGGTATCTCGACACCGTGTACGCGCGGCATTACGAGCGGTTCAGGGATGACTTTGGGAAGACGATCGTGGGTTTTTTCTACGACGAACCGGAGACGCGCGGCGACTGGGGCACAGCCCTGAATCCCGTCCTGGCCGAGTGGGGATTGGATTGGAAGAGGGCCTACGTGGCCTACAAGTTCAAGCTGGCGGGCGAGGCTCAGACGGCCGCGCGCTACCAGTTCCTCGAAGCGCGCGCGGAGGCCTGGGGTCGCACGATGTATGGCGGCATCACCCGCTGGTGCGAGGAGCGCGGTGTCGCGTCGATCGGTCATTTCATGGAGCACAGCGGCATGTACCGGCTGCAGGAGTTTTGCGCGGGCGACCTGATGCGGGTTCAGAAGTACAGCAGCATGGGGGGGATCGATGCGGTGTTTTCGCAATTCAAGATGGGGCAGCGGGCTGCGTACGACACGCCGTGTTGGCAGACGCCGAAGCTGGGCAGCTCGATCAGCCACGCCTATGGCAGGCGCGAGGACATCAGCATGGTCGAGATCTTCGGCGCGCGCGGACAGGACCTGACCTATCCGGAGATGAAATGGTGGGCCGATCACATGCATGTTTCGGGCGTGAGTTTCCTGATCCCGCACTCATTCAATCCGCGGGCGCCGCACGACACGGACTGTCCTCCCTATTTCTACAATGGTGGTTTCGAGCCGCGCTGGCCGCTTTACCGGGTGTTTGCCGATTACAGCAGCCGGTTGAGCGTGCTGTTGACTGGCGGGCGGCATGTATGCCCGGTGGCGTTGCTTTCCCCAGGCCAAAGCCTGCATGTCGGGCGGGGAATCCCGGTCGATGGGATCAGCGAGAGCTTGCAGGACGCCTTGTACGACTGCGATTGGCTGCCGTACGAAGTGCTCGAAAACGACACGCGAGTGGCGGGGCAGGGACTGCGAGTTGCGGGCCGAGTCGTATCGGGTGCTGATTGTTCCCGCGGTGGAGGTGATTCCGTACGGGACACTGGCCAAAGCGAAGGAGTATTTCGAGGCAGGCGGGGTGGTCATCGGGTACGGTGTTCTGCCTGCGAGATCGGCCACGCCGGGCCGAAGCTCGGCGGACATTGCGCGATTTGCGGGAGGCGATCTGGGGGAGCACCGAACCCGGACTGCGCGTTTGCCGTACGAGCGACCGAGGGGGGAGCTCCTATTTCCTGGGTGAGCGCCCGACTCCCAAGGAACTCGAGCAAGTGCTGGCGGGCGATGCCGGCATTCGCCCGACGCTCGAGGTGATGGCGGGTGAGACCGACGGCTGGCTGCACGTGTTGCACCGGGTGCGGGGCGGTCGGGACGTGTTCTTCATTGCCAACCAGAATCACGTGGGGGGGCCGCGCACGTTTCGGTTTCGGATCGAGGCCGAAGGCGAGCCCGAGTGTTGGGATGCCATGCGCAACGAGATCGCCGCGGTGCCGCACCAACGATCGGGCCGGCACACGGAACTGGCGCTGACACTCGAGCCAAACGAAAGCGTGCTGCTGGTGTTTCAAGAGAGCCGCCGGCCTTTGCCCCAACGCAAGACGGTCGAGTCCAGCCCCGGCGTCAGGACCATTCCTCTCTGTTCGGCAGGACGTTGCGCCTGCCGTCCGAGCCGAAGCTGGAAACCGGATCGCCTTTCCACCGGGTTTTCGAGGGGCGGTTTTGGGTGTGGCATCCGGAAGGCAACTCGGTTCAGGCGGCTCCTCCCGGTCCCTGCCTGTTCCGCAAACGGATTCTCGTTCCCGAGCAACGCAAGCTGATGCGCGCGGAGTTTTTGGGAACGGCGGACAACAGTTTCGCGCTGTATGTGAACGGGAGCGAGGCGGGGCGCGGTGACGCCAGCAGCGAAGGATGGCGGCATCCGGTTCGATTGGATGTGAGTTCGCGCTTGCAGGCGGGCCTGAATCTGCTGGCCATCCAGGCGATCAACGCAGGCGATCGCCCGAACCCGGCCGGGCTGCTGGGATGTTTGCGCGCCGAGTTCGAGACCGGGGAGCCGTTGGTTGTTCCGGTGGACAGCACGTGGCGAGTCTCGCGCGAGTCTGGCGAGGGTTGGAACCTGCCGGCCTATGATGACGCGAACTGGCCGCTGGCGGCGGAGGTGGCGCGTTATGGCGCTGGTCCCTGGTCTGCGGTTGGCGTCGGTCCGCTCACCCTCAGCCCGGCGAAGCTGAACCCGTTTGTCGGCGCGTGTGATATTCCGGAGGACGTCGACTTGAGTCGGGGCGTCTATCTGATCATGGAAGGGATGGCGCCGGAAGCGGCCACGCGCGTGACGATCAACGACAGCGATGCCGGCGGCGTGATCGGCCACCCGCTGCGGCTCGAAGTGTCGAGATTCCTCAGGCCCGGTGCAAACTCCATCCGGCTCGAGCCGTTCTCGCCCCGGACGGCCCGACTGGTCACTCGCGAATAAGGCCGAAGGGGCACGCACCAGGGCAGAGCTGCAACCGCGGCGACGAGGCGCTCGTCCTCCTCTGGTACCTGCGATGGCACGCGTCGCACCAAGCGAGCCCACGTGCACAACCGGTCCAAACTCATCCCCCGCCTCGGTCGGCAGAGCGGGCGGACGTCAACATCGAGTTGAACCGGGACGGTCAGCCACGAAGATCCTGCGAACTGCCCTGTCGCAGACCCCCAGTGCCAGCCGTCCGGTCCTCGCCGCCGCGCTGGCTTTGGCCGGTGCGTCGACCGATCCAGGCGGCCCAGTTCGGTCCGGCTGACCTCCCAAGTCGTCAACAGGTTGTTGCTGGAAGTCTCATTTTGAGGAACGCCCGGCGCGGAAACCGGCTGAAGCCGGGACACCAAACCGCGCGGGGGGCTCGGAGCGGTGTTCGGTGTCCCGCCTTTAGGCGGCTCTTGGCCAGAGACACCGGCCCCGCGACAGTCGAAGGTCAGGGCGAGTTCCCGAAGGAAGGGGCCTTCGACGCGCTCGAACGATGGCAGGCGCGGTTACTCAGAACGGACCACGCGGTAAAAGCGTCTGGTCGCCAGGCTGCGGCAGTCCGTCCAACTCGAGAGCGGGCCGTCGGCGACGATGGTCTCGCTCACCGCCTGCCAACCGGCTGAGACAAGGGAGTCCGCCGATTCCACCCGATAGGCATAGTCGGGCTCGCTGCGCCATGTGAACACGACGCAGTCGCCCATCCGCTCCGCCCCGCCCTCCAAGGCGAAGGGAATGACGAGGTTAATCTCGATCGGGCGTGTGCCGCCGCCACTGCGAATGAGCAGGATGTGGCTGGCCATGCCCGGGGCCAGGCCGGCGCGGTCTGCGCTTATGCCCACGAGGGTCGCCTCGTCCGGATCCAACTCACCTGCCATCCGATCGAGCCTGAGCCACGGCGGCGGCGGTTCGGGAATCGCCCAGGCCAAAGGGCGCCCGCCGCTGTTCTTCAAGCCGACGGTCGTTGCAGTCTGATCGGCGCCAAGCAGGACCGTCGAGGGGCTGACCTCGAGCTTGGGCGGCGTGCTCGTTCCGACCAGGGCGGGTCCGCCGGGATCGATCAGATTGCCGTCCGCCTGCAAGTCATCGTCCCCGCGCACGCCATCCACCAGGTGCAGCAGCACGCGGTTGTCGTCGATCTCAGCCCCGCTCTGTCCGTCGTACATGAATTCATGCCAGCGCGGCTCGGTCGAGCCTGGGACGCGCCCGTGTTTGTAATAGGAGTTGAAAGCGACGCCCATTGGGAACTCGAGTTCGACCAGCAACTCGCCGCCAGGCTCGACCGCACCATAGGCCCGGATGTCGAACGCGCCAAACGGCAGGAGAACGTCGGCGGGCAGACTGTCGAGGCCCGAGACTCCCAGCGCGGTCACACGGGCCATGGCGGGACGGTTGACGACGCGCGACCGGTAGTAGTGCCGGCCTTCGTAGGTGTAACCGCTCACCACGACATCCTGCAAGTAGTCGGGCACCCCGTCGCCGTCGCCGTCGTAGAGCGGATCGTTGCCCTCTGGACCCTGCTCCTCGGCATCCGGAACGCCGTCGCCGTCCTGGTCGGTCGGTCCGGCGTCACGGGTGAAAACGAAGACGTCGGGAGACCAGTTCGGATCGACGAAACCGGGCTTGATGTTTGTGGACTCCGATTCAAACGCGACGACGCGGCCGTCCCCGCTGATCACCGCCCGACTGGCCCCGGTGAAATTGGGTTCCGTGTCTCCGCCGCAGGCGCACGCGCTCACCCGGCACGTCTTGCCGGTTTGGCAGTCATGCAGGAAGACATCGGTGGCGATGCTGGTCTTCTCCGGGACAAGAAGGGCTTTCGAGAGAAACACAACGAACCGGCCATCGCTGCTGACATCCGATCCCCAACTGGAAGCCCACAGCGGATTGGCCCACGACGGGACCGATCCTTCTGCGCCGTCGCTGGTGAGGCTCACTCGCACGGTCTGGCCTGTCTCGCGATCATGCACAAAGACGTCGCGACACCCGTTGGCGTCGTCAGCCACAAGATTCGTTGCCTCCGAATCAAACGCAACGAAGCGTCCGTCGGCGCTCAGAGCGGGGCGGGTGGGTGCGGGCGAGATTCCGACGCCTTTCGCCGAGTGTCCGTTCCCCTCGAAGCCGCTCGACGAAACGCTCACACGCACGGTCTGGCCGGTTTCGCGATCGTGTACGAACACGTCGGCCGCTCCGTTGCGGTCGTCCGGCACCAGGTTCGAGGCGTCGGAAGCGAACGCGACGAATCGGCCATCGGTGCTGACCGCGGCCCCCCAGGACGGCGCGTTTGCCTGGGTGCCGTCGTTGGCCACGCTCACGCGTCGGCGGGCCCCGTCGGGCTGCGTGACGACGAAGATATCGGCAACGCCATTGGTGTCATCGGCAACGAGGTTGTCGGCGAGGGATTCGAAGGCCACGACCGAGCCGTCGCCGCTGACGCAGGGTCGGTCGCTATGGCCGTTGGCTTCGTTGCCAACGCCCCACCCCGTCAGGCGCCTCAGGATGTTGGATCGGCGGTCGCGCAGGAAGATGTCGCGCTTGCCGTTGGTGTCCGGCATCGCCAGGTCGGCCGCCGAGGACGAGAAGACGACGGACAGGCCGTCGCCGCTGATGTCCGCATCGCCGCTCGATCCTGGCGGGGCGGTCTCGCCGCCCGCCGGACGGGTGCTGATGCGCTCCGTGGTTCCGGCCCACCGGTCTCGAAGGAAGACGTCCGAGTGCCAGAACTGTTGGAGGCTGCCGTTTTCGTAAACGATCGTCGTCACGTTGTTGCCGTCATGAGGGACCAGGTTGATGGCGATGGAATCGAATACGACAAACCGTCCGTTCGCACTGAGGGCGGGACGCCAACTCCTGGCCACCGTCCAGTACTGTCCGTCGTCGGTCCAGCCCAGCGCCAGCACCCCTCGGGTCGGCTCTTCCTCCGAGTTGACGCTGGCCAGTTCGAGTGCGCTCTCGCACTCATTGGGTCCATAGACTGTCGATGTTCTGGCACGCGGACCGCCGGTGCTCCAGTTGCCCGCGGCGTCGCCGGCCTCGATGGCGAACTCGAAGGATTGACCGGGCAAGAGGCAGCTCAGAGCCAGGTTCGTGGTGGTGCCATTCACCATGGTGAACAGCCTCGAGTCGCCGCGTTCGATCAGGTACAGGCTGTACAGGGACACACCCACGTTATCCTCGGCCGGGGTCCACCCGAGCACGAGGCGATGTGTGCCGCGTTCGACCGTGTCGAGCCGGCTGCCCAGGGGCCAGGTGGGTGGCGAAAGATCCCGCATGGTGATGTGCAGACGGGGGCCATCGGCGCTCCACTGGTCCTGGGCATCGCTGGCCTGGACACGAAATTCGTAGCTCTGGCCAATGACCAGGTTGCCGACAGCATGCCCGCGTTTCTGAGCGTCCAAGGTCGCCAAGACGACGCCGTCCTGAAAGACGCGATACGCCGTTACCGCCGCGTCGTCCACAGCCGCCGGCCATTCGAGCCGCAGGCTGGTTTCCCCGACGTCATGCGCGAGCAGTTGGGCATCGAGCGGCCAGGTGGGAACCGCATTGGCCTTGGCGGTCTGCACCGTCAGCGTCAGCGCATGCTCGGTCCAGAGTTCGGCCTCATTCCGGGCTCGCACAGAGAAAGAATACTCGGTCTCCGGCGTCAACCCCTGCAGGGTGAGATCGCTCTGCTTGGGTGTCAGGGTCCCCAGCACCTGTTGCTCGGGCGCGTCCTGGTAGAACTCGTAGGCGACGATTTTGCCGCCCTGGCTCTGAGCCGTGGGCCGCACGAGGCGCAGGCTGGTCGATCGGATGGCCGTGGCGGTCAACTTCGCGTTGGCGGGCCAGTAGGGAGCTTCGGACGGGATGTCGCGGCAGGCTTCAGCGGCGGTGTTGGCTGTCAATCGCGCCGAGCCCTGCCCCGTCCGCGCCACATGAAATCCGGGTTCGGCTTCGAGAAAGCCGAAGTTGGCCACGGAGGCTCCGGGGACAACATGGCTGCCATCGAGCGTCCGTTCGAGCCAGACGTCCGCAGCCTGGGCCGGGTAGCGCACGAGGCTCAGCAGGTCGCCGCACGGGCTGAACTGCACTTCCGCCGTCCCTGTTATCAACCAACTGTTGATGACATTGCGGCGGCGAGCCAGGTTCACCAGGTTCAGACTCACCCCGTTCTCGACGTTGAACAGGTAGGCGAGCGACGCATCCTCCGGGTCCGGGCTGAAGCCCCAAGTTGCCAGGCCGAACTTTTGGCCTGCCTCGCCGATCCCCGGCACGGCCCGGTAATCATGACGCCAGGCCTCGGTGAGACTGCCGACCTCGACCGCCCACAGGTGCATGCCATCGCTCGGATCGCGAGTCAGGTAGAGCAGGTACCGCCCCGCCGGACTGAACACCGACACCGCATCGGCGACCGCAGTCTGGATTTGCCACGATCTCTCCGGATCACCTTCGAGGTTGTAAAGCCAGGCGCTGTGCTGCGCGGGGATGCCCGGTTCGCCGTGGCGGGTGGCATGGATCACCAGACCCCGTTCGTCCGGGCTGAATCCCCAGCCGATCACAGACGAACTCGGGCCGAAGGTCAGCACCGTGCTTCCCGTCTTGCGCACCACCAATCCGTTGCCGCCGGCAAAGGGCTCGACCAGGTAGTTGCCCCGCGGGGAGCGGAGGGCATTCCACTGGACGTTGGCTCGAGCCGGCCGCACATAAACGCCCGTGCGATAACAGCCACAGTCGATACCCAAACGCGGTATCTGACCCAAAGCCGAGTGGGTGAGGGAGACCGCCAACCCCCAGAGCAAGACCTCTGTTCTCATAGCGCACACTCTTCGTCTGTGGGGGAACCCGATCAGACCCGGCGCGGCGCATCCGGCAGACATGGCTCAGGCCGATTCGCTCCTCCCGTCAAATGGCTGACAGGCGCGAGTCTGTGGGGTTCACCCTGTGTTGAGGTTGCAACAGACTACGCCCTCTCCCCGGCAATGTCGACCCCCAACCGCGACATCATGGCGCGCGTATCCGGCAGAACCTGACTCCGGCAGCAGCGGCCCAATCTCCGGCTTGTTTGGACCCGCAGCGTCGACATGCCAAACCTTCGGCAGATCTCAAGGTTGGCTCCCATCGACACCGCATGAGTTGGCGTTGCCAGATTGTCTGGGTTGGGCCCTGACGTTCGTCATCGGCAGGGGCAATAGGGTCAGATCCGTATTATTGACATATGGGATCCGGCTGGAGAAGCCGAGGGGCATGGCGCGACCGTTCAGGATCCGGGTGGCGGGCGGGTCGACTCGGGGGCGAGGCCGGCGCTGGGGGCAATGGAAACAGAGTCATCCCCTCTGCAAATGTGTAACCCGCCAGCCATTTTTCATCCTCCACCACGATTGCCCGGGAGCGCCCCTGAGAGACGTGCCCACACAGCCGACCTCAATTGTCAACAATACGGATCTGACCCCATTGCCTTTCTCGCGGATCTGACCCCATTGCCTTTCTCGCCCTGAGGGGCGCTTGAAGACCGAGCGTGAACGAGCGCGCCCCCCGGTTGGGCATCAGGGCGGCATGACCGAGAGCAGGAAGTAACCCTGCGGATCCGGCCATGTGTTGGTGACGCTCATGAGATCTCCCGTGCCGACCATTTGGTCGAACAGGTTCCAGACCGTGTGCCGCTCGGCCAGTTCGAGGGCGAAATAGACCGTATAGTCACGCCCGGCCGCCGTGGGGAAATCCGCGGCGACACCCTCCGCCACCTTGCGGCAGCCCGCCATGAGGAAGCTGTCCAACGGGTCCTTCGGGTCCATGTCGGCGGCCCATTCCTGCCAGTCCAGGAGACCATCCTCATCGTAGTCGGTGACACCGTTGGCCCGGAACAACTGGCCGAAATGCCCCCGCTCCCAGTCATCGGCGATGCCGTCGTTGTCGGTGTCGTCGGCCCGCGGCGCGGCAACGGTGAAATGCCAGACCGGTCCATCTCGAAAACACTCGGTGCCTCCGAGCGACCGAACCCACCAATCATGCGTTCCGGCGGTGAAGACGGCAGCGGGCGTGAACGCAGAGTCGGTGCCCATGGCCCAGCGGGTGAAGGGCTGGGTGATCGCAGCGCGCCCCCACACCTCATAGCCGGTCACCCCGTCGCACGCCTTCCAGCTTAGCGCGAACGCTCCGTTGTTCGTCAGGGCGTGGTTGCTCAGCACGGGTGCGCTGGGCAGTTCCGGGGCGACGACCAGCGTTGCTTGGGCGTCGGCCCAGGCGGTGGCCGCGTCAAACAGCCAGTTGGTTCGCGCCGCGTCGAGAGACCACCCTTCCCGGGTGCTCCAGCGGCCCAGGTTATCTTGCACCCGCACGAAGAGCGGGTACTGGGCGCAGTAGTTGGTGCCGACAGTCAGGGTGTTGTCCGTGGCTTGCAGGGTCACCTCGCCCATCGTCGAGTTGGTGACTTGTTTGATTTGCATTGGATGGCCCGTTCCGGCCGCCGCATACGGATTCGACGTCCATTCGGCCGCTGCGATCGACAATTCGTTGGCCACGTAAAACACAGTCGCGTTGGTCAGGCCCCAGTCCCCATTCGAGTCCCTGCACCGGACGAACAGCGTGTGCCGCCCGGTCGCGAGGTTTGTCGTCGTCACGTCCGGAATGACGAAGTCTTCCGCGCTCCCGCCCCAGGCGCCATCGGACGGCAGCGGGATGGGCGTGCCGTGGCCCGGCCCCGGATCGGCATCGACGAACACTTCGGCGGCTGTCAGTGAAACTGGCCCCGAGACGCGAAACCATTGTCCTTGCCATGCGCACCAGACCCCGTTGGTGTCGGCCATGCGCACTTCGAGGTAATGGGGGCCGACGTCGAGGTTGGCGGCGCTGACTTCGAGGGCGAAGGTGCCTTCCCAATAGTGCGTCCGGCTGCTGTCGCTGCTGACCAGTGGCAGGCTCTGGGCAACGCCGCCATCGAGGCGGTATTGGGATTCGAGCCGAGGTTGGGCGAGCGCGGGCAGTGCGGCTGCGGCCAGCAGCGCCAAGGCGCTCGAACAGAGGATGAACGGTTTACCCCGAAAACAGGTAGGGCGCGGCACTCCGTGCGCGCCGACGGCGGCCAGGGGACTGGCCGCCCTACCGACCGGGTCGGTTTTCATACGAAGTGGTATCCCGGAATGGGATGGGGGATTCATGGGAAACCTCCGTGAGTTTGGCTCTTGGCAGTGCGATTAGCGCGCGGCGCCGGTGGCGCGGATGGTGAAGGTGCCGCCGCGGGGGACCATGCCCTGGTCGATGGTGACGCTGCGGATGAAGGGGCCGTCGTTGGGATTGGTGTAGAAGTTTTGGGCGCCGGGACCGCCGTAGGCGCCGATGTCGTTGCGCGTGCCGTCGGGGTCCAGGAAGCCAATACCGGGGTGGCCCATGTCCTTGCAGGGGGAGGTGGGAAGCAGGCGGAAATCGATGCCGCAAGAACTCACCATGCCGCCGACGAATTCGGGCGAAAGCTCGATCGAGTGGTTTCCGGGATGGTATGGCGCCGTCGTCCCGATCGGGTAGACGTATTTCCCCACGGTGTTCCCGACGTAACAGTTGTAATCCAGAGTGATGGAGCCCACGTTGTCGTTGTCGCCGTTGCTGTTCGTCTCGATGGCGTAGCGGCTATTGCCGATGAAGATGTTGTTCATGGCGACGAGAGTCGGCCACCAGAAAGCTCCGCTCTAGGTAGCAAGCCATTTAGCATCAGTCCACTCCCGCCGTTGGCCACCATGATGCAGTTGTAAATCTGGACGTTGGGTGCGACGTCCGATTCCGAGCGTTGGAGGAATAGCCCGTGTGAGGTATTGCCGCAAAACACACAATTCCGGAGGCGGAGAGTGCCCTCGGTCGGCTGCAGCAGGCCGTAGCGCTTGCCGCTCGAGATGGCCAGGCCCTCGATGCGAACGGTGATCCCCCGGTTGATACTGATCGTGTCGGTGCCTGCGGACCCATCGATCCGCGTTGTGTGCGGGCCGTCGTAGCCGTAGATGGAGATCGCTTTGGTAACCGCCAGATTCTCCGCATACGTGCCTGGAAACACGATGATTTCGGTCGCGCCGGCGTCGTTGATCGCCGCCTGGATTGTGTCGTAGGGCGCGCTCGATGTCCCCGTGCCGCCGGGACCGTAGCGCTGGTCCACGTAGATGGTTTCGGCCATCGCGCAAGGCAGGAGGACCGCCAGGGCGAGGGCGCTGAATGCTACTGTCGTCGCTGTTCGCTTCATGGTCTGTTGTTCTTGTTGGCCGGAACCCTGGCGCCAGTGGCCGCGGTCCCAAGCGTTGCGGGCGAACGGTACGGTTCCCGCGCGTTTGGCCACGGCCGCAACCCGGATTCCGGGATTCAGAAGTCTACTACGGCAAAGCCGGCACGGGATTACGCGAATTCGCGGAGGAAGTATTTGCGGCCTTGGCGCATTGGACTGCACGCGCACAAGTTGGTGCGACGCGTCCGTTCCATTTCAGACGTGAGATCTCACATCTGAAGGATTAGCGGGGGCGCTGCACCCATCGTGCGGTGATCCAGAGGTCGCAGGAGAACTTGTGGTTGGCCACTTTGCGGCGGTCCGTGCCGTCTGTGGTCATCGTCCAGAGTTCGAGGTTGCCGCCACCGGGTGTATCTTCGGTCACGAACAAGAGACGGCGTCCGTCAGGCGAGGCGGCCAGCGGGTAGTTGAATCCGTGCCAGCCGGTAAGCGCTTGGAGGTTGGTCTGGCCCAGTCCGCAGGTGACGATGGCCATATCCGGAACTCGATTGCCGGGCCGGGCATGGCGGCACCAAGCCACCCGATTGGTGTCCAGCCAAACGAGGCTTTCGTCTGCTGTGCCGGCGTTGCGGTCGCCGTGGTCGTCGTCTTCCCACACGACCTGGACATTCTGGCCGTCGAGATCGCAAGTGAAGACGTCCATCGTTGGGGCCCAGGCGCCATTCTGGGGGTTGCAGAGCAAACGGGTGCGATCTGGCGACAGCGCGATGCTGCCCGAGAAACCGTTGGGCGTGATGCTGGCCCAGTCGAAGAGCTTCCGTTGCTTGCGCGTGTCGAGGTCGATGGCCCAGAGCGCGCGCATATCGGCGGTCTGGTACAGAATTGTGTTGTCGTTCAACCATCGTGGCTTACGTCCGCTGGGCACAAGGGAGGTCTCCCTGCTGCCGTCGAGGCGGGCGATGCATACGGTCCGGGTGTTGGGTCCTTCGACGCATTCGTAGCAGACGCGGCGTCCGTCGGGCGACACGTCCAATTGCATTGCCCGTCGGGGGAACGTCCGCCAGAAGGACCCTTCCGGAGAGGTGAAGTAGACCGGCGGGGGGGTATACTCATTGCCACAAACGACGAGCAGTTCGCTCGCTTCAGCCGGGATGACGAAGCGGTGTTGTTCCCACCGTCTCCAAGAGCCGATCGCGACGATCAGGAACGCCAGGGCCGTTATTCCGGCTGCGGTCAGGGCCGGGTGCCGCCGCCCGAGCCGCCACGCGCGCTCGATCGGGCCAGGCGATCGCGCCAGGATCGGTTCTCCGGCCAGCCATCGACGGAGGTCCTCGGCGAGGGCGGCGGCGCTCGGGTACCGTTCGCGCGGGGTTTTGCGGAGGCACTTGAGACAGATCGTCTCAAGGTCGCGCGGGACGGCTGGATTGAGCGCGCGCATCGGCGGCGGGGATTCGGTTTGGACTTGGCGCAGGATCTCGTGGAGCGTCTCGGAGAGAAATGGCGGTCGGCCGGTGAGCAGGTGATAGAGGATGGCTCCGAGGGCATAGACGTCGCTGGGCACCCCGGTTTCGGCGTGTTTGCCGGCAGCCTGTTCGGGCGGCATGTAACCGGGAGCGCCCAGTACCTGGCCGGAGCAGGTGAGTTGCGGGTTGAGCGTCGAGGGCGAATCGCGATCCAACCGTTTGGCGAGACCGAAGTCGGTGATCCGCGGTTGGTCGCGGGCGTCGATGATGATATTGGCGGGCTTGAGGTCGCGATGGAGGACCCCGTGTTGGTGGGCATGGTGGACGGCCCCGGCGATCGCCTGCAGATAACGCGCCGCCCGGTGGGCAGACAGCGGTTGGCCGTCAGCCAGCGCCGACAGGGTTTGGCCCTCGACGAAGTCCATCGAGAAGTAGTGGCGGCCCTCGTGGACGCCGACTTCGTGGATCGCCACGATATTCGGGTGCTGGAGGCTGGCTGCGGCTTCCGCCTCGGTGTGGAACCGCCGTACGAATTCCTCGGTCGAGAAATCGCCGTGCAAGAGCATCTTCACCGCGACCAGGCGGTTCAGACTGACCTGCCGGGCTTTGAACACCACGCCCATGCCGCCACGACCGATCTCATCGAGCAACTCGTAATCGCCGAAATAGCGGACGCGCGGCGGATCCGCCCCGGCGGCGGGCGCGGCCAGGGCCAGTCTGGCGACGCAGTGCGGGCACAAACCGGCCAACAGGTCGGCAGAAACGGGTGTCCCGCAGTGCGGACAGGCCACGGGGTGACCGGCGGGCTCGGACGCGCTCATCACTGCTTACTACGGGATGGGCATGGGAGGATTACAGGCGATCCATCAAGGACACAGCACCTGCAGCAGGTAGCGCATCTCCTCGGCCACGTCCCCCGGTTCCCGCACCGTCTGCGCCACCTCGGAGCGGATGCAGTCGCGGTATCGCTGACGCAGCCGATGCACGGCCACCGCCACGGCATCCCCGCTCAACCGGAGGGCGCGTCCGGCAGCGGCGTAATCCTCGGCGTTGCCTTCCACCGCCAGGAACGCGCTCAGTGCGGCGAAGTGCATGGCTTTGTCGCGCACCGCGAACTCCTGCTGCAATGCGGCAAAGGCTCGATTGAGCATCGTCACGGCCCACAGGCGGTCGTAGGCCATTTCGGGCGGACGGTCGCTGGCGGTTTCTCGGACGCACCGCTGTTCTGCGAAGTCGCAATCGAGTGGCAGGAGGGCCTGCCCGCCGCCGCGCTTTGCGCTGCGTTCACGGTCGTACTGGTCGGTCAGGAAATGCTGGAGCGACTTGAGCAGAAAGGAACGAAACTTGCCTTTTTGCGAACTCAGATTGGCGAAGAAATCGCGGGCCAGGATGTGGGCGAAGAACGCCTGGGCAAGGTCTTGAGCGTCCGAGCGCTCGCGGCCCAAACGACGTAAGTAGGCGTAGACGGGCGGCCAATAGGTACGACAGAGAGTCTCGAGGGCCTCGGCTCGGCGTGCCGCGTCCGCCTCGCCGATGGCGAGAACGACGCTCCAATGGGTGGCCGCAAACCACGGCCCGTTGCGGCAGCCGTTTGGGGCGACGTGGGCATCGGTCTGCATCGTTGGCTTCGAACGGTCAGGCTGTTGGTCGAAAGCCTGTCCCAAAGCCTCGGGCGAGTCAACGCGCAGATGTACGCGCCCAGCGCGGCGCCGCGGTTGCAGAGTCCGTCATCAGAACTCAGTCCAGTTGTCCGATTGGATACAGTGATCGATCCAACAGCCGCGCTGCGAACGGATCACGGCCGAGCGCCTGACACTGTCGCCTTGAGCCATCCGCGGCTCAGCAGCCAATCGCGCACACGATCGGGCCAGGTCGTGACGAGGTCTTCGGTTCGGCGCAGGCCGTAGCCATGGCCGCCGGAGGGGTACACGTGCAGTTCGACGGGCACATTGGCCTGCTTGAGCGCCAGCGCGTAGAAGAGCGCCGTCTCGACGCGAACCGGGTCGTCCTGCGCCATGGCGATGAAGGTCGGCGGCGTGTTGGTGGTCACCGGCAAGTCGGGCGCCACCTTGTCTCCCTGTTCTTTCACCGTCAGATAGGCCGGGTAGATCAGAACCGTGAAGTCCGGACGGCAATCGATCCGATCGGCGTCATCCATCGGCGCGTACGTGCGTTGGCGGTCATGTGTGCTCACAGAGGCGGCCAGATGCGCGCCGGCGGAAAAGCCCACAACGCCGAGGCGTTGTGCGTCAAACCCCCACTCGTTCGCCCGCTGCCGGGCCAGGCCCATCGCCCGCTGCGCATCCTGAAGCGCTACGGTGTGCTTCTCGAGCCCCTCCCGCTTGGGCACGCGATACTTCAATAGCAGGCCGGTGACGCCGATCGAATTCAGCCACTCGCAGACCTCCGTCCCTTCGAGGTCCAGCGCGAGGATGGAATAGGCGCCGCCGGGGCAGACAAGCACCGCTGCGCCGTTGTCTTTCGCGGCAGGCGGGCGGTACACCGTGAGTGTCGGCTTGATAACGTTGCCCAGGCGAATCAATCGCCGGCCCGCAACCAGGTTGTCCGTGGGTTTGGTCATGTCCTGCTCGTCCCCAAGGACGCCCTTTTCACTGGGGGGTTGGCTGGGCCAAAGGTCGATGACCTGGGCGGCGCGCGAAACCACACCCGCGCCAACAGCCAGAACGACCAACGCCAACCTCGCAATTCTCAGACTGCTCGGAACAGGAAATGTGAGAAGTGAGTGCACAGCCATGGGCTACCCAGGCCCATGCGCCCTGTCAAGCGTTTGACTGGAAAGGGCAGGAACGATATGTCAATTATTTAGATGCGACCCCATTGGCCTTTCGGCGCTGCTTGACAGGGTGAAAGTCTTTCTGGCAGGCTCGGGCCATTGTATCCCTTATGAGGTCGGAGTCCGCAAACTGGCGGTTCACGTGCGTTTCAATCGAGAGATTCTATCTATGAACAAGTCCTTCCTCCTGGCCGCAGCCGTGGGCGCGCTCGGCCTGTCCTGCATGACCCCCGTACTTCAATCCGCGGCGAGTGGCGAACCGGTTAAGATCGGCGCCATCTTCTCCGTCACGGGGCCTGCGTCGTTCCTGGGGGCGCCTGAGGAGAAAACGGTTCGGATGTTCGTCGACAAGCTCAACGCGTCCGGAGGGATCAACGGACGAAAGATCCAGCTTGTCCTCAAGGACAGCGGAGGCAGCCCCGAGAAAGCCGTTTCCTTCGCCAAGCAGTTGATCGAGGAGGACAAGGTGCTGGCCATCATCGGGCCGTCGACCAGCGGCGAGACCATGCAGATCAAGGCGCTGTGCGAGGAGAACGAGATGATCCTCGTCTCCTGCGCGGCAGCCGAGGTCATCGTCAATCCGGTGGCCCGATATGTCTTCAAGACGCCCCAGAAAGACAGCCAGGCCGTGACCTGGATCTACCGGACGATGAAAGAGAAAGGCGTGACCAAGATCGCGGTCGTCAGCAGCAATGACGGCTTCGGCGCGGCGGGCAAGAAGCAGCTCGAAGAGATGGCCGCCGGGGATGGGATCGAGATTCTGGCCAACGAGGTCTACGACAAGCAGGCGACCGATCTCACCGACATTCTGACCAAGATCAAAGGCACACGCGGCGTGCAGGCGATCGTCAACTGGTCGATCGTGCCGGCGCAATCGATCGTGGCGAAGAACATGCGGCAACTGGGCATGAACGTCCCCCTCTTCCAGAGCCATGGCTTCGGCAACCGCAAGTACGTCGAGCAGGCCGGCGTCGCGGCGGAGGGCACGCTGTTTCCCGCCGGGCGTCTGCTGGTCGTGGACGAACTGCCCGACAGCCACCCGCAGAAGGCGTTGCTGGCAGCCTATAAGAAGGACTACGAAACGGCCTACAAAGAGGATGTCAGCACCTTTGGCGGACACGCCTACGACGCCATCCTGGTGGTGACCGAGGCGCTCCGGCGAGCCGGACAGCCCGACCGCGCCAAGGTCCGGGACGCCATCGAGAACCTCAAGGGCCTGGTCGGCACGGCCGGCGTGTTCAATTTCTCCGCCACCGATCACACCGGCCTGGATCTGACCGCGTTCGAGATGCTGACGGTGAAGGACGGGAAGTTCACCATCTACCGAAAGTAGCGGCCCCTCGGCCCTATCGAACCTGACTCCTGGAGCCTCGGCGGTTGAATTGGCTGGGCTTCGTTCCCGAGGGGACGACCGATGGAGAGCGGGAATCTGGAACTCCAGTACCTCTTGTCCGGAATCACCAAGGGCAGTATCTATGCCGTGGTGGCCATCGGGTTCAACCTGATCTATAGCGCCACCGGCGTGCTCAACTTCGCCCAAGGCGAGTTTGTGATGCTGGGCGGCATGGTCGCCGTGACCCTGGCCGGCTTCGTGCCGCTCCCCGTGGCGTTGGCCGGCGCGGTGGTCATCGTGGCATTGGCCGGCTGCTTGCTCGAAATCCTCTTCTTCCGCCGGCTGCAGCGGCATTCGGTCCTGCACTTGGTCATTATCACCATGGGCCTGTCGATCGTTCTCCAGGAGATCGCCTTGCACCTCTGGGACGAGAAGGTCCGTTCTCTGCCCTATTTCACCGGGAACGAGGTGTCCTCGTTGAGGTTCCTGGGGGCGGCGATTTCTCCCCAGGTGATTTGGGTGCTGGCGACGGTGGCGGTCACGGTGGCCCTGCTGCATGTCTTCCTCACGTATACGCTGCGCGGCCGAGCGATGCGGGCCTGTTCGTCGAACGCGCCAGCCGCCATGCTCGCCGGAGTCAACATCGCCAATATGCGCACGCTCTCGTTCGGCCTGAGCGCGGGCATCGGCGCCCTGGCCGGCTGCGTGATCTCGCCCATCACGATGACGCACTACGAGATGGGCGCGCCGCTGGCCATCAAGGGCTTCGCCGCCGCCATCGTCGGCGGCCTGGGAAACCCGATGGCCGCGGTGCTCGGAGGGTTGCTCGTCGGCGTGCTCGAGGCCTTCAGTGTCAGCCGGCTCCCGGCGGCTTACAGCGACGTGACCGCCTTTGCAGTCCTGTTGCTGGTGCTGTTCGTGCGCCCGCATGGCCTGTTCGGACGGCCCGGCGGAGAAAGCGTGAGGGAACATTGAAGCCGGCCATCCAACGTCTCCTGCCGTTCCTTGTCGCCGCCTTCGCCCTGGCGGCAGTGCCCGCAATTCTGCGGGCGACGGAGCAAGAGTACTGCCTCACCCAGCTCACGATGGCGCTCTACTATGCCATCGTCGTCCTTGGACTGTGTCTGGTGATGGGCTATGCCGGCCAGGTGTCGCTCGGCCACGGCGCGTTCTTCGCGATCGGCGGCTACACCTCCGCAGTGCTCACCACGTCCGATTTCTCGAAAATCGGCGGCGTCGCCGCGCATGGCTGGCTGACGCACGCACGCCTCTGCGTCGCCCGAGACGACGTTTTCGGCAACCCGATCGTCACCGTGTCGCCCTGGGCCGCGTTCTTCGCAGCCATGCTCCTGACGCTCGTCGTCGCGACCCTGATCGGCTACCCCGCCCTGCGGCTCCGCGGCCACTACCTGGCCATGGCCACGCTCGGGTTCGGTCTGATCGTTCACAAGGTGATCGTCGGCACGGGGTTCACCGGCGCAGCCGACGGCATCAACGGCGTGCCGGAATGGCCGTTGGGCTTGGGCCTGACCGTCTCGGGCAAGAAAGCCCTGCGGGTCCAGAACTACTTCATCGCCAGCGGCCTGGCGCTCGTGTTGCTGGTGTTGTTGTGCAATCTTGTCCGATCCCGCGTCGGCCGGGCGCTCCAAGCCATTCACGATCGCGAGACCGCCGCCAACGCCATGGGCATCAACACGGCGCGTTACAAGCTCAAGGCCTTTGTTCTCAGCGCCCTCATGGCCGCGCTCGCCGGTGTCTTTTTCACCCATTACTCCGCCGGGATCGGCCCCTCGGAAGCCGGCGCCCTCAAGTCGGTGCGTTACGTGGCGCTCGCTGCCGCGGGCGGCATGTCCAGCCTCTGGGGCGTCGCCGGCATGAGCACGCTGCTCAATTACCTGTCGCTGCGCGGGCTCTTCGGAAGTTATGACAACGCGGTCTTCGGCGCTCTGCTCATTGGGATCGTCTCCCTGGCTCCAGAAGGGCCCCTCAAACCTCTGGCCGCCGGAATCAAGCGGTGGGTCCGGGCCCTGCGTCCAGGCCGCGCCGCCCAGAACGCGGAGCCGATGTGATCGAAAGGTGCACTCATACCATGGCGCTGCTTGAAGTCGAGGGGGTGCGACACAGCTTCGGCGGCCTCGTGGCGCTGGATCGGGTGTCGTTCCAGGTCGCCCCGGGGCAGATCAAATCCGTCATCGGTCCGAACGGCGCGGGAAAGACCACGTTGTTCAACATCGTCTGCGGGCTGCTCCGCCCCGAGAGGGGAACAATCCGATTCAAGAACCGCTCGATTGCCGGATTCAAGCCCTACCAGGTCGCCCGCGCCGGCATTTCCCGCACGTTTCAGAATCCGAGTTTGTTCCTGCAAATGAATGTGCTCGAGAATGTCATGGTGGGACGGCACAGCCGGACTCACTGGGAATTCGCCGGCTGTTGCCTGCGATTTCCGGGCCAGCCCAGGGAGGAAGCCGCCATCCGCGCGGCCGCCCTGGCCCAACTCGATTACGTCGGCCTCGCCTCCCTGGCCGAGTCTCCGGCGGGGGCCCTGGCCTTCGGCGAGCGCCGCATGGTCGAGTTGGCTCGCGCGCTGGCTACCGAACCGCAACTCCTGCTCCTGGACGAGCCGGGCAGCGGCTTGAACACCCGGGAGAAAGCCGACCTGGGCCGGTTGATCCGCCGCATCCGCGAGCGCGGGGTCACCATCCTGCTCGTCGAGCACGACATGACCCTGGTCATGGACCTGTCGGACGCCATCCTGGTGCTGCACAACGGCGCGCCTCTGGCCGAAGGAACCCCCGCCGAGATTCAGAATGACCAGAAAGTCGTCCGCGTGTATTTGGGTGGGGACATGAACCATGTTGCTGCAAGTTAAAAACCTGCGCTGCGGCTACGGCAGCCTCGAAGTCGTGCACGGCATCAGCCTGCACGTCTGCGCCGGGGAAATCGTGGGCCTGCTCGGCGCCAACGGCGCGGGCAAGTCCTCGCTGCTCAAGTCCGTCGTCGGCCTGCTGCCGCCCTCACAGGGCGAGATCCGCCTCGACGGACGTCCGATCCGCGGGGAGGCGGCTTGGCGCAGTGTGAGCCACGCGATGGTGCTCGTGCCCGAAGGCAAGATGATCTTCGCCGACCTCACGGTGCGGGAGAACCTGCTGATCGGCGGCTACCGCAACCCCGACCGCGCCCTGCAATTGGAGATCGTCTTCGACCGCTTTCCGCTGCTGCGCCAGCGCGCAAACCAGTGGGGCGGCACCCTCTCCGGCGGCGAGCAACAGATGCTCGCCCTGGGCCGCGCGCTGATGGCCCGCCCGAAGATCCTGCTGCTCGACGAGCCATCGCTCGGACTGGCGCCGCTGATGGTCAAGGAGGTGTTCGGGGAAATCCTCAAGATGAAAGATCAGGGCCTGACGGTGCTGCTGGTGGAACAGAACGTCGCAGCCACCTTGCAGGTCGCCGATCGCGCCTACGTGATGGAAACCGGCGACATCATCCTGGAAGGACCAGCGGAGGATCTGATGCACAACCCTGAAGTCAGACGCGCCTACCTGGGCAAAGGCGGCAAGGAGATCTGGGAATGAGCGTTTTCGACCCCCGCCACGAAACCATGCCGCGGGCCCAGCTCGAGCAGCTCCAGCTCGAACGTCTCCAGGCCCTGCTGGTCCGCCTCAAACGCAACGTCCGCCGCTATCGGGAGAAACTCGGCGATGCCCGGGTCGGCGCCCTGGAAGACCTTGGCGGGCTCCCCTTCACGACGCCCGAAGACCTGGGCCAGTGTTTTCCCTACGGCATGTTCGCCTTCCCGCTCCGCGAGATCATCCGCCTGCACCCCACGGTCGGCGCGGAGGGCAAACCGCTGGTGATCGGCCATACCCGCAACGACCTCGCCCAGTGGGGACGGCTGGCCGCGCGCCAACTTGTCGCCAGCGGCGTCACGGCCAACGACGTGATCCAGATCTGCCTCGGGGACAGCGGCTACCCCGGGCCCCTCGGCTATGTTCTGGGCGCGGAACTCATCGAGGCATCGGTCATCGCGGAGGATCCGTTCCACCTCGATTACCAACTGGCCACCCTGCAGAGCTACCGACCCACCATCCTCATCACCACCCCCACCAAGGCCCTCGAACTGACGCGCCTCCTCGAAAAGCGCCGGGTCGATCCCCAGTCGCTGCACCTTCGCACCGTCCTGCTCTCGCGCCAAACGGACAGTCAAACCCGGGAGCAACTCGCCGCCGGCCTGTTCGCCGCCGTCAAGTGCAACTTCGGTATCGGCGAGGTCCTCGACCCCGGCCTGTGCGTCGAGTGCGAATCCGGACAATTCCACGCCCACGAAGACCAGTTCCTCATCGAACTCCACGACGGCGAGTTGGTCGTGACCACCCTCGGTCGCGAAGCCATGCCGCTGCTGCGCTACCGGACCCGCGTGGCCTGCGAAATCGACCGCGCCAAATGCTCCTGCGGACGCACCGGCGCCGTGATCCGCCCCGGTCGCCGCCTCGATCACCGGCGCCTGGTCAACGAGACACCGCTCTACGAACGGCAGGTCGTCGAAACCCTCGCCCAAACCCAAGCCGCCGGACGCCCCTTTCAAATCGAAGTGCTCGAACGGCACATCGAGGTGCGCATCGAAATGTCCGTCGACCTGTTCTCCGACACCATCTGGGTCGTCGAACATCTCACCCACGTGATCGAGTCCGAGTTCCTCGCCCGCCTCGGCATCGAAGCCAAAGTCGTCTTCACCAATCCCGCGCGGAAACACCCCGCCCCGCCGGGAGTGTGAGCGACCGCCGCCGACGGACCCGGTGGGGTGCACGCGGTGCTCGAACTGCCGCTCAGAGTCGAACGGGGGGGAGCAGGGCGGCTGTTTGCTCCAGTGATTCCTTCCGGCGGGATCCGCAAATGCGTTTCCGTCCCGGTTCTCACCTGAAAATGACTTTGGCTGCGGGGTCGTCTCGGTAAATCACTTCTCTTCCAGGCTGCCACCGTTCATCCTTGAGGTGTTCTGTCTTCACGCGAACCGTTCCGTCAGGTAACAACTCGCCGGTGCCTCGAACCTCGGTGACACCGCTCGCACTGCCCGCAACGACTTCGTGCGTCATCCACCTGCCTTCCTTGAAGGTCATGCTGCCCACAGTCGTAAAACCGGCTGTGGTGAAGTAATGGTAGGTCACCACCTGTTTCTTTTCGTCCCAGAACAGGATGGTTTCGCCCCCATAGGCGCCATCGTTCACGGAATGCAGGACTCGAACGGCCCTCCCGTTCAGCGCCCGCTCCCAGCGCATGACATCCACTACCGGTCTCTCCGGTGTGCTGCTCTTGAACGTGCCCCTCCAGGTCTTCTCGAGCAGCGGGCGGAGCGGCTCCAGATGCGGATCAAGTGAAGGTCGTTCCGCTGCGATAAGACTCATCCCTGCTTGAAGAAAAAGGCAGAAGAGACCCGAGACAACCAAGTTTGCGTGACGATCCGGCTTCATACTTGGGATTTGGTCTGAGGCGAAGCCTCGTTAAGCAGTAAGAAGTGAATTCAGGCGCAATCACATCTTGACGAGCCGCCGGATGCGCCAACGCATCACCGCGGCATCAGCGCGAACACACCCCAGCCCAGGTATTCACGCGTGTAAGCGGCGTAGTGCTCGGGTTCCGAGGTCAGTTTGGCTCGAACCTCCTTCGCGAATTCGTCGTCAGGATTGGCTTCAAGCCATCGGCGCATGGTGAGCCATTGGGCCGCCTCGTATCTGTCCCAGCCGTCTTGGTCAGCCAGAACCATTTCAACGACGTCGTAGCCAAGGCGCCCGAACGACGCGAGAAGTTCTGGAAGCATGAGAAAATCGGAGATCGAGTTGGCATGACACCCCTTGGCAACGTCTTCCGTCGGCGGTAACTGCCGCCAGTAGGGCTCGCCAATGAGGATGATCCCTCCGGTGCGCAGGCTCCGCGCCAGAAGCTCGATCGTGCCGACGACTCCCCCGCCGATCCAAGTGGCACCGACACAGGCGGCCACACCGACCTTCTCGTCAGAGACGTAGCCCGCGGCATCGCCATGGATGAACTTGACTTGACCGGCGACGCCGAGTTCGACAGCACGTCGTCTCGCGTGCTCGGTGAACATCTGGCTCATGTCGATGCCGGTGCCGAGGATGCCATGATCCCGCGCCCAGGTGCACAGCATCTCCCCCGACCCGCTGCCGAGGTCGAGCACTCGGACCCCCGATTCCAAACGCAGCGCCGCGCCGAGGGTGGCGAGCTTTTCGGGTGTGATCGGGTTGTGGATCCGGTGAGCACTCTCAGTGATGTTGAATATCCTTGGGATGTCCATTGTGAAACACTTTCTCGCGGGTGTGAATCGATGAGCGAGGTCAGGGCCTACGAGTAGCAGACACCCGAAATGCCGTCATCTCTTGCTTCATGATTTGACGTTACGCCTGCCAAATAGCCTGGCAAGAGGGATGTGGAGCGGCGTGGAGAAAACGATGGAACCCCGTGTCTTGTCTCGGTTCCGCCTGTCTCCATAGCTTCATCTCCCCACCTCCTTGTGCCCCAACCCAGACTGCATCCTCCGCCCCCTGTTCACTCCACCTCATCCGGCCGCCGCGCCCCTCCCTCGCCTTGCCCCTAATCTGCCGGTCCACCCCAAACCCTTTGGAAACGCGCAACTCCTGTCGCCGTACAGAACACTTCTGCAAAGGACCTCTTGCCACTCGGCCCCACCAAAGCTACGATCCCCGGACACTATGAAACCTGCGGCCCCCCCGCTTGGGCGAACGCTCGCCCAAGCAGCCAACAGCCGCATCCGCCTAATACCTGTTCGGCCCGCAGCCAGCGGACACCTCGGCGCAGGCTTTGACGCGCCCTGGCGGAGAGCTTAGGATCTGGCCATGAAGTCGTTCACAGCGGTGGTTGAGAAGTGTTCGGACACCGGTCTTTATGTCGGGTATGTACCCGGATTTGCGGGCGCGCACTCGCAGGGAGACTCCTTGGACGAGTTGAAACGGAACCTGGAGGAGGTTGTGGCGATGCTGCTCGAGGATGGGGAACCACCGTTGCAGGCGGAGTTTGTCGGAACTCAGATGATCCAAGTGGGGTAGGCTATGGGAAGGCCACCGGTTCTGAAGCCTCGCGAGGTGTGTCGTAGTGTCGTATTCTGGAGACATTGGACTTCACCTTAGTCAGGTAGCGAGGGTCGCACATGCAGTACCGACACTCTGATGGCCGGGGGACCACGGTGCCGAATCACGCCGGGATCGCATCTCGGCTGACAATCGGACGTCACTGGCCTGGCGTGCCTGAGCCGGGTCGTTCGACCTGATGAAGTCACGGTATGACACGGGTCTACATTGAAACGACGATCCCGAGCTTCCTCGCGGCAAGGCCTTCCCGCGACGTGGTGATCGCCGGCAAGCAGGAGACGACGCGAATCTGGTGGGAGCTGCGGGCACCGCGTTTCGAGCTCTTCGTCTCGCCGTTCGTGTGGGACGAGGCTGCGCTGGGGGACCCGGAGATGGCGCGGCGACGCTGCGGACTCCTGACCGGCCTACACGTCCTGGCGGTCGACGAGGAGACGACTCGCATTGCCGATGCCCTCTTGGTTTCGCGAGCCATTCCGACCAAGGCGGCGACGGACGCCTCGCATATCGCGGTTGCGATCCGCCACGGGATGGATGTCCTTTTGACTTGGAACTGTGCACACATCGCCAACGCGCAAACGCTGCCGTTACTGCGGGCGGTCGCTACATCGCTTGGGTACGAATTGCCCACGATCTGCACACCCGACGAATTGATGGAGGACCCCAATGATTGACGATCCAATCGTTTCTGAGGTGCGACGGAACCGGGCGACCATCCTGGATTCGCATGGAGGAGATCTGCGCCGGTACCACGCCGCAATCCAGCAGACTCAGGCCGGTCGATTTGCCGGGCAGCTTGTCACGATGGAACCACGAACGCGGGTCGAACCAGGCGGTCCAGCTAACGGGAGCCAGCCGATTCGGTCGGAGACAAGTCGAACGTCATCGGCGGCTGGCTCCCGTCGCTGACCTTTACGTTCGGCGCGACACACCTCGCAGCACTCACCGCGACGGACACCCGGGTGGCCTGAAGGGCCACGAGACGCCAGCCCAGGGCAAGCGAGCCTCCAGGCGAGCGTCGCCCTGGGTTAACCGACACCAGAACGATGCGAGCCCTGAAAGGGCGAGACAAAGATACTCGATGACTCGGTCAGGCCAGAACGGAGCGATCCGTGGAGGAGGCGAGCGTTCCTGGTTTTGTTCCGCCCCTTCAGGGCTGGTGGGTCTCATGGGGCGCTTTACCCAGGGCGACGTCCCGCCCGTTGGGCGGGACTCGCCCTGGGCTGGCGTGTTTCGCCCCTTTGGGGCTGAGGGCACCGAACCAGCCGGTCGAGGCAACGGCGACCCGGCCACTGGCTCTGATGGCTGGACCCGGTGACGGTTCCGAGGTTTGTGGTCGCCGCGCCTATATTGGCGTTCGCCCGAGCCAGGCGCCGCACCGCCGATGAGCAGAGCGAGTTCAGATCCGACCGCCGGACAGACAACCACGGGCAGTTGGCAGTTTTCCCCTTTTCCGTGTGATCCGTGGTTCATTTCCGGCTTGCTCCTCGACCACGGATTACACGGATTTCACGGATGGGCGAGGCACCGGGGTTGTGGGTCGGGAAGGGCGAACAAATCAGCCCAGCCAACGCCGGGAGGTCACCACGATTCCAAGCGGAGGCCATTCGCCCGGCGTGGCTGGCTGCGTTAGGCCAGATGCGAGCCACGAGAACGGCGGGGGTCACTGTGGTTCAACAAGGTGACAGCACGGGCGCCCGGGCGCTGTCGAGCCTCACGAACAGTTGCTCCCTGCCCGCCGTTCGTGTAATTTCGCAGTCTTTAATTGAGCGCCATGAGCAAAGACACAACCGCGATCACCGACAACCCAGGCGATGAGGCCGCAGGCGGCGCGCCCGCGCCGCCTGCGCCAATAACAGAACCGGCAGGCACGAACGCCGGGATGGGGGCTGGCGCCGACGCTGCATCGAGCCCGGGCGCGTCGCTGAGTCCCGCCGAACTGGATGCCCTGCGAGCGCGGGCGGCGAAGGCGGACGAGAACCGGGATCTGTATTTGCGCACCGCGGCAGATTTCGAGAACTTCAAAAAACGAGCGGCGCGCGAACGCCAGGATGCGGCCCGCTATGCTACCGAGGCCTTGCTGAACAAGCTGGCGTCCGTGCTCGACAACTTCGAGACGGCCCTCGCTTCCGACACCCGCGCGAGCGCGGCCCCCGACGAACCGTTCCGCGCCGGCGTTGCCTTGATTTGCAGCCAACTGCGCCAGGTGATGATCGAGGCCGGTCTCGAGGAGATTGACGCCCTCGGCAAGCCGTTCGATCCGAACCTGCATGAAGCCGTCGCCCAGCACGAATCGGCTGATGTCCCCGAGGGCCATGTGCTGCAGCAATTGCGCAAGGGTTACAAGTACCGCGAACGCCTCCTGCGCCCCGCCTCGGTCGTGGTCGCCAAACCGCCGGCGGCGCAGACCGCCCACTGAGTCTTCCCCTCTCCCGAACGCGATGGCGAAACGCGATTACTACGAGGTGCTCGGTGTGGACCGGGGCGCCAGCGATGAGGACATCAAGAAGTCCTATCGCAAGCTGGCGCTCAAGTACCATCCGGATCGTAATCCGGGCGACAAGGCCGCCGAGGAACGGTTCAAGGAACTGGGAGAAGCCTACGATGTCCTGAGCGAACCCCAGAAGCGCGCCGCCTATGACCAGTACGGCCATGCCGCCTTCGACCCCCGCCAGCGCGCGGGCGCGGGCGGCCAGTGGTCAGGCGGCGGTTTTCATGATCCTTTCGAGATCTTTCGCGAGGTGTTCGGCGGCGGCGGCGGCGGCAGCTTCTTCGAAGAACTGTTCGGCGGCGGCGAACGCCGCGACCCCAACGCCCCACAGCGGGGCGCCGACTTGCGATACGACTTGGAGATCTCCCTCGAAGAGAGCGCCCTGGGCTGCGAGAAGGAGATCACCATCACACGGGCCGACCGCTGCAGTCACTGCCATGGCTCCGGCGCGGAGACGGGCTCGAGCCACAAGAATTGCGCCACCTGCGGCGGACGCGGCCAGGTCGAACAGGTCCTCGGGGGCTTCATGCGCGTCCGCCAAACCTGCCCCCGCTGTCAAGGCTCCGGTCGTGTCGTCGAAAAACCTTGCCGTGTCTGCCGAGGAACCGGCCAGCGCAAGGTCACCGCGCCGGTCAAACTCCGGATCCCGGCCGGCGTCGACACCGGCACGCGCCTCCGATCGACCGGCAACGGCGAGGCCGGCGGACGCGGCGGGCCGCCGGGCGACCTCTACGTTGTCCTGCATGTGCGCTCGCACGACATTTTCCAGCGCGACGGCGACGATTTGCTCTGCGAGGTCCCGATCAGCTTCGTCCAGGCCGCCCTGGGCGCCGAACTCGAAGTCCCCACTCTCAACGGAGCCGCCCATATCAAAGTCCCGCCCGGCACCCAGAACGGCACCGTGTTCCGGCTTCGCGGACGAGGCATCCGCGACGTTCAGGGCTACGGCAGCGGCGACCTCCACGTCCGCGTCTCGATCGAAGTGCCGACGCGCCTCAACCCGGCCCAGCGCCTTAAGCTCGAAGAGTTCGCCGCGCTCTGCGACGCGAACGTCAACCCGCGCAGCCGCAGCTTCTTCGAGCGAGCCAAAGACTTCTTTCGTTGATGCACCGCTTCTACCTCCCCCCCCCCGCCGCCGCCGGCAACTGCCTCCGCCTGTCCGACGCCGAAGCGCACCACGCCCTCCACGTGGTCCGAGTTCGAATTGGCGAGCGGGTCATCGTCATGGACGGCGCAGGCCGTGAATTGCTGTGCGAAGTCACCGGCACCGGGCGCCATCACGTGGATCTCGCCCTGCTCCAAAGCACCACCCTGCCGCGTCTCCCATACCGGATCACTCTCATCCAGGCCATCGCCAAGGCTCGGAGCATGGACCTCATTATCCAGAAAGCCACCGAACTCGGCGCCGCCCGCATCGTGCCGATCCTGTCCGAACGCAGTGTCGTTCGCCCGGATGCCGAGGAGTCGGAGCGCGTGGTGGACAAGTGGCGGACGGTGGCCATCGAAGCCCTCAAACAATGCGGCGCCCCCTGGCTGCCCGAGATCGACGCGCCCCGGAGTCCGTCCGATTTCCTCGATCAATCGCCCCGCTTTTCGCTCATGCTCCTCGCCTCACTGCAGCCAGGGGCACGCCATCCGCGCGAGTGCCTGGACACCGCAAGACCGGACCCGAGCAAGCCACCTCGCGACGTGGCCGTCTGGGTCGGACCGGAAGGCGACTTCACTCCCGCCGAACTTCAACGGATCCAGTCGGCCGGTGCCTTGCCCATCACGCTGGGGCCGCTCGTCCTGCGGAGCGAGACTGCTGCCGTTTACTGTCTTTCATTCCTGTCCTACGAACTGCAAGCGGAACAGAAGACGTAAAGCTGACCGACCCCGCGACACTCCTCCCCCGCGCCTCGCTCCTTAGCCCGCATTTCTCGCCAACTCTTGATGTCATCTGACCGGTCACCGTCCCAGTTCACCTGAAATGCGGGCTGTCAGAAACCCGCGCCCCAAACAGATGGACCCAATCTCGATCACACTGTGTCCACGTGCCCGGGTCGCCCAAGCGGCCGGCGCGCGTCCCGGCTTTGATGAACCGATGAGCCAATTCTACTTGCTGGGCGCGGGTTTCACAGACCCGGAAATCTCACCCGCGGACCGTCCGGAATGCCGCGATCGCCCCACTGGTGAGATTTCCGGGTTAGAATCCTTGACCCCTGTTCGAAATCTGTAGTAAATGCGTCAATATGGTCATCAAGAATTACACCTTCGAGGCGGAACCGGTCCTCATGGATTTCCACGATTACCGCCACTGCGTCTTCCGCAAGTGCCGCCTCATCTACTGCGGGTACTCGGCCGTGACCATTGACGCCTGCCGCTTCGACGATTGCCGCTGGGAGTTCGGCGGTCCAGCATTGGCGACGCTGCAATTCCTCGCGCATCTCAACCAGTCCGAATCGGAAATGAGCAAGTTCATCGTCAACCAGGCGCTCTCCATGATCCAACAAGCGCCAACCGCGGCCGCCCCAGGGCCCCAACCGCCGCCCGCGGTGGTCCCCAAGACGGGTGACGCCAAGACTTGACCGATCACATCGCCATCCCGCCGTCCACAGCAATCACCTGGCCGGTGATGTAACGGGCGGACGGGCTGGCCAGGAACACGACTGCGGGAGCAACGTCCTCCGCTTTGCCGATGCACCCCATGGGGATCTGTTTCGCCACGTTTGCGCGGAGTTCCTCGCTCAGCTTCGCGGTCATGTCCGTCTCGATGAAGCCGGGCGCGATGACGTTCGCAGTAATGCTCCTCGAAGCCAACTCCCGCGCGACGGACTTGGTGAAACCGATCAAGCCGGCTTTGCTCGCCGCATAATTGCACTGGCCGGCGTTCCCAATCAGGCCAATCACCGACGCAATGTTGACGATCCGTCCGGAGCGCTGCCGGATGAACGTCCGCACGAACGCCTTGGTGACGTTGAATGCGCCCTTCAGATTGGTATCAAGCACCGTGTCCCAATCCTCATCGCTCATCCGCATCAGCAGACCGTCTCGGGTCACACCCGCGTTGTTCACGAGAATATCAATGCGGCCCGTGTCGGCGAGAATGGTCTCCGCCGCCGCCGCGACCGCCGCCGAGTCGCTGACATCCAGTCCGTGCGCCCAGCTCCGGCGGCCCAGCGCGCGGACGTCGCCCGCCGCTTTCTCCGCGTTCTCGATGGTGCGTGAGATGCAGGCCACGTCCGCACCGGCCTGCGCCAGCGCCAGCGCAATGGCGCGTCCAATGCCCCGTCCTGCACCGGTCACAACAGCGACTTGATGAGGGAGTGAACTCATAAGATCAAGTTGGTCACGACATCAGCGTCTTGACCGTCGTCTCGAGGCTCTGGGCGTCGGCGACGTTCAGGACTTGAATCTGCTTGTCGATGCGGCGCACGAAGCCGCTTAGGGCTGTGCCAGGGCCAAGTTCAATGAACCGCGCGATGCCTTGCGCCAGCAGGTATCGGATCGAGTCTTCCCAACGCACCGAACTCGTCACCTGCTCCACGAGCCGGGCGCGGATCGTGGACGGATCGCCGTGAGGCCTGGCAGTGACATTCGCGATCACCGGCACCGCCGGCGGACTGATCGCCACGCTGGCGAGAATCACCGCGAGTTTGGGTTGCGCGCTGGCCATCAGACGCGAGTGAAACGCGCCCGACACCGGCAGCGGCAACGCTCGGCGCGCCCCGCGCACTTTGGCCAGGTCGCAAGCGCGCGCGACTGCGTCTGCCTCGCCTGAGATGACGAGTTGTCCGGGACAGTTCAGGTTGGCCAGTTCGACGCCGGCCTCGGCGCACACCGCCCGCGTGGCAGGTTCGTCCAGACCGATGATGGCCGCCATGGCGCCGCGGGTGGCATCGCACGCTTCCTGCATGAGCCTGCCGCGCTGCCGGACAATCCGCAGGCCGTCCTCGAAGCTGAGGGCGCCCGCGGCCGCCAGAGCTGCGAACTCGCCGAGGGAGAGCCCAGCGGCGGCTTCGAAACGGAGAGCAGGCGCCTGTTCGCACAACAACCGGAAAGCAATCCAACTCACGAGAAAAATGGCCGGCTGCGCGTTCGCGCTCTTCGTCAACTCCGCCTCCGGCCCCTCGAAGCAGAGCCGGGCCAGATCGTCGCCCAGGTCGGCGCTGGCGCGATCGAACAGCGCCCGCGCCTGTGGGAAGCGTTCGGCCAGGTCTCTGCCCATGCCGACGCCTTGGGCGCCTTGCCCCGCGAACAAAAACGCCGTCTTGGTCATAAAGCCCAGAGTCACTACACGAAGCCGGGGCGCAAGGGAAGACGCGAGTTCGCCCCGGCCTCGGGCAATCTCCTTGTCAAGGCCCCGCGCGCACGCTATATGCACCGCGCAATGCTCGCCAAACGGGTCATCCCTTGCCTGGACGTGCACGACCGGCAAGTCACGCGCGGCGTCCGGTTTGGCCGGGCGGAGGCGGGCGAATTGCGCAACGTCGGAGACCCCGTGGCACTCGCGCTCGAATACAATGCCCAGGGAGCCGACGAGTTGGTTTTCTTCGATATCACCGCCAGCGCCCACGCGCGTTCGACGATGATCGACGTGATTGCGCAGGTCGCCAGCCAGTGTTTCATGCCCCTGACGGTCGGCGGAGGCATCCGCTCCGTCGAGGACATGCGGCGCATGCTCGAAGCCGGGGCCGACAAAGTGAGCCTCAACTCCGCGGCCTTGGCCGATCCGAACCTGATCCGGAGCGGCGCCGAGAAGTTCGGCAGCCAGTGCATGGTGGTGTCGATCGACGCCAAGCGCGTGAGCGAAGGCCGCTGGGAGGTGTTCTCGCACGGAGGCCGCCGTCCGACCGATCTGGACGCGGTCCAATGGGCGGAACAAGCCGTCCGCCTGGGCGCCGGCGAGATCGTCCTGAACAGCATCGACGCTGATGGCACGCGCGCCGGGTACGATCTGGAGATCACGCGCCGGGTGAGCCAGGGCGTCGGCGTCCCTGTGGTGGCCAGCGGCGGCGCCGGGCAGTTGGACCACATGGTCGAGGTCCTGCTCGAAGGCGCCGCCGACGCTGTGCTGGCCGCCAGTGTGTTCCACTTCGGCACCTACACGGTCGCCGACGTCAAACGGCATCTGGCAGCCCATGGCATTCCCGTGCGTTGGCCTGCGCCGGGCGTTCTCCCACCGCATTTGTCCGCTCCTGCACCCCAAATGCAGCCACCCCCACCAGTGGCTTGTCCAATCGATTCATGAGCTTTCTTGACGAACTGAAATTCAACGCCGAGGGCCTGATCCCGGCCATTGTTCAAGAGCAATCGACCGGGCGTGTGCTGATGCTGGCCTGGATGAACCGGACCGCCATCGAGAAGACGATCGAGTTGGGCAAGACCGTTTTCTGGAGCCGATCCCGCCAGAAGTACTGGGTCAAGGGCGAGACCAGCGGGCATGTGCAGAAGGTGAAATCGGTCGCTTTCGATTGCGATGGCGACACCCTGTTGGTGCAAGTCGAGCAGACGGGCGCAGCCTGCCACGAGGGGTACAAATCCTGTTTCTACAGGTCCGTCCAGGACGGTGGCTCGAGCGTCTGCATCACCGAGCCCAGACTGAAGGCGCCCGACCAGATCTACGGCCCGCGATGACCGTCCGAGCCGCATGTACTCCCCCACTCGAGCCGAATTCCTGAAGCTCGCCGAGCAGGGAAATCTCATCCCGGTGGCCCGGCGCGTGCTGGCGGATTACGAGACGCCGCTTTCGGCTTACTTGAAGATTCGCGGGCGGGGAGAGTCGTTTCTCTTCGAGTCGGTCGAGGGCGGGGAGCACGTGGGCCGCTATTCGTTTGTCGGGTGCGCCCCACGGGCCGTCGTCGTCCAACAGGGCGACACGGTCGAACTGCGCGCGCAGGGACGGACCCAGGCCGCCTGGACAGTGGGAACTGCGAAGGCCGGTGACTCCAGTCGAGTGCGCGACGGCTTGGTGGTTGTTGCCGATGTTCTGGCTCGATTCCGCCCGGTGATCGTTCCCGGCATGCCGCGGTTTACCGGCGGCGCCATCGGCTACCTCGGTTACGAGTTCATCCACGACATCGAACCGGTGGTGCCGCGCCCGCCCCACGACGATCTCGGCACCCCGACTTTGTATTTTCTGATCGCGGATCATTTGCTCGTCTTCGATCGCGTGGCCCAGACCTTGACCGTCATGGTCAACGCGATGATCGAACCGGGCGCCGACCCGGCCCTGGCATATGACCGCGCCGTCACCGAAATCGAGCGCCTGGTGTCCCGGCTCGAGCAGCCCAGCCAGCACACGGCAGTCACCGCGAACCCCGAAGCGCCAGATCTCGCGTTCGTCTCGAACCAAGCCCCCGAGCGCTTCCTCGCCAACGTGCGGAAAGCCAAACAGTATATCACCGCAGGCGATATCATTCAGGTCGTCGGCTCGCAGCGATTCTCGGCGCGCGTTCAGGCGACCCCCCTCGAGGTCTACCGGGCCGCCCGCACCATCAATCCTTCGCCGTACATGTTTCTGCTCGAATTGGACGGTTTGGCGCTCGTCGGCGCTTCCCCGGAGATTCACGTCCGTTGCGAGGATCGCCGCGTCGAGATTCGTCCCATCGCGGGAACCCGCCCGCGCGGGCGGACCGCCGAGGAAGACCTGAGTCAGGAGCGGGACCTGCTCGCGGACCCCAAAGAGCGCGCCGAGCACGTGATGCTGGTGGACTTGGCTCGAAACGACCTCGGACGCGTCTGCGAGTTCGGATCGGTCCAGGTGCGGGATCTCATGGTCATCGAGAAATACAGCCACGTCATGCACCTGGTCTCCGAAGTCGAAGGCCGATTGGCCGCCGGGCGCACGCCGTTCGACCTGATGCGCGCCACGTTTCCGGCAGGAACGCTCACGGGCGCCCCCAAGATCCGCGCCATGCAGATCATTGCGGAACTCGAACAGACCCAGCGGGGACCCTACGGCGGTTGCGTCGGGTACTTCTCCTTTGGCGGGAACCTGGATTGCTGCATCACCATCCGCAGCGCCCTCCTCAAAGACGGGCAGGCCTTCGTCCAAGCCGGCGGGGGATGGGTCAACGATTCGACGCCCGAAAACGAGTTCGCGGAAACGGTCAACAAATCCAAGGCGATGCTCAAAGCCCTGGCAATGGCCGAGCGCTTTGCAGCGCGCGCCCTCGACCCCACAACGCACCGGGCCGAACATCCAAACTCCAACGCCCAACCCGCGGATTCGCCACAAGCCTGAGCAACTCGACCCATGACACGCCACTGCCATCAGTGTGGGTGGGAATGGACCTGTGCGCGCCAACCGGGACGGACTGAGACGTGCGAACGATGTGGCGCCGATATGCGGGTCTGCCTGAATTGCCGCCACTTCGAACTCGCGGTGGCCCAGCAGTGCCGCGAGACCCGAGCCGAACCGGTGGCGGAGAAGGACCGGGCAAGTTTCTGCGATTGGTTTGACTTCGCCCGACGCGCCTATGCGCCCCGCGAGGGCGGGGATCCGGCCTCGAACGCGCGGGCCCAGTTTCGGAAGCTCTTTGGAGATTAGCGAGGCTGCGCTCCAGACCCGCGAGGCATGTCACCGGTTCGCTTGCGTTGGGTTTTTGCCATGGCAACCGATTGTCGACGCCTCGCTAGCGCGCATTTCTCACCAGGTTTTGTGCAACGCGAAGCAGATGTCATCCGGAGAGGCAGCCATGCGCGCTAGAAAAGCAAAACCGCGCCCGAGTGGATGGATGGAACCGGGCAACAGAGTGTCGCCGAGCCAGGGCGGCTTCGGGGATGCTCTGACCCTTGTTTTCCCCTGTCCGGGCGCGGTTTTGCCACAGCCCGGATTTCCGTGTCATCTTCCCGGTGGTGAGAAATCCGGGCTAGAGTCACTCCCTCGATGAAATCAGTGGTCAATGAGTCAAGTTTTTGCGCAGCGCAGCGGCGCCACTTAGCGAGGCGTCGGACGCCGGTGATCGTGGTGGACACTCAGCGGCCACGAGTCCTTCACACGCCTCGCCGGCCTGAGGCGACGCCTCGCTAATCCCCGCCGTGCGAGTCTACACTCGGTATAGGACCGCAGGACGACGCGCCCGTTGGCGCTCGCTGGTTTACCTCGCCATAGCCGGGGCGGGAATCGCCTTTCTGGGATGGGCCTTCTTGCAGACCGCTCGAGACCTCGAAGCGCCGCCGCGGCCCGCAGCCAAACCGCGACCGGCGCCTGCCTCCAGCCCGCAGACCGTCTCCAACCAGCCATCGGGCACGAGCCTGCCGGCGCCCACGAACGCGGTCCGCATAGCGATTTCGACCAATCTGGTGGTGCGAAGCGACCTCAGCGCTCCCTTGGCGCCGACAGCGGGCGGCTCGAATCGACTCGGCACCTTCCCTCCTGTCCCGGCGCTGCCCTCACCTGGCATCGTGTTCGAAGCCCAACTCGCCTTGGCGCGCCAGGGGATTTCCTCGGGCGCTTTGGACGGGATTCTCGGATCCCAAACGTGCGCTGCCCTGCGCACGTTCCAGCGCCGCGAGGGTCTGCCGGTGACGGGGCAACTGGATGCCGACACCCGTGCCCGGCTCCCTTATGTGACGCCGTCCCTGATTCACTACGAGATAGGAGAGCGCGACGTGGCAGAGTTGCGTCGTCTGAGCCCGACCTGGTTGGGCAAATCCCTCCAGGACCGGCTGGGATACGAGACCGTGCTCGAACTGGTTGCAGAACGGGGCCAGGCCCACCCGCGGCTCATTCGCAGCCTGAATCCGCAGGTTGATTGGCGCCGGGTCACCGCAGGCCTGCGCGTTGCCATCCCCAACACCCTCGCCCCTCCTGCCGAAGGCAAGGCGGCCAAAGTGCGCATTCGGCTCGAGTCACGAACCCTTGAGGCATACGACGATAGCGGTCGCCTGTTGGCGCACTTCCCGTGCAGCATTGCGCGCCGGATTGAAAAAAGGCCGGTGGGGACTTTGCAGGTGGTGGTGATGATTCGCCACCCCAGCTACACGTTCGACCCGAGGGTGTTTCCGGAATCGGCCGAAGGTCGTCGTCTGGGGCGCAAGCTGCACTTGCCGCCGGGGCCGAACAACCCGGTGGGGACCGCGTGGATCGGATTGAACCGGCGCGGTTATGGCATCCACGGCACGCCGCGTCCCGAGGACGTGGGGCGGACCGAATCGCACGGCTGCTTTCGGCTCACCAACTGGAACGCCGAGCGTCTCGCGGACCTCGTCCGCGTCGGAACACCCGTCGTGGTGGACCCTTGACCGCCTGGTCAGGCGAACTTGGTGCGACCCGGCATGGGCATCGGCGCGATGGGCAACTCCATGTCCCAGGCCAAATTGTCGGGCACCAACTTCTCCTGGCTGTTCAGGATCTGTTCCCAGGTGATTTCCTGGCCCGTGTAGGCCGCGTTGCGCCCCATGATCGCCATGAGGGTGCTGTGCGCCATCCAGATGCCGTCGTTGATCGGTTCCCCCTTGCGGATCGAGGCGAACAACTCGTCATGCTCGGTCTGGTACATGTCGTTCTTGGGACCGCGATACTTCCAGGTCTCCTTGGCGCGGATGACCGGGGCGTCCCAACCGCGGATAGTGCCGGTGCCCAACGCGCCCATGAGGTAATCCGAGTTGTCACTATGGCAGCCGCTGATCTGCCGCTGCGCCATGAACGCCCGCGCGCCGTTCTCGTATTCGTAGAAGACGTCGATGTGGTCGTAAATGTTGCCCTCGTTGTTCGGGATCTGCCGTCCGCCGTTTCCAACCGCCTTGATCGGCAACACCCCATTCATCGCCCACGCGATCTTGTCGATGCTGTGGCACGCCTGCTCGACTAAACCATCCCCGGACAGCCACGTGAAGTTGTACCAGTGGCGGAGCTGCCACTCGACATCGCTGATCCCGGCCGGACGGGTGTCGGCCGCAGGCATCGGCTTGACCGGGCCCGTCAGATACGTGGCATAGACCGCCCTGATTTCACCCATCTCGCCATTGTGGACCCGCTGGAAGAACTCCCGGCGCGCAAAGTCATAGCGCCAGCAGAAACCGGCCACGAGCGCCAGTTTCTTGGCCTTGGCGGCAGCCGCAGATTCGAGCACGGAACGGACTCCGGGGGCGTCAGTGGCCATCGGTTTCTCGCAGAAAATGTGCTTGTTCGCAGCCACAGCGGCTCGCAGATGTTCCGGGCGAAACCCGGGAGGCGCCGCCAGCAGGACCACATCCACCCCGCTTTGGATCACCTTCTGGTAGGCATCGAGGCCGGAGAAGGTCGTCTCCGGAGTCACTTGCACCCGTTCCTTGAGCGACGCGTCGTTGCGCAACGCGCGAACTGCCCCCTGGCAGGCCGCCGGGAAAGCGTCGCCCACGGCCGTAAGAACCGTGTTCGGATCCGCTTTCAACGCCTGGCTGGCAGCGCCGGTGCCGCGTCCACCGCACCCAATCAACCCGATCTTGAGCGTGTCCGTGTCCGCAGCGAATCCCCGTTGGGAAAAGCCAAGGTTGACAGCCCACAGACCGCCCAACGTGGCGGCGGTGGAGGTCTTGAGAAACTCGCGACGCGAGTTGGGAGACGAAGAAGAGGGATTCGATTCGGGGTTCATATGAGTTTTGGCAATGTCCGAGCCCGAGTAAAGGCCAACAAGAGGGAAGGGTCAAGCATGGGGCGGCCAAGGCAGCAGCAGCAAGGGAGCATACAAACCGGAAAATAAATGTTGCGGCGGGATGGTGTTGGGCCTAGATATTGCTCGTCATAGGTCCAACTGTTCGGCCTTATTACCCGGTTCCAGGAACCTCTTCGGCCGGCGGTTTTCCCGATAATTGGAAGTGAACGTGCGGCCAAACAGAGCCGATGCGGCAACAGGCTGACCGGAAGCGAACAAGAGCATTATGAGCAACAACAACCACGTGCCGGAGAACGGTTCTGGTTTTTTGGAGATTTCCGAGAAGGGTTTTGGCTTCCTCCGAACGTCCGAGGGCCACTTCCATCCGAAACCGACCGACGTCTTCGTCACGCCGGACACCATCAAGAAGAGCTTTCTTCGGGAGGGTTGCTTTGTGAAGTGCACCCTGCAACCGCCACACAGGGGCAGCAGCCCGCAACTCAAAGAGGTCCTCGAAGTCAATGCACTGCCCTACGCCGAGTACACCAAGGCGATGCGGTTCGAGAACCTGACGACCATCGATCCATTCGAGAAATTCAGACTCGAAACCGATCCCGATTTGCTCGAAACCCGCATCATCGATCTCGTCACCCCCATCGGACGCGGAACCCGCGGGCTCATCGTCGCTCCTCCGCGCACGGGCAAGACCACCATCCTCAAGCAAATCGCAAACGCCGTCACCGCCAACCACCCGGAGGTGCACGTCATGGTGCTCTTGATCGACGAACGCCCCGAGGAAGTCACCGACTTCCAGCGCTCAGTCAAGGCCGAAGTCGTCGCCTCCTCGAATGACCAGGACCTCGAAACGCACGTGCGCCTCTCCCGTTTCATGATCGAACGCTGCCGCCGCATGGTCGAATCCAAGCGCGACACCTTCATCCTGCTCGATTCGATCACACGGGTGGCCCGCGCGTACAACAGCGTCCACGGCGGCAGCGGCCGCACCATGACCGGCGGCGTCGACGCCCGCGCCCTCGAAATCCCCCGCAAGATCTTCGCCGCCGCCCGCAAGATCGAGGAAGGCGGCTCCCTCACCATCGTCGCCACCGCCCTCGTCGATACCGGATCGCGCATGGACGAGCTGATTTTCCAGGAGTTCAAGGGCACCGGCAACATGGAACTCGTCCTCGACCGGAAACTGTCCGATCGCCGCCTCTTCCCCGCGATCGACATCCCCAAGAGCGGCACGCGCAAGGAAGAGAAGCTCTTTCCCCCGAACCAAATCGATGCCATCCGCAAACTCCGCCGCATGATGGTGGACCTCCAACCCGTCGAGGCCATGGAAACCCTCCTGGCCGCCCTCAAGAAACACCGCACCAACGAAGAGTTGCTGGGCAAACTCGGTTAGCGAGGCTGCGCCTCAGACCGACGCGGCACGTTGCCAGATCGTCTGGGTTGGGCCTTGACCTTCGTCACCGGCAGTTCGACGCCTCGCTAAGGGGCGCCGCTGCGCGGCGCCAGAGAATCCTTGACCCCATCAACGCGGCACACAAACTTGACTTGTCTACACCATGTTTCACCGGTCAAGGATTCTAGAGCGACGCGCCGGGCGCCGGTGATCGCGGTGGACACCCAGCGGCTACGAGCCGTTCGCACGCCTTGACGGCCCCCAACCCGCCAAATTGCGGGTTCATTGTGCTCATGAACCCGGAATGGGGAAGTGCCTCGAAATCAACGATTGCATTCCGAGGTTCATGGGCAGGCGCAGCCTCGCTCACAGTGACACCGCCGCAGCCACCAGATCGCCGACTTGCGAGGTGCTGTATCCCATCTTGCCTGCGGCGAGGCTCTTGATCTTCTCGCGGACCGTCCGAACCACCGCTTCCTCGATAGCCCGGGCCGCCTCGGTTTCACCGAGAAAATCGAGCAGCATCTGGCCGGCGCAGATCGCCGCCAGCGGGTTGATCACCCCCAGGCCGGTGTACTTGGGCGCGCTGCCGCCGATCGGCTCGAACATCGAGGTCCCCGTCGGATTGATGTTCCCGCCCGCCGCGATGCCCATGCCCCCCTGGATCATGGCGCCGAGGTCGGTGATGATGTCGCCGAACAAATTGTCCGTCACGATCACATCGAACCACTCCGGGTTCTTCACAAACCACATCGTGGTCGCGTCCACATGGGCGTAGTCCCGCTTGATGTCCGGATAGTCCTTCTCCCCGACCTCGTGAAAGGCGCGTTCCCAAAGGTCAAACGCGTAGGTGAGAACGTTGGTCTTGCCGCACAGAGTCAACTGAGCCTTCCTGCCAGCCGCGATGTCTTCCGGCTTGAGCCCCGCCCAGGGCGCCCCACCGCGCCGCTTGCGCGCCAGATCGAAGGCGAAGCGCAGGCAACGCTCGACTCCGCGCCGTGTGTTCACGCTCTCCTGCGTGGCGATCTCGTGCGGCGTGCCCTTGAACACAAAGCCGCCAACCCCGGTGTAGAGACCCTCGTTGTTCTCCCGCACCACGACAAAATCGATGTCCTTCGGCCCCTTGCCGCGGAGCGGACAAAACCGCTCGTCGTAGAGTTTCACCGGGCGGAGGTTGATGTACTGTTCCAACTCGAACCGGAGCCGCAAGAGAATCCCTTTCTCGAGGATGCCCGGCTTGACCCCGGGATGGCCAATTGCGCCCAAGAGAATGGCCGGGAATTGCCGCAACTCGCCGACCGCACTGTCGGGGAGGACCTCCCGCGTGCGCAAAAACCGCTCCCCGCCAAAGTCGAAATGGGCATACTCCAGGCGGATCGCGAACTTGCGGGCCGCTGCATCGAGGACTTTGATGGCCTCTCGGACGACTTCCGGACCGGTCCCGTCTCCGCCGATGACGGCGATATGATGGCTCTTCATGGACAATGATGGCATCGATCTCCCCTCGGGGAGCGCGACAAAGCGCGACATCCTAAGAAATCCGAGCCCCGGTTCAACCTGAAAAATCGCGAAGTTTTGCTGGCGAACTGCGAGATTTCCCGTACAAAGGCGGCTTTTACGAGTCGCAGACTCAGATTCGAGCGCGCAATCGCCTATGAAAGACTACGCATCAGCGGATATCCGGAATTTCGCTATCGGCGGCCATGCCACGTGTGGAAAGACCATGTTGTCCGAGTCCATGCTGGCCTGCAGCGGCGTCATCGGCCGCCTCGGCAGCATCGTCAATGGCACCACCGTCTCCGATTACCACGAAAGTGAACAAAAACGGAAGACGTCCATCCACGCCACAATGCTCCACACCGAATGGCTCGGGAAGAAATTCAACATCATCGACACCCCGGGTTACATGGATTTCATCAGCGAGGCGATGGGCGCACTGCGGGTCTGCGACTTCGCGCTGGTCGTCGTCCATCCAGTGGACGGCGTTGCCCTGGGCACGAACGCGGTCTGGCAGTACGCAACCGACTTCGGCATTCCGAAAATGCTGATCGGTCAACATGCTCGACAAAGAACACTCCAACTTCGATGGCGTCTTGTCGCAATTGCGCGAGCGCTACGGACCCAAGGTGTTCCCGATGGCCGTGCCCGTGAACCCCGGTCCCGGATTCAACCAGGCGCTCGACGTGCTGCGCGGCGAAATCGTCACCTACACCACCGACGGCACCGGCAAACACACCGAGGCCCCCGCCGCAGGCGATTGGGCCGAGAAAGCGAAGTCTCTGCGTCAGGAGTTGATCGAACGCGTCGCCGAGGCGGACGACACGCTCCTCGAAAAGTTCTTCGAGCAAGGCCACCTCTCCGAAGACGAACTGCAGGCCGGCCTCCAGACCGCCGTCCGGAAAGGCGAGATCATCCCCGTCTTCGCCACCTCCTCGGAAACCAATGTCGGCGTCGCCCGTCTGCTGGACTTCATCGCCACTTACGGCCCGTCACCGGTCGATCGCGCCTCGATCGAAGGATTGGACACAGACGACCAGCCAGTCCAGGTCAAGCTCGAAGGCCCCGCGACTGTGCTCTCGGTTTTCAAGACGCTGAACGAGGAGCATATCGGCGAGGTGTCGATCTTCCGCGTCTATTCCGGCACCGCGCGGGTCGGCAGCGAGATGTTCAACGCCGCCCGCAACACCAGCGAGCGCGTCGGCCAGATCTTCATCCTCAATGGCAAGAACCGCCAGAACGTCAACACCCTGAGTGCCGGCGACCTCGGCGCCGTCGTCAAACTCAAGAACACCCATACCGGCGATACGCTTTGCTCGCCGGGCACCAACGTGCGCCTCCCCAAAGTGATGTTCCCCAAACCGAACATCCACGCCGCCCTCAGACTCAAATCCAAAGGCGAGGAGGACAAAATCGCACAAGGCCTGGCCGCCCTGCACGAAGAGGACCCGACCTTCGTCTACACGGTCGATTCGGAACTCCACCAGACTGTCCTGTCCGGCCAGGGCGAACTCCATCTCCAGGTGATCTCCGAGCGGCTCCGCTCCCGCTACAAAGTCGATTTCGACCTGATTGCACCTCGCATTCGCTTCCGCGAGACGATCAAGGCCAAAGCCGACTCGAAGTATCGCCACAAAAAACAAACGGGCGGAGCCGGGCAGTTCGCCGAAGTCTGGATGCGTGTCGAGCCCAAACCGCGCGGCACCGGCGTCGAGTTCACACAGAGCCTCGTCGGACAGAATGTCGACCGCGTGTTCGTTCCCTCGGTCGAAAAAGGAGTCAATGCCGCCTGCACCGAAGGCATCCTCGCCGGGTATCGCGTCGTCGATGTCAAAATCGATTTCTACGACGGCAAAATGCACCCGGTCGACTCGAAGGACATCGCGTTCCAGATCGCCGGTAAAGAAGCGTTCCGCGAGGCCTTCGCCGCCGGGCGCCCCTGCCTCCTCGAACCAATCCACACAGTGGAAATCCGCGTGCCGGACGACGCCATGGGCAACGTGATCGGCGACCTATCGAGCCGGCGCGGCAAGATTCTGGGCATGGACACCGCCGGAGGTTTCCAGGTCATCAAGGCCACCGTGCCCGCCATGGAACTCTACCAGTACTCAACCGTCCTGCGCTCGCTCACCGGCGGACGGGCCGCCCATACCGAGGACTTCGATCACTACGAGGAAATGCCCAAGGAAATGGAGCAAAAAGTCATCGCCGAAGCCAAGAAGGCCAAAGAAGAACAACAGGCTTAGCGAGGCGCGCCTCAGACCAAATCCCAATCTTCGACATCATGAACCGACCTTTCGTTTTCTTGCCCTTCTCTCCCGCGCCTCGCTCCTTAACCCGGAAATCTCACCAGTGGGGCGGTCGTGGCATTCCTGACGGTCCGTGGGTGAGATTTCCGGGTCTATGAAACCCGCGCCCAGCAAAGGGAATTGGCTCATCGGTTCATCAGAGCCGGGACGCGCCCCAGCCGCTTGGGCGACCCGGGCGCGCGGACACAGTGTGATCGAGATTGGGTCCATCTGTTTGGGGCGCGGGTTTCTGACAGCCCGCATTTCAGGTGAACTGTGACGGTGACCGGTCAGATGACATCAAAAGCTGGTGAGAAATGCGGGTAGCGCTGCGCCTGCCTCAAACCAGTTGCGATCCTCAGCTTCATGTCGTCGCCCTGTGCCCGATCACATGAAGACGCGTACGAGTCTTGATACCTTCGTGTCCCTGCACCATCGACGCCTTGTTCCTGCACTCTTCTTTGCCTTCGCCACGGCAGCCCTCGGCAACGCCATTGTCTGTCCGGCGGATGCACCCTCGAATGTGCGCCTCGCCGCGCAAGAGGTCCGCCGCTACGTCTGGCTGCGCACCGGGGAGTTGCTGCCCGTCGCCGACAAGGGCGGCCGCATCGCGCTCAAAGCGGATCCCGCGCTCGCGCCGCAGCAATACCGCCTCGAATCGGACGGCGGCTCGCTGACCATTTCCGGCGGCAGCGACGTTGCGGTGCTCTACGGCGCCTACGCCTTTGCCGAAAAGCTGGGCGTGCGCTTTTACCTCGACGGCGACATCGTCCCCGACACCAGGATCCCGTTCGCCATCCCGCCACTCGACGAGACCCGCGCGCCGCTCTTCGACCTGCGCGGCATCCAACCCTTCCATGATTTCCCCGAAGGCCCCGACTGGTGGAACCGCGACGACTACCTCGCTTATGTCTCGCAACTGGCAAAGCTGCGAATGAACTTCATCGGCCTGCACTGCTACCCCGAAGGCGGCGTCGGCCCGGAGCCGTTGGTCTGGATCGGACTGACAAACGACCTCGCCGTGGATGGCCGCGTCGAGTTCGCCTACCCCAGTTTCTGGGCCAACACGCCCAAGGGCACCTGGGGCTACGCGCCGATGCCAACCGGCGATTTCGCGGGCGGGGCCGCGCGGCTCTTTCCCGCCGACGAATTCGGCCCCGATGCGATGGCCGGCTTGATGCCGCGGCCAGCCAGCCCCGAACAGTGCCGCGAGTTATTCGACCGTGTGGGTCGTCAGATGGGCGATGTCTTCGGCGCCGCCCGCCAGCTCGGCATCCAGACCTGCATCGGCACCGAAACCCCGTTGCAGATCCCGGCGGCGCTGCGCGAGCGACTCACGCACCTTGGCATGGACCCCAAAGACACCAACACCATCCGCGCACTCTATACCGGCATGTTCCGGCGTATCACCCAGGTCTCGCCCGTGGACTACTACTGGCTCTGGACGCCGGAGGACTGGACTTGGGGCGACAACAAGCCTGGCCAGTTCGAGGCCACTCTCCGCGACATCCGCCTCGCGCTGGGCGCGCTCGACGATCTGCACACCCCGTTCATCCTCGCTACGTCCGGCTGGGTGCTGGGCCCCGCACACGACCGCGCAGCGCTGGATGCGTTTCTGCCCAAGTCGTCGCCGATGAGCTGCATCAACCGGCAGGTCGGCCACGACGGCGTCGAACCCGCGTTCGCCAACATCCTGGGCCGACCGAAGTGGGCGATTCCGTGGATGGAAAACGATCCTAACATGGTTGGCCCGCAGCCGTGGGTCGCCCGGATGCGGCACGACGCCGTGGACGCGCGCCGCTTCGGGTGCACCGGTTTGTTCGGCATTCACTGGCGCACAAAGGCGCTTGCGCCCAATGTCGCCGCTCTCGCCGCCGCCGCGTGGGATCAGTCATGGGTGCCGGCGAGTTACGACTCGCGGCCCGCCAGGCCCGCGCGCAGCACCGAAGGCGCACGGGGCGGAGACGTCGGGCATTTCACCGCCCCTGTCGCCGATTCCAAAGCCGATCGCGCGAGTGGCGGAACGCCGAAGCCGTCGCCGCGCGACCGCGCCATGCCGATCGAGGATTTCTACCTCGATTTCGCCCGCGCCAGTTTCGGCGAGCCGGTCGCCGAAGCGGCGGGCAGGCTCATGGCCGAGATGGATGGCGTTCGCATGCCGCAAGCCAGTGACTGGAAGAATGGTCCCGGCAATCTGGTGCCGAATCCTAAACCGTGGAGTCAAGAGAAGGCCCGTTACGCCTTCGTGGATGAATTCGCCGCGTTGCGCCCGCGGGTGAAAGGCCTGGGCAATCTCGACCGGTTCGACTACTGGCTCGACACCTGGCGCGGCGCCGCCGTCATGGCCGAAGCCTGCTGCGCCCGTGGGCAGCTCGACCAGGCGATGGCAGCCAAGGATTACGAGGCCGCGCTGGCAGTCCGACTCGAACTGGCCCGCCTGTGGGCGCAATTACTCTCGATTCAAGCCGGGCTTGTCCGAACACCCGGCGAACTGGGCACCATCGCCAACCTCGAACAGCACACGCGCAAGGAGTCGCGCTTCGTCGAGGCCCATGATGACGCACTCGCCAAGGCTCTGGGCCGTCCGCTGCCCGCCGAAGCCGCGCCGTCCCAGCGCTACGCCGGGCCGCCTCGCCTCATCGTGCCGACGGTGCGCACGACTGTTCGTGCCGGCGAGGCGCTGTCGCTGAAGGTCATCGTCCTGGACAACGAAGCGCCGCGACGCGTGCAGGTGTTGCATCGTCCGCTGGGGCGCGGGGCGTGGCAGGAACTGCCAGCACAGCCCGCGGGCCGAGGCGTCCATTCCGTCGCTTTGCCGGTGGCCCACGAGGATTTCGAGTACTACGTCACGGCCGAATCCGCTTTGGGTTCACGACTGGTTTGGCCCGCCACCGCCCCCGACATCAACCAGACTGTCGTTAGCATCCCGCATTGAAAGAAGCCATGCCACCGAGATTAGCCGGCACGAATCAGGGCGCGGGTGTGGCCAAAACAAACGCCCCTGGAATCATTGTGCGCCACGAAGGGGAGACGCCCCGCGAACGCAGCGCCTGTGGCTGGCGGGATCGACTCATCAGCCGGGAGGATTGCGATCGAGCCCCTGTCGCGTGGGTCCATGCCGTGGACATCGAAGGCGCGAAGTTGCATTTTCATAAGCGGGCAACGGAGTTGTATTACGTCTTGGAGGGCGCTGGCGTGGTCCTGCTCGACGGGGCAAGACACGAAGTCCGCAAAGGGTCGTTGGTGCAGATTCCCCCAGGAGTGGTGCACGGGGCGCAGGGACGGATGCGGGTCTTGGTGGTGGGCGTGCCGGACATTGCCGAGGACGACTACTTCGCGGTGGAGTCGACGCGTGTCAGTGTATCGCCGTGAACCAGATGGCGTTTGGAAGCGGTCTATGGGACCGCTCTGATGGCCTGTTCGGCCCTTCCTTGCCTGCTGCACCCCTTGCCCGTTCTTAGGGTCTGTGCAGAAATTAATTCCGGTTTTGCTGGAGGGGATTTGGCTCGCTGGCGAGGCGCGACGAGGGAGCATACCCGCAGCGGTCTGTGACCGAGGAGCAACGAAGCCAGCGAGCCAAAGCCCCCCAGCCCTGCGGGGCGGGGCGGCACCGGGCCATTCGCTTCGTTCCTCGGTCGGTCGAGTATCGCTGCGGATACACTCCCTCCCTCGAGCCTCGCATCTGGCCCGGTGGCGCTCCCGCCAAAATCGGAAGTAGTTTTTGCACAGACCCTAAGGATCTGCCGGGATATGCGTGCAGACGATGGGACTCACTGCCTGCGGAATAGGGGGCACGATTTGCGAGCGGACGATGCCCGTCATTTCCCAGGGTTCGGTCGAATGGGTGGTCCAGTCGGCAAGCGCCTTGACGCGAAACGATGCAGTGGTTGCGGTGCTGCCAAAAGACGCCGTGGGAGGATCGAACGATTCGGAGGACACTACGTTCGTTACCATGTCTGCCAACGACATCACGGCGCGTTGTAGATCACGTTGCCGACGGATTTGAGCCGCTGGTAGGAGCGGCTCGCACGCCGCGCCGGCAAACCGGAATCGGGGCTCGGCGATGGATTGAAGTAAATCACCACCTCGTTCTCGTTCCACACAAGGATCTCTTCCCGTCCGTCCCCCAAGACGTCGCACACACGGACCCCGGCTTCCATCATGCCCCGATGACGCGTTCGCAGCAGACACTCGCCGGTGCGCCATTCGTGCACCGTGGCCCGCGGTCGCGGCACGTGGCGCTCGACGGCGAGGATTTCGGCCTCGGCGTCGCCATCCCATTCGATCGCGCGCGGGTACTCCGCCATTGGACGTCCGTTTTCGCGGTTGTTTTTCCAGGGTGTGTCCAAAAGCGCTACGGCCAGTTCCCGGGAGTTCTCCGGCAGGAGCGGGTCCAGAACCCGGTGGCGTCGGACGTCTTCGGTCCCGCGGTGTGTGTTGTTGCGAATCAGCATCGCATCCAACTCGCTGCCGGCGATGAAACGTCCCAGGGTGGCGCTGTGGGTGTTCTGGGAAAGTTGCAGGTACCGCGCAATTGGCGGTGCGCCCGGACGTCCGAAGCCATTGAGGTATAGGCCGCGATCAGTGCCCGCATGGCCATAGGCCACCGTTCCGCCGCTGCTGATGAGGAGGTAATCCGTTCGGCCGTCCCGGTCCAGGTCGCCCAGCAGCAACATCGCGCTGTGGCTCGCGTCGACCCTCAGCGGCGCGACGGAAAAGACGAAAGGACTCTCTCCGCGTTGGGCATCTGGAGAGGCAGCGGAGGGCGCAGGGGCAACCCGGCAAACACCGGCGATCAAGATCGCACGGGCAAGAGCACTGCAATTCGCTTTCATGGCGTGCCTGACGGTTCCATCGCCCGGAGGACGGCGCGGTCAGAGCTGCTGCCACCGTAGAATCCTCGAAACCTCGAACGGCGGTTTGCTACTTCATCTCTCGGCCACGGATTTGCGAATTCGAGGCTGTTTACCCCAATCGTTCAACGGGCGGCAGCGCGGGGTTCCTCGACAAAAAGGCCCTCGAGCCCGCCTGCGACCGAAGACGGCGGGGGCTTCGGGTTGAGCACTTTGCTGATGTAGGCGATCGCATCGGGTATCTGCTGCACGGATCGCGGCAGCGTCGCCCCGGCGGCGTTCGGATGGCCGCCCCCCTGGAGAATCGCCGCCGTCTTCAACGCCTCGCCGTTGCGGCTGCGCAGGCTCGCGATCACCGTCCCGTTCCCTCTCCGGAACAGGGTGACGAGCACCGCGTAGGGTGTTGCCCCGGTGCTCAGGAGTTGGTGCACGATCAGGTTGCTGTTTCCGATGACGGTGTCGACGTACCCGACGGTCTCGCTCAGCCGGGAGATATGATTGCGGCTCCATTCGAACCCGAGCGGGTTTTCGATCCGGCGTTTGGCCGCCATCACCTCGAGCAGCGGGTGATCCACCAGACGCTCGATTTCACCGCCGATCAAGGCGTGCAGGTTCCAGAATTGGTAGGTCTTGACGAGATTGGCGTAGTCGGTTGCCACCTCGAATTCTGGATCGTCGACCAGAAACAGGTCGGCGACGTTGTTGACGTGGACCAACCGGTCGAGAACAGGCGACTCGATGCCGTGCTCGCGGCACAGATCGTAGGCGAGAAGACCGGCGGACTTGGCGGGATCGGCGATCACCCGCGCCTGCCGCGCCGTGGCTTCCGCTTCGTGATGGTCCACGATGAGCCAGTTCGGACGATCCAGTCGCTTGTCGAAGCCGAGGTCGCTGACCCAGGCGGCAGACTCGGGCAATGGACGCTGGCGCCACGCGTGGTTGTGATACGCCAAAAGCGGCGCGTCCACGCCGAAAAGCTGCCGGGCCAGACGCTGCAGCAAAACCCCGGATACCAACCCGTCCAGGTCGCTCTCGTGTGTGATGATCAACTCGGGCTTCGGCAAGTCAGTCATTGCGCGGGGCAGGCTAGGCGACACCGCACAATAGACAAGCACGATACCACCCTTTCTTTTGCCTTCCCGACCGCCGGCAGGCATCGCAAAGTCTCGCCCCATGAGCCTGTCGAACGTCCCGCTCCGACTCGAAGCGCCCGCCGGTCAACTCCTGACGCCCGACCAGGTCGACACCCTGGTCGCCCAGGCCTGTCCCGAGCCGGACTTCGCCGGCCGCCGCGTGCTGCTCATCATTCCGGACGGCACGCGGACCGCACCCGTGGGCTTGCTGTTCAAGGCGCTCCACGCCCGCCTGGGAAGCGTCACCCGCGCCCTCGACGTGCTGGTGGCCTTGGGCACCCACCAGCCGATGACCGAGACGGCCATCTGCGAACGACTCGAGATCTCGATCGCCGAGCGCCGAACCCGTTTCGAGCGCGTCCAGTTCCACAACCACGCATGGGACGACCCCCAGGCGCTGCGCGAGATCGGCACCATCCAGTCCGACGAAATCCACGCCCTCAGCAGCGGACGCTTTGCCATGGATGTGCCGGTCGAAGTCAATCGCCGGTTGTTCGACTACGATCAGATCATCATCGTCGGCCCGGTGTTCCCACACGAAGTCGTCGGTTTCTCCGGCGGCAACAAGTACCTGTTCCCCGGTGTCAGCGGGCCGCGCATCCTCAACTTCTTCCATTGGCTCGGGGCTGTCATCACCACGCCCAAGATCATCGGCCACAAGAAGACCCCCGTGCGACAGGTCGTGGACCGCGCCGCCAACCTGCTTTCGATTCCCAAGTTCTGCTTCGCTATGGTGGTCGACGGAGAGGGCCTGGCCGGCCTGTTCGCCGGCACACCCGAGGCCGCCTGGGACGCCGCCAGTGATCTCTCACACAACCTCCATATCCGCTACAAAGATCGCCCATTCCACACCATCCTCGCCTGCGCGCCGCCGATGTACGACGAGCTCTGGACAGCGGGCAAGTGCATGTACAAACTCGAACCCGTGCTCGCCGACGGCGGCGAACTCATCATCTACGCCCCCCACATCGCCCAGATCTCCGTCACCCATGGACGCCGCATTGCCGAAGTCGGCTATCATTGCCGAGACTATTTCATGAGCCAGTGGGATCGGTTCAAAGACTACCCTTGGGGTGTCCTCGCACACTCGACCCACGTCCATGGCCTGGGAACCTACCAGAACGGCATCGAACACCCGCGCGCGCAGGTCACCCTCGCTACCCGTATCCCCGAAGCCCAGTGCCGGGCCATTCATCTGGGCTACCGCGACCCAGCCAGTCTGCGCCCCGAGGACTTTGCCGGACGCGAAGCCGAGGGCATTCTGATGGTCCCCAAGGCCGGCGAGATTCTCTACCGCCTCAAACAACCTCCGCCCTGGGCCGCCTGAGGCGGCACTGGCAACCAACCACAGCCTATGAAGATCGATACGCTCCACATTGGCCAGAGGGTCAGACACCCGCGGCACGGTCTGGGCGCCGTGAAGGCCCTCACCGAACACACGTCGGAGATTCTGTTCGACGACGGGATCGTGCGCACGGTGGCGCCCGAAACGAGCGAACTGGAACCCGCCGAACCGCAGGCCGAGGTCAAAGGCCTCAATGTGCCCCTCGCCGGCTTCATCCGCGAGACGGTTGCCGCCGCGGTGACTGCTCTGGGCATCGAGAAGCCGGCTGCGGTGGTCGAAGGACTGGGCAAACGCTGGCGGCACGGGCGGTTGGTCCTCCACCCGTCCGATCCGTCTCTCCAGACCAAAGACATCGAGGTCGAGGTGTTCTTCCACAAAATCGTCATGGTCCGCAACAACCTCCGCGTGCTCGAACAGAAGATCAACGCGCACGAGAGCCTCACCTCAGCCGAGAAATTCGACTGGCAACAGTACATCACCCGCAGCTACGGCTCCCTCACCACCTTCAACGTCCTGTTCCAGGACAAAACCGACCAGTTTTAGCGAGGCTGCGCCCCGAGCAGTTCGCGCATTGCCGCCATCAGGACGGGCTCGGCCTCTGGGGTGGTGTTCGAGGACGATGGCTGAGTCTCGTAACCACCTTCGGCGTAAGCCACAGCGTTGCCGATGTAGCCTGGCCCGTAATCGCCGTAGGCGGCCATCATAACGCGCAAATCCGGACGCATCGCCTTGGCTGCAAGTTGGTATTCGACGAACAACTCGCCAGGCAAATGAAGCATCCGCGCGTCGCCAACCCTCAGGCAGGTGACGTCGATGCGGTGGCCGGCCCGCACGCGGCGTAGCCAGGCAAGTTGGTCGGCACGCGAGATGTATCCCTTCGGAGGTGTGGCCTTCAACTCGGCGACGAATTGCGCCTCGTCCAGATGCGGCGAAAGCGGCAGGTCCACCAGCACACTGCTCCAGCCAATGTCCGGAGGCGCCAACGGCGCTCTGGTCGTCTTCTCGTAAGCTTCCTTCATGCCCGCCGCCAACCGACTGGCCAGGCGCATGCGGTTCTCCTGCGCACCGTCGTTGTACTTGCCTGCTGTGACGTTGCCGCCCGCTCCATTGAAATGCACGTGCAGGGCGCCATTCACATCCTGAGCGCGCATGAACCTCGCAATGCCGGGAAAATCCGGGGTCGGAATGCCGAGTCGATAGTAGCTCTGCGGATGGCAGGCGTAAAAGCTCAGCACGGCCACCGGCGACGCGCCGTCCCAGAAACTCAGGACAGACACGACGGGATCAATGACACCCTCCGGCTCGGCGCGAATCGCAGCGTCTTTGGTGGAACTCGTGCGCGATGCCCGAATCCGGCCGTCCGCCCCTTTGATCCGGCGCTGGCTGGCGACTTCCTTGACCACCGCCTCTCCGTATCCGTAATGGGTGACCGCGCGCGCGTTGGGCATGGCCGCACGCAGGGCGTCCGCCGCGCGGCGGATCACCTGGCGATGGAAGGCCCCGTCGAAACGCGAATAACCGCTCACGCCAAGCTCTTCGATGATCTTCTCAGCAGTGAAATCGCAGCCGGGCGCATCGTGTTGGTGCACCGTGTGGACCGCCACGCGCCCTGGCACGGTCCCGACCGCTTCCGCGAGCGCGGCGCGGAATGCGTCGTGTCCTTCGTTGGCGATGCCGATCCAGTCCACCGCGCAGAGTACGACGGGTTGCCCGGCGCCCAATAAAGACGATCCCGCGGCAGCGCAAGGTGAGTTCATCCAACCGCTTGACGGGATCGTAGGCCATGGCCGAACCGAGCGGCGGCGTGGCGTCGACATCGAAGGTGGCAATACGGATGGCTGGCTGGGCCCATCCAGCCAGGGCGACCAGCAGAAGGCTTGCGACAATCAGCAGCGTGGAACGTCTCATAACCGTACTCTGGTTTCACCGAAGGAACACATTGGTCCGGCTGATTCTGGTTTCGCCGAAGGAACACATTGGTCCGGAAAGAGATAACCCTGGATAAGGACCCCGAATTAGCGCTTACAGTCGATTTTTCGCCCAGAAAAACGGCTGCAAGGTCATGGATAACTCCGGCGGACGTATCAGCGGAGGCTAAATGCCTCACGGCGGTTTTCTTGGCTCCAAAAGGGCGTCTAACGCCCGAAAACAAGCCACAAATCCGGCTTAACTCTTGGCTCGGAGTCACTTGCTTTGGCGAGAGCAACCCAGAACAGAGAGCAACCCAGATCAATCCAATTCGAGCGTGAACAGTCGTTTGGGGGCGTCGCGTCGGAGTTCGACGTGCGAATCGAGGAAGACCACGTTGGCGCGGCCCTTGGGCGCTTTGACGCCTTTGACGCCGCGGTCGACTTCTGAGCTCCGTTCGCTGCCGCCGCTGTGCCGGTAGCACACATTCGCCGAGGGATCGCCATCCGGATACAGACACGCGTCCCAGCCGTCGGTGTCGGCGAACACGAGCGTGCCCGATACATCTTGAATGTGCCTCGAGCCAACGTCACGCCGCCCGCCATTGATGTAACAGTTCTGAGCGTAGGCCAGATAACCCCAGAACCCCCCTTCGCGCTGCGCGCTGCCCATCCTCTCGTCCGGCTGTGCTCTCTGAATGCTCGACGGGCAAATGAACACGCCGCGCCCGGAAACGTTCGTTCGACTGCCCAAGTAGGGCTGCAATTGGCGATACCAAATCGGAAAATACGTTCCTGCAAAACCGTCCGCCGGAGGCCAGCCGATCGGATACACCTGATGGTCCTCCTCGTAGAGCATGGTCGCAAGGACGAGCTGCCGGAGGTTGTTCTGGCATCTGGCGGTCTTGCCTTTGTCGCGCGCGCGAGCCAGGACGGGCAGCAACAAACTCGCCAGAATCCCGATGATGGCCACCACGACAAGCAACTCGATCAGTGTGAACGCCCCTGGCTGCCTGCCGCCGCTGCAACCGCGTTTCCCCGAATCATCTTTCATATCTCGGTCGTCCATGCCCTGTCCGGGCCTGTCATCAGTTGACTCAGATCATAGGATTGGGGGCGGACCAGAGCAAGTCCGCGTCCCAGCATGAGTGCATGTGGTTGCTGGTGAGGGAATAGGCCAACACCCAGCCCACGTCCCGCGGCCTGGTCTCAGGAAGGATCCGACGCGAACGCTCTGCAGCCCGGAAATGGCGACGACACGGCGCCGTCCGGACATTGCGTGTGCGACTCTTCCAGCCGGCGCCGGCGGGTTTCCCTCTCCCGTCGGACGGGAGAGGGGCAGGGTGAGGGTCCGTGCAGTCATCGTGAGCGGCACCGAAATGGACACCGGCTAAGGGCTCGGGCCCGCCACATCATGGATCAGCGCACGACCTCTGCAGGCCGCGTGCCCACACCCGGCGCTTCAACGCTCTCTCGACGAGCCGTTGACAGCAGTCGCCTATTGTCGGATCTGCAATTGCAGGAATCCCTGTGTATTGTTCTTCATCGGTGTCAGGCTCCGGACGGTGACTTCGACGTAGGTCCCGCGATCGACGGGTGAGCCGACTGTGGTGACAGTCGAAGCGCCCGCCCAAGGCGACACCGCAGACGAGCTCGTGACCTGGTATTCCAGGTCGCTGGGCTCGGTCTTGGGCCGGCGATATGTCAACGTGAGGTAAGCCTCGCCGGCAAGGCGCACCATGCCCGCCTTGGGGGCCACGCCCGGCCAGTCGGGGACCTTGGGATTCGCGGCCAAGCCGTATTCGCCTGCGTTCGGGAGCCCGTCCAGATCGGCGTCGTGCTCGGGGCCGGCGGCGTTGGGCGGCAGGTTCTGAGACGCAGCCCAGGTCGTATAGGTGATGCCTCCGGCGAAGGTGGTGACGGCGTCGGCCTCGGCGGGCGCGGCTTCGGTGTTCCCCGCAGCATCGCGCGCGATCGTGTAGAAACGATAGGTGGAACCGGGCTCGCCCTCGAATACGATCTCTGTCGCCGTCGTGGCGCTGATCGTGATCTGGAACGGTCCGTCGTTGCGCGAGGCGAAGAGGTCGTAGCTCGCCAGGCCCGATCCGCCTGTGGCATCCTGACCAGCCCAGCGCACAGTCACAGTGCCCGTGGATTGAGCCGGCAGCGCTTCGACCTGGCTGACGGGTGGCGTGGCATCGACTGTATTGGTGACCGTGGGCGTGAGGATTGGCGGGTTGGCGCCGTAGGTCGGATCGAAGATAATCGTGGCTTGGTTGCGAATCTTGGTTCCGTCCGCCAGCGTGAGAATGGGGCGAACGGTGTAAGTGAGCAATCCCTCGCCACGGTGCTCGGCGTCGTTGGGCGGCAGGAAGCCGGCAAACGGGTCCTCCGGCAGATCGCCGGTGTTGGCGTCGCGCGAACGCATCAGCCAGGTGATCTCGCCCGTGATCGAGTCGAAGCTGACGTCGACGGTCACCTCGTTGGTGTCCGACCCGACCGTGGCGGTGGTCGAGTAGCGCTGCAATCCGGGCGGCACGGTGATGCTGGCGTCGTTGAAGGCGATCGTCTTCAACTCGAACGTCGACCAGTCGAGGTTCGGATCGAGCACGTCGGTGACGAGGACTTCCTGGGCCGGTGCGGCGGCGGTCGGCTTGTTCTCGAACAGGACCTCGAACGGCAGGACCTGGTCGGGGTGAATCCAATGCTCCGGCCCCACGCCGGCAAGGGTGTACTTGTCATTCGGATCGACGCTGCCGACGATGACGTACGGGGCGAACGGGAAGACGCCGGGGAAGGGCGGGCTGCGGAAGATGTTGCGCAGCCGCTGCTCGAAGCCGGAGGGATCATTCCACGGTTTGCCTTCGAGGCTGGCGCCGGACGGGTTGGTCAGGACCGGCTGTTGTCGATCTGCGGCATCGGCCATGTCCTTGTACTCCTTGGCGACGGCAGCCTCGGTCACCATCGAACGATTTGCCCAGGCCATTGCATTTCCGCAACTGGCCCTTGAGGCCGGCGATCATCGGACTCCCGGCCTCGTCGGACCAAGCGATGCGGTCTTTCTTGGTGGCGGCGTAGCCGACAAAGGTGGTGTTGTTGGGGTTGACCAGCTCGTTGAAGGCCTCGGAATGGCAGGAGTTGTTAATGAAGTAGGTCGTACCCGCGCCGACCGCATTGATAGCCTGGGTGAACGCGACGGGTGACACTCCGGTCACCGTTGCCCACAAGGTAACCCGCCCCGCTCGGGGTGCGGCCCCCGTGGCCGCTGTAAACGATCACCAGGTTGTCGTCGGCGTCCACCTTGCCCGCGAACGAGCGGATGGCGTCGAGCATGGTGTCGTGGTTCCATATCTGATTGTCGCCTGGAGCGTCATGGCCGCCAGTGGACTGCTCCTCCGGCACGCGCAGGTCGTTGCGGATGTATGTCCCACAGATCCTCGGAGTCCGCGCGCACGTTGTCGGTGTCGGCGGCGCCCGGCAGACGTGGACGGGCGCCGCTGTAGTCCTCCATGGTAATGATGACGAACCAGGTCTTGCGGATGCCGTCGCCAGGAATTTGGTGCCGGGCGGCCCATGAAGGCCGGAACCACCCGGAGGTTCGTCGAGTTCGTCCAGGACTTCGATGATCGGCATCGGTTCGGGCACGCCCCGCAGTTCGTCCCCCAGGAGCCACTGGCCGTTGATGTTGGCGAGGTAGCGGTAGCGCAGTTTGCCCGCCGCGAGTTCCTCGAGGTCGCGTTCGAGCAGGACGGCGTACTCGCCCAGCGTGGCGCCGAGGCGATCGTTGAGTCCTCCCACCATGGCGGACCATGCGGTCGGGTTCGCGCCCGGTGTTGGAGGGAGGGTGTTCCAGTTGAAGGGGGTCGTGTTCGCCGCGAACTCGTCGCCGGTCATCATCTCGACGTTGACCGTGCCGGAATTCATCGCCTTGACGCGCACCTCGAAGGTGACTTCCTGGCCGGGGCCGAGGGTTGGCAACAAAGCCTCGGGGTTGAGGCCCCAGAAGGTGAACGAATCAGCCCAATTGAGCGTGCTCTCGTAGAGGTTGATCTCGGTCGCCCCCGGCGCGTTGAACTTCAGGAGCGGCAGTTTCATATCCACCAGGCCGCGATTCCCGTACGTCACAAACCACGTCATGAACCGCCCGGCACGAGTGGTGCCCGGTCCGCTCAGGGATGTGTAAAAATCAGGCGTGCCGCCAGCCACGATCTCGACGGCCTCCGGCAGAGCAACCTCAAGTCCCCCCGCTTCGGCCACGACATCGGCCTCGCCGGACGCGAGGCCCGTCAGATCGAACGTGGCAAACACACGTCCGCTCTCACGAACGCTTTGGCGGACGGCAGGGCGTTCGTCGTCGCCGACGCGAACGAAGAACGCGGTGTTCGTTGTGAGTGCGGAACCGCGGATATCGAGCGTGACGAGGCCGGCGTTGCCGACCGTTTGGGGCCAGGCCACCTCGATGCTGAACGCGGCGCTCGAGGCGCCCAGCGTGAAGACCTGGGGCGTCGCCGGCAGACTTCTCCCGATCGCCAGCACGTAAAAGACGTTCGTGCCGTCCGTAGGCGTCGAGTCCGCGGCGCCGGACGCGACGGCGCTGGTGTCCGCCGCGCTCCATTCCCGCTGGCGCGCGCTATAGTTCTCCGCGGTGGGCACGAAACCGCGGCCCACATACAACTCGGTGACGCCTTGGAAGCCGAGCAGGCCGAGGTCGAACCGGACATCTTTTCCGATCGGGGCCAGGCACTGGAACCAGTGCGGTTCTTCCTCAATGCTGAAAGCGCCCGAGAGCGGCGTGCCATCGAGCACGATCAGCGGCAAGGCCAACGAGGAGGCCACCGCCGCCCCGCTCTCGTTGTTGCCCGAGTTTGTGCCTTCGAAGATATCGCCCCGGCTGTTGGCGACCACGACCCAGGTGTAATCGCCGGCTACACCGCCCGGCACACGCACATCGGCGCTGACCAGTTGGCTCTGGCCCGGGCCGAGCGTGAGGTTGCGTCCGACGAGCGGTTCGCCGACAGCGAGGCGCTGGCCGGTCGCGTTGTTCCGCAGATAGATCGCATCGTGCCACGGACCGGTAAAGGCGTCGGCTCCGCGGTTGCCAATCGGTCCACTCGACGTGAACCAGGCTCCCCGCGAGGAGTTGGCCAGGCCCACTCACCCCGATCACAACCAGATCCAGGTTCGACGGCGCGGTCTCGGCGAACTCGAAGGCGCCCATGTCCGGCACGGCGCCGTTGGCGGCGACAGTGCCGGTGTTGCCCGTGCGCGGGTCGTCGTACCGCGGCGTGCCGGCGAAGTCGGTCTCGGGCGCCCGCGCGCCGTCGGCGGCATCGATCCCCGGCGAGGCGTAATCGAGTCGATAGTTGTCCGCAGTCGCTTCCTTGAATTTGGGAGCGGCGGAGATGTTGCCGTCGACACCGGTGCGATCGGTCGTGCCGCTGTAGTTGCCGCGCGAGGCCTCGGGATTCCAGACATTGCAGTAGGTGACCGTGGGGGTGTAACCGCCCAGATCGTGCTCGATGCCGGCCTGGATGCTGCCGGAAACGATCGAGTTATGGACGACGAGATGGCCGACATGTTCGAGCAGGCCGATCTTGTTGGCATCGAGCGTGCAGTTGACGACTGTCATCTCGCCCACGGCGGTGAGCCCGCGATCGCACCGCAGCACGACACAATTCTCGAAGCGGGTCGTGCCGTAGCAGAAGGCGCCATCCTTGAGCGCGTCCGCGATGACGCAATTGCGCGCAGTGAGCGGTCCGCCCAGGGCCTCGATCACGCCGCCAGCGCCCCACGGATTTCCAACCGAGTTGCCGCCGTAGAGGATGCGCGTGTGCGCCAGATCGCCTTCGGCTCCGCCTTCGAAGCGCAGGCTCCGCCAGTCGCCCGCAGCGGGTCGTGTCTGGGTGCCGTCTTCGTTCGTGTCGCCGCCCCAGGCATCGTCGCGGTGCGAGGTGAACACGACCGGCTGCGACACCGTGCCGCGGGCGATCGAGTCTTGCCGCCGGCCTGGACGTCGAGGCCGATGCCGGATTGGAATTTCACGATTGCGCCGGCCTCGATGGTCAGAGTCGCCCCGGGGGCACGACGACATTCGCCGTGATCTCGCGGAGGCTGTCGTCGGTCCAGGTCTCGCTCCCCGCGAGCGTGCCGCCATAAGTGCGGCTATTGTAGCGGAAGCGGGTGTTCTCGTTGGATTCGATTGTGGCGCCTGTGCTCAGCGACAAACGCCATGAGCCGGGCGTCGGTTTCGAGAGATCCCCGTCCAAATTGCTGTCGCCGCCTTCAGCGTCATCGAGGAAAGACGTCAGTACGCACGGTTCGAGTTCCTCGCCCAGCGCGTTCAAGACGCCGCCGCTCTGAATCGCCAGTCGGACACCTGGCAGGAACTTGACGATGGTTCCCGGATCCAGTGTGAGTTCGAGGCCGGACGGAATGGTCAGGTCGCGATCCACGACGTGGACACGTCCGGGGGTCCAGATCTCGGAGGTGGCGAGGGGGCCGCCGTGCCATTCGACGGCGTTGTTGACGATGATCGAGCGCCTCGACTCCGCTACCGTGGCGCCTCCGGCGTTCTTGATCTCGACCCGCAATTCCCAAGCGCCGTCGGCGACCTGGGTCGTGTCCCACGCGGCGGCCGCCGTCAACCCCGCCGGCACGGTGGCGATGGCGGTGGGCACACCGTTCTGCCAGGCACTGAACTCCGCCGTCAGCGGTCCGCTCTCACCGGTCAAGGCTGCCACTTCGAGTGCGATGGTGCCGAAAGCCCAAAAGTCGCCCGGGGCCATCCAGAGCACCGACGGCGCTGTGCTTTCGTAGATGGTGCCGTCGTCGCCTCGGGCGGAGCCGCCTGCCCCACTCGCGGCGAGAGGGCCGGTGAAGGTGCTGGTCGTCCGGTAGAGCGCAATGCGCCCGCCGCTGCCGCCCCCACCCTCGGCCCATTCTCCCGCCCCGCCGTTTACGGTGATCGCGCCGGCGCCTGCCAGCGCGCGCGTGCTGACAAAGACGCTACCGCCGGAACCACCCCCCGAATTGTCGGCTGTGCCGTTGAGTCCGTTTGCGGTGATCGAGCCGTCAACGGTCAAGGTGCCGCCGACAACGAACCGCACTGCGCCGCCGCCGTGACCGCCCGCGCCACCGCTGCCGCTGCCGCCCTGACTGCCGCGCAAAGTCGGTTCGAGCTGTGATCCGTATGTCGGCCCGCCGGGAAGACCCGTCCGGCTTGTTCCGCCGACGCCGCCATGACCGGCGCCACTGCCGGCATAACTGGACTGCCCGCCGGCGCCCGGCCCAGGATTGACACCGACCGGGAAGCCGAGTCCATCGGCGTAGACCGTGCCCGAGATCGTGGCGTCGCCAGCAACGACGACCTCGAGTCCGTCCTGCTCTTTGAGGTGAGTCAAAACGGTGTTTGTTTCCACCACGAGGCTGCTGAGGCCCAGATCGGGATCGCCAATGACCTGGGCGCGCCGCGCGAGGGTCAGATGGAACGGTTCCTCGCACGCCAGTGGGGTGTAAGCCCCCCAGTTGTCGGCGTTGTCGATCAGGACGCGCCCTGCCGTTTCGCCAGCGATTCTCGCATAGATCGTCCCCGCTCCGCCGGCCTGGCGCCCCGGTGTTCCCCCTCGGGCGCTGACTGTTCCCATGAACTCGTCGGCTCCGAGGTGGAAGGCGATTCGTCCGCCGCCGCCGCTGCCGCCTTCCACCCACTCGCCGTTGCCGCCGATAGCGGAAACGGCACCTGCGCCGGCAAGTTTTTCGGCGGTGATCCAGATGCTGCCGCCGGCCGCGCCTCCCTGGTTGTCGTACCAGGAGGGGGTCCCGTTGGCCGAGAGAGTTCCGTCCAACTCGAGGGTGCCGCCCACGATCAGGCGGATCGCCCCGCCGCCGGGACTGCGCGCCCCGGCGCCGCCGCCGCTCGAACCCAGATCGATCGGCTCGATGACGGAGCCGTATGCCAGTCCTCCCGCGGCACCCGAGAGGCTTACGCCGCCATTGCCGCCGTAAGCGCCGCCTCCGCCGCAACAACCGAGCGATTCACCCGCCCCGGGACCGGGGTCGTCGCCGAGTGGATAGCCCAATCCATTGGCGGTGATCGTTGCCCCGCTCTCCACATCGAGATCGCCAGCCACATTGACCGTGAGGTTGGATTGGCCGGTGATGTGAGTCAGGGTAGCGCCCGACTTGAGACGCAAACTGACCACTTCCAGCGGACCGGTGGGGTAGAAGACCGAGCCTCCGCCGAGGACGAGCCGCGTGTTCGCCGGCACGTCGAAAGGTGTCAATGCGCCGTCGTTCCCGCCGTTGTCCAGGACCAACTCGCCTGTCGTCTGTCCCGTCAGTTTGGTGTAAATGCTGCCCGAGCCGCCGCGCTGGTGCCCTCCGCCGCCTCGCGCAGCCAACTCTCCCGTGAACGACACCGCGTCGGCGTGAAGGGCGATCCGCCCACCGGCGCCGCCTCCTCCATCCACCCACTCGCCCGCTCCGCCGTCAGCGAGGATGGCGCCTTTGCCGGCGATAGTCTTGGCGGTGAGGTAAAGGCTGCCGCCCGCGCCGGCGCCGCTGTTGTCACTGACTCCGTTCAGGCCTTGAGCGGTCACCCGCCCGTCAATTGTGAGGAGGTTGGCGACGTTCAAGCGCACCACACCGCCGCCGGCGCCGCCGGCGCCGCCGCTCCCAGGGCCGCCTGCGCTCCCATGTTCAAGAGGTTCAGTGATCGAGCCGTAAGGCGCGCCACCGGTGGCGCCCGATGCAGTTCTTCCCCCGGTGCCGCCATGTCCGGCGCCGCTGCCGCCCCAGGCCACACCCACCCCCGCGCCTGGGCCCAGGTCGCTGTCGATAGGATAGCCGCGCCCGTCCACGCCGATGCTGCCGCCTTCGGCCACTGTGAGGTTGTTGAGCACGGTGACCTCGCAACGAGCCTGACCCGTCAGATGCGTGAGCGCCGTGTTGGTCCGCACATCAAAATCGCGCACAGTGAGAGGTGCGACGGGATAGCAGTAGGCCATGTCGGCCAGCGTGAGCTGGAATGGCTCGGGCGACGTCAGCGGGGTGTAATTGCCCCAGACACCGCCGTTGCTGACGAGAAGTTGCCCGAATGCCGAGCCTCGCTTGCGTGCGTAGATGGTGCCCGCGCCGCCCCGCTGGTTTCCTCCGTTGCCGAACGCCGTCATCGAGCCGGCAAACTCGTTGAGATCGTAATGAACGGCAATGCGTCCGCCGCCGCCGCTGCCCCCATCCACCCATTCGCCCGGACCGCCATTCGCCGCGATGTAGCCTGTGCCGGCGAGCTTGGCGACGGTGAGCCAGATACTGCCGCCGGACCCGCCGCCGGCGTTATCGGGAGGATTCGCAGCGCCGTTGGCATTCAGGGCGCCATCGACTCTGAGCGTGCCATCCACGATCAGGCGGATTGCGCCGCCGCCAGCCGTGCCCGGGCCGCCATTGCCGTTGCCGCCCTGGCTGCCAAGGAGCGTCGGCTCGAGCATCGAACCGTAGTGGGTCGTTGGTCCTGCGCCGCTCCCGCTCCAGCCGCCCAATCCTCCGTGACTCGCCCCCGAACCGCCCCAACTCACTTGGGTGCCTGCGCCGGGTCCGCGGTCCTGGCCGATCGGATAGCCGCGGCCCTCGACCGAGAGGGCGGAATTGGTGCCGACGATCAAGTCACCCACAACGTGGAGGTTGACGTTCGACTGCCCGGTCAGATGCGTCAACTCGGCTTCGCCAGGCAATTCGAGGCGCGCGAAGGTGAGGGCGCCTTCGGGGTACAACCATGCGCGTCCGGTGAGAGTCGCACGCAGCACTTCGGGTGTCTGAAGCGGTGTGTAGGTGCCCCAGGTGCCGCCGTTGTCGACGAGCAAGTGACCTTGGGACTCGGCGGCGCCTTTGGTGTAGATGGTCCCAGCCCCGCCCCGTTGGTGACCGCCCCCGCCATACGCTGTGACAATGCCCGTGTAATCCTTGCTGGCGTAGTAGACCGCGATGCGTCCGCCGCCGCCGCCGCCGCCGTCCACCCACTCGCCCGGACCGCCATTCGCGGAGACCACCCCCGCGCCAGAGAAAGAACCGGCAGTGACCCAGATGCTGCCGCCCGCCCCCCCGCCGGTGTTGTTCGGCGGCGATCCGGCGCCGTCCGCTGACAACCGCCCGTCCAACGTCAGTTTGCCGTCCACGATCAGGCGGATCGCGCCGCCGCCGGACGTGCCCGCGCCGCCGTCGGCATCGCCGCCCTGGCTGCCCAACGTTGTAGGTTGCAGCAAAGAACCGTAGTGACTGCCGCCGACCGCCCCACTGCCGCTCCGACCGCCCAATCCGGCGTGACCGCCACCGGACCCGCCCCAATCCTTGCGCACACCCGCGCCTGGACCGCGTTCTTCGCCGATGGGATACCCGCAGCCATCGGCGGTGAACTGAGCCGGCGCGGCGATGGTGGCGTTGCCGGTCACGCGCAGCAGGATGTTGGACTGGCCTTTCAGGTGCATGAGAACGGCCTCATTAGGCATGGCGAATTGAGCAACGGTGAGCGGTTCGACAGGATAACAGACCGCTCGACCTGCAATCGTGAGATCGAACGCTTCCGGAGTGGCGATCGGCGTGTAGCTGCCCCAGACGTTGCCGTTGTCCACGGTCAGTTGTCCTACCACGTCGCCCGTGCGCTTCGAATAAATCGTGCCCGCCCCCCCTCGTTGCGAGCCGCCGGCCCCGTAGGCAGTCAGGGTCCCAGCAAACAGATTGTCCCCCACGTAGAGCGCAATGCGCCCCCCGCTGCCGCCGCCGCCTTCCACCCACTCGCCGGCGCCGCCGTTGGCCACGATTGTCCCCCCTCCAGTCAAGGAACCGGCGTTGACCCAAATACTGCCGCCGGATCCACCGCCAGCGTTGTTGATGGAAGTGTCGATGCCGTTCGCCGAGAGTCGGCCGGCAATATCCAGTGTTCCCGCAACAACGAGCCGGATTGCGCCGCCACCGGCGGAGCCCGCACCATTGTCGCTGTCGCCTCCCTGGCTTCCCAGGGCGGTCGGTTGCAGGATCGAGCCGTAGTGCACCCCCCCTGCGTACCCCGTGGCGCTGTTGCCCGCCCAAGCCGCCGTGCCCGGCGCCCGACCCTGCCCAGACGCCGCGCTCGCCCGCGCCGGGCCCGGCGTCGCCGGCAAAAGGATAACCCCGCCCGTCCACATTGAGTCCGGCGTCCGGGCCGATGGAAACGTTGCCCGAGGCGGTCACGGTCAGTCCCGAACTACCCGTCGAATGAGTCAGCAACGCCGTCCCTCCAACCGTGAGCGTGCGGACCGCAAGATCCGCTGTGGGATAAACAATCGCGTTCCCATCTAGCACAACGTCGAATGCCACCGGCGACGTCAACGGCGTCCACTCGCCGCGTCCTCCGTTCGCGATTCTGAGTTCGCCCGCCGCCGCGCCGGGTTTGAGGTAGATTGTCCCGGCTCCGCCGAACCCAAAGCCGCCGCCACCGATGGCCGAGAGGGTGCCAGCAAACTGATTGCTCGCAAAAAGGAGCGCGATGCGCCCGCCGCTGCCGCCGCCGCCATCGAACCATTCGCCACCGCCGCCGATGGCGGAGATCGCGCCAGCGCCCGCCAGTGTGCCGGCTTTCAAATAAACCGTGCCTCCCGCGCCCCCACCCTGATTGTTGATCCAGGCATTTGCGCCGTCGGCCCGAACTGCTCCGTCAATCGTCAGAATGCCGCCAACCTCGATGTGGATCAGGCCGCCTCCGGGGACGAAGGCGCCGGTGTTGTCGCTGTTTCCGCCGGGGCCGCCCCATTCGTCGGGCGCCACGATCGAGCCGAACGGCGTCCCGCCGAGACCGGGTGTTCCGGCGCTGCGATGCCCGTGTCCGCCGTGACCGCCGCCGCCGCCGGCGAAATTGCCCTTTGCGCCTGCGCCCGGCGAGTCGGCTTGCGCGTAACCCTTGCCGGTCGCGTCAATGCGCGACGTCGCATCCACCGTCACGGCGCCGGTCACCGTGAGGCGCACGACGCGCTCGGGCTGGCCTGCGGTGGCCGGCTCGTGGGTCAGGACCGCGCTGTTCAAGAGCTGCAGGCTGGCGAAGGTGTGTGTCCCCTCGACTGTCAGCGTCGCCTGGTCCACCACGATGGCTTGTCCATCGAGCGACGTGTCCGCTGCAGCCACGAAGGTGTCCGTGACAATGACCACCTGCGCCTGACTGATCGGTGCCATCGCCAACAACAACGCCACGCCGAGTGAGGTCGACAGTGAGGGCCTTTTCATATGTGATCGGGAGCTTGCGGCAAGGATTAGAAAGTGATGCGTAAGGAGGCTTCAATGCGATTCCATCTGAGCATCACAAGAAACATGTACAGGCTCTTTCTACCGGCTGTGCCGATCGCAGGCAAGTCGATTGTGCGACAGTCGATTGTGCGACAGGACGCGTCTTTTCAATCCTGTAAGTCGTGAACGTTGGGCGATTTGGCGAAAACCAGTGCGTGGAGTCGTTCACGTCCGCCGCGAGCGCAACGAAAGCGCTTTTGAAAGCTGCGTGTGTTGCACTTGGTCTTGGGGTTCTTCTGGCGCGCTCGATTCACCGCGGCGTTGGCCAAGCTGACCACGACGCGTCGAATCGTCCCCAAGACCCGTGCTGCACCGGGGGTGCGCACGCGGCTCTGATCTTCCCGCAGCGTGATGTCCAGGCAATGGTGTAGTCGGCTCTCCACCACCCAGTAACCGCGCTTGAGTGCGAGCATCCCCTGGGCCTGGAGTTCTTCGAACGTGAGACTGCTCACCAGATAGACCACCTCACGGCACCATTTGCCGTTGCGTTTGACTCGCGTCTCCAATCGAGCAACCAGCCGGGCCCCGGGAAAACCGACCTGAAGCGGCGTCACCTCCACACACTCCAGGAAGCGAATCTCGAGCCGACTCCGATTGTGCTCCCGCTGGAGCACCCGCGTCCGCGCCGTGGGGCGAGGGGGAAAAACCCTGTTTGATGAACAGGTTTTCCAGGGTCGTTTCCAGGGTGGTCTGGTTGCCCTTGACCGTGAGCAGATAGTCCCCGCCTCCCTCGAAGAGGATGTCTTGGGCCGTTTCATCCTGGGTGTGCATTGCGTCGGCCACCACGATCTTGCCCCGCAGCGCTTGGCGGCGCAGCAGTTGGCGGGCGGCGGGGATTTCGTTGGTCTTGGCCGGCGTGACCACACTGCCCAGAAAACGGCCCTGGGAATCGACGGCATTGACGATCTCCACTCCGGCGTGACGGACTTTCTTGCCATCGACGATGACGATCCGATCCTGCCGAGGGCCCAGAAGCTGATCCTGCCAGCGCAAGAGTGCCCGTTCCACTTGGTCGTCGTCGACCTCATGCAACACGCGGGTCAAGGTGGTCTTTCCGGGACGACGCACCTCACGGCTCTGGGGATCAGTGCGAAACTTCAAGGCGCGCAATTGCGCGGGGCTCAAGCTCTGGGCGTAATCGGCCAGGTCTTGGGGGCCGCGCACCACCCCCTGGGCGGCGGCCATGACCATCAGGCAGATTAGCCCCGGCAGCGGATAGGCCAGCGCTTGCGCCCGACGAAATTCCGCGACCTCCGCCTCGACACTTTCCATCAAGCTGCGGATCTGCGCTGCCTTGGCCGTGCAGCGGACGTGGGCCGCGTGTTCGACGTTGGCCCAAGCCGCAGGCAATTGGGGCGCGCGCAATTTCACGCACGCGTGCTCCACCAGTTCCCGAACCCAAATCTGCTTGGGGGCCTGGTTTTTCACATAGAAGTCGTCCGCATCGCGCTTCCAACCGGCGGTTTTGCCCAGGTGGCACCACCCGCTGCCCTTGTAGGCGGTGCCTTGGTAGAGGTTCGGATCGACAAAACTCTCCACCAGGGCGATGGGATGGCCCCAGCGCTTGTGCCAATCCTCCGAGAGGCGTTGGAGCATGAGCTTCATGAAACGGCTGATCAGGTTGGGATAGTGGCAGTCGGGCATCACCAACAGACGCGAATTATTGGCCAGCAGACTACGACGTCGCGCGCACTGTTCGGCCGACCAGCCGATGAACTGGTCTCGATCTTTGAGGTGGAAGGCGGCCGAGCTCCAGGTGGCGACCGCCAACCATTGTCCTCGATACACGAAGGCATAGCGCAAATGCTCGCCCACCAAGGTGACACCGTGCAGGTAGTGGTGTTGGCGGATGGCCTGATCGCACCGAGTTCTCTCTTTGGCCGAGCTCAGGAGAAGGATGTGGCCATGTTCCAAAACATGTTGTTCGTCCGGAGAAACGTGGCGGCGTTTGCTTGTGCTCATGCCGCGAGGGTAAAAAAATGGAAAGAGGATGTCCCGAAAAAAGTGCTAACTTCTTAAGTCGCAGTTTGCCCCACCGTTGAAGAGCCGCGCCCTGATTGTGCGACAGTTGATTGTGCGAAAAGCAGGGGCTCTTTGCATCTTTACGCAGCAGTGCGAGGCGAAGTCACGACGGTGAGCGGCACTGCGGGAATTCGAATCCGATCGAAATGGCTGTCGAAATGGCTGTCGAAATGGCTGTCGAAATGGCTTGCGCTCACCCCAGGCTTGAACATACTGGCTTCGCAGTTTGGGCCGCGGGGTGGAGCAGCCCGGTAGCTCGTCAGGCTCATAATCCCGCGGCCGCGGGATCGCTGGTTGAAATCCGATTGCAGTTTTGGTCGGTAGGGGAGGAGGAGGCTGTTCGGCGGTGGGGTGGATGCGGGCTTGTCCTGAGTCTATGCGAAAAGGGCTTGCGCTCACCACACGCTTGAACATACTGGCTTCGCAGTTTGGGCCGCGGGGTGGAGCAGCCCGGTAGCTCGTCAGGCTCATAACCTGAAGGTCGCTGGTTCAAATCCAGCCCCCGCAACCAATTTACGTTGCGCCGCAACAACTTAAGCCGCTGGCCTCCAGCGGCTTATTTGCTTTCTTGGCACGGTTCCTGAATCCGCGCCTCTTTGTGCAACACTGTGCACTGCTGTGCACCGCTCTGCACCATTGCCAAATAATCGCCAAATATTTTGGCGGTCGAGGGCGGCCGGACGAGCGCAGGTTCAAATCGGCGGAGAGGCGGTGGAGGACTCAATCGCAGTCCTGCTAGTAAACTGCCGTGGGTGGCTTTGAATCGCCTTCCGGCGCCCGCGCGGGTTCGATGTGGACGACCACATGCTGGATGGATAGGGAAGAGGACTTCAATCTGTCGCTTACGTCATGTCCGATCTCATGGCCTCGCCGCACCGTGAGATCGCCATCCACCTCCACGTGAATCTCCACGAACACACCCAGGCCGCTCTTTCGCGTGTGGCACTTCTCAATACGCACGACGCCTGGCACAGAGGCCGAGAGTTCACGGATTTCTCTCTGAACCTCCTCAGGCACGGCCGCGTCCATGATCTCCCCCAGCGCCGCGCGAAAGATCCGCGATCCGTTGAAGACAATGACCACACACGCCAGCAGCGCTGCCCAATCATCGGCGCTCTCATAACCCTCGCCTCCGATGAGCGCGACAGCGATGCCGATGAATGCGGCCGCCGAGGTTATGGCATCGGAGCGATGGTGCCAGGCGTCACCCTTGACTGCGGTGCTGGTCAGTTCGTGCCCCACCTTAAACATGAAGCGGTAGAGCGTCTCTTTCGTCACGATGACCACGGCCAGCACGAGCAACGTAAACCAGGCTGGGGCGTGATGGGGTGTGATGATCTCGCGCAAACTCTGAACGGCGATCAACACCGCCGCGCCAAGCAAGGCCAAGGCAACCATGACGCCGGCGATGGGTTCAGCCTTGCCGTGGCCGTATGGATGGTCCGGATCGGCAGGCAGCGAAGAGACCTTGAGTCCAGTCCAGACGACCAGTGAACTGATAATGTCGGTTGTCGATTCGATGCCGTCGGCAATCAGGGCGTAGGAATTGCCGGCGATGCCGGTGACGATCTTGGTGATGGCCAGCATGATGTTGACGGCCATGCCGACACCGGCCGCTACCAGCCCTCGTTGAACAGATCGCATAGACTTTGTCCGCCAGTCTTCCTTCTGATCGGTCGCAAGGATTCTGGCGCTGATGACCGGTTGTGATCAAGGCGCTATGTGGTTGAGTGGACCTGCTGGAGTGTGTGGTTGAGATCAGGACAACCCGAGAAAGAGTCTGACCGATGGAAGGGATCGACCGCCGCCACCGGGGCCTTCCGGCAGCGCCTCGCCGGTGCCTCGAAGCGAGAAGAAAGGCCAGCGAAGCAGCCGTTAACCACCGGTGTGACAATGCACCGTCACCACCGGTCGCGTGAGGGAGAAGAAACCACTGGCGGGGAGCCGGCGGGCCTGCAACCTCCGTTCGCTCAATTCGCTATGGTTGGGCAGGTTCATTTCACTTTTCGATCAATCAACGGCAGACGCTGCTCTGCGCGGCTCACGATCGCGGTCATGCCATCGGTGCTGCGGAGCGGCAGCACATAGGGTATGCGGTTTGTCGGTATTCGCGTCAGCTTCGTCATCTCGGTACGAATGCCTCTGATTACATCTTCGGTGTACTCCTCGACAACAACATTGCCAGTCTCCACCCGCGCTGAGATCTCGAAATGGCCGCCGGCGTCCCGTCCATCCCAGAATAGCTTAATTACGGTGACACGGTTGGTGGAGACCAGCACGGTGTTGCTAGATGACCCGCTGAGATGGATGGCGTAGTCCTGTGCCACGGCCATGACTCCGCTGAGCAGCGCGAGCAAAGCAACGTGTCCCTTCATAGGCATGCCCAACGGAAAGTGCAGCCGCGCCGGGCCAAGGGCAACCGAAAACGGCTGAGGCGGCCCACCGGCCCACCGGCGTCGGCTGACACAATTCGTTAGGCGTCACGACACTCATCCCATACCCAAAGGACAAAAATCCCTTCGCTCCGAGCGAGTGCCTCCCGGCAAAGAGGGCAAAACATCGAGAGGAACCGCTGCAGTGCGCCCTGGGTCTGCTGTTGCAGGACTTAGTAATCGACCTGGGGCGAGATGCCTCTGCGCCATCGAAATACATCGTATTTGCTGAAGCTGCACCAGCGTCGCGCATAACCCTCAAACTGATCCTCAGCCAGTTGCGCAAACAGACTCAGGCACGATGTCTTAAAGCGAGAGAGGTTGAACGCGTGCTCGCCCTCTGCATCCACGTATTCCCCGCGACCGATTGGAATTGTCGGCAGCACAATGTCTTCCTCAAAAAAGTCCTGCGGACACTCGGGTAAATCGGAGAATGCAAGGTCAACGTGGCCGAAGCCAAAATCGTCCAGGTTGATGCTGCAGCGACGGGCAACGAATGACACGTTCCGGAGATCCAGCGTTTGCGGATCTGCCATGAACACATGTTGCCCCTTAACGATGGTTGGCATTGCACGCGCTAACGACGAAACTGACCGACGCGGGCGACCCAGTGCATCCCCACTGGTAACTGACGTGGCCCGCCCGCGTTCGGTCCAGTGATCTTGTTAGCCATTTGCTCCCCGCTTGCGGGCGCGCGCGCGTAACAACGCGATTACGGACGTGCCGACAATAATCAATGACCACGCTGCCGGTTCTGGAACCACCGTGCCGGAAATCCTGAACGCAGTACTCGGGTCGTCGCCGTCGAAAATCTCCCAGGCACCGGAATCTCGACGCAGTGCCCTCGGGACGTTGGGGCCGCCGAGCGCAAGATTCCAGTATAGCGTCGATTGCGGGGCGCTGGCACTCAGCCAGTAGGTTTCTCCGGCCAGAAGCGTGGGGCGCAAGCTAGACTGACCGGAGACAATCTCGCCTGAGAAGGCCGTGGTAATCCCGGAAAAGGTGAATGACTCCAAGACAGGCCCAGGGATGCCGGCAGAATCGGCCATCAAATCGAAAACCATTGTGGTGAATTGAGGAGACGAAGCGCTGACCGGAACCTCAATCCCATCGAGGGAATAGGAAGAGGACCCTGGAAGCGTGAACGGAAGGGCTTGTTGGAGGGCGTGGCCGTCCGTAACGCCAATAATCGCGGCGCTTGAGGTTGCGTAGGAATCGGACGGCCCGAACGTACTTGCGACGGTGGCAGCACTCGCTGCAGCGACCTGCCAAGACAGAATTGCAGCTGCTACTATGGTCTTCATGCGTGCACATCTAGGACTACGTTGATTATGCGACTGGCGGTTCGTATATTGAAAGGTGCTCACACATGAGCTCAACCTACTACCGCTTAACGCATTATGCACGCAGCGGAAAGCCAACCGCCGGATGTGGAGAGTGATCCGGCGGCAGCACAAGGCGCTGGCCACCGAGGAGACCTGTGTTCATTGATTGCGGCGCTACACGAGCACATTGGAAGGCATACCATCCATCTTGACCATCGAGCAGAAGCTCGAACGATTCCTGACTGAACTGGTCCTCACACGAGACGTCACTGCCAGCATCCAAAACCAAGCGTTTAGCGCCATCGCCCTCTTCTGCAAAAACCTGCTGGGCACCCCCCTTGCAGAATGTCGAAGTACTCCGCGCCACTCGGCCGGCTTACTTGCGTAATCCGATCGTAACGAAGAGCCGTGCCCTGTAGCAAGCCTGTTCTCCGAGCCTACGGCTCCGGCACCTCTCACACGTACGCGCCCGCGTGCCGTTTGATATGCCCGGTGGTGACGTTCAGGATGAGGTACCCGACCGGGATCGTTCCGCTCGACGGATCGACGGTGACCGCCGCCGAACTGATCTGGATCCAGGTCCCCGGCGTGCCCGCCTCCGTGCAGCGCCATTCCACGCCCAGCGCATCGCTCCAGCACTCATCGAAGACGTGCCTCCCGCTGGCCAGCGGGCCGATGACGGTCGTGGGCGAGCCGTTCTGGTAGGTGCCTTCATGCTTGGCGGTCTCGGCGACCAGGCCGTCATTGACCACCCGTCCCTGCGTCCGCGTCGGCCAGTCCAGTCAGGCCGCTCCTCGCCCGAACCGGGACGGCGCGACGAGGGTCACGGACGGTCCACTGTCTCGGTCAGGCGTTGGCCTGATCGACCTCTCGCGCTCGAAACCACCCGTGGCGGCTTGTTCTGAACCGTCTGGTCGCAGCCCGCTGTCTTGACCCTCCCCGGCCAATCTGAACTCGGAAGACGGCCTGCCACGGGCCTGCATTTGACAAGGCGGGCCATTCTGTGATGGCTCCGGTAGCCGGGGAGACCCCGGGGGTGACCGACGATAGCCGCCAGGATGGACATCAGCACCAGTACGGGCGAGGTCGCATGGCCTCTGCAACTGCTGCCACCGTAGGCCTGCAGAAAACAAATCCGCCTCTGGTGGCGAAACACTTGGAGTCAGAAACTGCCGCATTGACTCTGCCGGACCAGAGTCTAGCCTCTGCCCGTCTACCATGCTTCAGGCCAATTCGACTGGCGGCGGCAGGGACTTCGTGCAAAGGGAGGCTCCCGGGGCGAGTTGGTTGGAGGCTGTGATCCTGAGTCACAACTACCAGACTCCCAGGCGAATGCACGCGGTTCCACGCCGGACTTTGGTCAGCAAACGCGGCTTCGATTTCCTCCCTTCAGGATGCATCGAGAACCGAACGCTCGCGTGAGTATCCTGATCTGAACACCCACCTCATGAACACCAGACCATTCATCATCGGCATCGCACTGTTGGCTTCCCCCGGCGCATGGGTTCAGGCCGGCTCAGTGGGCACGGCGTTCACCTACCAAGGCTGGTTGACGGAAAGCGGCGTTGTCTACGACGGCAACGCGGAGTTCAAGCCCACCCTCTGGGACGCCGCGAGCGGCGGCACCCAGGTGGCGGCCAATTCTCCGGCCAGCCTCGTCGTGGGCGTGACCAACGGGCTGTTTCTGCTGCCGCTGGACTTCGGCGCGAGTTTCCCCGGTGCAGCGCGCTGGCTGCAGCTAGAGGTACGCACCACGATCGGGTCATTCACACGGCTGAGTCCGCGTCAGGCGCTTCTGCCTACGCCCTATGCCCTGTATGCGCCGAACGCAGGTCTGGCTACCACAGCCAGTTCAGCGACTTCGGCCATCACCGCCGGCAACTTCACCGCCCCGCTCGCCGGGGAAGTGACTGGTCCTCAAACCGCGACCGTGGTGAACCGCGTCGGCGGCCAGACCGCGGCTAACGTGGCGAGTGGGGTTGGCGCAGCCAACGCTGCGACCAGCGCCAACACGCCGAATACCATCGTGAAACGGGATGGCTCCGGTGGCTTCAACGCTGGGACCGTCACGGCTGTTAAACTCGCCGGCAATGGTTCCGGCTTGACCGGCCTGAATGCCTCCGCGCTGACCAGCGGCATGGTCAGCGAGGCGCGACTGTCGAGCAATGTCGCCCTGCTCAATGCCAACCTGATCTTCGGCGGCTCGAACACGTTCAAGGGCGTGCTGCGAGCCACCAACGTGAACAACGGCTTCAATGGCACGTTGACCGGCAGCGTGGTCGGCAACGTGACCGGCAGGGTCTCTGGTTCGGCAGGGAGCTTCACCGGTTCGCTGGCCGGGGACGTGAGGGGGACCCAGAGTGCGACGGTGGTGGCCGGCGTCGGTGGCCAAACTGCGGCCAACGTCGCCAGCGGTGTCAGTGCAGCCAACGCTGCGACCAGCGCCAACACGCCAAACACCATGGTCAAGCGGGATGCCCTGGGTAGTTTCTCAGCCGCGAAGATCTTCTTGGATGAACTCCACTGGGGCAGCGCGCCCAGCTCCCTGATAGCCGACCAAGGCGGCTCCATCGAGCTTGGAGATTCCACCAAGAGCGGTGCCACTCCTTACCTTGATTTTCATTACGGTGTCGGAACCAACCAGGACTATAACATCCGCTTGATGAACGACGGAGACGGAAGCCTGCGGTGCGAAGGCAGCCTCTCGGTTTCCGGGAACCTGAGTTTGCCGGGCACGACAGCCAGCGCTGGGGTGCTTTACGCCGGCGGGAGCCGGCTCTTGCACTGCTACGGCACGGCGAACGTGTTCGCGGGTGGGGACGCAGGCAACCTGAACCTGACCGGTGACTTCAACACGGGCATCGGAGTGAGGGCGCTTCAGCGCATCACGACCGGTTCGCAAAACACGGCCCTCGGCAGTTTGGCGCTCTACAACAACACGAACGGCTTGCTCAACACGGCTGTAGGCTACTGGGCGCTTGCGAAATGCACCAGCGGTCAAGGCAATGTCGCGCTGGGTGAGCACGCCGGTGAAGAGATTCACCAGGGCAGTTACAACATCCACATCGGCGTTCCCGGTTCAGCGAGTGACGACAGAATGATCAGGATCGGCCAGCAGGGGCGTCAGACGGCTACTGTCATCGCGGGCATCTACGAAAGCCGTGTCCTTGGGAGGGCGGTATATGTGGATAAATATGGCCAGTTAGGTTCGACCACCTCCTCACGCCGGTTCAAGGAGGACATCCATGACATGGGCGAAGCGAGTGACGTCCTATTGGCACTCCGGCCCGTGACATTCCACTACAAGGCGGATTTGGACCCAAGCGCTACGCCCCAGTTCGGCCTGGTGGCGGAGGAGGTGGACCACGTGGCCCCGAACCTGGTCGAGCGTGACCAGGAGGGGGAGCCGCTCCTGGTGCGCTATGAGGCGGTCAACGCGATGCTGTTGAACGAGTTCCTCAAGGAACACCGCAAGATTGAGGCACAGAACGCCAGGATCCAGGCACTGGAGCAGTCGGTGGCGGAGCTGAAAGCGATAGTCGAGAAGCTGATCGATAAATAGGAGGCTGTCATGATAACCCTCAGGTCTCTCGGCAAGTTGTGCCTGGCTTGCGCTGGACTGTCGGCGCTGGCCGCACAGGCGCAGGAGTATTCTATTGAGTGGTTTGACGTTGCTGGTGGTGGAGGAACGAGCGCCGGCGGCGTGTATTCCGTTAGCGGCACCATCGGCCAACCCGATGCCGGCACGATGAGCGGCGGCAATTTCTCGCTGCAAGGCGGTTTCTGGCCCGGCTTGGCGGTGCCGATTCCCGGCGGGCCGACCTTGATCATTCAACTGACGGGGAGCCAGGTCACCATCTCCTGGTCGCCGGCCACACCCGGTTTTGCGTTGGAGATGACCGAGGACCTTGCGGCATCGGAGTGGACACCGGTTCCAGGTGGAAGCACCAATCCGGCGACGTTGGACATCGGGGCGACACCGGCCTTCTTCCGGCTGGTGAGACAATAAGCGCGTTGCGTGAGGTTCTCGACTAAGCGGAGGTGAATGAATGAACCTGCTACCGCTCCGCCCTACGCCTCCGGCACTTCCCACACGTACCCGCCGGCGTGGCGCTTGATGTGGCCGGTGGTGACATTGAGGATGAGGTAACCGATCGGGATGGTGCCCGTGACCGGATCGGCGGTGACGGCTGCCGGCCGGATCTGGATCTAGGTCCCCGGCGTGCCGGCCACGGTGCAGACGCACTCCGCGCCTGGCCCGCACGTTCTACAGAGCATTGACCACCCGGAAGCCGAGACCTCCAAAAAATGAACGAATGTGCGCCAGAAGCCCGGACAGCAGACGGCGCGAAGCCTTGTGACATGTCCGGGCTTGGGCATCACGCCAGAACTCGGCCAGGACCCGCGTGCCCGAGGTCGGTGGACCCATGGTCGTGGTTGTGTTGCCGTTCTGGCCGGACGAGGGCGAGTTCAAGTCGCCTGCGAAAACCGGTCGAGAAGCCCGCCGCCCGTCAGAATAGAACCCCGCCACCGAGGCGTTCCGGCAGTGCCTCGCCGGTGCCTCCACGCGAGGAGAACGGTCAGCGAATCGGTCACGACCGGTCGGGCCACGGGAGGGAATCACGGGCCCAGAGGCGCGGGCCGGCGATACTATTGGTTCAGTTCGTTTATGTTATCTTCCAACTATCCGGATAGGAGTCGGTGCGGGACCTCAAGGTCAGGCACTCGTCACGGCGGCGGCACCGGTTGGCAACTCGCTTTACACGCTGCTCTGCAGAAACCCTCAGCCTTGGCATCACTGTCGGAACTTGTTGATCAACGAGCCCCATAAGAGCCCGAAATAGTGACAGAAGGGTGCCACAAACGGAAGATAGCGGGCATTCCGACTAAACCGGACGGTGAAGATGGGCGCTGCGACCAGGGAGATTACGAAGGGAGAGAGCAAGCCGCTCGCCGCGACCAGCAGGCTCCAGAGCGTCCAAACCACGGGGCGCAACACAATCGCGGGCAGGCCCACGATGAAGCCGGACTGTTTGAAGGCATTGGAGCATGTGGCCATGGCTGGTTCGGCGACCTGGCTGGCTTTCGGGGAGGGATCAAGCCGCTTTTCGATCACCCAACGCTCCAGTCGGGCCTGGGCGATCACGTTGAAATGCAGGAAAGGGCGCAGTTCACTCCAGTGGTCTTCTCCCCGATAAGGCGGCAGGAAACTATGATAGAAGTACGTGCTGCAGTTGCGGCCGTTGAGTCGACAGTCCGCTTCCGACGCGTGCGTTCGGTCGATCTCGGCCAAGGCCTGTTGTCGCCAGCCGGCCTGTGTCACGTAGTCCAAGGGCGGCAGGGCAGCGTAGTAGGGCTTGATGACCAACGCGCACAGACCGACGCAGACAGCGCATGCGGACCAGACCAGGATGCGGTATGGCCCACGGACCGGCTCGTCCTTGCGGTGAATTAGGGCCAGCGGTCGCAGCGCGATCATCATCAGCATCGCCGGCCATGAACTCAACGTTACGCCGACGACGAGCAGGAGCAGCAACAGAAACAGATCGATGTAATCACCCAGAAGCGCGTCCGCGGACTCGATCACAAACCGGTACCCGCCACCATTCCGCTCGTTGGAGGGCGGCGCTGCAGCCACGGCGGAGTTCCCACGGCTGGTCGCGTGGAGCGTCCCGGCAGCCGCAGCCAAGAGTCCGTGCGCGGGTGCCCTTTCCCCCGCTTGCTGACAGTCCTGCAGCCTCTGCGCGATCATCAAAAAGCCGCGCGCCAATCCAGCCTCCCGCACCGCGCGGCGTCCATACTCTGAGCAGGAATCGGCCGAGTATACTCTCGCATAGGCGCACCGGTAACCCTTCCAGGGCGACAAGAACCTCTGGTACCAGCCGATGCCCAGCGCTGCCATTTTGCCTCCGACGTTGTTGGCTGGCGCCAGCAGCAACAGACAACCGATTATGATCAGCCACCGCGGTCGATTCACCTGTCCTGTATGCATCGCAACTCTCGGGTACGACTCACTTTCGATCACGATGGCAAAGCGCGCGACAAACGCACGACTTTTCATTCTCCCCCCAATGGCGCACTGCCAAGCGTTTGCCGGACTTTTTGGCGCCCGAGTCGGTCCGTCGGGTTCCCGGTCGCCAACCGATCACGGCCACGACCGCCTTGCTGACCTCGTCCTTCCGCCCGTGGTCAGGGCCGCTGACCCGGACCCGGTCGCAAGGCCGGCCACCAAGAGGGGGATGACCGGGCCTGGGCTGAAGGACGGGGACAGGAAGCAGTCACCGGCCTGCCGGTATCCAGTCCTCAGCAGTTCCAGCGCCCGGACCGGCATCCGGACTTCCAGTCTTGGACGTGCCGTCACGCCCAAGCGGGAACGTTACGTTCAACCGCCTTGCAGGTAGAAATTATTGCACCGGAAGAGTTGAATCGCTCTTCAACACTGCACCTGAGGCCGCACGTCGGCAACGCAAGCGGCCAGAGTTCAGGATCGAGGCACTTCACGGAGGATCACGGGGAGGTTCTGGTTATACTGGGTCGCTCGGCATGCCTGTAGCCTGGCATGTCCTCGCATCCAACAGAGCTTTCGCTTGACGCCGCCGTTCAAAACCTGGAGAATACCACTATGGTTGGTATGCCCAGAAAGTACTTGTTCCTCACTCGCAAACCGATCAGTCCGGCCGCCTGTGTAAACAACGAATTCCCTCCAGTTCGGCGACCCACCTGCGTTCTGATCGCGTGCATTGTCATTCTTGCGCTCGGCTGGCGGTCTGGTGGCGTGCTGCTGGGGAGTCAGGGCGTTGCCCCTTCAGCCACCGTGCCTCCCGGAGACCCGGTTGGGCGGGACCTCGGCCGCTATCTGATCGTCACCAGTGCAGCCCTTAAGACCGCTTTTGGCCCGCTGGTAGCGGAGCGACAAGCACAAGGGTTTGCGGTCGTCACGATGACAATCGAAACCATCGTCGAGCAGTATAGAGGACGCGATACGCAGGAGAAGATCCGCAACTGTATCAAGAATCAGTTCGACCCTCGACGGGGTCCGTCTTATGTTCTCCTGGGTGGTGATGATCTCGTCGTCCCTGTTCGCTACGGTCAAGCCAAACCACGCGCCGCCTCCAAGCTCCAGGCCTGGGTGCCTTGCGACCTCTACTATTCTGACACGAGTAACCTGGATTGGGATGCGGACCACGATGGTCGTTTTGGGGAATTCTCCGAGGACGCTTCCGACATTGGCCTGATGCCCTCAGTGTGCTTGGGGCGACTCCCGGTTCGCACCCCTGAACAGGTTAGTGCCTACGTGCGCAAAGTCATTCTGTTCGACCAGCAGGCTCGCAGCCGCCGCAACCACGCGTGCCTTTTCCTGGGAGGTTCCACCAACTTGGCTCAAACCTATTACAGGACGGTTCGGCCAGGTTGCCCGAACGCTCGGGCAGTTTTCCTGGGCCAGAGCAGACCTGCTTCGCTGATCGACGAATTCCACCCGTTGGCGACCGACAGGGCGGTCAACCTGTTGAATTCCGGCTTCGATTTTGTCACCTATTCCGGAGAGGGTTTCAACACGGGGTGGGCGTTCATGGTTCAAAACCAGACCTTCAGTGTGCGCGAAGCTGAGGGGCTAACCAACCTAAGTTGCCTGAGTATAGTCCGTAGCGGCGGGTGCAAGACGGGCTGGTTCGATGGGGCGGAGGATCCGTGTCTAGCCGAAGCGTTTCTGCGTAACCCCAATGGGGGCGCTGTGGTCTATGCGGGATTTGCTCGGAATCTGAGCCATGATCCTGTGGCTGGGGGCGGGCAGTACCAGGGCGATTATTACCGGCAGTTGTTTCGCACCCCGGGGATCACCGTGGGGGAAGCGTTCATGATGACGAAGCAAGCCATGGTCGAACGGAGTCGGAGTTCGCGATGGCACCAGTACAGTTACACGCTGTTTGGTGATCCGGCGATTATTCCGGTTCCGAGAGGTGCCGGCACGTAGAAACCGTCTCACGAGGAGGCGTGGATTTCGCGGCCAGAAACGTTGACTGACCATTCCATCTGTGAGTCCTTCGCCATCAGACTGTAAGAAGTCTTGCCCCACAGATTGCGCAGGCGAGGCTTTTGCTCACGATTTGCTGAGAGCACCACTGGGTTCTGTTGCGCACTGCGCGGGTCGTATGTTCCCGGAAATCACCGCTGCGGCGTCCACCATCAGTTCGCAATCCAGGTTGTGGTTGTCCCGGCGTTTCTGGACCCACAACACCTTGATCCGGCCTCGCGAGTCCTCCCGTTCCTCCCGGACCTCCGCCGTCATCTGCTCGATGTAGTCCCGGCCGGTCTTTCGGAACCGCGACCGGCGTGTGTCGAGACGCCGGCACGCTGATGGCAGGACGTTCGCCCTTGCTCGAATGCCGAGGAGAGCCTCATCCCGGTTTCCGGTTGATCTCGAGGCGGTTTACGGACGGAACGAAGAATGACAGACCGGAGCCCGACGGCAGCTTCCGGCGAGGTCGCCTGAAGGCGTCTTGGAAGGCGCGGGCAGTAGTCTACCCCTGGACCGGCGGCCGAAAACCGCTTCTCCACCGGTTCTCGCCTGATCTCGCGGCGGTTCTCGACGGCATTCGACGAAGCAAAAGCCCCCCGGTTGCCCGAGGGGCCGCGTCGCGGGCGAGGTCGCCGCCTACTTCGCCGTCATCAGGTCGAAGGCCCGGCGGAAGAACCGGGCCCGGCCCGTGATCCGCCGGACGATCTTCACCGCCTGCGCGTCCGCCAGCTTGAAAGTCGAGGCGACTTCCTTGGCGATGTCGTCCTTTTCCTTCCCGCTGAGGAACAGAAACGTCACCAGACCGCCCTTGCTCTCCTTCAGTTCCTCGACACTGGCCGGCATCCGGTCCGCCGGTTCGCTGTCGACCTCGGCCTTGGCCGCCTTCTCGACCTTCGCCCCCTGTTCCTTCCTGGCCTTGCCCTTGCCCACCGTGGTTTCGGTGGGAGCCGCCGCTTTCGCCTTGCCGTTCGGCACCGGTGCCGGCTTGTCCGCCGTAGCCTTGGCGGAGGCGGAGGTCTGGGTTTGGGTCTTCGCCGTCTGTGCCTTCGCTGCGTCTTTGTTGTTCTTCATACTGTGCTCCGTTCTTGGTTTTGTTGTTCAACCGCTCCGATCGTGAGCCTCGCTACGGTGGAGCGGTGAAGCTGTCCAAGGGAATCCATGGGAATCTTGCACCTCGGTTTCACCGGTGCAGACCGGCGCGGATCTTCTCATAGGCCCAGTGACGGCGGTTGATCACCTCGAATCGGTGCTCCGTCCAGCGGCCCGTCCGGGTGTCCTGGAAGATGACCGTCCGCTGCCGCCGCCGGACAAAGACGGCTTCCTGCCGATGCGGGTCCTGGGCCACCAGATCGGCGCCAAGGCGCTTGAGGTCGGTGTAAACCGTTTCTTCGGGTTCCCAGTTGCGACCGATGATATGAGAGATGATTTGCCTGGTGTCCATAATGGGAGTGGTGGTTCAACTGAAGAACCCGGCCTCTCGCAAGCTTGTGTAGGGCCGCGGCTGGTCCGGTTCCGGTCGCCCGATGATGACATGGTCGAGGACTTCGATCTTGAGCAGTTGGCCCGCCCGCATCAGGTCCCGCGTCACACGGATATCATTTTCACTCGGGTCCGGGCAACCCGATGGGTGGTTATGTGCGATCACGATGGCCGCAGCCGACCTGACGATGGCTGTGCGGAAGACTTCGCGGGGCGAACTCAGGACAGTGTCCATCGTGCCCATCGCCACCAAGTGGAAGCCCGTCGCCCGCCGGCGGGTATTGAGATGAATCGAGCACAGGCACTCGCATTCGGGGTTGTACCAACTGGCCGTGGCGATGTTCGCCATCCAGTATTCGTAGACCCGCTCGGGCGAATCGCAGCAGGGAATGGGCAGCGGCAGTTCCCGCAACCGGATCACCCGGAACTCGTGGTTGTCCTTCATGGCGATCACAGCGGGATGAAGCCTTGGTTGTGGTCGCGGATGGCTTGATCGTAGGTGGCCTCGATCACCGACTGGAGCATGTCGCAGTACACGTCCCGCAGGCAGGCCAGTACCATCTCGGAGGGCTTCCGGTCGCGGTGGCCTTCGACCAGCCAGACGGTGTAAACGTCGGTGGGTTCATAAGCGATGATCAGCGTCCAAGTTCGGCCTCGCTTCCCGTTGACCCGGCATTGCAGGCCAACCTCGTAGTCCACGAAGCCGACGCCGCTCTCGGACACCAGCCGCGAGGGCCGACTGGACCGGCATTCCCCGAGGGCTTCGCCACACCGGTAGGTGAAGTCTTGAGCGCCGATGTAGGTGAAGGCCCCGCGTAATCCCAGGCCGCCCGCTTGCGCGATGATCGCCTGGACCGTTTCGGGTAGTGATTCGGTTTTCATCGGCGAGCGTATAGGCGGCGCGCCGACCGAAGGTCCAGTGGCGATCCGCGCTGAGGTCGGAGAGTCTCTCGACGGAATCGCGCCCGAACGGAGCCTCCCCCCGAAGGAGGGACGGATGGGCAATTAGAGGGCAAACCGGCAGGTCTGCCCAAGGGAAGCCGACCGATGAGCCTCAGCTCTGAGGCCCCCAACATTCTAGAGCCTGAATAACCAGCAAACTGAGAGCAACTGTCGGAATGACGGCTCCTGGGTGCCGAAAACTGCAGCGAACAAATTCAGCATGCCATAGATTATCAAGCCTGCGGCCATAGGAACGAGAATAATCACCAAGATGACATTCCCAAATCGGTCATAATGACGGTACCTGCTTATTGTCGCGGAATCACTGTGGGTGATCTTCCACTCACAGAGGAAAGCCCAAAACGGCACAAACAAACAGGCCAGCCCCATCACAATCTGCCCCAACCCGCCCAACACCCCCTTGCTCTTGAAGAGAACTCCCAGGCCATGCCCTCGGTCACGCCATCCAGTTGTATCGGATGCGTCCATTAGGACCGCGCCAATGGCAAAAAAGGTGATAATGGGAATCCACAGGACAGCAGGATGATCCGCGCACCAAAGGAACAATCGGGCACCCGCGCTGCGCGTAGCGTCCTTCGGTCCGCCGGTAGAGAACCGAGAAGCATCTGCCACAGATCAGACACTCCCTGGATTCAGGTGCTTTGGGAAGCGAAAAGCCTCTTCGGACAGAAGGCGCGGAGGAAAGTGAGTTCTCAACTGCGCCGGGTTGATAATGGAATTAGCGTCCAGTGACGATCAATCCGCCCTCTGCCACTCGCCCAACCGGTCATCCAGCGTGTGCAACTGCTTTAGGATGTCGGCTTCCTCCTCCCTCAACCAGAGAGCGAGACGTGCTGAATAGTGCCGTCACCCAGTTTGTCAAAACGGGTAATGAAGCCGCTTTCCCTTCTGCTGATTGGGCTGGCCGCGTTGCTGGCGGCGTGTGGTCGGTCCTCGCGCAGGGAGCCGACTCGAACCACTGAAGAACCCAAGCAAGGCTCTGATCTTCAAGTGGTTCGGCGGGCAACTCGGAACATGGCCTCGACGGTGGCTGACGTCCAGGCACACTCCGGTCAGCGATCTGGTCCTCGCCAGTCTGCCGGAGATCTGTGGATCGAGGTCGATCGGCTCAAGCGTGACGGCCGTGAGGTTGGGAACATCGCATGGCGTGTTTCCGAGCTCGAGGAAAGCCTTCGCAGGAACCGCGAGGACGATGCGTCGAGGCGACACATCCTTAATGACCTCAGCTATGAGATCGAGGCACTGAAGCGCAGGAACCGGTGAGGGATGATGACACAGCCATGATTAGTTGCACGCCGGGGCGCGCCGACGGAAGGTCCAGTGGCGATCAGCATCGCTACAGTGGTCCTCTGTTTGTCGTCGTAGCCGCTTTGGTCCTCGGGGCGGCCTGCTGGTGGGAATCGCTTCTCTCAATGAATCGACAATTACTTTCGACTAACGGTTGCGTTGAACGGGGTGGTACGCATACGACATGAAAACAAGCCGCTCTGCTCGCCGTTTCGTGAGAATCCGGGGCATCGTGATGTGTCTGGCGCTCCTCGGGATGGTCGGGGCTGCGTTCTGGTTGGGCGAGTCTCTGGCCGCACGGTTTCCGTACACGACGGCCCCACAGAGCGAAAGCTGGCAACCCCCGAATGCGAGCCTGGCGGACTGTCTGGCCGCCGCTCGTTAACCCGCTTTGGCCATCGGTGGCTTGGCAGTCGGTTCCAAGCGAAGAAGCACGCCGCCAGTGAGATCGGTCAAAGTGGAGAGGACGATTCAATGAACGCACGTCTACTGTGGTCACGCATCCTTCAGGTCATCGGCGGCGTCGCCATGCTGCTGGGAACCCTCGACCCGTTGGAAGGCTCGCTGCTTATCCTTCCGGGCAGCGGCCTTGTCGCGCTAGCCATGTACCTCGGCGGGAAAGACTACCGGACGGTGCTCTACTGGACTTGGGGATTCATCCTCATCGCCGTTGGGGTCGGCGCTTTGTTCGGGTTGAGCGCCGTTGGAGGCATCGGTGGCCAGAGCGGGCACTCGATGTGGTGGGGCGTGTTGCTGCTGCCGTACGTAGTGGGCTGGCTCATGGCGTTGGCTGGCGGTGTGGCCGGTTTGGTGCGGTTCTTCAAAGGGAGGCAGGCGGCGCACGCTTGAACCCTCGCGACAAACGCCGAGGCTACACCCGGTCAAGCGCCGCAGGCAGCCAGGCTCGCCCAGGAAGATGGGGACAAACCTGGTACTGATTCGCCCCCGCCAACCCGCACGGCCGGGCGAATGGACCGACCGAGATGTTGCCCGCGGTCGACAGGGGCTGGAGTATTAGTCGCTTCGTCTTCGAGGGCTGGCTTGAACGTTTAGCGGCTGTAGCGTGTCCTTCTGTTGAACCGTCGTATGCATCTCCTGCTTTCACTTCTGGTTGGCCTGTCCGACATACTCATTATCCTGTGCGTACCGGCGGTGGCCGCGGCGTTGCTCCTTGGTCGGAAGCGCGAGACGTCGTGCCTGTCGGAACGTGTTTGGCGAACCGCTTTCCGTTGGGGAGGCAGACTGGGCGCGCTGCTTCTCGCGTTATGTGGGTTCCTTCTCATGAACCGTGGTTTCGCGGGCGGTGTTGACAGGCTTGACTACGGTCTGCTCACGGGAGTGCCCACGCTCTTCGTGGCGGTGATCTCTGCCTACAGCATCGCGACGGTCCTGGGCTTAGTCGGTTTTGCACTGTTGCGCAGCATCACGGGCTGCACCGGACCAAGAGTGTCATCATAGGGAAATGCGGCATGGCGGAAGATCGAGTTCACCGCTCTGCCGCCTCGATGATCCACCTGACCAACTCACCGACCTGAAAGAAGGTCCGCGCCGCCTTGGACAACGTCAGCGGATCAGGCGGGCGCTGGTACCGGGCAGGGGTCGCGACTCACACGGCGGAAGCAGTCTCCCGATGTCCTGGTCTTAGCGCGGTACTCCGTCGGCACCGAAAAGCCCGATCCTGGGGCTTTCCAGGCTGCCCGACACCGCCTCCGCTGTCTTGACCCTCCTCGCGGTTGTTCCTTTCCAAAAACGCTCGCCAGAGGCCTGCATCTGACAGGACGAGCCATTCTGGTGCGACTCGACCTGCTAAGGCGGACAGGTCCTCTGCTCGCGAGTCGTCTTGGCGTCCCGGCCCTCAATACGCCACGCGGAACGTCGGGCTGTCCTCTGGCCGGCTCTTGCGCCGGTCATAGAGCCGGGTGGTCGAAATATGCGCGTGCCCCAGCCATTCCTGGACCTGCGCGATGTCGGCGGCGTGCGCCAAGGCGTTGGTCGCCGCCGTCGCCCGGAGCGAATGGACGCAGAGCCCTGGGACCTTCAAGCCGATCTGCCGTGCGTAACGCCGCACGATCCGCCGGTAGAGGGTCGTCCCGCACAGCGCTCGGTCGACCGTTCCACCCAGCGGGTTCTTCAGCGGCCGGAACAGCGGGCCGTCCAAATCATCCCGATGACCGGCTGCGCTCAAATAGTCATTGATCCGCGCCAGCGCGCTCGGGTGGGCCGGAACGAACCGCACAATCCCGCCCTTCCCGCGAACCCGCAGGTGCGGGAGCCCGCCGCGTTCTCGAAGGTCGCCCACGCGCAGCCCGCAGACCTCCGCCCGCCGCAGGCCGTGGTAGAGCAAGGTCGCGAGCACGGCACGGTCCCGCTTGCCCTGGAGCGTGTCAGCCGGCGGCACGTCCAACAACGCCCGCGCCTGCTCGTCGCCGATGGCCGGCGTCTTGCCTTCGCGGCTCCCACCCTTCGGCCGCTTGACGCCCCGCGTCGGGTTCGACTCGATCACCCGCTCGTCGCGCAAGTGCTCGCAAAGGGCCGATAGCGCCGCCAACCGCCGACAGATGGTCGCCGCCGCCAAGCCCCGGCCTTCCATACTCAAACGCCAGGCGACCACGTGCGCACGCGTGACCCGCCGGAACCCCTTGACCTCCCGGATGCCGGCGAAGCGCAGGAAGTCCGTCAGGTCGCTTCGGTAGGCGCGCCGAGTGCGCGGGTTAGTCAGGTTGGCGTACCATTCGAACTCGGGCGAGGTCGTAGTGAGCTGCCGGAACTGGGCTGTGCTGAGGACCAGAACGGACCGTCGTCGCGACGTGGCAACATCTTGGTGAACAGGCGATTGCGCTTTCATCTCGCCTGCGCTCTAGTCTGAGTAAGACGCGTTATCCAGACTAAAATCGGTTCGGCCAAGCCGCCCGCTCGCCCTTCACGCCAGGCAGGTCCGCTCCTCGTTGGAACGTCGCCGAGGCCACTGCCAGTCCTGCGCGCAGAACGCGGCCCAGTCGAACGTAGAAGACGCGCACGCCTCGTAGCCGATGCTGGCGGCGTCGATCTCGTCGTCGTGGTAGCTACCCGACCCGTCGAATTGCTCGACGGCCTCGAGAAAACCCGGCACCCAAGAACCCGCGACCAGGCGCACCTTCCCGTGCTCGGCCAAGGCGAGCCACTGGTTGCACCGCGAGACCTTGTCCCGCGACACCTCCACCGTTCGGACCAAGATGTTCGGCGGCATGACCTCGCGCAGGTTGTCCGCCGCGGCCTTGAACGCCGCCTGCGCCTCGAAATAGACCGGGATCAATTCCGTCACGGCGATGGCTTTGATCCGGTCCCGGCTCCGCGGCCAACCGTGCTGCCACTTGACCAGGTCGCCGATCCAGAAGTTGCCTTCCGAGTCCACGGCGCACTTCGCCCCCGCCGTGAAATCCGGGTCGCCGCTCTTGCTGGTCTCCCGGCTGACGGCGGCCGGGTCCCAAGCGCGCACCCAGCGGAGGTTCTCCGGCACCTGGTCGGGCTGCACGATCTCTAGGCAACCGGCGTCGAGCAGGTGGCCGTCCAGGTACGCCGTGAACACGGCCCGCAGCTTCTCCGCCTTCGAGGTGGCGCCGAGGCGGTCGATGTAGGCGAAGCCCTTGGCCCGGACCGTCTCGGCTGTCTCGACCGGCAAAGCGTGCGTTTGCGGGGCGGTCTCGAGGGCCTTCGCCAACACCTGCTTCACCCGCCAGGTGATGCCGTCGGGGTTGTTGCGGTACATCTCCGCCGCTGCCGGAAAGCAGTGGCCCTTGCCCCCGGTCGTCGCCCGCGCCCGTTCCAGTTCCTCCCGCAGCATCGGGAACACGGGGATGTCCACCGTCTCGCCCGTCTTGGCGATCTTCACCGTGATGAACCCGGCGGCCAGGTCCACGTCATCCCAACTAAACGTTGACCACGCTCAACCTCAACTTATCCTCGCTGTACTATGTCTAGGAATCACAGATCGTCGGCCTTCCGCAGAGCGTCAAGAAGCAGAAACTGTCTCGTTCCCCGGTCTGCCGCGAGTATCGTGGGTCTGATGGTCTTGAGCGCTATTGCCGTGGTCTTGGGCGCGCAAGACCGACCTGCGGAAATTGTGATCGTCGCCACAGTCCACGACTCTCACCGCTTCAATCCTGATTACTCTCCCGCTCACATCCGGGCGCTCCTGGAAAAAATCAAGCCAGACGCAATCGCCATCGAGGAGATGCCGGATTGGGTCGACCAACGCAAGCTCTTCTGGACCTTCCTGCCGGAGACATACGTTGCGTTGGGCTACGCGGCGAAGAAGAGGATTCCCGTGGTCGGCGTGGACAGCATTGACTTCAATGAGTTCGACAAGTATTGCCTAGCCGGAAGGAAACAGCGGGCGGAGCAGAGTGAAGCTGCGCGTCGCAAGCAAGCAGAAAGGGTTGTGGTGGAAAGTGGGAATTTCATGGCGCAACAGCTCTTTCAAGATACCCAATGGGGAAGAGAAAGAGCCATCGTTCCGACGCACATGAACGTTGCTCCGGAAAGCACAGACCCTGCGGAGATCGACCGTGAAAACCGCATCACCACCAACATTGTCAATGCAGCCCGCCGATTCGTCGGCAAACGTATCGCAGTCGTTCTTGGCGCCGACCATTTAGGGAGGCAGAGGAAGCGCCTGGAACGTGAACCAGTAGTGAATCTGATTGACGCCCTACCCATGCTCCCTCTTTCGCCACAGGAGGTCGAGGCGGCGTGGGATCGGGCTGATTACCACCTCCTCCTTGGAACCGGGCTTGATAGCATACGTGTTCCGGGCACGAGGCAAGTGTTGAACCACCAACGGACGCGAGAGCTACTGGATCGCCTGAAGCGGACCGAACCTGCTTCGGCCATGACTCGTTACTACGAGGCGATGTGGAATCTGACCTTTGAACGCTACAACGAGGCGATGACATTCCTGGAGTCGATCGTGCAGCAGAATGACGAGGCAAAGACACCCGTGCTGCCCTGCCCAGAGTGGAACTGGCCACCGTTTGAAGATTTTCGCGACAAAGCCATCTTCGCGATTGCGGTGATACACGATCTGGAAGGGCGTCACCCTTTAGCCGCGACGATCTATGAGAAGCTCTTGAAGACGCTTCCCTCCAACCGGCTGCAGCCCAGGAACCGGGGTGCGTTTGCCTATTTCGATCTGCGCTCCTACCTCCAGAGCCTCATCGATGAAGGCTATCAGGGTGGCCTTCGCGAATGCTCGCGAGCGTTCGAGTATGAGCGTAGCTGGACGAGCATGGAGTTTCCAGGCGATGCCTGGCCTCGCTGGCCAGCGGACGCCTGGCAGTGAATCCGGTATTGGGCACACTGGGACTATGTTCCAGTTTTAGCCAGTATGTTCCAGAAAGTCGCAGTTTCCTGGCTCAACCAAACAATTGCCAAACAAATCCCGATCTACAGGACTTAAGTCCTTGATAGTCAGTTGTGCAGCTTTAGACTTATAACCTGAAGGTCGCTGGTTCAAATCCAGCCCCCGCAACCAATTTACGTTGCGCCGCAACGACTTAAGCCGCTGGCCTCCAGCGGCTTATTTGCCTTCTTGGCACGGTTCCTGAATTCCCGCCTTTCCGTGCAACACTGTGCACTGCTGTGCACCGCTCTGCACCATTGCCAAATAATCGCCAAATACTTTGGTGGTCGAGACGGGGGGCATGAGCGGTCGAGGAGCGAGGGTTCAGGTCGGGACACGAGGCAGGTGCCGGTGCTGGCTCCGTCTGCCAGGCATCAACGACGCGGTTGACGCCGTGGTTACCACCTCGGATGAGCGCAGGTTCACGTCGGTGGGCTCTCCGCTCCGTTGGCACGGTTCCTGAATCCTGGCTCTCCCATGCACCAGTATTTGCCAGAAATGCGCAGAAAGGCGCAGAACCAAACAATCGCCAAACATTTCGCCCCCGGAGACGGGCCGGACCAGCCCAGGTCCAAATCCGCGACCCCTCGACCCGCTTGGCACGATTCTTGTCCCCTGGCCCTCCGATGTTCCAGTATTCGCCAGAAATCGCCAGAAAGGCGCAGAACCAAACATTCGCCAAACATGTTGGCGGCGGGAGGGGGCCGGACGAGGGCGGGTTCAAGTCCGGCGGCGAGAACGCATGAGAGGCCGCCGCAAGTCAGGAAGGATGAGAAAACCGCCCCCGGGTCGTCCCGGCAGCGCCTTACCGGTGCCTCGACGCGAGGCCATGGGCCAGCGAATCAGCCATGACCCGTCGGGCCGCGGGAGGGAATCCCAGGCGCGGAGGCGGCGGGCCGGCGATGCCGTTGGCTCAATTCGCCAGGGTTAGGCGGCGTCCAACTCAGAACTTGCCGAGGTGCTTATTGGCCTCTGCTCGACAAGATGCTGCGTTGGCAGCGTTTCCCTGCGCCTCTTGCTCCGCCGCAGACTTCATGTTGGCCTCGTAATACATTCTATGAAGAGCGGCGTCGGACGCCCTGCTTCCGCCGATGTTCGGCCCTCCGAAGTCTGAGTAGGGGCTGTGACTCGACGACGCAGAAGCGGATGAGCTGGAAGAGTTACTCTTCATGCTCTCTTCGATTCGCTTGAGCCTTTGATTCATCTCACGAGTGTCATCAAGCGTCTTCTGCTGGAAAACCAGCCTGTTCAGGTCCTTGAAGAATCCCATACGTTTGTCCTTTCTATTTTGCTCTTCGTTCTTCGTGAGGTGCGTGGTGTTGCGTTGTGCTCGGCGGACGCACCGCCGCCTACGTTGATTAACGAACCGCCGGTTCGTATATTGAACCTCTCCCGGGCTGCCCTCAGCACATCATAAGCGCCTCGGTTCAAGCTGCATAGGCCCGCCGCGTGCAAAGGCGTCCTGTCTGGCTGCATGGCGGTACGGTAGTCCCGACCGGCCCCTTTGCGCAAGCTCGACTGGCCGCCATGGATCTGGCTGCTGGCTTACGCCCCGCCCTTGATGATCCCCTTCTCGACCAGGGCAGCGCGGAGTCTCATTGGCCAGCGTGATGACGCTTACGAGGTCGGTCGCTGCCGCTTGGTTCGTATTCGCCCGCTGGGCCGTCGGCGTCGCGCCGTGGAAGCCGACTGACGACTACGCCCCCGGCACCTCCCACACGTACCCGCCGGCGTGGCGTTTGATGTGGCCGGTGGTGACGTTCAGGATCAGGTACCCGACCGGGATCGTGCCGGTTGAGGGATCGGCCGTGACGGCCGCCGGCCTGATCTGAATCCAGGTCCCTGGCGTGCCGACCACGGTGCAGACCCGTTCGCGCAGAAGGGCATCGCGCCAGAACTTGACCGTTGCACGCCAAGAGGGTCACTGAACAGTGAACGGCCAGCGTTGGCAAAAACCTTGCCAGAACATCGGCGGATCCGTGTCATCCGCTTAGTCCGTAGTCACTTCAACCGCCTCGACACGGCTGAGTGGAGCACACGCCGAGGGGCTTTAGGGCTCCGCGACCGGTATCTTGAAGAAACACTGCCAGTAGTCGTAGGCCGAACCGAGCGCCACGCGCTGGCCCTGGTACCAATCGACGTGCCCGTCTTCGAAAGTGAAGTTGCCTCCCTGGGGGGCGCCGCGGGCTTGCCGATGCACCGCGGTGAACACCTGTTTACCCTCGTAATCGGTGGTCCATTTCAGTGCCGGATCGTAGATATTGGTGCATTTGGGACCGACGGCCTGAAGGCGGTCGATGAGGATCGGGGTCGCGCCGTAGGGACCGTTGAGCTTCTTGCGGAAGAACCACTCGGCGGTGCCCTGGGCGTAGGTCGTCACATCGGGGTCGCCCGTGCGGCGACCCGGCAGGTAAAAGTAACCCATCAGTTGGATGCCGTTGTCGGAGGTGATCATGCTCCGTTCCGCAACGCGATGCCAGACGTCGGTCGGACAGAACAGCACGTCGTTGCGAGCGCGCTCTGTCTTGGCGGTCGTCCGTTGGTTGCGGATGAGGTAGTTGTTCCAAAAGTTGCTCATCGAGGCCGTCATCCAGCTAAAGCCCACACCGTCCTGGTTGTCGGGGAAGGCGTTTTCGCAATCGTTGGCGTACAGATTGACGGCCAGCCCCCACTGTTTGCCGTTACTCGCGCAAAGAGCTTTGTGGGCCTGGGCCTTCGCTTTGGCGAGCGCCGGAAGCAGCATTCCGGCGAGGATCGCAATGATCGCCACCACCACTAGCAACTCGATGAGTGTAAAGGCTCGCGCCAACCTAGATCTAATAGGCATTTGCTTTTCGACGTGGTTGGATTGTGCCTGACCAAGTGTGGCCATTCAAGGCGAAACGCGGCAGAGCGCGGCAGAATTGTCCCCCGCCACGTGCTTGGTCGGCTCCGAAAAGGCGGACGTAGCCTTCAGGAGAACCGGTCAGGGTCTACAGCGGCTGGAAGCAATGGTCGCACCGGCTGTCGAGGGTACAACTCGCCGCCGAACGGATGCCCCGCCGCACGCGCAGCGCGACTGTTCCACTGGTTGCCTTCGCCCTGCGCCTCAGCCCATAACCGAGATTTCCGTCGGTGCCGGGCCGCTGAGGAGATTCGGCCGCACGGCCCCTACGCCTCCGGGATCACCCACACGTACCCGCCGGCGTGGCGTTTGATGTGGCCGGTGGTGGCGTTCAGGATCAAGTATCCGGTCGGGATAGTACCGCTAACCGGATCGGCGGTGACGGCCGCCGGCCTGATCTGCATTCAGGTTCCAGGCGTGCCCGTTCCTGTGCACCGCCATTCCCCGCCCAGGGCATCGCGCCAGAACTCGTTCAGGAGCCGCGTGCCAGAGGTCGGGGGGCCGATGATCGCGGTCGGGCTGCCGTTCTGGTACGTGGCGACGCGCTTGGCGATTTCCTCGGCCAGGATGGTGAAGTTGAAACCATGCACCACGAAGACGCGAAGGTCTCGAAGGCTGGCGTGAAAGGGGGTGGAGCGGCAAGCCGTGGCCAGACCTCAGCGACAGATGGGAGTCCGGACTTCGTGCTCTCGGTGCCTTCGTGGTGGCTCTCTTGTCGAAAGCCAGACTTGCTAAAAGGGGTCAGTCCCGAAAAGGGGTCAGTCCCGGAACTTAGGAATATTTGGTTTGACGCTGGTTCTTTGACGAGGTCCCTGCTGTTGGTCATGGCGCGAAAGGTGCGAGTCGAATATCCGGGCGCGGTTTACCACGTGATGAGCCGGGGCAATCAGGGCAACGTCATTTTCCTAGCGAGGCGCGCCTCAGACTAAATCCCAGTCCTCATAGGCATGAAAAGTCCCCGTGTTCTCCTGCCCTTCTCTCCCGCGCCTCGCTCAGTAGAATCCTTGACCCCTTTAACGCAGCATAGAAACTCGACTTGTCTACAACACATTTGACAGGTCAAGGATTCTAGCGTCGTGGTTGCGGAAGCGCACGGTGGTGTCGCGGGGGTGGGTGAGTCGGCGTTTGGAGATGGGGGACGAATCGCGGGTGACCCAGGCGGTGGCGGCGGTGAGGCGCACGCGTGATCGCGAGGTGTTGGCGTGGCGCGGGCGATTGGAGCGGCTGAATTCCTGAATGTGCCTGTGCACTCGATTCCAGTAAGCACCTCCGGTGATGCTGCATTCGCTCCTGGGAATACCACAGTCCGTGCACCGCGAACGCAACCGGAGTCGACTGAATGGCCACGTTCCTGAATTCCGGGACTGACCCGTTTACGCGCAGGGGAGAATGAGGTTCAGAGCGCTTCCGAATCCTCGCGGGTGCAGCGACACTCTGTTGCCCAGTTCGCTCCCTCCACTCGGGCGCGGTTTTGTTTTTCTAACCTGCATGCTGACTTCTCTTGAGGACTCCGGCTTCGCGGTGGAAAAAGTTGGTGAGAAATGCAGGTTAGGCATTTGGGCCGCCGGCTCGATGGTTAAGCTCGGACGAGGCCAGTGGCTAGGCGGCCCAACTTCGCTAGCGCCTGTTCCAGCTTGTCGGACCACGGATTCGCACAATTGAGCCGCAGGCAGTTTCGATATTGCTGTCGGGCAGAGAAGATCGGCCCAGGAGCGATGCTGATCCCTGCCGCCAAGGCCTCGTGATGCAATGTCAGCGCATCGGCATTCCCGGGTAGTTCAACCCACAGCAAATGCCCTCCCTGCGGTCGCGTGACCCGCGTGCCAGCGGGGAAATAGCGAGCGACGGCGTCGGTCATGCGCGCAATCAACTGCGCGTAGGTCCGTCGCAGGTTTCGCAGATGCCGCTCATAGCCGCCGGTCGCCATGAACTCAGCCAGGGCAATCTGCGTCACCATCGGACTGCCGAGCGAACTGGTGTGTTTGAGCTGATGCACTCTCCGGGTGAATCTGCCGGGCGCCGCCCATCCAATGCGGTAGCCCGGCGCAACGGTCTTAGTCAGCGAAGCGCACCACAGGACCAGCCCCTCCCGGTCAAAGGACTTGGCCGCCCGCGGGCGGTTGGCGTCGAAGCTTAGGCTACCGTAAATGTCATCTTCGATCAGCGGAACGTTATGCTGGGCCAGCAACTTCACCAATTGCTCCTTCTGCGGGTCGGGGATGCAACTGCCCAGAGGATTGCTGTAATTGGACATGAAGACACACGCCTTGATACGGCCGCGCCTGAGTCGGGTTGCCAGCTCGCCCACGCACACCCCGTGATTGGGATGGGTCGGGACCTCGTAGGCACGCAGGCCCAGCATTTCGAGGATCTGGAGAATGCCGAAGTAAGTGGGGGATTCGATGCCCACCACGTCGCCTGGTTGGGTGACCGCCCGCAGACATAAGTGCAGCGCCTCGGTCGTGCCGTTGGTGATGATGATTTCCTCCGGCGACACCGTGCAGCCGGCTTCCACCGCTTCACGCGCGAGCGCCATCCGCAGCGCCGGCAGCCCGATCGAGGGGTCGCAGGAGTTCGCCAGGGCCGGCTGGCGGCGCGCCGCCACTGCCAGCGCACGGTGAAGTTGGTGCGTGGGCAGGCATTCCGCAGGCGGCACCGCGGCGCCTAGCCGGACCAGCCCAGGTTGGCTCAAGGCGCCGACGACCTCCATCACCAGACTGGCCCCGCTGAGTTTCTGCGAACGGTCGGGGGGATGCAGAATCTCCGGCTCGGGCGGCGGCGTCCACCGTCGCGCCCGAACATAGAAACCGGACTGTGGCCGGGCCTCGATCAACCCGCGGCTTTCCAGCAACTGGTAAGCCTGCAGCACGGTGGAAATGCTCACCGACTGCTGGCGCACCAGCTTACGTACCGACGGGATCCGCTCGCCGGGGCGCAACGTGCCCTGATCGATCAAGTGCGCGATCCGACCGGCCACCTGTTCGTAAAGATGCCCAATCCGCCCCGGCCCAGCACGAGGAGAAGTTGCGTCAATCATAAATGGTATGGGGTAGAGCAGCTCACGGGCGGGCGCGTTGCCCCGTTCGCCCTCCCGCCCACAGGCTGCAGTGTAGCCCGCGAGTCGCCCGCTGCCAGTCACATTTGGTCGTTCCCTCGAGGGGTACAGTTCGGAACACATTAAACTGTACTCCTAAACAATGCAAGCAACTGCATCTGTTGCGGTGACGGGGGCAGGGTAGAATCTGCGTGTGAACTTGAACCGGATGACCGTGGAGGGAACGACCGACACCCGAAACGGACTGGAGCAGGCAGAGCCCGAGACGGCGCAACGACTTGAAAGGTCATGGCCCGCACCATGTCGGCCCCAATGGCTGAACGCCCCTGGGGCAGTCAAGACGCACATCACCTCTTGCGGAGCGAACCTGCTGAGTCTTCAGACTGAGATGCGCCAGCACGCCGAGAATGGATTTTGGATTGTCGTGGTTCTTTAGGCCACGTCGTGGAGCGCCGTGGCACGGCCTTAGGCGTGATCACACCGGGAATGCTCCACGGCTCGGCGAAAACGACAATTCAGGAGAGACAACAACACGCGAAGAGAGACACACAGTATGAATAACATCGACCCGCAAAACGAAATCGCGAACGCAAGGCCCCATCGTGGATGGTTCCGCCGCCTTTCCTGGAAGACTGGCGCGCGCATTCTGTGCGTCATGCTGCTCGCCGCGGGCGCGCTGGGCGCCGTGGGCTTGAACCAGGTGATGCCGACAATGCCGACCCGCGCGTCAGGCTTCTCTGACCGCTTGGCGTGGTACGTTAGTCAGGGGCAGATGCAGGCGGATCTGCGCACGTTCGCACATGTCGTCGCGTACGTCGGATCCAGCAAAACCACCCCTCCGACTGCTACGGTGCCGCCCAATGAGCGCCTGACCCAGAACGCGCCTCCCGCCTCGCCGAAATCCTGAGCGCGAACGGAACTGCCGGCCTGGGGGTGAACCGCTCCGATTTGCGCCGTGCGCGGGCCGAGGCGGCGGTCCGTGCCGTTCGAGGCGATGAGCCGCGCGTTGAATCCGAACAGCGCCGGGCCGTTGTTCTGCGGAGGCTTCTCGCGCGTCAGGTTTCCGTCGAACGCCGCGCACGCGGGCACGCCGGGCTTCTTCATTGGTTCCGATCGGAGGCCTGACTCCGGCTGTTGCGCCGTGAACTATAGAACCTGCGGCCCCGAGTCGGCGATAGTGACTCAGGGATCGCGGGGATGCCCCGACCGCATGGCCCGCGTCCAACGGACTGTTCATGCATGCCGGACACGGCGTCTCAGCCTGCGACGGAGCCGGAGATTCTCCCCTGTACGGCGCGGAAATTCAGCCGGCAGGTCAACTGTAACTGGGTGCATCCGGGCGCGAGTCCTTGTGACGCGCGCCGGAAGGCGCGGGCGATAGTCTACTCCTGGTCGGCTACCTCCGATGCGCCTTGCACCGGTTCTCGCCGTGTCTCGCGGCGGTTCTCGACGCCGTTCGACCACGAAAAAGGCCCCCCGGTTGCCCGAGGGGCCGTACTCGAAGGCGTGCCCGCTGCAGGACTCACCACGAAGACACGAAGAGCGCGAAGAGTCGCTACAGCACCATGCGCCGCAGGCCCTGCTTGAGGGTTGGCACGTGGAAGTTGATGAGCAACCCGACGTGCTTGCCGCTCAGCCGCAGGTAGGTGAGAAGTTGGGCTTCGTGGATTGGCTCGAGGGCTTCCACGGCCTTCAACTCCACGATCAGGCTCTCCTCGACCAGCACATCGATCCGGTAGCCGCAGTCCAGGTGTACACCCTTGTACTCGACCGGCAAAGGGTGTTGGGTCTTGTGCCCAAGGCCGGCTAACCCAAGCTCATGCGCCAGACACCGTTCATACGTGGACTCCAGTAAACCGGGTCCCAGCACGCGGTGCACCTCGATGGCGCACCCGATAGTCAACTCCGACAGCTTGTCGAATTTCATTGTCTTTCCTCCTTGGGTGGGAAATGGAGCAGAGCCGAAGGCCATTGGCAAGCAGGTCTGCCCCCTATCCGTTCGAGTTTCGTGCCCTTCGAGCCTTCGTGGTGAATGCCTCACCTACTTCGCCGCCATGAGGTCGAAGGCGCGGCGGAAGAACCGCGCCCGGCCGGTGATCCGCCGGACGATCTTGACCGCCTGCGCGTCGGCCAGCTTGAAGGTCGCGGCGACTTCCTTGGCGATGTCGTCCTTGTCCTTCCCGCTCAGGAACAGGAACGTCACCAGCCCGCTCTTGCTCTCCTTCAGCTCCTCGACCGTGGTCGGCAGCCGGTCGACCGGTTCGCTGTCGACGTCGGCCTTGGCCGCCTTCTCGACCTTCGCCGCCGGTTCCTTCCTGGCTTTGCCCTTGCCCACCGTGGTTTCGGTGGGAGCCGCCGCTTTCGCCTTGCCGTTCGGCGCCGGGGCCGGGGTCGTGGTCTGGTCTTGGGCTGGTCTGTCTCCTTCGCTGCGTCGTTGTTGGTCTTCATACTGTTCTCCGATCTTTGTTTTGTTGTTATTCCGCTCCGATCGTGAGCCTCGCTACGGTGGAGCGCCCCGAGGTGTCCACGGGAAAACCGAAAATCCCTCAGCGCCGTCGAATCGGTTCATGGCAGTAGCCCAACTCGCGCAAGGATGCCCAGGGCCGCGGCCGGTCCGGTTCCGGTCGGCCGATCACGACGTGGTCGAGCACTTCGATCTTGAGCAGTTGACCCGCCCGCATCAGGTCCCGCGTCACCCGGATGTCATTTTCGCTGGGGTCGTGATCGCCGCTGGGATGGTTGTGTGCGATCACGATGGCCGCGGCCGACCTGGACGATGGCTGTGCGGAAGACTTCTCGAGCGCGACTCAGGACGGTGTCCATCGTGCCCATCGCCACCAGGTGGAAGCCCGTGGCCCGGCGGCGGGTGTTGAGATGAATCGCGCATAGGCACTCGCACTCGGGGTTGTACCAACCCGCCGTGGCGATGTTCGCCATCCAGTAGTCGTAGATGCGCTCGGGACAGTCGCAGCAGGGAATGGCCAGCGGCAGTTCCCGGAGCCGGATCACGCGGAACTCGTGGTTGTCCTTCATGGCGCTCACAGGGGGATGAAGCCTTGGTTGTGCTCGCGGATGGCCGGTCGTAGACCGCCTTCGATCACGGCCTGGAGCGTGTCGCAGTACACGTCCCGCTGGCAGGCCAGGACCATCTCGAGGGCTTGCGCTCCCGGTGGCCCTCGACCAGCCAGACGGTGTAAATGTCGGTCGGGTTCGTAGGCGACGATCAGCGTCCACGCCCGGCCCCGCTTCCCGTTGACCCGGCATTGCAGGCCAACCTCGTAGTCCACGAACCCCTGGCCGTCCTCGGACACCAGCCGCGATGGTCGGCTCGACCGGTACTCGCCGAGGGCCTCGGCGCACCGGTAGCTGAACGTGCTCGCGCCGACGTAGGTGAAGGCGCCGCGTAATCCCAGGCCGCCCGCTTGCGCGATGATCGCCTGGACCGTTTCGGGTAGTGATTCGGTTTTCATCGGCGAGCGTATAGGTTGCGCGCCGACGGAAGGTCCAGTGGCGATCAATCCGCCTGCTGCCATCTGGCCAAACGTTCGTCGAGCGTGTGCAGTTGCCTGAGGATGCCGGCTTCCTCCTCCCCCAACCAGAGAGCGAGACGTGCTGAATAGTGCCGTCACCCAGTTTGTCAAAACAACTGATGAAGCCGCTTTCCCTTCTGCTGATTGGGCTGGCCGCGTTGCTGGCGGCGTGTGGTCGGTCCTCGCGCAAGGAGCCGACTCGAACCACTGAAGAACCCAAGCAAGACCCTGATCTTCAAGTGGTTCGGCAGGCAACTCGGAACATGGCCTCGACGGTGGCTGACGTCCAGGCACACTCCGGTCAGCGATCTGGTCCTCGCCAGTCTGCCGGAGATCTGTGGATCGAGGTCGATCGGCTCAAGCGTGACGGCCGTGAGGTTGGGAACATCGCATGGCGTGTTTCCGAGCTCGAGGAAAGCCTTCGCAGGAACCGCGAGGATGATGCGTCGAGGCGACACATCCTCAATGACCTCAATTATGAGATCGAGGCACTGAAGCGCAGGAACCGGTGATGGCTGATAACGCAGCCATGAAGAGTCGCACGCCGGGGCGCGCCAAACCGAGGTCCAGTGGCGATCAATCCGCCTGCTGCCATCTGGCCAAACGTTCGTCGAGCGTGTGCAACTGCTTGAGGATGTCGTCTTCTTCCTCCTTCAACCGGGCCTCGATCACGGCAACCGACTGGCCTTCCAGCGACGGGGCCGTGCGGTGAACGCGCCTCACCACGTTGCGGACGGCCGCCCCAACCTCGGCCCTCAGGTGCGTGACTTCCTCGACTGGAATTGGCTCACCTTCAACTGCCGGAGCTCGACCTTCAGCTTGGCCCTCTGTAGCATGATGTGCTGGGCGCGTTGCTGGTCATAGTTGACCAGCGTCCGGTCGGGTGACGCGAACAGCCACCGCAGCAGGCCGTGGATCGTGGGGACAAGCTCGTAGTGGCCCTCGACGGTCTTCGAGAACCAGCCTGCAGCCGCTAACCCGCGCAGTCCGCGGTCGGTCAGGCCGGACAACTTGGCCAGTTGCTCGACCGTGATAGCGCGCCCTCCAACTATGGCCTGTCTCACTCTTCATTCATGATGGTTGACAGGTAATCCGCGAGTAAACAAAGCTTGAGTTTATAGCCGGAAGTGAATGATTATAACAAGTTACACCGAAGTATCATTGAATAAACTGGTTTGCAATATCAGCATCAGGTCGAACATCGTTGCAGCATGAGAGAACAACGGGACACCGATGAATGGCTAGCATCACGGCTAGAGTACTTTTCTGAACGATTGAATTTAGCGTGTTCATACTTCTTTTTTAAAATCGAGTTTCAGAATGATCCTGACTTGGCCGAAACGCCTGGGGAGAACAGGGGTCAGTCCCGGAAAACAGGAATATTCGGCTTGACGCTGGTTCTTTGACGAGGTCGCTGCTGTTGGTCATGGCGCGCAAGGTGCGAGTCGAATATCCGGGCGCGGTTTATCACGTGATGAGCCGGGGCAATCAGGGCCACGCCATTTTCCTAGCGAGGCGCGCCTCAGACCAAATCCCAGTCCTCATAGGCATGAAAAGTCCCCGTGTTTTCCAGCCCCTCTCTCCCGCGCCTTGCTCCTTAGAATCCTTGACCCCTTTAACGCAGCACTAACACTTGACTTGTCTACAACACATTTGACCGGTCAAGGATTCTAGCGGACCGTGACGGCAAGCTCTTCCTGGATACCTTGGGTGAAGGTTGCGAGAAGACGGGCTGGATCCTTCACGCCTATGTCCTGATGGCCAATCACTATCACCTCTTGGTGGAGACCCCGGAAGGGAACCTGGCGGCGGGGATGAAATGGTTCCAGGGGACGTATACGCAGCGGTACAACAGGCGGCATCGGATCTTCGGCCATTTGTTTCAGGGGCGGTACAAGGCGCTGATCGTGGACGGGAGCGCGGACGAGTATTTCCAGGTGGTGAGCACGTACATTCACCTGAACCCGGCGCGGGCGGGTTTGATCCGCATCGGGAAGGACGCGTTGAGCGTGTATCGGTGGAGCAGTTACCCCAGCTACTTGTCTCGACCGTCGTGTCGGCCCCCCTGGCTGCGAGTGGCTCGGGTGCTCGGCAGTGTGGGCATTGGGGCGGACGACACGATCGGGCGCCAGGGGTACGAAGCGTACGTCGAGGGGCGAGTGCTCGAGTTGGGGAAGCAACAGAGCCGAGAAGCGCTGAACCAGGAATGGAGGCGGGTCCGGCGTGGGTGGTACCTGGGGCAAGGGCGATTTCGACGGCGGTTGGAGGACTTGCTGGAGAAGGCGCTGGCGGGCAAAGCGCGGGGGTCGCATTCGGGCGAGGCGCGGCGGGCACACGATGGAGCGACGGCGGAAAGGTTGTTGGGGCTGGGGTTGGAGGTCGTGGGGTTGAAGGAAGGGGACTTGGCCGGGATGGCCAAAGGGGCGAAGGAGAAGCAAGTGCTGGCGTGGTGGTTGCGGAAGCGCACGGTGGTGTCGCGGGGGTGGGTGAGTCGGCGTTTGGAGATGGGGGACGAATCGCGGGTGACCCAGGCGGTGGCGGCGGTGAGGCGCACGCGTGATCGCGAGGTGTTGGCGTGGCGCGGGCGATTGGAGCGGCTGAATTCCTGAATGTGCCTCTGCACTCGATTCCAGTAAGCACCGCCGGTGATGCTGCATTCGCTCCTGGGAATACCACAGTCCGTGCACCGCGAACGCAGCCGGAGGCAACTGAATGGCTGACGTTCCTGAATTCCGGGACTGACCCCTTTACAGCCCGCATTTCAGGTGCGATGTGACGGTGACCGGTTAGATGACATCAGAAGTCGGTGAGAACTGCGGGCTAAGGTGTTGCCGAGAGCAACCCTGGAGACGATCACCGATTGCCTCTATCCGATCATCTTTCAGGCGACTCTCCCTCGGATTCACCGTGCGGTAGACTACCGACAAAAGAGAGGCGAACCAGAGGGTGCAGCCCCTGACGAGTAGCGCGGTCATATCGCTATTCCAATCGGATCCCATTGGCGCGCTCCTCGTCATCGGTCTGCGTCTGGGCGATATGACGCCGAGCCTCACCATCGAGAGCCTCCGTGCGACCGAGAGCGACGATGCGCTGTTTCAGCTCCTCGGTTCGGAGGATTGGTCTGACTGGTATCATGGGTCGGCTCTGGTGGAAAGCCTCGGGGCGGTGAACGGTGAGGATCGGTTTGCTCTGCGCGCTCATGAAGATCGCCGGCCTGACCGAGGGCGATTTGTGAAGGCATCGAACCAGTAGCCCCGCCGACAACGGCTGGCCATCGTCACTGACAGCCCACATTGTGGCGCTCATCGCGGCGCATTTGCTGAGGTCCGGTGCATTGGCCGTCTCACCAGTCCAGGTCACGCGCACGATACAGGGTGGCTGCCGAGGCGGGAGTCGGGGCGATCAGGAACTGGAAACTCGTTTCCGGCGCGCTGTTGGTCGCAAGGGCCGACCAACGACAGCGATCGTGTGTGCTCTGGAGGGCCACACGATGCCCCCATGGCTTCAGGCCCGCGATCTTCAACTCGCCCGAGGGCGCGGGTTGAATCGCCGTGATGCGCAGCGCCGGCACTTGCTCTTCATGCCAGTCGGCCACCACGGGCGTGCTGGCCACCGCCCCCTCCTGATCGGTCAAGGTCAGGAAGAAAGCGAGCGGACTCTCGGTCGGCAGATCGGCTGCAATGTGATCGTCGCCCATCTCGGCGGGGATCCTGGTCCAGACCCGGTACGTCCAGGGCACGACGCTGGTTGTGTAGTGGAGCGCCGCGTCCGCCACCGCCAAGGACGAGGAAAACCGGGCGGAAACCCTCTGTCCCAGGCGCGTCAGCGGGCCCAGCCGCGGCAAGGCCACGCCGTCTCTCGACCAATGATCCAGGAAGCGGTGAACTTCCACACTCGCTCCGGGGATGGTGTGTATGTAGCCGTGAAGTCGATGCGGCCTCATCGACAATTCGGCAGACCGGGGTGCCTGCGCGTAAGATCGGCAGAAGCTGGTCGGCGGGAAGAACGGATCCCGGACGCCGCTGGCAAACAACAGCGGGCAACTCGCCCCGCCCAGATAGCGGGACGCATCGAAGTTGTCGATCCATAGCCGTCGCGATTCGCAGTCGAGCGATTGGATCGTGTCCGCCACAAAAGACCCTTCGTAGACGTAGCCTGCCCCAAAGACCAGCGCTGCCGCGCGAGTCCGATCGTCAATGCTCGCGGCGATGGCACCGACACATCCCCCCAGGCTCAGGCCGTGCATGCTGATTCGCCCAGGATCCACGCCCGGCTGGGCGGCCAGCAGCGAGCAACCCCGCACCACCGCCGCGACAGCGTGGTACGTCCACGTTTGATCCAATTCGGCGGCTGTGAAGGGACGATACCGCTCGGTGGAGCCAGGACCTCCATCGGGCAGCCGCCCGTCGGGCCCTTCGCCGTTCAGGTCCATCGAGAGCGCAGCGTAACCGCGGCCGGCCCAGAACGACGCCCAATCGGCATTCGCTCCCTGCCCGGCGCCGTGGATCAAGGCGATTCCCGGCAGAGGAGCGGTGGCGCCGGCGGGACACGCGTAATAGGCAAACACGCGGGTCGGGCGCCCCGCGTACGGGACGCTTTCGTAGTAGACTTCCTGGACCCCGCCGGTCACGGCGCCCCACGTCGCCGCGGGCGCCTGTCTTAGAATCTGCAGGTCCCAGGGTCCCGTGACAGAGTCGCCAGCCGATGCGCGGGCCAGACAGCACAGGAGAGCTCCCAGCCGCCCGGCCCGTCGGCCAATGCTCGACCATGGTCGAGCCGCCATTGGCTGTTGCGGCTGGGTTGTGCGCGTGGTCACGAATTGCCGGCGCAGCCCTCAGAACCGCGCCATGCGTTCGAGTTCGCCCACCCGCGCGTCGATGTCGGCGCGCGTAATGCGGTCGGTGCGGTTCAGACCGAAATCCTCGCAACAGAACGACGCCACCACCGTGCCGTAGACCATCGCGCGGCGCAGGTGGCGCTCGACGGGCCCTCTGACGCTGGCCAGGTACCCCACCAGACCCCCGGCGAACGAATCCCCCGCACCCGTGGGATCGGCCACGCGCGTCAGCGGATAAGCCGGACAGAGGAAGAGACCCGTGGGCGACGACAACACTGCGCCGTGCTCGCCTTTCTTGACGATGACGCAGCGGGGGCCCAGGCGGTGAATGCGTGCGGCAGCGGCAAAGACGTTGTCTGTGCCGGCCAGGTCGCGCGCTTCGCTATCGTTCAGCACCAGCGCGTCCACGCGCCGGAGCAGCCGCAACAGGTCCTTGCGGGCGATCTTCAGCCACAGATCCATCGTGTCCGCCACCACGAATCTGCAGCGCCGCATCTGGTCGAGCACATGATGCTGGAGAGCGGGGGCAATGTTCGCGAGCAAGACGTACGGGGTGGCTTGGTGAGCCGATGGCAGCGTCGGTCGGAAATGCTCGAACACGCCCAACTCGGTCGCGAGCGTGCGCCGGTTGTTCATGTTCACCTCGTACTCGCCAGACCAATGAAACGTCGGGCCTGACGCGTGTTGCAGGCCGGCGCAATCGATGCCGTGCCGCCGATACAACGCGAGGTACCGGGCGGGAAAGTCGCTGCCCACCACCCCCACCAGCTTCACCGGCGCAAAGAAGCTGGCGGCCACCCCGGCATGGCTGGCCGAGCCGCCCAATAGCTTCGGGCAAGCGCGGCGGGGTGTCCTGATGGAATCGAGCGCGGTGGAACCGACGACGAGAACACTCATGGCGAAGCTTCGTTTTGCGTGCGTCCTATCGGGCGGCGGACACTAGACGGTCTTTAAAGGCCTGACAAGCGCAGACCAGATCCTCAGCGTTCAGAAGGGCGGATACGATGCAAACGCGTCGCGCGCCCGCCGCCAGCACCGCGTCGATGTTGTCCAGCGTGATGCCGCCGATGGCGAACCAGGGGATCGACACGTGCGCCGCGGCCCACCGCACGTATTCGAGGGTCACGGGGACCGCGGCTGGCTTGGTGCCGGTGGCAAAGACCGGGCCAATGGCGATGTAGGCCGGGCCGGCCGCCAGCGCGCGTTCGGCCTGGACCGGGGCGTGCGTGCTGAGGCCGACCCCGGGCCAGGGGCGGTCAGCGCCCCATGGAGCAAACACATCCGCCACGCGCCGGTAGCCCCGATCGAAGAAATCTTCCTGGCCCAGGTGGCACAGCGGCGCCCCGACTTCGCAAGCCACAACGGGATGGTCGTTCACGACCAGACCGACCCCTGCCTTCTCGGTGATGGCTTGGAGGCGGTGGGCCAGCCGCCGGGTCTCCTCCAATGGCCAGTCCTTGGCCCGAAGCTGGATCAGATCGGCTCCCCCCTCGCAGAGCTGGCGCGCGATGAGTTTGGGCGCGCGCCCTCGGAGATAGGCGGTGTCGACAAAACCGTAGAGGAGGCAACGATCGATCGGTTGCATAAGACCTTCGTGTACCGCCAGGGGCGCCGCGAAGAAAGCAGGAAGTCCGCCCACCCGCCCCCGTGCAGCGCGAGCCCCTGACGCCGGACGTGACGCCCAATGTGACTTGCCGGTGAGGAGATGTCGGGGCTAGAATCCTTGACCGGTCAAATGTGTTGTAGACAAGTCAAGTTTCTATGCCTCGTTGAAGGGGTCAAGGATTCTAAGGAGCGAGGCGCGGGAGAGAGGGGCTGGGAAACACGGGGACTTTTCATGCCTGTGAGGACTGGGATCTGGTCCGGGGCGCGCCTCGCTGGAGTGACTTGCTTTGTAAAACCTGTTGTCAATGAGTCAATTCGTTGCGCCGCGCAGCGGCGCCCCTTAGCGAGGCGTCGGGCGCCGGCGACGAAGGTCAAGGCCCAACCCAAACAATCTGGCAACGTGCCGCGTCGGTCTGAGACGCAGCCTCGCTAACCAGAGACGCCAAATGAACGCACCGACACTCGAAGGCCTGATCCCCGCCGCGCACACTCCGTTCACGGACGCCGGCGCCCTGGACCTCAGCCGCGTCGAAGCACAGGCACAGCATTTCCTGAAACAGCGGCTCAGCTTTGTGTTCATCGGCGGCAGCACCGGCGAGAGCCACTCGCTGAGCCTGGAAGAGCGCCGCCAGTTGACAACGCGCTGGATCGAAGTCGCGCGCGGCACGCCGCTGAGCGTCATCGTCCACGTGGGCTCCAACTGCCTCGAAGACGCCCGCGCGCTGGCGGCACACGCCCAGGAAGCGGGCGCGCTCGCCCTCGCAGCCCTCGCCCCCAGCTATTTCAAGCCGCGCGATCTCGATGCCCTCATCTCCTGCTGCGCTGCCATCGCCGCACGGGCGCCGGCGCTGCCCTTTTATTTCTACGATATTCCGGCGCTCACCGGTGTGTCGCTCTCGATGCCCGAATTCCTCGAACGCGCCCCCGCCCGCATCCCGACGTTGAGAGGCCTCAAGTTCACCAACCTCGATCTCGCCCAGCTCCAACTCTGCCTTGACCTGAAATCCCACGATATCGCGTGGGGTGTGGATGAAGCCCTGATTGGCGCGCTCGCGTGCGGAGTTCGGAGCGCCGTGGGCAGCACCTACAACTTCGCCGCGCCTGTCGCTTTGCGGCTCATCGACGCCTTCCGCCGTGGCGACCTCGATGCCGCGCGTCTCGAACAGTTGCGCCTCGTGCGCTTGGTCGCCGCCCTTGCCCGCCCCGGCTATCTGGGGGCGGCCAAGTATCTCATGGGGCGACTCGGAGTCGAGGTGGGGCCACCGCGCTTGCCCGTGGCACCGCTCGGTCGCGAGCAGACGAGAGCGCTCGAGGCGGACTTGGCGCAGCTCGGGTTCTGGGACTGGATCTGACCGGCGTTGATGCACTGCGTCAGAAGTTGAGCCGCGTGAGGGCACGCGGCCTACAGCATTGTAGGCCGGGTCCCCTGACCCGGCGTTGCAGCAGTCAGGTCGCTCTGTGTAGAGTCGCTCCTCGTCTGCAATCTGCAGTCACTGAGTCACGTTCTTGCGCCGCGGAGCGGCGCCCCTTAGCCCGCATTCCTCGCCAACTTTCGATGTCATCTGACCGGTCACCGTCCCATTTCACCTGAAATGCGGGCTCTCAGAAACCCGCGCCCCAAACTGATGGACCCAATCTCGATCCCACTGTGTCCGCGTGCCCGGGTCACCCAAGCGGTTGGGGCGCGTCCCGGCGTTGATGAACCGATGAGCCAATTCTGCTTGCTGGGCGCGGGTTTCACAGACCCGGAAATCTCACCCGCGGACTGTCAGGTATGCCGCGACCGCCCCACTGGTGAGATTTCCGGGTTAGCGAGGCGTCGACTGCCGGTTGCCATGGCCAAAACCCAGCGCAAACGAATCGGCTGGCATGCTCCCTCGGTCTGAGGCGCAGCCTCGCTAATAATCGTATAAACCGCTGTCGCGGCTGTACCCGCCACCCCCCATCCCGCCGTACCCGTCGTCTTCCTCGTCGGGCCCGCCCATGAAGTCGCCCAGAACATCGCCCATGTCCTCCTCGATCTTCTCCGGGTCCTCGCCTTTTTCGAGCCGTTTGATGGCGATGTCCATTTCCTTGGGCATGGTCCCAGGCGGCATCATGTCCTTCATCTTTTTCATCATGTGGGCCATGTGGCGCGGATTGTTCTCGTCCAAATGGTCCATGTCGCGTTCGAGTTCCGTCATGGCTCGCTCCATGCGCGCCTCGTCGATGTCGGGCGCCGGTCCGTCCTCATCGGCGACGTCGGACGCCGCCTTGGGCTCGGGGACACCCTTGGGGGCGGCAAATCGGCTCACCTGCTTCGACAAGCGTGGGTTGCCGCATTTCGGGCACTTTGGCGTGTGTTCAGGGTTCACCTTCTTGGACAGAAAGTTGAAGATGACCCGGCACTTTGGACAGGCGAATTCGTAGATCGGCATAAGACACAGCAACACATCGAACACACCCAGTCTGGAAAAGCCGCCGTCAACCGTCAAGATGCCACCTGTTCGAGTTGCCACCTGTTCGAGTCGACCCTGCCCTCTTGCCGCTGCCTGCGCCGGTCTGTCTCCATGCGGCCACCCACAGCCAAAAGGCCCTGTCGCAGATCCTGTGACGGCTCCCGCAGGTTCGCGAGACGCACGTGCTGGTCGGCGCCGCCACCGCCGACGATCCCGACGTGCACCGGCTCCACGCGCCTCAACTGGCCGGACCTCTCGGCGAGCAGCAGACCCCCGCTCCGAAACACCGGCGGCTCGAGGCTTGCTTCCCTGGCGGGCCCTCGATTAGACTTCCGCCAACACTCGAAACCTTGCGGACCTCAAGGCCTGTCGAAGAAGCCCGTCCCGAAACGACGGGGCCTCGGAGTTTCGCGCCGACGCGATTGACGATGAACACACACACCGCGCAGTGGACTTCAAGTTGCTTTTGCCTCGCAGCCGCACTGACGATTGCCGTCGCGCCAACCGGCCTTGCCTCGATCCGGGGACCGTATACCCCGGACGGCAACACCAAGCTCTTGTTGCACCTGGAGGACGCGGCGGAAAGCGGCATTGCCGCCAACGCGGTGGCCGGCGCGCCCGCATTCATCGCCACAGCCAATCCCTCGGCTGCGACGCCGAGGAATCCGATGCCGGGAATCCTCGGCGCGCCCGGGGCGTCCGGGATCGGCTTCGATTTCGGGACGTGCGCGAACCTGAGTTCTTCCAACAGCATGGCGCTGTTTATCGATGCCAATGGGAACAGCGTGGCAGACGTGGACACCAGCGGAACCGCGCCAGGTGAAGACAGAGTTTCGGGCTCGACCTTCACGGGGCTCTCGGGTGAGTTCACGCTCGAAGCGCTCGTCAACTTCCCCAGCCTGACGGGCGCCAACCGCGAGATCATCTCGATGGACAACAGTTCCGGCGCGACCAGCCGCCCGTTCCAGTTCCGGCTCACTTCGACCGGGCAGCTCGAATTCAACAACATCGCTGTTTCGGGCGTGAACCCGAAGACATCGCTCCCGACGACCGGCCCGGATGCCTTCGTGCCCAACCAGTGGTTCCACGTTGCGCTGACCTACGATGGAGCCGGAGTGCTCACCTTCTATTGGACCAAGCTCGACAACGCCCGGACGCAGGCCACGGTGCTCGAGGTCCATTCCGTTTCCACCGTGGACCTTTCGGGCGAGGCGGTTCTCACCATCGGCAACGAGAACCGCAACACCAGCGGCGAAGGTCTGCTCGGCCTGGTCGACGAGGTCCGCGTCAGCGACATCGCCCGCTCGGCAATCGACATGGTCTTCGACCCCACGGTTGAGGAAATCCCCCCCGCTATCGATCCCCAGCCCGAAGATCAGTTCCTCGGAGTCGGAGAAACGCTCACCATCGTCTCGCACGCCAGCGGTTCTGCGCCCCTCACCTACCGGTGGCAGAAGGGCAGCGGCGGGTCCTTCACCGACATTCCCGGGCGAAACCTCGGATACACTCACGATCCCAGTCACGTTCGCGACCGAAGGGGACTACCGCTACGTGGTGTCCAATCCGTATGGCGAGGCCACAAGCAACGCAGCCCGCGTCGCGGTAGGCGCCGTCTTCAGCGCGCTGTTCCCAACCGGCGTCGATGACGCGAAGGCCGTGCTGGCCGACGATGTGGTCGACCCCCACTACACGGTCTGGTCGAGCGCGGACCCGGCCTATCTCGGCCCGGACATGTACGTTCCGGCCAACGTGCAGGACTACAGCGGCAATGACGAACACTCGAAGTGGCTTTCCCCCTCGCCCGTCGTGGGCGGAGTGCGCGGCCTCTACACTTACCGCACCACATTCGTTGTGGATGCCGCCGATCCGGCCGGAGCCAAGCTGTCCGCGACCGTCCTGACGGGTGGGTCGCTCTCCGTCCGCTTGAATGACCAGCCGACGGGGGTCGAGAACCTCACGCCGGGATTCCCCGGCCCGCATCGGAATCTGTTTTCCTTCGAGATCGCCTCCGGATTCGTCGCGGGACTGAACACGCTGGATTTCGTGGTGGATAACGCCACCACGGTGCCGAACGCGCCCGGTGGCAATGCGCTCCGGGTAACCGCAATCCGGGGCGTCGGCCCGGCCCTGGCTCCCGGCCTGGCGATCGTCAGCCACCCCGCCAGCCAAACGGTTCGCGACGGCGGACGCGTCACGTTCGCCTGTGTGGCCCAGGGACGCCCGCCGCTCGCCTACCAGTGGTTCGGCGACGATGTCGCCATTCCCGGAGCCACCGGCCGGACGCTGAGCTATCAGCCCGTCGTGGGCGGCGCCCAACCGACCGACTTCAAAGTGGTGGTCAGCAACGACGGAGCGTCTCTCACCAGCCAGACGGCCCGGTTGACGGTCGTGGCCGAAAACCAGCCGGTCGCCGCCGCCGACCACACCCTGACCGGCTTCGCCGGGGCGCCCTTGCTGCTGTCGCTGTCGAGCCTCGTCCAGAAGGCCAGTGACCCGGACGGCGATCCCATCTCGCTCGCGAGCTTCGATCCGACCGGCGAGAACACGACCAGCCCGGCCGAGATCACCCAGGTCGATGCCACCCTCGTCTATTCCAACACGCCGGCCTTCGCGGGGACAGATCGCTTCCACGTGATCCTGACCGACGGACTGGGAGGCGACGCCTCCGTGACGGTCAACGTTCAGATCGCCGCCGAACTCCGGCTTGCCGTGAACGCCGACCCCGACGGCGCCGTCCGGATCGCCTGGCCAGCCGACGCCACGGTCCAGGGGTTCAAGCTCTATTCGGCCAATGCCGTGGATGAGCCGATCACCAACGCCGTCACCGGCACGGTGCGGGCAGAAGGCGCCGAGAGTGTGCTCCGCATCATGCCGACCCAAACGTGGAGATTCTATCGGCTAAGCTATCCTTAGCCCGCATTTCTCACCAACTTTCGATGTCATCTGACCGGTCACCGTCACATTGCACCTGAAATGCGGGCTGTCAGAAACCCGCGCCCCAAACAGATGGACCCAATCTCGATCCCACTGTGTCCGCGTGCCCGGGTCGCCCAAGCGGCTGAGGCGCGTCCCGGCGTTGATGAACCGATGAGCCAATTCTGCTGCTGGGCGCGGGTTTCATAGACCCGGAAATCTCACCCGCGGACTGTCAGGTATGCCGCGACCGCCCCACTGGTGAGATTTCCGGGTTAGCGAGGTTTCGCCCCGGACCGACAAGGCAGGTCGGGCTCCGGTCCATGGTTGGCTTGGGCCACGCAGGCGGCGCGGACGGCGGTCCGGCACAAGAAGGTCCGATGGAAACGGACGCATGCTGGCGCTTTGACCCGATGAATGTGCTGATCCCGCTGCTGATCGGTGTGAGCCTGCTGGTGCTCGCCAGTCGAACCTACCCGTTTTATCTCCTCCGCAAACTGGGCGTGGATGACCGGAACCCGACGCCCGCTCATCGCTTGAACGACGGGCGCGACTACGTTCCTTCGCGGGCGCACGTCGTGTTTGCGCATCATTTCAGCGTGATCGCCGGAGCCGGTCCGATCGTCGGGCCGACCCTCGCGCTGGCGTACGGATGGGGGCCCGCCGCGCTCTGGATTGTCCTGGGCTGCATTCTGTTCGGCGCGGTGCACGACATGACCTCTATGTTCGTGTCGATGCGCGAGCAGGGCCGATCCATTGCCGATATGGCGCGCCGGAGCCTGGGCGGAGGCGGCTACCTCTTGTTCCTCGCGTTCCTGATCATGATTCTGACGCTGATCAACGCGATCTTTCTGAACTTGAGCTGCAAGGCATTGACTGCCGCTTATCCGGCGTCCCTCCTCAAGTTGGAGGCGGGCTCGGCAATTCTCAACACGTACACGAATCCGCAGGGCGTGCTGATGGGGCGCATCGGCGGCATCGCCACCACGTCCGTCTTCATCATCACGGCCTTCGCGCCCTTGATCGGCTGGCTGACGCACAAACGACGGTGGCCCACCTCCACGCTCTACTGCATCGCCGCCGTCATCTGCGCACTGAGTGTTCTGGCGGGGTTTCGCTTTCCGATTCTGCTCGGCGAGGAGACGTGGCGCTACGTGATGTCGCTCTATTGCCTGCTGGCCTGCTGGCTGCCGGTCTGGCTGGTGCTTCAGCCGCGCGATTTCGTCAACGTACAACTCCTCTATGGCGGGCTGATCGCGATGGTCCTGGGGTTGGTGTACTTTGGGTGTGCCGGCCGCCCGCTCGGCACGGAGGCCTTCGCGGTGGCCGAGGGCGCGCGGCTCACCGGCGGCCCGATCTGGCCGTTCCTGTTCATCACCATCGCGTGCGGAGCCATCAGCGGCTTCCACAGCCTGGCCGCCACCGGCACCACCGTCAAACAGATCAGCAAAGAATCCGAGGTCCGGCGGATCGGCTACAATGCGATGATTCTCGAAGGAGTGCTGGCGCTGCTTGCCCTCCTGCTCATCGGGTCAGCGCTGCCGCGCGCCGAGTACCTCAACATCGTCTACCCCGAAGAGGCAGCCCACAGCAACCCCGTCCTCGCGTTCTCCGTGGCGATGGGCTACCTCCTCAACCAGGTTACGGGACTCGAGGTGGCCGTCGGGTGTGTGATCGGCATCCTGGTGCTCGAAGGCTTCGTCGTGACCACGCTGGATACCGCGGTGCGGCTCTGCCGGTACATGCTCGAGGAGTTCTGGGGCTATGTGTTCCAGGGCGGCCAGCCGGCATTCCTCAAGAGCCCGCTCTTGAACACCGCCCTCGCCGTCGCCCTCATGTTGTTCTTCGCCTTGAACTCGACGATCATGTCCGCCTGGCGGATTTTCGGGGCGGGCAATCAACTGATCGCCGCGTTGGCTCTATGCGTGGTGACCGTCTGGCTGCTCCAGCGCGGCCGCTCGTTCTGGTTCACAATCGTCCCGGCGGCGCTGATGACTGCGACCACTCTCACCATGCTCAGCCTCTCCATCGCCAGGAACCTCACACCGGCAAGCAGTGGCCAGTGGGTGGTCAGCGGTCAGGGGCCGCTGACGTTCGCCGCGGTCCTCCTGCTGGTCCTGTCGGTCGGCGTCATTGCCATCTCGGTCAGGACGTTCCTCCGCACCCAGGCGCAGCGCGCCGCCGGTGCTGCGACGAGCGCGAGTTAAGTGTGCTGTGGACCCCTCCAGCGTGAAAGGCGATAGGGTCGCATCTGAATAGTAGATAAATGGAGGCTCGCAGTGTTGCCTGGCTGGCGTGTGGCGAGGCCGTTGCGGATCGAGGCTCCGGGCGCGTGGGTGTCAGGTGATGTCAACTATTTAGATGCGACCCCATTGTCTTTGCCTCACAGTCCGCGCAGCTTCAGGTTTCGGAACCAGATCTCGCCTCCATGATCCTGCAGGAGGAGGTGCCCCTCGATCTTGGTGCCAAACCCGGCCACGTCCTTGAACTTGCTGGCGGTGACCGCCTGCATGACCCGGTCCGAGCCGAGTTCGTATTCGAGTGTCTTGAGGCCGTTGAGCCAATGCTCGACGCGCCGGCCTTCGACCACGATGCGGGAGTGATTGAACTGGCCAGGCGGGCGCGGTTCCTGCCAGGCAGTGGGCGCCAGCACGTCGTAGAAGCTTGCCGTCTGATGCTTGCTGCCCGGTTTCGCGTATCCGAGCGCCGCATCGTCAATGAGTTGGTATTCGTGGCCGATGGCACCGGCGCGTTCCTCGGTAATGAAATACTTGAGCCCGCTATTCGCCCGCGGCCCAAGACGCCACTCGAAGGACAATTCGAAATCCTGGAACGACGCGTCGGTGATGAGATCGCCGCCACCGCCGCGCCGGATGTGTTTGAGGCATCCGTCTTCGACGACCCATCCTCTCCTGGGGAATTCCTTTTGCTTGAAACCCCGCCATCCGCTCGTGGTGGTGCCGTCGAACAGGAGTTGCCATCCCGCCGCGCGCTCGGCGGGCGTCAGTTGGTTGACCGGCGTTTCCTCAGTGAGCGCCGGGAGGGGTGGCATCAGGAGCGCGGCGGACAGAGCGGCGAGGACAACGGCTTTTCCGGAACAGCAAGGAGACATGACGCGGATTGTCTAACGCGCGCCGGTGTCTGGGTCAAGCGCGGGCATCGAGCCCTGCACCTTATCCGCATCTTGGCAAAGGGAGTGCAATCAGACCATCGTCCGTCCTCTTCCCCCTCACCCTAACCCTCTCCGCGGGACAAAGGGAACAGCCTCGTCCGCTCTCGGACCATCCGCATTCCCCTCTGCTACACGCCCCCTTTGGGATCTGAAGGCGAGCGAGGCGACCGAACACCGAGGGTGAACGAACCGAGCGAGTGCGGTCGGAGGATCTCCCTCTCCTTGGGGAGAGGGCAGGGGTGAGGGGGAACGGCATGCTTGAGGTGGACCGAGCTTCTCAAGCCGTCAGGGCGGACGCCAGGGTTCGCGCCAGACCGCTCAGGATTGGACGGATGCCCGCCTGTCGCCGGCTCCAGACCAGCACCAGGGGAGGATTACTGCGGACCATTCGGCTTATCGCCGAACGGGACGAAATGGCAACCCACACCGAAGCGGTGACTGAAGGGCGGCTGCAGCGGTTTGTCGCGCCCGGGTGCCAAACAGAACTTGCGGCGGGTCCAGAATTGCTCGACGTGCTTCCGTGCAGATCAAGGCTCTCGCTCCCTCGCTCTGTAGTAGCGTGTCCGATGCAGCCCGGCCTCCCGGTCCAAGAACGGCACCAGGCCGTTGTGATTGGTCACGGTTCCGATGCTCTGCCAATTGCCGGCGACCACGTTCGTCGTCGCCACGACGTCGAACACAGACCACCGAGGACTGACGAGGCAGCCTTGGCGGACCCCGGGCGCCGGAACCCCAGCCATGGTTAAACGTGGGGTCAGATCGTCGTAGCTTAGCAGCAGATACTCCCAATTGCCCCAGTCGTACTCGCTGCGGCCCGCAAGCGCAATGCGTCCAGAGGTACCCAATGCGATTTCGTTCAATGCGTTATCGGCTGGGCCTCCCGTTTGACCACGCCACACACTCGTCCAGAGCAAGTTCCCCAGAGAATCGTACTTCAGGAGGAACGGAATTCCCTGCGATCCCGCTGGAGTGGCCAGCGATGCATGCCCTGCCACGTAAATGCTCCCCTCTTCATTAACCTTGATCCTTGACCCACCCTCCGCCAGGTCTTCGGGGAGATGGTATGTCGTTGCCCAAGCAAGACTGCCGTCAGGACGAAGTCCGATTGTTAGAGCATCCCCCGGACGCGTGTCGTGGGTGTCATCGGGCAGACGGTTTATGTTCCATGTGTACCCGGTAACGTAAGCGAATCCTCACTGATCTACAGTGATCCCATTGGCCCAGGCGATGCGTCCGAACGGGTTGTCATACACAGTGGTCCAGACAATGTTGCCGTCCGGGTCCAGCTTGCTCACCTCGATATCACCCGTCAAAGCGGCCCAGTTGTATCTTGCATTCGCCGCGACATAAACGCATCCGCTGGTGTCGCCGGCCATACCGCGATACCCGGTTTCTCGCTCTAAACCCACATTCTTCAGCCAAAGGAGCGTGCCGTCAGTGCTTACTCGGAACACGTCAGCCCGGCTGGATGTGCCGTACACTGAATCTCCAATCAGGCTCATTCCAGCGGTCCCCCCGGAGCATGATGTGTTGGCCCAAATCAGGTCTCCCTCTGCCGATCACTTGACTAGGCCGCTGCTGCCGAGCACATAGCTCTGTCCACCTGCATCGAGTGCGATTGAGTAGGGAAAGTCCTGGCTCCGTCCTGAAGGGGCAGCGTCCCAACGGTTGGTCCAGACCGCCAGGCCTGCGGCGTCATACTTGATCGTTACTTAGTCATTGTCGCCCTCTCCAGGGGGCTTGACGCCGCACGTGTAGCCGGTTATGTAACACGCCCCTTCTTTGTCAACAGCGATGGCCGCGGCGGTTAGCCCCTGCCACGTCGGTTCATCACGGTGGAAGATCGCTGTCCAGAGCAGTGAGCCGTTGGCAGCGTATTTCGCTGTGAAGAAGGCCGAGCCTCCTCCAAAAGTCGTTTCGGAACCTGTGACGTAGATGTTGTCCTCTTGATCCAATGCCTCACCACCGAGAAGCGCGTAGTGACCTCTCTCCATCGGTGTTCGGAGTCTCGCCTCCCAAGTCCAAGGGAAGTTGCAGGGTTGCTTTGTGTAGACGATGACCTCGGCAGCCTGACTGCGATCGGCGCCACTGAGGTTGACGGCCACGACGGCGTACTGGCCCGAGTCCACAGTCTGGGCATTGCTGATCACCAGGTCCGCATTCGTTTGGCCGGAAAGAAACGTGCTGTCCTTCTGCCAGATGTAAGGAATAGGCGGCGTGCCGGTGGCGACGCAAGAGAGGCGCAGGGTGTCACCTGTCGCCACCATTAGGCTGTCGGGATATTGGACGAAGTGTGGCGGGTCTGCCGCCTCCAGGCGGATCGCGGTGACAACGCACAAGATCATAGCGAGGGGCAGTGCGGGTGAGTTCATTGCCCCACATTCTTCTGCCATTCGCCGCTGCCGGGCAACCGATTTGTCAGGGATACAGCCACCTTGTCACTCCGATTGAGCGCGTGTCACTGTATTAGCGAGGCTTCGCCTCAGACCGGCGAGGCGTGTGAACGACTCGAGGCCGCTGGGTGTCCAACACGATCACCCGCAGTCGAGGCCTGGCCAAGTGGCGCCGCTGCGCGGCTCAAACACTTGACTCATTTGCAGCGGATTTAAAAAAGAGAGTCACTGTAGCCCGGCGTCCTCCGACTCGCCATTCGCCACAAGACCATTGCGCCGCGTCCTGGACGGCGTATCGTTACCCCATGACGGTGATCGACCTGCAGCGGATGTCGCGGGAAGAGAAGCTGAAGGTGATGCATGCGCTTTGGGAGGACTTAGCATGGAGAGGCTTTGCGCGAGACCGAGGACCGGATGCGTGCCGGAGTCGAGCACGTTCGGGACTGGAATGATGCGAAGGCCGAGTTGCGGAGGCGGGCATGTTCGGAAGGCGCTGTCATGATGGCGAACCAGCCAAGCCAGCCGATGCCGGGAGACCGCCTCGGTACCAGTTGGGCGCTTTCGGCCCGGCGTGGTTGCGCTTTGCGTTCGGGATGAAGATGAAGCCAACTGCGACAGTTAAGATCTTCCTCGTCCACGGGGATCCGGGGAATCTGAGAACTGCGGAGATATCGAATTGGACCGGGAAGGCAGTCGCCGGCCCCCGTTCTGAGCTTGATGCAGTTCTCCAGCGCGAGGAAGCCGGAAAACCAGGTGTCTACTTTCTGACCGGAGTGAATCCGGAGACAGGAAGAGATCGAGTCTACATTGGCGAAGCTGAGGTGATCCGCACGCGTATTAAGGGTCACCTGGATCGGGATTTCTGGAAGGTGATTTCCTTTTTCGTCAGCAGAGACGACAACCTCACCAAGGGGCACATCAAGTATCTTGAAGGAAAACTGATTGAAAGAGCCCGCAAAGCGGCCAGATACGAGATCGAAAACACAAACTGCAGTGGATCGCATTTGCCCGAGGCGGACTCCGCCGACATGGATGTCTTCTTGGAGCGGATGGAGCAATTGCTGCCCGTGTTGGGACAGGACTTTCTGAAGCCCATCTCAACACTGGAAACCCAAACGACGAAGCGTGATCAGCTCATTTGTGAAATCAAGAATGTGAAGGCCACCGGCAGGAGAACCGACAGTGGTTTCCTTGTCCTACAAGGGTCAGAGGCTGTGCTGGACGCTCGTCCGTCGACCCAAAAATATCCCTACGCCGCTACCCTGCGCTCCCAGTTACTCGAAGATGGTGTTCTGACCAAGGACGCAGATCGCTTGCGATTCGCGAAGGATCACGAGTTCTCAAGCCCGAGTGCGGCTGCGGCAGTAGTGCATGGTGGGACCGCAAATGGCTTGCTCGCTTGGAAGGACTCCAAAGGACGCACATTAAAGGAGCTGGAAGAACAGGAAGTCGAACAGTCTGCCCGGCGCCGGTGAGCCGGGGCCGATTTGCGTCATCCCGGAAGATGGGCATCGCGTCGATCGGGGCGTTCGCCGGCACCAGGTGTGCACGAGGGTCCCGTATCTTCGGTTGCGGTTGTGCCGCGCTGCGCTCTGTGTGGCGTGTCAAGCAGGCAGCAAGTCCTGGTCACCGCCAGCGCGTTCGGCGCGTGCGATTTCGATACGAGACATCCCGAAGCCGTTAGCAATTCCACTTCAAACCTGTCACTGTGTTTGTCTTGGGATGATGAAAAAGAAGACGTGTGTGATTTACGCCAATTGCCAGGGCACGGGGATCAACCGGTTCCTGGTCAAGAGCAGCGCCTACAGCCGCCAGTTCGAAAGCGTCTTCATGGAGAACTACTCCATGATCCGCGACAAGAAGCCCCTGGATGAGGGTCTGCTTCGCCGGGCCGACCTCTTCATCCACCAACCTCTCCCGGCCAAGTGGGCCGGGACGGCCTACGCGACCGACCACGTCAGAAGCCTCCTGCCCGACTCGTGCATCCAGATCTCGGTGCCCTTCATCGTCAACGATGCGCTGTGGCCGTTCTTTGTGGAAAACTCCAAGGTCTACGGGGGGGAGGTCATCAACGGCTGCCTGGATCGGGGACTCTCCCTGCGGCAGATCGTGCGGTCCTTCCGCAACTTGAGCCTGGACTTGAATTACGGGGCCCGGTTTGACCGGACCGTAGCCCTTCTCCGGGAAAGAGAGGAAGCGACCGACGTGAAGGTCGCGGACTTCGTGCTGTCCACCTTGAGGAAACAACGAGTTTTCCTGACCCATAATCATCCCACAAGCGTCGTCTTCGTCCATTGCGCGAACCAAGTCCTCTCCCGCCTGGGCTACCCGACTCTTCCGGCATCGAACTACGATCCCAACGAGACCGGGCTGCCCGGGCTATGGCCCATCACCCCCTATGACAGCAGCTTCTACGGGTATGAACACACCCGGGCCGATGCGAACTGGCAACGATTCTACATCAGGATGATGGACAAGATCTGCAGGATGCGGCCGCAGCCCCGACTCCTGCGATACGCCCGAACTCAATACCTCAGGCTTTGCCGGAAAGGGATCCTGTAGCTGCCCACGATCATTGTCCAACGTGCGGTCGCGCGCGTCCGAGCACCGCGCCACCGCGCGGCATATTCTTCTTGAGCACGAGGGCCGGGCCCCCGCAGTGTCTGAGGGCAATGCGGACTCCCTGTGTCGATTTCACCTGTCACTTTGTGGAGACCAGTCGAGAAAGAACTGAAGGCGCAATATGGCTGACGTAACGATTGTGGGCGCGGGAATGATGGGGACGGCGATGGCCTGGCCGCTGAGCGACAATGGCCATCGCGTCCGCCTGGTGGGCACGCATCTCGACCGCGAGATCATCGCCTCCTGTCTGGCAACGCGTTTTCACCCGCGTCTGCGGCGCCGGCTGCCCGACGCCGTGCACCCGTACTATGTGGAGCAGCTTGCGTCGGCGCTCGAGGGCGCCGAGGTGATCGTCAGCGGTGTCAGTTCGCCCGGGGTGCACTGGGTGGGGCGCGCCCTGGCGCCTCACCTCAAGCCCGGGCTGCGGATCATCGCTGTCACCAAAGGGCTCGAAGCGACCCCCGACGGCACGCTGCGGATCCTGCCCGACGTGCTGGCCGGGGAGTTCCCCGCCGCGGTGCGGGACACGGTGAGCGTCGCCGCGATCGGCGGGCCGTGCATTGCCGGCGAATTGGCCGGGCGCCGGCACACCTGCGTCTACTTCGCGTCGCGCGACGCCGCAGTGCTCCCCGTTTTGCGAGAGATGTTCAAGACCCAGTACTACCATGTCTTTCTGTCGACGGACATCATCGGTGTGGAGGTCTGTGTGGCGCTGAAGAACGCCTACACCCTGGCCGTCGGCCTGGCCGAAGGCATGCTCGAGCGGTTGGGCGGGCCGGATGAGGCCGGGATGCGAAATCACAATCCGGCCGCGGCGCTCTTTGGCGCCAGCGCGAAAGAGATGGCGCGCCTGGTTTCTTTGCTGGGCGGCAACCCGGCGCTGGTCAACTCCCTGCCGGGCGTGGCGGATCAATACGTCACCTGCATGGGGGGCGGACTGTGCGGTTGGGCCGCTTGTTGGGCAAAGGCCTGACCTACGAACAGGCCCGGGCGGAGATGGCCGACGAGACTCTCGAAAGCGCCTTTGTCGTGGCGCAGCTCGCCCAGGCGCTGCCTCGGCTCGAAGCGCGCGGGCTGCTCGGTCGTGACGAATTGCCCCTCACGCGCTGCCTCTGTCGCGCCATCAGCGGCGACGCCCTTGCGGAAATCGATTTCGACAGGCTTTTCGCCGACGAAGTGACGGCTCTCTGTGGCACATCCCGCTGACTGCGCAGTAAGAAGAAGAAAGGAACGAACGAATGTCCGCGTTCCGCAGGCTGACTCGCGGTGGCTTTGTGAGCGCCGCGTTGCTCGTTTCGACCGGGTGGGCCGCGGATCCCGTCTGGAATGTCCGCGACCACATTCCGCTCGATCGGATCGCGGTCCAAGCGCATCGCGGTGCTGGCGATCTCGCCCCGGAAGGATCGCTCGAGGCCTTTGAACTGGCATGGAAGCTGGGCTGCTCCCGGAAGCGGATTTGCGGCGGACCAAAGACGGCGTGATCGTCTCCTTCCATGACAACAACTTTGCCCGGATTCTTCCCAACGCTCCGGAAGAGCTGAAAAGGAAGGGAGTCGCCGACCTCACATTCGAAGAGGCCAGGGAACTGGATGTCGGCAGCTTCCGGAACCCGGAGTTCAAGGGACAGCGGATGATCAGCCTTTCCGGGATGGTCCAACTGCTCGACCTCGGCTGCGCCAGTTTCGCGACCGACTTCCCCGACGCGGCGATGGAGGCAATCCGCCGATACGACGATCGACGCGAATGAGGCTCACCCGACATACGCGGGGAGTCTGTAGCCGGGCTAGACCCGGCGCCCTCACCGGGGGGACACAAACACGGACAACAGCCCGATGCACCGACCCAAACCGGCCTTGACAGGTGGGCCGTGCGTCGAGCACGTTCGGGGTGTGATCGCCCCGCGGGCGGAGATTCAGGTCCACCACGGAACGCACGGCAGGAAACCGATACGAGTCCGCAGGGCTTCACCATCGCTTCCGTGATGTCGGTGTCGTCTGAGGTTTCCCCCGAATCAATCACGTCCGCCGTAGATGTCACTCAAACGTGACCGAAACGACGATCAGCGGCAAAGCGATGCTGGTTCGCTCGCCATGAGCCTCGACATGAAAAGCGGCGCTGAAGCACACGCATTCCAAGCGCTTCGCGCTTTCGGACGCGGGCGGCGAAGCCGCGAAGCGTCTGGAGTGCGGCGGTTTACCGCCGCTTTCGGTTCATGTTCACTGGGCAGTTCAAGAAGGAACAGGGGGCTTCCCACAAGGTTGGGACCTGGCAGCTTGGCGGGCAGACACGGTGCGGGCCGCTTCCTTTGCGCCGCCCGCAGTGGCAAGGGAGGGTTCACGCTGATCGAACTGCTGGTGGTCATTGCGATCATCGCCATCCTGGCGGCCATGTTGCTGCCCGCGTTAGCCCGGATTTTTCACCACGGGGATGATGACAACGAAATCCGGGCTGTGGCAAAACCGCGCCCGCACAGGGGAAAATGAGGTTCAGAGCGCTTCCGAATCCTCGCGGGTGCAGCGACACTCTGTTGCCCAGTTCCCTCCATCCACTCGGGCGCGGTTTTGCTTTTCTAACCTGCATGCTGACTTCTCTTGAGGACTCCGGCTTCGCGGTGAGAAAAGTGGTGAGAAATGCAGGTTAGGCCGGGCCAAAGACAAGGCGAAGAGGATCGGGTGCCTGAACAATCTCAAGCAATTGGGTCTGGGCAGCCAGATGTACGCCGACGACAACAGCGGGCATGATTCGGGGCCCTCAGCGCCGTTAAGCGGTGCCGCCTTCTACCGCGTCTCGACGCAGTCATCGCTCCTGAACCCTGCCACCCTGCGTTGCCGCGGGGGGGGCGGGAATTCCACAGGTTAGAAACCGCGAATGGAGTGGCGCTGATGCCGAGTGATTCCAATGCCCAATTCGCATGTGTGAGTATGCACTCGCGGTTGACCTGAATTGTCGGCACTGTTGATTCCATGTCTCTACTCGCAGGAAAGATCGGCGTCGTTTTCGGAGTGGCGAACAAGCGTTCGATTGCCTGGGCCATCGCCCAGGCCTGGGCCCAGGCCGGCGCCACCCTCGCCTTCACCTACCAGGGGGAACGGCTTAAGGAAAACGTCGAGGAACTCGCCGCCGCCTTCGGGGCGGACACTCTGATTCTCCCCTGCGACGTGCGGGAGGACGACGGCATCGCCTCGGTCTTTGCCGCGCTCGAAGCCAGATTCGGGAAACTGCATCTGCTCCTGCACTCGGTGGCGTTCGCGCCCCGGGACGCGCTCGAAGGCGAGTTCATCAACACCAGTCGCGAGGCCTTCCGCATCGCCCACGATGTCAGCGCGTATTCTCTGGTGGCCCTGGCTCGGGCCGCCGCGCCGCTCATGACCGAAGGCGGCAGCATTCTGGCACTGAGCTACTACGGCGCCAGGAAAGTGGTGCCTCACTACAACGTCATGGGTGTCGCCAAGGCCGCCCTCGAAGCTTCCACCCGCTATCTCGCCTACGATCTGGGGCCGCGGCGTGTCCGCGTCAATTGCATCAGCGCCGGTCCGGTCAACACCCTGGCCGCCCGCGGCATTTCCGGGTTCACCGAGATGCTGCGGCATTACGAGGCGAAATCGCCGCTCAAACGCAACGTGACTGGGGAGGAACTCGGCGCCACAGGAGTGTTCCTGGCCAGCGACGGAGCCGCCGCGATCACCGGCCAGGTCATTTACGTCGATTGCGGCTACGAGATCATGGGGATGTAGCCGGCGGCATCGGTTGCGCGACGAACGGCCGCGCCGTTCGCGGCAGTTCTCCCTTTTTGCCAGGTTCAGAGAGCCGTTCGAGGCGGCGCTTGCCGGTGAACCAATACCCCTGTAGAGTCTCGCCATGCTCAGGTGGCCAACTCAGTACGCTGCGGTGGTGTTCGGGATGGTGTGGGCGGCAACCGCCGATGTGATCCATCTCAAGGATCAGGCGGCGCTGACCGGCACGATTCTCGCCGAGAAGCCCGATCAGCTCGTGGTCGACATCGGTTACACCGTGCTGCTGGTACCGCGCGATCGGGTGGACCGGATCGTTCGGTCCGAGGCGGCGCAGCCTCCGCAGGAGACACCTGCCGAGCCGGCGATCGGCTCGGCGCCCACGGGCGCGGCAGCCGCGACGTCTGTTCCAGCGCCGGGAGTTGTCCTGACCGACGTCCCTGGGGCTCTCGCTGTCCGCGGCGGCCTCTTTTCCACCGCAGCGGGAGCCGGATCGGACCGCCCGGTTCGGGAGTTGGTGCGCGAGCTGGGCGAGGCGGTGGTGCAGGTCCGCGCTCCGAGCGGACTGGGCTCGGGCTTCTTCATCAACGAGGAAGGCTATCTGATCACCAACTTCCATGTGATCGAGGGGGAGACCCAGATTTCGGTTGAGGTGTTTCATCAGCAGAATGGCGAGCTCGAACGGAAGACCTACAAACAGGTCAAGATCGCGGCCATGAACAAGTTCCAGGACTTGGCCCTGCTGAAGATCGAGGACCCCGAGGCCCCCAAGTTTGTGTCGGTTGTGTTGGGCGGCGCGGACACGGTGGCGGTGGGGGAGCGGGTGTTCGCGATCGGGAGCCCGCACGGGTTGGAGCGGACGGTGACCGAAGGGATCTTGAGCACCAAGACCCGGCAGATGCAGGGCGAGCTTCTTCTCCAAACGAGCGCCCAGATCAACCCCGGCAACAGCGGCGGCCCGCTCTTTAACCTGCGCGGCGAGGTGATCGGCGTCACCAATATGAAGATCAGCTTTGGCGAAGGACTCGGCTTCGCCATCCCCGTCGAGCGCGTGCGCTACTTCCTCGAGAACCGCGATGCCTTCGCTTACGACAACGACAACCCCAGCAACGCTTACCGATACCTGGAACCGCCGCGGCGGTTGAAGCGCTAGCGAGGCGCGCCTCCCCGGCCTGCCATCTCCTGGACTTTTCATGATTTTCTGTCCTGCGCAAACAACTTCGTTTGGCTCTCCCCCATCTCCTCGCCTCCCGCATGGATTCTATGAAACCGACTTTGAAAACCATGAGACGAACCATCGTGCCGTCGATCCCCGCGTGGGGATCCGCCCTCCTGCTCTGGGCTGTCTCGGCCGCTATTCCACCCGCGGAGCAATTGCTCCCGAACGACACCCTGGCGGTGCTCTGCGCGCCGGATTGGACGAAGGCCTCAGCCGCCCAGCAGCAGGCGCCCTTCTCGCTGCTCTGGAACGACCCGGCGATGCGCCCGTTCCGTGACAAGTTCCTCGACAAGCTCAAGACCGACGTCGTCGCGCCGCTCGAACGCGAGCTGGGCGTCAAGCTGTCCGACTACTCGGACCTGCTCCAGGGGCAATTCACCCTCGCCCTCACCCGCAACGGTTGGACCGGAACCGCCGAGCCGGTGCCGGCTTTCCTGCTGGTGCTGGACACACGCGACAAAGCGGAGTTGCTCCGGAAGAACCTCGCCGAGGTCAAGCGCAAGCTGACCGACTCGGGGCGCAAGTTGCGCACCGAGACGATCCGCGGCGTCGAGTTCACGACGATCCTCATCGACACGGGCGAACTGACCGGGAGCCTCGGCATGCTCCAACTGCCAGGCATCGCGCCAGGAACCGCCTCGTCCGGAAAGAACGAACCCGCATCCGCCACCGCCCCGAAGTCCCAGACCCGACCGACAATCGAGCTCAGCGTCGGGCAGGCCGAATCGGCCCTCCTTGTCGGCACCAGCACTCGAGTACTCGAAAAAGTCCTGGCCCGTTTAACGGGGAGCGGCGGGGGCGCACTCGCAGAGGTGCCGGCCTTCGAGGCCGACGCTCGGAGCGTGCTCCGGGACGGGCTTTCTTATGGCTGGATTCATTTCGCCCCCGTGGGCGAGATCCTCGCGAAAAGGTTCGCCGCGAGTCCGTCTCAGGCGCAGGGCGAGGAAGCGCCGATGGCGCTGCAGGTGGACAAAATCCTGGCGGCATTGGGCCTGACCAGTCTTAAGACCCTGGCGTTTAATGCCCGACAAAGCCCTGACGGCGAGTTCTTCGATCTGTTTCTCGGCGCCCCCGAGCAGACACGCCAGGGCCTCTTCAAACTCATCGCCACCGCGCCAAAGGACGCCTCGCCGCCCCCGTTTGTTCCCGCCGATGCGATCCAGTTCAGCCGCTGGCGCGCGGACGGCCAACGCATCTGGGCGGCGGTCGAGACGATCGCCAACGAAATCGCGCCGGGGATGCTGGGATTCCTCGCCATGCAGATCGAGACCATGATGCAGGAGAAGGACCCCGCCTTCGACTTTAAGAAGAACCTCATTGGCAACCTCGGCGATGACATCGTCTCCTACCAGAAGGCGCCCAAGGGAACCACATTCGAAGACCTCAGCGCCGCACCGTCTCTCACCCTGCTCGCTTCGCCCAACCCCGAGCAATTCCTGCAAGGCATCAAGTCGGTCCTCTCCATGGCGCTGGCGCCCCTGACCAGTGTCAGCTTTAAGGAACGGGAGTTCCTCGGCCGCAAAATTCACTCCCTCCCCTTGCCCACGATGCCCGTCGGAGATGCCAGCAAACCCGTCGAACAGAGCTTGCACCTGACATCCAGTGCCGGTTACCTCGCCCTCTCCACGGATGCGGCCCTGGTCGAAGAGTACCTGCGGAGCGGGGAGACCAAACCGAAGCCGCTCGCCGCAACCCCTGGACTGGCGGAAGCAGCCGAGAAAGTGGGCGGCATGGCCACCGGCCTGTTCGGCTATCAAAACGACCTCGAAGACCTGCGGATCCTGACTGAGATCCTGCGGGCCAATGGCGATCTGATCGCCCAGGCCCTCGCGTTCAGCACCGGTGGCCCCGAAATCAGGGGAGCCAGACAAAGCGCTCAAGGAATGGCTCGACTTCTCCTTGCTGCCCCCCTTCGAGAAGATTGCCAAGTATTTTCACCTGACCGTGTTCGCCGGGCGAACCTCGAACGACGGCCACACGCTCAAAATCTTCACCCCCAGGCCGCCCCAGATCAAGCCCTAGCCTGCATTTCTCACCACTTTTAGCCGCCGCGAAGCCGGAGTTCTCAAGAGAAGTCAGCATGCAGGCTAGCGAGGCACGCGCCCAGACCAAATCCCAATCTTCGACATCAGAGTCGCCCGTTCGTTTTCCTGCCCTTCTCTCCCGCGCCTCGCTCCTTAGAATCCCCTGCGAAACGAAAGGGATAGGGGTGATGGCCAAACTCGACTTCATCGGACCATGTTTGGGGTTTCAAGGATTCTAGCGAGGCGCGCCTCAGACCGAGGGAGCATGACACCGACCGTGGACCGCGTCGTTTCCCGGGCCGCCGTGCTGCTGTGCGCCCTCGGCTGCGTCACCGCCGCATGCCCGGCGCTCGGAGGCGACCAGGCAGTGAACGGCAACCCCCTGCCGCAAGTGCAGGTGACCGCCGTCCGGCGCGCCTTTCACAATGGCGAACACAACGCATTCACCGACCTGGTCCGGTTTCGCGGCGCACTCTACTTGACCTTCCGCAGTTGTCCGGATGGACACGCCGTTCATCCCACGGCATCGATCCTGATCCTGAGCAGTGACGACGGGCAGCAGTGGCGCACAGTCCACCGGTTCGCCGTTCCACACCGCGACACCCGCGACCCGCATTTCCTTGTCTTCCAGGACAAGCTCTTCGTCTATACGGGCACTTGGTACAGCGGCGCGACTTCCCTCCCGCCCCAAGAGTGGGACCTCAATCAACACCTGGGCTACGCCGCCTGGTCCCCAGATGGGGCGACGTGGCACAGCCCAATCCTCCTCGAAGGAACCTTCGGCCACTATGTCTGGCGCGCCACCACCTTCAACGGCAAAGCCTATCTCTGTGGCCGGCGCAAGACCGACTTCGCAGTCGGACCCAAGGGCGAGGGCCAACAAGTCCAATCGCTCATGCTCGAGAGCGACGATGGATTGATCTGGCGCAGGCGCTCTGTGTTCCAGGAGGTCGCCGGTGACGAAACGGCTTTCCTCTTCGAGCCCGACGGCCAGGTGTTGGGCGTCGGCCGGCGCCGCGGCACCGCCCAGCTCCTCCGGTCCCGCCCGCCTTATGCCCAATGGGAGCGGTCGGACCTCGACCGTTCGATCGGGGGCCCGTTGCTGGTGAAATGGGGCGATCGCTATTTGGTCGGCGGACGCGATTCGACGCCGGATCGCGGCCCCAAGACCGCATTCTGGTGGCTGGTCGGCGACCGTTTGCACGCGTGCGCCGAACTCCCCAGCGGAGGAGACAACTCCTACCCCGGTTTCGTGGAGTTGAGCCCCGGCCATGCCTTGGTCTCCTATTACTCGAGTCACGAGCGGGATGCTTCCGGCAAACCGTTCACCGCCGTCTACCTCGCCGAACTCACGTATTAGCCCGCATTTCTCGCAGCGCGGCAGAGCCGCAACCAAAGTGAAGGGGCCACTCGTATACCTCTGGTGCCGACGAATGCGCAGGTCGCCGCGCTGCGCCGGCGCTGCGGCGCACGAGCTTGGCTCATTGACGACGGATTTCCTCCGTCCGGCACTGCTCATCCTCGGCTTGCAGATCCTGCTCTGCGGCTGCGGCGAGCGGTCGCGGCAATACGAGGGGTCGGCGAGCTGCAAGGCATGCCACGCGAGATTCTACGAACTCTGGGAGCCCTCGCACCACGGACGAGCCCTGCAATCCTGGTCGTCCGGACTTGCGGCCCTGGTCCCTCCGTGCGCCGAGCCGATCGAAGCCGACGGACATTTGTATCGGGCGTTCTCCAGTCCGGAAAAGGGATGGGTCCAGGACGAGTCCGGACGCCAGTACGCAATCAGCTACGCCCTCGGCGGAAAGAACTATTACAATTTCCTGACCCTGCTCGAAGACGGGCGCCTGCAAGTGCTGCCGATCTTCTACGACGTCCGCGAGCAGCGCTGGCGCAACACCACACTCAGCATGCTGCGCCATTTCGACGACGGCCCCCAGGACCGCCCGGTTCCGTGGCGCGATCCAATGCTGACCTTCAACGCCGCCTGTTTCAGTTGCCACGTCAGCCAATTGGAATCCCACTACAACCCCCAAACCGACACCTACGCCACCACTTGGAACGAGCCCGGCATCAGTTGCGAATCCTGCCACGGCCCCGCCTCCGAACATATCCGCGTCTGCCGGGCCGCTCGCCCCGACCGCCCGCCCCGCGACCTCCGACTCATCTCGTGGAAAGAACTGAGCATCACACAGCAGAACGACTCGTGCTCCGGCTGCCACGCCAAGGCCGTCCCCATCACCGCGCAGTTCGAAACGGGCGACCGGTTCTGGGATCACTTCGACCTCACCACGTTCGAGAACATCGATTACTACCCCGATGGCCGCGATCTCGGAGAAAACTACACCCTCGGCAGTTGGCTGCTCAGCCCTTGCGTGACGAGCGGCGAGTTGAGTTGCACGCACTGCCATACCTCCAGCGGTCGCTACCGATTCAAAGGCGAACAGGCCAATCACGCCTGCCTCCCTTGCCACCGCCAGCGCGTGGACAACGCCGCAGCCCATATGCACCATCCCGACGGCGGCGCAACCCAGTGCGTTCAGTGTCACATGCCCATGAACCCGTTCGGCGGCATGAACCAGTCCGACCATTCCATGCGCCCGCCTCTGCCCCAACTCAGCCAGGCCGTCGGTTCCCGCAATGCCTGCATCCAATGCCACCCGGACCGGGACCACGACTGGGCGCTGGAACAGATCCGCGCTTGGCATCCCGGCTTCGAAACGCGCACGGCTCCCGAGTTGCACCGTGCGCTCCTCGTCAAATCCCTGCGCGCGAGCGACTGGCACAGGCTGCCGGCAGCGCTCGACTTCATCGCCGACCGTCAAGCCGATCCGATGTTTGCCGCCACCGTCATCCGGCTCCTCCCGCCCTCAGACGCCCCGCGGCAACGCATCCTTCTGCGTGAACTCGCCGCCGGCGCTCCACACCCGCTGGTCCGAGCCGCCGCCGCCACCGCCCTCGATGCCGACGCGGTTCCGGAGGACCGGCCAGCCCTGATCGACGCCCTCTCGGATGACTCCCGCCTCGTCCGTATCCGCGCAGCCGAACGGCTCGCTGCCCTGCCCGAAAATGGAATCCCGATCGAACACCGAAAGGCGCTCGCCCGGGCCGTCGGGGAAATGTGGGAGTCGTGCAACCTGCGCCTCGATCACTGGAGTTCCCACTACAACGCCGGCAACATCATGATGCGGCAGAACCGCCTCGATGAAGCCGCCGCCAAATTCGACCGGGCTCACGCGCTGCGCCCCGATATCCCCCAACCGCTCATCAACGGCGCAATGGCGTTCGCTCGTCTCGGTCGCCTCAACGAAGCCGAGAACCGCCTTCACCAGGCAACCGGCCTGCCCGAGCCGTGCGCCGAAGCCCATTTCAACCTCGGCTTGCTCCATGCCGAACTCGGGCGGCGCGACGCCGCCGCCAAAGAACTTTGCCGGACTCTGGAACTCGCCCCCAAGAACGCCGCCGCCGCCTGCAACCTGGCTATCCTCAAAGCCGGGACCGATTACCCGGAGACCTTCCGGTTGCTCCAGCAGGCAATCGAAGCCGATCCGCTGAACCCGCGCTACGTCCACACGCTCGCCTTCTACTACCTGGAAACCCACCAGTTCGACGCAGCACAGGAAACCATCCGGCAGGCCCGCCAACGCGGCGTCCACTCGCCCGAAATCCAGGCCCTGCTCCGGGAAATCCTCACCCGGCTTCCGGAGGCGAAACCGGCCAGGTGACCGACCGGCGAGCACAGCACCGCGTTCCTGCACCTCACACGCTGTCCAGCGGAGGTCACAGTTCGGAGGATGACATGGGGCGCGCGCCTGTCTCAGCGCCGTTCCCAGTCTCGGAGGACTACAACGCCCACGGAGCCCGCATTGGACGATCGAGCATCGCGTTGGCCTCGGCGTCGTCGAGGAAATGCTCCTTCTCCGGATCCCAGCGCAACCGGCGCCGCAAGGTGGCCGCAATGAGCTGCAGGTTGCAGAGCGTGTCCGTCCGGACCGCAACTTCGATCGGGGCGGCGGGCCGGTTCCGGCCTTTGACAGCGCCGACGAAATTGGCGCCGTGATTGTCGCTCCGGAAGAGGTGGACTTCGTTCGGACCAAGCTGGCTGTCGAGCAGCGCGGCGGGGTGGGCGTCCAGCTTCTGGCGATCGACGTGGACCCAACCTTCGGACCCCAGGAACAGCACGCCATGGCCATGACCCCCCGCCTGCAAGCGATGCTTCCGGCTCGTTTCGTCGTCCATGTGAACCAACGTCACCCCGTTGGCGTAGCGATTCTCAACCTGCCACTTGACCGCGCAGTCGGTCAAAAAGCCCTTGGGAAACTCGCCTGCCCCTTCGACTTCTGTCGGGCCGCTTCGTTCGGTCCCGTTGCCCCATTGGGCAATGTCCAGATGATGCACCCCCCAGTTGCCAATCATCCCGGCGCAGTAGTCCGAGATGCCGTACCAGACGCTCCAGCCTTCCTTCTGCGTGTACGGGCGGCAACGCTGGTAGGAGTAAGGTGCCAATGGGGCCGGCCCGAGCCAGAGATCATAGTCCAACTCCTCCGGCACCGGTTCGACAGGCTGAACCGGACACGACGAGACGCTGCCAGGAACACCGACCAGGATCGTCTGCAACTGGCCGATCCGTCCATTGCGCACCAGCTCGCAGGCCCGTCGGAACTTCCCGTCCGATCGCTGTTGGGTGCCGAATTGAAACACCACCCCGCTGGCTTTGACCGCCTGCTCGACAGCACGCGCGGCGCGGACACTCCAGCCCATCGGCTTCTCCTGGTACATGTGCTTGCCATGGCGGGCCGCCTCGACCGCAATGAGCGGATGCCAGTGGTCCGGCGTCGTGATTTGCACCGCATCGACGTCCGGACGCGCAATAAGCTCGCGAAAATCCCGGTAAACCGCGCAGTCGGAGCTGCCGTAATGAGCGTCGACAACCTGCTTTCCCGCCGCGCGCTGTCCGCCATGCACGTCGGCAACGGCCACCACGCGCACCTCCGGAATCCCCAGAAACGCACGCATGTCGCCGATGCCCTGGATCCCCAATCCGATCACCCCCAGGTTCACCCGCTCGGACGGCGCCACCGATCCGCCCGCGCCCAGGACCCGCGCCGGGATGAATTGACCGGCACCCACGGCGCCTGCCGTAACGGCGCTCTGCAGAAACTGACGGCGAGTTATCAACGTTCTCATGTGCTCAGTGGGCGAAATCATCAACTGCCTGTCTGTGTCGAGCCTTGCGGCGTGTCGCGACGGCAGCACAACCGCCCCTCGACGGCTGCACCGCGGTCTTTTCATGCTCGCGCCTTGATCAACTCGATGCCGGCGCCGCTCCCCAGATTCCGCGAGTACTTCTTCTCGATCGGGTTGTTCCAGTGCTCGTGGACACCCAGGCTCCCCAACCGCTGCGTCGGGGTGGCATGGTTGGGATCATAAAATGTCCCGGACGGCGGGTCGCCCGCCAACGCCGCCTCGTGCAGGTAATCATCCACCCCGCCTTTGCGCGGAAAATCCGTCCTCTCGCTCCAGAGAAAGTCGAACCCGACCGAATCGATGGCCACCGGGTCCTGCGACGCCAATAGACTGCACGGCCATTGCCCGTGAAACGGCGCCATCTCCATCCGCTGAGGCACCGCGTCGCGCGGATGCACACCCGAAAACAAACCGTCGATCAAATGCAGCACCGTCTTGCCGCCAATGTGGGCGTGCCCCAGCAAGTCGACCAGCGGCCGGTACACCCCCGTTTCCGTGGCGAAACAGTTCGGGTGGATGTCGTAGTAACCCTGCTGCACCGGCCAGCGCACCAGCGAGCCGTAATGATTCTTGGCGCAGAGCGTGACGCCGCCCGCCGTGTGCGCCTTGAGACAGGCGAAATTGATCAGATACTCCGCCTCGGCAAATGAGGTCGGCACATGGTCGGTCGTCTTGCCCTCCGGGCGGCAGCTCCAGTACAGAGGCGTGCTGGACGGAGTTGCCTTGAGTCGATCGAACTTCCCCGCACAGTCCTCGTAGCGCGCGGCCGAGAACCCGCCATGAAGCAGGTCATAGTACTCGTGCACCATGCAGGCCAGCGTGTCGCCGACTGTGATGTCGCTCGGACGCACCCCGGCTTCGCTCAACTGGTGCAGCACGGCCAAGATCATCTGCGGCGCTGTGTTCATGTAGTCGTGCCGGCGGATGAAAGTGTACGTGTCCGTGTTCACGTGCCCTTCCAGGTAGATCAAACCAACCCAGTTCGGCTTGATCATGATCCGCTCGCCGGCCCGGTAGCCCACATCACCTTTGCCTCGAGACTGATTCAGATGGCGGATGAGCCTGTCCCAGGCCCCCGACACGGTGGCCTCGCCAGTCAACTCGCAGACCGAGCGCGCCAGCATCGCGTCCACACGATCCTGTTTCACCCGGCGGCCCGCCCACCAGTGCCCGTCGCCAGGCCCTTTCCAGTCGGTGACCTCCGGATCATGAGCCCAGACCACCCGGCCCGGATGGATTCCCTTGGGCTGACCGATCGGTCTGACCCGATCCAGCCCCTCCTGCGGCGCGGCCGCGCGCAGCCCCACGGCGCAACCCCCGGCGACGGCCAACGAGTGCTGCAGGAAAGCGCGGCGATTCCACTGCGCAGCCAGAATGGCAGGAGAATAGCGATCGGCTCCGATGGACAAGGCACGCGGCGTTTTCACGGGCGCATTGGAATCGGAAAGAAGCCCGACTTCAAGCCGAACACGCGAAAGGGTCACATCTCTACATTCTACATTTGAAGTCCCTGGCCTGATGAACAGCAGGAGCGGGCCAGGGGAAACCGCTTACCGCGCCAACAAGCCGGATTGGCCCCAGGCGGGTAACACTCGGAGTTCATGCGCAAATGTAGAATGTAGAGATGTGACCCCAAGTGACTCCGGCTGACGAATCCGCTGGCCAGAGGCGCGTTCTCGATCACGATGGGCCCATGCCGTATTCGCTTGGTTTCAACGCGCCCTTCGTCATCGGCGGCCTTTGCCTGAGCCTGCTCGCGTCATCCGGGCGCGGGGCTGACGCCTTCCGCCTCAGCAACGGTGGCCTCGTTGCCGACTTCGATGCCTCAGGTCTGGTGCGGATCGCGCTGGCCAATTCCAGCCACTCTTTCTCGCTCGCAGGCGACTCCGCCGCGCTCACCGTCGACGGCGAGACGCTCGACGTCCGCGACCTCGAACGGGTGGGCATCACGCAGCGCCAGGACCGCATCGCTTACACCTACGCCAGGGGAGACAAACAGCTCGAAGTGATTTACGAGTTGAAGCCCGGCTGGCGATTCGTCAGCAAGCATCTCGTGCTCACGCTGCCGCCCAACGGCCAGCCTGCCGCGTGGACACGGTCGAAGTGCTTCGCGCGGAGATCGAGCACGCCCATTGCCCGCGAGCACAAGGCCAGCAACGGCAGCGGCGCGGTGTTCCTGCGCCTGGGCGAAACCGATGCGCCGCCCGAGTTCGGCGCGTTCCTCGCGCTGCAGAATCCGTTCCTCAAGTGGGAGCGCAAGGGACGGCCAGGTCGCGATGGCCTACGCGCCGGACCTGGAATGGCGGCTCGCCTACGGGCCGTTTGTTTCGGACCGCGTCTGCCTGGGGCTCTACGCGCTCACGGGCGTCGAGTTTCCGGCGCGCAACCTCGCCGAGTGGAAGTACGTGCCGCGAGCCGGAGCGGGCCTTCGACGGCAAGCCGCATGCTCGACCAGGCCGAGTTCGACGCCGATGACCGGTTGCGTGGACGCCTTCGCCCTGTTCCGGCCCGCAGAAGAGCCTCCGCGTTCACGTGCCGTGGTGCGAGAACGACTATCAGATCGACGTCGCCACGCCCGCGGGCCGCGCCGAATGGAAACGCATCCTCGACCAGTGCGCCGCCGTCGGCGTCGAGCACACGCTGTTCACGCCGGCCAACAGCGCCGTCGCCCCGCTCGAGGACAACGCCGACGCCTGGGGCTGGGAGAACTGCCTCTGGCTCGGCCTCGGCCAGAAGATCCGCAAGGGCGAATGGAACATCGCGACGGACCCGATCCCGCCGTCGATCCAGGAAATGCTCGACTACGCCAAGTGCGAAGAAGGTGAAGCTCGTCGCCTATGCCTATCCGACGCTCGGCTGGAAGCAGAACCCCGAGTGGACCGCCTGGTGCGGCGGCAAGACCGGCGGCTACGTCGGCGTGGACACCGGCGTGCGCAGTTTCCAGGACTGGTTCGTCGAGCAACTGGTCGCGTTCCAGAAGCGCACCGGGATCAGCGGCTACAGCTTCGACCACTGGTGGATCGCCTACGAACCGACGAAGGAGGGCCACAAGCCCACCAGCAAGTACGCGCAGTGGTATCGGCTGCCGGCGCATCCTCGAGGAACTTCGCCGCCGCATCCCGGACGTGGTCATCGACGGCCGCCAGCAATACCAGTGGTTCGGCCCGTGGACCTGGCTGGGCGGATCCTATCCGCACCCGACCACCAACGACGAGCAGCCCGGCAGCTTCGAGAACTTCCCCGACCTGCACTTCAGCCGCGTGTCCGGCGACCGGCAGCGCTGGGCCACGTGGTACTACCACATGGAACAATTCACGCCCTGGGAAATGGTGCCCGGCTACATGACCCACCAGACCCCGCGCAACGACGCCAAGGGCCAATGTGTCCGCGACCGCCCCTTCCACACGCGCGACTGGGACTTATCTCGGCTGGCGCTACTCGGTCATCTCCTCGATCGGCACCGCCCCGTTCAACCACGTCGTGAATCTCCTGCCCGCGCGCGACGAGACCGAGTTCGAGCACTTCCGTCCGGAGGACCAGCGCTGGCTCCGAGAGTGGATGGACTGGACCGACGAGCATCGCGCCACCTTGAAGCACCTGCGCCCCATCATCGGCCCGCCGGCCCTGGGCCGCGTGGACGGCACCGCCGCCATCGTCGGCGACCGCGGTTTCGTCTTCCTGTTCAACCCGAACTACCGGGAGCTGCACGCCGAGTTCATCGCTCGATGCCAGCATTGGGCTGACAGAAGGCGACGCGTTCCTGCTGCGCGAACTGTATCCGCGCACGGGGCGCCTTCTGGGCAAGCCGCGAGCACGGGCGTGTGGCGTCGCGGCGACCCGGTCCGCCTGCCGATCAAAGGCCCGGAAGCGCTGGTGCTGGAGTTGGTGCCCGCGGACGCCGTCGAGCGTCCGGCTCTGCTCAACGCCCGCGGCCACGCCGCCCTCAGCGGCGATCGGCTCGTTCTGGACGAATGTCGAAGGCGAAATGGGACACGACTCTGGAATTGGTTGTCCTGCTGCCGACCGGACGGATCGTCTCCGGAGTCACTCGTGAACGGCGCACGAGGAGGCGGGGTTCACGCAATCGGGCGACGCGTTGACGCTGGCGCGCCACCTTCGCCGGCGCGCGCTTTGATCATTGCCAGCAGGTCGGCACTTACGATCGCGATTCTCGGGCGGCATCGTGCGGGCCGAATTCACCGTTCCGCAACGAGTCTTCGCTCAACTGGCGGCGCGCCGCAAAGCCTGGCCGATTCCCTACACGGACGAAGAACTGCTCGCCACCTGGCGCGGTTCCGATCGACTGCTGCTCTTTGTCCAGATCGCCGATCCCGACGACAAGTGGACGGTCGAGGCTGACGCTCGACGGCCAGCCGGTCGAGATCAAGAAGGCCTACAGCGACGTGTTTCCGCTGGGCCGTGAGCGCACGTTCACCGGTTTCTACTGCCGATCTGTCCAGTCTCGAAGCCCGACGTGCGCCACCGCGTCGAAGTCACGCTGCCCGAGGGCCTGCAGCCTGGCCAATTCCAGGGGTTGTTCTTCGAGAACGTCGAGGCGGAGTGGACGACGGGGATCGCAGGCCGCTTTCCATGAACCGGGTGTGCCGCCGACATTCTTGTCGGCCTCGCTGACAGTGTCCGAGACAGAGACCGTTGCCGGCTGGAAAGCCGGCGGTACAGGTTCATGTCCACTGGGCAGTTCAAAAAGGAACAGGCCGCTTCCATGAACGGCGGACCCACACCCGCCCCTTCTGACGCTCCGCGGGGATGGGCCCAGACCCTCAAGTCCTGCACCCGGATCTTTCAGCCCGGATCTTTCAGATTGACCTTCCGAGTGATCTCTGGCACAGAAACCCATTGGTTTCGCTACACCGGGCGATGGACGGAGACAGCCCTGGTGAATGAGGGCGTAACGTGCGGTCAGGCAATGCTATGAAATGCAATTCGAGTGTTCTTGTGTCGGTCTTTTCCTTGTCGCTTGTCGGCTCGATGATGCTGTGCGCTCCTGTGGTTGAGGCGGCCACCGTGGCCTACTGGCGATTCGAGGACGGCTTGGTGGATGCGCAAATGAGCCACGCGTCGGGAGTTAACGGCTCCTGGTCTGCGGATGTTGTGGACGTCTCCGGCAACGGCAATGCCCTCTCGGTCTGGACTGGGGAGGCCTGGGCCGGTTACGCCTACAAAGCCGACGTCCCCGCCACCGCTATCCCCCTGACGGGCGACGCCAACGCCCTCAGCGTGAAGAACACGGGCGGCTACCCGGGCATGTGGAACAACACTCTGCGAACTTGGAGTCCTGCGGCATTCACGATCGAGGCGGCGTTCAAGCCGGAGACCGGCGGGTGGCGCACGATCGTCGGTCGCGATAGCTTGGGCGCCGGCACCCAGCCGGGGGCGGATGCCAACGCAGCTGCGTTGTACTTCCAAATCCAGCCCGACAACAACGTCGGGATCACGTTCCAGGACGTCTCAGGCTATCAGTACACGGCTTTCTCGGCTGCGGGTGCGGTTCAGGGATTCGACTATGGCACAGACCCCGACGGGCTGACCGGGAAATGGTACGCCATGGCGGGCGTCAGCGACGGCTCCACGCTATCCCTTTACCTCAATGACCTTGCTGCAGGGAACGGTTACCAGTTGGTCGCCCAGACCGATTTGACGCTTCAGGGCAGCCCCAACACGGCCTTGACCGCGGGTTTGGGCAGCGGCGGCGATTGGACCGCAGGCGATTTCACGGTCGGACGCGGCATGTACAACGGCGGACACGGGGACCGGGCGTACGGCTACATTGACGAAGTGCGCCTCTCGGAAGGCGCGCTGACCCCGGACCAGTTCCTCTTCGTGATCCCGGAACCGAGCACCTTCGCGCTGGCGGTTCTCGGTGGGCTCGTGCTGTTCTTCCGCCGCCGCGCCGCACGCTGAGTTCCCAGAGGATTGACCGTCAACTGACGGGCGCCCCATCGTGGCACGAACCGCGATGGGGCTTTCTGTTCCCCGATGGTTCTCTCTGTGACGAACCCTGTAAGGCGCAGCCCGGCACAGCCGCAACGGAAGCGACGAGACCCTGCCTTACGGAACAGCCGCGATCCCAGCGCCAGGCCGGAGCGTCACTCGGTATGGGGCACCAGACGCTTTACCACGAGCAACAGCGCGACAACGACACCGATCAACACGCCCCAAATCAACGGCCCGCCGCGTCCGCTGCCCCCAAACTGTTCCTGCCAACTGGGGCCGTGCAGGCGCTGCTCGATGCCCAGAGTCGCGACGCTCTTCTCGGCGGCGAGCATTTGGTCGGCCACCAGACTCAGATCATAGCGCGCGGCTCCGGCGGACGGGTGGCCGTAGTACAACCACAGGCCCTCGGTCTGGTCGGATTTGAAGAGGATGCGGCTGACCGGGTACGCGAGTTCGAACCGGTCGAGCTCGAGCGGCGGGTTGTCGCCGTTGTCTGTCTCGAGCCAGAGCGTGTCTGTCTCGGTCGTCGCAAGAAAGTCGAGGCCGAGTTGCCGGGCAGGTTGTTCCGGAGTCTGACGCCAGAGGGCGTTTCCCAGGGAAACGCGGTGTCGATCGCCGCGTTCGTCGGGGCGTTCCTCGTGCACCGACAGCGTCCGGTCGAACAACGGTGTCGGCGAGACGCAGGTTAACCGTGCGAGCGGCAGACGCGTCTGCGGCAACTTGAGCTGCCAGCGACTCACCCGCGGTCGTTTCGGATCTGCCACGAGCTGGACCTCGGGTGTGAGCGACCGGCGAGTGAAGCCGGCTTCGAGCAGATAGGGAACCTGATTGGTGCCGCGCAGCAGCCGCAAGTCCGCCAACCCAGGCTGGGCGTGCGACAAGACCAACAGGTCCAGTTCAAGCTGCTGTGCGCCTGGTCGCGTGAGGACGACGGCCCGACGATACTTCCACGCCGCCGTGTCCAGCGACGCAGCGGTGTCGGCAACCGTCGGCAGCGTGGCCGGTGGTCGGTAGGCGGCGTTGGTTCGGATGGCCGTTGGCCCGATCGAAGAAAGGGGCACCGCGCTCAGATTCGCGCTCAGAGCAGCGACGTCATAGCGCGGGGCCGCGCACGCCGTGTTCCCCAGTAACAACCGATACGTCCCCGCCTCGACGGCGCGGAACACCAGATCGACCGGACGCCAATGCGCCAGGACGGACGAGACCGTCAGGGGCGGACTGTCCTGGTTGTCGATGCGCAGGATGACCTCACGCGTGGGGACGGATTGTTCCACCCGGACCGTCTGATTCGACACCGCCCCAACAGCCTCGAAGGCGATCCGGTAGATCGTGTCGCGCGCCAGCGGTGTCTCGCGCACCGTTCCTTCGATGGTCTGCCGCGCAGTGACCGTCACCTGCCGCGAAAACACCGGGTCGGCCACTTCGAGATCGATGGCGGCCACAAGCAGATGCGCGGCGGGCAACTCGAGGCGCAGGCGGGTTTCGCCGGCCTTCTCGACGCGTTCGATCAGGGTCGCCTGCACTGTCTCCGTGGGGGGGTCGGCCGGCGCGCCGTGCAGAATCGCGCCGGTGAAGGGCACCGGGGCGGATCGGCGGTCATCCACCGTCACGCGCAACCATCGGAAGGCGGTCTGCGGCAACCGCACGCGGAGTCCGGAAAGCCCTGCCGCTTGCCGAAAGACCGGCTCTCTCTGACTGAGCGTCTGCCAGGTGGCGCGATCGTCCGATCCTTCCACCGTGGCTGCTTTGATCCAGTCCGTCGCGGGCGTGAGCAACTCGACGCTATCGAGCGGGAGGGTCAAGCCGGTCTCGATCAGCAGCACCGTCGAGGCGGACTCGAGCGTCGTCGCAAACGACCGGGCAGGCTGCGCAGTGGCCGCCGCCGCTTGCGAACGCTGAATGACACAGGGGACTTCTCGACCGCCGGGGTCGACGAGACGCAGGTCTTCCAGCCGGGCGCGGGCAATCCCGAGCGTCTCGGCCGGCAAGCGCACTTTGAGCAAACCGGCCTGTGGGATCGCCAGCGATTGCTCGAACCGCCAGTCCGTCGATAGATCGCCCGCCCGCAGGACCACCGTCCCGAGCAGGCCAAGAACCAGGACGACCCACACAACGGAGCAGAGGGTGTCCCGCTTTGCGGGACGGGTGAGGGAGAAGGGTTCATGTCCACCGAGCAGTGCCAATAGGTGCAGGCCGTCTCCCAGGAACGAAGTCCTGGACTCAAACGACACGATTCCACCTCTCGGGGGCTTGATTTGCCGACGGGAGCAGTGTTTCCGATCGCTCGGCCTCGCGTTCATTGGGGCGTGCCTCCAGTCTGTTCGCCCGACGGTTTCCGTTCGGACGCGAAGAACCGCTGATACAGCACCGAGGCGAGAATGGAAATGACCGCCACACCGAGGAACGCGCCGATACGGTACAAGGCTCGGATCGCGAGCAGATCGTGCAGGAAGAGCTTGAGCAGCGTGATCCCCAACAGCGCCAACCCGGCGTAGCGCACAGCCCGCAGTTGCTTTCCCACGCCGACCACGAGCAACGCCAGCGCGAACAGCGCCCAGCCGATTGAAGACGTCATCTCCCTGGCAAAGCTCCCGGAGAACTGGAACGTCAGCGCTGTTCCTTCGGAGAAGTAATCTGCGATTTCGATGTTGAGCAGCAGGAAAGCCAGCACGGTGCCCAGCGTGTACAACAGCGGCGGCATCGACTTGCCCCAGAGCAGATGCCGGGGCGGCGCCAGCAGCCGCGCCCCGACAAAGGCGCACGCCGTGACGATCCCGTAGGTGTACAGGTACCAGTTCCAGATCCGGGTCGCGCTGCGCGGATGGTAATCGAGCACAGCCGGATTGAGGGCCAACCGCACGAACGCGATGAGCAACAGCGCCACGCCCAGCCCGCGCAAACCCGGGTGTGGCAGGCGTCGGAACAGCCAGAGCAACGCCACCCCTTCCAGTGCCCAGCCGACCGTAATCCACTGTTTCTCGAACTGGATCGGGAAGATCAGCGTGATGAAAAACAGCGCGCTGCCGCCGAACCAGGCCAGCACCGCCGTCCGGTTCGTCGCCTCGTTCGCCCAACTCCGGGCTACGCCCGCCAACGCCGCCAGCATCGGAAGCGCGAACGCCGCGGGCAACAGGCCCATGAACTCGTTCGGATACGCCCGTTTCACGGCGTCGTGGATCAGGAAGAAGTGCAGCGGCCCGGCCAACGCGGCCGTCGCCCACGGCAACACGGGCTTGGCGAACACCCGCCGGAACACAAATGGAAACGCGACGAACAACGCGGCGAATCCGACGTTCCACACGATCGGGACGACGGCGGCGGTCGGGGCGAAGTGCTTCGCGTGCCAGGCGTATTCGAGCGCGAGCACACACGCCAACCCGACCGGCGCCAACACCGGAAGGTTCACCACCCGCGCCAGGCCCAAGAGCAGGACCAGCATCAATAACGCCACTCCATACGCCGGAGTCGGGTCGATCAACGGCAATCGCACCGCCATGAGGATCAGCAGCAAAAACGGCAGGATCACCGACATCGCCGGTATTTGGGCGCGGGCCTCGACGCCTCCACCTAGAGGACCAAGAAACGACGGCGTCTCCGGCCCCGCACGCCCGCCCCCGCCGCCGGAGGCGCCTTCGAGCCGAGCTAACATCTTCTCGCCCGCGTAGAGCCCCGCCAGAAAGAAGAACAGGGCAAAACCCCCGACCACGACCAGCATCGGCGGCAGGCCGGTCAGTTCAGCGGGCGCCTGCACAATCCAGACACCCGCGACCAGCAGCGTCAGCACCAACACAGCCGCCACGCCCAACACCGCGCCCGTCGTCAACGCGAGGAGAATGGCGGCTGCGTCGACGAGCAGCACCGCCCCCCACAAGAGCCAGCCCACTTCGAGGCTGCGGAACAGCGGCCACAACACCAGAATCAGCGCGGCAGGCGGAAACAGGTGTCCCCACCAAACCGGGGCTGCGCCCGGACGCATCCGTTCGAGCGCCACCGGGAATGCCGCATGCACCACCGCGAACAGCAGGTACCCGCAGAGCGCCCAGGTCAACAGATCGTGAGTCAGGTAGCCGGTCGTCCAGGCGCTCAACACCAGGAACGCCGCCGCCCCGGCCGCCAGGTGCGCCAGCGCCAACCGCCCGTTGAGCAACACCATCGCCAGCACGGGCAAATCCGCGATCAACAGAAAACTGAAGACCACCCCGGGACGCGCCCCCAGTTCCCGAAATACCAACAGCCAGGACGCGTACGCGAAGGTTGCGAAAGGCAGCGCCAGGGCGGACCCGGTGAGCCACGGATTCCGCTGCGCTGCCTTCTCACCCCAAACGAACGCGCCCAGGAAGAGCAGGTTGAATGCCCCCAGGATGGCAAACGCGATCCACACCTTGCTCACGACAAAGAACTCGTGGGTCCAGCCCATTTGAGTGAGCAGCGTGCCCAGCACTCCAAAGACGACCAGGAAATGCCAGCGCCGTGTCATGGCCACCGCCACCAAGCCGGCATCGAGAATCGCCACGTACCCAAACAAACCAAGCGGATTGTCCACGCCGGTCGAGAGCAGAGGCGGCGTCAGAAAGCCGCCGACCAGGCCGAGAATGGCCACGACCAGCGCATTCAAGCGCACGGCGATCAGGAAGGCCGTCACCGTCACCAGGACCATCAGGGCGAACGTCGCCGCCGCGCCGGTGAAATGATAGTAGGCATGGCAGGAGAAACTCACTGCGTACAGGATGACCGTGCCCGTGGCGCACAGGGTCTGCGACGTCGCCGCGTAGGCCTTGCGCCTCAGCACGACGCCCCCCACCAGGAGACCGATCCCCGCCAGATACCCCAGGGCGACCCGCACTTCCGGCGGAATCAGATTGTTCTCGAACGAATACTTGATGAAGAACGCCACCGCGAGAAACAGCGCGAATCCCCCAAGCCAGGCGAACAGCTTCACGCCCATGAATTGTTCCCAATCCACCTTCAGACCGGGGGCGGCCTTGGGCTTGAACGCCGGCTCGGCCGCGGGTGGCGCCCAGGCAACACTCGCCGGAGTTGGCGCGGACGGCAATGCGGGCGGAGTGTCTCCGGCGCCGGCCTGTGCGGACACCGCGATGGGGCGTGGCGCGAGCGGACGGATCACCGCAGGCCCGGCGGGCGCTGCCGCGGCTCCCACGGCCACGGAGGCTGCGGGCGGCGCAGCCGGAGTCACGGGCTTCGAAGCCGGAGTGAGGGCAGGAGGAACACCCAAGGCCGGTTCGCCTCCGGCCACGGCGCCTCCCCGGCCTTTCAAGGTCTCGAACTCGGTCTTCACCCTCAACAACTCGATGCGAACAAGGTCGAGGTCGTGGCTGAGTTGCCCTGCGCGGCGCGACAGGCGCGTTGCGGCGATGAAGCAGGCCAGAGGCGCACCCACAATCCAGCAGACGATCAGGGCTGCGAGGAGTTCCATGGCCGCAGAATACCTGCTTGCGCGCACATGGCGAATCGAAATTCCTTGCTCGGAAATCGAGCGAGTGAATGCCCCCGAGCCTCTGCCCCGGGCCGGAACAAATCTTGCTTTTTGACTGGTCCTCGATACCTCATGAGTGCAACCGATCATCCGTTCCTATGGCGACCTTGCCGACTTTGACTCCTTCTGGCGCCCGCGTGTGGCGGCACCTCACTGGCCTGCCTGCCGAGACAGTCCGCGAGGGCACGGCGATGAGCCGGCTTCTCGATTGGTGTGAGGGCCGGGGCGCGACCGATCTCCACGGCCAGTCGGGCAAGCCGTTCGCCATCCGCCTGCATGGTCAGCTTTCCCGCGTGCCGACCGATCTCTTCCCGCCGCCCACCGATGACGGATTATACCAGTCCCTGCGGGAGACCTTTGCCCCATCGACCTGCATGCGGATCGAGCGGGAGCGCGAGGTGGACCTGAGTTTCTATCACGGCGCCCTGCGGTACCGTGCCAATTTCAGCAAGCAGATGGGCCGGCAGTCGTTCTCGTTCCGCACCGTGCCCCAGCAGCGGCTGAGATTGCAGGACCTCGAACTGCCGGATTCGCTCCTGTCCCTGGTCGATGAGCCGCGCGGACTGGTTCTGGCCACCGGGCCGACAGGGCAGGGCAAGAGCACCACCCTGCGCGCCCTCATCCAGGAGATCAACCAGACCCGGGCTCTGCGGATCATCACCATCGAAGATCCAGTCGAGTACGTGTTCACGGACGAACTCTCTCAATTCGAGCAGCGCGAGGTGGGCATCGACACCGCGTCGTTTGCCGACGGCATTCGCAACGCCGTCCGGCAAGATCCGAACGTCCTCTTCGTGGGCGAGATTCGGGATCGGGAGAGCATCTTCGCGGCCATGCAGGCGGCGGAGACCGGACATCTGGTGCTGACGACTCTCCACGCCGACTCGGTCGCGCAGGCCATCGGACGCATTCGCGAGTACTATCCCGCCCCTGAGCAGCCGGGCCTGAGCGCGTTGCTTGCCCGCAACACCAACGCGATCCTCTGCCAGCGGTTGCTGCCGAACGTGAGGGGGACGCGCACGCCCTGCCTCGAACTGATGCGGCGCAACCGCGGCGTCCAGGACGCCATCGCCAATAATGACCTCGAATTGTTGGGTGGAATCATCGAAGCTTCCGTCAACGAAGGCATGCACACGTTCGACCAGTACCTGACTGAACTGCTCGCCGGTGGCGTCATCACCCAGCAGACGGCCCTCGAATACGCCGTCAACCGCCATCGGCTCGAGATGACCCTGCGCGGCTACGCGAGCGCAACCCCCATCCTGCGCCGCGACGAGAACCGGTAGCCTCCTGTATGCTGACCTTGCTCCGCACAGTGCTGACGGTCGCGCTCGTTTACGGCCTGCTGCAGGCGGCGAAGAACGCCGGCGAGAATCCGCAGTCCGGCGACCTCACGAACGCCTTCTGGCTCGCTTACTGTGTCGTCGTCGGCATCTTCGCCGCCATCACCTGGGCGCCGGTGCTCGGCAGCCGGATCGCCGATCCCCTCACCGGAATCCTCACGGACAGCACCTATGTGGAACGTCCCAACGGGCTGATGCGGCTGATCCGCTGGCTCGAAAGCCGGCGCTGTCGCTTCCTGGTCCGCTGGCTCTGCGTCGTCGAGGGGATCCGACATCCCTGGCTGCCGGCCCAGTTCATCACGGGCCTGAACCACGCGCGGCCCGGCTCCTGGCTGGAACTCGCGTTCGCGCGTGAAGTGTACCGGTTCAATAACGTCCAGCATTGCATGCAGGCCTTCCGTGTGTTGCGCCAGCGTGGCAAGAGGCCTCACCCCCACCCGAACACCGAGATCAACCTCGTCCTGATGTCGCTCGAAAAAGCTGCCAAACCGGACGCGCCGGTCCTGCCCGTCCCCGCGTCGTCAGCACCGCCGCTCAGACGCAACTTGAAGATCAAGCTCGCCACCAACGATTCGAGGCCAGGCCCAACCTCGTCTTTGTGCTCGTCCGCACCGCCGCCCGGTTCTTCCCCGACCGAGCCGCCCAGCCCCCCTGATCGCTCATGAAGAAGGGCCTTTTCTGGTCGCTGCATCGCGCGGTGAAGGCGCTGGTCTGGTGCTTCTGGATCGCGGCCGCCGCCTTTCTTTATACACAGCGCGCGGCCCTGCAACCGGTGGCCGACCTCGCCGAACTGTGGTGGAACCTGCCCTCGCAGCGCCCCGGCCAATCGGCCCGGATCGAAGGGCGCGTCACCCGGCTCTTTGCCGGCGACAGTCTCCAACTGCGGGATGACAACGGCTGGGTGTTCAACTACGGCCTGGCCGGTGCCTCCGTCCCCAAAGTGAGCGCCAACTCGACTCCGGCAGAGCGCTTCGCAGCCGGGGCGGGCCTGACAAATGTCACCCGCCTGGTCTTGGACCAGCGGGTGGCAATCCAAGTCGCCCTGGCGAACCCGCAGAACCGAACCGGACTGGGCGTGGTCCGCGTCGGCGACACGAACGTCAACGAAGTCGTCCTCCGCAACGGCTGGGCGCGCCTGAATCGAGACCAAATCCGCGCCCTGCCGCTGCTGGTGCAGTACGAACTGGTGCGCGCCGAACGCTTGGCGCGCCGGGAACGCATCGGCCTTTGGGCGCCCGACTCAGCCGAGGGATTGCCGCCTGAGCCCGAACGCCAATAGAGAAAAGGCAATGGGGTCGCAGCTCTGCACGGCGTCAGAACTCGCGCCTCGATCAGGAATCCAAGCCGATCCAACCGCACGACCGCTCCAGAAACGGCTACGGTCAAGCGCGCTGTATCTCGGCGCGGTGACCGTTGCCGTCGGCCTGCTTTGGGTGGTTGCCACGAGGGCTCCGATCGCGATCTCCTTCGACGGCATTGACTCCAGCGGAGTTCACTTGAATCCTTACGGGCGCTTTACGATCCGGAACCTGACGCAACGAGCAATCGATTGGAGCGTCGTGATCGAGGCCCCTTCGGATCCCCATCTCGAGATCAGCCAGATGTTCTCTTCGATGATCGGCGCGGGCAGGCTCCAGCCGGGCGAGACGGCGCCGTTTCGTGCGCTGGTGGCCGGGAAGCGGGGAGTGCCGTTTCGAGCGGTCGTGAGGTGTCACGAACCGACGCTCTTTCCAACTCGTCTGTGGCTCGATCTCAGCGAGGTCATCCCGCTGCTCAAGAGGCTCTGGAACCCGACGGACGAGCATCTCCGCCTCATCTGCAGCCCGTGGTGGTCCGCGCCCTCGGATTATCCGAGTGGCACGCAAGATCGGGTTGCCCCGTGATCCAGCCGCTTGGGCGACCCGGGCGCGCGGACACAGGGTGGTCGAGTCGGGGTAACGATTCCGGTGTGCAGTGGGCTTGGGGTCTTCTACACTTCCCGACATGAACCTCGAAGATCATCTGGGCGATATCCTGCGCAAAGGCCGCCTGCACGCCGGCATCGCCGTCGGAGCGGCCGCCGCCGCCGCCGGCCTGACGGTGCCGGAACTCGAGGCGCTCGAGGCCAGCGGCGTCGCGGCCAGGAACCTCGAATTGGACGCGCTCGCCGCCCTGCTCGGACTCGATGCGGTCAAGCTGCGGGGGATCGCCGAAGGGTGGAATCCGCAGCTTGTTGATCTTGGCACCTGGCGCGAACTCCGAGTGATTACGACTGCGGCGATGGGCATGAGCGTCAATGCTTACCTTGTGTGGGATGAAGGCACACACGACGCGGCCCTGTTCGACACCGGCTTTGATCCGGCTCCGGTCTTTGCCCTGATCCAGGTGCACGATCTCCAGATGCGCCACCTTTTCATCACGCATGGCCACGCAGACCATGCCGCAGCCCTGCCGGCCATTCACGAGCGCTTCCCGAAAACGCGCCTGCATTCGAATTCGAGGACCGCACCAGTCGATCAACGGAACCGCCCGGACGAGTGCCTTCAGCTAGGCAGTCTGCGCATCACGCATCGCGACACGCCCGGCCATGCCGAGGATGGCGTGACCTACGTGATTGGCACGTGGCCGAACGACGCGCCGCACGTGGCGATCGTGGGGGACGCCTTGTTTGCCGGATCGATGGGGCGGGCGATCGGCCAGGCGCCGCTTGCCAAACACACAATCCGCGAGTGCATCCTCTCGCTGCCTCGAGCCACGCTCCTCTGTCCCGGGCACGGCCCGCTCACGACGGTGGCGGAAGAGAAGGCCCACAATCCGTTCTTCTGAACTCGCCGGTCTGAGGCGCAGCCTCGCTCAAGTTACTCCTCCTTTGAAATCTGTAGTAAATGAGTCAAGTTTTTGCGCCGCGCAGCGGCGCCCCTTAGCGAGGCGTCGGGCGCCGGCGATCGTGGTGCATACCCAGCGGCCACGAACCGTTCACACGCCTCGCCGGTCTGAGGCGCAGCCTCGCTAAAAATTGGCCGGCAGCCGCAAAGCCTGAACAGCCTGCCGAAACAGCCGAAATAGAGCTTGACGCGATGCGGAGCCGTGTTTGTGGTTGCGCCTGTGCGCGTGACACCCGGCGTGTCACATCAGCCAGTGCGATTCGCGAGCCAATGCAAAAGCGAGTTTTCCTATGACACAATCCCACCGCTGTTCTCCCAGGATGATTCCGCAGCGCGGCAGAGCCGCAACCAAAGTGAAGGGGCCACTCGGATACCTCTGGTGCCGACGAATGCACGGGTCGTCGCGCTGCGCCGGCGCTGCTGCGCAGCGCTCAAGGGATCCAAGGTGCATCCGTCCGAGTGGCGCTTTGGCCTGTTTGGCTGCGGCTGCGCTGAGTTTCAACCCAGGCGCCCTGGGGCAAGTCACGTTCACCCCGGTCGCCGGTGTCCCACCGGCAAGCGAAGGCGAGTCGCACTGCGCCGCGTGGGGCGACTATGACGGGGACGGACGGCTCGATCTGTTCGTGGCCAATTATCCTTCGACCTCGTACCTCTACCACAACGAGGGCGGCGGCGTGTTCACCAAAGTCACCACCGGCCCGTTGGTGACCGATGCCATGGCGTCTACGGGGGCGGGCTGGGCGGATTATGACAACGACGGGCGGCTGGATCTCGTGGTGTGCAATGACATGCAGGACAATGTGCTCTATCGCGGCACCGGCGGAGGCGGCTTCGAGCGCGCAGTCACTTTCTCCAACCGCGAGCATGCTTACCAGGGCGCCTGGGCGGACTACGACCAAGACGGCTACGTCGATCTTTTCATCGCGCGGGCGGCGGGTGGGTCTCAACTCTGGCACAATCAGCACGATGGCACTTTCAAGTTGGTGGATTCGGGTGCGATGGCCTCCATCCCCGGTGTGGCCCTGGCGGGGAGTTGGGGCGATTACGACAACGACGGCCGGGTGGATCTCTTCGTGCCGCGCGCCAACGGCCAAACGAGTCTGCTCTACCAGAACCAGGGGGGAGGCAGCTTCCAGCAAATCACCGTCGGCCCGGTTGTCACCAAGATTGGCCACAGCGACGGAGCGGCCTGGGGCGACTACGACGGCGACGGATGGTTCGATCTCTATGTCGTCAACCGGCTGGGCGCCAATTCCCTCTATCGGAACAACCGAGACGGCACGTTCGCGGAGGTCACTTCCGGTTCACTCGTGGAGGACATCGCAAACTCGAACGGCTCCGCCTGGGGCGATTACGACAACGACGGGCACCTCGATCTCTTTGTCGCCAATGGAACGGCCTTTGCTGAGAACAACGCTCTCTACCACAACAACGGCGACGGCACGTTTACGCGCGTCGTGACCGGCAGCATCGCTACCGACACGGGTTACTTTGTCGGTTGTGGCTGGGCCGACTACGACAACGATGGTGACTTGGATATGTTCGTCACGCGCTACAGCGGCACCGGGCTGAATGCCCTTTATCGGAACGATGGCACACCCAACGCCTGGCTGAAGGTCACTCTGGCCGGCACGGTGTCGAACCGGAGCGGGATCGGCGCCAAGGTGTGGGTCAAGGCCACGATCAACGGCGTTTCGCGCTGGCAGGTCCGCCAAATCACCGGCAACGCCTCCTGGTCAGGCCAGGAGCTTGTCGCCCATTTCGGACTCGGCGACGCATCGACTTTGGAGGCGGTCCGTGTCGAGTGGCCCTCGGGCCAGGTTTCTGAGCTGACCGGCCAAGCCGCGCGCCAGACTTTGGCCATCGTCGAGCCTGCGCTGCCGGCTATTCAGTTCAGTCCGACCGGCGGCGAGTTCATCGGCTTCATGCTCGTCACCCTCAAGAACAACCTGGGCGCCGGCTCGATCTTCTACACAACCGACGGAACGGAGCCGAGCCTCGGTTCAACGCCCTACCTCGGGCCCGTTTCCGTGGTCCGTACGACGACTATCCGGGCGCAGGTGTTCTTCAATGGATTTCCGGTCTCGGAGGTGTTCGCCGCCACGTTCACCCGCGCGGCTGACATTCTCTTCAGCCCAGCGCCCGGGCTGTTCACCAACGCGGTCGACGTCGTCATCCAGAACACCGTCAGCTCCGGTGTGGCCCGCTACACCCTCGACGGCACGGCGCCGACGGCCCAGTCGCCGGCCTACGCCGATCCCATTCGACTGACTTCGGCCACGACGATCAGAGCCCAGCTCTTTCTTGACGGCTTCCCGATTTCGGAGGTTTTCGAAGCGCTTTACCAGCGAGTCTATACTGCAGACGATGGCATCCCTGACGCGTGGCAGGAGCAGTATTTCGGACCGGACTATCTGATCGACCCGCAGGCTGCTGCCGGCGCCGATCCGGACGGTGACGGCGCCAACAACGCGCAGGAGTATGCCGCGGGCACGAATCCGACCGACCCGCTCTCCGGCTTCGTCGTTGGAGTCAGGGCCGTGCCGCTGATCAGTTGGGCAAGCGTGGTGGGGCAGAAGTACCGCATCCTCCGCAAGCCGGTCGTGAACGACCCGACATGGACGGTCGTGGCAGACGATTTCGTCGCGACCAACACGACCAGTCGGTATGCCGACATCGACGCTGATGGCGTTCAGTTCTACGCGATCGAGGTCGTGCCGTAATCGAGGGTGATTAGGGTCAGATGTGACCCCAAAGGGAGTGCTTGCGTGGGGTGGAGTTTCATTCACACACTGTCGGGCATTGATGCAGACTGATTTGCAGCCGCTGCGGGCGGCCATCGCGCGGCACCAGCCGCAGTTGGAGGCGTTGCGGGCGGAGATGGCGCGTTCGATTGTGGGGCAGCAGGCTGCTGATCGAGCGGCTGCTGGTCGGTTTGCTCGCCAACGGGCACGTTCTTCTCGAGGGGGTGCCAGGACTGGCCAAGACGGCGACGGTGAACGCTTTGGGCCAATGCCTGCACCTCAAGTTCGCCCGCGTGCAATTCACGCCGGACCTGCTGCCGGGCGACCTGATCGGCAACCTGGTCTTCAACCCGCGGGACAACACCTATCACACGCGAAAGGGGCCGATCTTCGCCAACCTGGTGCTGGCGGACGAGATCAACCGCGCCCCGGCCAAGGTGCAGAGCGCGCTTCTCGAAGCCATGCAGGAGCGGCAGGTCACCATCGGCGAGCAGAGCTTATCCGCTGCCGTCGCCGTTTCTGGTGCTGGCGACGATGAACCCCATCGAGCAGGAGGGGACCTACTCGCTGCCGGAGGCGCAGGTCGACCGGTTCATGTTGAAGGTGGTGGTGACGTATCCAACCGAGACCGAGGAGCGGCAGATCATGGCTCTGATGGCCCGCACGGCGCCGCGCGCGCCGCCGATCACGGCGGTCTGCGTCCGGAGGACATTCTGGCCATGCGCGCGTCTGGTGGATCAGGTGTACGTGGACGAGCAGGTGTCGGATTACATCGTGCGCCTGGTGTTCGCCACCCGCGACCCGTCGTCGGTGGCGCCGAGCCTCGCGCGTCTCATCCGTTTCGGCGCGTCGCCGCGGGCGTCGATCAACCTGTCACTGGCATCGAAGGCGCTGGCATTTCTTCACGGTCGACCGCACGTGACGCCAGGGGACGTGAAGGCGGTCGCGGCGGACGTGCTTCGCCACCGGGTGCTGACCACCTTCGAGGCGGATGCGGACCGGATCACGTCGGAACACATTGTGAGCGGAGTTGCTCGCCCAGGTGCTCGTGCCTTGAGGGGTGGAACGCCGCTTGCCGGCGGCGGCATTTCCGATGGATCGCCCGCCCGTTCCAGGCCGGCACGCCATGATGCATGACAACGGTTGATCGAGAGAGAGAGGCCAGTCCCCTGGCCGCCCTGGGGGCGCCGTGGGCTGGGCGCTCCACGGATTTGCGGGGGACCCGTGCCCCTTTGGCGCGGCTTGCGGGGTCGGCGCCTGGCGGCGGGGTTCCGTCCTCTGTCGCGCTTCGGGCGAGGAAGGGGGTGTCCTCGGGCCGGCGGCCCACGTCCCTCGATGCGGGCGAGGTCATGCGGCGGGTGCGGTTGGTGGAGTTGCGGGCCCGGCGATTTGTCGAGGACCTGTTGGCTGGGCCTTACCGCTCCGTTTTTCGCGGTCGGGGCCTCGAATTCGACCAGGTGCGCGCGTACCAGCCAGGGGACGACGTGCGAAGCATCGACTGGCACACGACGGCGCGCACGGGCACAGTGCAGATCAAGCAGAATGTCGAGGAGCGATCCCTGACGGTGATGTTGGCGGTGGACGTGAGCGCGTCGGGCGATTTCGGGTCGGTGTCTCAGAGCAAACGCGAACTGGCCGCCGAGTTGGCGGCGGTGTTGGCTCTGAGCGCGGTGCTGAACAACGATCGGGTCGGGTTGTTACTTTTCACGGACGCCGTCGAGTGTTATCTCCCTCCGCGCACGGGGCGCCGGCAGGCGCTTGCGATTGTCCTGGCCATTCTGACGCACGAGGCCCGGTCACCTCGCACCTCGCTGCGTCAAGCCCTCGAGGTGCTCGGCAACGCGCTGCGCAGGCGCGCGACAGTGTTTGTACTTTCCGACTTCTGTGACACTGCATTCGAGGGCGCCCTGCGCCTGGCGGCGCGGCGACACGACGTGGTTGCGATTCGTGTTCATGATCCGATCGAGGCGCGCCTTCCGGAGGTCGGCTGGCTTGTGTGCGAGGACGCAGAAACCGGAGAGGTGGTCGAACTGAACACCCGCGACCCGGAGGTGCGGCGGGCACTCGAACGCGAGCGTGCGGCGCGTGCGGCGCATTTGGACGATGTATTTCGCCGGGCCGGTGTGGACGGAGTGGCCTGTCAAACTGGCGAGCCTTACCGGCGCGCGTTGCTCCAGTTCTTCGAACAGCGGCTGCGCCGAGTGCGTCCGGCAGAACCCACGGATGGATGAGCGGAACGGATATCATCGAGGATTTGCGCCGGCTGGCGCCGGCCAGTTACGGGTGGCTGTTGGGTTTGGCGGCCCTGGCGATCAGCGTGGTCCTGTTGAAGCGCGCCTTTTGGCGGCGGAGGTTGATCGAGGGGATCCCGTCCGTCGCGGTCCAGGCCGGGGTCTCGGCATGGGACGTGGCCTTGGCCGAGTTGGAGCGTCTGGCCCACCTTCTGCGGTCGGATCGTTCGCGCGACTATAGCATCGCGATGACGACCGTCCTGCGCTGCTTTGTCGAGGCGCGCTACGGACTGGAGGCGCCGCGATTGACCACGGAGGAATTGCTGGCGGTGGCGGGTGCCTCCGCCGGGCTACCCGACGCGGACCGGCGGGATCTTGGCTGTTTGCTTGAACTCTGCGATCTGTGCAAATTCGGACGTTCCGTGGCGTCGGTCGAGGAGTTGAGGGAACTCCATGTGGCGGCCGTGGCGTTTGTGCTGCGGTCGCGACCGGGGGTGGGGGGGGGCAATGAGAGAGGCTCCGGATGATCAACGCCAACGTCAGCTTCGGTCCGTGTTGGGCGAAGTGGCGTTTCGCCCTCACTCATTCAACGGGGAGCAAGCCGCATGAGTGAGGGATTTCGCTTGGCCTCGCCGGGGTGGTTACTGGCGCTGGTGCTGGTGGCGCTGCTGGCCTGGTGGCGGGGCCGTAGCGGGCGGAGCGCAGCCCTGGTCTTCAGTTCCATCGTGTTGCTGGGTCCTGGGGCGCGGGCGGTGCATTGCGCGCCGGGAGGCTGGGTGGCGGCTTTGCGGTTGGGCGCGCTGGCCTTGGTGGTCCTGGCGCTCGCGCGGCCTCAGATCCCGAAAGCCGAGATTCGCGAGGACGCCCGCGGGATCAATCTGATGCTGGCGCTTGATTTTTCCGGCACGATGCGGACGCGGGACTTTCTGTTGGACGGGCGCACCGTGACGCGTTCGGCGGCCCTGCAACAGATCTCGGGCGAGTTTGTTCGCGCGCGCACGAACGATCGCATCGGGCTGGTCTGCTTCGATCGGGACGCATACCTGGCGAGTCCGCTGACGCTGGATCACGGATGGCTGCTCGATCGGCTGGCCCGCGAGACCAACGGGGTCGGCACCGATGTTGGGTCGGGGCTCCTCGTGGCCGCGCAGCATCTGCAACGTCACACCAACGAGACGCGGGTGGTCATCCTGATGACGGATGCCGAGAACATCAGCGCCGGACCCGAGCCGGAGGCGGTGGCTGAAGCGCTGCGTCCGCTGGGCATTCGGCTGCATTGCGTGCAACTGCTGAGCCCGGGCCAGGCGGCTGCCCGCGACGATTTGAGCGAGTCGCTGACTCGCGCGGCGGCGCGAACAGGCGGGGAGTTCTTCCGGGTCCGGAGCGGGGCCGATCTGCGGGCAGTGTACGCCGCGATCGACCGGCTCGAGAAGCAGAAGCTGCGCGACGTGCGGCAGAAAGGGTGGCGGGAGTTGTTTGCCTGGCTGGCGTTGCCGGCCCTTGGTCTGTTGCTGACCGAGCAGGTCCTGGCGCGGACGCGCGAACGGAGGTTGCCATGAGATTCGGGGCGCCGATCTGGCTGGCTGTTCTCCCTTTTTTGGGAGGCGGGCTACTGGCTTTGGGTGGGTGGGCGTGGCGCCGGGCGCGCCGTGATCTGGCAGGGCACTTCGGTTCCCCGTTGCTGCCGTGGTTGCTGCACTCGGTGGACTCTCGTCGGCGGGGCGCAAAGCTGGCGCTGCTGGTGGCGGGAGTGCTGGCCCTGGGTTTTGCCCTGGCGCGTCCGCAATGGGGGCAGCGGGAAGTTGAGATCGAGCAGACGGGAATTGACCTCATCGTCGCGTTGGACGTGTCACGGTCGATGCTGGCGGCGGACGCGGGCGGCACGAACCGGCTGGCCGTTGCCATCGACGCATTGGAACATTTGCTGGGCGCGTTAGGGGGAGATCGGGCCGGGCTGGTGGTATTCGCCGGGGAAGCTTTTGCGGCTGTGCCGCTGACGCGCGACCACACGGTAATCGAGCGGGCGCTGCGGTCGCATACGGTCGGGACCGTGACGGCGCCGGGCAGCAATCTGGGTGAAGCAGTCCATCTGGCATTGAAGACTTTTGATCCAGGGGTCACGGGCCCGCGGCTTCTGTTGGTGGTCAGCGACGGGGAGCAGTTGCAGGGTGACGCTGTGGAGGCCGCGCGGATGGCACGCGCGGCCGGTTTGCGCGTGCACACGGCCGGGGTCGGGTCTGCCGCGGGGGCCCGAGTGCCAGCGCCCACCTGGGGGACTGGGGGGTTCGCGCGCAACCCGCTGGGGCGGGAGGTCGTGTCGCGACGGGACGAACAGGGACTGCGGCGCATTGCAGCAGCGGGGGGCGGCGTGTACACGCGTCTGGAGGCGCGCGACGGCGCTGGTTTGGCTGGGTGGTTTCGGCAAGCTGCATCCGGCCTGCCGCGAACGACCGCCAAGCGCGCCCTCGACGAGCCGCGGGAGCGGTTCCAATGGGCTTTGGCTGGGGCGCTTACCTTGCTGAGCGCGGAGTGGCTGACGGGGGACCGCCGGCGCGGCAGGCGTCGGGAACGGATGGGCCGGCGCGTGGTGGTGGCGGAGGGAGGGGAAGTGGTGGCATGATGACATCTATGACGGGGGCCGAGGGATTCGTTGACACGCGGCGGTGGCTGTTGGGCTATCTCGCGCTGGTGCTCGCGGCCATCCCAGCGGTGGTGGCCGGCACTGGAGAATCGCCTTGGGACGCTTACAACAAGGGTGTGGAGGCGTACGGGGCTCGGCGGTACTCCGAGGCTTTTGAGCGATGGCAGGATCTTGCCCTGCAGCGGCTGCCGAGGGGGCTGCGGTCGCCGGTTTGGTTTCAGTTGGGAAATGCGCAGTTTCGTTTGGGCGAACCGTTCGAGGCCGGTGCGCCGGAGCAGGCTGTCGAGTGGTGGCGTCGCAGCCTCGATGCCTACCGCACGGTGCTCGAGCGGAGCCCGCGTCATGCGGCGGCGGGGCACAACCTCCGACTGGCGAGCGAACGATTGGCTCAACTGTTGCGTCGGCTGGGCCTTGAGGCGTCCGAGGCGGCCGGGCGGCAGCCGCTCGATTCGGCGATTGGCCTTTTGGACGACGGGCTGGGGCGGCTCGACGAAGCGGTGGCATGGCAGCCAGCGGACCGGGGGATCCAAGCTGACCGCGACCGCGTCGCCTTGGCGCTGAAAGGGCGGTTGATCGAGCGCGCTGCCCAGTCCGAGGCCAAAGGGGATCAGGAGGCGGCGCGCGCCACCGAATGGGGGGATCCGGAGGCCGGGGGCCAGTATCAGGCGGCGCTCGATGATCTCGGTGAAGCCATTGGGCGCCCGGCCGCGGCGGCGGGCGTTTCCGGGGGGGAATCTGCCGAGGCCGGTCGCGAAGCGGGGGGACTCGACCTGTCCGCCCGCGAAGCCCAGTCGCGCGTCCGGCAGAAGCTCTCCGATCTCCTGACGCGGATGGGCCGACGCGAACAACGGACGGGCGAGGCGAACGCGAAATGGGACACGTCGTCGGCGATCGAACCTTACGAGGCGGCGCTCGGTTTTTTCCGTGAAGCGCAGCAGGTGCAGACGGACCACGAAGAGGCCCGACGGGGGGAGCGCGAGGCACGCGCTGCGCTGGGGCAGCTTCGGCTGCGAATGGGCGACACGGAGTTGGCGGAGGGGCGGGACCGTTTGGCTCGGCGGAGCCCGGACGCGGCGGGGCCGCTGGCGGCGGCTTTGGGCAACTTCGAGGCGGCGCTCGAACTCGATTCCGGGAGCGTTGCGGCCCGCTCGGGGGCGGAGGAGGCGCGTCGGTTGTTGCCTGAGGCGCTCGTCTTAGGCGGGCAGCGGGATCTGGGCGCAGGGGAGCGTGTCGAAGCGGAGCGCGCGGGCGAAGCCCTTGATCACTATCAGGAGGCGGAGTCAGCTTTTCAACAGGCGGTGGATCTCGAGCCCAATCAATCGTCTGCCCAACAAGGCCTGGAGGACGTCCGACCGCGGATTGCGCGTCTGCGCGAGCGTGTGGCACGCGAGGCCGATGAGGCTGCCCGGAGGCGTGTCCAGCCCGGACGGTCGCCAACGACGCTCGAAGACCTGCTGGGGCAGGCGAGCGAACGGCAGCAGGAACGCGAGGGCGAATGGGATCGCGTCCGCCAGCGCGGCCAGAAGCAAACCGGGGGCCGGCGCAACGCGCTCGATTGGTGAAGCGACCCGACGACTGGGGGGCGGGGCGATTCGAGTTACTCCTCGTTTGAAATCTGTCGCCAACGAGTCACGTTGTTGCGCCGCGCAGCCTTGCTCAACCCGCAGAGCCAAAGCGCCAGAGGACTGGCGCCTTTTCGGACGTCTCCGGACCGCGCGAAGCGTTTTGGAGTGCGGCAGTCTTCTGCCGCTCTGGGACCCTCGCGAACGATCTGGCAAGACGCCTCACCGGTCTGAGGCGCAGCCTCGCTCAACGGCGGTCATTCATTCGCCAGCGTTTTCTTGGCTGCGGCGAGTTCTTTGAGTTTGTCGGGTCCGACCTCCGGATAAGCGAGGTGGAGGGAGACGAGCGCTTCGATGACCGCTGCGGCGACGACGACGCGGGTGAACCATTTGTTGTCTGCGGGCACGACGTACCAGGGGGCATCGGGCGTTGCCGTATGGCGGATCATGTCCTCGTAGGCCTTCATGTAATCGCTCCAGAATCCGCGTTCCTGGACATCGGTTGTTGAGAACTTCCAGTTCTTTTCTGGTCGCTCGATGCGTTCGAGGAATCGTCGTTTCTGTTCCTGTTTCGAGACATGAAGGAAGAACTTGCGCACGAGGATGCCATTGCGGGTGAGGTAGCGCTCGAAGTGGCGGATATCCTGGAACCGGTCCTGCCAGATGTTCTTGGTGACGAGTTTGGGCGGGAGACGCTGCCTGGACAAGAACTCGGGATGGACGCGGACGACGAGGGTCTCCTCGTAGTAGCTGCGGTTGAAGATGCCGATATGACCGCGGTTGGGCAGGTGCCGCAGACAGCGCCAGAGGTAATCGTGGTCCAACTCCTCGGGGGATGGCGACTTGAATGAAACGACCTGGCAGCCTTGGGGGTTGATGCCGGACATGACGTGTTTGATCGCGCTATCCTTGCCGGCGGCGTCCATCGCCTGGAAGATGAGCAGGACCGCCCATCGGTCCTGGGCGTAGAGTTTGTCCTGAAACTCGGCCAAGGCCTCGATGCCGGTGGTCAGGGCCTCTTTGGCTCGTTCTTTGTCTTCGCGTTTGAGCCACAGGGTGTCGTCGGGATCGACGTCCTTAAGTCGGAACCTTTTTCCGTGGGACACACAGAACGGCGCTGTCAGCTTATGGCAGAGCTTGGCGATGGTTTTTTGTTTCATGGCTTGGCTGAGTCTGGTCGTTTGGGTGTGCGAAGACAATGATCTTTGCGGATCAGCGCCATCGCGATGCGGTGCTTTTCCTGGGATCGGCGAATGTCGATGGACGGCGGTGGGGCAGAGGAAATGCCAGCGGCCCGAGAACTCCGCGGTTCAAATTCGTTGGGCGCTTGACGCCGCGATTGTGCGCGCAAACCATCGGACTCGTGAGTGCTGAGTTGAAGGAGTACCTCGCCATCGCGATTTTCGGCCTGACCTATCTGCTGATCAGCGGGCGGCGGCTGAAGATCCTGCCGTTGAACCGCCCGGCGTCGGCGCTGCTGGGTGCGGTGCTCATGGTGGTGGCGGGCGTCTGACGCCGGACGAGGTCTATCGCGCAGTGGACTACGACACCCTCGTTCTTCTGCTGGGGATGATGCTGATTTCGGCCTACCTCTTTCTGGCGGGGTTTTTCGACTGGGCAGCGGATTGGGTGTTGGCGGTCGCCCGGACGCCGCAACGACTGCTTTTGTACCTGATCTTGTCTTCCGGGGTGCTGTCGGCTCTTCTGGTGAACGACACAGTTTGTCTGATGCTGACCCCGCTGGTTGTGGCGGTGATCGTGCGCGGGGGCCTGCCGCTGCCGCCTTATCTGCTGGCGCTGGCCATGAGCGCGAACATCGGCAGTGTCGGCGACTTTGGTCGGCAACCCGCAAAACATGATCATCGGCGGGCTCTCGGGCATTTCCTTCGCCCGGTTCTCGATGGCGCTGCTGCCGGCGGCGGCGGTTGGGTTGGCGATCGAGTACATCGTGTTGAGGATTGGCTTTCGGCGGATGTTGCGTGGCGCGAGCATTCGGCAAGCGGCAGGGCCGGCGCCGCCGCTCGATCGGCGGCTATTCGGGCTTTCCTGCCTGGTGCTGGCGCTCACCTTTCTGGGGTTTCTGGCCGGGCTCAACCTGGCGTGGACCGCCCTGGCCGGCGGGGCGCTGATCATGGTTCTGGCCCGACGCGACACTCACGAAGTGCTCAAGCTGGTCGACTGGCACCTGCTGGTCTTCTTCGCGGCGCTGTTCGTGGTGGTCGAGGCGCTGAATGGCACCGGGTTGCCCGATCAGATCTACGGGCGCGTGCGCGGTCTCTTCGGTCATACGGCGACCGCGCAGGGTTGGAATCTGGCCTGGTTCTCGGCCCTGGGCTCGAACGTCTTCTCGAACGTGCCGTTCGTCCTGGTCGCCGGGAAGTGGATTCCGAACTTCGCGGACCCGGACCGCATGTGGCAGGTGATGGCTTTGGCGACCACGTTCGCGGGGAACCTGACAATCCTCGGATCCGTGGCGAACATCATCGTCGTCGAATCCGCCCGCAAACACGTTGAGGTGGGCTTCTGGGACTACGCGAAGTTCGGCCTGCCGATCACGGTGCTGACTTTGGTGGCGGGGATGTTGATCCTGCTTGCGTAAGGGGTGCGACGGCGCCCGGTCCGCAGAGGCGGCTCATGCAGTTGAAGATTGTCAGCGGGGCATGCCCGTAGGCGGATTCCCAGCGACGTTCCGCGACGTTCGCCGCATTTGCCAAACTCGAGTTGGCGCTTACCGATCGCGTCCGACCGAACTTGGTGCAGGGGCTCCTCGCGCGGCGAGCTGCGAGACCACAACCGACGAATAAGAAGGCGATGGGGATGCCGAAGAGCCTCGACGCAGGATTCAAGGGGTTGAAGCACTGGATCGTTCGGAGGCGGCTCCCGCCTGGTGTTCCTCTCTCCGGAAGGCTTCGATCTCGCGGCGCAGAGGCGCCCAATAGGCCCGGTCCTTGGCTTGCTCCAACCGCACCTCGGCATCCAAGTCCGCGCGGAGCGTCTCGATGTCGCCCTGGATCGCATCGGACAACAGCGGACGCGCGCTCAGCAGGCTCTTGGATTCCTCGGGAAACCGGCGGACGAGCTGCCAGAGGAACTCCGCGGTGCGAGCCTCGCGCAACCAGAACGTCACCCAATCGGCACGCGGCTCGACCTCGTTCTCCCGGTAGTGGATGGCAACGAGCAACTCGATGATTGGCCAATCCTTGCTGCGCTGGGTCTTCTTGGCCTGGACCAGGTCCGGGATGCTGAGCAGGTTGAATTCCGTGCCGTCCTGGTCCCGGAAGGTGGTGCGCCGTTCCCACAGCTCGGTAACCTCGGGAAGACCGCGCAGCCGCGTCATCAGATCCACCCGGAGTTCTTCAACGCCCGCCGCCGAGCAGCGAAAGTGCACCGCATGGCCCCGCGCGAGCAACTCCGGGTCGAGCCGGGGCACCGCGACTCGCCGCGCGCCGAGGGTTTCGAGAGCGGCCTTGAGCCGATCGAAATTGCCAGCCTGCGCAAGCAGGAGAAAATCGACGTCTTTGCTAACCTGCGCCGCGCCGTACAAGACGCAGGCCTGCCCGCCCATGAGCAACGCTTGGACGCCATTCCTCTGGAAAGTCGAAAGGACTTGTCGGATCGGGGTCGGGATCAAGGCTACCTCCCATTGCCAGGTATTGAGCAAACATTTCCTCGCTGCGCCGGAATCGCTCGAGCGGAGTGAGGTCCACCCACTCCTGCCATTCCTCCGGCATCTGCTCGTACGTCATCCCGGCGCTGACCGTACCGCCGCTGCCGAACGACGGCAACGCCGTTTACGACCGTCCAACGAGGCTTCCGCAGTCCGCTCGCCGACGATCGCGCGGTCACCCTGAATGACCGAAGGGCCTTGCCTCTGGTGCTTGTCCGGTCGCCCGAGGT
>CAWJWM010000009.1:0-201465 GCA_963846445.1 uncultured Verrucomicrobiae bacterium | reverse complement strand
GGACTTACAACAGAAACCCGGAATAGAGAGAATCGAGTCTTCGCCACTCTCTTGGCCAATTGATGCGGCAGCGAATGGCTTTCGACGTCTGAGGGAACACGCGCCCATCGTCTCGAACTTCCGGTTTGCCAGTCTCGGCAGTTTCCTCGATAACCAGCTCGAACCTGCTTCGACTGCCGGAGTCCGCCGACATCGGCAAGAAGCTCAACGAGGCGATGAAGGCCATCGAGCAGGAGAACGACGACCTGAAGGACGTGCTGCCCAAGTCGTACCAGCGGATCGACAACGCCACGCTGGTCGAACTGCTCAAGATCATGTCGAGCATCCCGCTGGACATCCCCGGCGATGCCTTCGGCAAAATCTACGAGTATTTCCTCGGCGCGTTCGCGATGAAGGAGGGCCAGAAAGGCGGCGAGTTCTTCACGCCGCTGAGCATGGTCGACCTGATTGTCGACATCATCGAGCCGTTCCACGGGCGGCTGTTCGACCCGGCCAGCGGCAGCGGCGGCATGTTCGTGTCCAGCGCCCGCTTCGTCCAGAACCACCGGAAGAACCCCAGCACCGAGATCAGCATCTTCGGTCAGGAGCGCGTGGCGGAAACCATCCGGCTCTGCAAGATGAACCTCGCCGTCCACGGCTTGAGCGGCGACATCCGGCAGAGCAACACCTACTACGAAGACGTGTTACGACTGCGTGGGCCGGTTCGACTTCGTGATGGCGAATCCGCCGTTCAACGTGTCCGGTGTGGACAAGGAGAAGCTCAAGGACGACCCGCGCTTCCGGCTCGGCCTGCCCAGTACGGACATCGCGAACTACCTCTGGATTCAGATTTTCTACCACGCGCTCAGCGCCAAGGGCCGGGCCGGGTTCGTCATGGCCAACTCGGCGGCGGACGCACGTGGGTCGGAACTGGAAATCCGCAAGAAGCTGATCCAGTCCGGCGCGGTGGACGTGATCGTGTCGGTGGGGCCGAACTTCTTCTACACGGTCACGCTGCCCGCGACGCTCTGGTTCTTCGACAAGGGCAAGCCGGAGTGCCGCTCAACCTGCGGCGGCGATGCCGCAAACCAGGACACGGTGCTGTTCCTCGATGCCCGGCACATCTTCCGGCAGATTGACCGCGCCCACCGCGAGTTCACGCCGGAGCAGGTCGAGTTCCTGGCCAACATCGTGCGGCTCTACCGGGGCAAAGAGCCGGAGTTCGTGCGCGGCAGCGAGAAGCTGCTCAAGGAGAAGTTCCCGAAGCTCGAAGTACGCCGACGTGGCGGGCCTGTGCAAAGTGGCGACGCGCAAGGAAATCGAGGCGCAGGGCTGGAGCTTGAATCCGGGCCGGTACGTGGGCGTGGCGGCGGGCGAAGAAGTGAGCAATGCCGACTTCAAGGAGCAGTTCGAGGAACTGACCGAGGAACTGGAAACGCTCAACGCCGAGGCGCGGGAACTGGAGGAACGGATCGCCAGCAACGCGGCGAAGATTCTCGAAACATGAATCCTGAACACCAACCCGATCTGCCCGCCAAGAGCCAGTTCCTCGTCTATGCCGCAGAAGACGGACGGGTGAAGATAGAAGTCCGGCTGGAAGGCGAGACGGTTTGGCTGACGCAGCAACACATGGCCGAGCTCTTCCAGACCACCCAGCAGAACATCAGCCTGCACCTCCAGAACATCTACGCTGAGGGTGAACTGCGACGGGAGGCAACTCACAAGGAATTCTTGTCGGTTCGCCAGGAAGCTTCTCGCGAAGTCTCGCGCGCGCTCGATTTCTACAACCTCGACGCCATCATCTCCGTCGGCGACCGCGTCAAGAGCGCCGTGGCCACCCGCTTCCTGAACCGTTCGGATCCGCGCAAGACGCCTCGCGGTCTTCGCGCCAACGGCGCATTGACTCATCAGCCCAGGGCAACGCCCTGGGAACTCGTCCACCCACACCATTCATAAGCCCTGAAAGGGCGACACCCGGCATGCCACAATCCCTCTCCAAAGTCCTGGTTCACCTGATCTTCAGCACCAAGCACCGCGAACCGTTGATCGGCCCGGAAGTCCGTCCGCGCCTGCACGCCTACATCGTCGGCATCCTGGACAACCTGAAATCGCCGTCCCTCCAAACCGGCGGCGTGGCGGATCACGTCCACATCCTGTTCGCTTTGGGCCGGACGATGTCACAGGCCGACTTGGTCGAGGAGGTGAAGAAGAGGGCGTCCAAGTGGATGAAGGCCGAGGGCGGCGTGCCGGGGTTCACATGGCAGGCCGGATACGGCGCGTTTTCCATCGGTGAATCGCAGGCCGACACCGTCATCAACTACATTCAGAACCAGGAAGAGCACCATCGGAAGGTGACGTTTCAGGAGGAGTTCCGGAGGTTTTTGGAGCGATACAAGGTCGCGTATGACGAACGATATGTGTGGGATTGACTCGATCACGGTACCCGAGGCCAGTGGCTGGCGCGCGGCAGACGGGTGCCGTCGACCGCCCGCGGCGCGGTGGGGCGCGGTGGCCCGTTGGGTTCCGCCCTTTCAGGGCTGGGGTGGTTTGTTTGGGGCGGGTTCCCAGGGCGTTGCCCTGGGCTGTAGAGTCGTTGCGCCGTCGGCGCGAAACGCGGGCGCGGCGGTTGCGCCCCAGGCGCAATGGCGGGGTGCGGTCGTGGTGCCGTTGGCGCGCAAGACGGGTGCGGCGTGGACTGGTTTGTGCGCCAACGGCGCCAGACTCGTCAGCCTGGGGCAACGCCCAGGACTCCGGCCACACATGAAATTCCCAGCCCTGAAAGGGCGGCACAGGCAGCGAGCAACAGCGTCGTAGCGGGCCTGTGCCGGGTGGCGACGCGCAAGGAAATCGAGGCGCAGGGCTGGAGCCTGAATCCGGGGCGTTACGTCGGCGTGGCAGCAGGCGAAGAAACCAGCAATGAGGACTTCAAGGAGCAATTCGAGGAACTGACCGAGGAACTGGAGACGCTCAACGCCGAGGCGCGGGAACTGGAGGAACGCATCGCCGTGAACGCCGCCAAGATGTTGGAATGACGGGAGTGATGAAAAACAACGGATTCAATCAGACCGAACTCGGCGAAGTTCTGGACTTCTTCAACGGCAAGGCTATCAAACCGGGCGGCGATGGTGAGTACCCTGCCTACGGCTCCAACGGACTGATTGGGCACAGCAACGGTTACACACACGAAGATGGAATAATCATTGGCCGCGTTGGCGCATACTGTGGCTCAACCGCTTATTGTTCGGGCAGGTTCTGGGCTTCTGACAACACCATAGTCGCCAAGCCAAAGCAGGCGGACGATTGTATACGGTACTTCAGCTATTTGCTGCGTGACTTGACGCTGCACAATTACGCTGGCGGCGCGGCTCAGCCACTGGTGACCCACACGGTCTTGAAGCGAGTGCCCGCGCTCGTGGCTCTGCCTCAGATTCAGGAGACGATCACGGCTTTCCTCTCCGCCTACGACGACCTGATTGAGAACAACACGCGGCGTATACAGATCTTGGAGCGGATGGCGCAGGCGCTTTACCGGGAGTGGTTCGTCAACTTCCGTTTTCCCGGCCACGCCAAAGTCAAACGCGTCGCCTCCCCGCTCGGCCCAATCCCGCAGGGGTGGCAGTCCGGCAGTTTTTCGGACATCGCCGAAATTGCCCGCTCTGGCATCAATCCGGCGCAGTATCCAGATGAACAGTTTTGGCACTACAGCATCCCTGCTTTCGATGCCGGTCGTATGCCACTGCTGGAGCAGGGCGACACGATCTTGAGCAACAAGTTTCTGCTCGAAGTTGATTGTGTTTTGCTGTCGAAGCTTAATCCGAGGATTCCACGTATTTGGCTCCCGCGACTCGATGCGGCGCACAGGGCGGTTGCCTCAACTGAGTTTCTTGCGCTAATTCCTCGATCAGGCTTCGCGCTGCCCTACGTTTTCAGCATGTGCTGCTCGGACGAGTTACGGGGCGCGTTCGTGGGGCGAGCATTGGGGACTTCGACCAGTCATCAAAGAGTGAAGCCAGACGACCTTTTCCAACTGCCCGTGGTTTTGCCCACGCCCGGCACCGTGGCCGAGTTCACGGAACAGGTCGAGCCGATGTTGGCGCTCGCCCACAACCTTCGGCTCAAGAACGCCACCCTCCGCCGGACCCGTGACCTGCTGTTGCCCAAGTTGATTTCCGGCGCGTTGGACGTGTCGAAGCTGGACATTGAAGCTGCATGAACACCGAAGGCCAACTGCTCGGCCAGAAGTCACTGTGCTACGCGCTCGGCCAGCACAAGGACGCGGACGGGTTGGCCTGCGATTATGTCGGCTTTGCCAACGCAGTGGGCGGCACGATTCTGCTCGGCATGGAGGAGGGGCAGGACGAACCGCCCGCCACGCAGCGTGTGGCGGATGATTTCGCGGATCGGTTACGCAAGCGGCTGGCCCAGATCACGGTCAACGTGGGCGTCGCGGTCCGCAAGGCCGTCGCGGGAAACGGCGGCGAGTTCGTGGAGATTCAGGTGTTCCGCAACGAGCAGAGCATCGCCGCCACTTCGGACAGGCGCTACTTCATCCGGGTGTCGGAGTTCGTGCGTGGCAAGGCGGACGCGGAGTTGCTGGAGCATTACCTGTTCGTGCGCACGGGGCTGCTGACGAATCTGGGCATCTTGTGGATCGGGCGGCAAGGGACGCGGCGGCACACGGTTTACCTATGGACAAAGAAAGCCTGAATCACGGCATTTCTGTTCATAGGCCCTGCGCATAGACCGGGGCAAATGAGCAGACAACCTTGTTTTTCCGGGGATTGTCTATGCACATGGAGTGGCCGAATCAGAGCGTTGGCTATGGACGAACGAACCGCTTGCGTCGGGCTGAGGGTGGCCGGTCTGTGCGGAAAACCACATGACCAAGGACTACTTCGAAGACACGTTGGTCGAGCAGCCTGCCATCGAGCTTTTGGCCGGGCTGGGCTGGCAGACCATCGGCGCGTTTGACGAAGTCTTCGGCGAAGGAGGCACGCTGGGCCGAGAGAACGCAGGCGAGGTCGTACTGGAGCGGCATCTGCGCCCGGCGCTGAGAACGCTGAATCCCCAAGCCCCGCAAGAGGCGATTGATGCGGCGGTGAACGAGTTGACCCGCGACCGCAGCGTGATGTCGCTGGCCGCCGCGAACCGGGAGGTTCACGCGCTGCTCAAGAACGGCGTGAAGGTGGAAATCCACAACCCGGAGGGTGAGTTGGTACCGGAGCGGATCAAGGTCATCGACTGGGACAACCCGGCGAATAATCACTTCCTTCTCGTGTCGCAGTTGTGGGTGACGGGCGAAACGTACAAGCGCCGCCCGGACCTGGTGGGGTTCGTCAACGGCCTGCCGCTGGTCGTGGCCGAGTTCAAAGCCGTCACCGAGCGCGTCGAGGCGGCCTTCAAAGACAACATCACCGACGACAAGACCACGATCCCGCAGTTGTTCTGGAGCAACGCCTTCATCCTTGTCTCGAACGGCGTCGAGGGCCGGTTGGGCAGCCTGACGGCGGCGTGGGAGCATTACTGCGATTGGAAGAAGATCAGCAGCGAGGCGGAACCGGGGGCGGCTGGGCGTGTACTGGCAGACGCAGGGGGCGGGCAAGAGCTACTCGATGGTGTTCTTCGCGCAAAAGGTGCTGCGGAAGGTCCCGGGCAACTGGACATTCGTCGGCGTCACGGACCGGAACGAACTGGACGACCAGCTCTACAAAAACTTCGCCGGCGTCGGCGCGGTGACGGAGCCGGAGGAACGGGTCCGGGCGGAGAGCGCGGAGCACCTCAAACAGTTACTCACTGAGGATCACCGGTACGTGTTCACGCTGATCCAGAAGTTCAGGACCGAGCGGGGCCAGCGGTTTCCGAAGCTTTCGAGCCGGGCTGACATCATCGTGATGACGGACGAAGCCCACCGGACGCAGTACGACATCTTCGCGATGAACATGCGGGACGCGTTGCCGAACGCGGCGTTCATCGGCTTCACGGGCACGCCGCTGATCGCCGGCGAGGAGAAGACCAAGGAGGTTTTCGGCGATTACGTCAGCATCTACGATTTCAAGCAGTCGGTGGACGATGGCGCGACAGTGCCGTTGTTCTACGAGAACCGCATCCCGGAACTGCAACTCACCAATGGCGGTGCGGATGTACGACAAGGTGAAGGCGCAGTGGACCAAGCACGAGGCCAAACTGAAAGAGTCGTTGGCCAAGGCCACGCCGGAGGAACAGGACGCCATCCTCGACACGTTGAACTGGATGAAGACCACCGACATGGCGGTGGTGGTGTCGCAGGCCCAGAATGAAGCCGCCGACTTCTTGGAGAAGTTCCAGGCGCTCATTGACGAGTACAACGCGGGGTCTGCCAACGTGGAGGAGATTTACGAGCAACTGCTGAGGTTGGCTCAGAGCTTGAACGATGAGGAGCAACGGCATGTCCGCGAGCAGTTGAGCGATGAGGAACTCACCGTGTTCGACATTCTGACCAAGCCTGCCGTGAACATCACACCCAAGGAACGCAAGGCGGTGAACAAGGTCGCCCAGGACATGCTGCACACCCTGAAGGCCAAGCGGTTGGTGTTGGATTGGCGGAAGCGGCAGCAATCACGGGCGGCGGTGCGGCTGTGCATCGAGGAGTCCCTGGACAAGCTGCCGCGGGCCTACACTCTCTCCGCGCACAGACCGAACGAGCTGTTCAAACTGGGCGGCGGTGAGGACAAAATCAAACTGCGCCTCTGCAATGCCCTTCCGGCGGGTGGATTCCCGTGCGTTGAAGGTGGCATCCTCAACGCACAATGTGCGGAAACCCCGCTGATGCGCTGTCCGTGCTGTCTTTCCCAAGCAGGCCTCGGTGTGTCCGCCGACAAACACGAGATCACGCACGTTCAAGTTGGTGAGGACGAAGCCGAGGTTGGAAGAGCCAAATGCATCCTGGCCGGTCTTTGGCAACACATATTCCCCGGCACGGACAGCGAGTTCGTCCGCGGGACGGCACTGCGAGTCTGAAATACAATGTCCCCAAGCTGCGTGATTTGTGCCATGTTCCATCTGGAACGTCTTGCGGATCTCCGGATCGAGGTCCATCCCATCCCGGAACAGGCACCCCCAGTGCAGGAAGACCATGGGAAGCTGCACATCGCGACAGGCGTCAGCCACGAGGCGCGCATTCGGGTAGGCCACGTCGAAAGCGTAGTCCGTTGCCGCGTTGACGTCCGCGGCGGTGAAACCGGCCTGCTGCCAGGGCTTGGGCAACTCGGCTTCGCTGATCTGCTTGCGCTTGGCGGGTTGGATGTCATCGCAGACGAAAGCGCAACGACTCAGGAATTCGACCGGTGGCGCGGCTCGATCCGCATCACGGAGCATTCAAGACGGTATGAACAGACGCTCGTGATTCCGAATTTCACGCTCGACGAGACAGGTCTTCGGCCCGACGTGGGTGTGGCCGTAGAGGCCGTCCTGCTGGTGGATTTCGGACGCCCACCAATCATTGAGGAGGTAGCGATGGAGGTCCCGCACGCGCCGGGAAACGTTCAACCCGATGGCGTGCCCGAGGAGCGAGCGCGGGTCTTTCTGCCCGGGCACGACCCAGGAGTTGCCTCCGCGCACGCAGAACTCCCGCCCAAACCCCCGCTGGGGGTAGTAGCTGCGCATCCAGTCGCCCATCTCGAGCACGTTGCACACGTGGATAACCGGATACTTGTGCGCTATACACGGCGTCAGAAGTCGCGCCGCGTGAGGGCACGCGGCCTACAGGCTTGTCGGCCGGGTCCCCTGACCCGGCGCTGCATCCTTGATGTCGCTGTGTGTAGAGTGACTTCCTTTTCAGAATCTGTACTAAATGAGTCAAGTTTCTGCGCCGCGCAGCGGCGCCTCTTAGCGAGGCGTCGGACGCCGGTGATCGTGGTGGACACTCAACCGACCCTGGTGGGTCCTGCCTTCACGGCGTGCCCGCCCAGCGGCTTCGAATTCGGCTGGGACTCCGTGAGCGGAACCAGCTACAAGGCGCAGCGCGCGAGGAACCCTGGGGCCTCGGACTGGACCGAGATAGGCGCGTTGACAGGAACTGGCGGCAAGGTCACGTTCACCGACAGTCCCGCCCCGGTGGGCACTGCGTTCTATCGCGTCGTCGTCCCATAGCCTGGCCCGACAGAATGGAGGTTCCGACAGGGGCCGGAGAACAGCGGAGCCGGCCTCGTTTGTGCCATGGGACGGCCAGGGGCAAGAACAGAAGTCGCGTATGAAGAATCAAACCTCACTATTGCCTGTGGCGGTGTATCTGGCGCTTCTCCCCTGGCTGTCTGGTGCTTTGTCGCAAGCGGCGCTGGTGACCGGTCAGATCACCGACTCGCAGACGGGTGAGTTGCTCCCGGCCCGGTTGTACCTTCGCGGCAAAGCGGGGTCTTGGCATTTCGCCGAGAGTTCGGACCCTGCCCGGCCCGCCATCCGATACGCGAAGACGAACTGGATCAACCCGAACGCGGTCGAATGTCATGTGACCCTGCCTGCCGCCCCGTTCCGCGTCGACCTTTCACCCGGGAACTACACGCTGATCGTCGAACGCGGCAAGGAGTATCGCCCCTTAACTCAACAGGTCGAGGTCGCCACGCAACCCGTCGAGTTGAGTCTCCCGATTCGGCGTTGGATTCGCATGGCGGAGCGCGGCTGGTTCTCGGGTGAAACCCACCTCCACCGCACCCCGGCTGAGCTCACCAACGTCGTTCTCGCCGAGGATCTCAACGTCGCGTTCCCGCTGTCCTTCTGGGTGACGCAGGCCTTTGCCGCTCCTGGCGCCGGCGACCGGAACATGGCCGGCGATTTTCCCGCCCGGCCACTGTACGCGGACTCGACGCACGTGATTTGGCCACGCAACACGGAATACGAAATCTTCACCGTGGGCGACAGACCCCATACGCTCGGGGCGCTCTTCCTCCTCAACCACCGCAGTGTTTTCACCAATGGCACACCGCCGTGGGGACCCGTGGCGGCGCAGGCCCGGGCCGAAGGGGCGTTGCTCGACATGGACAAACTGGATTGGGCCTTTGCCTTTCTGCTGCCGCCGGTCACCGGCGCCCAGCTTTACGAACTCGCGAACAACCACATGTGGCGGACCGAGTATGCGTTCACCAACTATGTCTCATTCGCCCCGCCTTACCTCCACCCGCCCTACGGCAGCCCGTGCGGCAACGAACGCGACTGGACCCTCTACACGCTGGGCATGTACTACACGTTGCTCGACGCCGGTTTCCGTTCGGTGCCTGCCGCCGGCACGGCCAGCGGTGTGCACCCGGTGCCCGCCGGATTCAGCCGGGTTTATGTCCATTTGCCCGATGGGTTCAGCTACGAGAAATGGGTCGAAGGCCTCGCCGCGGGACGGAGCTTCGTCACAACCGGCCCGATGCTCTTCGCACAGGTCAACGAACGGCCGCCGGGCGAGACATTGCGTCCCGTCGCCGTCCCGGCGCGCCACCGCGTCAGCGGCACGGTTGTCAGCGAGGAACCGCTGGCGTTTATCGAGGTGCTGCACAACGGGATCGCGGTACGCACGCTCATGCCGCAGAACCGCGAGGGGCTCGAAGGGGCGCGCGAATCCTCTTTCGACACGGAAATCACCACCGAGAGAAGCGGTTGGATGGCGGTGCGGTGCTGGGAGGAGCGCCCCGGCGGACGCTTCCGGTGGGCGCACACCGCTCCCTGGCACATCGAGGTGCCGGACAAACCCCTCAGGCCGCGCGCCGAGGAGAAGGCGTTCCTGATCGAGCGGATGAAGCTGGAGATCGAGCGCAGCCGCGACCGACTTCCGCCCGAGGCCCAGGCCGAGAACGAGCGCGCCCTCGCAGCCTACGGGAAGCTCGAGACCGAGGAGGAGAACGCCGCCATCGCACCGACGGCCCGCGCGCCAAGAGACGACCGTGAACTGCGCGACTGGCTCGAGAACATGATCTGGCATCACGGTTTCACGATCGATGAGGTCCGCGCCGCCACGGGTCTGACCTCGGCGGAAGTCCGGGCGGCGCAGGAGCGGCACGACATTCATGCCACGAACCGGCCAACGTTTATCTCCGACGCCCCTCTGCGGGTCCTGCCCTACCCCGGCGGTCGCCATCCCCGCACGGGTTTTCTGGACGGCGCTCTTCACCCGCAACGCGACACCAAGTGCAGCGTGTTCACTCCCTGGGACGACCGCAGTTATGTGGTGGTGGACGTGCCCGAAGCCCTCTGGTCCAGCCTCGGTCTGACTTACCTCGCCCACGAGCACGTCGAGACGATCTGGACCAAGACCGACACCGTCCTTGAACCGATGGAGTGGAATCGGCATGCGGACGGCTCGCTCGACTTCGAGCGCACACTGCCTAACGGCATCGTTTTTGGCACGCGCGTCGTTCCCGGACGCGATGCCGTGCGCATGGAATCGTGGTTGCGGAACGGCACCACGCCACGCGCTCACCGGTCTGCGTCTCCAGAACTGCGTCATGCTCAAGGCCGCCAAAGGCTTTCACGCACAGACCGGACAGAACAAGGTGCTCCGCGCCCCTTACGCCGTTTGCCGGTCGGAAGACGGGCGCCGCTGGATCGTCACGGCCTGGGATCCGCTGGATGGCGTCTGGCAGAATCCGCCCGTTCCCTGCATGCACTCGAATGGCAGGCTGGCCGACTGTCCGCCCGGCCAGACGGTCCGCGCGCGGGGCTGGCTCTCGTTCTACGAGGGGACCGATTTGGCAGCCGAACTCGAGCGCATCGAGAAGACGGGGTGGCGATCCGATTCCCACTCTCAACGCTCGGAAACAGAAAGCCCTGCGGCTTCGTCAGATCACCGCCCCGGCATGAGGGAAACGGGCAGCCAACCAGCCCGGCCCCGCAGCGGGCGGGTCAAATGGACCATCCTCGACGCGGCCAACGCGGGATTGATGCCTGCACGGGTCCACCTCTTCGATGCAGCCGGCCAGCCGGTGCTCCCGCAGCCAGCCGATGATCAGGTCCCAACACTCAGGGCAATCGCGCTGGCAGAAGACGAGCAGCGGTTCAACGGCCACTCCGGCAGGCGCAATCCGTTTCCGCCGGGCCAATGGATGATTGCGGCTGACCGCAAGCTGCCACGCGACGCGGGCCAGCGGCGTCTATGCCAGTCCCCGCTTTGCGCCTTGCAGACCGACCGTCACCGCAACATCCAGTCTGTCAGCTTCCAACCCGGCGATCATCTCCTGGGTGGCCAGGTCGAACAACTCCACACGGGCGTTGGGGTGCGCCTGAGTGAAATTCTTCACGGCGACGAGGCCGACTGAGGCGATCCTGTTCGACTTGCACTAACCTGCATTTCTCACCACTTTTTCCACCGCGAAGCCGGAGTCCTCAAGAAAAGTCAGCATGCAGGTTAGAAAAGAAAAACCGCGCCCGAGTGGATGGAGGGAACTGGGCAACAGAGTGTCGCTGCACCCGGGAGGATTCGGAAGCGCTCTGAACCTCAGTTTCCCCTGTGCGGGCGCGGTTTTGCCACAGCCCGGATTCCGTTGTCATCTTCCCGTGGTGAGAAATCCGGGCTAAGGACTTCATCACCATCAGAATGCCATGGCGAACACCCTTCGCATCGTTGCCCTCGTGCTGGCGCTGGCCGCAGCCGGCACCTGGCTCGCCACCGGCGGCAACCGGGGTTGGACGAAGACCAGCGTGCCCAAGAAGACCGTGGACGAAGTCACCGGTCTCGAAGCCGTCAGTTACGAGCGGCGCTTTGTACCCGGCTTGGATTTCCTGGGAGCCGCTTTGCTGGGAGCCTCGCTCTTGGCTGGCGGCTCATTCCTGTTCCGCAACAAACAAACCACAAACTGAAACGCACCAAACCCATGACAAGACACTTCATCACCCTGCTGACCCTCACCACGCTCGCCAGCGCCGCCTGGGCTGCGCCCCAGAGCTTCGACTTCAAAGACCCCAAAAGGGTAAACAACGCGGTTTTCAGACTGGACGCCCCGCTCGAAGCCATCAACGGCAGCGCCAACGGCATCAGCGGTACGGTGACCTTTGATCCGGCAGCTCCGGCGGCTACGAAAGGAAAGATCGTTGTCGCCGACACGATTGAACTCACGCTGAGCATCGCGGGCGCTTCGCCTCGCTGAACAACCGGTCACCTGCTGCTTCCCAAGCGGGCGAAGGCGGCCGGCTTCGACGGTGTGGAAATTCACGCGGCCAATGGCTGGGAACTGAATCCGCCGGCAGACATGAAAGTCTGGTCTGCGCCGACCGCGCAAGGCTACACCGATCCATGCCGAGCCGAGGAGCTTCAATGGCGCGTTGTTTCAAACGGCGCAAGAGACGTTGCGCGCGGCTGGTCACTTGGTCGTGACTTCCGATCTCGATGCCATGAAGTCCGATCCGGTTTCCGACCGGCGCAATTTCACCACGGTCAAGAACCCGGATTTCTTCAAGCAGCAGATCGAGGAGATGCACGCCACGGAGGTCGGCGGGGTCGCGCCGGACGTGGAGGCGGAGGTTAATAGGCCGGCTGTTTACCCAGCCAGTTCACAACATCCTTGGCGCGCGACTTCGGAGTGACGTTGAGGGAAACAAGTTTTCCACCGCGCAACACCGCTTCCACAATCGTTGGGCCCGGCGCGTGCAGTTTGAAATCCACGTCCCACTCCGCCGGCCACGCCGGGGAAAAGATGGAGTTTCCCGTGCGGGGCGCGGCTCCGGGGCGAGCAGCATCTCCTGAATGCCGATCATGCCGGCGCCGCCCCAGTTGTGGTCGGGCAGCCAATCGTGGCCGGGGCCGAAGAACGCGGGGAAGCGCGCCTGCGGCGCGGCGGTGTTGGCCATCTTGTAGATCGCGCGCTTCTTTGCTTCCTCCGGCCAGGCGAGCGCGGCCATGTTGGCGACGTTGGCCATCCACGAGTAGTCCTGCTTGCAGAGGCGGGCGCGGTCGGCGGGGACGGTTTCCCACGTGTCGCGCGCCAACTGCAAGGTGTCCGGCTGGGTGATGCCCACCAGCCGGTAGGGCCAGCAGGCATACATCTCGATCGGCTCCCACTTGTTGTAGGGGACTTTCTAAGTTTTCGCGGGAAGCACCGCCAAGCGACCCTGGCGCTTGGCGGTGGGCAGTGGAGGCAAGGTATCGCGAATCCTTTCCAATCGCTGGCGGTCGGCGGCGGGCAGCTTGGAATACCGCAGCAAACCTTCGGTGAGCGCGAGCAGCCCGCTCACGCCGTCGAACGGGTTGGTGGCATCGCCGGCGTATTCCAAGCCGTTGCCGGGATAGATCACCAGCTTGCCGTCGTCGCCGAACTCCTTGCCGGTGCGCTTCCTGGTTTCGGCGCGGTAGAAGCTGTCGTAGAAAAAGACGGTGCCGACGATCCACTGGAGATCCTCGTTCGATCGGGTAGCCGGTGTTGACGTGGGCCTGCAGGTTCATCCAGGCGTTTTCCAGGCCCATCGAGAAGTGGTAGGTCAGGTGTTGAGCGCCGCAGAGTCCGTCGGGACGCGGTGCCACCGGACAAAGGCCCCAGACGTCGAGCGGCTCGGTATAGACGACGCCGTCGGCGCCTTGGCGTTTCGCGCGGGCGGCGGCGACCGCTGGCGCGGTCGCGATAGAAACGCGTGGTGGGGGCGAGCAGATCGGCATCGCCACCGGCCACGCGCGGGCCAGCCGAGCCAGCGCTGGTTCTGCGACATGAAGTAGCAGCCCATCCAGCGGCGGAAGTCGGGCGTGACCGGTTCGCCTTCGAAGGTGGGCAGTTCGTCATTGTTGTTGCCCTTGATGCGGCCGTTGTTGTCGGTGGTGAAGATGCCGCCGTTGAACAGCAGCGGCAACTCGCCGTCGCGATTGCAGGCGAGCATGTAGCGGAAGAGCTGGTAGTTGCGGCCGATGAGGAAGCCAGGATCGGGCTCGCCCTTGCCGGGGTTGATGACGATGTGGACTGCGCGACCAGAACTCCTTCCAGCGCTTCAGTTCGTCGGCCTTCGCGCTGCAGCGCGGTTCTCGGAGGCCAACATCGCCCCGGCTTCGGACGCCCACTTTTCCGGATCGGCATCGACGGCGGCGCCCAGCCGCATGGTGACCACCTGTTCTTTGCGGGCCGGGGTGGTGCCGGTCCAGGCTTTGCCGTCCCAGAACTGCCAACGCACGGGGGCTTCGGACGGCTGGCCGGTCAATCCGCCCTCGATGGCGATGGCGGAACCGGACACGCGGCGGGCGGTCACATCAGGCAGGGACTCGGGCGCGATGCCCTGGCCGCGGGCTTTGCCCGGCAGATCAATGGCGTAATCGGCATTGCGGTGGAAGGCGAGGAAACCGGCCGGGGAAGTCTCGACATGGTCGCCGAAGAAGGTGGTTTTGGCTCCCATCATGTCGTTGCGGATGCCTTCCTTGGTTTGGTCGCGCCAAGTGCCGAACGCCACTTCGAGGGGTCTGGGCGGAGGCGGAATCCGATTCAAACAACAGCGTTTCGCCGGCGAACCAGAGCGTGTGCCTGAAAGTCGCCTTGGATGATCGAGATTGTGCCCGTGGCGGGGTCGAGCGTCTGCGAAAAGCCGGCTCCGCCGAGGCTGAAGTCTCTCGGAGTGAGGCGCACGCAGCCGAGCTTGAGCAGGCGACCGTGCGAGTCGTAGGCGCCGCTGTGCGCCAGGTACAACCAGATTGAGCCGTCCTGCACCCACACATTAGCACCTGCGCCCAAGCGGCCAGAGAGCGGCATGGAATCGACTGAGTCTCGGGACGGGGTGTTCCAAGTGACTTTGTAGGGTTCGATGGCGGCCTGCGCGCAGGCGGTCAGGACGAGCAGGATGGGGACGAGTTGTTTCATAAGGTGGAAAACGGAAGGGTCCATTGGTAGCGGCCAGAACCGACCGTGCGGGCTGAACCGTCGGGCAGGAAGACCATGGCCGTGCTGTTGGGCGGGATGTGCACGTCCAGCGTGAACTTGTTTGCCTGCTTTTTCCAGTGACTGGCGATACGGCCGTAGGGACCGTCATGATGCGCCTTGACCCAGGTGATATCGCCGACCACCGCCGGCTTGATGATGACTGTCTTGAAACCCGGTCCCGCCGGGTCCGGCCGGATGCCGGCGAGTCCGCGATAGAGCCAGTTGTCCGCCGAGGTGAAGCAGGAGTGTAACTGCGACCAGTGCGCCATTGGGACGAAAGCGGTGCTTCCCCGGTGGCAGCGACAACGGCGAGGGAAAATGGCTCTCCGGCATACTGGGCGGCGCGCTTGGGGAGTTGCGTGGTGACCTTTCGGGGGGATGGAAGGACACTTTCTCCAGATCATCAGCTTGGCACCCGATCATCGAGATCTGCAAGACAGCGAGCATGACTGGAAGAGAGTGGATGATCGTCCTCGTGGCATCACTTGGCTCCGCCAAGAGGAGCACCAGTCCAACAAAGGAGACCTCGCATCCGGCTACTCCTCAAAGGCAGCGAATCTGCGGATGATCGGTTTCCCCACCGAGGCCGGGATGCGCAATCGCAACTCGGTGACCTCCACGGGCTCGAAGACATCGATCTTCTTGTGGCCGACCGCGGTGCCCGAGGCCAGCACACGCCAGCCTGACGGCGTCTTGCCTTCGACCACATACTCGCGGACCCGCTCGCCGCGCGTGATGTCTTCCATGATCATGGTGGCCCCGACCCGGCGCGGGGCGGAGAGCAGCATCGGCACGTTGGTGCCCGAGCCCGCCGTGTCGATGATCGGGGTGCCGAACCGCCGTTTGATCTCCTGCCCGAATTCCGCCGATCGGGCGGCATCGGGCGCCGGGATGAGGCCGGTCGGGTCCGGGGTGTTGTTCAGGAGCAAGACGGCGCCGTGGCCGACAGATCGGAGGTACATCTGCATAAGTTGGTCCACGGTCTTGAGGGTTCCGAGGTTGTCCGTCCTCCAGAACCACGTGTTGCGCAACCGCGCGTCGCACTCGTTGGGCAACCAGCGATCGCCGTTGGGATCGCCGTCGACGGCAGTGTAAGTCCCCCAAGGTCGCTGACCGCTGCGAACGGCATTCCAGGCCGGGTAAGGCGCCACACCGTCCTCGTTCCCGACCCAGCGGATGCTGGCCTGCGGACCCTGGAACACGACTGCCTTGGGTGCGTGCCGCAGCAGAAGATCGCCCACGTCGAACACGAGGCTGCCATCGAACCAGACCTCCTTCATCTCGCCGTAACGGGAGAGCAATTCTGTGAGCTGCTGGCGAAAGACCCGCTCGTAAGCGGATTGCCGGGCCGGGTCATCCGCCTTGCCACCGACCCCGACTCCATGGTGACGGTCGGCCGGTGAGAGGTAGACCCCGAGGTTCATGCTCCGTTTCCGGCAAGAGGCGGCCAATTCGGCCATGAGATCCCCCTGACCGCCCCGCCACGGGGTTTGCTTCACGCCGTAATCGCTGGTGTCGGTCTGCCACCAGCAAAACCCGCCGACATGTTTGGCCACAAATACGACGTATTTCGCCCCCATAGATTCGGCGACGCGCACCCACTGGTCCGTGTCGAGCGCCCTGGGGTTGATCTCTGACGGGGGCTTGGAAAGGTCGTCGTACTCCTGGTCGAACCAGGTGTTCGGGGCGAAGTGAATGAACATCCCGATTTCGTAATCGTGCCATGCCGCCTGCACGAGTGTCGGCAACGCGAGTGCGGGCTCCTCCCGTTTGAGGTGTTTCGCCAGGAACTCGCGCGTCTGCTCCCCGACCTTCGGATCGCTGAACCGGCCATGTCCGGCGCCTCGCACGGTGTAGAACGTCACCGGCACGCCAGCCTGCTTCAACGCGGCTTCGAGCAGTTCGCTTTGGTGATGCGGCACCAGCGGGTCAGCGTCGCCGTGACAGATGAGGAACGGGGGATCGCCGGCCGTGACGTAGGTGATGGGATTCGCCCTGGCGGCCTTGTCCTTGTTCTCCTGGAGGGCGCCGCCAATCAACAGCGACTCGGGCGAGTCCCCCGGGTCATGGAGTTGTCCGTGGGGCAGGCGGTGCGCGTCCATCTGCAAGAAGTCCGTCGGACCGAAATAGTCCACCACCGCCTGCACCCGGCTGGATTGATCGAGATGTGCGCCGACATCAAACTCCTTCGTGTCGCCCGTCGTGCCGAGCATCGCGGCCAGGTGACCGCCGGCGGAGGCGCCCCAAGCGGCAAACCGATTCGGATCGAGCCGATATTCGGCGGCATGGGCCCGGAGCCAGCGGACGGCGGCTTTGCAGTCCTCAATCTGCGCGGGAAAGTGCGTGTGCTGGCTGAGCCGGTAATTGATGGAAACGACCGCATACCCCTGGCTGAGAGACTCCAACGGCACGCCCTGTTCCTTGCTGCCCGTTTTGAAGGCGCCACCGTGGATGTTGATGATCAACGGCAGGTTCTGGCCGTCCTTTGGCAAATACAGGTCGAGTCTCTGGCGCTCGTGGCCGCTGGGCACGTAGGCCAGATCGCGGTGCACGGTCGCGCCGTCAGGGAGGCTCGATGGCTTGGGCTCGGACGTCTGCGCCTGGGCAACTCCAGCGAGAACGGTCAGGCACGCCAGTGTCAGTAGGATGTGAGTCTTGGTTTCCATAGGGTCATAACTCAATGCTGCGTTTGAGGGCAACGAAAGCCGGGGTCATTCGGGCAACGGCGTCCAGCTTCGGGTCGCGCGTGATGGCATGGCCGAGGAGGTTGGCCCGCAGCGGCCGAATTGGCCGCAGCTTTCCCGGCCCATCAAGACGGCTTGCAGGAGGTGCAACGGTTGGCCCGACTCTGAGCCCAAGGCGACGCTGTGGCCGCCTGCTTCGAGGGCCAGAATCCGCCAGCTTCGGCTGCCGGAGCGGCTATGCATGTCCTGCTTTCAATGTGCGGCTGCCTACTCCAATGCGAAGCTGGCCGGGGCGTAAGACGGTAGGTTGAAGGTGATCTCGCCGTTGCTGATGGTGAGCGGTGCACCAGCCCTTTCGCCGCGCAGGTTCACCGGCGTAGCGTGCTGGAACTTGCCGGGGATGGCCACGGTCAACTCACCGGAATGACCCGCCTGTTCCCAAACACGCAAGAGGGTGCCGGGCCCGTCAGGGTTCTTGCCGAAAGCGGTCACGACGACGCCTCGACGCGAGACAATGATGCCCGCCTGCGTGGGCGGCAGCTTGCCGGGGCGGGCGGTGGAACGCGCAGCCAGCAGCGGCCTGCGCGCTTCCATCGAGGGTGTGTAGAGCGCGGATTCGGTGGCGTAATGAGCGAATGCCCAAATGCGCACGCGGCTTTCCATGCGTTCGCCGTTGCCGATCCAGCCTCTGAAATTCGTGCGCCAGTGGTTGTTGTAGAGATTGACGAAGACGTGTGGGCTTCGTGGTTCGTAGCGCTGGTCGAACTTGTATTCGCCAGGTTCCCCCAAGCTCACCATCGGTGAATCGAGCGGACACAGGCCCACACCCGCGCCGGTCGTGCCGTCGTAGATGGCCACACCAGTATCTACAAATGAGTTGTGGCAGTTGACGTTCTCGAGCGTGATGTCTGTGACGGGATCAACGTCCCCACCGAGGCGGCCGAGGCGGAACTTCGGGTTGGCGCAGGCGAACGGGAGGCAAATCCAACCAGCCTCCGGCCAGCCGTCGGGCTGTTTCTGCCATGTCACTGTCAGGTCAGCCACGGGCAAAGCCGCCGGCAAGGTAAGGCGGATGGCGACTTTTTGTTCCTGACCAATCGCTCCCGCGGGCAGCCTGCCGGTCATCACGGCCGTGACATCCATCGGCGTTTTCTGGACGGTAAGCGTCATGTTTCCCGGCGAGGCGGAAGCGTAGGTGCTGTCTTTCGGCATGTCGTAAGCAGCGAACAAGAACCGGTGCGCCCCGTACTGCGAGTAGAGACTCCTGGCTAGCCAGTTGGTGATTTGCTGGTAACTGAATCGCTCGTAGAGGTATTGGCCGAAGCCTTGCGGCGCGCCGGCGTCCACGAGTTCGCGGCCAGTGCGTTTGTCCACAAGGCTGACGATGCAGCCGCGTATGGGATCAAGCGTCGCTTTGAAGAAGGGACTTTCGATAACGCCGGTGGTTTCGTCCGCTACCAGTGTGGACACTGCAACGTTGTCCTGCGTGAAAACGTAACTCCGGTAGCCCATCGGCGGGACATCCTTGACGACGAATCGGCGGACGCGGCTGGGGTTGTCCTCGATGGCCGGCGCATCGTAGGCCACCGGAACGGCCGGGCCGCCGTCCACCGGCTTGAGCGCCGTGCCGACAGGTAAGTGGAAACAGTTGAGGGTGACTTCACCGTCGCGTGTCCACGGCAGCGGATTGTACACGACGACGCGGCCTGCCGGACACGGCGACACTGTCCGAAAGCGACAGAATCGCGTCGGCGCACGGATCGGCCACAAGCCGGCGCATGTCTTCGGCGCATTCGGCCTTTTCGTTCCAGGACTCTTCCATCAGCCGGTATGCCGGACTCATGCCTTCCGCCCAGAACCGATCCCAGTCGGCGCCGTTCTTGCCGAAGGGCTGCTTGACGTAGTGTTGGTTGGCGAGGCCGAAGGTGTGTTCGGCGAAACGGATGCTGCGCTCGTAGGCCGTCTGCACGGCGTCACTGATGTCCGGGCGGAACACGCCCCAGCATTGCGACTCCAAGGTCGTGAGCGCCTCCGCCGCGCCAACGAGGAGCCGGTGATTGCGGGCCACTTTGACGGCGGCCGGCATGCTCATCACGCCGTGGATCCACGGGTCAGGTAGATCAGTGCGCACGACCGGCAACGAAGAAAGATCTTCCTTCAAGATCAACGCGGCAAAGTCATCCATCGTGCCGACGCGAGCCGTGATGCCACGCTCTGCGTAGAAGGCCAAGTCGCGTTGCACGGTTCCCGGGTCCGGCGGGCCTTGGTTGTCGCCGGTCATGTAGATGTACACCCACGACTTGTACGGCCATCCCGGCGGTGGCGACTGCGACGAGCCGTAACCATTGTTGTAGAGCACCAACAGACGCGAACCGTCCGGCCCTTCCCACCAAAACATCGGCGGCAGGTTGAAAGAGAAATTCACCAGCGGCCCACCCATGTGATAGAACTTGATGCCGGCATGGGCGAAAAGCGTCGGGAACACCCACGACTGCCCCGGCACATCACTCATTTTGGCGCTGGTGGACAACGGGCGGCCGTACTGGCGGCAGAGCTTGGACGAAATCCCCAGCCCGCCACGGACCAAATCCTCCAAGCCCGCCGTCTCCGTGTGCAGTGACCCTGACAGAGCGTGAATGGCGATGTTGCCATCGCGAATCGCCTGCTCGATCTTCTCCCGTCGCTCCGGGGCTTGACCTTCCCAGAGAATTTGCTGCATCGGGTAACCTGACAAGGTCCACACGAACTGTCTTTCCGCAGGCTGCTTCTTGTTCTCCTCGATGGCATCCAGCAGCCGATCCGTCATCTCCGTCCGATAGTCGTGAACGACTTCCTTGGCGGTGGAGGTGTACCCGATGTCAAAGTGTGTCTTGTAAACGATGATGACGGTCTCCAGCGCCGACTTGCTGGCCGCCGTGTTCGTGGAGGTTGGGCCCGCGGCGAAAGCGGCGGCACCGGCCCGCAAACCTAGAACGAGGGCGAGGGTGAGGAGTGTCATCGTGCTTGAGTGGCCGGAGCGCTCTATCCGCATCCCACTGCTGGTTGTGGCCTGGCCAGCGACATCGAAAGTTGGTGAGAAATGCGGGCCAAGCGGCGAATGATGGGCGACGCGATGGACTTGGTCACGCGCAACCGGATTGTCATCACGGTTTTCATGCGTTTGTGATGGTTGACACTTCGGTTGGGATGATGTCACTCGGCGATGACCACCGTCTGGTTGAGCTGCGGGGCGGAAGTGGGCCAACGCAGAGTCTTTGCATCGGCAGTTTGTGACTCGACGAAGTATTCAAAGTCCTCCGTGACAGGGGGGAGCTTTGCCCGCCAGAGGGCGCGGGCTTGATGCGACGCTCTCAGCGTGTGCCACTCGCCCTGGCCCAGCGGACGGAGTTTCACGGTGACCGACTTCACCGGCTGACGGTCCAGGGCAACGATTCTGAGTGCCAGCGCCTCGCCTGGCCGCGCCGTGGTGCGCGCCGTCATCACGACCAGGCGCGGGTCGCCGCGGTAGTCCTTCCACGGTTGCGCGGCGGCGGGCAGGGGCTCTCCCAGGTATTTCTCCAGCGCCGCGTCGTGGGCGCCGAGAACTTTCAGCCGCATTACGGATTGCTGCTGAAGGTTGCAGAGCGTGCCGAGTTCCGTGGCGTTGTTGAGCGTGGCCAACAGCGCGTGGTGCAAACCGCCGAGCAACGTCACCATCTTGAGCCGCACTGGGAGGGCTTGCTCGCGTGCCAGTCGGCGTTGCGTCACGCCGTCTTTCTCGGCGTCAAGGCGCTTCATGAGCCCGTCCAACTGGCCGCGTTCGCAGCCAAACTCGCCCATGAGCTTCGTGACCCGGAAGGTGTTGAGCCACCAGTCGAAGCGTTCGAGATGGCCGGGCCCGCGAACCAGCGGACGCAGCGCGGCGAATTCGTCCACGAAGCCGAACCGCGGCGCGACGGAAGCCCACGGTTGCTGGTTGATCGCGATTGCGCCGGGGCCGTTGATCCAGGCGGAGGTCTGAGGGAAATTGCCGTCGAGCTTGGCGAAAATGGCGGCGGCAGGCGGGCCGGCTTCGCGCCCGAATTGTCCGGTGGCCCAGTCCTCGTAGAAGTCGGCCACCGGCAGGTCGCGTGGCGTCGTTTCGGGGCGCGCGTCCGCGGCGAAGTCTTGAAACTCCGGTCCGCCGCAATTGATCTTGCGCGTGACGCCGCCGCTGGTGACTTCAATCGCAGCAATACATGGGAATTCAACGTCGTGCCCTTCCGCCGGATTAGCTGGTGGCCGACTCCAATCGCCTTGCTCCCAACCGGCTTGAGCCAGCGCCGCGATGTTCGGAGCGATAACGCGAGTGCGCCAGTGCAGGCCCATGAGTCCGTTGCAGCCGTATTTCCGCGCGTCCACCGCGTCGCGACGCATCCGCCCGGCGTGAAGTTGGATCGAGGTCAGCGCGCCGTCGTCCTCGAACCAGGGGATCGCCCATTTCTGCCGACCATCGAGGCGGGCGAAATTCTCCGACACCGGCGCGTGCCCAGTGGACATGCTGATCGCGCTGAAGAAGACGTCCTTGGGCAGGGTCTGGTCGAGCGATGGGAAGTTGCTGGTGATCCAGCCCCAACCGCAGATGCCCAATCGGAACGGCGCTTTGGTCTCCTGCAACGCGGCGTGGGCAGCTCGCATGTTAGCGATGAATCGCTTCTGGTCAATCTCGCCCTCGTGTCCCCAAATCCAATAGTGATCAATCGGGTAGGCCCGCTGGATACGCGTGAACATGCCGGCATACAGTTTCTGGAGCGTGGCCGGATCGTCAGGCCTCATGCCAGACTCCTTCAACCGCGCCACCACCACATCCGGGATGTCGAGCGGCGACTCAGTGCCGACGGCGATCGTCATGCCACGACGGCGCGCTTCGTCGAACACGGTCTTCAGCATCCCACCGGTGCGGTTGATCATGGCCACGCTCGCCGCCGGCGTCTTCGGCATCGGGAAATCGTCCGGGGCGTTCACCTCCGGGCCGTAATCATCCGACGGAAACACCTCGGCGCCGCCGAAGCTGTAGTTGCCGGTCTTGCTGGGCGCGTAACAGCCGTAGGGCATGAACTTGGCCGTGGTGTACCACGACGAATAGTCGGCGACCTTCACCGTGCCGTCCGCGTTCACATCCTCCGGTAAACCGACCCAGACGGTTGGCTCCGGGCCGAGGTCCCGGTTGTGGAACGGATAAGTGTGCAGCCCGATGAAGTTCATCCGCATCTTCGTCGCCTGACTCACGACCGATAGCCAATCGTCTTGCGTCCACCAGTCCGGGCCTTCGGGAAAGTCGTGGAACGGCTGAAGTCCGCGCAACTCGAACAGGGGTTGCCCGCTCTCTTCCGCAATTGCGGGCGGTGCTTTCAGCCGCTCGTCGGGAATCACATCGCCATCGATCTGGAAGCGCACACCGAGCAACTCCGAGTAACGGTAGGCTCCGTAGAGCACGCCGACATCGCTGCCGCCGGAAATCGTCAGCGTGGCGCCGTCAGGCTTGAGGCGGTAGCTCTGCGGCGCGAGCGTGGGATCGACCTTGAGCACGATCCCTTCGCCGCTCTCCGCCATCGGCAGCAGTTCGCCTGTTCGCAGATACACGTAGCGCCGGATTTCCTTGGCTGCGAGCTTCACATTCGCCGGCGCGTCGGGCCGGCAGACGACGGTCTGCGACAATGCAACGGGGGCCGTGAAAAGAGTGAACAGAATAATGCCACACGCCTTCATGGTTATGGCTCGTTCGTCACCTCTCGGGCTCGTCCCCTCTGGCCGTCACGCGATCAATCGTGTTCCGGAGTATTCTCATGGGGCGCTTCAATCAGCCCGCACTGCCGGGCAACGTCGAGGACCTTGGCACTGACCGGCTCGCGCCAAAGCGAGCGGTTGTTCAGATGGTCCACCAGACCGCCCATGATCCAACTCGCGGTGTTGGCGTAGAGCGCGTTCACCGCTTCCGGTTTACAGGAAGGAATGGCACCGAGATCGGGCAAGGACGGCGGGTTCTTCAGCCGCGCGTGCCCGGCGGCGAGAAGGTCTAACGCGGCGCGCGCCTCCGCCGCTTCGTAGGAGTTTCGCAGGCCGGCTTGCGCCAGTGCGCGATCGAATGTCAGCAGCCGGCGGAAGTCCGCCTGCCGGCCCGGATGCGCGGGTGTTTCGAAAATAGCCTCGGAAAAGTCGGCGACCGTTTCGTTTTTCGGTTGCCACGCGCCGCGCGGCTTGGCGCCGTTGCGAAGAATCTCGACAGCCAGCACCTCCTCCCTGCCCGTAGGATGCAGTTCAGTCCAGTCGGCGGCGCCGCTCCCAGTCACGGTCAGATAGATGCGCGTCTTGCCGAAGTGGACGGGGAACTTCTGCACGTAGCGGGTGATCGTGGCCGGCAAGTGCGGACGGACCCACAATCCATCAGCCCGGTAATCGTATTCAAATAGCCCACGCAGCAAGCCGCCCGGCGCTCCCCAACAATCATAGACGACGCAATACGGCGCCCGCAGTTTGTCGCCCCACGGCGACGCGCCGAAGCCGGTCAGCGGCGCGTCGGCGCGGTAGCCTTCCATCAGCTTGCGGATTTTCGCCCACGCGCCAAACGGATGGTCGAATTCATCTGCGCGCAGGCAGGCGATGCTCATGCGCGCTTGCGTGGTCGTCCAGTGACCGCCATTGACCCAGTGGCCGTACGCTCCGCCGTGAACGCTGTCGTCGTAGCCGGGATAGTTCGGAATGATGAGGCCGTGAGGCGCGAGGCCGCCTGGTTTCGCCTCGCCCTTCAACGTGAGCATTCGTTGCACGATCTTGCGGTTGGCCGCATCGTCGGTGACGCGGAAGCAACCGGCGTCGTGATTCGGTGTGGCCTCGAAGTAACCGTGTTTCGCCGCGCCCAAAACGCCGTGCCGGGTGCCGTCCGGGTCTTCGGACATGATGAAACAGCCGTCGGGCGTCATCATTCTTGGCAAGGCGGCGCGCACCTTGCCGGCAATCTCGCGGTAGCGCGTGGCTTTGGTCGGCTCGTTGCACAGCCGACACACTTCGGCGAGGCGTTCGAGACCGGCGACATAATTGACCGACAGTTCGGTGAGATAGGCCGGGCCGAAAGTTCCGTCCGGTTGGCGCACGCCGGAATACGACGGCGCCAACAGATTCGCCGCCATCGCGCCTTTCAGGAGATTGGCTTCTGCATCCCGTCGCGTGTCGAGAAACGCCGCCACGCGCTCCAACTCCGGCAGGCGTTTCCGCGCGGCGGCAGGATCGTGCCGGACCAGCAGCCGCTCCGATTCGAGGATCAACCCGCCGGCCGTCGCGCCGATGAACCAGTCGTGCTGACGCGGGTCGCCGTCGCCTTGCCGATACCAAACGCCGGAGTCCACGATCGAGCCGTCAATGGGACCAGGGTGGTGAGCCTTCGGCGGCCCGCACTCGGGACGAAAATCGCCGAAACCGTTGATGTTGCCGCCGGAGAGGTGGAAGTAAGCGGCATCGCAGAGACATCCGTCGGGCGCTTGAAATCCGTTCGAATCCTTGCGCCGGCCGTCGCCCATCACGCGAAACCACAAACCTTGAGAATGTTCGAGCCAAGTCGCGTACGGCTCGCCGAGGAACGGCAGCAGCGCGTAGGACGGCCCAAACGAATTCTGAATCCACCAACACGGCCAGGGCGGCCCCTCGACGAAGCCATCCCAATCGCGCTTGTAGAGCAGCGGCAGGCAGGCCATCCGCGCCGACGGTTGCGTGCTCTCGAACGCCGCGTCAATCGCCTCCAACACCGCCGCGTCGCCTTCGCCCTCCACCCATTTGCCTTGGCTGAAGCCGGCGGCAGGCTCCACGAATTCCCCATCGGCGTTGCCGATCGAATCCAGCGACGCGCCGTGAAAGGCGCGGGCGAGCACCGCGATGTTCTTTTCATCGTCGGTGTACGGAATGTGCGGCTCGCTCGGAATCCCGTAACTGAGTTCGGGATGCTCCCGTCCCCATCGTGTGTTGGACCCAGCGCAAAAATAGCCGAGCACCAACATCCCTTCCTTGTGCGCCCCGGTGGCGACCTCCCGGAGCAAGTCGTGCTTGAGGCCAGGTTGCTTCGGCACGACGCCGTTCTTGTACCAAGCGTAACCGTTGCACGAGACGCAGAAGGTTTGGATGACATTGGCGCCCATCGCCCGGTACCACGCCACGTGTTTCGCCGGGTCGGCATCAGCCCAGAGTCCGGGCTTGGCAAAGCCGTTCGGACCGCCCGGACCCCAATTGAAATCCATGCAGTAGGCTTTGATGTCCTTCGGTGGCGGGACGGCAAGGCGCGACTGCGCCAGCGCAGGAAATCGCGTCGTCAGCACCAGCGTGGCGATGATGGCCGCTCTGAGTGATGGGGACGTTCGATTCATGGGGCCTGGACTGGTTGATCTGCGGAATCTCCCATCGCGATCATTCAAGAACGAAACTCGCTCAGATTTCGATTCATTGGCTCTCTCACACCAAGGCTTTCACTCAGCGCGGATCTGGCGGCCAGACTTTGAGGGTCTGCTTTCCCTCGGCAGCAAGCTCGAAAGGCCCTGGAAACGGATTGGTCGCGCTGCGTTTCTTGCGGAAGTAGTCGGTGGCAATGCGAAGCGGCGAGCCATCGGGGTTTTCAAACGGCAGGCCCGTGATGAGAGCATTGCCTAGCAGGTCGCTGGTAACCAACTCGCGCTTCTGCTCGGCGGCCCAGCGTTTGTCCATGGCGAGTTCAAGAAACCAGCCGTCGGGCTTTTCCACAACTTGGATCTCGGGATCGAAGTCCGGCTTGAGCAGTGGTGCGACTTCGTGTTTGCAGGATTTCGCGCCTTTCAGGAATACGTTGCCGGCGAAGGTCACTGGCAGGCGTGCTTTGTCATAGGCGCTGAGGTCGGCGCGCTGCGCGAAAAGGTTGTTGTAGTAGCGCATGTCGCCGCTGGGGTTGTTCGTCAGACCGGCGACCTCGGTCGAGTGGGCCTTGTGGAACGGCGTCAGGCGCTCGTCGAAATCCACCAGGTGCAGCGCGCCGGCGATCAGGTTGTGGGCGAAGGCCCCGCCGCGGGAGACGATGAGCTGCGAGTTGCGCGAGAGCATGAGGTTGTTGTCCACCACGAATGGGCCGTGATCCACTTCCATGAACAAGTCCTGGCCCAGGTTGTCGTGCATCAGGTTGCCGGTGACGCGCGCTCCCTGCGCCATCCAGTCCAGCCAGACGGCGAAGCTGCCGTTGCGGTAGATGTGGTTGTGGCTGATCTCGACATCAATCGCACCATGAAACTTGATGCCGGCCATCTCCGCGCCGGTGAAGAGCCGCAGCACGTGGCAGTCGTGAATCTCGTTGCCCGTGACCGTGCTGAATGAGCAGCCGAGACTGCCCACGACGCCGGTTTGCTCGCAGAAGGAGATGCGGTTGTTCCGGACGACGTGGCTCCCGACGGTCGCCCGATTCCAGCCGTTGGTCAGCGCGCGGGTGAGCGTGCCGACGTAGCCTTCGGCGGACTCGGCGCGGTTGTCCCATTCGTCGCCGTACTTGCCCAGCGCGACGCCGGAGCAGCGTGAGTAGCGGATGACGTTGTTCGCGATGATCCAGCCCTTGCTCCAGTGCGTGCCGATCAGGCCCATTTGCTCCGCGGTCGGCGGTGCCCACGGTGGGGCGGCGTGTTCCATCGTGAAGCCTCGCACGGTGATGAAGTTCCGGCCCGGCTTGTCGGGGTAGAAGACTGTCTGGCGAACGTTGATCTCGACGAGTTGCTCGTTCGGATTCACGCCTTTGAACTGCGCATAGAGCGTGGTATTCGCAGGGTCAACTTGGCCGAACCACAACTGCGGATTCAAGGTGGGGTTCCACGCCGCGGGCTCCTGCGCTTTGAACACGAGGCACAGCGGCTTGGTGCCGTTCACGGGTTTGATCTTCGTCTTGAAAGAAGTCCACGTCTGCCAACCGCCAGTGTTCGGAATCAAACATGCTCCAAGCAGCTCGCCCTCGGGTGCATCCAGTCGAAGCTCGATGATCCCACCGTCGGTGGCCGACGCGGCCCGAATCTCCATCTGCTCCGTGCGTGGACCGAAATCGATGCCCTCGTACCGCACCCAGTCACGATGCGCGATGAAGCCGATGCACTGGCCGCCCTCGGAGCACTCGGCGTTTTGCGTGCCGCGCTTGGACGCAAAGCTCGTCGCCGGAATCCGTGCGGCTGCGTCAGCGCCGATGCGCAACCAGGCCACATTCAGCAGGTAGTCCTGGCTTCCCGCGCCAAGCCACGCCGGCGGCGTGTCCGCGGGCAGAAGAACTTCGTCGAGTTTTGCCGCCTCGGTCAACCAGTGTCCGTTGAGATAGACCGCGCCGGTGTGATGCTGGCGGCCCCTTGGTGAAAACCAGTCGCCGCGGATGAGATCACTGTAGGGATTGAAGCTGCCGAAGAAGCTGTTTGGGAGCGTCACTTTCCACGTGTCGTTCGTGACCCTCTCCCAGCCTTTGACCACCTCCGAGCCTTTGATGACGACCTTTTCCCCGCCCGCGGCTTGATAGACGATGCGCTTCGCCTCGGACGTGCCGCCGCGCGGCGGATTGATGCGCTCGCGATAGATGCCTTCGTGGACGGTGATGACATCGCCCGGTTGCGCCAAGTCCGCGGCGCGCTGGATCGTGCGGACCGGGGCGGCGTTGTGGCCTGGATTCGAGTCGTCGCCATTCACAGCAACGTGCCATTCGTTGGCGTGAAGCGCGGCACAGGCCCCAGAAGTGAGGACAAGCGCGAGAATTGGGGGGATTGTTTTCATGATGTCTGCCGGGTTTGATTCTCCTTTGGCGGCCTCAGAAGTCAACCGGCGTTAACCGGAAGTGGCACCGTGGGACAGCGGTCCGCATTGACGGGGGGTGCTGGCCACGGGAGCGCAGCCGGCTCTCGGATTTCATGGATCAGCAAGCAAAAGCTAGCGGAGTCCCGCAAACCGGTGTCTACACTGGGGAAATGCTTGCCTACAATAACCGACAAAACGCATGCCGAAATAGCGCCGCAACCACCACTCCGCCAGAAAGCTGGACACACACAAAAGGCTTGCCAAAACTGGTTTCACTGACGTTTTGACTCCCGTTTTGAGTCTGTTGAGGATTGTCTGTGCGCAACAACTCCACCGAGCATTGCCCCTCACAGGTTGCTGCCAGATTGACCAGTTGGATGTTGCCTATTCAGCGGCGCTGCAACACGGCCCGGTTCATTGGCTGGAGGGCTTGGATGCGGGGCGGCTGGACAGCGCACGGGCATTCTCCAACCATCCCATCGAAACTTCCTCGAGGCCGGGTCCGACCGCGAACAGACTTTGGGATCGAAACCGTCGACGGCGAGGATGGGCGCAACGCCGGCGTTCCGCTGCGATTCAGCCTTCTGGTCAAGCGCTTTCTCGTACAGGGCGATAGCCTTCGGGAACGAGATTGCCCGGGCACTGCCCCGGGCCTCTTGATGTTGTTATAGGGAATCGACCAGACGGAGTTTGGCAGCGGTCCAAACGTCGGTTGCGAGACTGTCGAATGATCTGGCGAATGATCTTGCCATCGACCTTCGTTGTGCCGTAAAAGGTGCCGTTGCTGACGTACTGCAGCAGGTGTGGGATCTTTGGAAATGAACGCCACTTGTCGTCTTTGGAGAGGCGGTGGCCGGTTAGTTTGCCCGTTGTCTTACTCGTGGAGTTCGGGGTCGCGCTCACGACCGGAACCTACGGTATGCAAAAGGCGGATACAACGCGAAGAATCGAAGGTCAACAATCTGTTGTAAGTCATTGGTAATAAATGGTTGCGCGCGTGGCGGAATTGGCAGACGCGCTAGATTCAGGTTCTAGTGGGTAACACCGTGCAGGTTCAAGTCCTGCCGCGCGCACCAAATACTCGAAACCGTTCGAAGCCAACCTTGATTTCGCAGGTAACTGATTCTCAGCATATTTCAGCCTAATCGATCATTCTTACCCTTTGTACTGCACGGTACCGGGGGCCTCAGGGGGTGCCAATCCGCGGAAACCCAGCGGCCACGAGTCGTTCAGACGCCCCGCCGGTCTGGGGCGAAGCCCTGTTAATCTGCGGCTTCGAGGAGGCGGCGGTATTTGAATTTCTTGGAGAGACCGAGCACGACGGAGAGCCGTTTCATGCCATCGGTGCAGGTGGGGGCGGAGAGAGATGCGGCGGCCACGCACACACCGGCTGCGAGGCTCTGTTTCAGATCCCAGCCTTCGTGGAGTCCGAGGAGAACGCCCGCGCAGAAGGCGTCGCCTGCCCCGGCGGTGCCGGCGATGAACTTGGGGGGGAGATCCAGCGAAGGCTGCCAGTGATCATCGCCTTTGCGGGTGCGGGCAAAAGCGCCTTCGGGAAAGTGGATGACGACCAGTTCTCGGACTCCGAGTTGGAGCATGGCCCCGGCGGCGTGGCGGAGGGAGACGGTATCGAGGGATCCGTCGGCTTGGCGGATTTTGAAGCCGGTGGTTTTGCCGGCCTCGATCTCGTTGAGGATGCAATAATCGACGTGTTTCAGGGCGGGCGTCACGATCCGGTTAAAGCGGTCGCTGTCTTCGCTGACGACATCGACGCTGGTCTTGATGCCGGCGTCCTGGGCACGGGCCAGGAGGGCGGCGGCCTTGGTGCCGCAAGATTTATCCGGTTTGTCGAGTTCGTCCAGGAGCAGCAGGTAACCGAGGTGGAACATGCGGGTCTTGGTCTTGGAGAAATCGATATCGGCGCCGGTCCAGAGCGCATTCGCACCCCGCATATGGAAGAAGGTGCGGTTGCCGCCGGCGAGTTCGGTCATGACATCGGTGTAGGATGTGGGGGCGACGGTGGTTTGCCGCAGGTATTTGGCATCGATCTGATGACGCCGGCAATCCTCGATGATGGCCGCGCCGAGGGGATCTTTGCCGACCAATCCGGCTGCCTGGAGGGGAAAGTCGACCCCGAGTCTGGCGAGATCGATCAGGACATTGTAGGGGGCGCCGCCGGTGCCCTGGCTTTGCGAGCGGATGTTGGCGAGTTGCTCGCGCTGCGGGTAAACATCAACTAACTTGACCTGGTCGATGATCCAATTCCCCCCGCAGAGCAGCCCGCTGCGGGCGGAGACAGACTTCTTGTTCATGGGATAAGGCTCGAGCGCGCTGATGACCCGGCATCCCTCGCGCCCTGGAGCGACCTCAGGATAAGTAAGAGCTCGATGGTTGTCATCAGCAAAGTGAGGTTTGCCATGGCCTCTCGCCCACCCGGATCCAAGCGGAGGCGTCAGCGACCGCAGCACTGCTTGTATTTCTTGCCGCTGCCGCAGGGGCAGGGATCGTTGCGTCCGACCTTGGGCACGGCGCGGACGGGGGCGCGGGCGCGGGCGATCTGCTTCGGTGGCTTCGGTGACCATGTCGCTGGCGCGTTTGCCGTCGCTGGCCCGGACTTGGCGGCGGCGCGCCGGCGGCGGGCCGATCCGAAGGCGCTGGCTTCGGCATGGACGGTGCGCTGGGGCAGGTTGCGGAAGAACTGCTCGAAGGCGATCAGGCTGGAGGCGCTCAGGAAGATGTTGCGGCAGATCTCGGTCTTGATGTTGACCATCAGCTCGTCAAACATCTTGAAGGCCTCGACCTTGTACTCGATGAGCGGGTCGCGCTGGCCGTAGGCGCGCAGGCCGATGCTGTTGCGCAGGCTGTCCATGTGGTAGAGGTGCTCCTGCCACAGTTTGTCGATGGCGCTGAGGATGGTGTAGCGCTCGACCGATCTTGAGATTGTCGGGGTTCTCGAAGCTGATCTTGAGTTCGTAGAGGTCGCGCACCGCTTTGCAGATGTGCTGGGCGACGGCGTACTGGGCGGCGCTGAGGCCGTCGAAGAGCGAACCGGCGACGGGGACTTCCTGGCCCTGGTCGGCGATCTTCAGGATCTGCTCCTCGGGCAGGCCGATGGGGAAACTGAGGTTCACCCAATCCGCCAGACCGCGCTTGTTCCAGGTCGGAGGAGTCGTTGTCGGCGCTGGTGAACTGCTTGACCTTGTCGACGACGACCTCCTCCATGATGTCCATGAGGCGGTCGCGGATGTCGGCGCCGTGGATGATCTCGTTGCGGAAGCCGTAGACGACCTCCCGCTGCTTGTTCATCACGTCGTCGTACTCGAGGGTGCGCTTGCGGATCTGGTAGTTGTGCTGTTCGACGCGTTTCTGGGCCTGCTCGATGGAGCGGTTGAGGAAGGGGTGCTCGAGTTCCTGGCCTTCTTCGAGGCCGACCCGTTCCATGACCTTGACGATCTGGTCGGAGCCGAACAGGCGCATGAGATCGTCTTCGAGGGAGATGAAGAAGTGGGAGGAGCCGGGGTCGCCCTGGCGGGCGCAACGTCCGCGGAGCTGGCGGTCGATGCGGCGGGCCTCGTGGCGTTCGGTGCCGATGACGTGCAGGCCGCCGAGGTCGGCAACGCCGGGGCCGAGTTTGATGTCGGTGCCGCGTCCGGCCATGTTCGTGGCGATGGTGACGGAGCCGCGCTGGCCGGCGCGGGTGACGATCTCGGCCTCCTGCTGGTGGTACTTGGCGTTCAGCACGGAGTGGACGATGCCGACCTTCTTGAGCATCCTCGAGAGATGCTCGCTGACTTCGACGGAGATGGTGCCGACGAGCATGGGACGGCCCTGGCCGTGGATGGCCTGGATCTCCTGGACCACGGCGTCGTACTTCTCGCGCTTGGTCTTGTAGACCGTGTCGTGGGCGTCTTTGCGGACGCACGGCTTGTTGGTCGGGATCACCAGCACGCCCAGCTTGTAGATGTCCCAGAACTCGGCGGCCTCGGTCTCCGCCGTGCCGGTCATGCCGGCCAGCTTCTGGTACATGCGGAAGTAGTTCTGGATCGTGATGGTGGCGAGGGTCTGGGTCTCCTCCTCGACGCGCACGCCTTCCTTGGCCTCGACGGCCTGGTGCAGGCCGTCGCTCCAGCGGCGGCCGGTCATGAGGCGTCCGGTGTTCTCGTCGACGATGACGACCTTGTTGTCCTGGACGACGTACTGGACGTCGCGCTGGTAGAGGCAGTAGGCCTTGAGGAGCTGCGAGATGCAGTGGATGCGCTGCGCCTTGGCCTCGAAGTCCTTCTGCAGCTTGGCCTTGATCTCGAGCCGCTTCCGGACGTCCGGCTCGGGCCCGGTGTCCATCTCGTGGAACGCGGTGATGAGGTCGGGCAGCACGAAGGCGTCCGGATCCTGCGGGCTCAGGAAGGCGCGGCCCTTCTCGGTCAGGTCGGCCTCGTGGCCCTTCTCGTCGATGGCGAAGAGGAGCTGTTCCTTCTCGGCGTAGAGCAGGACTTTCTTGGCTGATCGGCGTGCAGTTCGAGTTCCGCCGCGTTCATCATCTGGGCGTTCTCGGGGTTCTCGAGCAGCGCGTGCAGGTTGGGCGAGCGGGGGTTGCCCATCTTGACGCGGTAGAGCAGGAGGCCGACCTCCCGCTGGAGGTCCTCGGGGTCGACGGGGTTGGAGCCGTCCTCCGGGTGCAGCTTCTTGAGGAGCTCCTCGGCCTCGCTGAGGAACCGGTTGCAGAGCCGTTCCTGGGCGTGGACGATGGCCTCGACCTGGGCCTTGAACTGCACGTACAGTTCGTTGCCCGGCGCTGACCACGGCGGGGCCGCTGATGATGAGCGGCGTGCGGGCCTCATCGATCAGGATCGAGTCCACCTCGTCCACGATGGCGTAGTAGTGTCCGCGCTGGACCTGTTCCTCCTTGGTGATGTAAATGCCGTTGTCGCGCAGGTAATCGAAGCCGAACTCGGCGTTGGTGCCGTAGGTGATGTCGCAGTTGTACTGCTCGCGGCGCACCGCGGGCGGTCTGGTCGTGGAGGATGCAGCCGACCGTCAGGCCCGAGGAACCGGTACACCGCCCCCATCCACTCGCTGTCGCGCGCGGCGAGGTAATCGTTGACGGTCACGAGGTGCACGCCGCGGCCGGTCAGGGCGTTGAGGTACACCGGCATGGTGGCGACCAGCGTCTTGCCTTCGCCGGTGGCCATTTCCGCGATCCGCCCCTTGTGCAGGGCCCAGCCGCCGATCAACTGGACGTCGAAGGGGACCATGTCCCACTTGAGCACGTGGCCGCGGACCGTGATGTCCTGTGCCCAACAAGCCGCCGGCAGGCGTTCTTCACCACCGCGAAGGCCTCGGGCAGGATCTCGTCCAACGCGGCTTCGAGCTCCGCCTTGTCCTCGATGGCGGCCGAGCCGGGTCTTCCAGGCGGCGGTCTTCTCGCGCAGGGCCTCGTCGGGCAGCGACTGCAGCGACTGCTCGATCTCGTTGATGCGCGGCACGATCGCGCGACTGAGGCGCTTCACCTCGCGATCGTTCTTCGAGCCGATGACTTTCTTGATGATATACCCAAGCATGTGAGCAAAACGGTGCGGGGAACCTACGGGAAGGGGTGGGGACCGTCAAAAGGATTCAGGATGCCCGCGGGGCAGCCGAACGCCCGTGCGGCCACGCGATTTTCGTTCGCGCCCGCGGGACGAGGCGGCTAAGGTCGCCCCACACGGACGCCAGAAGTTGTTGTGAACAAACCACGTCCTCACACGCGCGGGCCGGCACCCAGGGTCCCGGAAGGCGATGCTCCGAGGCCGCCCTCACCGGAAGTGGCGGCGATCAGACGCCGGCGGCTTTGGTTCCGGCTTGGAGCGGCGCTGGCGGTGCCGGCCTTGTGTCTGACCTTGGGCGAGCTGCTGCTGCGGCTCTTCGGCTACGGCTACGAGACGGCGTTTTTCGTGGGTCACCGAGCCACCGGGCCGGCTTGGCGGGTTGAGAACCAGCGATTCGCCTGGCGGTTTGTTCCCCGGACCCTTGCCAAGACTCCCGAACCGCTTCTCCTGGCCCCCTCGAAACCCGCCGGAACATGCCGGATCTTCGTGTTTGGCGAATCGGCTGCGATCGGGGATCCGGCGCCGGCTTTCGGTTTCTCGAGGATCCTCGCGACCCTGCTGCGCCACCGGTATCCGAGCATGCGGTTCGAGGTTGTGAACACGGCATTCACGGCCATCAACTCGCATGTGATTCTTCCGATCGCGCGCGATTGCCGGGATCTGCAAGGCGACTTCTGGCTGGTGTACATGGGGAACAACGAGGTGATCGGGCCATATGGGACCGGCACGGTCTTTGGCGAGCAGACCCCGCCGCTGCCCGTGATCCGGGCGAACGTGGCCCTGAAGAGGACCCGCACCGGACAATGGCTGGACGGATTGTTGCCGCGGCTGGGACCGTCACGTGAAGCCGCCCTGGGATGGGGCGGCATGTCGATGTTCATGAGCCAACAGGTGCGCCGCGACGATCCGCGGCTCGCGCGCCTGGGCCGCCAGTTTCAAAGGAATCTCGATGAGATCATCAGGCTCGGCGCCGGCGCGGGCGCACGGGTGGTGGTGAGCACCGTGGTGTCGCGGCTGCGGGACTGGCCGCCGTTCGGCTCGCTGCATCGGTCCGGGCTGACCGCCTCGGACCGGGCCGAGTGGGAGCGGGTTTATCAGGCCGGCGTTGCGGCTGAGATCGGCGGTGACTTGGAGACGGCCATCCGGAACTACGAGACCGCGGCGCGCATCGACGATGCCTATGCCGAGTTGCAGTTCCGTTGGGGCACATGCTGCTTGGCCCGAGGTCAGACCAACGAAGCCAAAACGCACCTCCAACTCGCCCGCGATTTGGACACCCTGAGGTTTCGCACCGATAGCCGCCAAAATGAACTGATCCGCCAGACCGTGGGACACCATGCCGGCTCCATGGTGTCTTTGCTGGATGCGGAGCGGCTGTTCGAGCGAGAGAGTACGAGCGGAATCCCGGGCGAGGAGTTTCTCTACGAGCACGTCCATTTCACCTTTGCGGGCAACTACCTGCTCGCGCTGCTCTTCGCCGAAGCGGTGGCGGCCGGGCTCCCCGATGCGGGGACTCAGGAGTCGGCTCCGCCGACCGGATGGCTTTCCGCGGACGCGTGTGCGGCCCGGTTAGGCTACACCGACAGCCAGCGGTATGAGATTGCGAGTCTGATTCGCCGTCGATTCGAGGAACCGATCTACCAGCAGCAACTTGGGCACACGGAACGTGTGAAACGAGTCGACCAGGAGTTGGCGGACCTCCGGGGCAACGCAAAGCCCGTCGCGCGCCGTCGGGCCTTGGAGGCCTGCCGACAGGCCTCAGCCTCGAATCCGGAGGATTGGGTCCTGCACGATCTGACCGCGCGGCTCTTAAACGGACTCGACGAATACGCGGCCGCGGAAGCCGAGTGGCGACAGGTGGCACGGCTGATCCCCCACGCCGCCCGCCCTCATAGCGAGATCGGAAAGTCCCAGGCACAGCAGGGAAAGACCCAGGAAGCACTGGCGTCTTTCGGGAAAGCGCTCGAACTGAACCCCGACTGGGTGGACGCACACGTTGGACTCGGCGACCTGCACAGCCGGCAGGGAACTCGCTCGCAGGCCGTCCGTCACTTCCGCCGCGCCCTCAGCCTGGACCCAACCCGGATCGAGGTCGCGAACCAACTTACCAGGCTCACCCAGGCTGCTCGGGAGCCTTGACCCAAAGTGCCTACTATGTGAATAACTCACCCATGAATCGTGTTTAGCGGCTTCTTCATGAACCGGCTTAATTCACTGTTGGTCGATGATTGAAAATATTTGTTGCCAGGTGACAATGTTTCTGCATACTCGGCGTAAGTAATCATCGTCAATAGGCGTGAAGTGAAGATGTCCTCTGATAGGAGTCTGATCGCCCGCTGCCGTGCGGGCGATGAATCGGCGTGGGACAAGCTCCTGAATCTACACCACGACGGCATCGGGCGCTTCGTTTTTCTCTCCGAGCCCGGGTCTTGGCGAAACGGAGGTTCTCGATTTATGCCGGCGCACCTTTGTGCGGGCCACGGCAGAAATCAACGAAGCCAATGCCGCACCATCCTGCCGGGTGTGGCTGCTCCGGATGGCGTCGCAAGAAGTGCGCGGCTTCGGCTGCGACAGAGCCTTGACAACCGGCCCTGTCACTGGGGCTCGAGATTCGCAAGCGGAAGCAACAACAGCCCTGTCCGGAGGCGGTGTCCCCGAGAAGGAGGTGGTGTATCGGATCCGGAGCCAGTTCGACCGGTGTGGCGGACCCTGTGTGGAACTGACCGAATTGTGGTTCTTCAGTGATCTTTCTGAAGAGGAAGTGGCGGCGGCCCTCGAAGTGCGTCCCAGCTTTGTTCTTCGCCGTCTGCAGATGTGCTTGTACCGCATCCAAATGGGCGATCCATCCTTTGTGGACAGCCCGGGTTCGGTGCCACCCTCTTACCCAACAGACTTCCCCCGGCGCGACGTCGCGCACGAACTGGGAACCCGACTGGCGATTTACGCAAAGGGCCGAATGGCCCAGATCACTCATCCCTTCCTGGTCCCTCAGGAGACTCGGGATGAAGTCCTTGCCGCCGTACGAGGTGCGATCAAACCGTCGAATCACATTCTGCCCCGATCGATGGTGGCCTTCCTCGCACCGCACTGGCGAGTCGCCGCTGCCGGCGCGACCGTGGTTGTCATTCTCGTCGGAGCGCTGCTCGCCACAGGAGGTGACCGACCTCCGGACAAGACGGCAAACAACGGTACACTGAAGTCGTACTGGTCGGCCGAATCGGACCTGCCGAGAATCGTTCTTCCGGAAGATGAGACCGATTGGGCGGCGGTTCCTGACCCAACTGTTGGCTTAGTCTGGAGTGTGTCTTCGCAAGAAGAGCAGACGACGGAGGCAGCCACCCTCCTCGCACACCTGGCTGCCCCGGACAGCGTGGAAGCGTCAGCAGGTCTGACACAGCCTACAGAAACAGCTTTCGCAACCGATTCGGCCCCTCGAGTTGCCACTCCCGAACCGGCTCTGCCACCCGAACCCGCTTCAGTCGAGGTGGTCGCCGCAGTGCCGGCGGTTCCAGTCGCCGAGCCGGCTTCTCCGGTCTCGGTTCCCGAACCGGCTCTGCCGCCCGAACCCGCTTCGGTCGAGGTGGTCGCCGCAGTGCCGGCGGTTCCAGTCGCCGAGCCGGCTTCTCCCAGTTTCGGTTCCCGAACCGGCTCTGCCGCCCGAACCCGCTCCGGCCGAGGTGGTCGCCGCAGTGTCGGCGGTTCCAGTCGCCGAGCCGGCTTCTCCGGTCTCGGTTCCCGAACCGGCTCTGCCGCCCGAACCCGCTTCGGTCGAGGTGGTCGCCGCAGTGCCGGCGGTTCCAGTCGCCGAGCCGGCTTCTCCAGTTTCGGTTCCCGAACCGGCTCTGCCGCCCGAACCCGCTCCGGCCGAGGTGGTCGCCGCAGTGTCGGCGGTTCCAGTCGCCGAGCCGGCTTCTCCAGTTTCGGTTCCAGAACGAACGCTGACCCATACGGAGCCAGCGCCTGAGAAGGCGGTCCAGAGAGTGGCAGTGCTTCGACGGCATTTTGTGCGCGCGAATCCGTCCGCTCAGTTCCGTCGCAACTTCAACTCGCCGCCTATGCCGACGGTATTGAACGCCTTTGCGATCGAAGTCACCGAATCGGGTATGATGATCGTGGATGCTGACGGTTCAGTCTACGAGTTGCTGGCCGAGACGCGAGGCGGGGGTGGGGCTCTGTCCGGAGAGCGGAGGACAGGTGACGGGCCGTTTCCCGGTGAGATTCGATCCGATCTGAAGGCTGCGGCAGCGACCTCGAGTTCTGCGAGAGCGTCGATTCCGGGTACGATGGCAAAGGCTGCCGACGAGCCGGATTGGGATGCTGAGCACAGCCTCCCCTTCGAGGCGAGCGGCGTGCACCGCACGACTGGAGAATCGGTTGTGCTCAAGGGACATTTGATCTCGCGCGGCATGGACGCTCCGGCCAATTCGATGCTAGCGCTTGTTTCGTCGAAGCCGACCGCAAGTCCGGGGATGGCATTACTGACGGAGGAGGAGGTCGTGATTCGGGGGGAAGTGCGTTTTGGGGCGAGGACCCGTTTCCCGCTGCAGGCGAACACTCAAGAGATTCAAAGCGCCGGGATCGGCGGGGCCAAGAGGACGTCCAACCCGTTTGATCTGAGTTCCTTCACCAGGTCCGTCGGCGCGCCGGTGTCGGTCACCACCCTGTGGATGCTCTCGAAGCCACAGAGGTGAACTATCGACAAGTTTTTGCGCCGCGCAGTGGCGCCACTTGGCGAGGCGTCGGGCGCCGGTGACGAAGGTCAAGGCCCAACCCATACAATCTGGCAACGTGCCGCGTCGGTCTGAGGCGAATCCTCGCCAAGTATTTCCGCTCCTATGTCGCGGAAAGATCGAGTCCTGGAAAGCAGGAGGGAGAGGGGCGCCTGGAACTTCACTGGACGACCACATGTTCGGGGTTTGAAGGATTCGAGATAGCCAGCGGGCCGGCGAGCCCGCCCCCAAGCTGGGATTGCAGTTGACAATCAAGCCTGGGAACGAAGGATTTCGCCCTGTTCATGACACCTGAGGTGCCAATCACGCATCGTGCGGTCGTCGAACATCTGGTGCGGCAGATGGTCTACGAGCGGCTGGGCAAGGCGTTGCCGAGGGTCGCGTCGGCTCCCAATCCGCTGGTCGTGAACGTCAGCGCCCGGCATTGCCACCTCACGCCGGAGGCGGTGGCGGTCCTGTTTGGCAAGGGGACGCAACTCCAGGTGTGGAAGCCGTTGTATCAGCGAGGCTCTTTTGCGGCGAAGGAGACGGTGACGTTGATTGGTCCGCGGAGCCGGGTGATTTCGAACCTGCGCATTCTGGGGCCGTGCCGTGATCTGAACCAGGTGGAACTGGCGTACACGGATGCGATCGCCCTGGGATTCGACATTCCGCTGCGCGTTTCGGGCGACATCCAGGGGACACCCGGTTGCATGTTGATGGGGCCGGCCGGTTTTTTCGAAATGAATGAAGGGGTCATTCGGGCATTGCGCCATGTGCACATGAATCCGGACGACGCATCGTTTTACGGGTCGAAGGCGGGGGACGAACTGCGGCTGAGGGTTGGGGGGCCTTGCGGGGTGACGTTCGAGAGGTTGCTGTGCCGGGTCGATCCGAGCAGCAAGCTGGAAGTGCACATCGACACCGACGAGGGAAACGCGTGCAACCTGTCGGCGAGCACGCCGTGCGAGTTGGTGAAGTGAACTCGAGGTCCGTGGCGGGCCGAGTCCGGACCGACTTTTGAGTCAAACTAGACAGGACAGACTGATTATGAGTGAAGCACTCGGAATGATTGAAACCAAGGGCTACGTTGGGGCTGTCGAAGCCAGTGATGCCATGGTCAAAGCCGCCAACGTCACGCTGCTCAAGACGATCATGATCGGTGGCGGGATGATCACCATATTGGCGCGGGGCGATGTGGGCAGCGTCAAGGCGGCGGTCGACGCCGGATCCAAGGCGGCGGTCAAGGTGGGGGAACTGATCGGTTCCCATGTCATTGCCCGCCCGCATGACGACCTGTTGAAGGCATTCGTCGGAGAACCCTCCAAGCCTGCGGGCAAGTAGCGACGACCAGGGCGTGGAAACACAAACATCCATGGACAAGGCTATGTCACAACAAGCGATTGGAATGATCGAGTGCAAGGGCCTCTGCGCCCTGCTCGAGGCGAGCGATGCGGCCCTGAAGGCCGCCAACGTGACCCTGGTCGGCTGGGAGAAGATCGGCAGCGGCTACGTGACCTCGATTTTTCGGGGCGACGTGGCGGCGGTCAAAGCCGCAACGGATGCCGGTGCGGCGGCAGCGGCCCAAGTCGGTCAAGTCGTGAGTGTCCAGGTCATCCCGCGCCCGCACGAGGGCATGAGTGTTCTCAGCAAGTGGTTCCAGTGAGACGGAGAGCCTTGCGCCCGTGAAGATCCTGGTCGCCAACATCGGCTCGACCTCCCTCAAGTGGCGGATGTTCGAGTTCGCCGGGTCGGAGCGTCTGCTGCACCGGGGCGGCTTCGAACGGGTGAGCGACTACCGGGCGGCAATTGAAGATTGCCTGGTCGAATTGCGACGGTCCGGGGCGGTTGCGTCCGAGGATGAGATCACGGCGGTGGGGTTCAAGACTGTAATAGCCGAGGGCATCACCGGGTGCGTCCGCCTTGACGAGTCGGTGATCGCTTCGATGGAGGCCGCGAGCCCGATCGCGCCGGCCCACAATCCGGCCTATGTCCGCGGCATTCGGCTGTTTGCGGCCCGCCTGCCCCGGATTCCGCTGGTGGGCCTGTTCGAGACGGCGTTTCACCAATGGGCCCCCGAGGCGGCCATGCGGTATGCCGTGCCGGAGGCTTGGTTCGGGGCCGGTGTGCGGCGGTTGGGTTTCCACGGGGCCAGCCACAAGTTTATCGCCGAGCGCAGCGCGGAGTTGTTTGGGCGGGATGACGTGGCTGATCGCGTGCGGCAACTCTATGTGAACGGCGGTTCGACGCCGACGCGCGAGCCTGCGTTGCGTGTCATCTCGTGTCATCTGGGGGGGAGTTCCAGCGTCACCGGCATGCGGAGCGGTGTGGCGGTTGGCAGCAGCATGGGGATGAGCCCGCAGTCGGGCGTGCCGCACAACAACCGGGTGGGCGACCTGGATGCGATGGCCTTTCCGCATGTGCTGCGGGTGCTGGGGCTGAGTCCGGAAGAGGCGGAGCGGCAGCTCTGCCACGAGAGCGGTATCAAGGGGCTCAGCGGCGTGTCCAACGACATTCGCGATGTCTGCGAGGCGGCGCGGCAGGGAAGCGCCCAGGCGCAGTTGGCGCTGGACGTGTTTGTGCACGAGGTCCGACGTTGGATCGGCGCCTCCCTCGTCGCGCTGAATGGCGCCGACGCCCTTGTGTTCACAGGAGGCATTGGCGAGAATCGGAGCGAACTTCGCGCCGCCATTTGCGCGCGCATGGATCAGTTGGGCATCGTGCTGGATGGGAACGCGAACGCGCAGGTCCGTGCCCGTGAAGGGGTCATTAGCGCACCAGAATCCCGCGTCCGCGTGCTTGTCATTCCCGCAAACGAGGAACTCGTTGTGGCCCGCGAGGTCCGGCGTCTGCTCGAGAGCGTTCCCACAACCGCTCCCTAACCCGCATTTCTCACCAACTTTTGATGTCATCTGACCGGTCACCGTCACATTGCACCTGAAATGCGGGCTATCAGAAACCCGCGCCCCAAACAGATCCTGAATCTCGACGCATTTCACTTCAATCCAATCCAATCCAATCCAATCCGAACATGCCACAAGCCTTTGGATTTCTTGAAACGCGCGGCCTGGTCGCCCTCGTCGAGGGCGCCGATGCGATGCTGAAGGCCGCCAATGTCGAACTGGCCGGCCCCATGACTCAGGTCGGCAACGCGCTGGTCACGGCCGTCGTGGTGGGCGACGTCGCTGCTGTCAAAGCGGCGGTGGACGCCGGCGCCCAGGCCGTCAAGGCGATCCAGGGCGAACTGGTCAGCGTGCATGTCATCGCCCGTCCGCACCCGGATGTCGAGGCTGTCCTGCCCAAGAAGAAGTGATCCGCGGGGCCTGAGGCGCCTGGCGGGCCGCGGCTGCGGACGCCGTTCGAGTCCCGTCTCGGGTGCCGGGCGTTGCGTCATGCGCTCTTCTGATTCTATGTTTCTCGCCCTTGTTGAAGGCTCGGTGGTGGCCACCAAGAAGGACGCGCACCTGACCGGCCGCAAGCTGCTCCTGCTGCGCCCTATGCTGGTCGATGACCAGGATCCAACCCGGTTCCGACCGGGGGCGAACACGATTGTCGCGGTCGACAGCGTGGGTGCCGGCGAGGGCGAGATGGTGCTGTTTTGCCAGGGCAGTTCCGCCCGCCTGGCTCCCGATCTGAAAGAGTGTCCCGTGGACGCCGTGGTGATCGGCATTGTCGACAGAGTCGAGGTGCTGGGAAAGGGAATCTACCCTTTGACAACGCGAGCCGGCACAACGTCGGCCCAATAAGCCTGTCTGTTTCTGAAATCTGAAGTGAACGAGACTCTCATCCGCGACGTTGTGCGCGAAGTTCTCGGGCGCCTGGGCGGGGCTGCGGCGCCCAGCGAGGCGCCCAGGCCGCCCTCGAACACACCGTCCGACTGCGGCCCTCCGGCATCTCTCGGCGCGGCTTCGCATCGAAGGCGGTCGAGGCGGGGTGTTTGCCGATGCGGACGAGGCCTGCGCGGCTGGGGAGGCGGCCTACCGCCGCCTTTCTCGAACTGGGCGTGGCCGGGCGGAACAAGATCGTGGAGATCGTGAAAGACATCTCCTGCGCCAAAGCGTCCGAGTGGGGCCGGATGGAACTCGAAGAGACGAAAATCGGGCGCTTGGATCACAAGATCGAAAAGCTCGAGGGCCTGCGCGCCGTACCGGGCGTTGAATTCCTGCATCCGTACGGGCTGAGCGGCGATCACGGGATCACGCTCGAAGAATGCGCGCCGTTCGGAGTGATCGGGGCCGTCACGCCCTCCACGCACTCGATCCCGACGTTGGCCTGCAATATCATCAGCATGGTGGCCGCCGGCAACGCGGCCGTGTTCAACGCGCACCCGGCGGCGTCGAGGTGCGCGGTGACGGCGGTGCGCGTGTTCAACGAGGCCATCCACCGCGAGTTGGGCATCGAGAACCTGGCGTGCATCGTCGATCCGCCCACGCTCGAGTCGTTCCAGGCCATCGCCAGGAACGAGCAGGTGAAGCTGCTCTGCGTGACCGGCGGCCCGGGCGTGGTCAAGGCGGCGATGGCCAGCGGCAAGCGCGCCGTCTGCGCCGGCCCCGGCAACCCGCCCGTCCTCGTGGATGGCACCGCTTGCCTGGATCGGGCCGCCCAGCATGATCATCCTGGGCGCGGCCTACGACAACAATCTGCTCTGCGTCGGCGAGAAAGAAGTGTTTGTGCTCGATCGCGTGTTCGACGCGTTTCTGGCCGCGCTCGAGAGGCACGGCGCCTGCCGCCTGTCTGATGTCGCAGCTCGAGCGATTGACCCAGGCCGCGTTCACATTCGTTCCCGGGCACGGGAGCGGGTTGCCCGAGCCGGTCGTGAACAAGGCCCTCGATCGGGAAAGACGTGGACGTTCTCGCCCGCGCGGCTGGCGCCCATGTCCCCGCCCGGACGCCGCTGCTGTTCGCCGAGACCGAGGCGAGCCACCCCTTTGTCCACGAAGAACAGATGATGCCGTTCCTGCCCGTGGTGCGGGTGCGGAGTGTCGAGGAGGGCATCGACGCGGCGCGTCTCGCCGAGCGCGGCTACAAGCACTCGGCCATGATCCACTCGCACGATGTCGCCCACATGACCGCGATGGCCAAGGCGCTCGAAACGACTCTGTTCGTCAAGAACGGCTCCTGCCTGGCCGGGCTGGGAAACGGCGGCGAAGGGTACCCGAACTTCTCGATCGCGACGACCACCGGCGAAGGCATCTGCAACCCGCGCACCTTCACCCGGGTGCGGCGGTGCGTGATGGTGGACAAGCTCCGGATCTTCTGAAGGATGATTCGGTATGTTGTTGGCCCGCGTTGAAGGCAGTGTCATCGGAACGCGGAAGCACCCCAGCCTCGAGGGCTGGCGGCTGCTGATCTGCCAGCCGATCGATGCCGCAGGCGGGGCCCGAAGGCGCGCCGCGGGTGGCCATCGATCCCCACGGAGCCGGCCTGCACCAACGAGTCCTCATCTCGTCCGACGGCGCGGCGCCCGCGGGCGTGATCGGCGATCCGAAAAGCCCCGCGCACTGGATGGTGATCGGCATTGTGGACGACGAGAAGGGCTGACATGAGACTGGGCATCGTCATTGGCCGCGTCACGCTGAGCCACACGGTCCCCGCCTTGAGGGGAGGACGGTGGCTGTTGATCAGCCCATTCACGCGCGATCACTTCCAGCGCCGACGCGAACCGCCCGCGGGGCTGAGCCGCGACTTCACGCTGGTGGCGTATGACGACCTGGGCGGCGGTCTCGGAGACACGATCGGGTTCGTCGAAGGCCGCGAGGCGGCGATGCCCTTCGCACAACCGACGCCCGTCGATGCCATCACCGTGGCGATGATCGACGACGTCTTTTATTCCCCAAAACCGTGAGCCCGCAAAACCCGTGTTCGAGAGCGGCGGAGGTGTGTCCATGAAGAAAGTCGTGAGTCTTCGCGATGTTCAAGAAATGGTCAGGCGCGGTGAGGATCTGGGCGCCATACCCGGCGACGCGATTCTGACGCCATCGGCCAGAGACCTCCTGCGTGAACGGCTCGACGGGCCGCGCGCTTCGGGCGCCTCGGGAGGGACTCGCCCCGCCCCGGTCGCCTCCCCGCCCAACGTTCAACCGCCGCTCCCGGACACTCTCTGAGTTCGACCAGTCCCCGCGCGGAGTTGGACGCCTTCTTTGCCTCCCCCTACTGCCACGATCTCAAGCTCCAGATCTGCGAAGTGGGGCGCCGCCTCTGGCAGCGGGAGTATGTCGACGGCAACGGCGGCAACATCGCCATCCGCGTCGGGAAAGACCTGGCGCTGTGCACCCCGACGCTGGTCAGCAAAGGCTCGCTGAAGCCGGAAGACATGTGCCTGGTCGATTTCGAGGGCAACCAGTTGTGCGGAACCAGGAAGCGCACCAGCGAGATCCTCATGCACCTGCAGATGATGAAGCGGCAGCCGCTGGACGTCGCCTCGGTGCATTGTCATCCGCCGTATGCCACGGCGTTTGCGGTCGCCGGCGTCCAGCCGCCCACCTGCATGATCCCGGAATACGAGGTGTTTTGCGCCGTGGCCATCGCGCCGTACCGCACGCCGGGCTCGCCCGAGATGGGCCAGTTGGTGGCCGAGTTGGTGGACAAGCACAACACCATCCTGATGGCCAACCACGGCGTGGTGGCCTGGAGCCACAACACCGTCGAGGAGGCCTACTGGCGGATCGAGATCATCGAGGCCTACTGCCGCACCTTGACCGTGGCGGTGCAACTGGGCAAACCGCTCAACACCTTCACCCCCAACCAACTCCAGGACCTGCTCCAGATCAAACAAGGCCTCGGGTTTGTCGATCCCCGCTACGGTCTCAAGGAATGCGAGCTGTGCGACAACGCCGAGTGGCGTCCGGGGGTCACCTGCCAGGTGCCGGGACGCGAGGCCGAGGCCGGGTTCGACGCGGAGGCCGAGGCAGTGGTGCGGGCCGTCACCGACCAAATCATGGCCGGGCTGAAGTCTTAGGGTCTGTGCAAAAATTAATTCCGGTTGCTGGAGGGGATTTGCTCGCGAGGCGCGACGAGGGAGCTCCCGGTCTGTGACCGAGGACAACGACAGCGAGCCAAGCCCCCCAGAATCGCTTCGTTCCTCGTCTCGAGTATCGCTGCGGATACACCCCTCGAGCCTCGCATCGTCTCCGCCAATCGATTTTTGCCAGACCTTAAGGCTGCCCTGGCGAAACGCGGCCGTCAGGCCGAGGGAGCGGCGGGAATCCGGACTGTGAATTCGGCGCCCCGGTCGACCTCGCTCGATACCGAGACGCGTCCGCCGTGCGCTTCCACGACGGCTTTGACAAGGCTCAAGCCCAAGCCCAGCCCGCGTTGGGATCGGCTCTTGTCTCCGCGATACAGGCGCCCCCAGATCTTGTCCTGCTCGTCGGCGGGGATGCCCATGCCGGTGTCGCGGAAGCGGACGACGACGTGGTCTGAATCCTGGTCGACACGAATGCACACGTCACCGCCTTCGGGGGTGTATTTGAGGGCGTTATCGAGCAGATTGCCGAAGACTTGGCGAAGGCGATTGGGGTCGACGCGCACCTCCCGCGGGGGGCCGAACTCGCGGCGCACGGCGATGCGTTTCTCATCGGCCACAAACGCGTACACCTCGATCGCCTGGGCGAGAAGCGAGCCAATCTCGACCCGCTCGATCTGGAGCGACATCATTCCCGCCTCGGCCTCCGCGATGTCCATGAGCACCTTGAGCATTCCCAGGACGCGGTCCGATTCTTCGACGCAATCGGCCAGGGCTTCGCGGCTCTTGGCGGCGTTGGAGGGGTCCTGCAGGGCAAGTTCGGCGACGCCTCGCAATCGCGTGAGCGGGGTGCGCAGGTCGTGGGCGGTGTTGTCGAGCGACTCGCGCATGGCCTTGATGAGCGCCTGATTCTTGTCGAGCATCGTGTTGAACAGACGCGCCAGTTCGTCCAGTTCGTCGGTCGACTCACGCAACGGAACCCGGGCGTCGAGTTGGCCCGTCTGGATGATCGAGCGCGCGGTGGCAATGATCTGCCGCAGTGGTTGGGTGGCCCGGTGCGCCAAGAGGGCACCCCCCGTGAACCCGAGCAGAACGGTCGCGCCCAGGGCAAGGGCGAAGGCGCGCTGGACCGGACGCAGCAGGGTGTTCCGGCTGTTCGCGCTGCGCCCGACCTGCAACAGCGACCCGTCGGCAAACGCCAAAGACACCAACGCGAAATCGCGCTCTTCGTCCTTGGGGATACGGATCACGCCCACTTGACGCCGGTATCCTTCCCATCCGGTCTCAACGTCCCGGAAGGACACCCACTCGTCGGGCACCTGCACGACGAACTGCTGATTCCAGCGGTCGACGAAGCGGACGAAGAACTGCGTCGGTGCGCCCGTCTCCTTTTGCTGCGCCGCCCAACCGCGCAGCGAGGTCAGCCCGCCGGTCCGGTAAATGAGGGCATACTCCTTGAGGCGGGCTTCCAACACTTCGCGTTCCTTCCGCTCGACGGCCGCGACCAGCACGTAGTACACGAGGAGGAACAAAACCCCGCTGCACGCGATGAAGATCAGCGCGTGCCAGAGGTTCAGGCGCAACGCGAAGTTGCGCCGCAGGCGGTCCATCGGCGATGGCGCGTGGGCAGCCGAGAAATCGGAAGACCGGTTCATCGGTCATCCGCAGCCGAGGGGCATCGGCTCAGACCTCCTCGACCAGCTTCATGCCCAACAACCGGCATAAATGCCGCGCGCTGTCCATGTGGTCGTCGTAGAACACCACCCGGTGCAGCAGCGTCATGGCGTCTTCGGTTTCGAGAACACTGCTCCAATTGGCAGCCATTTTCGCCGCGTCGCGCACCTCGGTGACGATCTGGGTGCGGCAGGCGCGCACCGACCGCGACGGAACCTCGATGATCTTCCCGGTCGACGCGAGGAGGGTGTCGAGGTTCACCAGTTTGGTGCGGGTGATGGTCTGGCCGACGCGGTAGAGCACCTCCGGAACGCAGCCGCTGCCGCTGACCTCGGAATGCCCGCGCAGGAGGTAGGGCGACTGCTGGCCCTTGGCGCCCTCCATCTTCAGCGGCGCCGTGCAGTGAGCCGTCCACACCACGTTGCGCGAGGTGTCGAAGGTCGCGTTGCCCTGGAAACCGGCGCGATCGATCGCGTATTGGAACACGAGCATGGTCAGCAACGAGTCCATGTCCCCCTCGCACGCGGCGGGGATCCCAGCGTCGCGCAGGCGGGCGAAACCGAGGCAGGGGAACCCTTTCGGCAGCCATCCCATGCAAGTGCCGATCGCCAACCCCTGGGCCTGTTCCCGCTCGACCAGGCGTTGCAGCGCCACGCTGACGCGGGCTGCCTTGCTGATGTCCTCCGCGCTGGGCTCGACAATCTCCTTCGCTTCCCTGGTCCAGCGCTCGGTCTCAGCGCGAACCGCGGCGTCGTCGGCAGCGGCGATGAGATCGCTGAACGCCTTCTCCTCGACAACCACCACTTCCGCCCCCAATCGCTTCTTGACCTCTTCCGGCGACCGCGCTGGCTTTGTCCCTTGAGCCGGGGGGAAAAGCAGAATGCGCGTCTGCTGCAGCATCGGAATGACCCTGAGGAGCCGCAGGGCGCGTTCGAGTTCGTTGTAGTCGCTCGTGGGAATGAGGGTCACCCGGTGCCCTTGGCGCTGCCAACGGTGCGGATACATCCAGTCATGACCGCTTGCCGGCAGAGAGAAGACCGCCATGGGATGCCCGCCGTCGAGAATCGGCTGCACCACCCGATTCAGAGCGAAGCAGGCCAGGTTGACCGCGAGAACGGGTGTCTTGGGACCCGCTTTCTGCAACAGCGCCGCTGTCTGGTCCGGGCTCTCCGATTGCCCGAGAACCAGTTCGATGTTTCCCAACTCCTTTTCCGCCCGCAGCAGGCGGGCTTTCATGGCTTCCATCTGCCCGGCATCGGCGTTCCACCCCCGGTCCGCCGGCCCGGGGGAGCCGGTGAAAATGACGCAGACGCGCGCCTTTCCCCGCGGACGAGGAGGCGGCGCCTCCGAAGCCAGGGCATACGTCAAGCCGCCGCTCGAAAGCGCCAATCCCGCGGCCACTCCTGTTCCCAGAAACTCGCGTCGCGTACACTGTTCACACATAGCAGTCTTGTCCTCGTGGTTGTGTTGTCATCGTTTTTGGCTGCGCAGGCGGCTTGCCCCGCCATACGATCCGCATCGGGCATGCATCGTCGCGCCAAGGCTTCGATGCGACGATGTTCGGCTCCCGATTGATTGTCAAGGTTTGCGGGTCATGCGTTTGCGCCGGCGGCAGCGGCAAGATCCTGCAGCAGAGAGCGCGCTTCCTGTTGCAGAGCCTCGAGGTGGGCTGGGTCACGGAAACTCTCGGCGTACATCTTCACCACGTTCTCCGTTCCGGACGGGCGGGCCGCAATCCAGCCGCTGGTCGTGAGGATCTTGAGTCCGCCGATCGGTTCCTGATTTCCGGGGGCGTTCACCAGTTTGGCCACGATGGGTTCGCCCGCCAGTTCGGTCGTCTTGACCGATTCCGGAGTAAGCCCCTTGAAAGCGGCCTTTTCGCCGGGGGTGCAGGGGGTGTCGATTCGGGAGTAGTAGGGTGTCCCCAGTTTGTCCGCGAGGTCGCTGTATTGATGGGCGAGGGTTCCAACGCGGGCCACGATCTCCGCGGCGAGCAGGCCCAGCAGCAGACCGTCCTTCTCTGTGACCCAAGTCGAGCCATCCCGGCGCAGGAAGCAGGCCCCCGCACTCTCCTCGCCCCCGAAGCAGAGCCAACGGTCGAGCAAGCCCGGAGTGAAATACTTGAACCCGACCGGGACTTCGTAGAGCCGCCGTTGCAGTCTCGACACAACCCGGTCGATCAAGCTGCTGGTGACGACGGTTTTGCCCACAGCGACCGTGGGGAGCCACTGCCGCCGGTTTCCCAGCAGGTAGTTGACCGCGACAGCGAGGTAATGATTGGGGCTCATCAGCCCCACGGTGGGCGAGACAATGCCATGCCGATCGGCGTCGGGGTCGCATCCGAACGCAACATCGAACTGGTCCTTCATCCCGACGAGGCCGGCCATCGCGTGCGGGCTCGAGCGAATCCATGCGAATCTTCCCGTCGTGATCGACGGCCATGAACCGGAAGGTCGGATCGACCCGCGGATTGACAACGGTGAGATCCAGCCCATAGCGCTCACGGATCGGCTCCCAATAACCGACCGAGGCGCCGCCCAGCGGATCGACACCCAATTTCACGCCCGCGCCCCGGATCGCGTCGAGATCGAGTGCCGATGCCAGTCCTTCCACGTAGGGTCTGACGTAATCGTGCGGGTGAGTTGTGGCAGCGCGTCGAGCCGCTTCGAAGGGCATCCGGGCCAGCCCTTGACTCCCGGGATGGAGCAGTTGATTGGCACGGCGCTGAATCCAATCTGTAATGCTGGTGTCGGCGGGGCCGCCGTTGGGCGGATTGTACTTGAGGCCGCCGTCGGCGGGCGGGTTGTGGGACGGTGTGATGCCGATTCCATCCGCCAAGCCGTCCTGGCGCGCGCGATTGTACTCGAGCACCGCAAACGACAGGGCGGGGGTGGGCGTAAAACCGTTGTTGGCCTGGAGACAGACCTCGACGCCGTTGCCAGCGAGAACTTCCAACGCTGTCCTTTCCGCTGCCGCCGAGAGCGCGTGCGTGTCCTTGGCCAGGAACAGTGGACCGGTGATGCGATGCGCCCGGCGATAGTCGCAGACGGCCTGGACGATGGCGAGGATATGGGCTTCGGTGAACGTGCCGTCGAGCGACGTGCCCCGGTGCCCGCTGGTGCCGAAGCTCACCAACTGATGCGGATCCGCTGGGTCGGGCTTGGTGTCGTAATAGGCGTGTTCGAGTTTGCTGACGTCGATCAGCAGTTGAGTCGGCGCCGGTTTGCCGGCCAGCGGATGGACCTTCATAGGCGGGAGTGATGATGCGCTGGGAGCCCCGCGGAGGCGAGCAAAGAAACGGACGCGTCCTCTTCCTTTTCCGCATCGCGGTCTGGATTTTTCCTCGACGCCTGAGTAGGGTCCGCCCCCATGATGACTTTCGAACCACTGTTGAAGATCGATCTGCCGGGCATCGCCAAGGTCAAGAGCGGCAAGGTCCGTGAGATCTTCGATCTGGGCAATGCGCTGTTGCTCGTCGCCACCGACCGCATCTCGGCTTTCGACTGTGTCATGCCCAACGGCATACCGCGCAAAGGCGAAGTGCTGACGCAGTTGTCGCATTTCTGGTTCGCGCGATTTGCCGCTCTGATTCCCAACCATCTCCTGGCGGGACCTGACGACCCGTTGCCGGCGTCCCTTCAGCCGTTCGCATCGAGCCTTTCCCGACGCAGCATGCTGGTTCGGAAGGCCAAACCGCTCGCCATCGAGTGCGTGGTACGCGGGTACCTGGCCGGATCCGGTTGGAAGGAATACCAAGCGCGCCAAACGGTCTGCGGCATCGCGCTGCCCCCCGGGCTTGTTGAATCCGCCGAGTTGCCCGAGCCGATCTTCACACCCGCAACAAAGGCGGAGTCCGGGCACGACGAGAATATCGGGTTTGAAGAGGCAGCGCGGATCGTCGGCGCCGATGTGGCCGAGGAGGCGCGTCGGGCGAGCCTGGCGCTTTACACCAACGCCCGCGATTACGCCCGCGAGCGGGGCATCGTCATCGCCGACACCAAGTTCGAGTTCGGTCTGTTCGACGGGCGGCTGATCTTGATCGACGAAGTCCTCACTCCGGACTCGTCGCGTTTCTGGCCGGCTGACCGCTATGCGCCGGGCCGCAGCCAGCCCAGCTTCGACAAGCAGTTCGTGCGCGACTATCTCGAAACGCTCGACTGGGACAAGACACCGCCCGCCCCCGCTCTACCGCCCGAGGTCGTGGCGAAGACCCAGGAGAAGTACTTTGAGGCCTATCAGCGTTTGACCGGGAAAACGCTGCCATGACCGGGTTGATCCAGAGTCCGGTTCCGGGCGAAGGCCTGGTCCGATTCGTCGGCGACACGGTGCGGTTCACGCTGCGTCGCGCAGAGGACCAGCCTTGGCCCAAGCGCTGGCGCGCTTTCCTGCGCACCAACCTGGGCCGGGCGGCCGCCGCCCGCTCGGAAACCATCGCCTCAGCCGAAACCCAGCGCCCGCCGCTCCTGGCTTCATGGCATGATGTCCCCTTGCAGCGAGACGGCACGGCCTGGTTCTGCCAGGTCCCGCTCGCCGAGGTCGGTTTCTTTCGGGCCAAGGCATACGTCCTCGATGAGCGCGGGTGGCAGTACTGGCCCGATGGTCCCGATGTCGGCCTCAGCGTGCAGCCGAGTTTCTGCCGGACCCGCAACATCATCTATTGCGCCTTCCCCCGCATGTTCGGTCCGACGCGCTCGGCCCAATCGACCATCGATCCGGAACGCGAAGCCCGTCTGAAGGTCCTGGAGGATGGCGGGTACACTGTGATTCCGCCCTCCGGCAAGCTGCGGGACTTGATCCGCGCGCTGCCGCATGTCTTTGACACGCTTGGATGCCAGATCCTGCATCTGTTGCCGGTGAATCCGACCCCGACCACGTATGCGCGATTTGGCCGGTTCGGCAGCCCGTATGCCAGTGGCGACCTGCTGGCCATCGATCCGGCGCTGGTCGAGTTCGATCGCCGCACCACAGGCCTGGACCAGTTCCGCGAGCTGGCGCGCGCAGTGCATCAGCGGGGCGGACACCTCTTTCTGGATGTGGCGATCAATCACACCGGCTGGGGATCGACCCTGCAGGAGGCCCATCCCGAGTGGTTCGCGCGGGACCGGGAAGGACGATTCCTGAGCCCGAGCGCCTGGGGCACCGTTTGGGAAGACCTTGTCGCGCTCGAACCACATCACCCCGGGCTGCGCCGCTACCTGGGCGATGTCTTTCTCGAATGGTGCCGGCGGGGCGTGGACGGGTTTCGCTGCGACGCGGGGTACCAGGTTCCTCTTCCGGTCTGGCAATACGTTTCCGCCCGGGTGCGCCAGGAGTTTCCCGACACCGTGTTTCTCCTCGAAGGTCTCGGCGGCGCCTGGGAGGCCACGGAGAGTCTTCTGACCGAAGGCGGTCTGCAATGGGCCTACTCGGAACTGTTCCAGAACTACGATGGCCGGCAAGTGGCCGCGTATCTGGATCATGCGCTGCGGCAGAGCCAGCGAGTTGGACTGATGGTGCATTACAGCGAGACGCATGACAACGAACGGCTCGCGGCGAAAGGACACGCCTGGTCGTTGCTCCGGAACCGCCTGTGCGCCCTCGCCAGCGTCAATGGCGCCTTCGGTTTCACATGCGGCGTCGAATGGCTGGCTCCGGAGCGTGTCAACGTCCACTCCTCTCGTGGTCTGGCCTGGGACAGCGCAGACAACATTGTCGCCGAGTTGTCCCAGCTCAATCGGCTGTTGGCGGATCATCCGTGTTTCTTCGACGGGGCACGACTGACACGCCTGAGCGGAACCGACTCGCCAATCTACGCGCTGCGGCGAGTGTCCGCCGAAGGCCAAGACACGGTCCTGGTGTTGGTCAACACCGATCTCGAGTCGGCGCGGACAATCTACCTGAACGAAACCGACGTGGCGGCTGCCGCCCCGGCTCGAGGGGAGTGGGTGGATTTGCTGGGGCAGGCGCTGCCGTCCGTCGCGCGCACAGGGGCCGATCTGGCCGTGACGCTGCCGCCCGCATCCGCCTTCTGCCTGGCAGCGGACCGGCGTCCACGCGGGCTGGCGGGCGAGGCATATCGGCGCCGCAAAGCTTGCGAAGCGGCGGCGCTGAGCGCGTTGTGTCATCATCAGCCGATCGACCAGCTTGGCTGGGTCGATGTCCGCACGCTGGGGGAGCGCCTCGCGAACGATCCTGCCGCCTATCTGAGCGCGATCACCGACCTCACACCCGCCTATCCTCGCGTGGTCGTGTGGCAGTCGCCCGACCAACGCCGCGTGGTGCTCGTCCCTCCGGAACATTGGCTGCTTGTGAAAGAGGACGTCCCCTTCCGCGCCACGCTGGGCGCCGGGCCGTCTCCCGATGTGTTCCCCCGACACGCGGTGTCCCTCCCCACGGCCTGCGGACACGTCGTGTGCTTCCCGCCCCGCACGGAGGCGGGCGATGCGCGGTTGACGCTCGATCGGTTCGTGAATGGCCCCGAAGGGTGCATCGAGGCGACCGTGCGCTTCCTGGAGGCAGGCGGCACCGACAACAATCCGCACGGGACTCCGTTGCCCACCGCCTCGGTTCTCCTCACCAACGATATCGGCGGCATGGCGCGCCTCCGCGTCGACTTCGGCTCGATCCAGTCCAAGTATGACTGTCTGCTCGGGGCGAACCTGCACCCTCGAGTGCCGGTCGATCGCCACGTTTTCGCCAAACGCGCGCGCGTTTGGGTGAACGCGAACGGCTTCATCTCGCCCCTGAACGCCGGCAATCTCCTTGCCTTCTCGCCCGGACCACCGGCGCATTGGCATTTTCTGGCCGCCGCTGGCGACGGACGGTTCGTGGGGATCCAATTGCGAGCCTGGATGATCTCCGGACGCAACACCACTGTCCTGCGCTTCGATCGCATCGAGACATCCACCCCGAACGGGCAAGCGCTGCCCGCGGAAGCCGATGTGCGGCTCAGTGTGCGCATCGACATCGAGGATCGCAGTTTTCACGCAGAAACCAGACGCAACGATGAGGCGGATCGGCACTTCGGCGCTCATTGCCAGCTTCTCCTGCAAGACCCGGTTGACCCGTCCTCCGATCCCGCGGGCGAGGCCCCGCTTCAGCGTGCCGGCACGCGGCGGATTTCGCACGGCTTTGCCTTCACCCCGGCCGCCGACCGCCAGCTTCGCGTCTGGGCCGATGCCGGCGTGTACCACCCACAGCCCGAATGGTGTGAGAACATCGCTCATCCCGTCGAGCAGTCGCGCGGCCAGGTCGGCGCCGGTGACGCGTTCAGCCCAGGCTGGTTCGAACTCCCGCTGGCGCCCGGCGGGGCCGCGACCGTCGTGGCCTCCGCCGATGCGGCGGGCCCGACTGCGAAGGAAATCGCCCCATCGGAGAGGGCAGATCCTGCCATGCCCGGGTCGTTCGTCCCGACGGCTTTCCCTGCCGACGCGTCGCCTCTCTCCCGCCGCCTGGCTTGTGCGCTGCGGGCTTTCGTCGTCCGGCGCGACTCCGCCCCGACCGTGATTGCCGGTTATCCGTGGTTCCTGGATTGGGGACGGGACACGTTGATTTGCGCGCGAGGTCTCTTGGCGGCAGGACAGCACGACACAGTGAGCCAGTTGCTGCGGGTGTTTGGCCGTTTCGAACAGCGCGGCACGCTTCCCAACGCGCTCCACGGCGAAGACGCCTCGAATCGGGACACCTCGGACGCGCCGCTCTGGTACGGCGTGGTCGGGGAAGAACTGGCGGGGGATGACCTCCGGACACTGCGCGATCTGCGCGTCGAACCTGGCGGGCGGACGATCGCGGAGGTGCTCCATTCGATCGCGGCCGGCTATGTGCGTGGAACGTCCAACGGAATTCGCATGGACCCGGCCTCGGCTCTGGTGTGGAGTCCGAGCCATTTCACCTGGATGGACACCAATCACCCGCCCGGCACGCCGCGCGAGGGATACCCGGTCGAGATTCAAGCTCTCTGGATCCGGCTGCTCCTTCACCTGGATCGGCTTGGCATGCCGGCGGTTGTCGAACCGTGGGCGCAGCTTGCGCGGCGCTCGCTCGCCGCGTTCGAGGAGCTTTTCTGGATCGACGAAGACGGTTACTTGGCCGACGTGTTGTTGGCTTCGTCGGGCCAATCGGCCGCATCCGCCACCCCGCAGCGGGCGCTGCGCCCCAACTGCCTCTTTCCCATCGCGCTCGGCGTGATGTCAGGCGACCGCGCCCGGCGCACTGTGGCAGCGGCTCGCCAACACCTGCTCGTCCCAGGGGCGTTGCGGTCCCTGGCCCCGCTTCCTGTGACGCCCCCTCTCCCGATCCACGGTCACGACGGCGGTGTCCTGAACGACCCGCGGCAGCCGTATTGGGGTCGCTACGAGGGACCCGAGGATACACATCGAAAGGCGGCCTACCACAACGGCACGGCCTGGGTCTGGATTCTGCCCAGCTTTTGTGAAGCCCTGGTGCGTGCTTGGGAATTCGCGCCAGGCGCCATCCAGGCTGGCCGAGCATACCTCAGCAGCCTCGAAACGCTGCTCGGTGAAGGGTGTCTCGGCCAGTTGCCCGAGATACTCGACGGCGATGCGCCCCACCTGGAACGCGGCTGTGACGCCCAGGCCTGGAGCGTCACCGAAGCCCTGCGTGTCTGGCGTTGGTTGGATCGGTGTCAACCGGCTGCCTGCGCCCGACCCGATGGCAGGCCTCCGTTGCCGGCAGCGTCGGAACGTGCCCGTCGGTGAAGGCACGCTGCTGCTTCGCTGAGCCAAGCCGGCGTGCAAACGCAAAGGCTGTGCCATGCCCCGGAGCTTCTCCAACCGGATCTCATGTGTCAATAATACGGATCTGACCCCAGTGATTTCGCTCCGGTTGTTGAGGTAAAGACAGTTGTCCTGCCCGCTCCAGTTGGCGACAAACAGGTCCAGATACCCATCATTGTCGTAGTCGCCCCAAGCACAGCCAACAGAGTAGCCCGAATCTGTGACCACCAACCCGTCGAGAATCTTGCTGAACGTTCCCTGACCAGTGTTTTGGTAGAGCAAGTTCTGTTCGCCGTACAACTTCGCCACGAACAGGTCCGGAAGACCATCGTTATTGTAATCCGCCCAGGCGCAACCTGCTGAGGCTCCCCCTTCCATCACTGGGGCTGCGCTCGTGATCTTGGTGAAGGTCCTGTTGCCGTGATTGCGGTACATCCGATTTGGCCCTTCCCCTTCACTGCTGGCAAACAGGTCGACGTCCCCGTCGTTGTCGTCATCCGACCAACTGGCGCATGCAGACCGCGTGACCTCCCTCACGAGCACTTCGTCGAAGACTTTTCCGAACGTCCCGTCGCCACGGTTGCGGTAAAGAAAGTTCATCTGGTCTGTCTGGTTGTTGCAGACAAAAAAGTCCAGATGGCCGTCGTTGTCGTAGTCCGCCCACGCGGCCGAACCCGAGCGTCCTCTGTCCTGGTTGAAGGGCCAGATGTCCAACTTTGTGAAAACGCCGGTGCCATCACCTTGGTAGAGCGCGTTGGCCTGACTCTCATCGAGGTTCGTGGTGAAGAGGTCCAACCGACCATCGTTGTCATAATCGCCCCAGACACCACTCAGGGTGGTGGCGAAATCGCTCGCTGCGTCGCCTTCTACAATCCTCGTGAACGTGCCGTCCCCGTTGTTTCGGTACAGTAAGTTGTTTCCACCGTAAACCGAAACAAACAGATCCAGATGGCCATCATGGTTGAAGTCTGCCCACGCGATGCCGGAGCGGCTCAGATGGGAGGATTCACTTACGATTCCACCATCCGTGATCTTGCTGAACGTTGTTGCGATCACCGGCGCTTCGATGATTCCACGATACCAGGCGCCGGATGCGCTGGTGTCGTTCCACGAACCCCTGACACCGCCACTGAGTCTGTAGTGGTAATTGATCACAACAGCATCCTCGTCTCCCACGTTGTTCGGTTCACCGCTGTTCCAGTTGGTGTATGTCAAGCTCTCTCCGCTCGACCAGACATACACCCCCTCGCTCACGAGATCGTTCAGGCCGATGTAGAAAACGTTGCTCACAGTTGTACCGGCAAGGAATGTGTCCTCAATGAATCGCTGCTCCTCAGCGCTGCTGATGCTGACCAAGTGCCCGCCAACGAGACTCGCCTCCGCCTCCGCGTCGAACCAGTTGGTGTACGCCGTGGTGGTCAGGGCGTAGAAATGGTCATTTCCACCCGCGGATGCCGGCCACTTGATCCATTCATGACGCGGGGGGACTTCAACCACCCCGTGTTCAGTTACCTGCCCGCCACCCTGTTGAGAGACGGCGTCACGAAGGCTCCAGTTACCGAATGAAGGATCAAGTCGAGCCGTGAGCCAGTTCGCACACCGCCGATTTTCGCACCGCCGGGACCGGATTTTCAAACCGGCGGTTTTCCTCCATTTTCACGCCGCCACTAACACTCTCCGCTCGACCAGGCAAACTGGCCCTCTGTTTGCCTGTCGTTCAGGCCGATCAGGAAGTTTCGATTCGTGTTTCCGCCAAGGCTGTTGAATGTCTGGATGATCCAGTCCTGCTCGGCCTGGCTGTTGATCGAAGTGAGGTGGCCCCCGAGCTGGACCGCCTCCTCCTCCGCCTCCGGCCATGTGCTCTCGGCCAAAAGGTAGTAGAGGTGCCCGCTAGACGCGTTGGTGACCGGAACGCCGATGATGTCGGCGGCTTGCAGGGTCCAGGGGAGGGTTAGCGCGGCGGCCGCCAGAAAAGCGCACAGCAGTGGACTCATCCGGCAGAACTCGACGCGCTGGGACGCCTCTTTGTAGGCGGAGCGGACTGGGGATGACTGGTGTCTCAGGAGCCTCAGCGGTGGCATCCAGGCAAGGAGGGACGCCCGGACGGAATGCGTCGATGCGGAGGGGATTTGATCTGGTTTTCTCATGGCGTCTTCTCAGCGAAAACCCAACCACGGAACAGAAGGGGCGCGAACTCAACGCACCCGCTCCTGAGGCACCGCGAAGCGCCCGTGCGAGGAATGCGCCAAGCCGCGCCCGTGTGGGCGCGTACTTGGGCTTGGTCCTCGCACTCGAAAATTCGCGGTTTTCAGGAGTGACCGTAGCCGAAGCTACGCTAATTGGTTGTGAATGAGGGTGTTCTGGTCTTTGATCTGCTCTATGCGGCAGATGTTCTAAACCGAGACGGCAAGAGAGACAACCATTTGTTTCTCTTCAGGTTCAATCGGGAACGGTGACAGCCATCGAACGGAATTCACCGCAGAGGCGCGAAGGGCGCGGAGAAAGGCATCGCTGGCACGGCCCCTCCCTCACTTGATGACCTCCTTTGGTCCCGACAGGGTGGTCGGGGTGAAGGCGGAAGTCCAGACTTCACCGTGCGTTCACCAATTCGGCCAGCGGCAGGACTTCGACCTTCTCCGCGAGCGTGTAGCGTTTCGCACCCGGATAGACGACGCGCACTTCGTCAAGCTTGGGATGGTGTTCAAGGTCCCGCTGGTTGGCGATGCCGAGCAGAGCGTGGAGCAGGCCGGTGTCGCGGACATAGACTTTGGGGGCTTTGACCTGCCGTTTGCCAAGATTCTCGAACCACGGCGGCAACTGGCGCGCCATGAATATCCCGCAGTCAATGCCGCATTCTCATGGTTTGTTTTACGCTCCATTACTCGCGCTGGGATTGAGCGAGGCTTCGCCTCAGACCGAGGTGGGGCGTGAACAACTCGTCTGCGCTGGGCGGCCACACCATCACCGGCTGAGTTCGACTGGAAATTCGCTATGGATTCGCTACGCTTACGGTCGCCTGTACATGGATGAGGGCGGATTCGAGGGCCGAGTCGGCAGACCACGGCTCGCGCCCGATCCGGTTCGGGCGATACGCCGATGGCTGTTGAATTCAAAGATTATTATCAGACCCTGGGTGTTCCGCGAGGCGCGAGCGACGCGGACATCAAGAGCGCGTTTCGCCGTCTGGCGCGCCAGTACCACCCCGATGTGGCCAAGGAGAAGCGCGGCGCCGAAGAGCGGTTCAAGGAGATCAACGAGGCGTACGAAGTCCTCGGCAACCCGGACAACCGGAAGAAATACGATCGCCTCGGCGCCAACTGGCGAGCCGGAGCCGAGTTCCGTCCGCCGCCGGGCTGGCAGCCAGGCGGTCGCGGGAGCGGGAGCGCATCCGGGCGCGGCGAGCCGTTCGAGTTCCGCTTTGGCGGCACCGGGTTCAGCGATTTCTTCGAGCAGTTCTTTGGCCAGTCCGGGCGGTTTCGCCAGGCCGGCGGTTTCGGCGATTCTGAGGCGGACGGTTTCGGAGTCGGGACCGAAGCCGATGCCGCCGCCGAGCGGGGCGCGGACGTCGAGGGGAGCATCCTTGTCACTTTGGAGGAAGTCTTGCGTGGTTCAGTGCGCTCCATCTCGTTGCGCTGGACCAACCCGCACACCGGACGGTCGGAATCGCGGACCATCAAAGCGCGGATCCCTCCTGGCGTGCGGGAAGGCCAGCTCATTCGTCTGGCTGGCCGGGGCGAAACAGGCATCGGCGGAGGCGGCGCCGGCGATCTTTACCTGCGGGTGCGCCTGGCGGCTCATCCCGATTTCCGGGTCGAGGGTCACGACTTGTACCACGATCTCGATCTGGCGCCGTGGGAAGCCGTGCTCGGCGCAACCGTGTCGGCGCCGACCCTGGACGGGCGGGTTTCCCTGCGCATCCCGCCCGGCGCCAACTCCGGCCAGCAACTCCGGGTGCGCGGTCGCGGGCTGCCGGGCGGCGCCGGCGGCGGGCACGGCGATTTGTATGTGGTTCTCTCGATCCAGGTGCCGAGCAAGGTGACCACCTCCGAAAGAGCCTTATGGGAGAAGCTGGCCCGAGAATCCCGATTTGACCCGAGAAGCAAATAGCTATGGACCTGAACCTATTCACCGAGAAATCCCAAGCCGCCCTGGCCGAAGCGCAAACGCTGGCCACGCGCCAGCAGCATCAGGCCGTCGATGTCGAGCATCTGGCGCTGGCCCTGCTCGAACAGGAGGGCGGTCTCGTGCCGCGATTGTTCGAGCGAATGCGACCGTCGCCCGACCTGCTGCGCGCGAAGATCGAGGACGAGTTGGGCAAGTTGCCGCGCGTCAGCGGCAGCGCCACCACCGGCCAGGGCGTGTACGTCACCCAGCGGCTCAACAAGCTGCTCGTCCACGCCCAGGACGAAGCGAAGCAAGCTCAAGGACGAGTACGTCAGCGTCGAGCACCTGGTGCTGGCCATGTTCGAGGAACCGCAGGCCAGCGGCATCGGGCGGGTCTTCAAGGCGCTCGGCGTGAAGCGCGACGACTTTCTCAAGGCCCTCACCGAGGTGCGCGGCAACCAGCGCGTCACCAGCGCCAATCCCGAGGCGACTTACGAGGCGCTCGGAGAAATACGGACGCGACCTCACCCGCCTGGCCCAGCAGAACAAGCTCGATCCGGTCATCGGCCGCGACAGCGAGATCCGCCGCTGCATCCAGGTGCTCTCCCGTCGCACGAAGAACAACCCGGTGCTGATCGGCGAACCGGGCGTGGGCAAGACCGCCATCGTCGAGGGTCTGGCCCGGCGCATCGTGGCGGGCGACGTGCCCGACAGCCTGAAGGAGAAGCGCATCGTGGCGCTCGACCTGGGCGCGCTGATCGCCGGCGCCAAGTTCCGCGGCGAATTCGAGGAGCGCCTCAAGGCCGTGCTCCAGGAGGTGGCCAAGGCCCAGGGCCAGATCATCCTCTTCATCGACGAAATCCACACCATCGTCGGCGCCGGCAAGGCCGAGGGCGCGATGGACGCCGGCAACATGCTCAAGCCGATGCTCGCCCGCGGCGAACTGCACTGCATCGGCGCCACCACGCTCGACGAATACCGCAAGCACATCGAGAAGGACGCCGCCCTCGAACGCCGCTTTCAGCCCGTGATGGTCAACGAACCGACGCGTCGAAGACACCATCTGCATCCTGCGCGGCCTGCGCGAGCGCTACGAGTTGCACCACGGCGTCCGCATCCAGGACGGCGCGCTGGTCGCCGCCGCTCAGCTGTCGCACCGCTACATCACCGACCGGTTCCTGCCCGACAAGGCCATCGACCTGATGGACGAAGCCGCCGCGAAGCTGCGCACCGAGATGGAGTCCATGCCCGAGGAACTCGAGCAGCTCGAGCGCCGCCTCATGCAGCTCGAGATCGAGCGCGAAGCCCTGCGGAAGGAGAAAGACCAGGCCTCGCAAGGACCGCCTCGCCGCGCTGGAGAAGGAGATCGCCGAAGTCCGAAGCACGAGCGCGACGCCCTCAAGGCCCAATGGGAGGGCGAGAAGAGCGCCATCGGCGATGTCCAGAAGCTCCGCGAAGCCATCGAGATCGCCCGCAACGAAATGGAGCAAGGCCCAGCGCCAGGGCGACCTGGCGCGCGTGGCCGAATATCAATACGGCAAGCTGCCCGGGCTCGAGAAGCAGCTCAAGGAGCTCGAAGCCAAAGCTCGCCTGCCGAGGCAGCCAAGGGCGGCCACGCCGCGCTCTGTGCTCCAGGAAGAGGTCACCGCCGACGAGGTCGCCGAGGTCGTCTCCCGCTGGACCGGCATCCCGGTCGCGCGCCTGCTCGAAGGCGAAAAGGAAAAACTCCTGCGCCTCGACCAGATCCTGCACCAGCGCGTCATCGGCCAGGACGAAGCGGTGCAGGCCGTGGCCGACGCCGTCATCCGCGCCCGCTCCGGCCTCAAGGATCCGAAGCGCCCCATCGGCTCGTTCATCTTCCTCGGGCCGACCGGCGTCGGCAAAACCGAGCTGGCCCGCGCCCTGGCCGGAGCGCTCTTCGACAGCGAGGAGAACATCGTGCGCATCGACATGAGCGAGTACATGGAGAAGCACGCCGTGTCGCGGCTGATCGGCGCGCCGCCCGGCTACGTCGGCTACGAGGAAGGCGGCCAGCTCACCGAGGCCGTCCGCCGCCGGCCCTACTGCGTGGTGCTCTTCGACGAAATCGAGAAGGCGCACCACGACGTCTTCAACGTGTTCCTCCAAATCCTCGACGACGGCCGGCTCACCGACAGCCAGGGCCGCACCGTGGATTTCCGCAACACGATCATCATCATGACCTCGAACATCGGCAGCCCGCTGCTGATCGAGAACGCCAGCGAGTCCGGCGAGATCCAGGAGGACATCCGCCGGCAAGTCATGGCCGAACTGCGCCGCCATTTCCGCCCCGAGTTCCTGAATCGCGTCGACGACACCGTCCTGTTCAAGCCGCTGACGCTCGAGGACATCAAGAAGATCGTCGACCTGCAACTCGCCCTCCTGCGCGCCCGCTTGACCGACCGCCACATCGAGCTGGACTCTCGACCGAGCGCCGCCAAGGAACACATCGCCCGCGAAGGCTACGATCCGGTTTATGGCGCTCGTCCGCTGAAGCGGTTCCTGCAGCGCGCGATCGAGACGCCGCTCTCCCGCCAGCTCATCGCCGGCGAGATCACCGACCACAGCCGCGTCAGGGTCGGGTTCAAGAAAGGCGAACTCGTCTTCGAGTCTTAGCGAGGCTGCGCCTCAGACCGAGGGAGCGTGCCGCCAGATCGTTCGCGCTGGGCGCGCCTTGGTCACCGGCAGTCGACGCCTCGCTAAGCCGTACCGATTCAGCGGCCACGGATGGAACACGGATGGAACACGGATCAGGCAAAGCGATTGGCGCCGTTGATTGATGGCCGTTTTCGGCCACTCATCAGCGACTGCGAACCGATCCGGCGAACGAATCGCAACCGACTCAATCCGTGGTGCATCCGTGTTTGATCCGTGGCGTTGATTGAATGGACACGGCCAAGGGGCCCCGCTGCGCGGGATCCGACAGTTATGCCTTGTTGGTTTTTCTACGGGGTGAAGCGAGCGATGAACATGTGGCCGTCCCATCTCCGATCTCCCATCTCCGATCTCCCATCTCCGATCTCCCATCTCCGATCTCCCATCTCCGATCTCCCATCTCCGATCTCCCATCTCCGATCTCCCATCTCCGATCTCCCATCTCCGATCTCCCATCTCCGATCTCCCATCTCCGATCTCCCATCTCGAGAGTTGACTCTCGCCCCTGCTCGCACAAAGAATCCCGCCCATGAATGACACCTTGGACAACTTGACCACTCGTCGTGAGTTTTTGAAATCCACCACCCGCGCGGCTGCCGCCTCGGCGCTGGCCGGCGTGGTATTGCCTCACGTCCATGCCGCCGAGAACAACACGATTCAGGTGGCGCTGGTCGGCTGCGGCGGGCGCGGCACCGGGGCCGTCGTCAACGCCTTGGCCACGCGCAAGCAGGGCCCCATCAAGCTGGTGGCGATGGCCGACGTGTTCGAAGAACGCCTCGACGACAGCTTCGCAACCTGAGTCGGAACCACGGCGCCCAGATGGACGTGCCGCCCGAGCGCCGGTTCGTCGGCTTCGACGCCTACAAGAAGGCGCATGGACTGCCTGAAGCCGGGCGACATCGTCGATCTTCGCCACGCCGCCGGCCTTCCGCTGGGTGCATTTCACCTACGCCATCGAGAAGGGCCTGAACGTCTTCATGGAGAAGCCGGTCACCGTCGACGGCCCGACCACGCAAGCGGATGTTCGAGCTGGGCGAAGCGGCCACGCAAGAAGAACCTCAAGGTCGGCGTGGGCCTGATGTCGCGTCACAGCCGGCGCGCTGGCCAGGAACTGGCCAAGCGGGTCCACGACGGCGAAATCGGCGACATCATCCTCCAGCGCGGCTACCGGATGCACGGGCCGGTCGGGTTCTTCGCGTCGCTGCCCAAGCCGGCGGGCATCAGCGAACTGCATGTACCAGATCCAGCGGTTCCACAGCTTCCTCTGGGCCAGCGGCGGCAACTACAGCGACTTCTACATCCACATCATCGACCATCTCGGCTGGATGAAGAACGCCTGGCCGGTCAAGGCCCAGGCGCTGGGCGGACGCCACTATCGCCAGAGCCCCGAAGGCGTCACCTACGTCGACCAGAACTTCGACACCTACGCCGTGGAATACACCTTCGCCGACGGCACCAAGTTCGTCTTCGACGGGCGCTGCATGACCGGCTGCACGGACATCTACTCCAGCTACCTCCACGGCAGCAAGGGCATGGCGATCGTCTCCAAGAGCGGCGACTGCGGCGGGCCCTCGAGCCATCTTCAAGGGCCAGACGCCCGAGACGCTCCGACATGATCTGGGAATCCAAGGTCGCCCCGGGCGAAGAGGATCCCTACCAGAACGAGTGGAACGACCTGATCGACGCCATCCGCAACGACAAGCCCTACAACGAAGTCAAGCGCGGCGTCGAAGCCAGCCTCGTCACCTCGATGGGCCGCATGGCCGCCCACACCGGCCAGGAAATCACCTACGAGGAGATGCTCAATGGAGACCACGAAATGGCCCCCGGCCTCGACAAGCTCACGGAGACCTCCGAAGCGCCTCTGAAGGCAGGCCCCGATGGCCGTTACCCGGTTCCCGAGCCGGGCCGCAAACGCACCCGCGAATACTAAACCTCGCAGGTTCGACGGCTTCCCATGAATCCTCCCCCGTACCGCCGACCTCCAGGTCGGCACAGTTGCCGGTGGCGTTGTCCGCACGGTGCCGGCTGGAAAGCCGGCGGTACAGGTTCGTGGCCACTGAGCAGTTCAAAAATGAACAGGTGACTTCTCATGAATCCTCAACGTGTCCCTCGAGTGTTCGCGCAGAGTCTCACCATCCTGGCCGTCTGCGCGTTGGCGGCCTTCGCCGGCGAGGTTGAACCGGGCTTCGCCTCGATGTTCAACGGCAAGGACCTTGACGGCTGGGAAGGCAAGTCCGGCTGGTGGCGTGTCGAGAACGGCTGCATCACATCGGAGAGCACGCCCGAGAAGCCTTGCCCGGCGGCGCACTACCTAATGTGGCGCGGGGGCAAACCGGGCGACTTCGAACTGCGCCTCGACTACCGACTGGTCGGCGGCAATTCCGGTATCCAGTTCCGCAGCAAAGAACTCCCCGAGTGGGACACGTCCGGTTACCAGGCCGACATGGAAGACGGCGGCCAGTGGACCGGTTGTCTGTTCGAGCACACCCGCGGCGGCGTGTCGATGCGCGGCGAGAGCGTCGTGATCGATCCGGACGGCACCCGCCACGTCACGCGCATCGGCGATCCGGCGGAACTGCTCAAACAGGTCAAGAAGCAGGACTGGAACAGCTACCGGATTGTCGCTCGAGGCAACGAAATCACGCTCGAAATCAACGGCACCGTCGATGTGCCGGGCCGTCGACCGCCAGACCGGACTCGCAGCCAAAGACGGCGTCATTGCCCTCCAGATGCACCCTGGGCCGCCTATGAAGGTCCAGTTCCGGAACCTCCGGATCAAGGTGCTCGACCGTCCGCTGACTACAGCCGGCGAGAGTCACTGACCCGCGCCGCCTGCATGTCCGTATTCGGTCGCATGTTGCTCGCCGGGTGGCTGGGCTTCGCCTGGCCCGCCTGGTCGGCGGACGAGCCCTGGCCCCAGTTCCGGGGGCCGCGCGGGGACGGCATCGCCACACGCACCGGGCTGCCCGTCGATTGGAGCGAACAGCGGAATGTCCGCTGGAAGACGCCTGTCCACGGACGGGCCTGGTCCTCGCCCGTGGTGTGGGGAAGCCAGGTCTGGGTCAGCACTGCGACCGAGGCGGGCGACCAGCTGTTCGCCGTTTGCCTCGATGTCGATTCGGGGAGAATCGTGCATGACCTCAAGTTGTTCGAAGTCGAGGCCCCCCAGTCGGCCCACTTGTTCAACACGTACGCTTCGCCGACGCCCGTAATCGAGGAGGGACGCCTGTATGTCTCGTTCGGGTCACCCGGGGTGGCGTGTGTGGAGACCGCCACCGGGAAAGTGCTCTGGCAACGGCGCGATTTTGTGTGCAACCACTTCCGCGGGGCCGGGTCGTCCCCCATCCTCTACCAGGACCTGCTCATTCAGAACTTCGATGGCAGCGACCATCAGTTCGTCGTCGCACTGGACAAGAGGACCGGGCGCACCGTCTGGCGGCGCGAGCGATCGATCGACTTCAAGGATTTGGATGCCAGCGGACTCCCCGAACTCGAAGGCGATCTTCGCAAGGCTTTCGGCACCTGCCACGTGGCAGTGCTCGACGGGCGACCGACTCTTCTGAGCCAGGGGGCCAAGGCCCTCTACGCGTATGACCTGCTGAGCGGCGACGAGGTCTGGCGCGTCGAGGAACGCACCAGCCACTCCGCCAGCACCCGGCCCGTGGCCGGCTTGGGATTGGTCTTTGTTCCGTCCGGCTGGCCGGGCGGTCAAGTGCTCGCCATTCGCCCCGGACAGCCGAACGAGGTGCTGGACGCCAACGCCGAAGACGCGCCTGCCATCGCGCTGAAGGTGGTTTGGAAGACCAAACGCAACGTGCCCAAGAAACCGTCGCTCCTCCTGTGGGACGACCTGCTCTACGGCATCGACGACAACGGCGTCGCCACCTGTTGGGAGGCGCGCACCGGCAAGACCGTCTGGAACGAGCGCGTCGGCGGCAATTATTCAGCGTCGCTGCTGGGTGCCGAGGGGCGCGTCTACTGTTTCAGCGAGGAGGGCAAGGCCACGGTGTTGGCGGCCGGACGCGAGTTCCGGAAGCTCTCCGAGAACCTGCTGGCCGATGGGTTCATGGCCTCGCCCGCCGTGGCGGACCGGGCCCTCGTCCTGCGCACCAAGTCCGCACTCTACCGGATCGAGTCGCCGTGATCTTTACATTCGGACGGAAAGCGACATGTTGGAGAGCGTTGTGGAGACGCGTTTGATGAGAGACACGCGAGGCGGAAACGAGGCGAGCGATTGGGCACCGGACTCATGGCAGCGCAAACCGGTCGCCCAACAACCCGCTTACCCGGACCAGGCCGCGCTCAAGTCGGTCCTGTCCCGGCTGTCCCGGCTGCCGCCTTTGGTGACCAGTTGGGAGATCGAGAGCCTGCGGCGTCAATTGGCCGAGGCGGCTGCGGGCGAGCGGTTCCTGCTCCAAGGAGGCGATTGTTCCGAGAGTTTCGAGGACTGCGAGTCCGACTCCATCGCTGCCAAGCTCAAGATCCTGTTGCAGATGAGCCTTGTGCTCGTGCACGGCGGAAAAAGACGCGTCATCCGCCTCGGGCGCTTCGCGGGCCAATACGCGAAGCCGCGGTCGACCGACATCGAGACCCGCGGCGGAGTGACGTTGCCCGCTTACCGCGGCGACATGATCAACCGTGCCCGTTTTGCCCCGCAGGACCGCACGCCGGATCCTGAACTCCTCCTGCGGGGCTACGAGCGGTCCGCCCTCACGATCAATTTCATTCGGGCGCTGATCGACGGCGGTTTCGCCGACCTGCATCACCCGGAGTATTGGGAATTGGGGTTCGTTCGCCGATCCCCTCTCGCGGCCGAGTACACCCGGATGGTCGAATCGATCGGCGAATCGCTGCGATTCATGGAAACCCTCACCGGGGGAAAGCTCGGCGACAGCAGCCAAGTCGATTTCTTCACCAGCCACGAGGGCCTGCACCTCCTGTACGAACAGGCCCAGACCCGCCGGGTGCCGCGTCGCGACGGATGGTACAACCTGGCCACCCACTGCCCCTGGGTCGGTAATCGGACCCGCGCGTTGGACGGCGCGCACGTCGAGTATTTCCGCGGAATTCAGAATCCGATCGCCGTCAAGCTCGGCGGGGTGGTCTCGCCCGACGAGGTGGTCGCGCTGTGCGAGCGGCTCAATCCGCGGAACGAGCCGGGACGGCTGACTCTGATCTCGCGGTTCGGAGCAGACCGGATCGAAGCAGCGTTGCCACCGCTCGTCGAGGCCGTGCGGAGGGCGGGCAAGGTCGTGCTGTGGAGTTGCGACCCGATGCACGGGAACACCGAGTCGCTCAGCACAGGCGTCAAGACACGACGGTTTGACCGCATCCTGGCCGAATTGGAGAAGGCCTTCCGGATTCTGCACGAAGGCGGATCCCATCTGGGCGGGGTGCACTTCGAGTTGACGGGCGACGATGTGACCGAGTGCGTCGGGGGAGCCAGCGGCGTCACCGAAGCCGATCTGACCCGGGCCTATCGCAGTCAGGTCGACCCGCGCCTCAATTACGAGCAAGCTCTCGAAATGGCGTTGCTCTTGTCCCGACTGATGGCGCAGGACCGCCTCAGCCATCCGCCGTCCGCAGCCCGCTGTTAAAAGCGCCTTGGGACCATGAACCGTGTGCATTCCCCCTCACCCGTCCCCCAAAGCGGGACACCCTCTCCCGTCCGACGGGAGAAGGATGGGGTGAGGGTTCGTGGTTCATGTTCAGACCCATAGGGGCCGCTCCGGGCACGGCTGAGGGCGGGCGCGGGGGCGCGCCTTGGCGCAATCGCCCCTGTCCGGATCACAGTTCAAGCGTTCGCTCGAGCAATTCGGGCAGTTGCGTCAGAAAACCGCGCTCGCGGGCGACCAGCGTGAAGCCGGCCGCCCGGGCTGCTTCAGAGAGTCTCTCCGCGGTCTTGCGGTCGGCGGATTTGAGAAGGCCCAGCACCGGCACGTGATGGGTTTCCGGTGTTGCACGCAGGCTGCGGACAGCCGCGCAGAAGCGTTCGGTCATGGCGCCCAGTTCGCCCACCAGGATCAACGGCTTGGTTTCGACAGCCTGCGTGGTCAGTTGGTTCAGATCCGAAACGACAATGACGCGGTAGCCGAGGTCCTGCAACCGGTTCATCAACTGGTTGCCGATCAGAAGGCTTTCATAGAATATGAGCGCCAACGGCGACGACATCCCAAAACCGTGAAGCACTCGCTGCCCAATTGCAAAGGCTTTCCTTGAGGTTAGCGAGGCTGGGCCTCGGACCAACGGAGCACGTCGCCAGATCGTCTGCGCTGGGGCGTAGCCCTGGTCACCGACAGCCGACGCCTCGCTAAGTGGCGCCGCTGCGCGGCGCCAGAGAATCCTTGACCCTTCCAACGCAGCACACAAACTTGACTTGTTTACACCATGTTTCACCGGTCAAGGATTCTGGAGACCGACACTGTCCCGGACGAAGCGCAGATCGTCGAGCGGTGCCGACAGGGCGACTCGGCGGCATGGGAGGATGTGTTCGACCGCCATTACCCCGCGGTGGCGCGGTTCGTGTTCCAGCTCTGTCCCGAGTTCACCCCCGAAGATGTCGAGGAGGTCTGCCAGGAAGCCTTGCTGTCCGCCATCCGCAAACTGAATTCCTTTCGTGGCGGGAGCACTCTGCAAACCTGGATCTTCCGCATCGCAGCCAATAAGGCCCGGGATTACCGCCAACGTCAGATGGCCGCCAAGCGCGGGGGCCGACGCCCCGCGCTGTCCCTCGACGCCGGGGACCCGGACAGGGGACCGGCCTTGGCAATCCCCAGCCCCGCCGCCCCGCCAGACGCCGCGGCCATGCGCGCAGAAGAATTCCGCCTGCTGCACCGTGCGCTGGACAGCCTCGGCCCACCGTGCCGGGAGATTGTCGAGTTGCGCTACTTCGGCGATCTCAGCTATGAAGAACTCTCGCGGACACTCGCCCTGAATGTGAAAACCGTCAGTTCCCGGCTCAGCAAATGCCTCGACCGTCTGGAGCGCCTGGTGAGAGACCTCGAACAGGGCGCTCGACGCGATTGAGTGGAGGACTTCGACTCTCTTTCCGTCCAACGGCTTGATGACATGGCAAACCAATCCAAAGCACCGGTCGACGACCAGTTGAGGGCTTACGCTGCCGAGCGTCGAAGGCAAATGAGCGCGCCGTGGGCCTTGCCGCCGGCGATGCGCCACGCTCTCCTCGCCGCGGTCGTGCAGCACTTCCAGAGCCCAAAGGGAAGGGGGATCTCCCAATGGTGCGCCTGGTTCGTCGCGTGGCCGCGGGTGGCATGGGCGACAGCGCTTCTCGTCGTCCTCGCAGCCGGCGGCGGCGCCCTCTGGCTGGGCAGCCAACCGCAATCCTCCGCGCCAATCCAGACCGCCCGGCGGAGCGCTCCGGCGCCCGCCGGCATCCCGTCCGCATCTCCAGCCTTGGCGCGGCCCACGTCCGCTCCGAGCATTCCGGGGCCTGACGCGGCCCCGCCCATGGCAGATCCCCGCACCGAAACGCTGAGTTCGGCCATGGTCGCAGCAGCGCCGGCACCTCAGCCCAGGGAGGTTGTGTCGCAGGCCTTCCGCCAGGTCCCCATCGAGCGCAGAAGAAACGGTGACAGTGCCGATGCCGATCGACAGCCCCTGCTCGAACGATTCCGAGTCGAGTCCCGTGGGAATCAGATCCGCATCATCGACGCTGACGGTTCGGTCTACGAGGGGCGCCTGGTGGCATCGGCTCCGCGCGCGGTGTCGCCAGACTACGGGGGTGCAAGCGCTCTAGCCAGACCGATGGGGATCGCACGGAATGGCGCCGCCGCTCCGAGGCCGGGCTTCTCCGGTCCAGGGCCGGCTGCAGGAAGCCCGAGTTCCGAAGAGCGGGCGCTCGCCAGATCAGACGCTCGCGCTCGCGCTCCCGCTCCCGCGCCCGCAGAGCTGTCGTTCGAAGCCGCGGGCACCAATCGCTCGATCAACCAGTCGGTCCGGATCGCGGGTCGATTCGTGGTGATGGTGACAAACGCCTTTTCGTCTCATCCCGCGAACTCAGGAGAGACGGCTCGCGGCGTTCCCGAATCGTTTCCGCATCTGATCCGGAATTCGATGATGCGCGGCCAAGCGGTTCTCGACGGACGCCGCACGATCGCCATCAGCGCTGTTCCTGATGAGCCCTGATCGCATGAATTTGGATGGCTTGGGGCGGCCAAACCGTTCAAGGTTGCAGCATGCGTGTTGTGGTTGGTTTGGGCGAGATGCAGCGCCTGGCGCGCTCTTGGCAGCGTGAGGGATTGCGGATCGGGTTCGTGCCGACGATGGGCGCCCTCCACGAGGGACATTTGAGCCTCGTGCGGCAAGCCCGCCGGCGTGTCGGCGTAAGAGGGCGCGTCGTGGTCAGCGTGTTTGTCAATCCCACCCAGTTCGCACCACACGAGGACTTTGACCATTATCCTCGAGACCTGGCTCGCGATCGCGCCCTGTGCCGGACTGCGGGCGCGGACGTGGTTTTCGCGCCGCGTTCCACCGGGATGTATCCGCCCCCGCCCGCCCCGCCCTGCAGCACCGCCGTCGTCGAGGAGGCGTTGACCCGCGCAATGGAAGGCGCCGCGCGCCCGACCCATTTCCGCGGGGTGACCACCGTCGTCGCCAAGCTCTTCAATCTGGTGTTGCCGGACGTGGCGGTGTTCGGGGCAAAGGACTGGCAGCAGGCGATGGTGGCGCGCCGGATGGCGCGGGATCTGAACTTCCCGCTGCAAGTGGTGGTGGCTCCGACTGTTCGCGAGAGCGACGGGCTGGCGCTGAGTTCGAGAAACCGGTACCTGTCGCCCGACGAACGCCGGCAGGCCACCGTCCTCTGGCGGTCGATCCAATGGGCCCGCCGCCGGGTCCGCGCGTCGCGTCGCCCCATTCCCGCCGCTGAACTGCGCCGGGGCGTGGCCCGGCTGATTGCGGCAGAACCGGCGGCTCGCGTCGATTACATCGCGTTTTTCGATTCGGAGAGCCTGCAACCGGTTCGGGCCGCGCGCAAGGGCTCGCACATGGCCCTGGCGGTCTGCGTGGGCAAAACCCGCTTGATCGACAACGCGCGGTTGACATGAGCGCGCCATGAACTGCCTGGTCACCGCCGGCCCGACGTACGAACCCTTGGATAAGGTCCGCCGCCTGACCAATCGCTCGACCGGGCGTCTGGGCACCGAACTCGCGAATCACCTGACGACCGCCGGGCATGAGGTGACCTTGTTGCTGGGCGAAATCGCAACGTGGAACGGCCCCTGCTACGCCTGCCGGATCGAGCGGTTCACCACCGTCGCGGACCTGCACCACCGGTTGCGAGAGTGGGTTCGCACGCCCCCCGACGCGGTGTTCCACGCGGCTGCGGTGAGCGACTTCGCATTCGGACGGCTTTTCACGCGGACGGCCTCGGGCGCCTTGCGGGTCCTCGGCAGGGCCGGCAAGCAACCGACCCGCGCAGGCGCTCTGCTCGCCGAACTGGTGCCAACCCCGAAAGTGATCGTTGAACTGCGCCAATGGTTCCCAGCCGCCTTCCTGGTCGGATGGAAATACGAGGTCGATGGGACCCGCGAAACCGTGATCCGGCGCTGCCGGAGTCAGGTGCGCCAGTGCGGGACCGATCTGTGCGTCGCCAACGGTCCGGCCTACGGCACGGGGTACGGGATCGTCGACGCCCAGGGCGAAATCTGCCACGCCCCTGGCGCGGCGGCGCTCTATGACGAACTGGAAGGGCGCTTGCGCCCGCGTTGATGCCCAGCGGGCAACGCCCGGGGAGGCGAGCCGCGGGCCATTTGCGATTCTCCACTTCAAGAACAGCCGCCACGCTTTCTCTTCCCTCTCTTCGGCGCTGACATTCGTGGAATCGGTGAGATTTATGTTTGACAACCCTGCACGCTAACCGTAAAAACGACCAACCTTTCAAGCGAAGTTTGAACCGGATCGACGCAGCGCTATCCAAATGAGAGCATCGATGCTTTATGAATAAACTGATTACGTTTGCCAGTTTAGCCGCAGTGGGGGCCATCAGCCTGCAAGCTCAGGCAACCGACGGGTCAGGTCGGCCGTGGAGCGTCTCAGCCAAGCTGCGAGGCTTCTACGACGACAACTACCAAACCGCGCCCGACAACTCCCCTCGGAATACAGGCAGTGGTTTGCAAAGCAGGACAAGGAGAGCTGGGGCCTGAATTTTGCCCCCGGTATCAAGTACGTCCTGGGCGATCGCGAATCCCAAACATCGCTGACGGCAAGCCTGGACTACGATCTGCGCTGGTACGAAGCCCAGCCGAGCGCGAAGGAATTCGATCACACCCTGCGCGCGGAACTCGGTCTTTCCCACGCTTTTACAGATCGCATCCGGTTGGACCTCTTCGAATCGCCGGTTTATTCGGAGGAACCGAGCATCATGGAGCCTAACGGCGGTCAGGCGACTTTCATGCGGACCGACGGAGGCGCGTGGCGCAATTACGGCGGGCTCGGGCTGACGTTCGGCTTGACCGAGAAGTTGGGATCACGTCTGGGCTATTCCAACACGTATTACAATTATCAGGACAACGGGGACGGCAGCATCTCGGCTCTGCTGGACCGTATGGAGCACTTGGCCACCGCCGATTTGCGCTGGAGCTTCCAGCCGACGATCGTGGGGTTGGTTGGCTACCAATACGGGTACTTCGACTACAGCAGCAACGATCAGCTCTGGGTCACGCCGATTCCCGATCCTGCGGTGCCGACAGGGGACTCGCGGAATCAGGAGTCGCATTACGGGTTCGTGGGGGTCGATTACACGGCGTTGCCCAATTTGACGGCGCAGCTTCGGGCTGGCGTCAATTACGCATCGTACCCGAATGCAGACGCAGACAACGTCACGGCGCCCTTTGTCGATGCCGCCCTGGCCTACGAGTACATGGAGGGCTCCAAGGTCGGCGCCGGGGTCAAACATGACCTACGCCCGACAGATGTGGCGATCGGGATGGGTGACGTCGACTCGTTCACGGTCTCGCAAGAGGCGACCACGGTTTATGCGTACCTGTCGCACCGGATTCAGAAACTGGTCGGAAGCGTGCGAGGCTCGTGGCAGTCGGGGTCGTTCGAAGGCGGGTATTACGACGGGGAGACCGACAACTTCTACACGGTGGACTTGAACCTGTCGTATGAGTTTACGCCCAACTTCGCCGCGGAAGCGGGCTACGCCTACGACAAACTCAATTCCGATCTTCCGCTCCGGGAGTACGACCGCAACCGGTTTTACATGGGTGTGAAAGCCACCTATTAAGGTCCTGACCACCCCAGATTCGAGACAACGTGGGAGGCTGGAGCATTGATTCTAGCCTCCTTTTTTTTGACCCATGGACGCGAACAAGACCAATACGAATACTGACAGTCAACTCCATTTTCTGGACTACTGGCGGATCATTCGAATCCGCAAGACTGTCATTCTCGCCGTCTTTCTGCTGGTTGTCCTGACGACGACGGCCGTGACGTTCGTCCTCAAGCCGACGTACCTCAGCACAGCACGTATCGAGGTCGAAAAACAACCGACGGATTTTGATCCGTTCCTCAGGCCCCAGGTCCAGAACCAATTCGATCCCTATTTCATCCAGACGGAATTCGAGAAGATTCAATCCAAACCCATTCTCTACAAAGTGATTGAATCGCAGGGCCTGCGCAAGACCTGGGGGGAGAAGCTCAAGACCACGCTCAGCGAGGCCGAAGCCTATCTGATGCTGCGCCGGAACCTCGATGTGCGGCAATCGCGAAACACCAGCCTCATCGAGATTCGGTCCTACAGCGAGGACCGAAACGAGGCATCGGCCATCGCCAATGAAGTCGCAAACGTTTACAAGGACTCGCGGGTCGACGAGAAAAAGCGGCAAGCCGCCTCCGGTATCGAAAAGCTCCGGGCCAAGCTCGACCAACAGGCCGCCGTCGTCGCGGAGTTGCAGGATCAAACCGACCAACTGCGGGCCGAGTTGAACATACCCGACTCGATCGCCGACGCTTCGGTGTACCAGACCTCGCTCGAGCGCGAGAAGGTCAGCGCGATGGCCCAGGAATTGACTCGCGCTCACTCCGAGTACGTGTTCTTCCTCACGAAACTGGACGACTTGAAGAAGTTGGACCGAAAATCGCTCCGCGAAGCGGTCTTGGTCACCATGCCTTCGGAGGGGAGGTTGGGCGAGCTCTTGGGAAGCCTCTCGCTGGCGGAACAGGAAGTCGCCCGGCTCCGCGAAGATTTCTCGGACGACTATCCGGAAATGAAGCGCAAACTGGCCCTCGTCGAGCAGATCGACCAGCAAGTCGAGGCCCGCTTGACCGGCATTCTGACCGGCCTCGAGAACCAGGTCGTCTCCTTGAAGGCACGGCGCGACGAATTGCAGAAGGCCGTTGACGAAGGAAAAAAACTCGTGGTCGAGGAGGCGAAACGCTCGCGCCAGTATTGGAGCCTCAAGCGGGAACTCGAAAACAAGCAGAAGATCCGGGACGCCATCCTGATGCGCATGCTCCAGGAGGAGGTCGATTCCGAATTGCCGAAGGATTCCATGGTCAGAATCGTCGACCCGGCGGAACCGGGTCTGCGGCCCGTGCGTCCCAATATCCCCTTGAATATCGCCTTGGGCGTGGTGGTGGGCTTGGTGATGGGTGTCGGTTTGGCGTTCTTCATCGAGTACCTGGATACGAGCGTCAAGACCATCGACGACGTTGAACGATCGTTGGGCGCGCCCGTGCTGGGAGTCATCCCTCAAAATGTTGGCATTCTGGCGAACGAAGGGCCCGATAGCCCCCACGGAGAGGCCTACCGGGTGCTGCGCACAAACATCCTGTTCTCGCGCAAGAAGGCAACCGCCAACTCGCTGACGGTGGTCAGCGGCGGCGCCGGCGAGGGCAAATCCACCACCATCCTCAACCTCGCAACCGTGTTCGCGCAGAACGGCCAGCGGGTGCTGGTGGTGGATTCCGACCTGCGGCGTCCCAGCCTGCACAAGTTTCTCGCGGTGAGCAACAGCACCGGCCTCACCAATTACCTCATGAAGCAGAACACGCTCGATGAGGTCATCCAAACCACCAAGTTGCCCATGATGGACTTCCTGCCCAGCGGCAAGCTGCCAAGCAGTTCCCTGGGCATCCTCAACTCCGCGCGGATGAAGGAATTCATCAAGGACGTCGAACAACGCTACGACTTTGTGTTCTTCGATTCGCCGCCGATCATGGGGGTGAGCGACGCGTCCATTCTGGCCAGCGAGGTCGATCTCTCTGTGTTGGTGGTCCAATACCGCAAGTATCCTCAGGCCATGACTTTGCGCGCCAAGCAAATGGTCGAGAAGGTCGGTGGAACCATGCTCGGCGTCGTGCTGAACAACATCAATATCTCGCAGGATTCCTACTACTACTATTACAGTGGATATTACTACGATTATTACTCCAAGGGCGAGTACGGGGAATCGAAACCCGGTGAGGAGCGCGCCTCCGCCAAGGGTAAAACGGAGAAGCCGGCGGAAACGGAGTTGAAGACAAAATACTGATTGCGCGATTGTAGGTCGAGTTCGAGGATGTGCCGATGATGACGATGACGGTCCGGTTGTTCAAGTGCGGTTGGGTGTGCGGCTTGGCGGCTCTGGTCGCTCTGTTGTGCGGGGGGTGCGGAACCCCAGATCCGGGAGGCGGCGAGCCCGTTGCCCCGACGATTGGCGCCTCGGCCGAGATTCCGCCTTTGAGTGCGGACGCCGTCCGCGTGGGCGACAAGATCGAGATCGCCTTCTCCGACATACCTGAGTTGTTCCCCGTCATGGTTCAGAGGGTGAGGGAAGACGGGAGCATCACTCTGCCGCTCGGTGTCCGGGTGGAGGCAGCGAACAAGAAAGCCACCGAACTTCAGGATGCGATCGTCCAGGCGTATGTGCCCAAGTATTTCAAGCGCCTGAGTGTCAGCGTGAGGCTCGAGGAACGCGTGTTTTACGTCGGCGGACAGGTCCGGCAACCCAATCGCTACGTGTTCCTCGGCGAAATGACGGTCCTCGGGGCAATCAAGGTCGCCGGCGATTTCACGGAATTCGCGAAACGAACAGCCGTCAAGGTCACGCGCGCCGATGGCACCGAAATCAAGGTCGACTGCAAAAAGGCCTTGAAAAACTCGAAACACGATCTGCCCATCTACCCCGGCGACAAGATCGACGTGCCCCGCCGGGTGCTCTGGGACTAGCGCGCCGGGGAGCGCCTGGGCGGAATGGTCCTGCTGCGCGTGCTTTCGGGGAGCAAGGCCGGGGCGGTCACCCCCGTTCGCCGCTTCCCCTTCAGCGTCGGACGAGGCGCGACTGCCGACTGGCGAATCGAAATGCCGGGAGTCTGGGACGAGCAGTTCAAAATCGCCTTATCGCCCAGTGACGGCTTCCTTCTCTCGGCGAACCCCCTCAGCCTCACCTGTGTCAACGGCGAACGGGTGTCGCGGGTCCCGCTGCGAAACGGCGACCGCATCGAGTGCGGCGACTTGCGGGTTCAGTTCTGGTTGAGCCCCGCACGGCAGCGCGGACTTCGGGCGCGTGAAATGTTCACATGGATCGCGCTGGCCGGTCTCATGGCTGCCGAAGCCTACCTTTGTTGGTGGCTGACGCGTTAACGAGGCTCCGCCTCGGACCGGCGAAGCATGCGGCCAGGTCTTTTGAACCGGGCTTTAACGGCCTTCGCCCGTGCTCGCCTTTCCGCTGCGCACCGACTATGGTCGGCTCATGAACACCGTGCGACTTGGGATTATCGGACTTGGCAACATCGGGAGGTATCACGCCGACTACCTGATCGAGGGCAAGGTGAGACGGTGTGTTCTCACCGCCGTAGCCGATCCCTTTGCCTCTCTCGATCCGTACAGGCAGAAATCGGTGACCAGCTTCAAGGACGGGGAAGCGCTGATCCAATCCGGCCTCGTGGACGCCGTCCTCATCGCCACGCCGCACTTTCAACATACGACCCTCGGGATCGCCGCGTTCAATGCCGGACTGCACGTGATGGTGGAAAAGCCGATTTCCGTTCACAAGGCCGATGCGGAGCGTCTGATCGCCGCGCATCACGCCCGACCGGGACGCGTTTTTGGCGCCATGTTCCAACTGCGCACCGAGCCACGTTACCTGAAGATCAAACGGCTCATCGACACAGGCGAGTTGGGGACTCTCGTGCGCGCCAGTTGGATCATGACCGATTGGTACCGCACGGAGGCTTATTACGCCAGCGGTGGCTGGCGCGCCACATGGAAGGGCGAAGGCGGTGGTGTGTTGCTCAACCAATGCCCGCACAACCTCGACATCCTGCAGTGGCTGTGCGGCATGCCCAAAACGGTGCGCGGTTTTTGTCAATTGGGGCGCTATCACGCCATCGAGGTCGAAGACAACGTCACCGCCTTCTGGGCATGGGCGAATGGCGCGACCGGGGTGTTTGTGACCTCGACGGGTGAAGCGCCCGGCACGAATCGGCTGGAAATCTGCGGCACCCGCGGACGACTCGTCCTCGAAGACAACCGGCTGACATTCCGGCGGAACGAAACCGATATGATCGAGTTCAGTCGATCGGCGAAGACAGGCTTCGCACGACCCGAGATTTGGAGCGTCGACATCCCATTTGACAATGCCCCGGCACAGCATGCCACGTTGACCCAGAATTTCGTCGATGCCATCCTCGATGGCACACCCCTGGTGGCGCCGGGCGAAGACGGCCTGCATTCCGTCGAACTCGCCAATGCGACGCTCTTCTCCTCGCTCACCGAACAAACGATCGACCTCCCGTTGGATGGCCGCGCCTACGAACGGAAGCTCGAGGAACTGACAGCCCAGTCGAGGTTCGAAAAGAAGATCGTCACCGTCAGCGACGAGGATTTCACCAAATCCTTCGTGCGGTGACGGTCCAAGCGGACCGCTGGCCCGCCCGCCGATGCCTTCGACTGCAGCCAATGACCGCAGGCTCACCCAGCCCTATTTGACGTCTTTGGCTTTTGGGACTAAAGGGTGTTTGTGCTTATGAAAATTCTGAACGGGTGTGTTGGTGTTGGGGTCGCCATGGCGGCGGTCCTCTCGGCTGCTTCGCTGGACCAGATCCCGCTGCGCGACATCGAGGGGAAGGACACAACGTTGGGTGCCTACCGGGGCAAGGTGTTGCTCGTGGTTAATGTGGCCTCGAAATGCGGCTACACACGTCAGTACAAACCGCTCGAAGAGGTCTTTCGCAAGTACCGGGACCAGGGATTAGTGGTGGTCGGGGTGCCGAGCAACGACTTCGGAGGCCAGGAGCCCGGGACGCCCGGCGAGATCAAGACTTTTTGCGCGTCGCGGTTCGGCGTCACCTTCCCGCTCATGGACAAGGTCCAGGTGAGGAGCGGGGCCGGTCAACATCCTTTGTACACGGCGTTGACCGGAAAGGACTCGCCGTTTCCCGGCGACGTGAAATGGAATTTCACCAAGTTCCTCATTGGGCGGGAAGGCAGGATCCTCGCCCGGTTCGAGCCGGCAGACGAACCGGATTCGACCCAGGTCACGAAGGCGCTCGAGGCGGCTCTGGCGTCGAAGTCGGGGGCCTGATTCCCCGGGGCATCACAAACAGGTTGGCGGGGCGAATGTGAACCGGCAGGGGGGATCCGACGGACCGAACGGTCATCGGGTTTTGCTCGAATGCCTTGATCGTGGTCGTGCTGGAAAGCTCCAGCACGTACTGTTCGATCTCGCCCCAGTAGTTGGCTTGGGCCAGGACGGTCTGCAGCGCATTGATCGGGTGGGGGCCGAATTGCACTGCCTCGGGCCGGAATCCCATCCACACGGGCTGGCCGGTCTGGAGGCCGGGCCCTTGTGGCGCCGTGAACAGGCCGAAATCCGTGCGAAGCTCGAGCACCCCACTCGACGCGCCGACGATTTCCGCCTCGAGCCAGTTGGCTTCGCCGATGAAGTCGGCGACGAATCGGTTTGACGGGGCGCAGTACACCTCACGCGGAGTGCCGATCTGCTGGATGGCGCCGTCGCTGAGCACCGCCATGCGGTCGGCCATCGCGAGCGATTCCTTTTGATCGTGAGTGACGTAGATGGTGGTGACGCGCGATTGGTCATGAATGCGCCGGATCTCCTCCCGCATCTCAAGGCGCAGTTTCGCGTCCAGATTGGATAAGGGCTCATCCAGCAGCAAGACATCGGGACGAATCACCAGAGCGCGGGCGAGGGCGACACGTTGCTGCTGGCCGCCCGAAAGCTGCGTCGTCGATCGATCGGCAAAGTCCGCCATCTGGACGGCATCGAGGGCTTTCCGGACCCGCTGCTGCCTCTCTGCCGCCGGCAGTCGGCGCACCTCCAGTCCGTACGCGACGTTCTGGGCGACTGTGAGGTGTGGCCAAAGGGCGTAATTCTGAAACACCATGCCCGTGTTGCGCCGATGCGGAGGCACACCCGCCATCGGGCGGTCGCCAAAAAACAACTCGCCGGCGTCCGGTTGGTAGAATCCCGCGACCAGGCGGAGCAAGGTTGTCTTGCCGCAACCCGACGGGCCGACCAAGAAAAACAACTCCCGGTCGCCAACGTCGAGCGACACGTCTCGGAGCACCGTCGTGGCGCCGAATCGCTTGGTGAGGTTTCGGATCGAAATATGCATGGCTGGGGTCAGCGCGCGCCGTCGCGCATCGTCCCGATCCGGGGCAACTCAAGCCCCCGGACCTGGCGTGACAGTCTCCTCGTCGTCTGCGGACAGCGGAACCGCGGGCGAGAGCCCGCGCGCCAGCGATCGGTACTTGCGTTGTGCCCACGTCTGCCATTGCAGTTTGGTCCGATTGCGGAACGCCGCGTCCTTCCAAGAACCGTCGGCAATCTCGACTGCAACCGTCTCGCTGATCGGCGTCTGTCCAAACGCGGCCCGGTCGGCAGCCGGGCGCCCCGGGCGAATGACAGACCGCCAGGCGGCATGCAATTCGGCCTGGGTGTCCACCAGCAGCGCGCCGGCAAGGGCTGCGACCACCTCCCGCCGCCTTCGGGCAAGACGGGAATCGTAACGGAAGGCCTGGTTGAGATCGAACGGGGAGAATGCAATGTTGCTGACCTCGGCATAGCGGCGGTAGAAATCAGGGCGCACCGCCATCCGCTCGATCGAGTAGAAGCGCGGACCTTCCGGATGGCCGCGCGGCAGAAACCACAACCGCTGCCCCGGTTCGCCAAGGCAGAAATCGAGAAAACGACGAGCATCGACAGGATGCGGCGCGCCTTTCAGGATGCACAGTCCATCCGGGCTGATCGCCGTGAAATCCTCTGGCAGGACGAAAGTCAGATTGGTGCGGCCAGCCGCCGCAATCTGCGTGAATCCATAAAAGTCGATCGCAAAGCCGTACGCCGTTTCACCCAGCGTGACGTCCTTTGCCGTGCTCGAGGAGAGCCGGTCAAATGCGCTCGCGTTTCCCGCAATCTCCGTGAGCAACTGCCAGCCCTGTTGCCAGCCATAGGCCTGAAGAAACGCCTCGACCATGTTGTTCATTGTCCCGCTATTCCGCGGGTCTGCAATACCCACCCAGCCGCGCAAGGCCGGGTTGGCCAGGTCTTCCCAACGCCGGACCAGCGGCAGGCCCAGACGCCTTTGGACGAGGGTGTTTTGCAGAATCCCAAAGGTGGACAGGGCCGCGCCATACCATCGGTACTGGGAATCGTAAAGCTCGACGCCGTTGGCGCTCGGCGGAATGCCCGAGAGAATGTCCGGAGGCAGCCGGTAAGGCGTGGTGAGTCCCCGGTCCGCCAGCAGCAGATACGGCTCGGGCCCCCCCCCAAAGAAACAGTCAATGCCAATGCCGTCGGGCTTCGCGGCGAACTCGGACTGGACGAACTTGAGCGCGTCGGCCGTGCCTCCCAGGTTCCGCCACTCGACCGTGGACGGCTCGCCATGCGCCTTCATGTGCCAGGCTCTAAAAGCGTGGCTGAATTCTGAACAAATGGAAGAGTTGTGGGGCGTGATCACGACGACGCTGCGCTCGCCAGCAAGTGCAGCCGCCCACTGGACCAGCCCAAGTACCGCGCTCGTCACCCAGCGGCAAACAGGCCGCCCCGGGCACGTCCAACTCCACCTGTCAGCAGGATCCATCACTCCGCAGACGTCACATCAGCCGCCATCCCCACTCGTCAGCCCCGGTCATCGCCGAGGCCGCGGGCGATCATCACGATGCGGAGGAGTTCGAGCACGGCTGTGATCAGGCCCGCGACATAAGTCAGGGCGGCGGCGTTCAGCACTCGAGCCACGGCGGTGCGTTCCGTGTTGTCGATGAGTCCGTGACGCAGTAGTTGGTCTTTCGCCCGGCGGCTCGCATCGTATTCGACAGGCAATGTCACGAGCTGAAAGAAGGTGACGACCGCGTAGGCCCCAATCGCGAAGGGCAGCAGCGCGGCGAACAGCTTCACGCTGATGAAACCGATGTACGTCAACAACATGCCGACACCCAGGATCATAAAGGCCGCTTTGGTCGCAAAATTGGTGGCTGGCACCAGCATCATGCGCAACTGGAGCGGGGCATAGGCCGCCTGGTGCTGCAGCGCGTGGCCCGCCTCGTGGGCCGCCACGCCCACCGCGGCAATCGAACGTCCGCCATAATTCTCCGCCGAGAGAAACAGAGCGCGCTTGAGCGGGTCATAGTGGTCGGTCAGGTGCCCGGGGACCGGCTGAACGTCGACCTGCTGAAGCCCCGCGCCATCAAGGATGACGCGGGCTGCCTGGGCGCCGGTGAGGCCCGACGCGAGAGGTTGGCGAACGTACCGGTTGTACGTCGACGTGAGCTTGAACTGGGCATAGAGACCGAGCAGCAAGCCCGGGATCATCAGCCAATCGTAGGGTCCAAAAAACATGATGGTGCTTCCTGATCGCGACCGATCTCTCTCCGCAGCCTCCGCAAAAGGCTCCGCCTCAACCTGCCCGCGCCTGAGGCGGCGAGAGAAGCGGCCCGTGATTCATGCAGCAAAACTCTCAGGCGCCACACGGATAACAAATGTCCCAAAACACCGCCCAGCGCAAGGCTGAGTCGTTCGGGGTGAGGGGCCTGTCACGCATTGATCCTCCCGGCTCGCCAGGATCCGCAGGACACAGAAAGGGTTGCGAGGGTGGGGAAGCGGTGAGCGAGGCGTCGACCGCCGGTGACGAAGGTCAGGGCCCAACCCAGACAATCTGGCAACGTGCCGCGTCGGTCTGAGGCGCAGCCTCGCTAAAGTCACTCCTCGTTTGAAACCTGTAGTCAATGAGTCAAGCTTTTGCGCCGCGCAGCGGCGCCCCTTAGCGAGGCGTCGACTGCCGGTGACGAAGGTCAAGGCCCAACCCAAACAATCTGGCAACGTGCCGCGTCGGTCTGAGGCGCAGCCTCGCTGAAGTTGCTCCTCGTTTGAAATCTGTAGTAAATGAGTCAAGTTTTTGCGCCGCGCAGCGGCGCTCCTTAGCGAGGCGTCGACTGCCGGTGACGAAGGTCAAGGCCCAACCCAGACAATCTGGCAACGTGCCGCGTCGGTCTCAGGGGCAGCCTCGCTGAAGTTGCTCCTCGTTTGAAATCTGTAGTAAATGAGTCAAGTTTTTGCGCCGCGCAGCGGCGCTCCTTAGCGAGGCGTCGACTGCCGGTGACGAAGGTCAAGGCCCAACCCAGACAATCTGGCAACGTGCCGCGTCGGTCTGAGGCGCAGCCTCGCTGAAGTTGCTCCTCGTTTGAAATCTGTAGTAAATGAGTCAAGTTTTTGCGCCGCGCAGCGGCGCTCCTTAGCGAGGCGTCGACTGCCGGTGACGAAGGTCAAGGGCCAACCCAGACAATCTGGCAACGTGCCGCGTCGGTCTCAGGGGCAGCCTCGCTAAACTTCGAGCGTCTTTTCGAATTTGGTGAGGTTCTGGGCGCCGTGGTGGGTCACCACAACCATATCCTCGAGGCGGATTCCGCCGACGTTGGCGTAATAGAGACCCGGCTCGACCGTGACAACGTGCCCCGGACGCAGGATCGCATCACTGCTCCCGGTCAGGTGCGGAGGCTCGTGCAGTTCGAGTCCGATGCCGTGGCCGGTGCCGTGGAAGAATCCCTCGAGTCGCCCATGACGCCGCCCGGTGCGGTACCCTTCGCGCTCGAACTGCCGAGCAACGGCCCGGTGAATCTCGCAGCACTTGCGTCCGGGACGCATCATGCGCATGGCCAGTTGCTGGCCCCGTTTCACGGCATGGTACATCTCTCGAAGGGCTTCCGAGGCCCGTCCTTTGACGATCGTGCGGGTGATATCACCATGGTAGCCCGTCTTCTGGGAACGAGGGAAGATGTCGATGACGATCGGCTGCCGGGCTCGAAGCGGGCCGTTCCCCGGGTCATGCGGATCACAGGTTCGACGTCCGCCGGCAACAATCGTATGGCTGGCGCAGCCGCCAGCCTGGATCAGTGCAACCTCGGTAATGGCCCGCAGGCGTTCGGACGTGAGAGGCGAGCCGCGGTAGGCCAACTTGCCGCCAGGGCCGACCTTGGCGGCGCGAACGGCCTGGATGGCCTCGGCCATTCCGACCTCGGCCATCATCAGGGCGGCGCTGACTTTCTTGATCTCATCCGCTGTCTTGAACTCGCGCTCGGGAAAGAAAAGCGCCCCTCGACGAATCTTCAGGCGAATCTTCAGCCGCCGCAGTTCTCGAGCCAGCCCGTACGGAAAATCCTCAGGCACGAGGAATTTCTTGATGCCGCGTTCGGTGGCAAGCAACCGCACGACCTGGGCCAGGCTCTCGTTGCGGGGCTGTTCGAGCCGCTTCAGACAACGACTCAAGGAGAGCACACGGCATCGGCTGGCGTCGCGCCGGGCGCGGTCCAACTCAAGATCACTGGCCACCATGCAGCCCCGGCCGGCACGTTGCATGTAAATAAACGGATCCGGAATGAACATGCCCACCGCATAGAGCATGTTCGCATCGCGCTCGCTGTCCGCGACGAGCAGAAGGTTGTCAGTGCTCATCAGTCTGGCTCCCCCACAGGTCTTTCCGCTCCTGCGTCGCGGAAAGATCAGGGTTTGGCGCATGGGATCGGAATGGGCAGCAGCAACCCAAAACGACCGGACGCGGCGGAGTTGAGTCCACCGCGTCCAGTACGGGGGTCCTGCGATCGTGTCGCGTGGGCCGCCTGCTCCGTTCCCTCACGGGAGAGGAGGACGCGTCGGCGCTCGGTTATTGGTACTGCAGGATGATGTTGGCTCCCTGCACTTGGGTCGATGTGATGCTCAGCGCCGAGGCGCCGACCAGCCTATAGAACCGGATCGCCCCGCTCAGCGGTATGGTGATTCGTTTTGCGCCGGTGTCGATGACGGCGGTGGCGTCGTCGGCATACCCGCCGGTGACCAGCGGCGAGGATTGAACCTTGATCGCCGGCGCAGGCACGATGTCGAGGTAGGCCTTGATCGCGCCGCTTGCCGAGGCGTCATTGATCAACGTGCGCACGCCAGTCGCCAGGTTCACCGATGTCCATTCCGCGTGCGCCCCTCCGCCGCGCTCGTACCAAATCATTCGGAACGGGTAGAAGCCCCCAACAGGGGCGTAGAATTCGAAGGTGCCCTGCACTTCGTTGGCCGTGCCGCCGTCGCGGGCGCCAAGCACCGGGGTCTTGGCGCTCAGACTGGCGCCGGAGGAGACTTTGAAGCCGTCGTCGCTGATCACGGTGAAACGGTAGGAACCGGCTGCCAACTCGAGCCAAGCGTTCGCCTCGACGGCGAAGTCGTCCGTCAACCCGGTCTCGTCCAAACCCGGCACCACGTATTCCTGTTGGAAGAAGCCCGCGGCCCCGCCGTCCTGGGACATCTCGACCAACTGTTCAGTGACGCTTTTATCCAGGATGGATGGGATCGTCGAATTGGGGGCCAACTGAAGCTCGGCCCGTGCGAGGCTGCTCTCGTATGGTCCGTTTGCGGGGTCGGCTTGGACCACCCGCACGTGAAAGCCGCGATCCTTGCCCGGCCCTGGCTGCCGATTGGCGGGATCCAGGCTCACGTAGGTGACAGTAAACTGCCACTCCGCGGCAATGTCGACACCCTCGCTGTCTTTGAACGAGATCTTGGCGTTGTTTACGGCGCCCGAAACGGGCAGGGGCGCGATGGGGTAGTGCACCGTCGCACCGGTGGCCGTCGGTGTCACCGTGGCGCTGACGACCTGGCCGTTCAGTTCGAGCACGATCGTGCCGACGTCGACGGATGTGGCGCGGTTCTGGATCACCGCGTCAATCACCGGCAGCGCCGTGTGGAGATCCGCATCGGGTGCTGGCGCGAGCGATGTGATGGCGGCACGATCAACCACCGGCCCGCTGGCGGGGATGAAGACCAGGTAGTTCAAGTAACGCGCCCCATCGCCGGGATCGGGCGTGACCTGCCGCAGGCGGAGAGTTGTCTTCGCCGGAGAGAGAGAGCACGATCTTGTTCTGGCCGGTGCCGTCGGTCAGGGCGAAGTTGCGGTACTGGAAACCGGTTCGCGCGCCAACGAATGAACCCAGCACGGTCGTAGCCGCATCCGGTTGTGTCGGATCGCCCGTGACCTTTTCGAGAACGCTCTCGCCCGTGGCCATGTTCGCCAGACCCGCACGGAGATAAACCTCGTAGTTGCCCGCCGGGAACGTGCGCGTGTAGTTCATCCACTCGTTGGCGGCGATGTCGCCCACGGCATAGTCATAGACGCCGGAGCCCGCGCCGCCGGCGTCGTCGTACTTGGCCCGGACATGATCGAGGGCATGCTGCATCCGAATGGGATCGTCGGGCCGATACTTGGTATCATCGCTGTTGGGCGAGGTGCGGGTGTCGCTGAAATCCACCGTCGCCACGCCCGCTTGCCAGCTATAACCGGATGGATCGTACCCGCCTTCCCCGACCACGACCGGGTTGTCGATGAACTGGCCGTAGCCGAAATTGTAGTCCTCGACCTCGATGGCGAGGCTGTCGACCGCGAACGTGTCGAAGTAGAGGTTCCGCGAGGTCTGGAGGCCGCCGCTGTCCTCGACGGAGAGGACAGCCGCGTAGTTCACGTTGGCGGCCAGGCCGCCCAGCGTGACGGTGCGGTTGATGCCCGTGCCGCTCACCACCAGACCGTTGGCGGTGGTGAAAGTCGTGCCGTTGAGCGTGACGGAGATCTTGTCGTTCTCGAGCGGCTGATCGTCGGTCACCTTGAACGAGATCTGGGTCGAGGCAGGCAGGAAATTGGCGTATTCCGCAGGCAGGATGTCCGAGAGAATAGCGGCGGTGTTGCCGGCCGCGGGCGGCGCGTGCAGCACGGCGTTGTCGTAGTAAACCGAATAGACTTTCTCCTCGCTGAATTGCTGGTAGCAGTACAGCGTGAAATAGCCGGTGGTGATGAACGGCGCGGCGGGCGAGTCGGTGCCATCCTGCAGCATGTCCGCCGCCGGCGTATCCAGCACGGTCCGGCTCCAGATCACGGCGTTGTTGTCGTCCTTGTCCAGAATCTCGCCGCAGACCTCGACGTTGCCGCTGTGGACCGTCAGCGTGAGCGCGAGGGTAAGATTCTCGTTCTTCAGTTCGGCGGTCACGCCGTCGTCGTCCACGAAGTACTTCTGAATGCCCTTGGTGATGAGCACGTCGGTCGGATCCTTGGCGATGCCGTAGCCGGCCAGTGTGCCCGGGTTGTTGCCGCCGGTGTTCGGAATGAAGGCCAGGACCGCGAACGCGTCCTCACCGGAGCCTTGCACCAGATCCACCTCGAGTCGCACCTGTTCGCCATCCTTGAGTTCGATCACTTGGCTGGTCTTCTGGCTCGCGGTGAAAATGTCCTGGCCCGCTGGCGGCAGGTCGAAGTCGGAATTGCTGGCTCCCCTCGGTCGGAAGACCGAAACCGGGAATGAATGTGAAATCCGTCCACGCGGTCTTGGTGTTGTCGTTAAAATCGTCCAGAAGCGTCGCCTCCGTGACGAAGACCTCGGCGTTGTCGTAGTGGACGGAGTAGACCTTGTCTTCGCTGAACTGCTGGTAGCAGTAGAGCGTGAAGTAGCCGGTGGTGAAGTAGGGCGCCGCCGGCGAATCCGTGCCGTCGGCCATGATATCGGCTGCCGGAGTGTCGACGACCGTCCGTTCCCAGATCACGGCGTCTCCATTGTCCTTGTCCAGGATCTTGCCGGTGACGGTGACATTCCCATCCTTGACGGAGAGCCGAAGGACCAGGGTGACGTTCTCGTTCTTCAATTCCGCGGTGACGGTGTCATCATCGACGAAGTACTTCTGGATGCCCTTGGTGATCAGCACGTCGGTCGGGTCCTTGGCAAGGCCGTAGCCGGCCAGGGTGCCGGGGTTGTTGCCGCCCGTGTTCGGAATGAACGCCAACACCGCGAACGCGTCCTCGCCCGCGCCCTCGACGAGGTCGACCCGGAACTCGATGGTTCGGCCTTCCTTGAGTTCGAAAAGTTCGCTGGTCTTCTGGCTGGCGCTGAAGATGTCCTGTCCGGCGGGCGGTTGGTCGAAATGGAACTGACCGGCCTGTTCCACAGGCAGGCCGAAGCCCGGAATGAACGTGAAGTCGGTCCAGCCGGTCTTGGTGTTGTCGTTGAAGTCATCGAGGATCCGGGCGGTCGTGGGCGGCACGAGCGCCAATCCGGCGATCAGGGTGAGCAACGCCGAGCACCGGCTCGGCAGCAGGTGGGTCACGAATTTCATAGGTGCGTTCCCGCGGGGTCTTGGTTTGGTGTGTGTCGAGGGCCTTCCACTGGTCTCAATAGCCGCCTGCACGCCCATCCCGTGATCGGGCGTGTCGCGCCGGCTGCCATGCCCTGCTGGTCAAACATGATCTTGGGTCGTGGATGCGAGTCTTAGGCTGGATGCTCCGGGCGTCAACGAAATTTGCCCCGACCAACCCCGGATTTCTCACCACCTGAGGGAATCATCTGAAATCCGGGCTGGCCGACGCCGCGCCCCGAGCAGCACGCCGACCCTCGCGCGGCGAGCCGGCTATTGTGCTTTACTCGGTGTCCGGCTTTCGGCGAGAATCACGGACGATGCGACTGGCTTTCTGTGCCGGCCGGCAGGCACACACAACCGAGTTGTCTGCGGCCCAAACCCTCAGCGGAGTGAAAGATCTGGCGACCGCCCTGCAGCGGTCCCAAGAGTATCTCTTGGGCACGCAAAAGTCCGAGGGGTTCTGGGTCGGGGAACTGATTGTGGATTGCACGCTGGTCGCTGACCGCTTGGCCTACCACCACTGGAACGGCACCGTGGACCGCGAGTGGGAACGTAAGGCGATCAACCACCTCTTCTCGCTCCAACTCCCCGACGGCGGGTGGAACATCTACTTCGGCGGTCCCGCCGAGGTCAACGCGACCATCAAGGCTTACTTTGCCCTCAAGCTGGCAGGCGTTTCGGAGACGGATCCCCGGATGCTGCGGGCGCGGTCCGTGGCCTTGAACCTCGGGGGCGTGCCCCGGATGAACACGTTCTCGAAGCTCTACCTGGCCCTGTTCGGGCTGTTCCCCTGGAAGTACGTGCCGACCATCCCATGCGAGGTGCTCCTGATCGGCAAGTGGTTTCACGTCAACTTCTGGGAAATGAGCAACTGGTCCCGCGCCATGCTCGTCCCCCTGGCCATCATCAACCACTTCAAGCCGACGCGGCGTCTGGACGGCATCTCGCTCGACGAGCTCTACCCGGAAGGATACCATGAGCGCGATCTCAGGCTGTCGCGTGATCCGCGCATCCTCACCACGCGCAACCTCTTCATCTGGCTGGATCGCCTGCACAAGTTCGCCGAACTTTGGGCGCAGGCCGGCATTCATCCCTTCCGGCGCCGCGCGCTCGAGCGGGCCGAGGAGTGGATGCTCGAGCGGTTCGAGGGGTCGGACGGTCTGGCCGCCATCTTTCCCGCCATGCTCAACTCCCTGATCGCGCTCAAGGCGCTCGGCTATCCGGACGACCACCCCCAGGTCGCTCGCGCCGAGCAGAAGCTCAAAGCGCTCGAACACGAGACCGCCCACACCGTCCGCGTCGAACCCTGTTTCTCGCCCGTGTGGGACACGGCCATCGCCGTCATCGCGCTCGCCGAATCCGGTGTGACAGCCGAGGACCCGCGTCTGCGGCGAGCGATAGACTGGTTGTTGACCAAGGAGATCCGGTTTCGCGGCGATTGGCAGCACAAGAACCCCGCGGACGTCGAACCCAGTGGCTGGGTGTTCGAGTTCGAGAACAAGTGGAACCCCGACGTCGACGACACGGCGATGGTGCTGCTGGCGGTGCGCTTCGGAGCGTCCGATGACCTGCGGTCCGACGAAGCGTACCAGCGCGGTCTGAAGTGGATGCTGACTTTTCAGTGCAAGGACGGAGGTTGGGCCGCCTTTGACAAGGACTGCACCAAGAGCGTGCTCACCAAGGTCCCGTTCGCCGATCACAACGCCATGCTCGATCCCGAGTGTGCGGATATCACGGCGCGGATCCTCGAGGTCCTCGGGCACGAGAGATACCCGCTGAACCACCCTCAGGTGGTGAGAGCCATCGAGTACCTCCGCAATCATCAGGAGGCGGACGGCTCGTGGTACGGGCGCTGGGGGGTCAACTATCTCTACGGCACCTGGCAGGTCGTGCGCGGGTTGCACGTGCTCGGAATGGACATGCGCCAACCGTGGCTCCTGAAGGCGCGCGATTGGCTCGAAAGCGTCCAGCATGCCGACGGCGGATGGGGAGAACGCGTCGATACCTACGAGGACCCGGTGTTCAAAGGACGCGGGCCCAGCACGGCCTCCCAAACCGCTTGGGTCGTGATGGCCTTGTGCGCGTTCGGCGATCCCAATCGGCCCAGCCTCGTGCGGGGCGTCGAGCACCTCATCCAAACCCAGAACCCGGATGGTTCGTGGTCGGAGGACGAGATCACAGGCACCGGTTTCCCCAAGGTTTTCTACCTTAAATACGACATGTATCGCAATAGCTGGCCGTTGCTTGCTTTGGCGACATATCGCCGGTTGATCCAGCCGGCGGACGCCGCGGACGACCAGCCCGGGCGCGCCCAGCCCACTGTCCGCCTGTCACCCGACTGCGGTCACGCCTGCCGCAGCCCGGCCAGTGGTCGGTGAGAACGCAAGCACCGACGAGCCGGGGCGTCATACCGAGAACAACCCGCTATGCCCTACACCGCTGCTGAAATCGCCCGGTACCTCGGAGGCCAGGTCATCGGCAACGACACCATCCCGTTGGCCGGTTTCGCCCCGGCTCACACCGCCCGCCCGGGCGATCTGACGTTCGCAGAAAACCAAACCTTTTTCGCCCTGGCCGAACAGAGCGCCGCCAGCGCAATCCTGGTGGCCGGTGACTGGCCCGCAGCCGCAAAAGTCCTCATCCGCGTGCCCAACGCGCGGATCGCGTTCGCCAAAGTCCTCCCTCTCTTCTTCCCGCCCCCTGCCTTCACGCCTGGAATTCACCCGACCGCTCTCGTCGCGCCCGGAGCCGAGGTGGACCCTTCGGCGCACATCGGTCCGTACTGCATCGTCGGGGCGGGAACAAAGATCGGCGCCCGCTCGGTGCTCGAAGCGTTGGTCCACCTGGGAGCCGCAGTCCAGATCGGAGAGGACACCCGTTTCTATCCGCGCGTGACTGTCTACGCCCGAAGCCGAATCGGCAGCCGCGTGATCGTCCATGCGGGTGCCGTGGTCGGTTCCGACGGCTACGGGTATGTCCAGGACGGGGAGGCCCACCGGAAAATCCCGCAAATCGGCGATGTCGTGATCGAGGATGACGTCGAGATCGGTGCCAACGTGACCATTGATCGCGGAGCGCTCGGATCCACGATCATCGGCAAAGGCACCAAGATCGATAACCTCGTCCAACTTGGCCACAACGTCGTGGTGGGCCAACATAGCCTCCTGGTCGCTCAGGTCGGCATCGCCGGCAGCACCCGGCTGGGAAACCATGTCACCCTCGCCGGCCAGGTGGGACTCGCCGGTCATATCAAGATCGGTGACCGGGTTGTCGTCGCCGCCCAGTCGGGTGTGATGCATGACATCCCCGACGGCGCCCGTTGGATGGGGTCGCCCGCCCGACCGGATCGGCAGATGAAACGGCAACTCATCGCCTGGGAGCAACTCCCCGAATTGATCAGACGTATCGCCGCAATCGAGCGCCGCCTCGAAGCCGTCGAAGAAGCCCGCCCAGCCCCGCAACCTGCCCCCGCCCCCCACGGACCGGCCCAGAATCCTTGACCGGTGAGACTTGCTGTAAACAAGTCACGCCATCATCCTTAGAATCGCCGCCGCCGCCCGGTCGCTTGCGCCCGGCCCCCCCAGCGAGACAACGACACGGCTCAGGCGTTCCTGGATCGCCGCGCGACGGGGCTCGTCGTCGAGCAACACACGCGTCGCAGCAGCCACACGTTCCGGCGTCGCAGCATCCTGGATCAACTCGGGGAAGACGACCGTCTCGGCGAGGAGATTGGGCATGGCCGCGTAAGGGACCGTGACCACCCGCTTGGCACACTGATAGGTCATCCAGGAGGTCTTGTAGAGAGTCACCGTCGGCACACCATACAAAGCACACTCGAGAGTCACTGTGCCCGTCGACGCGACCGCCACTCTCGCCCGCTCCAAAGCCTCCCCTAATCCGCCCACCTGCACCGCAAAGTCCGGCCCGCCCCGTGCACCAAGCTGCTCGGCGAGCGGACGCAAGCCCGCATCCGCCAGCAGAAGCTCGAATCGCAGCGGCGGCCCTGCCCGCAGTCTCTTGACGGTTCCCAGAAGGACGGGCAAATGGGCCCGCAACTCGCCGGCGCGACTCCCCGGCAACAGCAGCACCGTGGGCGGGCAAGGACAGGCCCCGGACGACGGCGTCAGCCTGCGGGACAAACGAGCCGCATGGCGATCCACCAACGGGTGGCCAACCCACTCGACATGCAGCCCGGGAACACGCCGCGCATACCACTCCTTCTCGAATGCGAAAAGACAGAGCAAAAGATCGAGGTCGCGCGCGAGCCCGTATGCCCGGCGTGGCCGCGAAGCCCATACCTGCGGCGACACATATTGCACAAAACGAGGGCGCCAATTGTGGAAGATCCCATCTTGCGCCGCCAGCCGCCGCCTCACCTCGCGCACTAAACGACGATTGAAAGCCGAAAAGTCAATCCCGATCAGCACGTCCGGCTGGCGTGCACAGGCCAGTTCGACCAGGCTCTGAAGCAGGCAGCGGAACTCGAAAACCCTGCGGACCACCTCCGCCAAGCCGACCACCGCATGCCGGGTCAAATCGAAAACGAGATCCACCCCGGCGGCAGATAAATGCGGCCCTCCAGCACCAAACAACCGGGGCTCATGAAGCCACGATCGCCAAATAGACTGCCGGCGCAACCCGGCCACCAGATCCGCCCCCAGCAGGTCCCCACTCGTCTCACCCGCCACCACCATGATCCCCTGAGGCGTCCCCGTCTTCATGCCGACTCCCAACGGTACAGGCCTCAAATGCCGCCGCCCGCAGGCATCGGATTCCCCGCCGACCCAACCTCCCGCCCCGGCTCGACCGGCCCCTGCATCCTGGTCCACGAGTCAGGGATCCCAGCCTGCACCTGCCGTGTGATCTCGAGGGCCAGATCGAGCGCGCGCTTGGCGGCTTCGCCGCTGACCACCGGCGTTCGTCGGGCCCCGACACAGTCGATGAAACTCTGAAGTTCGAGTTTCAGCGGCTCTTCGTGCCTGATCGGCACCGTTTCGCGGACGATCTTCTTGCCGGCGAACTCACCGATGATGGTGCCTTCCCTCGCCGCCAAAATCCGCTTCCACAACGAGGCGTCGGCCTCACCCTCCCGGGCCAGCCGGCAGAGGTAGCCCGACTGCGCCCGGTAATCAAGTGACACGTAACTGGGCGTGACACCGCCGCTGAACACCCGGATCTTGCGCATCCGCTCCGGGCTGACTCGGCTGGCAGTCAGATTGGCCACACACCCGTTGGCGAATCGTAACCGGGCGTTGGCAATGTCCTCGGAACTGCTCAACACCGGAATCCCCACGGCGTCGACCTGGACGACAGGCGAGCCCACAAACGCCAGCACCACATCCAGGTCGTGAATCATCAGATCCAATACCACCCCGATGTCCGTGCTCCGCCCCGGATAGGGCGACAGCCGATGGGCCTCGACAAACCGCGGATCCGACGCCACCGATTGGAGATACTGAAAGACCGGATTGAAGCGCTCGACGTGGCCAACCTGGAGCAGACAGTGCCGTCGTTGGGCCAACTCCACCAGCTCGGCCGCTTGAGCCCCGTCGTCCGTCATCGGCTTCTCGACCAGCACGTGCTTGCCCAGATCAATCAGCAGACGCGCAAGTTCATAATGCGTCGAGGTCGGTGTGGCAATGCTGAGAGCCTCGCTCGCCGCCGCCGCCTCGGCCACCGACGCAAACGCCCGAACACGGTGTTTCTCCGCGATCCGACGCCCCACTTCACCGGAGGCATCGTAGACGCCCGCGAACTCCACCCTTCCGTCAGCAGCCAACTCCGCGTAAATCCGCGCGTGCTCCTTCCCAAGCGATCCGGTGCCCAGCACCGCCACCTTCAGCGGCAAAACCATGGCGGCAGTCTAACGGCGCCCACGCCGAACTCACAAGGATTCTTCCCGTGAATCGCGCTCGCCCACCCCGCCCCTCTCCCGTCAGACAAGAGAGTGTTCCCGCCTTTTGGCGGGATGGATGAGCGGGAAATGTGCGCAGTTCGAGGCACCAAGGCCTTAGCGAGGCTGCGCCTCAGACCGGCGAGGCGTGTGAACGGCTCGTGGCCGCTCAGTATCCACCACGATCACCGGCAGTCGACGCCTCGCTAACAACCACGGCGTTCTTTTGGCTGGGAACCGCAGAGCCAATGCCCCATCATCAGTCCGAGTCTCAGGATCAATTCCCACACCATGAACCTCCAAATCGCCACGCTCTGCGACGCTGCCACCGACTACGGTGGCAAGCTCAGCCTGCTGGGAACCTTCGACACCATCATGGCCCGCCAACTCCCCGCAAAACACCCCCAGTGCTCGGTCGCCTTGCGCGTCGTGTTCGACCGGTCCGATGAGGGCGCCCATCGGCTACGCATCGACCTGGTGGACGCCGATGGCAAATCCGTCATGCCCGCCGTGGACATCCCCTTCGAAGTGCGCCTGCCCGCCGACGCCCTCCACTTGTCCCGGAATTTCATCATCAATATCCAACAACTTAAATTCGACCAGCCCGGGCATTATGCAGTCGCCATCGCCGTGGACGGCCAGATCGAAATGAGCCTCCCTCTCCGCGTGCACGTCGGACAACCCGCATAAGAGCCTGACGCCGCGGCTCTCAGCCACCCCGCTCAGGCGGCCGTTGCAAGGGCTTCGCGTTCCTCCAGCATCTGGCGTAGCTTGGCAAGGGCTTCGTTCTGGACTTGCCGAATCCGCTCCCGCGTCAGCCCAAATTCCGCCCCGATCTCTTCGAGGGTCTTCTCATCCTCACCATCCAGGCCGAAACGCAAACGCAGAATGTTCCGTTCGCGCGGGTGAAGGCGCTCCACCAGGTCGCCCAGCAGACGCCAACGCGTCTTGCACTCGAGAACTTCGTACGGCGTGGCCGCGTTCTCGTCCCGGACAATCTCGGCCAAATGCGTCTCGCTCTCGTCGCTCAGAGGCGCATCCAGCGAGGTGGGGCGCACCGCAGCCGCGCGCATCTCCGTCAACCGAGAGGCCCGCAGACCCAGCACCTCCGCGAGTTCCTCCGCCAATGGCTCCCGCCCAAGTTCGTCGCGCATTTCAACCGCCAAACGCGACGCCTTGCTCAGCTTGTCCATCGCATGAATCGGCAAGCGAATCGTCTTGGATTGGTTGGCAATGGCCCGCCGAATCGACTGCTTGATCCACCACGAGCCGTAGGTCGAAAGCTTGCCTCCCTTCGAGGGGTCGAACCTCTCGACGGCTTTCATCAAACCAATGTTCCCCTCGTTGATCATGTCCAACAGCGGCAGACCCAAGCCCTCGTAATCGCGGGCAATCTTCACCACCAATCTCAGGTTCGCCCGGATCATGTGCTCCCGCGCGGCCTGGTCGCCCCTCTTGATGCGCGCCGCCAGCGCCGTCTCCTCCTCGACCGTCAGCAGATCGACCTCCCCCACCTCCCGCATGTAAAGCGCCAACGCGCCGTCCATCCCGTAGTCCACGCGGGGCTGCAACCGCTCCGACCTCACCGCCGAACTCCGGCCGCCCTCCCAGTCAGCCGATCGATCGGGTCTCGCGCCGCGGTTAAGAGCCACCTTGCTCCGAGCTCTCCCTTGGGCCCATGTTGCGCTCGCCTTCATGCTCGCTTTCATTCGATTATTGTATGAACGTGATAAATATTTCCAATGTTAGACGGCGGTGTCAAGTCTTTGTTCAAACAACGCGCCAGGCTCTTTCTGCTTCCTGGTGCTCTGATCCCTGCCGCCCCAAAAAGTTACGCTGTGAATGCGTCGATCGCGCGATTCTGCGATGATCTCCCGGAGCGCGGCAGAGGCGCAAGGGAAGCACAGGGCCCACTCGCAGAGCTCGAATGCCGGCGCAGGCGCGGGTCCTCACGCCCAGCGCCCGCGCTCAAGCCGCTTGGAATCCGGCTCGGACTGGCGTAGGCTCCGCCCGCATGACAGACGAGTCGGTTTCGAGCGAGGCCGGACAAGGCGGATGGCTGCGCCATCTGCGCCGGGCGATGCAAACGTTGTGTTTGGTTTCCATAGTCGCCGCGTTCGTGATGTTGGGCGCCCTGGGCTACCAGGGTTGGCGGGTCACTCACAATCCCTTCCGGTCTCCCAAGCGCATCGCGCAGGCGCCGACACCGGAGACCGCCGCATGGGCGGCCGAGGTCTATCGCGAGGAGAAACGCGAGCACCTTTTTCTCACCGGGCTCTTCGAGGTGATCATGGTGGTGGTTTCGGCAGGCGCGTGGGTTCTGTACCGAAGATTGGACCAGCATCTGCTGGGATTGCATCGCCTCAAGTACCCCCCACCCGAACGCGCCCGGCGCCACTCGCCGCCCTCTGAAGAGACGAACACTTAGCGAGGCGTCGACTGCCGGTGATCGTGGTGCACACCCAGCGGCCACGAGCCGCTCACAACCCTCGCCGATCTGAGGCGAAGCCTCGCTGCGATTCCCAAACTGATGAACAGTCGCCATGCCTTCCCCCGCTCCGGGGCCTCGCTCCTGAAACGGTACGACCTGAATCTCCCGACCCTTGTTCTGCTGGGAATCGTCGCCGGGTTCTTCGCTCTGTTCCTGTTCTACCCGGTCAGTTTCATGCTGCGGCGCGCATTCGATGACGGCGGCCATTTCACCCTCCAGCACTTTGGCTTGCTCCTGGCCAGTCCGCTGCAGCGCGAGGCCTTGAGGAACAGCTTCGTGATCGGCGGTCTCACCACCCTGTTCACATCCCTTCTCGCACTGCCCCTTGCACACGTAATGACACGCCTCCGGTTCCCAGGCCAGACGCTCCTGGGAGGTCTGCTGTTGGTGCCGATGATCATGCCGCCTTTTGTCGGAGCAATCGGGATGAAACAGCTTCTCGCACGGTTCGGCTCCGTCAACCTGCTGCTGATGGACCTGGGCCTGCTGCCGCCCGACCAGCCGATCGACTGGCTGGGCCAAGGCGGCTTTTGGGGAATCGTGATCCTGCAGGTGTTGAGCCTCTATCCAATCATGCTGTTGAACGTGTCGGCCGCGATGGCGAACATCGATCCCACGCTCCGCGAAGCGGCGCAGAATCTGGGCGCCGGCGGCGGACGCCTGTTTCGAACCGTCACGCTGCCGCTCATCCTGCCCGGCTGGTTCGCGGGAGCCATCATCGTGTTCATCTGGGCCTTCACGGACCTGGGAACACCGCTGATCTTTGGATTCTCACGGGTAGTCCCGGTGCAGATCTTCGACTCGATCACTGAACTGAACACCAATCCGATGGGTTACGCCCTCGTGGTGCTCGTATTGACACTCACGCTCCTGCTCTTCCTCGCCTCGAAACGCCTGGTCGCCAGCCGCCGCTATGAGATGCTCGCCCGCGGTCATACCGCCGGAGCGGTCCTGCCAGCAACAGGGCGCCAGACACTCCTCCTGTGGGCCGCTCTCGGCAGCGTGATCCTCCTCGCGCTCCTGCCCCACTTGGCCGTGATCGGACACTCGTTCTCGGCCCGCTGGTTCTTCTCGGTGCTCCCTTCGGAGTGGACCCTGGACAATTACCGCGAGGTCCTCCGCGGCGACCTCGGGGCTGCGAGCGTGCGCAACAGCCTCTTCTACGCCAGCCTCAGCGCCACACTCGATCTGGGACTGGGCATGCTCATCGCCTGGCTGCTGACACGCCGCCGCGTCCCATTCGCCAGCCTGCTCGACGCCCTCGCCATGCTGCCGCTGGCACTGCCCGGCCTCGTGCTCGCCTTTGGCTACGTCGCCGGTTTCGACTGGAACATCGGCTGGATCAACCCGCGCGAGAATCCCACACTGCTCCTGATTGTCAGCTACAGCGTCCGCCGCCTTCCCTATATCGTGCGGTCTGCCTACGCAGGAATGCAGCAGACCAGCGTGACACTCGAAGAAGCGAGCGCAAACCTCGGCGCTACCCCCTGGAGAACGCTCCGCACAATCACAATCCCGCTCATCATGGCCAACCTCGTCGCCGGCACCATCCTCACCTTCGCCTTCGCCATGCTCGAAGTGAGTGACAGCCTCATCCTCGCCATGCGCGAGCAGTTCTTTCCAATCACCAAGACAATCTATGCCCTCATGGGCCGCATCGAACCAAATGCCCCAAGCGTCGCGTGCGCCCTCGGCGTGGTCGGGATGGCTATCCTGTCGCTCAGCCTCCTCGTCGCCGCCAGGCTCATGGGCCGCAAAATGGGGCAGTTGTTCCGCGTCTAATTGCCTTTGCGCCCCGCTTGGTTGTGCTACCTTGCCGCCCCCATGAATTCAGAAGCCATCCTCAACGGGCTCCTGGGATACGTCTGCCTGCTCATCCTGCTGACGTTCCATGAGTTTGCCCATGCCTGGACCGCCTGGAAATGCGGCGATGACACCGCCCGCCTGCAGGGACGCGTCTCCCTCAACCCCATCGCCCACATGGACATGGTCGGAACCGTCATCCTGCCTTTGCTGGTCGTGTTCCTGAATGCAGCAGACTCGAGGCTGGCCGGTTTCATCATCGGGTGGGGCAAGCCGGTCCCGGTCAACCCCTATAACCTGCGCCATCGCCGGTCCCAGGATACCCTGATCGCCCTGGCCGGCCCCGCCATGAACGTCGTCCTGGCCGCCGCCGCAGTCGGCCTGGCGCGCGGATTCCAGTTCTTCAGCCTGGACTCGTTCGTCGACGTCGCCCATTTGCTGGCCGTGATCAGCCTCATGCTCTGCTTCTTCAATCTCCTTCCCGTCCCGCCCCTCGATGGCTCACACCTCCTCAAGAATGTCATCGGGATGAGCGACGACCTCTACCTGCGCATCGCCCGGTTCGGCCTCCTCTTCATCGTCATCCTGCTCCAAGTCCCAGTCGTGAGTGGCGCCCTCTGGTTCGCCACATCTTCCACCTTCGTGCTGATGTTGCGAATCACCGGCATGGCATAAGCCCTTCGATCGAGGTGTCGATCGTCGATGACCATGGTGGAAGCCCAGCGCAAACGATCTGACCGCGCGTTTCAGCCGCCTCGCTAAAATGTAGAATGTAGAGATGTGACCCTTCGTTCGGGCTGGACAGGCGTCCGGCTTTGCGATGTCATGCCGGGCGTCGCCCCGCATGACCTGGTCACAGCATTACGACCCCACCGGCAATGGCGCGCTGTCGACCCTCCTCGCCGCAGCCCCGGTCGTCGTGTTGCTGGGCGCAATCGCCTGGCTGCGCATCCGCGTCCACCTTGCCGCATGGCTCGGATTGCTCGTCGCCCTGGCACTCGCCCTGGGCATCTATCGCATGCCCGTGAGCGCCGTGTCGGGCGCCACCGCCTACGGCGCCGCGTACGGCCTGTTCCCTATCGGCTGGATCATCCTCAACCTCATTTTTCTGTATCAACTGACCGTCCGGCGCGGGCTCTTCGAAGTGCTGCGCGGCAGCCTGGCGTCGCTCGCGCCCGACCCGCGAGTGCAGGTCATCCTGATCGCCTTCTGCTTCGGCGCCTTCTTCGAGGGCGCGGCGGGCTTCGGCACCCCGGTCGCCGTCACGGCGGCCATCCTGATCAGCTTGGGCTTTGCCCCGCTGCAGGCGTGCGGCCTCTCCTTGATCGCCAATACCGCGCCCGTGGCGTTCGGCTCCCTGGGCACACCCATCATCGCCCTCAACGCGGTCACAGGCATGGACCTGCACCAACTCTCGGCCATGGTGGGACGGCAATTGCCGTTCTTCTCCCTCCTCGTGCCGTTCTGGGTTGTCTGGGCGATGGCCGGCTGGCGAGGTATGCTCGGCGTCTGGCCCGCCGCGCTCACCGCCGGGATCAGCTTTGCCGTTCCCCAGTTCCTGATTTCCAATTTCCACGGCCCATGGCTCGTCGACGTGCTGGCGTCCGTCTGCTCGATGGGCGCCCTGGCCGGTCTCCTCTCGTTCTGGAAGCCGCGGGAGATCTGGCGGCTGCCCGCCGCACAGTCGACACCGGTCGATCGTCCCGTGGCCCAGCACACCCGCCGCGAATTGGCCCGCGCCTGGCTGCCGTGGGCGATGCTCAGTTTGTTCCTCTTCGTGTGGGGCCTGCCCCAGACCAAGGCTTTCCTCAATGGCGATTCCCCGCTCGACCTCGGTGTGGCCAGCGTTCGCTTGCCCGCGGGAATCACGAAGATCGACGTTCCCGTCCCGAAACTGGATCGAGTCGTGGTGCGCACGCCGCCGGTGGCGCCGCCCAACACACAGCCCGAAAGGGCCGTGTTCACATGGAATTGGCTGTCCGCCACCGGCACGGCGATCCTGCTGTCGGCGCTCGTGACAGGCTTGTGGATCGGTTTCTCGCCGCGCGAACTCCTGCGTGTCTATGGGCAGACCCTGATCCGCGTCCGGTTCTCTCTGCTGACCATCGCCGGGATGCTCGCGCTGGGGTATGTGACCAAGTACTCGGGGGCCGACGCCACGCTCGGCCTGGCGCTGGCGCACACGGGCACGTGGTATCCGTTTTTCGGCACGTTGCTGGGATGGCTCGGCGTTGCCCTCACCGGTTCCGACACGGCGTCGAACGTGCTGTTCGGGAGTCTCCAACGCATCACCGCCGAGCAGACTGGCATCAGCCCGATCCTCATGGGCGCCGCAAACAGTTCGGGCGGAGTCATGGGCAAGATGATCGACGCGCAGAGCATCGTCGTCGCCAGCACGGCAACGAACTGGTTCGGCCACGAAGGCGAGATTCTGCGGTACGTCTTCTTCCACAGCCTCGCACTGGCAACTCTGGCAGGGATCTTGGTCTACCTGCAAGCCAAGGTCGCCCCGTTTACTTCGATGGTCGTCAACTGAGGGTCCTCCACGGCGAAATCGCAGGATCGGGGCTGCACACAGACCTGTTCTTGCGAGGGGAGCGTCATCGGACCATCGTCGGCGCTGTTCCCCCTCACCCTCACCCTTTCCATGAACCGGCAGGTGGTCCTAATCCTCATCTTAATCTTAATCGGCGACAGAGGATTACGATTACGATTACGATTAGGAGCAGGTAACTTCGGTTCATGTTCCCGATTCGCATTAAATCGTTGAATGTCAACGCTCCCCATGAACCGGGTGTACCGCCGACATTCTTGTCGGCCTCGCTGACAGTGTCCGAGACAGAGACCGTTGCCGGCTGGAAAGCCGGCGGTACAGGTTCATGGTCCCTCAGCAGTTCAAAAAGGAACAGGTGGCTCTTCCTGAGGGAGAGGGCAGGCGTGAGGCGGAAGGGTGTGCCGGCCCTCCGCCGGCGCACGATTGCACTGAAGTATCAGCGAGGCTGCGCCTCAGACCCTAACTGGTCAGAAACACAACGGAGGCTGGCGCTCGCACGCCAGCCTCCGTCGTCGGGAATCAGTGGAACAATACCTGATTAACTGCTCACTACCGGACGCGTCGGCGCAATCCGAAAGCCAGGCCGCCCAGGCCGATCAAGGCCAGAACGCTCGGCTCAGGAATCTGCGTAATGGAAAGATTGTCGTAATAGACAGGACCAGTGCCGTTGGCGAAAAGATCGATCGCGCCAATCGCAGCGACCGAGCCTGCTCCGCCCGACCAATCCCACAGGGGGCCGAAGGCCACGCCGTTGTAGTACTGTTGAACCTTGTTGGCGTCCAAATTCACATCGAGCGTCCATGTGGACCAGGCGTCCCTCACGATCGGCAACGTCGAGCTGTGCCCCGCATTGCCCGATCCACCACTCTCGGCGAAAATACCCGTGGCGAGGTTTCCAACCGTCTGAATGCTCCAGTTGCCACCGTTACCAGTGTACTGGTTCATGAAGATCAGGTAGGTTTCCCCGCTCGTAACACTCGATGGGACGTATTGGTCAATGCTGATCAGCCACTGCCCAGACGTGTAGTTGAACTGGTGCACCAGATCACTGCCGCCCGTGATGTTCACGGAATTCGGCGCACTCTTCGACTGACTGTTGGAGACGATGGCACCGGCTGCTGCATCGTTGTTCCAGCCAGCCCAGCCGCCCTGGCCGTGCATGTTCGAGCCGGCGGCATAGCCGTCAAAGTTCTCGCTGTACTGCGCTTGCGCAGCACAAGCCATCGCCACCACCACGGACAGTCCAAGAATCGTTCGTATATTATTCATAGGTTGTTTGCAGTGTTGGCGGCCAATCTAGCGGCCCTCCAGAGACAGGCAAGCAAAAAAATCGGGAATTTCACGGGCACCCTTGATCCTCTGCCGCTCTGTGTGTGCGGAATCGCAAACCATTTATTAGCAAATAGTTATTGAAAGAGAACCGCAACCTGGCCTAATGTTGCGTCCAGACCCGCATCCATCATGCGCTTTTGGATTGTTGGCATCTTGTTCTGGCTAAGTCTGTGGCCTGCGGAATTCTGGGGGTGGGCTGCCCCCGCGCCGGTGTCGAATGCGGCGGAGCCAGCCGAGGCGATGGCTCCGTTTTCACCGACCGGCGACGGGACGGTGGGATTGGACGTGCCGGGGCATGTCGGATTGTCTGGGGCAGGGGTTCTTGCGACTCGAGGAGGAGCGCGGTTTTCAGGGTTTTACTACGTCGGAGGGTTGGCGGTTGTCTGCCTCGGTTTGGCGACTGCCCTGGTTTTTTTGCTGCGGCGTCAATCGCGGTTCAGAACCGAATATCGAGCCCTCGAGAGCATCTATCGCGAGGCAATCCGCGCGGCCGGGGCTGTTCCTTACCGAAAGAACCTGGCGACGGACCTCTATGCGTTCATGGGGGATGGGATCGAGCCGTTGACTGGCTACACGGCGGCAGAGATGACGCCGGCGCTGTGGAGAAGCTTGATTCTTGAGGAGGTCCGACGCGGGCAAAGCGAGGCCCAGCCCTCGGCCCCGTCCACGCTACCGACCGAGCCTGGCAGGCCGCGGTTGTGGCAGTGCGATCTTCGGATCCGGACCCGGTCGGGCGAAGAGCGATGGGTCGCGGACAGTTCGACGCAAGCGTTGGGGCCGGAGGGGAAACCGACGGCGTGGGTGGGCATGATCGAGGACATTACCGAGAGCAAACGCATCGAGAAACGCTCAAGGCAACGTCAGCGGGTGCTCGAGTTGATTGCCACCGACGCGGCGCTCCCGGTCGTTTTGAAGGAACTCTCCGCGCTATGGGAAAGGCACATCGCTGGTTCGACCTGCTGTATTGCCATCGCGAACGGAGCTGGCCGACTCGAGTTTCTGCCGCCCAGCCGATCCGCCGCGGTGTGCTGCGCGAGCCCGGCATTGTGCGAATCCGTGGTGACGGGTCTCTCTGGGGCGTCTGCGGACCGTTCCCAGGCGGCGTCCCAGGCTGCGACGCCGGCATGGGATGTCTCGTCCGCATGCCAGGACCCGGCCGGGGGAGCGGGTAAGGGCGCCGTATCAATGACCCTGCCGATCGAGGGCATGGACGGTCATTTGCTGGGGGTGGTCTGTGGTTGTGCCCAGGAAGTGAGGCCATTGGATGCCAAGCAATCGGACACGGCCCGGCTGGTGGTTTCCCTGGCTCGGCTGGCGATCGAGAGGCAGATGGCGGGCGAGGCGCATCGGGGCCGGGCAGAGCGGCTTCGCGAGGTGAACAGCCGGCTGGTCGAGCTCGCGCGCAGCCCGAGTATCGGTGGCGGCCAGTGGGATGACGCGGTGCGGGAACTCACCGAGGCGGGGGCGCGGGCGACCCAGGCGGCTCGGGTCAGCGTCTGGCTGCTGAGCCCGGATGGCGCGGAGTTGCGCTGCGAGGATGAGTTCGACCTCGCCGCGGGGCGGCATCGGCGTGGCGAGTGCCTGTTGGCCGCGCAGTATCCGGCCTACTTCGAGGCCTGTGCGACGTCGCGCATCATTGCATCGCGGGATGCGGCCACCGATCCGCGCACGCGGGAATTCCGGGAAAGCTATCTCGAAGTGCACGGGATCACGTCGATGCTCGATGCGCCGATTCGGCATGCGGGGCGGCAGGTGGGGATGGTCAGTCTCGAGCACATCGGGCCGATGCGGGACTGGACGCACGAGGAGGAGTTGTTTGCGGCGTCGCTGGCGGACTTTGTGGTGCTGGCGCTGCAGGCACGCGAGCGCCGCCGCGCGGAGGAGCAGGTGCGCCAATTGAATGTGGACTTGGAACGGCGGGTTGCCGAACGCACGCGGGAGACACAGCGCCAGGCCTTCGCGATGGATTCCATCACCGAAGGGATGGGCATCGCTCGAGGGGATCGGTTTGTCTACGTCAACCCGGCGCTGGCGGCGATTTTCGGCTACGCGCCGCTGGAACTTCGCGGTCAGCACTGGCATCGGCTCTGCGCTCCGGAGGAAGGGGCGCGGATCGTGCGCGAGACCGCCCGGGCGCTCGATCGGGACCGGTTCTTTCGGTTCGAGGCCAAGGGCTTGAGAAAGGACGGGTCGCCCCTGGATGTGGAGTTCAACCTGACGGTCATGACATCGGGGGAGTTGGTGTGTGCCTGCCGCGACATCACGGAGCGCAAGCGAACCGACGCGGAGCTGCGGAGGCGGAGCCGGCAACTGAGCCAGGCGAACGGAGAACTCGCCCGGGCGGCCCGGCTCAAGGACGAATTCCTTGCAAACATGAGCCATGAGTTGCGCACGCCTCTGGTCAGCATCCTGGGCTTGGCCGAGGCGTTGCAGAGCGATTACTCCGGAAGCCTCAACTCGCGCCAGCATCATTACGTGCGCACGATCGAGGAGAGCGGGCGGCATCTGTTGCAGTTGATCAATGACGTGCTCGACATTGCCAAGACCCAGGCGGGCCGAATCCGGCTTCAACTCGAGTTGTGCGATGTGGCCGAAGTCTGCGAGTCCGCCCTGCGTTTGGTCAAGCAGTGCGCCCATGCCAAGAACCAGCGAGTGTCGGTCACGATCGAGCCGCCCGGGGTGCGTTGTGTGGCGGATGCGCGGCGCTTGAAGCAGATCCTGGTCAATCTGCTCTCGAACGCAGTGAAGTTCACTCCTGAGAACGGACAGGTGGGCCTGGCGGTGGAGGGGGACGAGGCGAATCGCAAGCTGCGCCTGGTTGTGTGGGATACGGGTGTGGGGATTGCCGCGGAGGATTTGGCCCTGTTGTTTAAGCCTTTTGTCCAAGTCGACCACAGGCTGGGCCGTTCTTTCGGGGGGACTGGCCTCGGCCTCGTGCTGGTCCGCCGCATGACCGAGTTGCACGGCGGCCACGTGCAGGTCGAAAGCACGCCCGGCGCCGGGAGCCGCTTCAGCGTGGTGCTGCCCTGGAGGACGAAACTCAGGACCAAACGCGGGCATCGCGACCATCCCCGAACCGAGGTCGCGCTCGCGGGATTGCCAGCCGCCGCCTCGCCGCGGTCGCCGTCGTGGTCGCCACCGCCCGGCCAGCGCCTGCTCGTGGTCGAGGACAACGAAGCCACCCTGCTTGCGTTTACTGATTTTCTCGCCGCACACGGATACCAGGTCGACCAGGCGCGGAACGGCTCGGAGGCCCTGACGCGGATGAACGGCGCGCCCCCGAGTCTGATCCTGCTGGACATTCAAATGCCTGGCATCGATGGTCTCGAAGTGATCCGTCGGCTACGGCACCACGAAGATCCGGCCCTGCGGACGATCCCGATTCTCGCCCTGACGGCCCTGGCGATGCCGGGCGACGCGGAGCGCTGCCTGGAAGCGGGAGCCAACGCGTATCTGGCGAAGCCGGTGACCCTGCTCCAACTCTTGGAAGCGATCGAACAGCATCTCCTGGCGGCGAACGCGGCCTCCGCCCCGGCATGAACACCTTGTTGATCATCGACGACGACATTCGCACCCAGGAGACCTATCGGGCGCTCCTGACCGCGGAGGGCCGGCGCCTCGAGTTTGTCAGTGATCCCACGCAGGCCCTGGCGCGGGCGCTCGAATTGCGGCCCGACCTGATCCTGCTCGATGTTCTGATGCCCGGGCTGGACGGATTCGAGGTCTGCCGGCGGTTGCGGGCCAACGCCGTGCTGGCCGAAGTTCCGATCCTGCTTCTGACTGTCCTGGAAGACCGGGATTCCCGCCTCTCCGGCATCGCGGCGGGGGCCGACGATTTCGTGTCGAAACCGTTCGATCGCGCCGAACTGACCATGCGCGTGCAGAGCATCCTGCGGCTGAATCGCTACCGCCGTCTGCTCGAGGAACGGGACAAAGTGGACCGACTCACCGAGTACGCCCTGGTCGTCAGCCATGACCTCAAAGCCCCGCTCCGGGGCGTGCGTCGGCTCTCCGATTGCATCGCCCAAGACTACGCCGCCCGGCTGGATCAGGAAGGCCAGCGGCTGCTCAAGTTGTTGCAGGAGCGGGTGCAGGAACTGGACCGCATGATCGATGGACTCCTCGAGTGCGCTCGAGTGGGGCAAACGTCCGAGGCCGAGCGCTCCGTGGCCACGTCCGACCTGGTGCGCGAGATCGTCGATCAACTCGCCATTCCGCCGGACGTCGCGGTCGCAGTGCCCGCCGATCTGCCGACGGTGCGCGGCAGCCGCGAGCGGTTGCAGCAGATCTTCCAAAACTTGCTCGACAACGCCGCCGCCTGCCTGGACCGGCCCGACGGGCGAATTCAAGTGAGCGCTCTGCGACGCCCCGCTGCCTGGGAATTTCGGGTCGCCGACAACGGGCGTGGGATCGCCGAGCGTTTCCGGGAGCGCGTGTTCGAGGCTTTCTGGCGGCTGCGCCGAAGCGGCGGCCAGGCCGGCGTGGGGCTGGGCTTGACCCTGGTGAAACGGATCGTGGAACATCGCGGCGGCGCCGTCTGGATAGAATCCGAACAAGGGCGAGGCACAACCGTGCATTTCACATGGCCCGACGAGCCGGGCATCCGGGAGGCGTCTCCGCCAGGCCAGGGCGGACGGACGAAACCGTCCCGCCGCCCCTCGACGGCCGGATGATTGCTGTTTGCATCGGCGGGGGAAACGAGTACACCTCGGCTCCGCCATGAAACCGCGTCACGCTAGAGTTACTTCCTTTTCAAAATCTGTACTAAATGAGTCAAGTTTTTGCGCCGCGCAGCGGCGCCACTTAGCGAGGCGTCGGGTGCCGGTGATCGTGGTAGACACCCAGCGGCCACGAGCTGTTCACATGCCTCGTCGGTCTGAGGCAGAGCCTCGCTAACTTCTCAGCCCACGCCCCACTATGAAAGGAATCCCGGTTCTTCACGTTGAAGCCGACTGCATCGCCCGGGCATGGGAAGAGTCCCTGGTCGCGCTGCACGAACGGGGGTGCAGCCTCCATACCGAATACGACAAGCCCGACGATCCCCCAAGCAAAGACGCGACGATGATCCTCACGATCACCGACCCGCTCGCGGAGCCGATGATTCACCGGGATTTTCCAGGGGGGCCGATCGAACTCCAGGAATACGTGATGGAAGTGTGCGATGGCATCAAGGACCACCTGGTGCGCGATCCCAAGGATCCGCAGGACACCCGGTGGGAATACACCTATCATCAGCGCCTGTTCGCCTACGCGGTGCCAACACTCGAGCCCGCCGACCAGATCGAGACCCTCTGCCAGAAGCTGGCCCGAACGCCGCACTCGAGGCGCGCCCAGGCCATCACATGGAAAGTCTGGGAGGACAACGACTGCTACGACCCGGCCTGTTTGCAGAGCATTTGGTGCCGTCTGATCGAGGAGGCGGGGCGGTTGGTCCTCAGCATGAACGTCCGGTTCCGGTCCAATGACGCCTACAAGGCGGCGTTCATGAACATCTTCGCCTTGGTCCAGTTGCAGCAACGCATCGCCGATCGCATTGCCCGCCTCCGCGGTCAACCGGTCGACCTCGGACGGTACGTTCATGTGGCGGACAGCTACCACATTTACGGCTCCTACTTCGCCGAGTTCGAAGGCCGATTCCTCGGCGCGCTGCGGAAGAGATCGTTCGAGCAGCGCACGCTGCGCTACGCCGATCTGAGAGACATGATGGAAGAAGCGCGGCCAATGATCCTTGAAAAAGCCGCCGCGATGGGCAAGAAGGCAACCTAAAACAACAGACGCTCCTCGACAGCCCGGGTTCTCATGAGCCCCCGGCGGGGCGGCGGTAGAGCGGCTTCTTCTCGATGGTCGCCGGGAATTGCCGACCGCGGATCTCGATCGCCACGGCGGCCCCGGGTTGCGCCAGGCCGGCGGGCACGTATCCCATCCCGATCCCCACCCTCAGGGACGGGCTTTGCGTCCCGCTGACGACTTCGCCCACCGGCGCTGCGGCATCCGCCGGGCTCCAGATTGGATAATGCGGACGGGGAGGCGGCGATTTGTCCGCCATCCGGAACGCGACGCAACGCCGTGTCACACCCTCAGCCTTCTGCCGCTGGAGCACGTCGCGCCCGATGAAGTCGCCTTTGTCCAGCGCCACAAAAAACCCCAAGCCGGCCTCGATCGGCGTCGTGGTTTCCGTCAGTTCGTGCCCGTAGAGTGGATACCCCATTTCGGTGCGGAGGGTGTCGCGCGCGCCGAGCCCCGCAGGTTTGAGGCCGAATGGCCGCCCGGCCTCGATCAGCGCCTGCCAGATCGCCTCGATGGCGTCGGCGGGCGCGACGACCTCGAACCCGTCTTCGCCCGTGTAGCCGGTGCGCGCTACGTAGACGGATGCGCCCCGGAACACAAACGCGCCCAGTTCGTTCTTCTCGAGGGCCGAGGCCCGCGGCACCAGCGTGCAGCCCATCGACCCGCCCTCGATGGCGCAGTCGACGAACGCGGCGACGGCCGGCCCTTGAACCGCCACGGCGCCGAACGCCGCGGACCGGTTGTCGAGCCGGAAGCCATCGCGGGTGGGCGCGTGATCCACACGCCCCTGCAGCCAATCCCAGTCCGCTTCGATGCGTGAGGCGTTGACAATCATCAGGAACTCGTCGGTGTCGACCCGATAAACGTAGAGATCGTCCACGACGCCGCCTCGTTCCTGGCAGAGCAGGGTGTACTGCCCCTGACCCACTGCCAGTTTCCGGATGTCGTTGGTGAGCGTATGATTGAGGAATTCCGCGGCGCCGGGACCGTGCACCGCCACTTCGCCCATGTGCGAGATGTCAAAGAGACCGGCAGCCTGCCGCACCGCGAGATGTTCCTCGACGATGCCGGTATACTGGACGGGCATTTCCCAGCCGCCGAACTCGACCAGGCGCGCGCCCAGTTGTTGGTGCAAATGGTAAAGCGGTGTGCGTTTGAGCATCGTGTGCCGTAAACGCTAGCAACCTGCCCGCCCTCGTCAAGTCAGCGAGGCGCAGCCAGCGAGGCGCGTCTGGGACCATTTGCGGTTCTTGACCTCATGCACAGTCGCCGTGCGGTCCCTTCCCTCTTTCCCGCGCCGCGCCCTGTCAGGGCAGGGATTCTGCGCCGCTAGAGTGACTCTCTTTTTGAAATCTGCTACAAATGAGTCAAGTTTTTGCGCCGCGCAGCGGCGCCACTTAGCGAGGCGTCGGGCGTCGGTGATCGTGGTGGCCACACAGCGGCCACGAGCCGCTCACACGCCTCGTCGCTCTGAGGCGGAGCCTCGCTAAGGCTGGGGCGAACTCAGGAGGTCTTCCGGCGCAGCAGGCGCCGCAGTTCCTCCGGGCTGCGGGCCGGCGGTTGGCAAGCGGTGCCGGTGCACAGAAAAGCGGTGGGCTGTTCGTCGGTGACGGGCAGGGTGCGGGCGAACGAGGCCACCGGGCCACGGGTCCCCAAGACGACCAGGTCGGGCTCGTAGGACCGATGGATCTCCTGAAGAAGGGCCGGGAAGGATGGGTGGGCGGGATCGCCTGCAAGCACGACCTGGCGGGGTGCATTGTGCCACGACGCCAGCGCCAGGAGCAGGTGAGGCACGGCCTGCGGGCTTCGGCGCATCCGGTCGGCGAACGCGCGCAGGGTCTGCTCCGCTGCGTCGCGGAAGTCGTCGCGGTCGGTGATGGTGGACAGCCTGAGCAGGCTCAGGGCTGCGACGGAATTGCCCGAGGGTTCGGCGCCGTCGTAGTCCTGTTTGAGGCGGAGGATGAGGTCGCGTGATCCCGCGGGGCTGAGCCAGAAGCCGCCTGCGTCGGTGTCGCGGAACTTGGCCAGCATGGTGTCCGCCAGAGCGACCGCGAATTCGAGCGCCGGCGGGTCGACGGTGGCTTCGTACAGGTCGATCACGCCCGAAAGGAGGAAGGCGTACGCATCCAGGAGTTGGACGGCGTCCCGTTGCCCCTGGCGCCAGCGATGGTAGAGGGTGCGCGAGCCCAGGTCCCAGAGCGTCCGCTGGAGGAACGCCAGGTTCTTCCGCGCGGCATCGAGATAGGCCGGGTCGCCAAGAGCGCCATAGGCGCGCGCCAACGCGCCGAGCATGAGTCCGTTCCAGGACGCAAGGACCTTGTCATCGAGATGCGGACGAACACGACGTGAGCGAGCGGCCAACAATCTCGACTGAGCCGACTCGAGCCATGCCGTTTCGTTCCGACTGAGTTCCGGGTCTGACACGCTCAAGACATTCTGACCCGGAAGAGGGTTTGGATCGCTGTGATCGACGAAGTTGCCGTGCTCGGTCACGCCATAGTAGCGGGCTGCGACGCCGAACTCCTCCGGAGTCAGAAGCTCGGCCAGTTCCGACCGGGTCCAGCAGTAGAACTTGCCTTCCTTGCCCTCGCTATCGGCATCCTCGGCCGAGTAGAACCCCCCTTCCGGGTGGGTCAGGTCGCGGAGCACATAATCGAGGGTGCGGCGCGCCACCCGGGCGTGCCGCGCATCTCCGCTCACGCGGTAGGCATCGAGGTAAAGTCGAGCGAGTTGCGCGTTGTCGTAGAGCATCTTCTCGAAGTGAGGCACCCGCCACTGGGCGTCGACCGAGTAACGCGCAAACCCGCCGCCCAGTTGGTCGTGGATGCCGCCGTCCGCCATGCGTTGGCAGGTGTGCAGCACCATGTCGATCGCCTCCCGGTCGCCATGGCGGACGCCGTGTTCGAGTAGAAAGGCCGGCTGACTGGGGCGGGGAAACTTGGGAGCATCGCCGAAGCCGCCGTGGACGGGGTCATAGTCCTGCTTGAGCGCCGCGGCTGCCTCATCGAGCAGGGCCGAGCTCAGTGGCACGTCCGGCGCCGGCGAACGCTCCAGGGAGCGAGCCAGCCGCTGGTGGGTCTCCTGGGCCGACTCGAGCAACGCGCTGCGGCGGGTCTGCCAGAGTTGCTGAATCCGGCGCAACACCGCCCTGAGCCCGGGCCGTCCGTGGCGCCCGTCGGGCGGGAAATAGGTCCCGCCGTAGAACGGTTTCAAGTCGGGGGTGAGAAACACGGTCAGCGGCCAACCGCCCTGCCCCGATGTGGCCTGAACGAACGTGAGATACACCTTATCGACGTCCGGGCGCTCTTCCCGATCCACTTTAATGCTGACGAAATGAGCATTGAGAACGGCGGCCAGAGCCTCGTCCGCAAACGATTCCCGCTCCATGACGTGACACCAGTGGCAGGTCGAGTACCCGATGCTGAGAAAGATGGGTTTGTCTTCCGCCCGCGCTTTGGCGAATGCGGGTTCGCCCCAGGGAAACCAGTCGACCGGGTTGTCTTGGTGTTGCCGCAGGTAGGGCGATTGCTCGTGAGCCAGGCGGTTCAAGGGGCGCGCTCGGGTGACCTGCTTTCTGAAATCTGTTGTCAATGACTCGAGTTTTTGCACCGCGCAGCGGCGCCACTTGGCGAGGCGTCGGACGCCGGTGATCGTGGTGGCCGCCCAGCGGCTACAAGTCGTTACCACGCTTCGCCGGTCTGAGGCGAAGCCTCGCTAATACTGTTGGGTCGCCTCGAATTCCTGGACCGGTTCGTGGAACTGATCGCTGAAGACCTCGGCCTTGAAACGCGCGTCGCGCGCCTGGGTCGCCTTGACCACCACCTGCCACGAGGCGACCGCCTTCGCTTCGAGCGCAGCCAGCGGGTCCATCGCGATCGTCCGGCCTTGGGCTTGGACCGCAGTGACGCCGGAGCCGGAGACGAACTCCTGGCCTTCGGCGAGCGTGCAGAGGATCTTCAGGTTCGTCAGGGTGGCGGAACCCTGGTTGGTGACTTGAATGTCGTACGTGATCGGGTCGCCCACCTGGATCGGATCCTCGAGATCAATGACCTCGACCAGGATGGCCGGGATGCCCTTGACACGGGTCGCGCACTGGCCCTGCGCCGGAGGGGCGCACGCGCCGCGCGCCGTGGGACGGTACGCGAGCGATCCCGGTTGCGCCAACGTGAACGTCGCGCACACCTTCCTCGAAGCTCCCGGCGCCATGCCGCCGATCTCCCAAACCACACGGCCTCCCGCCGACACGCCGCCTTCCGTCGCGCGGATCAACGCCGCGCCCTCGGGGATCGGCAGTTCGAGCGCGACCTGGGATTCGCGGGCGCTGCCGGTGTTGGCAAGCGTCAGGCAAACCTCGGCAGGCCGTCCGGAGAACACCTCGGGCTGGGCGTCGCACTCGATCGCGAGGACCGGCGCGCCCACCATGGCCACGGCATTGGTCGCAAAACTCCCTCCGTCAAAGGACGTGACCTCGACGGTGTTGGTGTGCGGGCCCGCCGCCGCCGCGACGACCTTGAAGCGGAACTCCCGCCCTTCGGACGGATCGAGCGAACCGATGTCCCAGGTCAGCGGGGTCTGCGGCTCCACCAGCTTCAGACCGGGCGGCAGAACGTCCCTGGCGCGCACCTCGAGAATCTCGCGTTTGCCGGCATTGCGGACCACGATGCGCGTTTCGAACGGCTCGCAGAGGCTGGCTTCTGAGAAGGTCTTGACGACTTCGAGGCCCGGGTGCAACTCCCGAGGGAGGCGCTCGACCCAGAAATTGCTGCAGGCCTTCGGGGTCACCACCCGGTAGCGCTGGTCGTTCGAGATGAACTTGAACTCGTACGCCTCGATCGGCTCTTTTCCCTCCCACAGGACATCCTTCAGCAGCACCGGGACCCCTTTCTTGCGCGTCGACATCGCAGACAGGCGGGTCCCCCGTGGGATCCGCAACTCGCGGATCGGAACCGTGGCAGCCGCGCGGCGGAGGTCCTCCTGATTCCCCTGCCAGTCCGACTGCGCGAGGATCGCGCCGATGTCGGCCTGCAACTGTTCGTTTTGAAACAGGGCCCGCAGATCCTCCGGCGTCTTCAACGGAGGAGCGAATCGGGTGCTGGGATTGCCCAACCGAGTCGCGCGATGCTGCTGCGCATGCGCGGGCGGCAAAGCCCACGCGCCGAGCCAGAGGATCAGGACCAGGGGCAGAAGAGGCGTTGATTTCATGAGCACGCCGCAGCCTAAGTGACGTCGCGCGCAAATACAAGACCCTCGCGCACCGCCGCAGACCAACCAGCTTTGCTGTCGCCTCGATCCGCTGAATCAAGTTCAAGTCGCGACGTTTCACGCGACTTCCAGCTCTGCCACCCGGCGTACGCCTGGGACGTGCCCGCCAGACAAGTCGGCATACAGGTCTCGGAGATGCTCCTGCAAATCTTCAAACGACTCACCCTGGGTGACGTAATCGGGATACTGCTCGAGGTAGCCCAGCCAGAACTCTCCATCCTGCCAGTAAACATACCGGACACCGTTCATGACCCGACCCTATGCCCGGCATCGCGCCTGGGCAACGGCGATTTCCTTGGCCGAACAGTCTCAATAAACGTCAAATCTGTCGGTTCATCCGGGTCATCTTGGGCCGGCAAAACCGACGCGATGAACGACGTTCATTTGCCGGATTGGGCAGAGTGGCTGGGAAGGGTGGCGCTGGCGGACCGAGAGCAAGGCGGGCTCAGGGCTTGACTCGATCGGAATTGCTTTGTACTCTCGGTCTTCGTTCGCTGAGTGAGATCGGTTAGGTGGCTCATGGGAACCTCGGCGGAAACGGTGTGAATCGAAAGCAACAACTCGCTATGAAGACAATCCAACGGCTGCGTTTGCTCCTGCTCGGTGCCACGCTCTGCACCTTGAGCTCAGGGCCGGCATGGGCGGCAAGCATTACAGGGCAGTGGGACTTCACCAGTGGCCTGTCGGCCACCATCGGAACAGCCCTCGATTATGGTGACGGAGCCGGCGGCGTCACGGCGAGCGGCACGCTCTTCGGCACGACGTCCGCCTTCGGGATCCCGACCATTGTGCCGACCGATGCGGCGGGCATCCCCACCGGACCGCAAGTGGATGCAGCCGTGATGAGTTTTCCGAAGACGGCAACCTCAGCGGAAGGTTACAAGATGTGGTCCGGCGCCGCCGCCAACGGCACGTATTCGGCCGGCGACGTCAACCAATGGTCCCTGGTGATGGACATTTACTACCCGCTCGCCTCCAGCGACCAATACCGTGCCCTGATTCAGACCAGCGCTGCAAACAGCAATGACGCGGACTTTTTCGTCGGGTCCGGCACTGTGAGCCCCTCGCCCAATGGCATCGGCATCAGCGGCCAATACGATGGCGTCATTAATCCCGACACGTGGTATCGGATTGCGCTGGTCGTCAACCTCGACGCCGAGGCGGGCAATCCCACCTATTCCAAGTACATCAACGGGAATCTGGTCGGGAGCCAGTCCCTCTTCAACACCCGATTCGCCCTATGGTCCGCCGAATCCGGGAACCCGGCGTGGATCCTCTCCGATGAAGACGGTGAGACTCAGGCCGGTTTCCTCAACCATGTGAGCGTCTACGACGGCGCGTTGGGTGCGGGAGAAATCGCCGCCCTCGGGGGCATTGCCAACGGCGCGGTCGTTCCTGAACCCACGCCTCTTGCTCTCCTCCTGGGCGCGGGTGGGTTGTTTGGTCTCATTCGCCGCCGGCGGTAGAGTTAGTCTGTCGTTGGCGCCGCATTGACGACGCGTTGTCGTTTCCTTTCGAGCCCCGCTTGCGCGGGGCTTCGTTTTTTCGGCGGCGCAGGAGCGCGGCAGTTGGCGAGGCTTCGCCTCAGACCGACGAGGCATGTTATCCGTTCAGTTGCGCTGGGCTGTTGCCATGGCAACCGGGAGTCGACGCCTCGCTAAGAGGCGCCGCTGCGCGGCGCCAAAGCTTCACTCATAGTACAGATTCTGAAAAGGAAGTCACTCTAACGGGGAACCAGCCAGGTGCCGGCGAGGCGATCCTGCAAACTTCGCTGCGGGAGCGCGACCGAGACCGCGGTCAGGCCGATGACCAGAAGTCCGAGCAGGGCCGCAGCCCAGAACGTGCCCACCACAATCCTCAGCGATCCCAGGAAGACGGGCGCAAGCAGGATGGGCGACCACGCGACCAACCCCCGCCAGAAGACTCGGAGGCGCGAGGCAGGACGGCTGTCGGGGCGGACGACGGCAATGCCCAGGGCGCGGAGCGCCAATCCGCCCCGAAACAAGAGCGCGCAAAGCAGTGCCGGGATGCCCACATAGAGGATCAGGGATACGCCGATCACCGCGAGCGGAAACCACGGTTCCCGGAAAAAGCCCATGGACTGGGCGCTCGCGGCGTAGGGTTTGAGCGCGGTTTCAGCCTGCCGGATTTCCTCTTCGGTCGGCTGGGGATAGTCCTTCACGCTTTGCTCGGCGAAGCGTCGGTCCTCCGGCTTGATCACGGACAGGACGTACGGGTTGGCCCACGTGTTCGAGTCGGTAATCGTCGGGCGGAAGCGATGCGCGATATAGATGGCGAACAGGCGATCGTCCGGGCCGGCGCCGCTTTTCATCCACGGCAATCGCATGGCCCCTCTCTGCCCGAGGAGCGAGGTCAACTCGAAAACTCCGGGCTGGTTCTGCTGCATTCGGTCGAAAAGGGTCGAGGCGAATATCATGCCGAGCGCGGCCACCGCCGGGAGCGCGGCGCACGCGGTCACCACTCCGAAGCGCCGTAAGCGCGACACCGCACCCGCCTTCGACAGCAGCGGTTTGAGCATGGCCACGATCGCATCGCCATTCGCCGCTGAACCGATCTGATCGAGGAACGCGCGGGCGTGCAGGGGCAGAGGCAGAACCGATGTCGGCTGGCCGAGCTCGACGCCCGCGGGGCTTCGTCCTCCAAGCGCAGCCTCGGCAACCTCTTTCAGAAAAGCATGGACCGAAGTCCGCCCGTGGCCCGGTGCTGCTGAGCCTTGGGACGTTGGTGGCTTGGCTCCGTCGCCGTGCAGAACCGACTCGGGGGCGGGAAAATCGAGCAGTTTGGCGCGGCCATCGCCTGTGATCCAGACCCGGTCCAACGCCAGGACGGCGGGTGACGTGCCGTCTTTCTCCGCCGCGCTGATTTCCGTGGCGAGGTCGTGCAGCCAGAATCTCACTCGATCCCAGGGTTGCGGTTGTTCGAGCAGCCGGACCAGGGGGCTGCCCGCGACCGCCTCGAACGCGTCCCAGGCATCCTCGGGGGTGCGTCGGCCGGCCAGCCAGCGCAGGCGCCCCACGCGCCCAAGGTTCCGCAACGGAGGCGCCAGCGGCGGCGTGCACGGGGGCACGACGCGCACCCAGACCTTGCGCAGGAGTTGGAGGTCATAGGCCAGAAGCCACTTGGTATCAGGGGTGTTTGCGAGTGTTTCGAGCACGTGATACGGCCCAATGGAGGACCCGGAAGTGGCGCTGGGTGTGGTTGTTTCCATCGTCGCCAGCGTGGGGCGCGCGAGCACGGCGAGCCGCGAGATGACGCGTGTCCCGGTGGCGAGATCGTGCACGGCGGCGAACCCGTTTCGGCGGCGCGCAGTGCAGAACAGCAGGGCAAGGACGAGATAGAAAGACGAGCTCATCAGGAAGCGCACGGGCGACGAGGCATCGAGGTGTGCCGTGGGGTCGCCGCCGTACACGAGCCAGAAGGGCAAAGGCGGCAAGAGCACGTAACTTGCGGCGCGCCCCAGCCCGCGCCACAGGCCCGGCACGCTCCGGTCTGGTCCGACCACGCGCAGGCCGCAGAGGGCCTTGCCGAGGGTGGCGCCGCGGAGACCATCGAGCAACGCGTAGTAGAGGATCGAGACCAGGCCCGTCGCGAGCAGGGTCGCCAAAGCCCGGGGCGATCGTCTGGTAGATCAGAGTCAGCAACTCGATCGGGCTGCCGAGCAGGGGGACTGCGACGGCCAGGAACACGAGGTTCAGCAGGAGCAGGTCGAGAGCGCCAGCCAGAAACCGGAGTCCCAGAGTGGCCGGTGTCGGGGCTGCGGAGCTGTAAGCGGCCAGGGCCTGACGCAACTCGTCATAGGTGCGAAAGCGATCGCCGGGCAACTTGTGCAGACACCGCAGCACCACCTGGGCAAGGCCGTGCGGGAGGTCGGGGCGGCGGTTGCGAGGCGAAGGCGGCGGTTGTTCGAGGACCGTCGCCAGGAGTTGTACCGGGTTCTTCGCCTCGAAGGGCGTATGCCCGGTGAGCAGATAGAAGAGCGTGGCGCCCACGGAGTACATGTCCGAGCGCGCGCCCAGTTCATCGCCGCGCAGTTGCTCCGGCGAACAGAAGGCCGGTGTGCCCAGGAACATGCCGGTCGCGGTGAGAGCGGGCTCGGTGCGGACCGCCGTGGAAATCGAGAGGCCGAAATCGCCGATTTTGACCGTGCCGTCGGTATCCACAAAGCAGTTGGACGGTTTGACATCGCGGTGCAGGACACCGATGCGCTGGGCGGCTTCGAGTCCGGCGATGATCTGGAGGATGGCGTCCACCGCCTCGCCCACGGGCATGGGGCCGGCGTCGCGCACCCGGTCGCACAGCGTGCCGCCGGGCACTCGTTCCATCGCGATGACCGGTGTGCCGCCGATCTCTTCGGTGCCGAAAACGTAAACGCTATTCGGATGATTGATCGAGGCAGCCAGGCGCCCTTCCCGGAAGAAGCGCTCACGCGCCTCGGGCGAATCGAGCGTGTGACTGAGGATCTTCAGCGCGACGTGGCGTCCGTTGTCGAGGTCTTCCGCGTCGAACACCGCGCCCATGCCGCCTTCGCCCAACCGGCGCACGATCTGGTAATGCCCGAATTGCTCCCCCGGTTGGGGCAGTCCCCGCCGCCTCATCTCCGGCCCGTGAACCACCACGATGTCGTCCCGGTCGGCGACCCCGGGGCTGGTACCCTCCGGGCAGGCAAGTTGGGTCTCGAGGCCGGACTTGAGGAGGCACTTTGGGCAACGGCTGGCGGGCACGTGCTCCGGGAGTTCGGCGCCACACTGGGCGCAGCGACGCGCTGTTGGCGATTGGTCAGATGTGGTCATAGCGGTTCGTGTTCCACCGCCTGCTTAAGCAAATCCGGTAAAAGGTAACGCATCGGCTTGCAGATCGGGGCGTTCGTCGGCATCCGGCGCGCACGAGAGGGTCCCACAACTTCGGCTGCGGCTGTGCCGCGCTGGGTTCTCTGAGCACTTCGCGTCACGGGCCGAAGGCCGAAAACAAGTGGCGGACTTCCTCATCGATCTCCTCCGGAGACGCCACCGTGTCGGCGATTTCGCGGCGCAGGATGTCGCGGTAGCGCGCGCGGAGGCGGCGCACGGCCATTTTGACGGCGGCCTCTGTGAGGTGAAGCCGCGCCGCGATGACTGCGTAGGACAGGCCGGATTCCTCCTTGGCCAGACAGTCGTGGAGGGACTCGAAGAGGGCCGTGCGGCCCGTGGCCACGTACTCGTCTCGAAGGGCGGTGAGGGTTCGGTCCAGCAAGGTCATGGCCCACTGCCGGTCGAAGAGCAGGTCGGGTTGGAGGGCATGGGACGGTTCGGAGGCGAAGCGGGATTCGGCTGCGGTCTGATCGATCGGCACCGTGCGGGCGAAGCCGCCTCGTTTCTGGGCGTGTTGGCGGTCCCATTCATTGGCCAGGAAGCGCCGCAGGGCTGTCAGCAGGAACGTGCGGAACCGGCCTTTCTCGCGAGCGGCCGCAGTCAGGTCGCCTTTGTCCAACAAGCGCGCGAAGAAACCCTGTGTCAGATCCTCCGCGTCGGCGGGCCCATGGCCCGCCCGGCGGACGTAGGCGTAGAGGGGATACCAATAAGCCCGGCACAGGGCTTCCAGCGCCTCGTCCGACCGAGGCGAGTCCCTATCCTGCGCCGAGAGCACCACCGACCAATGGGTTGTGGCGAAGATCCGCCGCTCTATGGGGTCAGTTCCTGACTTTGACATTTAGGGAGGCTCTGCCTCGGACCGACGAAGCGTGCTGCCAGATCGTCTGCGCTTAGGGTCTGTGCAAAAATCAATTCCGGTTTTGCTGGAGGGCATTTGGCTCGCTGGCGAGGCGCGACGAGGGAGCATACCCGCAGCGGTCTGTGACCGAGGAGCAACGAAGCCAGCGAGCCAAAGCCCCCCAGCCCTGCGGGGCGGGGCGGCACCGGGCCATCTGCTTCGTTCCTCGGTCGGTCGAGTATCGCTGCGGATACACTCCCTCCCTCGAGCCTCGCATCTGGCCCGGTGGCGCTCCCGCCAAAATCGGAAGTAATTTTTGCACAGACCCTTAGCTCCGGCCCGGGTCGCTGGCAGTCGGCGCCCCGCTCTCGAGAACCCCTGAAAGCTGGAGGGCGATGTGTGCCCGACACTTGCCTTCACGACAATCCTATTTGGGGTTTCACAGGTTTCTCGAAGCTTTTCAGGAAAGGTCTTAACATGTTGGTAGACAAAAGGAAAGACCGTCGACCGTCAACTCTGCTTTAGGTGTGCACTCGAAAGCACACTAGTCAGAATGCTCGCCAGTGGTAAAATGCGCGTCGGTTCCAAGAGTTTCTGCTTTTGACTGGAGTAGTCGGTAGGTAAATCATACGGTTACGCGTGCTGGCCCGCCACTTGGCGGGCCAGTTGCGTTATCACGGCCTTCGGCATACGGAGGAGTCCTGAGGCCACGCCGGAGGAAACCGGCTCCGAGCGTGCAGGCGCAAGAACGGACGGACCTCAACCCGGAAATCTCACCGGTGGGGCGGTCGTGGCATTCCTGACGGTCCGCGGGTGAGATTTCCGGGTCTGTGAAACCCGCGCTCAGCAGGGAGAATTGGCTGATCGGTTCATCAAAGGCGGGACGCGCGCCAGGAGCTTGGGCGCCCCGGGCACGCCGACACAGTGTGGTCGAGATTGGGTCCAACTGTTTGGGGCGCGGGTTTCTGAGAGCCCGCATTTCAGGGGAAATGGGACGGTGACCGGTCAGATGACATCACAAGTTGGTGAGAAATGCGGGCTCAAGACTCTCTGCTCAGGGGTTTGCCGATGAGCCGGCTGATGCCGGTCCACGCCAGGAGCGCCAAACCGACGGGCGTGCCCGTCAGAGATGTCGGCACAGCGGCGAGGGCTCCCAACAACAAGGAAAAGGCGAACGCGCGTCCGAACCTGTCTTTCTTCAATGTCTTTTGGATCACGAACGTCGGCACGAACACGCTGATGAAGCTGAGCGGAATGGTGACAATCCAGTCGAGGACAACGAACTCGGGGATGGTCCAGAGGTTGTCGAAGACCAGCAACAGCAGCGCGGACAGCGGATGAATTGGAGACCCGCCGGCGGATCGTGCAGACTGCCTGTGTCGATCGCCTTCGGTGTCAGCGTCTTCGCCGACGACTTCGACTTCGATAGTTTTGGGTGGAATGTCCATGCGTGGCTGTCTGCATCGCTGACTCTCGAAGAGGACGACGCTGGGCTTAGGGTCGTGAAAATTAATTCCGGTTTTGCTGGAGGGGATTTGGCTCGCTGGCGAGGCGCGACGAGGGAGCATACCCGCAGCGGTCTGTGACCGAGGAGCAACGAAGCCAGCGAGCCAAAGCCCCCCAGCCCTGCGGGGCGGGCGGCACCGGGCCATCTGCTTCGTTCCTCGGTCGGTCGAGTATCGCTGCGGATACACTCCCTCCCTCGAGCCTCGCATCTGGCCCGGTGGCGCTCCCGCCAAAATCGGAAGTAATTTTTGCACAGACCCTTAGGGTCAAGCAGTGCCAAACACGGGGCGGCAACGGTCTTCGACTGCCGGTCCTGTGCTTGGGATCCCGCGCCGATCTCACTTGGCCCATCTATCGCCCAGAGCTGCACCGCCCGCAAGCTTTGGTTTTGGGGTTTTGCTGACCAATCTCGACAAAGCCGCCGGTCGGTGCGACAAGAGGGCCATGTACAACCATGGTCTATCCCGCGAAAGCCGATCGTCCCAGTCTTTCAGACCCGACCGGTCAACCTCGCGTCGGGAGTTCCTCGCGCAAGGCGGCAAGGCGGTGGCCGTCTCGGCGCTGGCGGGGGTGTCTCTTCCCGCCGTGCATCCCGCCGAGGACAACACCATCCGGCTGGCCTTGATCGGGTGCGGCGGGCGCGGGAGCGGCGCGGCCGCGGATGCCTTCGAGTCGAAGCAGGGGCCGGTCCGGCTGGTGGCGATGGCGGATTTCTTCGAGGGTCGGCTGAACGGCGCGTACCAGAGTCTGCACGCGAAATACGCCGACCGCATGGATGTCCCCCCGGATCGTCGGTTCGTCGGGTTCGATGCCTGGCGTCGAGCCATCGACACGTTGCGTCCGGGTGCGGGGGACATCGCCATGCTGTGCGGATATGCCGGTTTTCGCCCCGGCCAGTTGGAGTACGCGGTCGAGCGAGGAGTCAACGTGTTCATGGAGAAGTCGTTTGCCGCGGATCCTCCGGGTGCGCGGCGGGTGATCCGCGCCGGCGAGGCGGCCGAGAAGAAGAACTTGAAGATCGCCGCGGGGTTGCAGTGTCGGCACTCGAGGAACCGGCAGGAGTTGATCCGGCGGATTCGCGAGGGCGAGCTGGGGCAGATCCAGCTCATTCGCGCCTATCGGATGCAGCATTGCGGCTGGTTGGGGCCCCGACCCGCGGGCGAGAAGGACCTGCACTGGCAGATTCGCAACTTCACGCACTTCCTGTGGGTGTCGGGCGGTCTGTTTGCCGAGATGAACATCCACCAGATTGACGAAATCTGCTGGCTCAAGGGGGAGTGGCCGGTCGCAGCCCATGGTGTTGGGGGGCGGGCGGTGGGCAACACGGATTGCGGCCAGAACCTGGATTCGCTGGCAATCGAGTGGACGTTTGCCGACGGCACCAAGGCGACGGACGTGGTGCGTTGGCTGCCCAAGTGCCACGAAGAGTTCGCCACCTATCTGCACGGCACACGCTGTGCAGCCCAGTTCTCGGGCAACATCCATGAGGGCACCGTCCACACGTATCGCGATCAGCGCTGCGCCGACGACAACATCGCGTGGCGCGCGCCAAAGGAGGAGGTCTCTCCCTGGCAGGCGGAGTGGGATGCGCTGTTCGAGTCCATCCGCCGCGACCGTCCGCACAACGAAGCCGTCCGCGCCGCGCGATCGAATCTGGCCGACATGATGGGTCGGGCGGCAGTGCACATGGGGCGGGTGGTGACCTTGGACGAAGTGATGAACTCGGCATTTCAGTTCTGCCCGAATATTGACGAACTGAGTGCCGACAGCGCCCCGCCGATCCAGGCCGACGCCCAGGGGCGCTATCCGGTGCCAGTGCCGGGGAGTTGGACCGAGGTGTGAAAACCCGATCTTCGTTTCGATGGGCGGCTCTGCTCGTTGGGGCTGTCTGTGGCGCTTCTGGACCTGGCCTTGCTGGCCTTGCTGACAGCCAAGGGCGCGAAGGGACCGGCGCTTCCGCCTTGGGTGAGGCATGGTTTTCCTTCGATCCGAAGTCGGATCCGAACGCTGACAGTCCGATCGACCTGCGTTTCTTGAACGAACGTTACGCGGGAGAGCACGGGTTTATTGGCGCCAAGGACGGGCAGTTCGTCCACAAGGGCGATGGCCAGCCTGTGCGGTTTTGGGCCGTGAACGGTCCGGCGCGCGGCGATGGCGACCGCGCCGAGTTGCGCCGCACGGCTCGCCTCCTTGCCAAATACGGCGTCAACCTCATTCGCCGCCACGGTGCCGTGTTTGACCGGGATGGCGAGCTGGATTCGGGGGCGGTTTCGCGGTTGATCGCCACGGCTATTTCGAGTGCAACCACAAGGGTGACAACGCCGCCTGGTCGATCCGCAATGGCCACACGTATTCGGATCGGAGCGCCCTGCGCTTCGACGCGCCGGACCCGGGAAAACCCCGCCAGTTCGTGCATCCGGTCATGGACCCGCACTACGACGGGAAACCCTCGATGATTTCCGAGACGACGTTCTGCCGTCCGAATCGCCACCGGTCCGAGGCGCCGCTCTATTTCGCCGCGTATGGGGCTCTACAGGACAGCGATGCGATTGTTCATTTCGCCCTGGACGGCAAGCGGCTGGGCAGTCAAGCCCGGCTTTTGGATGCAACCGTGGACGTTGATGACGCCCGCGATGATGGGGCAATTCCCCGCGGTGGCCTGCATTTATAGGCTTGGCCTGGTCCGCCCCGGCGAGGTGCTGGCCGACGTGCGGCTGCCCCGGAGCGACATGCTCGGCCTCAAGGGCACGCCATTGCCACAAGACGCTGCGCTCGATGAACTGCGTTTGGCCGAAGTGCCTCAAGGCGCCTCCGTGAAGTCCGGCCAGCGCATCGATCCACTCATCCATTACGCGGGCCGGGTGGATGTCCGTTTTGTTGGCGAGTCATCGGTCCCGACTGCTGGCGGGCTGGGGCCTGGCCCCGGCTCGACGTGGGTGGCGGACCTCTCGCCATTCGTCGATCACGCCCGGAAGATCGTGACGAGTTCCACCGGCGAACTCACGCTCGATTACGGACGGGGCATCCTCGAGTTGAACGCGCCTGGGGCTCAGGGGTTGAGCGGTGCGCTCAAGCTTGCCGGGTTGACGGAACTCAAGGATGTGAGCGTAGCGAGCGACCTGGAACTTGGCCATATTGTGGCAGTCGCCCTCGATGGTCGGCCTTTGGCCACATCCAAACGGATTCTGTTGCAGGTGATGTCTGAAGAGCGTGAGACCAACCATCAGACCGAACCGGCGGGTCCGGCCGTGAAACGGATTACCAACATCGGAACGGATCCGTGGCAGTTCAGGCAACTGGGAGGCACGGTTCGTTTCAAGCGCCCCGACGCGGCGCAACTCGAGGTCACCGCCCTCGATTTCAACGGCTATCCCGAGGGGCGCGTCGGCACCGCCCGGGAAGTCAGACTGCTGCCATCGACGCTGTATTATTTGATCACGCCGCAAGAGGGGAGCGGCCCTCGGGGGTAGCCCAGAGTTGCTCCCGCGAAGACGGTCGGCAGCGGGACACCAATTGTCCCGTTAAGGCACACTGGAATCCTTCGCCCGTCGAGCAATTGTCTTGACGCGAGGGGGGGAGAACAATAGACGCGAACAAGCAAAGCACGATACGATTCACACTGAACCAGGCCCTCGTCAGGCTGTGTCCTTTATGAGATTTTACACGGCGTCAGAAGTCGCGCCGCGTGAGGGCACGCGGCCTACAGCATTGTAGGCCGGGTCCCCTGACCCGGCGCTGCATCATTTATGTCGCTCTGTATAGCAGTCCTCTCTGCCTCACTGGCCACTTCGCTCATCCACCCTGGCCTCGCCCTGGCGCAGGAACCGGCGCGGCTCCTCACGCAACCCCAAGCGGAGGTGGTCGAGATGGGTGCGCATCATCGGGTGTGGAGCCGGACCGAATTGGTCCCCGACGGGATGGGGGCAGAGCGTGCTGCTGGGTGAAGCGCAACCCTCGGCTGCCGAGTGGCTCGATGAACAGGAGGTCCTGTACCCAGATGCGCTGAGCGGGATCGCCGCCGACGTGCACTACCGCCTAACGTTGGACGGCGTGGAGCAAGACCTGATCCTGCGCGAACAGGTCGCGCCGGAGTTGGTGGCCGACCTGGGCCTCAATCCGGGGGCGTGCCGGCTGATGGTGCTGACGGAGTTCGTGTCGTTTCCCGAAGAGACGACGACCGAACGGCGGACCTTAGGCGAGGTGTTGGCCGACGGAACGGTGGGGACGGACGAGGAGGTGAGTTTTGGGGCGATGCGGATCGGGGCGGGGCGGGCGTTCGGGCTGGAGGAGGCCGAGGGTTGCTGGCTGAGGGTGGCGAAGAGTTGGGAGCGACTGGACGGGCGGCAGGTGCTGGTGGAATCGGTCGACTACGCCGGGCTCGGCCCATTGATGGACAGGTTGCCGCTGCCCGACCAGGGGCGGATCGACCGGCTCAAGGACCGGGTGCAACGGACGGCGACGGTCGCGCGTCCTGGGGGCGAGGGGCGCTATGCGGGTTTGGTGCTTCCGGTTCGGCGGGGCGAGCCCGCGCAGGCCCGGGTCAAGGCGCCGAGTTTTCGTGATGGGCGGCTGGAGACGGGAGAGGGATCGCTGGTCCACCTGGGCACCGGCGCTGGGGCGTGCGCCCGCACGCCGGTGGGGCGAGGGCGGGGGTTGGTCGTGGACTTCGCCCTGCAGACTTCCAGGTGACGGGGGAACACCTGACGGCGCACGAGTGTGCCCATCTGGCATACAACAGCAGCACTTCGTACGTAAGCGGGCTGAGCCTGACCAACAGCCTGCTGGTGGCGGTGACCACCAACGGCACCGTGTCGCTGGGGCAATCGTGTTGTCAGTGGCCCGGCAGCAGCAACGGCGTGTTCCAGACGGTGGGTGCGGGGGGCTTTTACCTGGCAGACGGGACGTATCGGGAGGCGGGGACGACGAACATCGACGCGGCGTTGGCCGCGGACTTGAAATGCAAGACGACTTACCCGCCGCTGGTCTGGTCCAATGCGGTGGTGACGACCGACGCGGTGCTGTCGCCCCAGGCGGGGCGGGACACGGACCTGCCTGACCTGGGGTATCATTACGATCCGATCGACCATGCGGTGTCGTTGTTCACAGTGACCAATGCCTTGGCCACCAACGGCATCGCGCCACCGCCGGTGACCTTGACGGTCCTGCCCGGGACAGTGATCGGGCAGTTCGGGTCCAGGGGATTGCAGATGGAGTACAACAGCCGGTTGGTGGCGGAGGGGACGCCGACGGCGCCGGTGCGACTGGTGCGGTACGACGGTGGCACAGTCAGGCTGGAGCGGTACGCGGCGGGGGGCGCATGGACGCTGCGGGACAATGCCTTTGACTCCGTGGCATTGATCAACGTGAACGCGGCGGTGGTAAATGACCACAACGCGTACCTCGGTTTTGGGCAAGCACAACTGCCCGGCAGCGCAGGAGGCGACCAGGTGCTGAGCAGCTTCATCTACACGAACCTGGCGGTCTGGCCCTCGTGGCGGTTTTACCAGGTGTCGACCGACTTGGTGGACAAGGGCAGCCGCAACGCGACTAACGCCGGGCTGTACCACTTGACCACGCAGATCAGCCAGGCCAAGGAAACCAATTCGGTGGTGGATATCGGGTTCCATTACGTGGCGACCGTTGACAGCAATCCTATCGACTCAGACTACGACGGCGTGCCTGACTTTGGCGAAGACTCTGATGGCGACGGAGTTCAGGATCCGACCGAGTCCAACTACTTGGCCCCGATTACCGGCGGCGACGGGCGGCTCGATGGCGAGGCCAAGGCCTATCAACCATGCCTTGATCTCGTGCATTATCGAGGCTCCGCCACGCTCAACTACACGACGCCCGAACGCGGCATGGAAACCCCGGATCAGGAATTCTCAATCAACTGGCACGCCATCAAAGACAGCTCTGCGAGAAGGGAGTTCAACCGCGCAGAATGCTACCATCCGCCAACTCCTCCTGAGACCCTGTACCTCGAGCTGCTGGAATATCAATGGCCTCCCGGCGCCGATGGCGTTCTCAAGCGCACGCACTTCCCGATAGGTGGCGGCCAGCCCGTCGTGTATCCGGACGAGGTCTTCCCCAGACTGCCAACCACTGGCTTCACGATTCCGTGTGAGAAATGTGTGAGTTTCGAAGCGCAAACACCGCCGCCCGAGGATCAACTCCCATTCAACGGCACGTTCACCCGCATGAATTGCTCCACGACTCAGAAGTTGTATCCTGGAGGGACCGAATGGCCAAAACCCTTCCGTTCCATCGTGTTGCATTGCTCGGCCATCGACAAACGAGGAGGTCAGTCCGTGCGTGACGCGGGAGGCCGAATCGCGATGAACGAACCGGACGACCGATGGATGGGGATTGCGATCGACCCTGCAGCAACCAACGTCACGATCGCCGGACAGCGCGTGAATGCAGACGGCACGCTCATGCTGCAGTTGCCCGTGCGGTACTGCCCTTCTGCCCGTGACGTATCGCCCATGATCGACGGAATCACATGGTACATGTGGCAGACGACCGAGAGCACACCTCATATCGTCCGGATGACTTGGTCGAGACACCCGGCCTGCGTTTCGGTCGAGATGCAGCAGCTCTTCGATCAGGCCGGCCGCCAATTGGCCGACGACGACGACACATTGGTCAAGGACGGCGATAGCCGACTCAACGATCCGACGTTCATGAATGCTGATGATGCGCCAACCTACATCGAGTTCCTCGTGGTAAAGGCTCGACGGGATTCCTTCCCTTTCGCGTATGTGAATGGCGGCTTCACAAATGATTTCACGCTTTCTGCTTACAATGACATAACAGATCCACTTAAACTGGATATTCTCCGAGAGGCGCACTTTGCCAACATCAAACTTGTCAACACGATCAACCTGGGCGGTGTGTATTTCGGGGGAAAGGCTGGTCCCGGAGACCCAGGGATAGTGTTGGCGAGGCAGTTCCTCGACGGACCGCCGCCGCAGTGGGTGTCGCTCGACTGGCTAACTGCGATCCATGAATGCGGACACGCAGCCGGGCTTGAGCACCGAGGCTTGGAGGTGCCTCCCCCCGCCGGTTACCAGCCAAACCCCGGCAGCCTCAGTGACACAACTGCGATCATGCACGAAAGGCACGCTGGAGGCGAAGAGGTGAACCGCTTTGAACGCGGCCGCTACACCGCCTGGGATCCATCACTCTGGAATGAGTAGCGTCGCAGTTATGAAGAAATGCGTAGGCGTGGGTCTCATGGTGGTTGCGGCAGTGGTCTGCGTCTGGCTAGTCCACCGATCGGAGCGGTCCAGCCCGCACGCCGCTCGACACCCAAGTCCGGAACTTCAGCTTGGCACGCTGTCCCCGACACCCGGCCAGGTTGCGGTGTCGAATTCGCCGATCGTTGGGCCCCAACCTTCGTTGGGGCAGGCAGTCCCCCCTGGCGCACCGTCAGGGACGCGGACCTCGGAGTGGGCCATGGTAGAGGCTCTCCTGGCGCGGCCCGAGTATCGTCCGCTGATGCGGGAGGTACCCCGCCTGAGCACCGAGAATGAGGCTCGCCTCATAGTGATCTATCGACAGGGCGGTGGTCTGTGGAGCAAGCAGCACATCGCGCGAATGCTGGCGTTCGGGGGCGGCTCCGCGGCGGCGCAAGTCTTTCGGGAGACCCTCACCAAGACGTACGCTGGGAAGTCCGTAGCGCCAGAGGATGATGCCATCCTGAGCTATATGCCCGAGTTGTGTGGGGTCCTGGCCCACCGCAACGACGATGCGCTTCGGTTCTTGGTCGATGCCAGTCACCCTGAGTTCTGGTTGGCGCAGCGGTTGTGGGAGTCCGACGTGAGGCAAGTCAGCGTGCGAATCGTCACGGGAGCCTGCATCGCCGGGCTGGGGCTGAGCGCGCGCCAAGAGGCCCGGGAAGAGCTGGACTGGTACCGAAACCACCCGGAGGAGGTTCGGGTGACGGAACCTGGCGGTACGGAGGATTCGCTTGAGGGTTCCGTCGTCTACGCGGCCTTCATGATGACTATTGTGCAAGACCTCGGAATCGAGGCCGCGATGGACGATGTGTTCTACGATCCTGACCTGATGCTGAGTCGGTTCCGTGACTGGCGCAAGACACCAGAGGGAGTCGCTTGGTGCACATGGGCGGCGGGTGCTGAGCAAGGCGCGGTCGAGCGATCCGGCAAGAAGGCCGAAGGTGCGAAACCATGACCCCATCGAAAGCGCGATCGAGCAATGAGAAACCAAAGCTCCGCGACTGATGGCTGTGTCGCAGTCGGCAGTAGTGGTGGTCGCATGCTCCCTCTGCGAGATCATGAGCGCACCGACGGCGTTGGAGCCGGGTTGGCCCTGCCGCCAAATGGAAAAGGTGGTGCTTACCCTGTTGCCTTTCCAACGGCTGGCTCACCTCCTGCATCGACTATATTCACCCCGCCGGCGGCAACCCGACCTGCTACCGCACCAACGCCTTCACTTGGGAGAAGGCGTTGATCAAGACGCACACCGACCCGCGCAACCTCACCACGACATTCTACTGGGACGGCCTGCGGCGGTTGACCGGGACCAGCTACCCGGACGGCACCACCACATCGAACCGGTTCGTGAAGCTCGACGGGACCGGCTACTACGACGGCACCGGCGACACCAATCTGCTCGATCCGACCGAGAGCGTAGATCGGATGGGCCGCAAAACGCGCCTGACGTACAATGGCCTGCGGCAACTGACGGCCGCCACCAACACCCTCGGCACCAACGTCGTCAAATACGACTGGTGCCCCTGCGACTCGATCGAGAAGATCACCGACGCTCTCGGGCAGGAAATCGAATTCTACTACGACCAATTGGGCCGGATGACCAACGTGGTGTACCCGGTCAACTCGGCGCTGACGCTGCAGTACGATGTGCTCGGCCGGCTCACGAACCTGGTGGACGGCGTCGGCCAGAGCCGCTACGGTTACGCCAACAACCGGTTGGCCAGTGAAGATGGTCCCTGGGCCGAAGACACCGTGAGTTACAGTTACCAGTACGCCGGGCCGCGCAGCGGGTTGACGTTGATCGAGCCCAATGCGTCGCCTTGGACGCAGGGCTGTGGCTATGACCCCGCCGAGCGGTTGACGAGCGTCGCGTCTCCCGCCGGCACGTTCGGTTACGCCTACGACAGCACGCGGGTGGCGTTGCCGGGCACGTTGACCCTGCCCAGCGGGGCGACCATCGCCACCAGCTACGACTTCATGGCCCGGTTGACCAACACCACGCTGCGCTCCTCGCAGCAGGCGGTCCTGAACCATCACGGGTACGAATCCGGTCGACATAGGGGCGTCGTTCTTCTAGGGTGCCGCCTTCCGATGAAGGTACTATTCCTGAATGGTCCGAATCTGAACCTGCTTGGCCAGCGGGAACCGGACGTCTATGGGACCACGACCCTGGCGGAGATCGAAGCGCAGGTGAAGCGACGTGGGGCGGAACAGGGCATTGAGGTCGAGTTTCGCCAGTCGAATTCCGAGGGTGAGTTGGTGGACATGATTCAGGCGGCGCGGGGCAGATACGATGTGATTGTTTTCAACCCTGCGGCCTACACGCACACGAGTGTGGCGCTGCGGGATTGCATCGTGGCGGCGGGCGTACCGACGATTGAAATCCACATCTCTAACGTTCACGTACGGGAAGAATTCCGACAGCGATCCCTGCTTGCGCCGGTCTGTCGGGGGCAGATCTCGGGGTTCGGGGTCGGATCGTATTTGTTGGGGCTTGAAGCGGCCAATATCGTTAACGCTGGCAAGTAGAGCTCGTTTTATTCGTTTTTGGCTTGTTTTTCCTTTGGCAATCGACGCCTTATCGTCCTCTGGCCAGCCCCGAGAGTTTGCTTGACGCCCCTGTTTTGGGCGATTAGCGTCTCGATCCACATCGAAGAACCGGTGAGGCAGGGTCGAGATTCGACTGCTGCTTTTTTCTTAATGGGTTTTCCAACCGCGAGGCTGCTGTGGACCTAAAAGACATCAAAGCTGTCGTTGAGCTCATGCGGAAGAACTCCATTTCGGAGTTTGAAATGGAGAATCAAGGCTTCAAGATCAAGCTCAAGCGTGGCACCAATGGAGCGGTCCTGCCGGCTTCCTACGACGATCTTTCTCCCGCGCCCGTTTTGACTGCGGCTCCGAGTGTTGGGCTGGCCGCTCTTCCTGCTGCCGCCCCGGTCCTGAGTTCGGACATGGAGGTCAAATCCCCTATGATCGGGACCTTTTACCGTGCGCCATCGCCCGAGTCGGGGCCTTATGTCGAGGTGGGCACGGAGGTGGGGCCGGACACGGTGGTGTGTATCATCGAGGCGATGAAGGTGATGAATGAGATCAAGGCGGAGGTGAAAGGAGTGATCAGCAAAGTCCTCGTTGAGAACGCGAAGCCGGTCGAGTACGGCCAGCCGATGTTCAAGGTGCGACCTAACTGAACCGCGGGAACGCGTCGGCCGGCTTAATCCGGCTCGAATCGCAGCATCTCGCGCTCAGACCAGCGTCCATCACACTCTGAATGTTCGAAAAAATCCTAGTCGCCAATCGCGGTGAGATCGCAGTTCGCATCATGCGAACCTGCAAGGAGTTAGGCATCCGGACTGTGGCAGTCTATTCCGAGGCGGATGTCAATTCGATGCATGTCCAGATGGCCGACGAGGCCATTTGCATTGGTCCTGCCCCGAGTTCCGAGAGTTATCTGCGGATTGATCGGTTGATCAGCGCAGCCGAGGTTACGGACGTGGATGCCATTCATCCAGGATACGGCTTTCTTTCCGAGGACGCGCATTTTGCGGATGTATGTGAGAGTTGCAACATTCGGTTCATTGGCCCTAATTCCCGCGCCATGAACGCGTTGCAAAACAAGGCTTTGAGTCGCGACCTGGCAAAGAAGGCTGGAGTGCCGGTTCCGCCTGGATCGGACGGGGTGGTCGAAACCGAGGCGGATGCGCTGACGACCGCGAAGAAGATAGGGTACCCGGTTCTGGTGAAGGCCGTGGCGGGGGGCGGGGGGCGGGGTATGCGGATCGCCCACAATGATATTTCCCTGATGAAGGGCTATCACACGGCTCGGAACGAGGCGGAGAAGGCTTTTGGCAACTCGGGTGTCTACATCGAGAAGTACTTCGAGAACCCGCATCACATCGAGTTTCAGATTCTGGCCGACGGACGGGGCAACATCATTCACCTGGGCGAGCGCGATTGTTCGATTCAGCGGCGTCATCAGAAGCTCGTCGAGGAGACGCCTTCGCCCCTGATCGACAACAAGTTCAAGGACCTGCGCCGGAAGATGGGCAAGGCGGCCTACCGCATCGCCGAATTGGCGCAATACAACAACGCCGGGACCGTCGAGTTCATCGTCGACGACAAAGGGAACTTCTATTTCCTCGAAGTCAACAAGCGGATTCAGGTCGAACACCCCATCACGGAAGAAGTCACCGGGATCGATCTGGTCCGCATGCAGATTCTGATCGCGATGGGGGAACCGCTCAAGCTCTCGCAGAGCGACATTCACCCTCGGGGTCATGCGATCCAGTGCCGGATCAATGCCGAGAATCCGTACGATGATTTTCGCCCTTCGCCTGGTCGGATCGACATGCACTATTCGCCTGGCGGACATGGCGTGCGCGTCGATAGCCACGTTTATGCCGGCTACGTGATCCCGGCCACTTACGATTCGATGATCGGGAAGTTGATCACGTACGGAAAGGACAGGCGGGAAGCAATCGACCGGATGAGCCGGGCGCTGGGTGAGTATCTGATCACTGGCGTCAAGACGACGATCCCGTTCGAGCAGAATATTCTGCTCGACCCGGACTTCCGGCGGGGCGTTTACTCGACCGGTTTCATCGAACAACTGCTGCGGCGTGGGAATCAATGATTGAGCGAGGCGCGGAAATCCCGGAACTTCCGTCGTTTCAGGAGGCGCTTGGCGCGGCGTGCGATGAACGGCAGCAGGGCGCGGACTTCGGCCCCGGCGTAGACAAGGGCGAACCGGAGGCGTTCCCCGGGGGTGACGAGGTGCAACGGCGCGGTGACGTGCAGCGCGGCGAGGTCGCGTGCGCGCTGGCGGCGTGAGAGAGGGCGGCGCGCTTCCAGACGCGCCGTGTCGATCAGACAGAACTGCGGTGGGACCGCGGTTTCATTCACGAAAAGATGCCGCGTGAACAGGTCCGGCCACGCCAGCCCGGCGGCATGCATCTTTGCGACTTCGAGCGCCAACGCGTCCAGGACCCTGCGGCGCCCGGCCCCGTTGTGAGACTCGCGCAGGATGTCTTGCACGGTGCGGTCGCCGTCGGCGGCCGCGGTGAGGATGAACGAGAACTTCTCCCACGCCGGGCCACATTCCTCGCCGTAAGCCACGAGCGGCGCGGTCTGGAGGCCCGCCTGCTGGAGTGCGAGCGCGTTGTTCCATTCTTCTCTGGAAGCCGACCAGACAGCGCGACGACGCAGCAGCGATCGGAGGCCATCCTTCTTGTAAGGTCTCCAATTGCGCTTGAGGAACAGCGTCAATTCTCGGCCTCGTTCATCGGTGGTGCGGATGCGCAGGATGTCACGCCGTCCCCGGTGGTTCTTCACCAGTTCGCCCGAAAACGCCTTCACTCCCGGCAAGGTGCCCAGGTGAAGCCGTTCGACCACCGCGCGTTGTCTGGCGATGACCACCACCGGGGAGACCATGCCGAACACCGGCGCGATTGACAGCAACGAAATGCTCCCGCCAAAGTCGGCGCGTGATCCGCCTGAACCTGCATGGCGTTCGTTGGGAGGTGCGTCCCGATTTGGCGCCACACCTCGGCGAACTGCTCGCCTCAGCGGGATGCGGCGTCAAGGAATCGCCCGTGAAACTGGTGACACGCCACGAGACCGGAGGCCGAACCTGGTTCGTCAAACGCTATCGCCATTCCCGCGTGGCATTGCGCCCGCTGAAGTTCTGCGTCAAACCCTCCCAGGCACGGCAGGAGTGGAGGCTCGCGCAGCGGCTCGAGCGCCTCGGGATTCCAGTCGTTCGGCACGCAGGCCTGGGAGAGCGCTGGACGTTCGGATTGCAGGAGAGCATCCTGGTCACCGAGGGCTTCGACGGTGTCCCCCTGGATCAGACCCCGGATGTGGACGTCGAGGCCGTGCTGGCCTTTGTGCAGGCGCTGCACGAGCGCGGTGTGCTGCAGAGGGACCTGCATCCGGGCAACATCCTGCGCCACGTCGCGACCGGCGAGTTGCGGTTGGTGGACCTGCACGGCACGGTTGTCAAACGGGCACTGTCCCCGGCGGAGCGCGAAGCGAATCTTGCAGTCCTCCGCATGTCCCTGCCCATACCGGTTTCGGCGGCCACGCGCGAATTGAGCGGGCGAATGCGGCGGCAATGCCTGCTCGATCGAGCGCGACGCTGCCTCCGGCGCAATCGCGAGTTCGAGCCACGGCGCTACGGATCGCTCCGCTGGCAGGTGCGACGCCCCCTGATCGATCCGCCCACGGAGGCTGTTTTGAGCGACCCGGACGGCTTCCTGGACAGTCGGGCAGAACCCTTGAAACAGGGCCGCAGCAGCACCGTCGGGCGCGGCGCGGGCCGGGTCCTCAAGCGATACAACCTCCGCAAACCGGCGAATCTGGTGAAAGACCTGTTCCGCTCCTCGAAGGCCCGCCGAGCCTATCTCAAGGCGTATCACCTCGAAATCGCAGGGGTGCCCACCGCACGCCCGATCGCAGTGGCGAATCGTCGGGCGGCCGGGTTGACGGTGCGGAGCTACTTTCTCATGGAAGAGATCCCCGGTGCCAGGCATCTGGGTCAATGGACCGGCAACGCATGGCAGGCTGCCAGGTCGGTGGCCGGACTCATTGCCAGACTCCATCAGGAAGGCTTCAGCCATCGGGATTTGAAGGAAACCAACCTGGTGTTCGACGCTGCAGGCAGGCTCCACCTCATCGATCTTGAAGGTCTCGAGTTTCTCGGAGTCGTTCCACAGGAGCGCGCGCTGGGCGACCTGGCGCGGTTGGAACGTGGGGCGCGCTCTCTGCCCGGGTTCACCCCGGCTCTGCGACGCTCCTTTGCCAGACACTACGCCCGAGCAAGGGAGTTGCGACCCCGTGCGTTTTTCCGCCCCCGGCGGTGAGCGCGCGAGACTACGCCCGCACTACCCGACACGCCCAGCGACCGGGCCATCCTGATCTGAGCGCGGCTCTGGAGCAGACCGAGGAAACACGTCACCGGCTCTTCTGCCGCGGCCGGCTGATCCAGTGCTTTTCGACAGGCCAGGCGCCTCGATCTGGGCGAGGGGCGTGCAACCCGAGAGCCCGAGATGCACGCCCTTGCGGCTTCAGAGTGCCCAGCCCTCGCGGTAGCGGTGGTGCACGAAAACCTCGGCCTCGCGATGATTGACGGCAAGCAATCGTTGGGCGTCCCACTCGATTTTGCGTCCGGCGCGATAGGCCACGTTGCCCAGGAGAGCGGCCTCGGTCAGAGCGCCCGAGTAATCGAAATTGCACGTCGTGGATCCGCCCGAGCGGATCGCTTCGATCCACTCCTTGTGATGGCCGATCGAGTCGGGAATCGTGGGTGCAGGCGGCTTGAACTCGGCGAAGTCCTTTTCGGGCAGCAGTTGGCGGCGCGTGTAATCCGCCAGCAAACGTCCGCGCTCTCCGATGAACATCACGCCGCTGCGGAAGTACTGGGCTTGCTCTTCGCTCAGGAAGGTCGGTTGCTTTCCACCGTGGTACCAGGTGAGCGTGACAGGTGGCAGGGTTTCTCCCCCGGCGATCGGCCGCGCCGGGTGCTGGTAACGCACAATTGCCCAGGGCGGCGTGGACTCGGCGTGCACCGGCGGGCCGTCGACCGGTTCGGCCGACGTGGGGTGCCGAAGGGCGAGCGCCCAATGGGGCAGATCCATGAAATGACAGCCGAAATCGGCCAGTGATCCGCCCCCAAACGCCCACCAGTTGCGCCACTTGAATGGGGCGTACTCCGGGTGGTAAGGGCGATACTCGACCGGCCCAAGCCAGAGATCCCAGTCGAAACCCGGCGGGATCGGAGGCGTGTCGGTGGGCCGCTCCATGCCACCGTAGCTGGCCGCCACCCAGACATGGACCTCGCGCACTGGACCGATCGCCTTGGACTGGATCAACTCGACCACCCTCCGGTAGTTCGCCGTGGCATGAATCTGGGTGCCCAGTTGGGTGACCCGGCGGTGTTCTCGCGCCAGATCCGCGATCGCCCGCGCCTCGGAAACGGTCCGGGTCAACGGCTTTTCGCAGTACACATGTCGGCCAGTGCGCAGCGCCGCGGCGCACGCCACGGCATGAATGTGATCGGGCGTGCTGACCACGATGGCATCGATGTCCTTTTGATCGACCAAGCGCCGGAAATCCGAATAGGTCCGGGCCCCCGGATGCTTCTGCTTCGCGGCCGCCAGATACTTCTCGTCCACATCGCACAGGGCGACCACGTTGACCGCATCCGTGAGCCGGGAAATTTCGTTGAGGTTGTCGCCCGCCCGGTTGGCGACGCCGACAAAGCCGACGTTGACTTTGCTGTTGGACGAGCCCTGTGTCAGAGCCAGGCGCGGAACGGCCAGGGCGGCTCCGGCAACCAGCGAACTGCAAGCCAGAAACGAACGACGAGTCAGATTCAGGTCCATGGACGCATGCATTAGCACGAACCGCACCGACAGGAAAGCCCAAAGCAGATCCGCCCCCCACCAATCCGCGTCATGGCCGCATGGAGACTGTTTGTCCTACCGCGCCTGGGCGCAACTGTCAGACTCAGCCCGGCCTTTGATGGATTACCCCGGTATCTCGAGATTGCGGTGCGACCACAGATCGCGCCTTCCGCCGCTCCGGCGGGCAGGGCGCCGGAAGGGGGGAGCTCGGAAGGGGGCAGGTGGGTTCTGTCGGGAGCGGCGCTCAAGCGCACCCACACGCTGCCCACGGTGAATTGACTTTCCAAGGCTGGACACGGTGTGCGTGACTAGCGGACATGAACATCACACTCTGTGGGCTGGCTGCTGTCTCCATCGCTCTGCCGGCGTTGGCGGGCGTTGTGACGCATCCCGCGCCGGCGGAAGAAGCGCTTTCTTCCGAGTACACGGTCGTGGCCGGCGGTCAATCCGTTTCTGTCTATACCGCTCGGACGCTGGACGCCCCCTTTGCCGGCAAGCAGTGGGACTTCGGCGGCCCCTACTCCTTCGCCAACTTCATCACCGACGGGCCGGTCGAGGTGCGCATCACATCCCCGCGCCCGCTCGATGACACTGTCATCCGGCCGGTGCGACCAGACGTGGCGATGCGCCTGGAGTCCGACGGCACGTTGGTCTTGTCGCTGCCCGGACCGCGCAAGCTGAGCATCGAGCCAGAGGGCAAGAAGGGGCCGTTGCTCCTGTTCGCCAATCCGCCCGAGATCAATCCGCCCCGGCCGGACGGCCCCGGGGTGATCTACTTCGGACCCGGCATCCACCGTCCAGGCCGCATCGAGGTCACCAGCCGGCAGACCCTCTATCTGGCGGGCGGTGCCGTCGTGAAAGGCGGCGTGGTCGCCCAGGGCGAGGACATCCGCATCACGGGCCAGGGAATCCTCGATGGTTCGGACTTCGAGTGGCGCAAAGGACCCACTCCGCACGTGATCTCGATACGCGGGACAAATGTCGAGGTGAGCGGCATCACCATACGCGGCGCGTCGCATTGGACGATCGTGCCGCGCGACAGCCGCCACGTGACCGTTCGCGGCGTCAAACTGTGCGGATCACGCGTCCAGAATGACGACGGCATCAACCCGTGCAATTCCCAGGACGTGCTGATCACCGATTGCTTCATCCGCAGCGACGATGATTGCGTGGCGCTCAAGGGGCTCGAGTTCACAGCGGCCAACAGCAACGTCGAGCGGATCACGGTCGAGAACTGCGTGTTGTGGTGCGATCGGGCGCGCATCTTCCTGCTGGGCCACGAAAGTCGGGCCCGCTTCATGCGCAACATCACGCTGCGAAACCTCGACATCGTCCATTTCACGATGACACCCTTTCTGTTCGAACCGGGTGAAGAGATGCGGTTGGAGGATGTGTTGGTCGAGGACGTGCGCTTGCACGGACAAGGCCAGTCGGAGCTCGCCCGCGTCAAGCCGGTGGTCAACCAGTACATGCACAACAAAGTCCCGGGACATGTCCGCACGATCCGGTTCCGAAACGTGGCTCTGACCGGCCAGGCGGGCGCCTACCGGGTGCAACTGAGCGGAGCCGACGCGGGGCACGCCGTGCAGGACGTGACCTTCGAGAATGTCACGATCCTGGGCGAACCGTTAGCGGCGGATTCAGAGAGGCTGCAGTTGGGTGACCATGTCGAGGGGGTCAAGTTCGCCGCCTCGCCCGAGGACGCGCACGCCGCGCCGAAACCGGCCACACGGCGCTGATCCGCTACCACACCCGCGACAGCATCAGCGAGGCGTCGGACGCCCGTGATCGGGGTAGACACCCGGCAGCCACGAGTCGTTCACGCGCCCTGCTGGTTCGAGGCGCGCCTCGCCAATGTTCGAATCGCCCTCCGGAGTTGGGCTTCGGCCGTTCGGGCAAGATAGGACCAACGTCCAGGGCCAATCTCGTAACCGCCCTCGTCGAAGAGTCCCGCGGGGGGAATGTAGCCGATGCTTGCCGAGCTCATGCCGATCACGAGGAGGTGGGGGAATCGAGCCTCCTCTTCGAGTGCCAGAGCGGTCTCGATGAAGGGCTCGCCTGGAATGAAAAGGCAGGCGAGATCGCCCAGGTGCAAAACGGAAATCTCAGCCGCGACGGCGGTCCGGACAGGCTCGCCGGGCAACTCCCGGCACGGGAGCGGGAATGTGGTGCGGCGAAGCTGCAGATCTTGAGCCACGGGTTGGGGGCGTTGCAGTGCCGGTTCCAGAGCGGCGAAGATCGCTTCCGCGTGACGGCGGGCCCAGGCCGAGCCGCCGGAAACGTGCCAGGGATTGATCGGTCCGGCGGCGCCTTGCAGGAACAGCACGGGCACGCCGGCGACGCGCGTCTGGAGAAGGTGCCGAAGCTCGCCAGGATAATCGGGGGAGATCTCCGGGAGACACATCTCGTAAACGGGATGACAGACGGCGTGTGCGACGAACGCGATGGGCGCCCCGGTCGCCGCATCGCGCGCGACAAGGCACCGAACGCGTTCGTCGGTTGGCCTGTCACGCAGGAGTTGTGGGTCGATCTGGTCGAAGGTGTGGATCGGTGGTGTGATATCAACCTCGGCGGCGCCGATCTTGAAGTTGGAGGTGCTCACCGAGGGGGAGACTTGCGGGACTGACCCTTTCTTCTGAGCCATTTCAAAGCCTGCTGCCAAAACGCGTTGTAGCCGTTCCAGAGCTCGAAGTTGATGCCCCAGTGCGGCGCGGGATCCGAGGCGTAGATCAGGACGCGCCCCTGCTGGTAGGTGCCAGTCACCACCAACGGGTGCCCTGTTTCCCTCACCCGCACCAGGACTTGGGAATCATCCCTGGGCACCAGTTCGTTGTAGCCGAAGATGGGCGGAAACGATTTCCAGGGCAGACCTCGAGTGATCGGGTGGTCCGGGTCGACGACCTCGGCGGTAAAGCCTTCCGAGGATTCGACCAGGTCTTCGGTCGGAAGGCATTCCACTGGCAACACATCCGCCATCCGGCTGCGCCGCCAGCCTGCTTTGTTCTGCGAACCGGAGAAGGAGAGCCAGCCTCCCAACATCATCAGGCCGCCGCCTTGGCCCACCCAGCGCTTCACGGCATCGAGACGGTCCGGGAAGGTGATGGGCCTTCGCTCCCGGCGGGAACGATCGAAGAAGCTGGGGTAGAGGTGAAAGCACTTGGCCTCGACATCGCTGATGATGAGGGCGCAGGACTTCTCGAGGAGCTTCTCGAGCCGACCGGGTTCCAGCCGATACAACTCCCAGTTGGCCATGCAGGTGAGCTCGACCTTGGACTCGAGCGCATCCACCAGCCGGGAACCATAAAAATGCAGGTCCGAATCCTTCGTCTCCACCCCGAACGGCGTCTCAATGAAGATCGGTCCAACATGGAAAACCCAGTCGCCGAGGTAAAGAACATGGTCCTTTTCGTGGTTTCTATTCATCGTGCGTGGTGTGTTGATCGTTCTCGGGGAAACGGTGCATCAGCCTGTCCAGATAAGGGTGGACGCACCGAAAAAAGATGACGAACAGCACCGTGGCGGCCACTGCCTCGGCCAACGCCGCTGTCCAGCGCCCCACATAAAGATGAGAGAGCGCCAGGATGTAAAAGCTTGTTGCGGCAGAGCCCCCCAGCGCCAGCAGCAATCCTGTCAGAATGGCGAAACCCGGTTTCACGAGGCCTTCTCGGCGATGGGTCCCCACCAGCCCATCGGACGCGCGCGTTGGTAAAAGTCGCGCAGCAGTTGCTCGTCCTCAGGCCGGGTGCAGAGCGCGACTGTCACCCACAACACGGTGGTTGCGCCGATCACCAGGAACGTCTGCCACCAGTAGGGGAGGATCAACGATTGGGCGCCTGCGACGCCGAGCCAGACCAGCAAGCGGGGCCCCAGTACCACCAGGCAGAAAATCGCCGCGCCGCCGAAAGAGGCCGCCAGCCGGGCCTTGCCATTGAAACGCCACCACCACCACTGCGCCCAGTTGGCAGGCAGTTCGGCGGCGCTGAGCTGCAGCATGAAAACAGCGACGTCGAAAATGATGCGGACGTTGTAAACGACGGCCAGCGCCAGAGCAAGGATGACGCCCATCGCCACTTTGCCCGCCCGCAGGTAGTGCTGCTCGCTGGCCCCCGGCCGGATCCAGCGGGCGTAAAGGTCATGCGTCATGACCTGGCCGCCAAAATTGAGATTGTCGCTCACGGTCGACATCACCCCGGCCAGCATGGCGGCCACCACCAGGCCCATGAGCCCCGCCGGCAAGAGCGCCTTCATCAGTCGCCCGTAGGCCAACTCGCGGTCTGCGCCCGGTTGGGCGAGTTCCGGCCACAAGACCGGCGCAGCCAGGCAGGGAAGCGAAACCAGCAGGAGCAGCGTGATCCCGGTCCAGGCAGGCATGGCCAGGCCCGAGGTGCGCAGGGCGATCCACAAACGCATCAAAGCCGCCGGTTTGCCGCGGAACCGCAGCTCATAAAACTCGAGACTCGTGAACAGGTTGAGCTTGCGCCAGAACACCGCAAACAATACGGCCCCGATGAACAGCGCCAGCCCAAAGCGCGACAGGTACCACCAGCAGACGAACAGGCCGGTCACCACCGCCAATCCGCCGTAGGCCGTGGCGGCATCGGCGCTAATCAGCGCAGCGGCGTACGAGACGCCGTTCACCCAGCCAGGAACTCGGCGGCCAGCCAGAAAGAACTGCTGCATGCCGGCGTTCGCTGAACGGCGATAGTACAGGCCGATCGCCGTCATCGCGGCGAGATACAGACCGATGATGAGGAGATCGAGAGGGGCCGCAACCATGTCAGGAACCGGGCTCCTCCGTTCTCGGTGGTTTCCAGGGGCCGCCGGCGTTGCGTGCCATGGCGGTTTGCACCGCATCCCAATGCCGGGCGATAGTGCTGGTGGCGGTGAGATCCCACAGAGTCGTTCCCTGTTCCCGCAAGGCCATGATCGCCGCCCCCCACGCTTGCGCCCAACCCGCCTCGATGCACCAGGCGCCCCAGCCGACGTCGCCCGAGCTGCCCCACGGCTCCCAACGCCTGTAATCGAACGCGCGGAACCACGTGCCGTCCAGATAAGGGTACCTCTCCGATCGCGTCTGGATGCGGGCCAGGTACTCCGCCAGTTTGTCTGCGCCCCAGCGGATTCTCTCGTCGTTCAAAATGGCCGCCGCCTCGTGCAAACCGAGCAGGGCAAAACCGCTCACGTAGAGTTGATCGCTGACCGGGTCGCCGTTCTCCTGGAGCAGCGGCGTTTCCGTGGTGCCATAGGCTTCGTTGGACGCAGGCAATTGGTAATGTCCACCACCGCCGCGAAAGCGCTCCTGCAGGGCCCCGCATTCGTCCTGCGCCTCGAGCAAGTCGTGGGCGACGGTTGCCAGCCAGGCCCGGTGCTCGGGCGTGTCTTCGATGCGCGTCAGCCAGGCCAGCGGCAGCAGCATGTGGGCACGCTCCATGTTGTCGTTCCAGCGCCAGTTCGTCGGAAACGCCTTCATCGTCATGGCGATCGCGGTGCGCGATTTTTCGAGAAACGGCGCGTGTTTCGTGTGACGGTAGGCCCAGAGAAAGCAGGCCCAGGGGTAGGCTTCAAAGTGCGGCGAGTAGTTCACCGTCGCCGCATTCTCGTAGTGCTTCCAACCGTGCTGCTCGAGCGGGCCGATGTCGATGCGATCCCCCCGAAAACCGAGCCGGCCCGTGGTTCGGAGATTGGCCAGGAGCGCTTTGAGCAGCGCTTCATCCCAGCTTGCCGATTTGAGCGCTCCGGCCGCAAACAGCGTGGCGAGCATGGCCCGCGCATTGTCGTCGCCGTAGTTGGCAATCTCCCAGGCGGGAGCCACCGCGCCCCAACTGATCAGGCCATAAGCCGGGTGCTCGGGATCGCCCCGCACACCGCGGTGCAAGCCGGAATCGCCGTAAAGGAAACCCAGCAGGTTCTCGGCGCGGCAACGGTTTTCGGGCGAGCCGCTCAGCAGAAACTCCGACGCATACACCATCGCGGATTCCGCCTGACAATCCGCACGAAGCGGGAGCCGCTGCCGTTGGTGGCCGTCGAACCGCACCTCCGAGGAATAACCCTCGAGCACGCCGTGCCGCCCGTCGCCGCCCCGATCGACCGGGCCGGCCTTCGGGGGGACTTCCGCTCCGGCGCGGAGTTGCGCTTCGACAGTCGTCCGGCGCTCCGGGGAGACCAGGAGACCCGAATTGTTGTACCAGACGACGCTTCGCGTCAGCGATTCCCGCTGCCAGCCAGGAGGAAGCGCCTGGGCTTTCCCGAACGTAGGGCCCACGGTCGGCGTGTACCGAATCACCGCCCCGATGCCCATCTCGCGCAGAATCCAGTTCCAGAGTGTTTCCCACTCGCCCGCAGGCGCGAACCGGGCGGCCGCAAAGCCGCTCAGCTTGGTGGTCGCGACGAATCCCCGGTCGCGCCGCGCCAGGATGGGCGAGGCGTCTTTGGGCAGGCCAAACACGGCCCGATTGAATCCGGCGACCTTGCCCACAACCACCAGCGGGTTCGTCAGTGTCATCGGGACATAATGGCAGTCGTGCGCCATCAGGATGGTGAACTCCGGCAGGCCGGCTCCGAATTGCGCCGTGCTCGTGATCAACCGCTCCCATTTCGTGGCGCGCGTGGCGCCCGGGGATTGCCCCGGCAGAGCCGAGGGAAACTCGGCATAGACGCGCAGTTGTTTCTCCTCCGCCTCCCTCCAGGCCGTCTCGGTCAGGACAAGCCGCTCCGCCGGATACGCGTCGGCCAGCAGAAAGACCGCAGAACCGACCGGGGCGGATCGGATCGCCGCAACGGGATCGCTCGCGCGGCGAACGTCAGCCCCCGCCGCCTCGAGCGCAACGTAGAGGTCGTTCGACGCGGCACAACCCATGTGGATTTCGGCCCCGCAGGCGCGGGAAACAAGTGCCAAAGACAACAGCATGATGCCCAGCCCGCTAACCTCACGCCGGAACGACGACGCAGATTTCCGGGCGCGCCTCAGCCCCACTCCAATCTTAGACCTCATAAACAGATGCGATGGTGCCCCCGTGTTCCTCTCCGGCGCGGCTTCAAGGACTCGCCCGCCCGGTGGTGTGGGCCTGGAGCCATTCCAGATCGAGATTGTTGTTCGAGCGCTGGCGCAATTCGAGGAGTTGCCCGCGCTGCAGCTTCGGCCGAATGCGTGGGTCGCGCCACCGGCGAATCTCGCTGTGGCCGTCGGCGAAGTTCAGCGCGCCGGCGTCGTTGTGATAGCTGGCAGGGAAATCAACGATAATCGGCTCCTTCATGTTCACTTCGAAGTAGCCGTCATTGATGCTGTCTTCGCGCTCGTCGATCAGCACCCAGGTGTCCGCGGACCCGGGCGCCACCATGTCGGAGAGAGTGCGGATGACCTTGAATTCGGCGGCGCTGTTGCCAATGGCGACGAACTCGGTGTTGAGCCAGCCGTTCATCGACATGCTCCGCACACGCGGATAGTCCTTGCGGCTGTGGCGCGAAGTGCTCCGGTCGCCAGGACATCTCCAAATGGCGATCGTGTTGTGATACGGATAGAGCAGGCTGTTCTCGAGGTGGAGGGTGTTGGTGTTGTCCGGCGTGCCGCTCCGGTCCAGCCAGCCTTTGACCCAGGTATCGGCTGACGTGCCATGATCACCATGGTTCGGCGGCAACACATCGCGATTGTCCAGGGTGTAAGCCATCCACGAAAGGCTCAGTTGCCGCAGGTTGTTCAGGCATTGGACATTCTGAGCCTTGCCCTTGGCGCGCCCAAGGGCTGGGAGAAGCATGCCCGCGAGAATCGCGATGATCGCAATCACCACGAGGAGCTCGATCAACGTGAAGCCTCGCGGGCGTTTCACGGTCTCCTCCAGGCGGCCTCCCCGTTAGTTCGGGCGCGCAAGGCGCAAGAAACGGGCTGCGCCGTCCGCCGCGAGGGTCACCTGCAGCAAGTTGCCGTTCGGCGTGGGGTCGGCATCGACCGCCTGCCACTGCGGGTCGGTCAGCGTGGTCGTTTGCTCCAACCGATAGCCCGTGGCCAGAGCCGGCCACGAAACAGTAATCTGGTTCCCCGAGAGGCTGATCTCCAATGTGAACTCGACCGGGATCGCCACCGCGGCGGCAAAGTGGCGCGCGGCGTAGTCCGCTGCTCTTGCCGTGACCGCAGCCTCGGTGGTGAGGCTGCTCAGGTCGTAAAGAGCGATCTCGTCGATGCGCCCCTCGAAACCGTCGCCCGCCGCGAACTGGGGCGCCGAAGTTCCCACGACGAAGCGCGAATCGACGATGAGCGCCGCGCCAAACGTGTTGCGCGCGTCGCTCCCCGCCAGCACGCCATCGAGGTAGATATCCAGCTTGTCCGCCACCCCAGTGGTCCCGTCGCCGTAATACACGAACAGCGCGTGATGCCAGGTCGCGTCGCCGACGACCGGTCCGGCCCCTGTGCGCCCGCCCGCGTACAACTCCAAACCGTTGTCGGGGGTCAATCCGCCGACATAATCGAACAAAACGGCAGGCTGATTGCCCCCGCCAGCTCCGAAGTTCATGAGGTAATCGTTCCGCAAGCCCTCGTTCGCGCCCTGGACTTGAAGCCAAAGCTCGAGCATCCACGGCGCGGTGAGCGAGAGTTTGGGCGCGTTCAGATCCTCCGCGATGAAGTAGGTCGCCCCGTTGAATTGCGCCGCGTGGCCGAGATCCAACCCGCTGCCGATGTCGGCGTGCGACGCGCGTTCCGCCCCCTGCGGGACAAGGGAATTCTCGGGGGCGGGTTCGGGCGGTGCACCCACGGGCGCGCGCTGGATCGCGTTCCCCTCCGTCTCCTCGAAGTTGTAGTACAGAATCGGTTTGTCGGCCAGCACGGTCGCCGTGTAGGTGGCGGTCGTGTCCCGCGCTGCTTGGACGCGGCGCGCGGCCAGATCCGCCACCTTGTCTTGCAGTTCCGTCTCGGTGGCGACCGCCGCAAAGCTGTAGACGGCGACTTCATCCATGCGGCCCTCGAAGCCGTCGGCGGGCACGGGCGAGTTCCCGACGATGAACTGCGTGTCGAGATTCAGCCCGTGCGTGAAGGTGTTGCGGATATTGCTTCCTTGGGACACGCCGTCCAGGAACATCTCGATGCGATCCGCCACGCCCACCGTGCCGTTTCCGTACGAGACAATCAGGATGTGATGCCAGTCGCTGTCATGGATCGAGGGCCCGGAGCCGGTCCGCCCCCCCAGGTGGAAGAGTTCGATCGCGTTGTCTTCCTCCGCTCCCATGTAATCGAAGATCACCGCCGGCTCGTTCCCGCCGCTCTGGCCCATGCTCAACACGTAATCGCTGCGACGCCCGTCATCCGGCCCGAGCGCCTGCATCCAGAACTCAATCGCCCAGGGGGCCTCCAGCGTGGTCACCCCGAGAGCGAGATCCTCCGCCCGCATCATGCCGGTGCCGTCAAAATCGATAAGCCGGCCCAGATTCAAGCCGGTGTCGAGTTCGGCGTGCGAGTACCGCAAGAGATCGCCCGTCGGAACCAAATCGTTTCTGGTCTCCGTGCCGTCCGGCGTCACCGGCGCGAGTTGGCGCGCGCTCCCGTCGGCCTCGTTGAAGTTCCAGTAGAGTGCAGGCTGATCCGCGAGGACCGCCTGCGTGTAATCCGCCGCTTTGGCCTGCGCGAAGTGCCCGGTCGCGATCGCATCAGCCTTGGCATTCACGGCAGTCTCGGTTTCCAAACCGCTCAGGTCATAGACCGCCAGTTCGTCCAGCCGCCCTTCGAAGCCGTCGCCGGCGGCAAATTGCGGAGCCGAGGTGCCGACCACCAGCCGCGCCCCGAGATTGAGCGCAGAGGCGAATGTGTCCCGGACGTACGGCGCGACGTTCACGCCGTCGATGTAGATATCGAGCCTGTCGGCGATCCCGACGATGCCATTGCCGTAATAGACGAAGGCCACATGGTGCCACTGCACGTCCGCAGCCTCGGCTCCTGCCCCCGTGCGGCTGCCTGCATACAGTTCGAGGCCAAAGCGCCCCTGCGCACTGCCTATGTAATCGTAGATGACCGCCGGCGCGTTGCCGCCTCCTGCGCCGAAATTCACCAGGTAGTCGTTGCGCTGATCTTCGATCGAACCTTGCACCTGCATCCAGAACTCGATGAGGTAAGGCCCGGCGATCGAACTGGTGTGCGCCTCCAAGTTCTCCGCCATGAAATAGCTGGCGCCATCCAAATCGGCCGCGTTCCCGAGGTTCAGGCCGCTGCCGATGGAGGCGTGGCTCACGCGCGTCGCCCCAAATGGAACCAGGTCATTGGGCGAGGGTTCGTCGTTTTCCAGAGGGGCTTTCTGCAGGGCGTCGCCCTCCGTCTCGTCGAAAGTCCAGTACAAGTACGGCTGGTCTGTCAGAATGACGTGAGAGTATGAAGTCTCCGCCGCGAGAGCGGCACCGGTCATGATGAATGCTCCCAGGAGCGCCGCGCCAAGCCACGTATGTTTGTTCACGCAGTTTCCTTTCTTTGGTTCGCCCCCAACGTAGTTTCGGCATCCGATCCTGGACAAGTGACGCAAACGCGTCAATGGGTGCGAACCAGGCCGCGAGATTCGCCCGCGCAAACCCCATAAGCTGTGCGGATTCTCGATGCGCCTTGCTGGTCGTGAGTCGGCCGGGATAACATTCCGCGGCGCATGTCCCTTGCTGCACAAGTCAGCCGCGTCTGGTTCCTCGCTTTGGAGGCCGATGCGGAATGGCCGGAGGTTCGGCGAGTCTCCCGTTCCGCGCCACTCCTCTCACTCAAGCAAGCCCTCGCTTTGCTGCGGCGCAGGATCACCCCTGATCTCATCGTCATCCTGGCCCCGCCAGGTGCGGAAGCGCGCGACGCCCTGGCCGCCCTCCGGGAACTGGCCCCGGCTGTCGTTATTGGCACCCTCTCCTTCTGGTCGGACGAACTCGCTCTTCGTCAATGGGCCAACCAGCAGGTCAGGGACTCACTCCGCCGGCGCCGTCCCGAGGAGGACCAGCCACCCAACCCGTACGGGCTTTCGGCTCGCGAAGCCGAAATCCTGCGACTCATGGTCAAGGGCCTGATCAAAAAGGAAATCGCGGTCGAACTCTCTCTCAGCTTTCATACCGTCGACAATCATCAGCGCCGCATCTTTCAAAAGCTCAACGTCCACACCCGCAGCGCAGCCGTGGCCAAGGCCATCCTCGATCGCCTTTGTTAAGGCGTTCTCGGGAATCTCGATCCGATCGCCATCGCGAAGCCAGAGGGGCGCAGTCGAGGCGTCTGAAGAAGCCCCCTGATCGAGGTCGAACATCATGTCCTTGACCTCGCCGGTCTCGGGATCGGTGCGGCTCACTTTGACACGCGTGAGATCGGAACTGGTGCGCACCAGACGACTGGCGTCAACCGCCCCCTTGAGCCAGAAGGCATCGAACGAAGGTTCGAAGATGGGCAACTGCCGGCCAGAGCTTTGGGCGTGGGCCCCGGCAGGGCCCCACGCCAGGCTCAGGGTCAGCCTTTTGGTCTCCCCCTTGACCGACACAGCCACGGTCTTCGAGAGGCGGCGCGTGAGGGCTTGCCTCTCCTGTTCGCTCAGGCCCGGCCAGGTGGCGTTCACGGGGTGATCAGCCTCGGGGATCTCCAGCGTGTCGCCCCAGAATAGCGGCTGGTCCTCTCCTTTCGCCAGAAGATCAGCCAGGTCCACGGCAATGCTCTGGATGTCCCTTTCGGAACGCCGCGAAATGGTCGCGCGCGCGAAGTCCGGAAAACTCCAGTCTTCCCTCGCCAGGCTGGACCACACGCCGAACGGCGGCGGCGCCAGAGGCTGCACTGGGACCGGCTGCATGGGCTGCGGCTGCGTGGGGAGTGGCAGCGTGGGGAGTTGCGGCATGAGGAACTGCCGCGGGCCGTCGGAACTCGGTCGGTAGAGCACCGCAATGGCTTCGAACAACGTGAACCGATTGACATCGCTGCCGTCGCGGCGGAACAGGACCGTCAGCGGCCCGTTGGGCCTCCGGACGCTGATCGTGTCACGCAGATGGAACGTCTCGTCGGCGCCAGCGGCGCGCAGAAGATCCATGACCTTTCGAAGGCGAAACGCCGTGTCTGGGTTCGTTCTTTGCGCGAGCCGCGATGAGAAAGAACCCGATTCCCCCACGATCAGTGACACGGGTGTTTGCCCCGATGCATTCAACGCGTTGGGATCCGCCCTGTACTCGAGCAGCTTTTCGACCATCGCCACCCAGCCGCCTCTGGCCGCCCAGTGCAGCGGACGGTTGCCGGCGTCACGAGCGCACGCGGCGTTCGGATCCGCGCCCGCGGCCAGGAGCGGCTCGACCAGCCTCGGCTCTTCGGCAAGCACCGCCCGCTGCAGGGGTGTCATCGACTCCTCGTCAAGCACCTCGATCTTCGGTTTCCGCGCCAGGATCAACTCGATCAACTCGATCGCCGTCTCGGTCGGTTCGCCCCGGACGGCGAGATGAAGGGGGTAAGCGACCTTCCGTTCCCCAAGGATCGGAAGATTCACGTCGGCGCCGGCTTCGAGGAGTGAAGCAACCATCGAGGGATTGGCTTCCTCGGCTTTGCGGACGCCCAGGGCCAGGTGGAGCGGCCCGTGCCCCTCACTGGTGTAGCGATTCAACTCCGGTTTGGCCTTCAGCAGCGCAGCAAGCAGTTCCGGGGAGCGCGAGAGCGAGGCGGTGTGAACGGGCGCGTAGCCGCTCTTTCCCGCCGCATTCACGTCCGCCCCGCGCTCGAGTAGCAACTCGATCAGGTCGGTCCGGTGGTATCCGACCGCCTGACCGAGGGCGGTGCCGGAATCGCCACTCGAGGCATTCACGTCCGCCTTGGCATCGAGCAAGGCCTCGACCAGTTGCGGCGATCCTTCCTTGCATGCCAGGTACAGCGGCGTCGGAGCGGAGCCGTGGGCCTGCGGCCGGTTGACGTCTGCGCCTGCGTCGAGCAGGGCCTGGACCAGCGGCAGCGACCCTTTCTTGACGGCGGTGTGCAGGGCCGTGAATCCCGGATCGACGTCGGTCGGCACCCCAAGCTGCGCCCTGGTGGTCGGGTGGAACTCCGCAGTCGCTTCGAGGTCTGGCTTGGCCGCTAGTAAGGCTTGCAGAACGGCGCGATGCCCACCCGCGACCGCACAATGCAGCGGCGTGAACGCAACCCCCGCTCTGCCATTCGCGTCGGCGCCTCGGGCCAACAGGAGTTCCGTCATGGTTTTGTGCCCGCTCGACGCCGCATGCAGGAGCGGTGTCCACTTGTCGCCGCCCAACCCGTTGACGTCGGCCTCATGGTCAAGGAGAAACCGGGCGACCGCCAACTGCCCTTGCCCTGCCGCCGACTCGAGCGGCGTCAAACCGCCCTTCCCGGGCGCCTCGGGCCTCCCGGGCGCATCGAGCAAGTCCGGACTGTTCTTGAGCACCTCCCTCAAACGCGCGATTTCGAGCGCCTCCGCCGGAGGTAGATCGCTGGCTTCCAAATCGGAGGCCGACGGGGTGGGGGCTGAGGCTTGCCTCTGGGCCGCGCGAAGTTCCCGCTGCAAGCTCAGGAGTTCGCGTCGCACGGGGTTCACCGCCAGCGGCGGCGCGACGCCGACTGCGATTCTCTTCTGAATCTCGACCAATTCCTCGTCCACCAGAGCGATCTCGCTCTGAATCAATCCCATCTGGCGCTCTGGCGCTGCGTTGTCCGGGAGCTTCCGTTCGAGAGTCAGCCGCTCGCGCTGAACTCGGCGGACCTCTGAGGTTTCTGCCTTGCCGTTCTCGAGACGTTTCTGGAGCGCCACCAATTCCTGATCCACCATCTTGAGCTCCTCCTGCAGCGAGGCGAGTTCGGCTACATCGATGGTTGGCAGCGCGGCACTGGCACCCGCGGTTGCGTCCGCTCCGCCAGTTCCCTGCTCAGCCTCGGGAAGCGACACGTCGAGCAGGTCCGGACCCATCCTGGTCTCGACTTCGGCCATCTGGCGCTGAAGGGCCAGGACCTCGCGTTGGAGTGCAAGGAGTGCGCTCTGGGGAGTGACCCCCTGCTCGACCCGCACGCGTTCGCTCTCGAGTTGCCGTTGCACCAACTCCAGCTCCTGCTCGAGCAAATCGAGCTGGCGCTGCGCGGCGGGCGTCAACCTGCGCGGCACCGCTGCTCCAGCCGCCTGAGGCACAAGTCGCGCGAGATTGGTGCGGCTCAAGCCCGCCAGGGCGGTCTGGTCCGCAAACTCTGCGAGCACCCGGCGGTACTGCACGACGGCGTCGTTGGTTCGACCGAGTTTGCGATAGCACTCGGCCAGGCGATACAGCGCCGCAGCCGCCCCTTTGCGTTGCTCGTCGAAGCCGGCCACAGCGGATTCATAAGCGCGCAGGGCGGCATTGAGATCGCGGTTGACCTCCTCCTCGATCAGGCCCTGTTCGAGCGCCTTGCTCAGCGGCTCGGACGCCAGGCACGCCGCCGAGATGGCCAGGGCAACTACACAGGAGCACACAGCAGTCTTCATGAGACCAGTTTGCCAGAGCTACGGACGGGAGGTGTCACGGAGGTGTAAAGCCTGTAGCCGACGCCGTGCACCGTGTGGATATACCGCGGCTGGTCTGGGTGCGGCTCCAGCTTGGCGCGCAGGCTGGCAATGTGGTTGTCCACCGTGCGGGTTGTGGGGAACGCCGCGTAGCCCCAGGCCAGGTCCAGAAAACGCTCCCGCGTCACGGGTTCCCCGTTGGCCGCGGCCAGCAGGCGCAGCACGGCGAACTCTTTCGCCGTGAGATGAAGTTCCTGCGCGCCCCTCCATGCCCTTAGTCGGATCAGGTCGACCCGCGCGTCACCCAACACCAGCTCACGAATGGCCGGCTCGCCCCGGTCACCGCGGCGGAGCAGGGCGCGCACCCGCGCCAACAGTTCATCCATACTGAACGGCTTGATGAGGTAATCGTCCGCGCCCGCATCCAGACCCGAAACACGATCCTCGACCATGCCTTTGGCGGTGAGCATCAGGACCGGCATGGTCCGGCCCAACCGCTGCAACTCGGCGCAAACGGCGAATCCATCGAGCCTCGGCATCATGATATCCAGCAGTACCAAATCAGGCTGCTCTTTCAAGGCGCGATCGAGTCCGGTCCGGCCGTCGGTGGCGCTGAGGACCCGATACCCTTCGGACGCCATCAGGTCTTCGAGCCCGGTGCGCATCGCGAGCTCATCCTCGATGATCAGAATACGTTCGTTCATGGGGAGCCCTCCGTGAGTCGATCGATCGGCAATTCCAAATTGAACCGGCTTCCCTGTCCCACCTCGCTGTCCACCCAGACCCGACCGCCATGCGCTTCGACGACGTGTTTGACAATACTCAGCCCGATGCCGATGCCGGGCGTCTCGCGACGCAACTCGGAGCCGAGCCGATAAAATGGTTCGAAGATTCGGACCTGATCGGCCTTGGGGATGCCGGGGCCCGCATCCGAGACTGTCAACCGCAGGGGAGGGGACTCCAAGGCCGGGCAGGACCCGTCACCCCGCCCGTCCGTGCCTGGTGGGTCAGACGATTTGGCATCGCCACCGAGAGCCAAACGAACCTCGACTGTGCTGCCCGATGGTGCGTGTTTGATGGCGTTGTCGATCAGGTTCACCAAGGCCTGCTCGATGGCCCGCGGGTCAATGCTCGGTCTGGTGCGCGTCTCGGCGGGAGACCGAGCGAACTCGAGTCGGACCTGCCGTTCACTCGCATATGGCTCCATCAGTTCGATCGTGTGCTTGACCAGATACACGACGTCGGTCGGCTCGAAGTCATACTGCTTGCGCCTCTGATCAATCCGCGAGAAATCCAGCACGTTGCTGATCAAATTCGAGAGCCGGCGACACTCCTGCCCGATCAAGTGGTAATACGCCTGGCGTTTGGTTTCTTCTTTCACCTTGCCGCGCTCAAGGCTCTCAGCAAGCAAACGGACCGAGGCAATCGGGGCACGCAACTCGTGCGATGCCGCCGAAACGAAACTGGATTTGAGTTCGTTGAGTCGGATCTGCCGCTCGAAGGCGCGATAGGCCGCCCACAAACCACCGACCGCCATCCCCGAGGAGAAAACCACCAAAAGACCGAGCCAGAGCGTCCGCTTCCGTTGCCGCGCGAAGAGCGCCGCCGGGTCGCTGAGGTGCACGCTCGCATGAATCCAGGAGGCGGCACTCGAGCCGGCGGCCCCCAGCGCCCCATGCCGGACAAGAACGGGATGCAATGACGGGAGCAGAGTCTTGCCGGCCGCTTCGAATGACACCCGAAAGTAGGGCGGGACACGCGGTGTTTCCGCGATGAGCCGGCTGGCCAACTCCCTAATGGCAGACTCAGGGATGCCGTGGCAGACCAATCGCGGCTCCTCGCTGCACAGCACAAGCCAGGGAGACGGATCCCTCTCCTGTTCCGTTCCAGCGACTCTCGATCCTGACGTACCGGTTGGCACTTGCACCCAAACCTGCCTGCCACTCGAAGACAAGCCGTTGGTCATCGGCAACACTCCCGAGAGATCATGGCCGTCACTGGCCAACCTGCGCCACTCCCGGCTCGCGCCCGCATGGAGGCGCCGCGCGACCTCGTCTCGTCTCCACCGCACCTGCCACTTGCGCAGGTCGGTTTGGCTGGCTGCGGTCAGCAGGTTCGTTTCTTGCGCCAGGCGGTCCAGCAACGGCTCGGTCAAAACAGACGGACAATGCACAAGGTTCGAACACAGGGCCGCAAAGAGGGCGCGGTCAGCGGGTCCGGCCGTCCCTCCGGCGGCTTGACCAACCGCGTGCCGCCAACGCTGCCACGAGGCCAGGGTCGAAAATGGCACGCCGCTCTCCGCCACCAGCGCCGAAGGCGCATGGCTCAATGCATCCCAGTGCTTCGCTGCCTCCGCCCCCACGCTTCCGCGGGCAAGAGCCAAGGCGAGGTTGTAGGTGGCTGCCGCCGTCCACCGCGGTGGCAGGTTCGCCTCGATGACTCGACGCCACGCGGCGGCAACCTCCGCCGCCGTCTCTCCCCGATATTCCTCATCCTGGGCGGCGAGCCACAGACCTCGGGCCTCCGATCCCAGTTCATCGAAATCAAAGGGCCAGAACGACGATGGGTCGGGGCGGTGCGGCGGAACGATCAGCCCTCCCTGAGCGTCCAGGTCAAACCGGACAGGCCAGACCGACTCTCCTGCCGCAGGATTGCGGGCCAGAGCAGCCAGGCCTTCATGCAGGCGGTCCGCCAATTCGCGAGCTAATTCGGTTGCTCGTTCTTGAGCTTCCTGCTCGACCAACAAACGGTCCTGACGCACGGCATGCAGGCTGAAGGCCGCCAGCAAAAACACCGGCAATAGAATCAGGAGCATCTGCCAGCGAAAAGCAGGCCGGTGTCCGGGACGATGCGTTCGCTCATTCATCGCTTGCAGCCTGCGGCAGCCTGAGCATCCTCGAATCACAGCCGATGACAACCGCACATCTGAAACCGATCAGCGTCGCCCCTCAGGACCCCACGCGGTTTCACACGAACCCTGCGATTGGGTCTATCCCACCACATTGACCTGCAGATCCCGCATCGTCGCCAACTCCCCCAGCGGCCCCAGCCCTCGCAGCGCTCGCGCACCACTCTTGCGCCGCGGCCCAAACCGATCCCGATATTCCCGGAACACCTCGTTCACATAGTTCCTCGAACCTAACACCACTCCGTCGCTGAAATACCTCACCCGCAATCGCAGGACTTGCCCCAACCTAAGCTCCCCCTTCCGTCTAAGCTCCCGACGGATCTCCTCGGGCTCCAGCACCACTTTGCCCGATCTCCCAGCTACCCCGCTCTTCACAAGCAGCACCTCCCGATACTCCCGCCCCACCTCCCCCCACTCCCCAGTCCGATGAAAACTCGCCAGCCCCTTGCGCGCCAACTCGTTGCCCCCTACAGCCTCCCCGTACCCGCACCACCGGTACTCCTTGGGGTCCTTCACCAAACCCGCTCGCACTGGATTCAGATCCACGTACGCCGCCACCGCTTGCACCACCCCAACTCGGTCCTCCACCAACACGCTCTTGAACCGCTCCGCCCACACCGTCCCATATCGGTTCTGCTGCCGGTTGTACCACTTGCTAAACCGTTGCTTGAGCTCCTTCATGAACACCGACACATCTCCCATCCGTCGCCGCAGCCCCTCCCTCAGATCCTCGGGTAACCCGCCCTGCTTGGCCAACACCTTCTGCAGAGTCTGCACGTAGAGACTCTTCTTCCCGTAGAACTCCACTGCCCGCTCCACCAACTGGGCGTCGCTCGCCCCAACCCCTGCCCCAACCCGCAATAGAACATGTATATGGTTGGCCATCAAACAGTAAGTGATGATCTCGATCCCGCTGAAAGCCGCCTGCCTCCAGAGCATCTCCCGTAGCTTCTCCTTCTCCAGTGAGCCCAAGAGCCTCTGCCCGCCCACCACCCGCGAGATACAGTGATAAACCGCCCCCCGCCCCACAACTTTGATCCGTGCCATGCGCATATTGCCTCACTCGTTCGGTTGCTGCCCACACCTTTACCCCGTCAACCTACGCTTGTCAACTGTGAACCTGTCACTTTATTAGCTCGTGGCTACGAACCCTATCCCCACACCCTTCACACCGTCATACATCCCTGCCGAAGCAACACGGCCTCCGGCGATCTCGCTATTCCAAACTGCCCGGGTTCAGCGAACGGAGGTCACTTGGGGCGAAGAGGCCGTCTTTGCGGATCATCTCACCGTCAAACCAGACCTCGCCACCGCCCCATTCCGGGCGTTGAATCAGCACCATGTCCCAGTGGACAGCCGACTTGTTGCCGTTGCCGCAGTCGTCGTAGGCCTTGCCTGGGGTGAAATGCAGCGAGCCCGCGATCTTCTCGTCGAACAGAATGTCGCACATCGGATTGCGGATGCGGGGATGAAAGCCGAGGGAGAACTCGCCGATGTAACGGGCGCCGGGATCGGTATCGAGGATCTCATTGAGCTTTTTCTCGTTCGAGCCCGTTGCCTTGGTGACTCTGCCGTCTTTCAGTTCGAGGCGGATGTTCTCGAATCGGGTTCCGGCGTAGATTGTGGGGGTGTTGAACTGGATGACGCCGTTGGCGGACTTCAGGGTTGGGCACGAGAAGCACTCGCCGTCGGGGATGTTGCGCAATCCGTTGCAGGGCTGGGCGCCGATGCCCTTGATGCTGAAGCTGAGGTCAGTCCCCGGGCCCTTGAGACGCACTTGATCGGCCCGTTGCATGCGCCTTGCCAGAGGAACCACGGCGCGCGCCATGCGCCGATAATCGAAATTGCAGACGTCGAAGTAGAAGTCCTCGAAGGCCTCGGTGCTCATGTTGGCCGCTTGGGCCATGCTCGGCGTCGGCCATCGCAAGACCACCCATCGTGTCTTGGCGACCCGGTAATCCAGCACGGGTCTCATCGCCTTCGAGAAGATCTGGAGCCGGTCACTGGGGACATCCGCGGTCTCGCTGGCATTGGCGGCGCCGCGGATCGCAATGTAGGCCTGCATCTTCTTCATGCGCGCAAGCTCGAGGTCCCGCAACAACCCGGCATGGCTGGCAGATGTGTCCCGCATGATTTCGCGCGTCACTCGCGTGTGGCGGACCTCGACCACCGGGACTGCCCCCGCCTTCCGCACGGCGCGGACCAGGGCCACCACCATCTCGTCCGGCACATCGATCATGTCGAGCAAGACGCGGTCGCCTTTCGTCAGGGCGGTCGAGTATTTGACCAGCAGACAAGCCAACTTGGTATAACGAGGATCTGTCATACTTGAACTGGAGCGATCCTAAGGGGGCGAAGAGGGCAGGTCGAGTGTCATTCTGTCCTCCGTTGTCCCACCCTATGCCCCAGATCTGGACACCCTCGGAGGCCCCGCGGGGGTCGGGGTGGAGTCTCTTCTGAAAAAGCCGTGAAGGAAAGGGCGGAGTCTCTTCGCTCCTGGGTCGGGAGAGGACAAGGCCCGCTGCGGGGGGGGGCGGGCGGTAGCGGCGACACGTCTGCCCTGGCGTGTCTGGACAACACACCTCGGTTTGGGGCTTGGTTTGGGTGGTTTCTGGCACGAGAGATGCTCGGATTTGTTGACACATGAAAGAACCGAGAACCAGCGACAGGTATCGGAACTGGCCCGCGGCTCCTGCAATCACTGCAGGAGTCAACAAGTCCACTTAAGCCTACCTTAAGACGCCGGGCTTGCCTGGCGTTCCCGTCTGACGACGTCGCCCCGGCGGTTGTGGAGACACAGCCGCCGGTTTCATTTGTGCGCCCGACAGGGCGCATGCAATTGAGGCGGCAACTCATCCGTGTGGGTCGGGAACGCAACCTGGCGCGCTTCATCCAAAAGGCCCTCAGCGTGGTGGTGAGGGGCTGGGCGAACTCCCACCGGGAAGACAGTGGGGGAGTGCGGGCGTGATGCCGTCTCTCATCTGATATCCCGATATGGTGCTCTGCTCCCGCTGTTGCTGGGGGGGGATTATCTGGGGCAGCGCCGGTTTAGGCTGGTCTTGCCCAGACCGGAGGATAGGCTGTATTGAAACGTCACGAATGGGTGGTGTTGGCGAACGAGCATGAATTGTGCATCGAATGCAACGTGGTGTCGCGGGCTTGTCCTCTGGCTCGGGTCCTCGCTTTGTGTGGTCGGATGGGGGGGTGAATGGCCGTCATTTGACGAGGTTTACGGTCTGGTCCGCTCGAACCTCGTGGGGATCACGGAGCGCGACCTGAACGGTGTCGCGGTCGACGGTCTGCTGGATCGGTTGCATCCCAAGGTCTTGTTGACGAGGGAGAATGCGGCTGCGACGTCAAGCGAGCCAGCGGGACCCGCCTTGGCTGGCCAGCGGGTGTTCGACCGTTCCCTGGTTTACATTCGCGTGGCGCAAGTCGAGTCGGGCCTGGCTGAGGCGTTCCTTTCCGTGCTCCGCGGCCTGGCCGATCCCAGTCCGCCGAAGGGGCTGGTTTTGGATTTGAGGTTTGCCCAGGGGGTGGACTACGTCGAGGCGGGCCGTCTGGCGGACTGTCTTGTGGCGTCTCCGCGAAAGCTGCTGATCTGCGGCGAGGAGATCATCGAAGCGACGGCCAAGACCAACGTTTTCGATTGCCCTGTGATGGTCTTGATAAACGGAGAGACGCGCGGGGCGGCGGAGGCGGTTGCGGCTGCTTTGAGGCACGCGGAGGTTGGGCTTCTGCTCGGTTCCCAAACGGCTGGCGAAGCGAGCCTGTTTCGGGAGTTTCTGCTGAGCAACGGGCAGCGATTGCGGATTGCTTCGGTGCCAATTCGCGTTGGTGATGGTCGGGAGATCGCTCCGGCGGGGATCAAACCCGATATCGAAGTCACGGTGCGGACGGACGACGAGCGGTTGTTCCTCGAAGACCCGTACCGCGCCATCGGTCGGGCCGATCGGACTGCGCCTTTAGGGGATACGAATGTGCTGGGCAGCGCCGGCAACCGATCAGGGCGCATGAGCGAAGCGGAACTCGTTCGGATGAGACGGGAAGGCCAGGCCGGGGATGATGAGGGGCCATCGCCGGCGCGGGCCGCGTCGGCCGAGCGCCCGGTCGTTACGGACCCGGTGTTGGCGCGCGCCCTCGATCTCCTCAGAGGACTGGCGGTGCTGCGTCCGGGGCGATGAGGGGACGGCGCTGATTGGCGGAAAACCGCGTTGCCGCTCCTGGCCGGGCACGATAGGATGGATGCGGATGATGTCACAGTCTGAGCTATGAACACAACCTGCACACGACGGCGATTTTTGGCTGGCTCGACCGCTCTGCTGGGTGGTTTGGGCCTGGGGGGATTACCGGCCGCCCGCCTGGCCCGAACTGCGGAACCTGCCTCGGGCGGCGGACTTCAGCGGGCGCTGATTCTCGACAAGCCTACCGAAGCCGGCTTGGCGGCCCTGAAGAGCGGGGGGTTCGACGGCCTGGAGGCGGGCATTGTTCCGCCGTCCGAGGCGGAGCGTTGCCGTGCGCTGGCGGAGAAAATGGGTCTGCGGATTCACAGCGTGCTGAGGGGGTGGGCTGAATTCAACAGTCCGGACCCGGTGAAGGTGGAGGCGAGTCTGAAGCTGACGGAAGACGCTTTGCGCGCCGCTCAGGCGTACGGAGCGGACGCCGTTCTGTTGGTGCCTTGCCGGATCGGCGGGATGAGACTGCCGCATCCGTGGGAATTTCGGCTCGTGTACGATGAGGCGACGGGCCATCTGGCCGAGGTTGTTCCTGGCGACAATCGGCCGTACGCGGAGTATTTGCGCGCGCACAATCACGCGATCGACACGTCGACTGAGGCGGTGAAGCGCCTCATTCCTCTGGCGGAGAAGACGGGTGTGGTGATTGCGCTGGAGAACGTGTGGAACAACCTTTGGGTGCGGCCTGCTCACTTCCGTCATTTTGTGGCCTCTTTCGGGAGCCCGTGGGTGAGAGCCTACTTTGACATTGGGAACCACGTGAAGTACGCCCCGTCCGAGCAATGGATTCTCGAACTCGGATCGCTCATTGCCAAGTGTCATGTGAAGGACTTCAAGCTGGCGTCTGCCGATCCTGCAGGGGGCGGGGAGTTTGTGAACATCCGTGACGGCAGCGTGCGCTGGCCGGTGGTCCGATCCGCACTTGACCGGGTCCAGTACCGCGGATGGCTGACCATTGAAGGCGGGAACTTGACGATGGAAGAGCACCGGCAGAGACTGGACCTGATCATTGAGGGGAAGTGATTGAGCGAGGCTCCGCCTCAGACCGACGAGGCATGTCAACTAGAATCCTTGACCTGTCAAATGTGTTGTAGACAGGTCAAGTCTCTATGCTGCGTTGAGGGGGTCAAGGATTCTAAGGAGCGAGGCGCGGGAAAGAGGGGCGGGGATAGACGGGGACTTTTCCTGCCTATGCGGACTGGGATTTGGTCTGAGGCGCGCCTCGCTGGATCCTTGTTTTGGGGCGCCCATGGGGGCTGCTTCCGGACGCAGTCTCGGCGAGCGGGGTTCGGCGTTGCGGTCGAGCCGGTTTGCACTTGCACTTGCGGCTTGCGCCGCTGACGGCACCGACTATTGTTGGGCTGATGGAAATGGTGGTTGCACTCCTGGTTGTGGGGACTGCGCTGGTGCTCCTCGAAACCGTCCTGCCGGGGATGGTGGCGGGGCTGATCGGTTTCGGGTGCCTGGTCGCGGGAGTGATTGTCGCGTACGTTCAATTCGGTCCTCGGACTGGGAATTGGGTCTTGTTCGGGGTGGTGGCGGTGCTGATCACACTGGCCGTGCTATGGGTTCGATTCTTTCCCAACAGCCGCCTGGGCCAGATGTTTGTGACCCGGCGGACGATTGGCGACTTGGGTGTGGAGCAGCCTGAGCTAATCAACCAGCAAGGGACGGCCCTGACGATCCTCCGCCCCTCCGGCGCTGCAATGATCAACGGGAAGCGCGTGGACGTGGTCACCGAAGGCGACTTGATCGAACGCGGCACTCCTCTGCGCGTGATTGCGGTCGAGGGTTTGCGCGTGGTGGTTCGGGCGGTCTGAAGCGAATTCGACATCTGTCACAGCAAACTGAAGCCTGCACAAACAAAGCCCACTTATGAACCTTCCTCCGTTCTTGTTCGCCGCGCCGTCTTTCATCTGGACCGGGCTGTGGGTGTTTATCGGCATCATTGGCCTTGTTCTGCTGATACTGCTGTTCAATTTCTTCGGCATCTGGATCCGCGCCTGGGTGTCGGGGGCTTACGTCGGCCTTATCGAACTGGCTGCGATGCGCCTGCGGAGCGTGCCGGTGGGGCTGGTGGTGGACAACTACATCAACGCCCGAAAATCCGGTCTGGACATCACGGTCGATCAACTGAACGTGCACTTCCTGGCGGGTGGCGATGTGCAGATGGTGGTGCGCGCCCTGATTGCCGCCCAGAAAGCCAGCATCCACCTCCAATTCGATCGCGCCTGTGCCATTGATCTCGCGACGAAAGGCACAGGAAAGACGGTGTTGGATGCCGTCAAGACCTCGGTCAATCCGAAGGTCATTGACTGCCCCAACCCGGCGTCGGGCAAGACCACCATTGACGCTGTGGCCAAGGACGGCATTGCGGTCAAGGTGAAGGCGCGAGTGACGGTCCGCACCAACCTCGACCGGTTTGTTGGCGGGGCGACCGAGGAAACGATCATCGCCCGGGTGGGTGAGGGCATCGTCAGCACGATTGGCTCGGCCAACAGTTACAAGGACGTGCTCGAGAATCCGGATCGCATCTCGAAAACGGTTTTGGACAAGGCTCTTGACGCCAACACCGCCTTCGAGATTCTGTCTATCGACATCGCCGACGTGGACGTGGGGGGCAACGTCGGGGCCAAGCTCCAGGCGGAGCAGGCGGAAGCCAACAAGCTCATTGCCCAGGCTCAGGCGGAGATTCGCCGTGCCGCCGCGGTGGCGATCGAACAGGAGATGACCGCCCGGACGCAAGAAATGCGGGCCCGGGTTGTCGAGGCGGAGGCTCAGGTTCCCCTCGCCATGGCGGAGGCTTTTCGGAGTGGGAATCTCGGGGTCATGGATTACTTTCGGATGAAGAACATTCAGGCTGACACCGGGATGCGTGACAGCATTGCCGGCGGGCGCCCCGAGGAATCGAGCCAGAAGCCGGCCTCGAAGTGAACGGGCGGGGGATTGAGTCTTCCATAGACGTGGGAATCAGCCATGCCGAGCTTCGCCGCCAGTTGGGAGAGCCTGCTTGTTTTCCTGGTGATCGTGCTTCTTTCGGGGCTGTCCAACTGGCTCAAACAGCGCCAGTCGCGGCGCCAGGAGGCCGAACTAGACGAGGCAAGAAGGACTGGCGCAGGGTGAACCGGCGGGGCCGCCGCCGCTGCTCCCTCCGCGATCGCCGGAAGCCTCCGATTGGGAAAAGGAGTTGCGCCGCCTCTTGGGTGAAGAACCGGAGCCGGTGCCGCCCAGGCCAGTTCTGCCCCCGCCGCTGAGTCAGCCGGTCCCGACTTCTCCTCCGCCGCTGCGCGAGCAAGTCACCGGGCAGACCGCCGATTGGACGTCCCTCGAGACTGGCCGCGAACCTTTCCTGGTTTCCACGGAGACTGGATTGGAATCAGCCGCTGAGCATGAGGCTTCGATTGAGGAAGGAGAGTCCGGGGAGGCGTCGTTGGCGGAATTGCCAGCGGCTTGGCGACACGCCGGCCATGTTCCGGGCGCATCGACCCCGGCGCAGCAGGGTTTGGTGTCGCCAGCAAGAGGAGGTGTGCGTCTCATCTCGCCCGAGATTGCGCGGGTTCGGGCCCAGTTGCATCGGCCGCGAACGGCGCGCGAGGCGATTCTGGCCGCCGTTATTCTGGGACCGCCCCGCGGGCTCGAAGCGCGGGATTGATGCCCAGGAGCGGAAGACTATTTGCGGACTGTGACGGCGGGTGGGGGCGGCGCGGCGGCCTGGAGGCCGATCAGGTCGACCAGGATGCGTTTGGTTTCTTCGAGGCCGAGGTCGACCGAGGGTGTTTTGTCGTCTTCGTCTTCCTCGCTGGTGAGAGCATCTGTGTTGGGGGGAAGGTCAACTTCCGCGTTGGCGAGCAGGTTCGTTGGGGCGACAGGCTCGGGGAGTCCTGGCAGATCGGCGTTCTTGAGGGTGATTTCGTAGATCGTGGTCTTCGATTCGCCACGGGCTTTACGTTCCTCCTGGCGGGCTTTTTGTTTAGCGTCGAGTTCTTCTTTTTCCTTGATGCGCTTCGACTCGTTGAGCGAGACGCTCTTATCGGCGATCAGTTTGCGATACTGTTCGATGTCTTCGCGGGTGTAGGCGAAGTCCTGGTCTTGTGCCTGCCGGGTCTCGGATCGGCGGCGGAGTTCGACGAGGTGGGGCTGGATGCGGTCGAGTCTCTCGAACATGGCGCTTGGGATGCTATCCCAGGGCATGGGGTATTGCTGGGCGGACTCGCCCACTTCGAGGTAATTGGCCACGGATGGCAGCACGAGGTCGGGTGTCACGCCTTTGAGCTGCGTCGACCAGCCGTTGGCGCGATAGAACTTGCGGATCGTCACCTTGAGGGCACCGGCATTGTAGTCGCGGAAGTTGGCGAACTTATTCAGCTCATAAATTGTCTGCACAGTCCCCTTGCCGTGAGTGGAGACGTCGCCGACGATCAGGGCACGTCCGTAGTCCTGCAGTGCCGCCGCCAGGATTTCCGAGGCGGAGGCGCTGAAGCGGCTGGTGAGGACGATCAGCGGGCCGTCGTAGTGGACCTCGGGATCCGGGTCCGACTCGATGCTGATATCGCCGTCCGCGTCCTTGACCTGCACGATCGGGCCGTCTTTGATGAACAAACCGGTGAGGCGGATGGCTTCTTCGAGCGAGCCGCCGCCGTTGCGCCGCAAGTCGAGGATGATCCCGTTGACGCCCTCGGCCTGGAGCTTGGTGAGGAGGCGCTGCACATCGGCGGTGGTGCTTTTGAGTTCGGGGGGCGCGCCGCCCGAGGCAAGCTGGATGCGTTTCGAGTTGCCGAGATCGAACGTCGCGTAGAAGGAGGGCAGATCGATCACTCCCAGTCGCACGGTATTGCCGTTGGCCTCGGGCAGGTCCAGAATCTTCGCCTTTGCCTCCTGATCTTCGAGTTTGATTTCGTCCCGGACCAGCGTCAGGACCTTTCTTTCGGAAGGATCGGCGGCATCGGCGGGGATGATCGTCAAGGTCACTTCCGTCCCCTTGGGTCCGCGAATCATCTCGACGACCTTGGTGAGTTTCATGTCGATGACATCGACGGTCTCCTGGTCTTTTTGGGCGACGGCGACAATGCGGTCGTTGGGCTTGATTTTCTTGCTGCGGGCGGCCGGGCCGCCGGGCACCAGGCTTTCGATCTTGCAGTAGCCGTCTTCGGAGCGGAGCAGGGCGCCGATGCCGAACAGCGACAGTTTCATGCTGATGGCGAAGTTTTCGAGTTGGGCTTTGCCCATGTAGTCGGAGTGCGGGTCATAGGCTTGACTCAACGCGGTGAGATAGACCTGCAACACCTCTTCGCTGTCCAGTTCGCCCCAACTGCGGAGCAGGCGTTTGTAGCGGGCCGAGAGGGTTTTGAGGATTTGTTCAGGCTTCTGCTTGTTGAGCTTCTCCTGCAGGTATTCGTATCGCAGGTGCCGGTGCCAGAGAAGGCGCGCTGTTTCGATGTCTTCCGGCCAGTCGGCGTCCTTGCGATTCGGGGTATGCCGGTCGTCATCGGTGAACTCGAAATGATTCTCCGCCAGGAGATTCGCCACGAACTCGACCCGCTGATCGACCCGCTGCAAGAAAGCGCGCGAAGATGTCATTCGCTTTCGAGGAGTCGCCCCGCTGGACCGTCAGTTCCGGCAGCCGGTCGCGCCATCGCACGAATTCGGCGATGTCCGGCTTGAGAAAGTGGATGTGCATCGGATCGAGCTGTTCGAGGTAGCGGTTCAGGAAACGCTCGCTCAACGCCGCATCCAGCCCGCGCCGGTCATAGTGGAATCGCTTGAGCAGCTTGGCGGTCACGCTGGCGATGCTCCCATCGTAGGTCCCCACTGGCAGGGGATCGACCTGCGTGTACTTCGAGGAGAACGTGATGAGGTCCTGGACCGGGTTCTCAGGCGCAGCCGGGGATGTCGGCTTCGGGGTGTCGGACAGGGGGGCGTCCGCCGCAAAGAGGCGGGCAGCGCAGCACCCGATCAGCACCCAACCAATCGACCGTTTGGCCGTGCGGATTCGATACGAATTCATGGTTATCACATTGAACGCCCCGGTTGCCCTGCCGTTTACAATGCCCGAAAGATAGGCAAATATTGTGCCAGAGCAAGTGCGGTTTGGGGATGGACCGTTGGAGCGGGTCGGCTCGCTTTTCCCCTCGTGGGATGAAGAAAAGAGATGCCAAGGGTTCTCTGAGCCGTTAAGAATCCGGGGTTGGACGGAGTTCGAGCAACCGAATTCATGGCGAACACTGGCGGAATCAAACTCATCGTGCTCGCGGCTGGCTTTGCCACGCGGCTCTATCCCTTGACGCTGACCCGGCCGAAGCCGCTGCTGCACGTGGCGCATCCGGACCGGGAAGGGGGAAAGCCGATGATCGAACACGTGCTCGACAGCGTAGCGTGCGTTCGAGGCGTCGACCGCATCTACATCGTGACGAACGCCAAGTTCGTCCGGATGTTCGAGGAATGGTCTGGCGCGTATTGTGCGCGGCAATCGCACTTGGACGTGACGTTGGTAAACGATGGCGTGGTAGAGGAAGCGAACCGACTGGGCGCCATCGGCGATCTGGGCCTTGTGCTCCGGCTCGAGCAGATCGACGACGACATCATTGTGGTGGCGGGGGACAACCTGTTCAGCGAACCGCTCGACGGCTTTGGCGAGTTCACTCGCCGGCAGAAGGCTCCGGTGCTGGGGGTTTACGACATTGGGGATCTCGAACAAGTCAAGAAGTACAACGCCCTGACGCTCGAAGCCGATGGCCGGATCGCCTTTTTCGAGGAAAAGCCTGTCGATCCGAAGAGCACTCTGACCGGCATTGCGCTCTATTTCTATCCGCGCCGCATTCTGCCGCTCATCCACCAATATCTTGCCGAAGGGCGCAACCCCGATCAACCCGGTCGATTGGTGCAGTGGCTTTACCCTCGTGTTCCTTTCTATACCTGGCGTGTTCCGGGCCTCTGGTACGACATCGGAAGCAAGGAGACGCTGGCCGAGGCGAATCGGATGTTCGGGGGGCAGGGGGCAACCCGATGAGCCGAGTCTCCTTGCTGGGCGCGGGTTTCACAGACCGGAAATCTCACCCGCGGACCGTCCGGAATGCCGCGATCGCCCCACTGGTGAGATTTCCGGGTTAGGTCCACGGAGCGTCTCGCCAGATCGTCTGTGCTGAGGTTGAGTCGGGGGGTCACCGGCAATCGACGTCTCGTTCGAGGGCGCGTGCCGCAAGACCGCTCACATGCGTTCGCTGGTTTCGATGCCGAGGACGGCGAGGCCCTGTTGGAGGATTTTGGCGGTCAGATCGCAGAGCGCCAGGCGGCTGGAGCGATGCGGTTCGTCGGCTTTGAGGACCGGACAGTTCTCGTAGAAGGCGGTGAAGTGGCCTGCCAGGTCATACAGATAGTTGCAGAGGTAATTGGGGCGATAGTCGTCCGCCACCGCTTCGAGCACGAAGCCGAAGCCGAGCAGGTGTTTAGCGAGGCGGATTTCCTGGTCATGTTCGAGCGTGAGGCATGCGCCGGCCCGGTGGGACCAGCCGGTCTCGGCGGGTGTCGCCTCGGCGTACTTGCGGAAGATGCTTCGGATTCGGGTGTAGGCGTACTGGAGGTAGGGCGCCGTGTTGCCGGTCAAGGCGAGCATCTTGTCCCAGTCGAAGACGTAGTCGCTCTGGCGGTTGGGGAGCAGGTCGGCGTATTTGAGCGCGCCCAAGCCGACCACGCGGGCGATTTCATGTCGGTCTCTCTCGTCGAGATTGGGGTTCTTGGCGGTGACGAGCCGCAGGGCGCGTTCCTCGGCTTCATCGAGCAGATCGGCCAGCTTGACCGTGTCACCGGCGCGCGTTCGGAACGGCTTGCCATCCGGTCCCAGGATCGACCCGAACCAGACGTGGGCCAGTTTCACTCGAGTGTCGGGGCGCCAGCGCCGAAAGATGGCGAAGATCTGGCGAAAGTGGAGTTGCTGGCGTCCGTCGGTCACATAGACGATCTCGTCGGGGTGCCAGGTCTCGATCCGGTAGGCCAGCGTGGCGAGGTCGGTCGTGGCATAATTGGCAGCGCCGTCGCTTTTCTGGACAATGGTCGGGTGGTTTTTGAGTTCCGGGTCCTGATCGAAGAACACGACCTTGGCCCCTTCGCTGTCGCAGGCGAGTCCGGCGCGTTCGAGTTCGGCGACCACCGTTTTGAGGCGTGGGTTGTAGAAGCTCTCGCCCAAGGTGGTGTCGAAGCGGACTCCCAGGCGGGAGTAGATCGTATCGAACTGGTGCTGTGAGCGGGCGGTCATTTCCCGCCACAGCGCGAGGTTTTCCGGGTTGCCCTGTTGGAGGCGGACGAGTTCTTCCCGAGCGGTGGCCAGGGTAGCCGGATTGGATTCGCACTCGGTGTGGACGGCGCGGTAGAGACGTTCCATCTCGCCGACGGCATCCCGTTCGAGGGCGTTGCGGTCCAGCTCACGTTTCCAGCCCACCAGCAACTTGCCGAACTGCGTGCCCCAGTCGCCGATGTGATTGTCGGTGACGACCGAATGTCCCAGGAGCCGGAGCGTGCGCGCGAGGCAATCGCCCAGAATGGTCGAGCGGATGTGGCCGACGTGCATGGGCTTGGCCACGTTGGGCGAGCTGAAATCGATCACGATCGCGCGCGGTTGGGGTGCGCGCTCGAAGAACAGGTGCTCTCCGCGCACGGCCTGTTGCAGCGCCTCAGCCAGGGCCTCGGTGCGGATCCGAAAATTGAGGAAACCGGGCCCGGCGATTTCGACGGGATGACACCACTGGTTCACCTCCAGGCGCGCGACGAGATCGGTCGCCAGTTGGCGGGGATTGAGCCGGCGCGTTTTGGCCAATCCGATGACTGCGGAGCTTTGGTAGTCGCCGTGGCGCGGGTCGGCGCAGGGTCGCACCTGGATGGTTCCTAGATCGGCGTCGGGGAGGAGGGTCGCGATGGTTGATTCGAGGTGTCGTTGAATGAGGCGGTGCAACATGGGCGGAAGGAAGGGGGAGTGCTCGGCCCACTGGGGCGGGACCGATGGTGGTTCAGCCGTGTTCGTCAGTGGGCGAACGGCTTACTTCTCGACGGCATTTTGCCGGATGATGGCATACATCGCGAGGGCGTCCGGCGCCTGCTCGAGGGCATGACGGAATTCCTTGCGATGCAGCAACTTGGCGATGTCAGCCAGGGTATGGAGGTGTTTTTGGAACTGTCCCTGCGGAACCAGGAATAACATGACCAGAGTTACCGGTTGGTTGTCGAGGGCGTCGAACTGGATACCCCGGTGCGACCGACCGAAGGCGCCGACCACATCCGTGATCAGGTCAGTCGAGGCATGGGGGATGCCGATGCCGAAGCCGATCCCGGTGCTCATGGAGGTCTCGCGCTTGCGGACCACCGCAACCACCGCGTCCCGATGTTCGGGTTTGATCTTGTCGGCTGCGACCAGGCAGTCGATCAGTTCGTCGATCGCTTGCCAGCGCTCGGTGGCGGCGAGATCGCTGACGATGGTGTTCGCTTGAAGGATATCGCCCAGGTTCATAGGCATCAGATCAAAGTCGCATTTCGCCCGAAGCCTTGGGGCATTTCAAGTGAATTTGAGACCCTTGTCGCGTTTGGAGGCGGGATAGTCCAGGACGCGCGGATTGGTTCCACGCGGCTCGGAGTGCCGGCTTAAGCCGCTTTGGATTCGGAGTTTGGGGACAGGAAAGAGATGCGCCGCGGCTCTGGCGGCAAGTGCTGGACGCGGTTCGGGCAACATTGGTACAAACACGGCGTGCGCGCGCGATCCGACTCGGGCAGTACGGTGGAATTGACCGCCGGTCTGCGCCGTTATCTTTATGTCACGGCCGCCTGTTCCGGTGCGGCGGTGCTCATTGTTGAAATCCTGGGCGCGAAGATGCTCGCGCCGTATTTGGGCACTTCTCATTTTGTGTGGACGGCTCAGATGGCGGTGACCCTGGTCGCGCTGGCGACGGGGTACGCGCTGGGGGGGTGGATGGCGGACCGATGGCCGACGTTGCGATGGATGTACGGGCTGTTGTTGGCGGCCGCGGCGTGGTTGTGCGGGGCGGCGTTGATCTGTGAACCAGTCGCTTTTGCGTGTCTTCGGTTGCGGCTGGCGACCGGCTCATTGCTGGCGGCGGCGGCGCTGTTTTTTGTGCCGCTCACGCTCCTGGGCATGATTGGTCCCGTTTTTGTCCGGGCGCTCACTCGTTCGCTGGCAAGCGTTGGCCAGAGCGTCGGCCGGCTGACAGCGATCAGCACGATCGGCAGCGTGGTGGGGACGATCCTGATCGGCTACGTGTTGATTCCGTTTTTGCCGAATTCGACCACGCTCTGCGCGACGGCAGGCGCGCTGGTTGTGGTGTCGGTCGTTTATTTCCTCGTCTGGGATCGGCGTCAGACCGCGGGGGTCGGGATCGGTGTCGCCGGGTGCGCCCTGCTGGTGTATTTGGGAGCGACCCAGAAGCCGTTTGCGTCGGTGCCGGGTCTGGTGGAAATCCACCGCTGCAACTCGAACTTCGGGCTGATGCAGGTTGTCGAGAACCGATCGGGCACCCGGCGCTACTACCTCAATGATCTCCTGACTCAGAACAGCTACGATCCGCAGAGTCGGCAGAGTGCCGCGCTGTTCACGCACATGCTCTATGGGCTGTCGCAGGCCTATGCGACGAATGCGACAAACTTCTTGTGCATCGGTTTGGGCGTGGGCGTGGTCCCGATGCAGTTGGTCCGGGACGGCGCCCAGGTGGAGGTGGTGGAAATCAACCCGGCCGTGATCCCGCTGGCCGAGAGGTTCTTCGACTTTGAGCCCAACGCGGTCCGTATCCACGTCGGGGATGGCCGGTTTTTTCTGCAGACCGCAACCAACCGTTACGACGTCGTGGTGCTCGACGCTTTTCTGGGAGAATCACCTCCATCCCACCTCATGACCCGCGAGTCGTTCGCATCGGTGCGGCGTTGTTTGAAACCCGACGGACTGCTCGTGATGAATACCTTTGGCGATTTCGACGGGGGACGCGACTTTCTGCTCGCTTCGATCGAGCAGACACTGGGAAGCGTTTTCCCGAGCACCCGGATCCACGCGGCGAGCGATGGCAACGTGTTCTTCGTGGCCTCCCTGCAGGCGGGCCTCGAAGTGCTCCGCACGCCGGATTTCTCTCTTCTGCCGCCCGAGTTGCGTCGGCAAGCGGAAAAGACTTTTGCCACGATCCGCGTGACCAATCCCGCCCATGGGATCATCCTGACGGACAACTTCAATCCGGCCGATTATCGGGACGCGGTGAATCGCGAGGACCTCCGTCGAAGGCTGGCGATGGGGTATCAGCCCGATCCGTCCTAACCTTCCAGGCGCTGGCCTGGGCGCAAGGAATGCCCGGCAAGGAATTCGGCAGCGGTGACGCGGCGTCCGCCCTCTCGTTGGACTTCGGTGAGACAGAGGGCATCCGGGGAGCACGCCACGACGATGCCGCCACGATCTGCGGTGAGGATTTCGCCCGGCGAGCCTGCCAGGCCGGTTTTCACCGTCGCCTCATGGATCTTGACAAGCATGGGCTTGGGACCGCCCGTCAGGCGGGCATAAGTCCCCGGCCACGGGGCGAGCCCACGGACGCGGTTCCAGAGTTCGCGTGCGGGGCGGGTCCAATCGAGACGCCCATCTTCTTTGGTGATCTTGCGGGCGTAGGTGGCGCCTTCGGTTGGCTGGGGCTGCGGGTGGAGGCGACCGGCGGCGTACTCGGGCACCGTACGGACCAGCAAGTCAGCCCCGGTTCGGGCGAGGCGATCGTGCAACGTCCGGGCGCTGTCCTGAGGCGAGATCGGGGTGGCCGACACCGCCAGAATGGGGCCGGTGTCCAGACCGGCGTCGATCTGCATAATGGTGACACCCGTTTCGGGTTCGTCGTTCAGGATGGCCCATTGGATGGGGGCTGCACCGCGGTATTTGGGGAGGAGCGAGGCGTGCACGTTGACGAATCCGTGATGCGGAAGGCTCAGCAGCGGGGGCGGCAGAATCTGGCCGTACGCGACGACGACCCCGACGTCGGGACGAAGGGATTGGACCTGTTGGATGAAGTCTGTATGGCGGCATTTCTCGGGTTGCCACACGGAAAGACCGAGACGCAGGGCTGTTTCCTTGACGGGTGAGGGCTGGGCTTTGAGGTTACGTCCCCGGGGACGGTCCGGCTGTGTCACGACTCCGAGAACTTGGAAGTCGGGTGCCGCGGCCAGGGCTTCGAGACTGGCGCAGGCGAGTTCGGCGGTGCCAAAGAAGACGAGGCGCAGTTTTGCTTTGCTAGCGAGGCGCGCCTCAGACCAAATCCCAGTCCTCACAGGCATGAAAAGTCCCCGTCTTTTCCAGCCCTCTCTCCCGCGCCTCGCTCCTTAGAATCCTTGCGAAACGAAAGGCATAGGGGTGAAGGCCAAACTTGACTTGATCGCAACATGTTTGGGGTTTCAGGGATTTTAGCGAGGCTGCGCCTCAGACCTAGGTGGGGCGTGAACAACTCGTCTGCGCTGGGCGGTCACCACCATCACCGGCGTCCGACGCCTCGCTAAGTGGCGCCGCTGCGCGGCGCAAAAACTTGACTCAATTACTACAGATTTCATCGAGGGAGTAACTCTAGCGTGCATGCGTGCACCTTTCGATGACATCGGCTCCGCGTTCTTCAGACGTGGGTGTCACCATGCGTTCGTCAGCACCAGAGGTATACGAGTGGCCCCTTCACTTTGGTTGCGGTTCTGCCGCGCTGCGAGACATGCGCGCTGGAAGCGGACTCTTTTACCGCAACAAGCCGCGAATCGATGGCGGAACCGGCGCGTGCCTGGGTGGCCGCCGCGCGCCTTTGGGGCGTGGCAGCGAGGCGGCAGCGGGACTGAGGGCAGGGCCGGAGACGGTCCTTTGACCCAGCGAGGTAGCGCAGCCCGAACAGAGGTACTCGTAGAGTTCGCCGCTCGGGAGGATCAGGAGCAGCTTCTGCCGCACCGGCATCGCCCGGCGGCATTTGGGGCAGTACAACTCGCTGGCAGTGAAATCGCCGAACTGCTGGGCCATGGGAACCTCATCAGCCGCGGATGTCGTCCTTGTGCTTGATGGCGATTTGGGCGACCTCGGAGAACGAGATGCCCACTTCTTTGCCGCCCGTCTGCAGCAACTGGAGGAAGAAATCGTTCGCCGAGATGCGGCTGATGCGTTTGCCGACGAATTCCTGTTTGGCCGTGGTCACGACCAGCACCATGTCCTTTTCGGCTTCGGTCGGCACCACGCGGAAGAACCCGGAAAACTGAGTCTCGACGAAGCGGCGGTTGAAGGTGTAATCGCCTCGCTTGAAGACTTTGGCCTCGACCTTGTCGCCGCTCTTCGCGACCGCGGCCACGCGAAGGCCGCCGCCGGCCGGTGGCGCGGGCACCCCCACCTTCCGTGAGGTCGCCGCGGCAGGGCTGGCGCCCGCGGGGATTGCCGGCCCAGCCGGCGCCTCTTCCGCCTCGGCGGATTCGGGTTCGCCGACCGGTTCCAGAGATGGCGAAACGAGGAAGATCAGCGGGCCCAGCAAAGGCAACAACGCGGACAGCCCACAGACCAGGGCGATGGGGCGGTTGCGGTAGATTGCGATTTCGTAGGCAGCCACGAGATTGGCCAGGTAAAGAAGCCCCAGAATGGCCAGACCCAGCGGGGTGGTGAAGGAACTAAAGAACGTCGTTCGCCCCAGCGGACGATCGACCCGGGGCACCTCTCGCACCTGGATGGTTGGCTTGGGCTTGGGTTTGGTGAATTCGGGCGGCAGTTCGATGAACGGCTCGACCAACGGCTTGATTTTTGGGTCTTCCGCCAGCGCCTTCAAGGCTTCCTGCGTGAACTTGCTCCAGGAGATGCGCTTGGAGAAGCCGCCGATATCCAGTCGAAACGCCACTCCGTAATCGTTCCCGTCGGCGACCTCGCCGCTCATGGTGCTTCCATCCAGAAGCGTGTAGTCCCGCGCCCAGGCGGATCCCCAGAGCACCCCAATCAGTGCCAACAACAGCAGGGGAACTGATGTTCTACGCATGGCCAAAGACTGAACGACATTGGGGCGCCGGCCAAGTACGAAATTCAACACCCAATTCACGACCACCCCGCGGCCTGCCAACAGAATCGAGGCTGGCCAGCCCGGCGCGTTTTAGGTTCCATCCCCGCATGTTGGATACGGACTTGGTCCCGGCCTGCGACGCAGCTTCGCGCCGGCTGATGATTGTATTGCACGGATTGGGCGACAGCATGGAAGGCTACCGTTGGCTGCCGCCGGTCCTCGGTCTGCCCTGGCTCAACTATCTTCTCGTCAACGCGCCAGACGATTACTACGGCGGTTACTCCTGGTACGACATCGACGGCGATGCGGAGACTGGGATCCGGCGGAGCCGCGCGCGGTTGTGCGAGTTGCTCGATCATCTCGGGTCCCGGGGATTCTCCGCCGCCGACACGGTCCTGTTCGGTTTCTCCCAGGGGTGTTTGCTGACGCTCGAAGTCGGGTTGCGCTATCCCCAAAAGTTGGCGGGGCTGGTGGGCATTAGCGGCTATGTGCATGACATCGACACCCTCGTGCGAGAGATGTCGTCCGTCGCCAAACAACAGCGGTTCCTGGTGACGCACGGCACCCAGGATCCCCTTTTGCCGATCGAGCCGGTGCGGGGCCAGATGCGGCGGCTTCGCCTGGCCGGCGTGCAGCTTGAATGGCATGAGTTCATCAAAGTCCACACGATCGCCGGCAATGCCGAGATCGACGTGATCCGGACGTTCGTCGAACAGTGCTTCGCCGCAAAGGGCCCCGACTGACAGCGAGGCGTCGAAGTTCACAAACCGTCGTCGAAGCCCAGTGCGTGCTCAGGGGCGACACGCCTCGTCGGTCTGAGGGCGAGCCTCGCTAACGATAGATCAGGTATTTCTCCCGCTGCTTGCGGAAGGTGTCTTCGGCCGCTTTCCAGGACGCCACGATGCTGCTTGCCGGGCGGCCTTCCTGGAGCGCGCGACGGACGGTATCGGTGCCGTTGACGCGGTCCAGCATCTGGAACGACTGGCCCCGCTTCAGCGCCAGGGCGAACAGGTCGCGTCCCGCCACGCGCCGGACCGCTTCGAGCGCATAGTAATTGATGCCCACCAGGGGTGCTTGGTCGGGTTCGGTGAAGCGCAGGCGAACGCCCGAGACCTGTTGGTCCCGGAACAGGCCCCGCGACGGCGTGTAGCGGACGGGGTCGAACTTCACGCCGCGCAGTCCCAAATCGGCGAAATGCTTCGCCAGGGGCTCTGCTTTCAGCCACGGCGCAGCGACGCATTCGAAGGGCATGTCTGTTCCCATGCCGATGCTGACGCCGCCGATTTCCCCCAAGACGCCCGTCGCGACCAGGAACAGTCCGGTTTCGGCCCGTTGCACATTTGGAGAGGTGGGCACCCAAGGCAGGCGGGTCGATTTCCAGGTCATTGAACGTTGCCAGCCCGAAATCGGCACCACTGTCAATTTGCAGCGCTGGCTAATCCAACGCTCGCCATTGATCATGCGCGCCAGCTCGCCGCATGTCAGTCCGTACACGTAGGGCACTTTCCACCACCCCACAAAGGAACGAAATCGCGCGTCCAACATCGGTCCCTCGACCCGTTTGCCGCCGAGCGGATTGGGTCGGTCGAGGACCATGAACTCGATCCCCGCCTCGGCGCACGCGTCCATGGCCAGGCCCAGGGTGGTGATGTAGGTGTACGAACGCACCCCCAGGTCCTGCACGTCGTAGAGTAAAACGTCGATTCCCCGCAGCATCTTCGGGGTGGGCTTTCGAGTCGGTCCCGGACCGTAGAGCGAGTAGACCGGCAGTCCGGTGCCCGGGTCCTTGCTGTCCGGGAATTCCTTGCCGGCGGGGGAGTCGCCCCGCAACCCATGTTCCGGGGCGAACAGCGCCACCAATTCGAGTCCGGGCGCCGAACGTAGCCGATTGATGGTCGAGCGTCCGCGCCTGTCTACTCCGGTGGGATTGGTGATCAAGCCGACCCGCTTGCCAGTCAGGTCACGCCAACCGCGACCGGCCAGCGCGTCGATGCCCAATTCAACCTGAGAGGGGATGGCAGCCGCCCAGACGCTCGCTCCCAGCAGGCAAGCGAGGCAGCGCCCGAGCCGCCGACCGGCGCCCGGCGGGCGTCGTCGCCTGGTGTAGCCGCCGACTGGCAGACTCGAAAGACGGTGGTTCATGGAAAGCGACCTGTTTCTTGCGGAACTGCTCAGGGAACATGAACCGATCTGTTTCACCACGAAGTGCACGAAGCGCACGAAGAACAGGCCGAGATTGTCCTTCAAGATCTTCGCGCCTTCGTGGTGGATTCTCTCCCGGTTCATGCGGAGCGAAGAAAAAAGGCGCGGGTGAGATGCCCGCGCCAGGTCGCGAAATCCAAGATCCGCTCAGGCAACCGGGGCCACGGGCGGGGACTTGAAAATGTCGAAGCTGCTTGGCATGGGCGGCTTCAAGGTTCGGAACTCGCCCCACTGCATCTTCGAGGCGTCGGTGTGGAGTTGCTCGGGTCCGTAGGTGAACTTCGAGTTGAGGATCTGGTCCCACTCGACGGCCCCGCCGCTGTAGGCGGCCTCGCGGCCCATGATGGCGGTCAGGGTGCTGTCGGTGACATTCTGGGTTTCGTTCAACTCGGTGTCCTTGACGATCGCGTTGATGAGGTCGATGTGCTCCTGGGTGTAGGGGTCGCCGCTCTGGAGCTTGAGGCTCGAGCGCCAACGCCAGCCGCGGTTCAGGCTGATGCTGCCGCCGGGGTTGGCCGTGCCGATGGTGCCGTGGACGGCCTCGCTGACGGACGACCAGGCGCGCTTGATCTGGCCGCAATAGGAGTACATGCGCACGCCGTTCGCGTACTCGTACTCGATGGCGAAGTTGTCCCAGATCTCGCCGGCCGCGTCGCCCAACGCCTGGCGGGCGCCCATGCCCCAGCAGCGCACTGGGTGGGCGTTCATGATCCAGTTGCAGACGTCGATGTTATGGACATGCTGCTCGCAGATGTGATCGCCTGACAGCCAGATGTAATGATACCAGTTGTGGATCTGCCGCGCGAGATCGCTTTCGCCCTGCAGCCCGCGATGCCAAATTGGACCGCCATTGACCCAGTAGGCCCGCATGGTGACGACGTCGCCGATCACGCCTCCCTGGATGAGCTTGATCGTGTCGATGTACCCGGCCTGGTGCCGGCGTTGCGTGCCGGCAGCCACCTTCAGGTTCTTCCGCTTCACTTCCTCGTTTGCGGCGTACATCATCCGGGCCGTCGGACCGTCGACGGCAACCGGTTTTTCCATGAAGACATGCTTGCCGCGCTCGACGCAGGCCTTGAAATGCGGCGCGCGGAATCCCGGCGGCGCCGCCAGGATCGCGTAGTTCACCCCGGGCACTTCCAGGGCCTTGATGTAGGCATCGAACCCGCTGAAGCACTTGTCTTCCGGCACGCCAAACGCCTGCGCGCCGCGCCGGGCCTGGCCGGGGAAGATATCGGCTGTCGCCACGATCTTGCCTTCGACTTCCGCCAACTTCGCGGCTTCGAGGAAGTTCTGGCCCGCGCCGCCTCCGCGCCCGCCCAGGCCGAGGATGACGGCGTTGATGACAGGCTTGGTCTGAGCGCTGACGACCGCCGGAAAACTGGCGGCGGCGAACGCGCCCGCGGTGGCGAGAGAGGAGTGCTTCAGGAAACTGCGACGGGAAACGCCCGCCTCGGAGGGATGGGTATCGCTTGAATTCATAGGTTCTTTATTGTCCGCCATTGTACGGTCATTACGACCGGTCAGTGTACGGACCTATTCAACCAGCATCCCCTCGATGGCACCAGAGAAAAGAAGCGTCAGTAACGGTAGTGGTCGGGCTTGTAGGGGCCCTCGACGGGCACGCCGATGTAGTCGGCCTGTTTCGGGGTCAGCCGGGTGAGCTTGACTCCGATTTTGTCGAGGTGGAGACGGGCGACCTCTTCGTCCAGTTTCTTCGGAAGACGATAGACGCCGATTTGGTATGTCTGCCGGTTTTTCCACAGATCGAGCTGAGCCAGAACCTGGTTGGTGAAACTGTTGCTCATCACGAAACTGGGATGGCCTTCGGCGCAGCCCAGATTGACCAACCGGCCCTCGGCCAGGATGTAGATCGCGTGGGCATCCGGGAACACGAACTTGTCCACCTGCGGCTTGATCGTGATGCGCCGGATTCCCCGGGCCGCGATCAGGCGGTCCATCTGGATCTCGTTGTCGAAGTGGCCGATATTGCAGACGATGGCCTGGTCCTTCATTCGCCGCATGTGTTCGAACGTGATGACATCGCAGTTGCCGGTGGCCGACACGTAGATGTCGCCCGCACCCAGCGTCTCCTCGATGGTTTTGACCTCGAACCCTTCCATCGCCGCCTGGAGGGCGTTGATGGGGTCGATCTCGGTCACAATCACCCGGCAGCCGAATCCCCGGAGGCTGTGTGCGCTGCCTTTGCCCACGTCGCCGTAGCCGCACACAACCGCCGTCTTGCCGGCCACCATCACGCCGGTGGCACGCTTGATGCCGTCGCAGAGCGACTCACGACAGCCGTACAGGTTGTCGAACTTGGACTTGGTGACCGAGTCGTTCACGTTGATGGCGGGGACGAGGAGCTTGCCTGCTTCGAGCATCTGGTAGAGCCGATGCACGCCGGTGGTCGTTTCTTCGCTGACCCCTTTCCAGCCCTTGACCGCCTCGTGGAACCAGCCGGGGCGTGTCCGCGCGCACCTCTTGAGCAGGCGCTTGATGACTTGCTCTTCGCGGCTGCCGGATCCCGTGTTGACCCAGTCGCTCCCTTGCTCCATCTCGTAGCCCCGATGCAGCAGGAGCGTGGCGTCTCCGCCGTCATCGACCACCAGTTCCGGTCCCTTGCCGCCCGGATGCGTCAGCGCCGCCAGGGTGAAGTCCCAATACTGTTCGAGACTCTCGCCCTTGAACGCATAGACGGGGATGCCCGCCCGCGCGACGGCGGCCGCGGCCTGGTCTTGGGTCGAGAAAATGTTGCAGCTCGCCCATCGAACGCTCGCGCCCAATGCATGGAGGGTCTCGATCAACACCGCGGTCTCGATGGTCATGTGCAACGAACCGGAAATCCGGGCGCCGCGCAGCGGCTTCTCGGCTGCGTACTTGTCGCGAATGGCCATTAAGCCGGGCATTTCCTTCTCGGCGACCTCGATTTCTCGGCGCCCCAGGTCTGCGAGGGACAGGTCCCTGACCTGATAATCGGACTTGGGTTTGCCGTTGCCGTTTCTGGGAGACGCGGCGAGTCGGGCGGGTCTGCGGCGGGAAGGAGTGAACTTGATTGCAGGCATACGAATCATTCGAATCTGGGATCGCGGATCGTCCATCCATGGTTGGGCGCCGATTACTTCACCGCCCTTTTCAGGGCGGCGGTCTTGTCGGTTCGCTCCCAGGTCAGGTCCGGGTCGTTCTTGCCGAAGTGGCCGTAGTTTGTGGTCTTGCCGTAGATCGGGCGCAGCAGGTTCAGTTGTTTGATGATGTCCGCGGGTTTGAAACTGAACACCTGCTGGACCGCCCGGGTAATGGACTCGTCGCTGCACCGCGCCGGTGCCGAAGGTATCCACGCAAACGCTGACGGGATCCGGATAGCCAATGGCGTAGGCGAACTGCACCTCGCAGCGGCGGGCCAGGCCGGCCGCGACGACGTTCTTGGCCACGTAGCGGCCCATGTAAGCCGCGCTGCGGTCCACCTTGGACGGGTCCTTGCCGCTGAAACAACCGCCGCCGTGCCGGCCCATGCCCCCGTAGCTGTCGACGATGATCTTCCGCCCGGTCAGCCCCGTGTCCCCCTGCGGGCCGCCGACAACGAAGCGGCCCGGTGGGGTTCACCAGGTAGAGCGTGTCGCGGGTGAGCATGTGCTTGGGCAGGACTTTCTTGATCACCTTTTCGATGCAGAACGCCTCGATGTCCGCATGCTCGACGTCCGCGCTGTGCTGGGTCGAGATGACGGCGTTGGTGATGCGCACGGGCCGGTCGTCCACATACTCGATCGAGACCTGGCTTTTGGCGTCCGGGCGGAGCCACTGGATCCGGCCCGTCTTTCGAATTCGCGTCAACTCGCGCCCGAGTTGGTGCGCAAACACGATCGGCGCCGGCATCAGTTCGGGCGTTTCGTCGCACGCATAGCCGAACATCAGCCCCTGGTCGCCGGCACCCTGTTCCGCCTTCTTCTTTCCCTTGGCGGCCTTGGCGTCCACGCCCTGGGCAATATCCGGCGACTGCTTGGTGACGCAGACATTCACGAACACCTTGTCCGCATGGAACACGTCGTCGTCGTGGACGTACCCGATGTCGCGGATGGCCTGCCGGGCAATCGCCGCCAGGTCCAGCGTGGCGCGGGTGGTGATCTCGCCGCCGACGACGACCAGGTTGGACTTGGCGTAGCACTCGCAGGCGACGCGGCTGAATCGGTCCTGGGCCAGACACGCGTCCAACACCGCATCGGAAATGGTGTCGCAGACCTTGTCCGGATGCCCTTCGGCGACGGACTCGGAAGAAAAGATGAATCGTTTGCTCATGGAATTCGCGCCCAGCGATTATGCTGCGTTTGTTATTGACGTATCACGATGTGAGGATATGTCATGTTTCTGGCATGTCAACTCGATTCTCGTCATGAGCGCCATTCTGAAGTCGTTGAGGGCCCTGGCGGATGCCACACGGCTTCGCCTCCTGGGCCTGCTGGAGAAGGACGAACTTTCCGTCCATGAGCTGCAAGACATCACTCGGCTGAGGCAGTCGCGCATCTCGACGCACCTGGGGCTGCTGTTGGACGCGGGCCTGCTGCAATCCCGGCGCGACGGCAAGCGGATTTTTTATCGACTGAACCGGGGACTGGACTCGGCGGTGCAGGAAGTCCTGCGGATCGGCGGTCTGGGAGCCCGCGAGGAAGCGGAGTACTCATCGGACCAGGTGAACCTGAAGCGCATCCTCGGTCTGCGCCAACAGCAGGCCGAGGTCTTCTTCAACCAAGTCGCCGGGCGATTCGATCGGAGCTACGGCCCGGGCCGTTCGTGGCAGGCCCTGGGGCAGTTGTTGCTGCGGATCCTGCCGCCGTTAACGGTGGCCGACTTGGGGTCGGGCGAAGGACTGGTGGCCGAGTTGCTGGCCCGGCGTTGCAAGCGGGTCATTGCGGTCGACAACTCGGAGAAGATCGTGGCGTTCGGCGCGGCCAAGGCTGCGAAGGCGGGCCTGAGGAATCTCGAATTCCGCCTGGGCGACCTTGAGAAGCCGCCGATCGAGGCGGCGAGTGTCGACGTGGCCATTCTGAGCCAGGCGCTGCACCACGCCGTCGAACCGGGCCGGGCCATCTGCAGCGCGCATCGGATCCTGCGTTCGAAAGGCCAGATCCTGATTCTCGACCTGCTTCGGCATTCGTTCGGCCAAGCGCATGAACTCTACGGCGACCGTTGGCTGGGCTTTGCCGAGAGCGACCTTCAGGGCTGGCTCGAAGCGGCGGGCTTCCGCAAGATCCAACTGAGCGTGGTGGCTCGGGAGGAACAACCGCCTCACTTTCAGACCGTGCTCGCCAGCGGCGTAAAATAGCGGGGTCTTTTCGCTCCTACGTCGCGGAAGGATGTTAGCGAGGCGCGCCTCAGACCAAATCCCAATCCTCGACATCATGAACCGCCCTTTCGTTTTCCTGCCCTTCTCTCCCGCGCCTCGCTCCTTAGAATCCTTGACCCCTTCAACGCAGCATAGAAACTTGACTTGTCTACAACACATTTGACCGGTCAAGGATTCTAGAGCAGGGTGGGCTGAGCGCCGGCAGCTTTCAGGCCCAACTTCCGATAACTCAACTCGGTGGCGACGCGGCCTTGCGGGGTGCGCTTGAGGTAGCCTTCCATGATCAGGTACGGCTCGTACACCTCCTCGAGGGTGTCGGGTTCTTCTCCCACGGCGACCGCGAGCGAGCTGACACGCCGACCGGGCCCGCCGCCAGAACTTCACGATGATCGTTTCGAGGATGCGCTTGTCCATTTCGTCGAGGCCGTTCTGCGTCGATCTCGAGCATCGCCAGCGCCTGGTCGGCGATGGCGGCGTGATGCGGCCGTCGCCCTTGACCTGGGCGTAATCCCGCACGCGGCGCAGGAGGTTGTTGGCGATGCGCGGGGTGCCGCGGCTGCGCCGGGCGATCTCGATCGCGCCGCCGGTTCGTCGATCTCGATGTTCAGCAGGCGCGCCGAGCGACGCACAATCGGTCTGCAGTTGTTCGGCGCTGTAGTAATCGAGCCGCTCGCGCACGGCGAAGCGCGTGAGCAGCGGCGCGGTCAGCAGTCCGCTGCGCGTGGTGGCGCCGATCAAGGTGAAGCGCGGCAGATTCAGCCGCACGCTGCGGGCGTTGGGTCCCTGGTCGATGATGATGTCGAGCTTGAAATCCTCCATCGCCGGATAGAGGTACTCCTCGATCGTCTTCTGCAGGCGATGGATTTCGTCGATGAAGAGGACGTCGCCCGCTTCGAGGTTCGTCAGCAAGCCGGCCAGGTCGCCCGCCTTCTCGATGGTCGGCCCGCTGGTGCTCTTGAGGCTGGCGCCCATGGCTTTGGCGATGATGTTGGCCAGCGTGGTCTTGCCCAGACCGGGCGGTCCGTTGAGCAGGATGTGGTCGAGCGCCTCGCCGCGTTGTCGGGCGGCCTGCACGGCGATTTCGAGCCGCTCCTTGCACCTTCGCCTGGCCGGTGAATTCCGAAAACAGCGACGGGCGCAGCGTCATTTCCAACGCCGCGTCCGGTTTGCTCAAGACCTCCGGAAATGAGCCGTTCGGCCATAGTGCGCGCCAGCATGGGCAAAGCCCGCCACTGGAACAAGGGCAAAACTGCGAAGTGCAGAGTGCACGACGGTGCAGAGTGGAGAGTGCAGAGTGCGTTCATCGGCGGCGAACTCGCGAAGTCCCACGGCTGAGCATGCGCGTCAACCTAAGCCGTTCAGGAGCGCGCGGACGTCCTCGTCCCCGACGCATGGGATCGCAGAGTGCGTGCTCGCGGGCGACGAGGTTGGTCGCAGGCAGTGAGCGCGCAGCCGCGCCGGAGAGTGCGGCGGTTGACCGCCGCTTTTCGAGGACGGTGCTCGATCAGGTCCCACGCAAAGCGGTGCTAAAGCACACGCACTCCAGACGCTTCGCGCTGTCGAACGCGCTTGTGCCCAAGCAGTTTCCGTGTGACCTCCGCATCTCAGCCGCCCTCAGGTGGACGCACAGGCGCGGCGGCAGAACCGCATTGTCACGCGACGCAGGAGCGGTTGAATCTGTGGTCTAAATATCTGTATTCCGGGAACGACCTCTCGCCGTGGTCGTCAAGATCCACGACGCGATTTCCTTCAACGCCGCGGGATGGAACGTCTCTTCAATCTGGCCGTATTCCGCAATCGACCCGGTCTTGCATGTCTGGAACAGGTGATTCAGGCTCGGGAACTCGATGGTTCTGACGTTGTAGTTGCCCCCAGCCGCCATCGCTTTCTGGATCGCGGCCAGATTGTCCTGGGCGGCCACCTGCAAATCCTTTTCGCCGGCGACGGCCAGGACCGGGCATGTCACGGCTTTCAAGGTGGCGTGTGGATCGTACGCCAGCAGCTCGCGGAACCAGGGCGAAACCACCGTTTTAATCTGGCCCTCGATCATCGCCTCGCTCAGCCCAATCGCCTTCCGCTGCGCCTCCGTCAGCGACGCAATCTGCTCGTTGATGAGCTTCCGGACCGCCGTCTCCGCAGCCGTCGATTCCTTCTGCTCCTTGACCGCACGGAAGATGGCGCGTTGGAGCGCGGCGTTCTTGGCCAGGGTCTCCTCGTCTGCTCCCATGACCCGCCCGAGGTCGCGTCCCTGCCGAACGAGCACCTCTTCCATCGGCACGCCAACGCCAGCGAGCAAGACCAGAAAGGCGACATTGGTGGACCGAATGGCGGCCCGGGGCGCGGTAATGCCCCCTTCGCTGTGTCCCAGCAGACCCATCTGGCGGGGATCGATCTCCTGGCGGCGCGCCAGCCAAGCGACCTGCACCAGCGCGTCCTCGACGAAGTCCGTGGCGCTTGCCCGCCCGAAGTCGCCCGTGGACTTGCCCATCCCACGGTCGTCGCAGCGAAGCACGGCCACGCCCCGCCGCGTCAGGTAATCCGCCAGCACCAGGAATGGGCGGTGTCCCATGATCGCCTCATCGCGATCCTGCGCTCCCGATCCGGTGATGAGGACCACCGCCGGATGCGGCCCCGAGCCTCGAGGCAGGGTCAAAGTGCCAGCCAAGACCACCCCGGTGGTCCCGCTCTCGATCTGCACCTCCTCTTCGGCATACGGATACGGCTTTCGCGGTTCCTGTGGGCGATTCAGCTTCGGCGCGCCGGCCACCCTGAGCAGAACCAACGGGATCGATTGGCCGCCCTGCCTCCACTCCCCGCTCAATTCCGAGCTGTCGCCGTTGAACCTGCCTTCAAACTCGCCGCCCACGCTCTTGGCTTCGAGGCGAACCCCGCTCTCACGCTCGACCGCGCTCGTGAGGGGAATGCGCGTCGCCCCTTGGTCCAGGCTTACCAGGACACCCCCCAGGCCTCCTGCTGGACTATTGGTGATTTCGAAGGCCAGCCGCAGTTCGATGATCGGCGAGGGCCGGAGCGATCCTTGCCAGTGACCGAAGAGCCCTTTGCCGGGAAGGGCGCGGGTGATCGTTTGGCTTGCGGGATCAGCAGGCGACGCTCTTTGGGTCAGAGGCGAGCACAGCGCCGCAAAAAGCCAGGCGGCCCACACGAGGGGAATTGGATGGTGCGTTTTCATGTCGCGAATACGGGGCGATTGACTCGGGTGCGGTAGCATACCCTGGAATCCCTGAGACCTCAAACAGATTGCCGACAACAGATTGCCGCCTACCGCAGCAGGAATTGCTTCCGGTGGCCGGGTCTTTGGGTTAAGCTTATCTGCACAACACAAGCCGGACGGCGATTATGGGTGCACAATGGAAACAGGCCGGGCGTGAAGCCGCGGCGCAAAAAGAAGGGCCAACTCGTCAGCAAATTGGTGCGCGAGATGATCGTCGCGGCCAAGCTGGGGGGAGGCGACCCAAGCCTCAATCCCCGTCTCGCCGCGGCCGTCGAGAAGGCGCGCAAGAATTCCGTCACGCGCGACACCATCGAGCGCGCCATTCGGAAAGGCACGGGCAAAGAAGCCGAATCCGCTGCGATCGAATTGGTCGTCTACGAGGGCTTCGCGCCGCACAAAGTCCCGGTGATCATCGAGTGCCTCACCGACAACCGCAATCGCACCGCGCCAGAGATCCGGCGCCTTTTTCAGGACGGCAGCCTCGGAACGCCCGGCAGCGTCGCATGGATGTTCGAACACGTCGGCCTGGTTGAGGCCCATCACGCCAACGAATCCCTCGACCTTGAAACCGTGGCGATCGAAGCGGGCGCTCAGAACGTGGAACTGTGGGCCGACTCGGAGGTGCCGGAAGGTCGGGTGGGCGCACGGTTCACCTGCGAACGCAACGACTTGGTCGGCGTCGCCCGCAGTCTGACGGCTGCCCAGTGGACGGTGGTCACTTCGGAAATGGTCCACGTCGCGAAGAACCTGATCGAGTTGCCCGCGGCCGAACGCCAACAGGTCGTCGCATTCCTCAACGGGTTGGATGATCACGACGATGTCCACCGAGTTTACGCGGCGCTCCAATAGACGTGCCTCGCTCCAAACATTCTTCGCATGAACAGCCCATTCTCGCGCCGTGCATTTCTCCGTCGTTCGACCGCCGTCACTGTGGGGCTGGCGTGTTGGGGCGGTCTTGGCTTACGGGTCCTCGGCGCCAACGACCGGGTCAGGCTGGCGTTCATGGGGACCAACGGGCGTGGCAGCGACCTGGCGCGCGGCTTTGCGGCGTTGCCGGGTGTTGAGACGGCCGTGGTGTGCGATGTCGACGAAAGGGCGATCGGCAAGGGCATCCAGGCGGCGAGCCAGGGGCAGTCACGTTTGCCACGGGGCGAGAGGGATGTGCGCCGGGTGGTCGAAGATCCCGAGGTCGACGCGCTGGTGATTGCGGCGCCGGATCACTGGCACGGGCCCGCCACGATTCTGGCCTGTGAGGCCGGCAAGCACGTTTACGTCGAGAAACCGGCGACGCACAACCCGCTGGAAGGCGAGCGCGCCCTTGCCGCGGCGCGCCGGCACAATCGCGTCGTGCAGGTGGGGATCCAGCGACGCACCTTTCCCCAGGTCGTGGAGGCCATGGACCTGGTTCGCAGCGGCGCCCTTGGGCCGGTTCGTTTCGCCCGCGCCTGGTACAACAACAGCCGCGGTTCGATCGGGCGCGGAAGCGCAGCGGCGGTTCCCGCCTGGCTCGACTGGGCGTTGTGGCAAGGACCCGCGCCCGACCGGCCGTATCGCGACAACTACGTTCACTACCATTGGCACTGGTTCTGGCATTGGGGCACCGGCGAGTTGGGCAACAACGGCATCCACGCCCTTGATTTGTGCCGGTGGGGGCTCGGAGTCGATTTCCCCCGACGCGTGACTTCGGCGGGCGGGCGCTATCACTTCGACGACGACCAGGAGACGCCCGACACTCAGACGGCGACGTTCGATTTCGGCGACAAGGCCATCGCGTGGGAGGGGCGGAGTTGCCAGCGGCACGGGCTCGAGGGATCGGGCTTTGGCGCGGGTTTTTACGGCGACCAGGGGACGTTGATCACCGACGGCACCGGCTACCGGGTCTTCGACGCCGGGGGCAAGGAAGCACGAGAAGGTGGCCGGCAAGGGCGGCGACGCCGCGCATCTCCAGAACTTCCTCGATTGCATCCGGACGGGGGGGCGCCCGGCGGCGGACATCGAGGAAGGCCATCGCAGCACGCTGTTGTGCCACCTGGGCAATATCGCCTGGCGCACCGGGCGCACGTTGGACTGCGACCCCAAGACGGGGCGCATTCTCGATGCTGACGCGATGCGGTATTGGGAACGGGAGTATCGCCCGGGATGGGAACCGAAGGGATGACGGTGTCCGATCGCGCGGCCTCCCGAGTCTACATTACGTTGGCTGCGCGGCCAGTTCGGCTCGCTTGGCGAGAATCGCCTCCAGGATCTTCTGAGCCAGGTCCGGTTTTTCGACGAGGGCGTGTTGTGCGGCGTCTTTGCCTTGGCCGACCAGTTCGCCATTGAACTGCAGCCAGGCACCCCGTTTCTCGACGACCCCGGTGTCGACGCCGACATCGAGGAGGCTGCCCTCCTTGTTGATGCCGTGGTTGAAGAGAATGTCGAACTCGGCTTCGACGAAGGGCGGGGCAACTTTGTTTTTGACGACCTTCACCTTGACGTGGCTCCCGATGGCCACGCCGGCGGTGTCCTTGATCGCGTCTTTGCGCCGGATATCGAGCCGTACGCTGGCGTAGAACTTGAGGGCCTTGCCGCCCGGGGTGGTTTCCGGGTTGCCGAACATGATGCCGACTTTCTCGCGAATCTGGTTGGTGAAGATGCAGGTGGTCTTGGCTTTGGCGAGCAGGGCGGTGAGCTTGCGCAGCGCCTGGCTCATCAGCCGCGCCTGCATTCCCATGGTGGCCATTCCCATTTCGCCTTCGAGTTCTGCTTTTGGGACCAAGGCGGCAACGGAATCGATCACGATGACGTCGAGTGCGTTCGAGCGCGCGAGCATCTCGCAGATCGAGAGCGCCTCCTCCCCGCTGTCGGGCTGCGACACGAGCAAGTCGTTGAGGTTCACCCCGAGCCGTTTGGCGTACCCGGGATCGAGCGCATGCTCCGCGTCGATGAAAGCCGCCAGGCCGCCCATGGCCTGCGCATTGGCGACCACGTGCAGCATCAGGGTCGTTTTACCGGAGGATTCCGGCCCGAAGATCTCGACCACCCGCCCGCGCGGAATGCCGCCGACGCCCAAGGCCAGGTCCAGCGCCAGCGCGCCGGTCGGGATCACCTCGATCTTCACCTGCGCGCGGGCGTCGCCCAACCGCATGATGCTGCCTTCCCCGTATGTTTTGGTGATCGTCGAAATGGCGGCATCCAGGTCCCGCTGGCGGGCGGCGCTCGCCTTGGTGGCGTCGGACGCGGATTTGTCAGCAGGTTTCTCCGTGATTTTGGGCGGCATAAGAGCAGGCTCCTTTCGAGTTTTCGCCTTAAGTTAGTCGCCGCGCGCCGCGCGTCAACTGTCGGCTTTGCAGGGGCGTTCTCATTCTGACCTTCCCAGGACGATTCCAGGTGGGGCGGTCACCGACGGCGTTGCCCGCCCTCCGTGGCCGGGATGCGCAGTGGCTTTGCCGGTCCGAGGCGCGCCTCGCTAACCGACAACCAGATCTTCCTCGGGGAATTGATAGCGCGTCGGCCGGCGCGTCCGCACCACCGCCAGGACCAGCGAAATCGGACCGACGCGTCCGATGAACATCAGTCCGCACAGAACCAGTTGACTGGCCGGGCTCAGTTGGGCGGTGATGCCCGTGGACAGGCCGACTGTGCTCAGCGCCGAAACCACCTCGAACATCGCATTCCGCCAGGGGACATGCGGGTCGTACAGCGCCAGGCAAAACACTCCCAAGCTGGCAATCATCGCGTACAAGACGACGACTGCGAGCGCGGCCAGCAAGACCCGCTGGGGCATCGTGCGTCCGTAGATCTCGACCCGATCTCGACCGGAGATCAGCGAACGCAGGGACAACAGCAGCACCGCAAAGGTCACCGTCTTGATGCCGCCGCCGGTCGAGATGGGGCAGGCTCCCACGACCATCAGGGCCATGATCAGCAGCAGCGTGGCCCCCTGCAGTTGATCCATCGGAACCGTCGTGAATCCAGCGGTTCGCGAAGTCACCGAATGAAAGGCCGAAATCCAAAACTGGGTCGGCAACGGCTTATCCGCCAGGACCCTGCCGGCCTCCAGCACCCAGAAGCTGACCAACCCCACCAAGACCAGAATGGCCGTGACCAAGACCGAAAGCCGGGTCTGCACCGGCAGCCGATAGACCGGCACGCGCTGGTTGTACCGCCTCACCCACGGACTGCGACGGACCAGCGGCAGTCGTGAAACCTGCAAACCCAGAACATCGGTCACCACCAGAAAACCGAGGCCGCCCAGGACGATCAACGCCATGAACGTGAGCATCATTCCGGCGTGTGCCTGGAACTGGGCCAGACTCTGCGCCGAGAACGCAAACCCCGCATTGCAGAAAGCGGAGATCGCATGAAACACGCTCCATCCCAGCTTCACCAACCGGTCCTGATCCATGGGCAAACAGGCATACAGACATACCGCGCCTGCGGCCTCTACCATCACCGTGAAAATGACAATGGCCCACACCTGCCGCTTGAGCGCGGCCGGAGTGCGCGCTCCCACCATCTGCTGGAACGCCAGCATTTGGGGCACCGGCAGCGATTCCGCCGAGGTCACCGCCAGGAATGCCACGAACGTCATGATCCCCAGCCCTCCCACCTGGATCAGCCCCATCAGGATCACCTGGCCAAGGGGTGTGAACTCGGTGCCGGTGTCGCGGACGCTCAGCCCCGTCACACAACTCGCGCTGGTCGCGGTGAACAACGCGTCCAGCAGCCCAATCGGGCGGTCCGGCATCGCGCTTGCCCGCGGCAATCTCAGGAGGAGCGTCCCCGCCAGAATCAGCAGTGCATAGGATCCCGCCAACATCCACTCGGGACGCACACCGCGAAACAGCAACCGCTGCCAGACCCGCAGGATTTGCACCAGCACGTTCCCGAGCAGGAATAGCTTGCACAGATGGACGCCGAGCTTCCAGGGTTCGTCCTCGTGGAGAAACCGGGCTGCCCCGGCAGCCGCACGCGGTGAGAGCAACAAGAGGAGCGACAACACCCCAAACACGGCCAGCACCCCGAACTCGAATTGACGCCGCCGCAGCACTTCACCCCGCACGGGTCCCCGCGCGAGCATGACCACGCGGTCGGCCACGTAAGCGCCGGCGAGCACGACCTCCAGGATCTGAATCCAGTACGTGATCGCCCAATCCAGGACGAATCCATGCTCGCTGAGCAACGCCCCCGCTGACAACAGTCCGACTCCGAGCAGCACCCTGCGCGGCATCCCGGTGGGCCTCGCGGTCGCACTGCTGAGAAGGCTGGACGTTCGTGTGCTCATGGTGCCCGCCGCCGCGGGCGAATCTCGCTGCGGAGGAACGGCCTTCGCAAATCGTTGGTCAACAACAAAGCGATCTTAATGAACGTCCAACTCCCAGCTCTCTGAACGTTGAGCGTTGCGCGTTGGACGTTGGACGTTTTCAGGTTCATCGCGGCTGAGCAGATCAAAAAGGAAAGGGCCTTTTTCCACGAGCACGGACTCGTGTGTTGTCGCGGCTCAAGCCGGGGACGGCACTTGCCGGAGGATGTCTTCGACCACGCTCCGTTGGCTCTCACCCGAGTACTGTGCCTGGGGGTCGAGGACCAACCGATGCGCCAGTGTCGGCACCGCGATTTCCTGGACCTGATCGGGCGTGACGCAGTCGAGTCCCTCGAACAGGGCCAGCGCCTGGCTCGTCTTCATCAGGGCCAGAGAGGCGCGCGGGCTCGCCCCCAGCCGCACGCCGGCTCTCTTCCGCGTCGCCGCCACCAAATCCACCATGTACCGTCGAAGCTCGTCGCTCACGCGCACCGCCTGTACGGCCCGGCGCAGCGCCAGCACGTCGGACACCGTGGCGCACGCGCCGATGCGGTCGAGGGGATGATCGCGCATCTGCGCCGCAAGCACCTCGGACTCGTCCTCGGGAGCCAGATACCCGAGATCCAGTTGCAGGGCAAACCGGTCCATCTGCGCCTCCGGCAGGGGATAGGTCCCGCGAAACTCGATCGGGTTCTGTGTGGCGACGACAAAAAAGAGATCAGGCAGAATCCGGCGCTCGCCTTCGACGCTGACCTGGCCTTCCGCCATGGCTTCGAGCAGCGCCGACTGCGTTCGTGGCGAAGCGCGGTTGATCTCGTCGGCAAGGAGGATGTGCGTGAACACCGGACCTTCGTGGAACCGGAATTCGCCCGTCGCTTGGTTGAAGATCGCCACACCCAGGATGTCCGACGGCAACAGGTCCGGCGTGAATTGAATCCGCATGAACCGGGCGGCGATGGCGCGGGCGAGGGCCTTGGCCAATGTGGTTTTGCCGGTGCCAGGATAATCGTTCAACAGCACGTGCCCCCCGCTGGCAAACGCCGCCAGGAGCCGCCGCACGGTCGCTTCCTGCCCGCGGATCACACCGCAGATCGCCCCGTGCAGCCGCGCGTAAATGTCCCGGGGAGAAATGGTCCCCGGCCCCTCAGGTGCACCGCTCTCGCCAGAGGCGGCCACCGGCCCCTGCGCTGCGCTGGCGGACGCTGGTTTCTCGGACATGCTCGACACCTCGTTAAAGTTATTCCTCGTTTGAAATCTGTAGTAAATGAGTCAAATCGCTGCGCCGCGCAGCGGCGCCCCTTAGCGAGGCGTCGGCTGCCGGTGATCGTGGTGCACACCCAGCGGCCACACGCCGCTTACACGCCCCACCGGTCTGAGGCGAAGCCTCGCTAAGTCCTTCGCTCGAAAGACTCGCAGAGGCGACTATGACCTCGGGACCCGGCACCGAGCGAGCATTCTTTCATGTGATCATTCCTGAGGACGCTGCACTGCCATGGTTCAAGTTGCTCGCAGGCTGCGACCGAATTGTGTGACCAGTGGCTCGGTCGCTTTCCCTCTCTCTTGCGAATCGAGGTATTCGCGAGGCTGCGCCTGTCCATGAACCTCGGAATGCAATCGTTGATTTCCAGGCACTTCCCCATTCCGGGTTCATGGGCACAACGAACCCGCAATTTGGCGGGTTGGGGTCTCAGACCGAGGGAGCATGACACCGATTCGTTTACGCTGGGTTTTGGCCATGGCAACCGGCATTCGAAGTCCCGCTAACCCAGAAATCTCACCAGCGGGGCGGTCGTGGCATTCCTGACGGTCCGCGGGTGAGATTTCCGGGTCTATGAGAGCCCGCCTTTCAGGTGCAATGTGACGGTGACCAAGTGGGTAGGCCCCACAAGGCGGCGGAGGTCGCCCGAGGAATCGGAGTCCCTGATGAAGGCGTGGACCTGCACTCCTTCAAGCGGTGCAAGACGCCGAGCGGGGGCACTAGTCTCCACGCGTGGAGGCGAAGCGAAGGACCTGGGGATGGCCGGGACAACCGGATAATAACCCCGGAGAAAGTTCGGGAGCTTCAAATCGCGCTTTATCGGAAAGCCAAGACCGAACCGCGCTGGCGGTTCTGGAGCCTGTACGGAGAGGTGATGCGATTGGAAGTGCTGGATAGAGCTCTGAGAGCGGTCACCGGAAACGACGGCGTGGCGGGCGTGGACGGGGAAAACCTGGACATGGTCAATGCCACGACGGAAGGGCGGGAGCAGTGGCTATGGACCCTTCAAAGGGAACTCCAGACCAAGACGTATCGACCCCAAGCGGTCGTACGGGTTTGGCTTGAGAAATCGGACGGGGGTCAGCGGCCGCTGGGCATTCCGTCGGCTTGAGTCCCGCAACGCCTCACCTGCCTACTCTACTAAGTCGCGCCGCTGCGCAGCGCTCAGGGGATCCGAGGAGATGAACCACCACACTGAGATGCGTGTAAGGAGCAGGCTGAAGAACCGGGCGATGAGCAACGCACGCGCTTCCGCGCTTGCGGGCGACAGCGAAGTGTGGGATTCTTTCAGCGTTATGAAAAGGACGCCGCGCTTGACGATTCTGTGCTTGGCGGGCTGCTGGCTCGGCGCCGACATGCTGGCCGCCAGTTGGAAAGACATCCTCCCCGGACGTTCGTCGAGCGTTCAGTACTTCGGCGCCCGCCGTTACGTGAAGCCGATTGCGCCGCAGACCCAGCCAAACACGCCCCCGGCGACGATCCCACCCACTCCTCCACCTCTCCCGGGCGCCACGCCGGTCGGCAAGTCCCAGACCAACGCGGTTGACCAGGAGGCGCTCAAGCGACAGGCCGCTCAGCGAGAGGCGATCCTCAAGCGGACTATCGAGTTTCAGAAGAAGCGCGCCGAGCAGGGTTCGGCCGTGGCGCAGTTCGATCTTGGGAAGCGTTTTCTGACGGGCGACGGCCTCGAACAGAACCTTCAGGAAGCCAAGAAATGGTTCGAAGCAGCGGCTAAGCAGAACCACGCCGGTGCCGCTGCCAAGCTTGAAGAAGTGAAGAAGATCGAGGCGATCGCGGCGCCCGACGCGAAGAAATCGAGTGCCAATTAGTGTCCGCAACTGCAGCCCTGGCCGCAGCCGGCGAAATCGTCCTGTTCAGGCACGCGTCCGAGTTCCATGGCTTTCATGACGTAGCGGCCAACGGTTTCCTGGACCTGCTGCATTTGTTGCTGGGCTTCGAGGAAGCTGCGCACGACGGTGTTCTGCATGAGGTTTTCCCGTTCCTGTTCGAACGAATCGATTTCTTCCCGGGTGAGCGGGACGCCTTGGTGCTGTTTATGATGCAGGTCTTGTCCTCGATCCGCCAGGGTATGGTATCGCTCACGCGCGTCATCATCGGCGAGGAAAGTCTCTATGTTGCGCCGCAAGACAAGAAAATCGGGTTGGTTGACAATGATCTCACAAAGTTCGCGGGTTTTCGCGAGCACCGGGCCGTTATCGAGGTTCGAATGCATGTGATGTTCTTTCGAGTCGGGGAAAGTAACCCAAGTCGACTGTTCCACAAGTGAATTCTATGGTCTGGTCTCACCAAGACAAGTTGCTGCGAATGAGCATTTTGTGTAGGTTCTACCTGTCTTTCTGGCGCTTAGCCCGCATTTCTCACCCAACTTTTGATGTCATCTGACCGGTCACCGTCCCAGTTCACCTGAAATGCGGGCTGTCAGGAATGCCGCGATCGCCCCACTGGTGAGACTTCCGGGTTAGCGAACTGTTCTTGCGCCGCGTGGGGGCACGCGGCCTACAACTTGAGCATCAACAGCTTGTTGTAGGCCGGGTCCCCTGACCCGGCGTTTACCTTGGGACTCTGTTTTCGGCCCCAGAAACGCGACCTGACGAAGACTACTCGCCGGCGAGCAGGCGGCGTTGCAGGGATTTGGCCTCGCGGACCCAAACCGCGTCACGTTTTCGTTGGAAAGTGGGCGCATGCGGGTCGTCCGCGATGACTTCCTGGACTTCAGCACGCGCCAGTTCCGGCTGCCCGGTTGCCAAGTAAAGTTTGGCGAGCTGGACGCGGGCCCGGGCGTAGGTGTGGGTGCTGAGCACCTGACGCCACGCGCGGATGGCTTCCTCGGTGCGACCGAGTGCGCCATAGGTTTCCGCCAGAGCCATCATCGAGTTGCCATAGTCATGGTCGGCATCCTGGGCGCATGCCTTTTCGAGGATGGGGAGCGCCTCGGCGGTTCGGTTTTGCTTGAGCAAACACTGACCATAGTGGGCCAGGGTGTCCAAGTCGTCCGAATCGCGTTCAAGGGCGGCGCGGTAGCACGCTTCCGCCTTGTCCAGCTTGCCCTGCTGGAGATAGATGTCGCCAAGCTGCGAATGGTGATGGGCCTTGTCCAGATGATGAATTCGCTCTTGCAGTTCCCTGATGCGCCGGCGGTCTCGCGCTCCCGGCAATTCGAAGCCGCGCATCGAGGGCGCAGCCTGCCGGTAGACCAGGAAGTAGTACAGAATCGCATTGAGCGGGGGAAACAGGAAGATGAACACGGCCCAAAGCCATTCCTGTCGCCGAATGGCATCGACCAACATCCAGAGGGCGAACAGCCCAACGAGCAGAAGGATCGGGTTGCGCCAGTCCAAGAAGTTGGTGATAAAGCTGAGCATCACGCGGTGGCGCGCTCCGGTGTGGGCGCGGACCGCCGCCAGAGTAGGCCAAGAGGCGTTATGTGCCAACAGGCTTTCTTTCCGCAGGATTCCTTGGTCGACAAGACAGGTCATTTTCGAGAGCTTCCTCCTCGGAGACCACTTTGATGAGAACGTCGTACGTTTTGCTCGCATCCGCCCTTTTGATGTCGTGCGCGTCGTTGGGGGCCGTCCGAAGCGCGCTGCCAAATGTTGTGCTCATCATCTCGGATGACCACGCCTGGGCTGATTACTCGTATCTGGGACATCGCCACGTGGCGACGCCCAACCTTGACCGCCTGGCGGCGCAATCACTGACGTTCACCCGGGGCTACACCCCGGTCCCGCTCTGTCGCCCTTCGCTGGCCAGCATCGTGACCGGGCTTCCCCCGCACCGGCACGGCGTGGTGGGCAACGATCCCGACCTGCCGGACCCGGGTGTGAACGCGATGGCTGCGCGGGGCAATCCACACTATGCGCCTTACTACGATGCGATCATCGAGCAGTTCCGGCGACGGCCCAACATGGTCCGCGACCTGACTTCTCGCGGCTACCTCGCACTGCAGACCGGCAAGTGGTGGGAAGGCGACCCAATCAAGACCGCCGGGTTCACCCACTCCATGACCCAAGGCGAAGGCCGGGCTGGACGCCACGGGGATGCGGGCCTGACCATCGGTCGGGAGGGGCTTGGCCCTGTGTATCGTTTCATCGAACAGGCTGCAGACAAGCCGTTCTTTGTCTGGTATGCGCCCATGCTGCCGCACGCGCCCCACACGCCGCCGGGCGATCTGCTGGAGAAGTACCTGCCGTTGGCGGCCACGGAACCGGTTGCCCGATACTGGGCTTCAGTCGAGTGGTTTGATCGGACGTGCGGCGAGCTCTTGCGCTATCTCGAAGACCGTGGCCTTCGCGAAAACACGATTGTCCTCTACACGACGGACAACGGCTGGCTCCAGGATCCCGCCACGGCAAATCGCTTCGCGCCGCGGTCGAAGCTCACTCCATACGAAGGCGGCGTGCGCACACCGATCATGATTTCCTGGCCCGGGCGGGTGAAACCGCGCCTGGATTGCGAGCACTTGGCGAGCAACCTGGACCTTTGGCCCACACTGGCGGCGCTTCTGGACATGCCGACGCCTCCCGGTCTGCCCGGCATTCGGCTCACTGACCCCAAGGCGGTCGCGCGTCGGACCCGCCTCTGCGGCGAGCAATACGCGCACAACATTGCCGACGTGCATGTCCCGGCGCGCAGCCTGGAACATCGCTGGATTGTCGATGGCTGGTGGAAGTTAATCGTTCCCGACCCGCGTCACCGTCCCGCCGCCCGCCCCGAACTCTACGATTTGCGTCGCGACCCGTGGGAGCAGACGGACCGGGCCGCAGAACAGCCGCGTCGCGTTGAGCAACTCCGGCGCCGCCTGGATGCGTGGTGGACGCCGGATGCGCCGGTTACTTCTCGATGACCAGATGATCGCGCAAGTCCCCGTCGATATCGTAGGCTCGATAGACCAAGCGGTCGCCCTGCCTCTGGATATCGATCACTTGGAAGGTGGCCACGTTGGTCAGCCCGATTTCCGTGTGAGGCTGTTTTTCCTGGCGATACATCTTGTTGCCTGAAACGGAGACAACGTAGCGGGTGCCCTCCTTCGGATCGGAGCTTCGCTCGCCCGCCTTGAGCGGATAGGTTCGGAGGTAGGCATGGTCGTGGCCTTGGAGCGCCAAGTCCACCTGGTAACGGTCGAACAGCGGAGTCCAATGCTCTCGCAACCTTACGTTGTCCCGGTTGGGAGCGGAGGAATAGGCGGGATGATGGTAGGCGACGAACTTCCACTTGGCGCTGGTCCCGGCCAAGTGCGCTTCGAGCCAGGCCGCCTGGCGCGCGGGGTCGGTGTTCGAGTCCAGGACGACCAGCAGGGCGTTGCCGTAGAGGAGTGAGTAAGCTCGCTCCGGCTCGAGTTCGGACGGGCCGTTGTGCGGCAGGGCGAACTGTTGCAGATACATGGTGGGATGGCCGCCCTGGCAATCGTGATTGCCCAACGCGGGCACCACCGGGTGCCGATCGAAGATGCCGTCCGCACTCGCAAAGAGACTATCCCAGTCGTCGCGCTCATTGCCGCGATTCACGAGATCCCCGGCCAGCAGGTAGAACGCCGCGTCCGGTCGCTGACGGAATGCTGCGCGCGCGAGGGCGCCCCAACGCTCGAAGCCGTTCTGGGGATCGCCCATGTAAACAAAGGTGAATCCTGCTGCGCCGCCTGGCGCGGTGGTGAATTCCGCCAATTCGGACCATCCGGCTGCCGATCCGTCGCCGACGCAGTAGACGTAAGTTGTGCCCGGGGCCAAGCCTGTGAGTTCAACGCTGTGCCGATGCACGATCGGGTCATTTGCCAGCCGCGCGTCCCGCAGGCGCTGCGTCGTAGCCCGCACCCGGCGGAGCGGGCGCGGTTTGAACGTATTCCATTCGGAGCGCTTTCCGAACGCCACCCAACCGGACGCGATCGAGGGATGGGTGCGCCACTGGATGGCCTGGGTCGTCTGCGGATCGCCGCTCCAAGTCAGCACAATCTGGTCTGGTCGCCGCGTGCTGGGCCGTGACGTTTGGCGAAAGCCGCCGATGAGCTTGGCATCGTCCCTGAGCTGCCGCAGTGTCTGAATGAGCCGCCACCCCCGCCAGGCGTCGGGAACCTCGTCGAGCGTCTCGTCGCGATCCGCGTATGGCCTCACGCCCGGCGCCAACTCCGTGACGCGGAGTGGCTCTGGAGAGAGATGATCGATTTGCAGCGGCCCGGCGCCGTCGACGGCGCGCACCAGGACCAGGTAGTGCTCGCCGCCACCCGCCAGCGAATTGACTCCCAATCCGATCGCGCCCGACGGGAAGGAACGCTCCCACGCCTCGAACCGGAGTTTGGCTGCGGTGACGGACGATCCAACCGGGTGGAATCCACGCGCCTGCAGCCAGAACGGTTCGTCCCCGGCGGCATCGCGCAGCACGGCCACCACGACCGGGGTGTTGACCTGAAACGTGATATGCGCGGTTCCGAGCACGTGCCGCTCTGTCGCCGTCAGTTCCTGCACCAGCCGTGCGGTCGTAAACGCGTTGAGCTCCGACGCGGCGTACCGCGCGCCCAAACGCAGGGCGATCGCGGTCACGGTGTCGCCAACCGAAGGGTGCTCCGCCAGGCGGGTGACGGACGCCGCGCCCCAGTGGCCTGGTGAGGTCAGCAGACACAGCCAGAGGCAACACCCGGCTCGCCACGGCAAGGGAACGATCGATGATCTGGTCATACCGGGAGTCTAACTGTGAACCGCAGTCGAGATCAACCGACACTCACAGATCGATGCGAAGGACAATGGGGTCGCATCTAAATAGTTGACATATGAATGTCCGCGGCGTTGTGGTCCCGGCCTATGGCGGGGCCATTGCGGATGGATTGTTGAATGTCGCCGCGATTACCGCGGGCGAGGATCACATCGTGGCCTGGGAGTGATCGGTGGGAGGTCTTGAGATCGGATCCGCTCGCCTTCCCTTTATCGGCGGCGCGCGCTCGATCGCAAACCCCAAACGGCGAGCCCGCCCAGCAACCCCAGCGAGAGAACCGTTGGCTCAGGAATCGCGCTGTAATGGACTGAGATCTCCGCAGGCGACAGCGCTCGGCCGTAGATCACAATCTCGTCGATCAGGCCCGCCAGCGGGTCGACCAGCGTGCCATCGGCGCGAATCGCGCCTGTTCCCAGCGCCCAGCGGGCGAGGGGTGTGGCTGTTGCATCGCTCCCGGCCAGGGCGCCGTTGACATAGAGGCTGACGCCCGAACTCTGCCCTACGAAAACGACGTGGGCAAAACTGGCGGGTGTGGCTGCCAAGGAATCCGTGAAAGTCACATCGACCACCCCGAAGACCGTGTAGCCCATCTGGCCGGTCGAATTCCATTGCTCGGCCTTGATAGCCATGCGATCTGAGGGGGCCGCGAAATTCGCCCCCACGAGCCCCATGGAAACACCCCCGGCCACGGTGTCGGCCTTATAGATGGCTTCCAGGGTCCAGTCGGCTGCCACGTTTGCGGCACCGAGGTAGACATGGCTGCCGGCGTCAAAGGCCGCTGCTCCGCCCACGAGTCCCGCGTTCCCGAAGCCCACAGTGCCGACATAGGTTCCGTCGATGTTTGCGGATCCCAGGTCGTTAGCCGTTGTGCCCGAGAGTTCGTCAAATCGAAACCAGTTGAGCGGGTTGGCGTTGCTGATCTCGGTGGCCCAGTCGGCGCAGAGGCCGCTTTGCAGCAGACCCAGAGTCGCGAGAGTGGCGCAGCACCGCGAGAGATGTTGAGAACGGTGTTTCATCGGTTCATCCTTTCACATTCTGAGTCATTGAAACCATCGAGAACCTCACAGGCGACCAAACCACTTCGACCCACCCTGTCCACCAAATGCACGGGTTTTCCCTTGGTGAGACCGTGGGATCGCTTGTGTGGTACGCGCACTGTTTACGGGGCCGCCAGTGCCGAAGTCAAGCACTTTTCCCGAGTCAATTTTGGGGTGTTATTACCGGATGGCGTCGCGGGCCGGCTCCGCCTAATGTGGTCGCCGATGCTGACAAACGGTTTGCGGTGGCGAGCGACTTTCATGCTGGTGCTGGGGACGGCCGGTTGGGCGCTCAGTTTCCCGGTGATGAAGGCGGTCACCATGGCACAACAATCGCTCTTGCCCGAGGCGAGCAGTTGGTTTGCCGCTGCACTCTGCATGGCCTACCGGTTCGCCATCGCGGGTGCAGTGATGTTGATTCTGTGCTGGCCGACCCTGCGGCGTTTGACGCGCTCAGAAGTTTGGGAAGGAGCGGGTCTGGGCGCCTTTGCCAGTCTTGGGCTGATCCTGCAAATGGACGGGTTGGCCTACACGGAGGCTTCGACATCGGCATTTCTGACGCAGTGCTATTGTCTGATCATCCCGTTGTGGCTGGCGCTGCTCGAACGGCGCTGGCCATCGCCGACGGTATTGCTCTGTTGCGGTTTGGTTGTGGCCGGAGTGGGCGTTTTGTCCGAGATCGATTTGCGCACGTTCCGCTTCGGCCGGGGCGAGGTGGAAACCGTGATGGCGTCCGTTGTCTTTACGGGGCAGATCCTCTGGCTCCAGCGGCCCAAGTTTGCGGGCAACAACGTGCATCACTTCACTCTGGTCATGTTTGCGACGGTTGCCTTGTGCTGTGCGCCTGTGGCCTGGCTTACGGCGCCGAGTCCGGGAGATCTGTGGCGTGCCTATGGAACGTCCGCCCTGGGGCTGTTTCTCGGGGTTCTGGTCCTGTTCAGCACCCTGGGCGGCTACCTCATGATGAACGCCTGGCAGCCGAAGGTCAGCGCGACGCAAGCGGGCCTGATCTATTGCACCGAACCGCTGTTCGCGAGTCTGGCGGCGCTTGTCTTGCCGGTCTGGTTATCGCGCCTTGCGGGCGTTGATTACACCAACGAAACGCTCGGGACCAGCCTGCTGGTGGGTGGTGGCCTGATCACGTTGGCGAACGTTTTGATGCAGTTGCAGCCGCCCGCCACACCGATTGTTCCTCCCACCACTCCCACATCGAGAACAGACGAACCGTTGGCTCCCGCGACCGCTGGTGTGAGTGACGAAGCCGGCTGAGAATGCAGACCTCGAAGTCTCCTGGACCGAGACCAGCATCTCCGAAGAGAGACTTCGGTTACTTGACACCCCAAGGGGTTGTGTGATACCAAACCACCAGCCACATTTAGCAGTGTGTGTCCTTGGTGGCTGAATATGAGATGTCCGAAATGCGGCTGTCTGGACGACAAAGTCATTGACTCACGGGCCTCGCGGGAGGGGTCCACGATCCGGCGGCGCCGGGAATGTCTTCGCTGCGAGCACCGATTCACCACGTACGAAGCCATTGAGACGCAGACGCTGATGGTGATCAAGCGGGATGGGCGGAGGGAGGAATTCTCGAGGGAGAAACTATTGGCCGGCATTCGGAAGGCCTGCCAGAAGCGGCCGGTCAGCCCTCAGACGATCGAAGAAACGGTCGATCGAATCGTGGCCGAGTTGCACGACAAGTACGAGGGTGAAGTGCCGTGCATGGTGATTGGCGAACGGATCATGGACGAGTTGCGGGTCCTGGACGGGGTGGCCTATGTCCGCTTCGCCAGCGTTTATCGGCGCTTCGAGGAAGCCACGGAGTTCGTTCAGGCCGTTCAGAAGTTGGAGGTGCGACATGACACCGCGACCTACCGCCTGCCTGGTTTTTAAGACCAAGACCGACCTGATCGCCTGCGCTGCGGCCAGCGTGGGCATCGAGTTGGTCGGCGAGGGGCTGACCGGGTCCGAGGGGCAGTTGGTTCGCGAGGCTGCCACTGCGGTCCTGCACTACTTCCGGAACGACCTCGGACGCGAGTCGGTCGCTGTGGGAGAATTCGCGTCGGTTCTGGCCAGGGTGCTGCGCGGCTTCGGCCTGGATGTGGAGAGCTGCTTGCGGGTCGAGGATCCGGCGGCGATGGTGGAGGCCGATTTGAGTCATCTGGTGGCCGCCAGCGGGGGAACCTTCGAACTGGGCTTTTACCAACGGCTTAGGGAGGAACTCGCGCGGCGATTGGAGCCGCGGCCGCTTGTCGTCCGTTTCACCGGACTTCGCGTTTGTGTGAAGACGCTGGTCGGCGCCCGCCGATGGAGCGGGCGATGCGAAGCGCTGAGCGATCAGATCATCGAGTACCTGCGCCGGTGTTTGCGCGCGGAAGAGCGTGCCGGCAACTGTGCGCTCGTCATTGTATGAGCAAGACCCTGTTCGAACGTATCTGCGCCAAAGAAATCCCCGCCAGAATCGTCTACGAGGACGAGTGGGTTGTGGCGTTTCACGACATTCATCCTGCGGCTCCGACGCATATTCTGGTTGTTCCGCGCCGGCCCTTGCCGAATCTCGAGAAAGCGGCTGCTGGAGACCAGGCATTGCTGGGGCATCTGCTGTTGAAAGCGGCTGAAATCGCGCGTTTGGCCGGCCTGACCAACGGCTACCGCCTGGTGTTCAACACCGGCCGCGATGCTGGCGAGGCCGTTCCCCATCTCCATTGCCACATCCTGGGCGGACGCGCCCTGGGGTGGCCGCCGGGTTAGCCGAAGTCCTTCGCAAGGTTGGCGAGGAACCGCAACCGGTCGGTCGAGGCGCGCGCGCGGGGTCCACCAGGATCACCGGCGCCCGACGCCTCGCTAGAAGGCGCCGCTGCGCGGCGCCAGAGAATCCTTGACCCCTTCAACGCAGCATAGAAACTTGACTTGTCGACAACACATCTGACCGGTCAAGGATTCTGACCCGTCCTTGACCTGAGGGGCAGAATGGCGGATGGTCTCCCCGCTGTGATGGGGGCGTACTGGTTTCGACCTGGAAGACGCGCCAGAGGCGGCATGCCGAGGACGATCCGTTGGCCTCGTTAATCATCGGGTCAAAACAAAACAGCCAATACTGAATTGGCCCTCGCGGCCTAAGTCCGCGACGTTCGCCGCTTGACACCTGCTAAGGTGGACGAACGCGACAGCAGGTTAGGTTGGCCGTGGCGCCGGCTGCGCGGTTGACCGAAGCTTTTACAGCGGGCTGGGTGGGCGGGTCGCGCCGGGGCGTTACCGTTCGCCGAGACTTTATCTCCGGCTAAGCATGTAGTCGCGGCTGGGGTTTCTGTCAGGGACGCGGGTTCAACTCCCGCCGCCTCCACCATTCTTGGAAAGCAACGGTGGCCGCATGCGGTTTACTGGCCCGCTTCGCACTCGGCGACCTTGGTCTCGTAGAACTCATCGGTGAGCAGACCGTCCTCATAAAGCAGCCGGAGCTGACGCAGCCGTCCGGCGATCTGTTGTCGAGTGAACTTGGGCGGCGTGGCTGCCGTGGCCGAGCCCGTCACATTGGTTCCGCCGGTTTGACTGGCGTTCGCCGGGGCGTTGGTGCCAAGGCTTGAGGTCGCGGGGGCAGCGGGGCTCGGTGTTGCGAGCGGCTGCGGACGCGTCCGGGCGAGGCGTCCGGGCATGGGCTGCGTGGCGGGGTCGAAAACCAGAGCCTTGAGGTCACGAGCGGGAACGAGGCGCCGCGACAGGAAACCTGCATCATGTCCTCCGCCGGCACGGCTTGGCGTGTGATCCCTGGGCCGGCCCATCGTGGGGATCGGCTGATATGCGGAGGTCGACCGGCTCGCCGTCGGCCCGCGGTCACGGCGGATGGTCAAACGCGCCACTGTTCGGGTTGCTGCGAACGTGAGGGACGGCGCCTCAGAATCCCCGAGGCGGAAATTCTGGAAGGCCAGTTGAATAGGGCTGTCGAAGCCGTCTTCGCGCTGGGCATAGACGCTGACCGTCGCAGTCGAGCGTCCGCGGAGACCGATGCTCGAAGGCGCGACGCCCAGGTGAAGTCGGGCTTCGGTTGGCTCAGGCGCAGTCGGAAGCCGTAGGCTTCGCTCCCGAGCGCCGTGTCGCCGAGGTGAACGTGATAGGGGGCCTCTGTGGCAGGGTGACGAGGAAGCATGGTTGCTGGTGGGCGGTCAAGGCCGGAAGCCAGACGCTCCTCCGGTAATCGTTGTTCAGCGCCAGGATGGTGTCGGTCGGATCGGTGAGCTCTAGAACGGGATCGAGTGCGAAACGCAGTCGGCGTGGGCTGTAACTCGGCGACGATCGATTGGTCGGCATGACCGTGAAGGCGAAAACATCCAGCTGTCCGGCTTTTCGATGTGTCCATTGATGACGAGGGGGAGTGTGAATGGGCCGCGGGACCGGGCGGCTCATCTGGCGGTTGTTCGAGGGCCTTGGGCAGGGGTCCAAGGTAAACGGCACGCGGTTGGAACATAAGCCGCGGCGGTTGCTGAGCCACACAGGCCCGGT
>CAWJWM010000008.1:0-82724 GCA_963846445.1 uncultured Verrucomicrobiae bacterium | reverse complement strand
AGCAAGTGCAACGGCACAAACCTGTCGAATTCCACGTTTTTGGTTCAGCATATTGAATCCCTCCTGAATACTCACACGGTTAGGTCAACCGATGCGGGGCGGCACCGCCCATTCCTACTGCGCCACTGGACTCGGGCAAAAACCTCGACGCCGGCATGTGCCGACGCCGAGTCTGATTGCGCGCATCCTAACTGCTCCCGTCATCGAGTGGGTCAGTGCGCCGGATGATCCTTAGGCTTGGCCTGTGCGGGGTCCGAGGCCGGAAGAACCACCGCGTCGATCACGTGGATGACACCGTTGCTGGCAAGCACATCGGGTTTGACAACCTTGGCGTTGTTCACGCGCACCGTGCCGCCTTCGACCTTGATCGTGAGTTCCTGGCCGTTAACGGTCTTCGCCTTCATCGTCTTGACATCCGCCGCCAGAACCTTCCCGGAAACGACGTGATAAGTGAGGATCCCTTGAGCTTCTCCCGGTTCGCCGGTTTGAGCAGTTCATCCAGCGTCCCGGCGGGCAGCTTGGCAAAGGCCTCATCGGTGGGGGCGAACACGGTAAAAGGACCCTTTCCTTGAAGGGTCTCGACCAGGCCGGCGGCCTTCACCGCAGTCACAAGTGTCTTGAAACTCCCAGCCCCGGAAGCGACGGAGACGATGTCTCCTGGCTTCTCCCCGGTTCAGGCGGACGCCAGAGTGATTGTCGAGGCCACCAGTGCGGCCAGGGCCAAGTTGCGCATTGATCTTGAGGTTTTCATTATTTTATTATTGCTGATGTTTATTATTAGACTATTCACCGTTCAACTGTCCACCCCTGCCTGAGCAATCCAGCTCAGGCGCCTAAAGGTTGTTCCCATCGGTGCTGCTGCGATAGTCACGTCAGTTCTCTGCCTACCCGACGGCACAGATGCAACCGAACGATGAACACACTATACGAATAAAAAGAGATGTCAAGTTATTGTGTAATTATTCTCCAGCCTGCTAGGCACACCCAAAAAACAAGTCATAAAATGATCCCTTACAAATATTTATGAATCCACTATCTCCGCACACTTCAGAATCAAGTGGGTCTTGTATAGCTATTGTATAGTGTTTTAAAATTACTGAACTGCGGAGGGGCCCGAGACCGAGTTTGCCCGACACCGTTCGCGATTCAGCCGTCTGAGATGTTTCACATCCGGCGTTGTTGTGTCGTCTGACCTTGCGGCGGCGCGCGAGTCGGTCGGTAAGGTGCTCGATCGTTTGATCGCCGGCGGCCCGGCCTTTCCCTGGTTTCTTCGTCGTCGTGAAGGCCGTGTCGAGGAATCGCCACCTCCCGGGTCGGATCCCTGGCAGCCGGCCCTCGCCGCGAGTTGCGTCTCCCGGCTGGTTGGCCGCCGGAAAAAGCCACCGAGCCGGGGTCTGCTGCAACTCCATCGCTCGAACGCGCACCGGAGCCGGGCGTGGGAGAAGGTTCGGGATCTTGAGCGGTCCCGTGGCCCCGCCACCGCGAATCAGCAGTGGAGTCAACTGCTTACCCCTTCCATGCGGGCCCTATCGGAACCCCTTCCATCGCCAGACGCCATCATCGGATGTCGAAGCACTCAGGCCGAAACCCGCTGTGTGAACAATGCGGACCGGACCCGATTGCCTCCAAGCGCCACGCGCAAGCAAGATCTCCCTGTGGGCTGTTGACAGGAATCGACATTGGCCTAATGTGGAAGCGTGAAAACGACGATTGATATTCCGGAGAGTGTCTTATCGGAAGCTATTTGTCACACCCGGGCGCGTACCAAACGGGAGGCCATCCTCACGGCGGTCGAACGGTTCAACAAGCTGAAGCGTCTTGAAGCGCTCAACGCGCGGATTCGGGGGCGGTTCAGGGATTTCATGACGCAGGCGGATCTGAAGACCCTCCGCGAAGATGCGCGCTGGGAGGGGCTCAAATGAAGCTGGTCGATACATCAAGCTGGATTCGAGTACCTGCGGGACTCGGAGTCCGAGGCGGGCAACCGCGTCGAGGAACTTGTCCTGACCGGAGACGCCGGCTGGTGCGATCTGACAGCCGTCGAACTGTGGCACGGGGTGCGCGGCGGACGGGAGAAGCGGGACCTGGCCGAACTCAGGTCGGGAGGTCGCCCTCTTCCCGGTGGACGCGGACGCCTGGCAAACGGCGAGGAGGCTCGCGGTTCGCTGCCGCGACGCGGGATTGACTGTGCCGGTGGCCGACATCGTCATCGCCGCTGCGGCCGTCCGCCACGGACTGGAGATCGAGCATTACGACCGCCACTTCGAGAACGATCCTGCCCGTTGCGGCGAGGCTGTGATCGCCGGCGCGTGGGTGAGGGCACCCGAGGCTCACACTCTTGGTGGAAAAACAATGCGTCAAATAGGCCGCCGAATACCTGTTGAACGAAGCCGCTCCGCGGAGGGAGTTCGGGTGTCTTGTTGGCTCTGTGCGGCCCCAGGGAACTTGGAGTGTGCAGACCCTTTGTGCGCAGGCGGCGGGGTGTCGCGCCCGCAGGGCGCTGATCCGCGCTTGGGGTGCACCCTGGCGGGAGGGCGGCTGGGGCGCGCCGCTGACGCCCAGGATCCGAAGGTCAGAGGTGGCCGTGCCAATGTCCGAGTGCACACAGATTCTTGCTTTTCGCGGGATGGTCCCGGGCTTAGTTTCCCCTGTGAATTCCCGGGCGAGGGCCGCGGCTTCGTCCGACATCAATGTATCCGTCCGGGCGGGCAGAACGACCGGGACGAATCGTGTGCCCGTGGCCCCGCCGGACGGATACATTGCCAACTGTTAGGCGGCAGCATCTACTGCTATGAAAAGTCATCTGCTCGCATTGGTTCTCTTCAGCGCATTCGCCCATGCTCAGCAGCCACATGTGTACGTGAATGGAGTGGGTGACAAATGGTATTCAGCCCGGGAATTGGAGCAGACCGCCAGACACTACCTCAAAGAGCGGAAGATGCAGTTCGCCCTTGAGGGCGCGAAACCGATTGTGTGGGTCAACACTTCCGGCTCCAATGTCATGGCGGCTGTTTCTTTTGCGTCTGGCGTGGGCAGCGGAATTGTTGTGGTGGATATTGACCGGCACGGCAAAGTCATCACGAACAATGTTGGCGTGGCGCGTAGCCATGTCGGCAGCCCTGGATACGTTGAACCTGGAACCACTAACCTGAGCCGAACAAACCGGCTCCAGCGAACCCCGCGATGAAGCTGCAGCTTTACTTCGCAAGCCAGTGGCGCGGGGTCGCTGAGCCGGGTCGTTCGACGTAAACCACCATGCGCATCGCCGTCACAGGGGCATTCGGATACTCGTTCATCGGATGGAGCAAATGCCCAGCATTGTCTATCGTTGACCGTACGGTTTGGTGCCCACGCCCGAGGTCATCCAGCTTTCGTGCAGGGCGTCTGATGTCCGGAGCCCGGTGACCCATTCCGCATGGCCGTCCACGAACCCCCAGTTCCACCCTTTCTCGCGATGATTGTTGACCGGATCGGGTGAGTTATTGGCGTCGTCGGGGATGTGGGCCAGGTTATCGTCCGCATCGAGCACGATGACGACTTGGGTGGGGGCGAAGGCGGCGGACGATGGGTTCTTGCGGACGTTGTAGCGCTCGCCGCGCTCGAAGAAGCCGAAGAACTCGTAGCTGTGCCCGCCCTTGTTGTAGGTCCGATCCCCGTGCGAGGTCTCTTCGAGGTCCAGGATCTTGCCCGTGCGGTCCTTCACGTCCTCCCGGACGACATTGCGGGTGCTGGGGCAGACGAAGGTCTTGGTGGCGGCCAGGTACCGAGGATGGAACGAGAGCGGCGCCGCGTCGTCGCTGATGGACTCGGTGTCGTAGAAATAGCCGGGGAAATCCTCGCTGTAGAGGTGGGCGGCGAACATGATCTGGCGCGTGTTGTTTTGACAACTGATTCGCCGCGTCTTTTCCGTGGCGTTCGAGAGGACCGGCAAGAGCATGCTGGCGAGGATCGCGATGATCGCGATCACCACCAGCAGCTCGATCAGCGTGAAGCCCCGTCGTGGCATGGCCGGTCAGGGCTGGCGGAGGCGATAGAAACCGGGGCCCTGCGCCGCAGGCAGAGGCGTCGTCCACTGGCCGCCCGTCAGCCCAGTCGCCACGGCCGTCCACGACCCTGGCTGGAGCGTGGTGGAATGCTCGACGCTGAACGCGCCGCCACCGGGGTTTTCGATCGTCAGCACCAGGTTGCCCCCGGCCACGGACACGGCTGTAATCTTGAGGTCACCGGGCCCCGGCCCCGCGGGCAGGCTGTAGGCGCGCGCGTAGAGGAAGTGGGCATCTGTCTCGCCCCAACACGCGAGGCCGAACCGGGTGTTGGCGACGGGCGCCGGCCCGGTCCAGTTCCAGGTCGAAACCGCGCTCGGATCGTCGATCTGGTGCGCTGTCAGACGACACTCGCCGTTGGAGTTGGCGAAGGACACGGCGAACGGGCTGCCGCTGGCATAGACGAACGCCGGGTCGCCGACGAAGACATCGGACCAGACGCCGGCCACTTTGCGGCTGACATTGACGCCGCGGGGAACCCGCCCGTTGGCCGTCGCCTCGCTGACGAAGAGGACCCGGGCGAAGTTGTCGGGATCCTTGAAGTCGTAAACGAATCCGATGCCATCGTCGTCAAAGGGATGGAATCCGATCTCGAGATAGTAGTTGGCGCGAACGAACGCAGGGGCCAGCAGGGTGGTTCCCTCTGCGTCGGCTCTCGGCTGGGCGAGGGTGCCGGTGGTGGAAGTCCCGTAGTTCGAGGTTTGCATGAAAGTCCCGTGAGCCGTGACGGACCAGGCGCCGGCGCCGCCGTCGCCCGCCGGGTTCTCCCAGCCGACCGGGAGTTGGGCGGCCAGCGGGACAGCCTCCCAATCCTCGCGGAAGACCTCCTGATTGTTGACCTTGACCACCACGTCCTCGATGAGGGCGCCGGCGTCGACAGGATTGGTGGCGGTGGCGGAACCGCCGCCGCTCTGGCCCCAAAGGCCGACGCCAACTCGGCCCGTCGGCGTGATCGACGTCCTGGAAGGTGATCACGCTCTCCAGTCCCTGGTCCCAGCCTGGCGGTTCGAGAGCCCAACTCCAACCGGTGGTGCGGACCTCGAAATCAGAACCCGTCGCGGTCACGGCGAGCCGGACGCGTTTGTACCAGGCGATGTCGGTCGGGTCTGTGGCGACATTCGGATCGGTCATGAGTTCGCTGAACACGCCGTTCGAGCGCTTCTGAACGCTCACGCCGTAGGGCGCACGCCAGGCGGCGTTGTTGTTCTCACCGGAGATGGTGATCCGATACCAGTTCTGCTCGTCGCGGTAGCGGAAGTAGAGGCAGTTGCCGTCGTTGTCGCCCACGCTGAACGTGGCTTCGGCGTAGAAATCGGTCCATCCCGAGTTCCAGGATTCGGGGCGAATGATGATGCGCGGGCCTTCGAAACTGACGTTCGGAACGATGGCATCGGCGCCGATGAAGGTGGCGTCGTCCGCGCCGCGATAGTCGTTGCTATTCTCCCAGACGCCGCGGAAACCGCTGCCGAAGTCCCGCACGATCAGTTGGCCGGGCAGGACGGGATCGCGCTGGACGTTCACCCAGCGGGAGCTCGAAGCCGTCGGAGACCAACAGCGCCTCGGCGAAATTCGGGTCGGTTCCGTTCTGCCATTCCACACTGTTGTTCTTGCCATCGTTGTCCGGGTCGTCGGTGGGCCCGGCGGCCAGATTGCCGAAGTGCAGTTGTTCCCACGAATCGGGCAGACCGTCCCCGTCGCTGTCGGCCTCGAAGCGGGCTTCGAGTGTGAGCGGTCGAACCAGGACGAAGTCCAGTGTCGGATCCGACGACGCAATGTCTCCCGACCATCCCGTGAAGAGAAAGCCGTCATTGGGCGTTGCGATCAGGGAGACGTTCGTGTTTTCGGGCAGCCATTCCTCGGCGGGGGCGGTCACCTGGCCGCCCGGCCCGGCGGTTGCCACCGAGACGCAGTTCGGTGCGCCAGTTCCAGGTCAATGACGAGATGTCGTTCGATGGTGAAGGTGACTTGGCGATTCCGTCCCGATGGCGGGCACAGATCCGAGACCGGTCCACCCGGTCACCACGCGGCGCACGCCCGGAGAATCCTCGAACGGACTGGGGACCGACGCGGTGACCGACGAACCAGGAGGGTAGCCGTAAAGACCCGCGGGCGGATCGGGATTGCCGTACGAGGACGAGACCTGGAGGGGCAGGCCGTCGATGCCATAGACCCGCACGAAGTCCGTTTCCAGACGCGACATAGCCCAACTGAAGATGCCGATTTTACCGGTGGCGAGGGTGTCGCCGGTGAGGTCGAAGGGACCGTAGGAGAATGTCTGCGCCGCGCCCAGGGGGTTGGCGATGATCTGAACCTGCAGGCGATCGCCCAGAACCACAGCGGTGATGTCGTAGGGGACGTTGGATGGCGGCGCGAATTGCGGCGTGGTTTCGTAGAAGACCTCTTCCCAGACTCCCGCCGACGACTTTCTGGATCGACAGGCCGCGCCGCACGCCCGTGGCCGAACTCTGAGCCCGCAAGGCGATGCGGTAGAAATTGGAATCGTCCTGGTAACGCAGCACGATGCCCTGACCGTCGTCGTCGGCGGGAATCAACCGGGCGATGTAAACGTAGTCGGACCACGCAGGATCGCCGGCGACCAGGGTCGCCGCTGGGAAATCCACGATTCCATCGGCCGTGTTGCCGCCCAGGGAATCGCTGTTTTCGTGGAGGGTGCCCATCTGCCCGTTGGCTCCGAGTGCAAGCGACCAGATGGGGACGCCGCCGTTGCCGCTGCCGGGATCCAGCCCGGTACCATCGTCTGCCGGAGTGACGACTGGAGTCCACTCGGCCAGGGCGTCCGGGTTGCCGACCAGGCTGACGGGGCTCAGAGTGGGGTTGAGGATGCGGAATCCGCGCACCAGCGTGCCGCTCATGCCCCAGGTCATGAATCCGACCTGGCCCGCGGCGGATGCCGGCAACGGTTGTCCTACGACCAAAGGGTACTCGACCGCGGCCCCGTCGGGATCGTCCAGGACCGTCAGCGTCAGGAGATTCCCGCTGGCCACGGTGATCGTGACATCGAAGGGCACATACTGAGCGTTGACAAAAGATGGGACGTGCCCGGGCGTGCCGTCGCCAAACAGCGGCGTGGCCACGTTGTCGACTTTGCGATCGACGTTCCATCCGTTCCAGGGAAAGCCCACGTCGGTCCGCACCTGCCGCGTGAAGGTGAGGCGGTAGAAGTTCGTCGGGTTCTGATAGCCGAAGATCAGGCCGAACGCGTCGTCATCGCCCGCGATCAGGCGGGCCCTGTAGGTGAACGTCGGGCCGGCAACGGCATCGTTGACGAGCATGACGGCCGTCGCGGTCGGAGAAACAGTCGAGGCGTCCGTATAGATATTGCTCTGTTCGATGAACGCGTCGTTCACGCTGTCGTATTGCCACCGCATGGGGCCGTCGATATACGTCCCCGGGGGTTGCACGGCTGTCCAACCGGGAATGCCCCGGTTGAAATCGTCTTCGAACAACAGGGTGGCAGCGGCCCCAAGGGCCGTCGCAGAAACGAGGGGGGTGAGCAGGCAAACAGCGAGGACACCAGTTCTAGCGAGGCGCGCCTCAGACCAAATCCCAATCTTCGACATCATGAACCGCCCTTCCGTTTTCCTGTTCTTCTCTCCCGCGCCTCGCTCCTTAGAATCCTTGCGAAACGAAAGGGATAGGGGTGAAGGCCAAACTTGACTTGATCGCACCATGTTTGGGGTTTCAAGGATTCTAGAGGCGAGTGTGTTCATGAGTCGGAGGGTACTTTGGGTCGGGGGCATCGATGTGTGCTTCTTGCTCTCAAATCGAACATCACGTCTCCGACCGTTGGTAACCAGCCAGGGGTGAAGCCAAGCCAGGCGCGCCTCAGACCGAGGCAAATCCAAAGCACCGTGGATCGCACCGGTGTTTCTTCCTCACCTCTCTCCTGCGCCTCGCTCGATAGCATCTTCACGATACCGAAGGGTCAGGGGTGAGGTCCAAACTCGGCTCTAGTGCATCACGCTTGGGGTATCAAGGATTCCAGCCGGTTCGTCGTTGGTCGCGGCGCATGATGGCATCGAGAGCGACAGCAAGTCGAGACAGAATAACGGAGAAATCACGGCGGCGGGTGGGGCGTGCGGATCACAGGTTGTCACGACTTGCAGGCTGCCCTACACTCCGCCCTAAACTCATCCTTCATCATGACGACTCGTACTTGCCCTGTCTGGGCGCCGCTCGCGCTTTTGCTGATTGCCGGATGCCACACCACGCCGCCTGAGCAGGTTGGCCCCCTCGACCCCGAGGGGCATCTGACGCCGACCTATCAACTCCTGCGTCCGGCAGGCGAATCGGTCGAGTTCAGCGGGCGTCCCGTTGACCTCGTTCTGGCCCCGGATGGCCGGACGGTCTGGGTCAAAGACAACCGGGGACTCGTGGCGATCAATACGGCTGACTGGTCCGTGCGCCAAGAACTCAAGTTCAAGGAAAGCGGTGGCTCGACGCATGGCCTGGCAATCACGCGCGACGGGACGCGGCTTTACGCGTCGGGCGCAGCCACCGCCCTGTGGGAAGCGCAGATCGACGCGCAGGGCGTCGCAACATGGGGCAGGAAGATCGCCCTGCCCGGTCCAGGCGGAAAAGGCAACCCTCACGTCGGTGGAATTGCCCTGTCGGTGGATGAAACGAAAGCCTACGTTTGTTTGTCGCGCAACAACGCGCTGGCGGTTGTGGATCTCGGCGACGGATCGGTGCTCCGGCAGATCGCGGTGGGCATTGCGCCTTACGATGTGGTCTGCGCGAACGGCGCCGGGGAAGAACCCATCGCGTTCGTCTCGAACTGGGGAGGGCGGCATCCCGCCGGCAACGAGCCTGCCGCCGATTCCTCCGGCACACGTGCCTTGATCGACGAGCGCGGTGTGGCGGCCAGCGGCACGGTCTCGGTGGTGGACCTTGATCAAGGCAAGGAGATCGCCCAAATCCCGACGGGCCTGCATCCGTCGGATCTCGAATTGAGTCGGGACGGGCGCCTGCTGTATGTGGCCAACGCCAACTCGGACTCGGTGACTGTGATCGACGTCCCACGGCGTGCTCTGGCTGGGGAAGTGATTGTCCGACCGGCATCCGGTCTGCCCTTTGGCAGCGCACCCAACGCGCTGGCTCTGTCGCAGGACGGGCGCTGTCTCTACGTGGCCAACGGGGGCAACAACGCCGTCGCTGTGCTGGGCCTGGACCGACCGACCGAACCGCGCCTCGATGGTTTCATTCCGGCGGGCTGGTATCCGGGGGCGCTCCTGACCGACGGCGCGCACATCTATGTGGCGAACGTCAAAGGAATCGGATCGCGCACGCCCGATCCCAAGAAGAAAGGTTGGAACAGCCACCAACATCGCGGCAGCGTGACGCGCGTGGCGGTTCCGACTTCCGCTCAACTCACCGCCTATACCAGGCAGGTGAAAGCGGATGCACGGGTGCCGGAGATCCTGCGAGCCTGGGAGCGATCGAACCAGGCCCGGCGCCCGGTGCCAGTCCCGCGGCGGCTTGGCGATCCGTCGGTCTTCGAACACCTGGTGTACATCATCAAGGAGAACCGGACCTACGACCAGGTGTTCGGCGATCTGCCGCAAGGCAACGGCGACCCGTCGTTGTGCGTTTTTGGACGCGAGGTGACGCCCAACCACCATGCTCTGGCCGAGCAATTCGCGCTGCTGGACAACTTCTACTGCAACGGCGTGCTGTCCGCCGACGGCCATGCGTGGGCCACGGAGGGCTACGTCACCGATTACCTCGAGAAGTCGTTCGGCGGATTCACCCGCAGTTACCCCTTCGCGGGAGACGATCCGTTGAGCTACGCGTCCACGGGCTTTCTCTGGGACAACGTGTTGTTGCACGGCCTCTCGTTCCGCAATTACGGAGAGATGAACACCACCGCCACGCAACCGGCGAACGCAACGTTCTCGGAGATTTACGAGGATTATGTCGCCAAGACGGGCAAGATCACGTTCACGCACGACATCCAGATCGACACCCTGCGGCGTTTCAGTTGCCCCGCCTCGCCAGGCTGGAACATGCGCATCCCCGACCAGGTGCGCGCGGATGCCTTTCTCGAAGAATTCCGCGCGTTCGAACGCGACGGGCACTGGCCCAACCTGATCATCCTCTATTTGCCCGACGATCACACCTCGGGCACGCGCGCGGGCAGCCCGACCCCGCGTGCGCAGGTCGCCGACAACGACCTCGCGCTGGGACGGGTCGTCGACGCCATTTCGCACAGCCGCTTTTGGCCGAAGACGTGCATCGTCGTCATCGAGGACGATCCCCAGAACGGATTCGACCACGTCGATGGACACCGCTCGCTCTGTCTGGTGGTCAGTCCGTACACCAAACGGGGCGCCGTGATCAGCCAGTTCTATAACCAGACCTCCGTGCTCCACACCATGCAGCGGATGCTGGGCATCCCGCCCATGAACCAGATCGACGCCCTTTCGCCCCTGATGACTGCCTGCTTTCAGCCCAGGCCCGATCTGACCCCGTACGTTTGTCTGCCCGCGAGCATTCCCCTTGGACGAAATGAACAAGGACACCAGCGATCTGCCGGCGCAAGAAAGGCACTGGGCCGAGTTGAGCGCAGATCTCCCCCTCGACCAACCCGACCAGGCCGACGAAGACACGCTCAACCGGATTGTCTGGCACTCTGTCCATGGCGTGGACGCATCCTATCCCGTCGCTTTTGCCGGGGCTCACGGAAAGGGGCTGAGCCGACTCGGGTTGCGCCCGGATCACTTGATTCGTGCACCCGGCTCAGGAAGGCTGGACTAACGAGGCCGTGGAAGACGTCCCAGCATCGCGTGCGCCCGTTACAGATTCCAGCGCACCGGAAGCCAACCTATGAAGTAGGCGCTCCGCGTGGGGACACGCGCCCTGCAGCGGAAGTTCATGAGCGGGTGTCCGCCCGATGCCTTCACCCCCGGTCACACAGGCACCGGCCGCAACCGGGCACACCTGCGACGATCATGGCCGCCAATTCGGCCTTGATTTCACCTCCGCCGAGGCCTACTGTTATTCCATTCCCAAACAAGGTCGAACAAGGCCAGTACGACAAAACTCTCCAACGATTCCATCCATCCTCCGTCCGGACCAATCAGCCGCGCAGCGAGGGGGTTCAGCACGCTTGGACGGCAGCACGGCCCAAGGGCGGTCGGGAGACGAGCAGAGATATCCCCCCTAAAATCCTTGAAACCCCAAACATGTTGCGATCAAGTCAAGTTTGGCCTTCACCCCTATCCCTTTCGTTTCGCAAGGATTTTAAGGAGCGAGGCGCGGGAGAAGAGAGCGGGACAAACACTGGAGCGATTCATGAGGCCGAAAACCTGTTTTGGTCTGAGGCGCGCCTCGCTAGACGATGCTATGAAAACCCCGCAGATGGTCCTCTCCATTCTGACACTCATCGCGGGCATTGGTCTGCAGACAGATCGCCAGCGCGCTCGATGGCCCGCCAACTCAAAAGCCACCCCACCGGTTCAAAGTCGTCAGGAGACCCGTGCCCGCGCCGATGCCCCCCCGCGGGCTCGCGGATCGCAAGGACGATGGGATCCAGTACCACGGCCGTTACCGGGCGGATCTCCCGGCGGTGCTCGGTGGGGGCGCGGTTGTGCGATTGGCCGCCCGCAGCGACGCATCGAGTCCATGGATCGCCTGGGCTCCCGGCCCCGAAGTGAGCTGGGAAACAACTCAGCAGAGCACCATTCCGGTCGGTGCGCTGCGGCGGAGCGCCGCGACGCGACATGAGAACACGGTGCGCTACGCCGACCTGTACGACGGTTGTCGCGTGGATGTCGTCTATAGCTTCCAACCGAGCAAACTTAAGGAAGACATCGTCCTGAACCGCCTCGACGCTCCGCCCGAGGGCGCCAAGGACCTTGTCATCCCCCTTCGCGTGCGTCAGGCCGAGGGACTCGAAATCCGGGTGAACGATCAGCCCGCGCCTCTCGAATTCGAGACCGACGGCGCGATTCAATTCTATCGCGGGGGCCGAATGGCGCTGCAGTTCTTCCCTCCCTCGGCCCAGGACGCGTACGACCGCGGGACACGCCTCCGCTGGCGCTGTTCATCCCGGGGGGACGAGACACGCCTGGATCTGCTGGTGCCCGCCTCCTGGCTGGCGCGCGCCGCCTACCCGGTTCGCATCGATCCTTCAGGCGGCGACGGCGACCCGCCCATTGGCCGACTCCGCTTTTTGCGGGATCAGGAACTGGGCTATTTCGGCTACAACAGCACGGGTAAGCAGTATTACTGGTACCAAATAGACTCGAAATACCCCAGCGGTTCCCATGTTTGCTCACAAGACCCGGAGGTGTCCGGTTACCTGGACATGGTGTGCGGCGATTTGAACAACGACGGCTACGACGAACTCATCGTGCTCGAGACGGCGACGGCGGATCAGGGGACCTTCGCCAGCCTCTGGGACTTCAACAACAACACCAAATCCACGGTCAAGGTGGTCGATGCCGGTTCGACCGCGCTGCGCATCTCGGCGGGGGATGCCGACAACGATGGGCGCGACGATCTATTCGTTCTGTGGAAGGACAATTTGGGTTACTACGTGACCTACTTTCACACCCTGGAGGACTTCACATTCGAGCAGAGCGAGTTGACGATCCCGGTGGGCGACGTGATCGCGGTCGATCTTGTAGCCGCGGACCTCGACGGAGACCTGGACGCCGAGGTCGCCACCCTGCTCGAGCAACCGCAAGGCGACTACAACGCCTGGGTGTGGATCAACGACCCCAGCGAGCATTTTCCGCTTCGGGAAACTGCGCAGGAATTGGCGCGCCATTCCTGCCGCAGCTTTCAGACGGTCAAACACGGCCCCTTCGGCATCATCGATTGGGAAACGCGCACCCACCGGGTGGATCCCCGCGCCATTGCCGCGGCCGACCTCGACCAGGACCACCAGGACGAATTGATCATCCTCACCGATTATTGGGACGAATTGAAGAACCGGCTCGGTGACGACGCGGGCACAGGCTGCCACTATGATCGGAAAGGCGACCACTCGTTCAACGTCGAGGTCTTCGACCCTTACGCGTCGGACGTCAAGACCCCGGTCGCCAAAGCCCGCTGGGAGGAGTCCCATCTCCGCGACATCGTCGGGGGCGATTATTGGGGCGACAATCAACTCCGAGTCTTCGCCATGGACAGCGACGGCGAGATCCACTACTCGAAGCCGTACAACACCCAGAAACCCGCAATCGACCGGGAAAAAGCCCTGCCAGCCCTGTCGGGCGCCACCCGAGTCAGCCTGGGCGACATCGACCGGGACAGCCTCGCCGGTCTGTACTCGGACTGTTACACGCACGAGGAAGATAACATCCTGGTGGCCTACCTTGAACTGCCTCCCTGTCACAAGGGGATCAACGATGCGAGCACATCCAGCGAGATCGCGCTCACCAAAGCCACGGGCCAGGGCCTCGGTTCTCACATTTCCCTGACCACGAGAATGTCCGTCGGTGTCGAGGCAGAAGCAGAATTCAAGATCTTCCAGGCGGGCGCCTCCTCGAAGTACACCCTCTCGGCCGCCGTCGAGCGCGCGGATTCGTCCATGGTCGAGATGAGCCGCTCCCGAGGCGCTGGATGGACGGGCGATCCCGGATTGCATCCCGACCTCGACGACGGAGTCGTCACATTCTTCAACACGTTCAACGTCTACTACTACGAAGTCATCAATCCGCGCCCCGGCGACCCTTCCTACTTCACCATCATCACACCGACAACCTCTGCCAACACTTCGAGGGAACGCTCGGTTTACGAGGCCGACACCCAGACGTCGCTGGGATTGAAAGGGAACCGCATCGGGGGCCGAGTCGGCACAGCCGCTCAAACGGGACCGGACCCAGACGACCCGAAGCTCTTGGGCACGACCGGCGGTACCGAGTTCAGCCGGGCCGGAGCAGACGTGCTTTATGATTCGCTGGGGCTCTCCAGCACCGATGTCTCCGAAACAGACGTGAGCATCGGATTCGGTTATGAATCCGAGGTGAAAGCGGGTGTTGTGGGTGTCAGCGCAACCCGTGGCCTTGGAGTGGACTTCGAGTGGGGCAAGACCTTCACAACGTCGATCACCCGAGAAACGGAGTTCAAGTTGACACTCGGCGGTCTGGGCACGAATTCCTCGACGGCTTTCTATGACGTGGGCATGTACGCGGATCGGAGACAAGTGCCCGGCAATGGCCACGAGTTCTTCCACCTGGGGTTCTGGGTTCCCACTGGCACCTGGGGCCCAGCGATGAGCGATGGCCCCAGCATCCCCAGTTTCACCCGGACCCCGGCCGCACCCGGTATCCCCGACACGACCGCGTCGATCCACATCGAGGCCGTCGTGACTGACGGGATCGGTGTCGATTCGGTCAAATATCGGATCCTTAAGAAAGCTGACTCGTCGGTCCTCCAGAGTTGGACCCTGATGACCCTATCGAAAGACGACTACTACCTTTACACCGCCGATGTCCCGGTCTCTGGGCTGCCCAAAGACACAGACCTCGTTTTCGAGATTCTGGCTGAAGACAACAACTACAACACGTCCACCATGAGGATCGCCGCCCTGCACTCGAGCTCGAGCCCGCTCGTCTTTCGCATCGTCGATCCGGCCGCAACGCCGCCTGTCCCCTCGATCACGGGAACCTACTCCGGCAAGACCGAGGGAGACGAGATCGCGTTCACCGGGAGTTCGACGGGCACCGGCGTCACGTTGACGTGGAACTTCGGCGATGGCTCGGCGGTCGCGACCGGCGCCAACCCGAAACACAAGTTCGCCAAGACGGGCCGCTACACCGTCACCCTCACCGCCGTCGATGCCAGCGGGAAGACCGGCCAGACCACGCTCGACATCGACATCGGCAATACCGCCCCGACGGTCACGCTCACAGTTGCCACCAACACCGTCCGCGCCGGCGAACCATTCACAGTCGAGGGCCAGTTCACCGATCCGGGAAGCGCCGGCACATTCAGCGTGAGTTGGGATTTCGGCGATGGAACGACGCGGTCGGGGCAATGGACCAAAGGCGCCTCGACCGGCAGCTTCAAGGTCCTGCCCGAGCCGTACCGTTACTCCGTCGACCAGGACAAGCAGTACACCCTGGCCCTCAAAGTGAGCGACGGCACCACCAACGTCACGGCCTCAACCGCCCTCTCAGTTAAGAAGAACAACGCCCCGAACGAGCCGTCCCTGGGCGATGCCGGGCAACCGCGGCTGGGTCGGGCTTACGATCTGGATCTGGGCGCCAGCGGCAAAACCGCGATCACGGCCATTTGGCAGGTCAGCGACCGCGACGGCGACACGGTCTCCAGCCAGGTCTACCTGGCCAAAGACCAATCAGGCGCCCTCGAACGGCCGAACTTCCTCGTCACCGATGCGGATCCGACCGACCAACAGGCCGATCTCCCCATTCAAGGAGCAGGCACGTATTACTGGATGATCGTGGCGAGCGACCCGTATGGGAGCGTCTCGCGTTCGAGCATCCTGCGATTCACCGTGGACGACACGGCGCCGACGTGGACCGACAGTGAGGGTGTGGGCCAAGCCCTGTTCGAGCAAGGCCAGGCCGTCGTTGGTTTCGGTCGCGCCCAAGATCCGTCCGCTGTTCAATACAACCTCTACGTCAGCAGTGCGCCGCTCACCTACAGTGCCGCCGAACGCACCCAAGACATCTTGACCGCGTCTGTCGACGATGGCCTCTGGCCTCTCCGCCATGCAACCCCATCGAGACTGCCGTCTGGAACCGTCTATTACCTCGCCGTTCGCGCCGAGGACATGACCCACGCCTATCCGGGCTACGCCTACCCGGGCGGCGCTCGGGTTTTGAACGAAGAACACAACACAGTCGTCCGGATGGCTTATGAGACGCCCGGCATCGGTGTCGTCTGGACGTTGGCGCAGCTCAGCGCCAATGCTGTCGATCGTCTGGGCACACCCATGGTGATTGCCGAACCCAACGGCGTTTACTCGACCCGCGGCAGCATCACCATCGCTGCGGGCGATACGCTCGTCATCGGACCCGACGAGACCTTGCGGTTCGACGACGATACCGGCGCGTGCGTCCTCAACGTGCTGGGCACACTCAAGAGCGCCGATCACGGCGTCGCCTGTCCCCGCGTTCTCGTCGTTGGTTTCAGCGAGGAACGCGGCAGTCTCATCGATGGCGCCCAGGCCCTCGCCCAGGCGTTGAGGGAAATCGGCGTCCAGGTCGAGGAGTCCGAAGGCATGCTTCCCGTCGAACAACTCGACGCTTACGACGCCATCTTGATCGCCTTGGGTTGCGCCCCGCAAAACCACGAAATGACCATGGACGAAGTCATCGCCCTCGAAGCGTACCTCGGCAACGGTCAGGGCGGCAGTGCTGCCTACCTCGAAGGAGGCCGCTTCTGGAGTGGGCCCACCGCACAGCCCCTCATGCAGCGATTCGGGGTCGAACTGGCCTCCGGATCGGGCAATTACTTTGGAGCGATGGATGGCATGGAAAGCGCCGCGGGCCTCTTCTTCGCCCCGCCCTGGCCAGGCGAGGCCAACGCCGATGATTGGATCAACCCCATGCCCCCCGCCGTGCCCCTGATGCACAATGTCTCTCCGCCCGCGCCGATCATGATCCAGCACGCCGACCCGCAGGGCATTTGCCGGACCGTGACTTCGGTGGCTGAATTCGGCGGTTTCGCCGCAAACCTCGGAGGACCCGGTCCGATGCCCCTGATCCACGCCATCCTTTACCAATGCCTGCTTCCGGACATGGCCGGTTCCTGTGAGCCACCCAGGCCCAAGACCATCACCTCGCTCGGCCAACAGAAAGGCGACTGGCACGGGATCACCGCCTCATTCCTGGGGACAGGCGGCTCGATTCTGCTGAAATCCACCACCGTCGAGTACGCCCAGACCGGGGTGTCTCTCGCGGGCGGCGTGCTCGACCTCGATACCTGCGCCGTTCTCCAGTGCGCCCAGCGCGGTGTCTATGCCGACCACGCCCGCCAGATCAAAATCATGGACAGCCTCCTCGCAGACCACTCGGGCGAAGGCTTTGCCGGCATCGCTCTCGCTGGTTCGATCGGGCGGACGACCATCCAACGCAACGGAGCCGACGGTGTCGTCTATGCCCTGCACCAAAGCCAAGCCGCTGGCTTGCCCCTCTTCATGATCCACGACTGCGTCATTGCCGAAAACACCCTCGACGGCGTCAACCTCGGCTGGGTCGACGCCAACGTCCAGTTGTTCAACAACCAGATCCACGCCAACCGCGGGGCCGGGATCCGCATGACCCTCGAAGGGCTGATGCCGGTCGGGGCGGGCCCGTTGCTCAACGGCAATCTGATCCGGACGAATGCCGACGGCTGCTACATCGACGGAGTTCATCCCTCCCTCGGCGGCAATACCATTGTGGGCAACACTCGATACGGGGTTTACCTGGTCAATTCGGTTGCCGACCTGGGCCGCATGCCCGCCCAGCCCGGCATGAACATCATCCACTCGAACGGCTCGGGCTACGACGCCTACAACGCGACTCCCGCCTCGCTGGTCATGGCCGAGGGCAATACCTGGAACGTCAACCCCGCCATCCCGCCCGTTCCGTCCCAGTTCTACCCCGGCCCTCTCAATATGGGCTTTGATTACTGCCCTTACAGCGGGGGCAACTGCATTGGCGGCGGAGTCCTCACACCGGTCACTGTGACAGCATCGCAGAGTTCGGGCGGGATCGATCTGATCTGGACCCTCATCCCCGGCCAAACCAACCCGCTGGGCAGTTATATCGTCCATTTCGGCACCAATTCGGGCGTCTATCCATTCTCCGTTGGGGTTGGGGACCAAACGACGGCGCGTCTGACGAATGTCCTCGACGCCGTGCCCTATTTCATCGCGGTGTCGGCAACCGACACATCGACTGGCGCGCGCCTTCTCCCCTCGACCGAGATCAGCCATACCCTGTCGAATCAGGCGGATCTCGCCCTTCTGGTGCAGGCCTGGCCGGACGCCGTCATGCTCGGGACACCGGCCCGCATCGAGTGCCTTGTCACCAACCGCGGACCCGACTCCGCTGCCGATGTGCGAGTCGCAACGTCGGTTCCCGCCGGGGCGGCCCTGGCGCAGTTTGCCAGTTCTCAGGGCTCGGTTTCTTTCGACGGCGCCACTGTCGAGTTCGCGTTGGGTTTGCTCCCTTCTGACGTGGCGTGCGCCGTTGCGTTCAGTTTCACTCCGACCAACCCTGCTCTCGACGAATTCGCCGTTCGCCTCGACGTGGCGGGCGAATCGAACGATCCCACCCCCGGCGACAACTCCGCCGAGATCGTCGTCGCCGTTCGCAAAGACACCGACGCGGATGGGATGCCGGACGATTGGGAGACCGCCAACGACCTGGATCCGAACGATGCCGCCGATGCGATCGAGGACCCGGACGGGGACGGGATGGGAAATCTGGACGAGTTTCTCGCTGGCACGCTCCCCAACGACAAAGGCAGTGCCCTGCACATCGCCGAATTCGAGATCGCCCAAGACGCGGTGCGGATCACCTTCTTCGCCGTGGCCGAAAGACACTACCTTCTCGAACGCACCGAGACGATTTCTCCTGCCCAGTGGGAGACCGTCGCGGACGACCTCGCCGGCGCCGACGCGCTCACGACCGTCACCGTCGCCTTTGACGAGAGCACGCCATCGGCGTTCTGGCGGGTCCGGCTCAAGCCTTAGCCGCATTTCTCACCAACTTTTGATGTCATCTGACCGGTCACCGTCCCATTGCACCTGAAATGCGGGCTCTCATAGACCCGGAAATCTCACCCACGGACCGTCAGGAATGCTACGACCGCCCCGCTGGTTGGCGAGGCGTCGGGCGCCGGTGATCGTGGTGGACACTCAGCGGCCACGAGTCGTTCACACGCCTCGCCGGTCTGAGGCGCAGCCTCGGTAAACTTTGGGTTGCCAGGGGTGTGGTCAGTCCGAATACTGCGCCCATGCTCGTTGTTCATGTCCATGTCCACGTGAAGCCGGAGGGCGTCGATGCCTTCATCGCGGCCACTCTTGAAAACGCGCGTCAGAGCAGGCGTGAACCCGGGATCGCCCGGTTTGACATCCTCCAGCAGTCAGACGATCCAACACGGTTCGTGTTGGTCGAGGCGTATCGCACGGCCGAGGCGCCGGCCCAACACAAAGAGACGGCCCATTATGCCCGGTGGCGCGACAGTGTCGCCCCCCTGATGATCGAGCCGCGCCGCAGTGTGAAGTTCAGCAACGTCTCTCCAACCGACGCGGAGTGGTAAATGCGCTTCGAGTTCGCCACTGCGGGTCGCATCCTGTTTGGCGCCGGGACGCGGCGCGAGGCTGGGGCGATCGCGAAATCGCTCGGCACGCGCGCCCTGCTTGTTACAGGGGCGCACCCGGGGCGAGCGGCCCCGCTCCTGGAAGCGCTCCACGCCAGCAGCGTCGCCATTTGCGCCTACCCCGTTGCCGGGGAGCCGACCCTCGATGCGGTGATCGAGGGGCGGGCCATCGCCCGCACCGAGGGGTGCGACCTGGTCATCGGGATGGGCGGCGGCAGCGCACTCGATGCGGCCAAGGCGATTGCGGCGCTGCGCACGAGCGACGGCGACGTACTCGATTACCTGGAAGTCATCGGTCGGGGCCACCCTCTGTCACGCCCCTCCGCACCGTGCCTCGCGATCCCCACCACGGCCGGCACGGGCGCGGAAGTCACGCGCAACAGCGTGATCGCCTCGCCGGCTCATCGCGTGAAGGCCAGCCTCCGCAGTCCCTGGATCCTGCCGCGCGTCGCGCTGGTCGACCCCGAACTCACGCATGGCCTGCCGCCCGAGATCACCGCCACGACCGGTCTCGATGCGCTCACTCAACTCATCGAGCCCTATGTGTCCGTCCGGGCCAATCCGTTGACCGACGGTTTCTGTGTCGAAGGAATGCGGCGGGTCGCCCGTTCCCTGCGCCGGGCCTGGGACAACGGTGCCGACGCCGCGGCGCGCGAGGACATGGCCCTGGCAAGCCTCCTGGGCGGGCTGGCTTTGGCCAACGCAGGTCTGGGCGCCGTGCATGGTTTTGCCGCGCCGCTTGGGGGACGGTTTCCCGCACCGCATGGGGCCGTTTGCGCCGCGCTCCTGCCCCATGTCATGGCGGCCAACCTGCGCGCCCTGCGCGAGCGCCAACCCGGCAGCGGTGCGCTCCGCCGATACGATGACATTGCGAGGCTACTGACCGATTGCCCTCACGCGCTCGCGGATGATGGCGTCGCCTGGGTCGGGGATCTGTGTCGGGGGCTTCGGATCCGTCCGCTTGCGCGGTACGGATTCACGGCGGAGGACATCGGGACCGTCGCCGCCCAGGCCACAGAATCCAGCAGCATGAAATCGAATCCGATCGTCCTGACGGCGACCGAGTTGGGGGCCATCCTCGAGGCGGCGCGGTAGGCCTGTTGAAGAGGCGTGGACTTTCCACTTTGAACTTGGGCGGGCGTTTCCTAGAGTTGGCGCATGGCACGTCGAGAACCCGGCGCGTTCGAGGCCAGACGCGGTCGCGGGGATTTGGTGGGCATCATCCTGTTTGGCGTAGCGCTGCTCCTATTCGCCGCGTTGTTCTCGTTTGACCGTTTTGATCTGGCGGCCAATCGGGTGCCCCCCAACGACCCGGCGCACAACCTGATCGGCCGGTTTGGGGCGTCGATGGCGTACTGGCTCTTTCTTTACTTCGGAGCGGCCGCCTATCTCCTGCCAGTGCTGGTCATGGGCTTTTCCCTGGCTCACTTTCTGAGTGCGGTCGATTACCTCAAGCGCAAATGGCCCTGGGCCGTCCTGCTGGTTGTGGTCTGCATGGCCGCCTCGGACCTGGGGACCGATCAGGCCGCATTGAAGCGACTGGCCGTCAATCCGGCGGAGCCGGCGGGCTTCCTGGACCGCCTTTCACTCAATCTGAGCGCGCCCAGCGCCGGCGGAGTGATCGGCATGAACCTGAATCGATACTGCTTCCGCTACTTCGGCACGCTCGGTTCATCCATCCTCTTAAGCACTTTCTACCTGATCGCGCTCTACGGTCTGACGAACTTTCACCTGGGCGACTGGGTGCGGGAATATCTTGCCCGCCGCCGCGCCGCGCAGGCCGCTGCACCGCAGAACGAGAAGATGCTCGAACGGCGTAAACGCGAACTCGAAAAGGAAGCGCGCCGGCTCCAGGAAAAGCTCGCCGATGCCGAGCCGATCGAGCCAGCGCCCGTGGCCCAGCCCAGCCCGCCTTCGCCCCGCGTTGGATTGGGGCCCGACCTCCAGCCTGTTCCCGAGCCCACTGTGCGCGACCTGAGCGTGCCGCAGGTGGGCACGAAAGCGCCGCCCCGCTCGTTGGCCGCTGCCAGGCCGGAGAACCGCGTGATCGAACCGCCGGCGGACGATGCCCTCGAGGTCGATTCCTGCCCGCGAAGTGGCGGCGGCCACTGCGGGGCTGGACGTCGCGGCGGGCGCACCGACCCAGGCGGGAGGGCCTTCGGGTCCTGGCGCCTCGACGCCCGACACCGCAGACAAGGACAGTGCCGACACATCCTCGCCGTCCACGCCCGGCGCGGCCAAGCCACCGTCGTCTGCGACCGAGTCGCCCTCAGCGCTGGGGCGCCCCAAGCCGGTGCTGCGCCGGCCCAAGCCGCTGTCGGTTGCGACTCCGCCCCTGATTGGGAACTACCAACTGCCCTCGATTGACCTGTTGAATTTGCCTGATTTGGCGGTCAAACCGACCGAGTCGAAAGAAGAGTTGATGGCCAACGCGCGCCTGATGCAGCAGACCCTGGCTCAGTTCGGCATCGAAGTCGCCCTGGGCGACATCACCAAGGGCCCCACCATCACCCGCTACGAGCTGCATCCGGCCCCGGGCGTCAAAATGGAGAAGATCACCGCGCTCACCAACAACATTGCTGCGGCGCTGAAGGCCGAGCGCATCCACATTCTCGCCCCGGTGCCGGGCAAGAGTTCGGTGGGTGTCGAAGTGCCCAACGCGGTCAAGTCCAAAGTGATCATGCGCGAGTTGCTCGAGTCGGAGGAGTGGCGCAATTCCAAGGCGCGCATTTCGCTCGCGCTTGGCAAGGATGTTTACGGTCATCCCATTGTGGCGGATCTGGCCGAGATGCCTCACCTGTTGATCGCCGGCAGCACCGGCTCGGGCAAATCCGTCTGCATCAATGCCATCGTCGCCTCGCTGCTCTACAAATTCCCCCCCGACCAGCTTCGTTTTGTGATGATCGACCCCAAGGTGGTCGAGTTGCAGCAGTACAACACGCTGCCGCACCTCGTGGTGCCTGTGGTGACCGATCCCAAGAAAGTGATCCTCGCCCTGCGCTGGGTGGTGAGCGAAATGGAGAAACGCTACCAGATCTTTGCCCGGGTCGGCGTCCGCAACATCCGTTCCTTTAACGAACGTCCCAAAAACAAGCCGCTGCCTGTCCAACAGCCCGAGTTGCCTCTGAGCAGCCGCCGCGAAAAAGTCGAGGCCGGCGCCGACGGGTTCGCGGTCGAAGTCGACGAGGAGATCGTGGTCCCGCGCGACGATGACATCGTCATCCCGGACAAGCTCAGTTATATCGTGGTGATCATCGACGAACTGGCGGATCTGATGCTGGTGGCGCCCGCCGACGTCGAGATGGCGATCGCGCGCATCACGCAGATGGCAAGGGCGGCGGGCATCCATTGCATCGTGGCCACCCAACGGCCCAGTGTGGACGTGATCACCGGCGTGATCAAAGCCAACATCCCGTGTCGGATTGCCTTTCAGGTGGCCGCCAAAGTGGATTCGCGCACGATTCTCGACGCGATGGGGGCGGACAAACTGCTGGGCAAAGGCGATATGCTCTACCTGCCGCCGGGCTCGGCCAAGTTGATCCGAGCACAAGGCGCGCTCGTCACGGACCAGGAGATTCAGAGCGTCGTCGATTGCATTGCCCGCCAGGGCAAACCGCTCTACGACGTCGAAATCCACCAACAACTCTCAAAATCGAGCAATTCCTACGGTGGCGAAGAAGCCATCGACGAGGACGAAAACCTCATCGAACAGTGCATCGAGGTCATCCGCAGCGAACACAAGGCCAGCGTGTCTCTCTTGCAGCGGCGCCTGCGCCTCGGCTACACCCGCGCAGCCCGCATCATGGATGAACTCGAAAACCGCGGCATCGTCGGCCCCAGCAAAGGCGCCGAACCCCGCGATATCCTCATCGACCTCGATATCGCGGAGGACGCCGACGACGAGGATGGCCCCCGGCCAATCGAGTAGAGGCCAGTCCCATCAAGGCACTCGTTGAATCCCAACCCGGGGTCTGATAGCGTTCGGTCATGTCCATATGGCGTCATCTGCCGCGGCTGGGCCTGGCCGGGCTGCTCCTGTGGCCGTGCGTCAGGAGCGACGCCGGCATCTTGATTGCCACTCACTCGGCGTGGCGGATGCAGAAAGGGACAAACGAAGCCTCGACGCCCATCGAGGCGTGGCGCGCTCGATCATTCGACGACACCGCCTGGCCGCAGGCGCCGGCCCCGTTCCATTTCGGCGAAAGTTCCGTCACCGGCGGCACTGTGCTGAGCGACATGCGCAACAAGTATACGGGGATCTTCCTGCGCCATCCCTTCTCGATCTCCCAACCATCCGATCTAGCGGCCCTGACCTTGCGCGCCGCGAGCGACGATGGCTTCGTGGCTTGGATCAACGGAACCGAGGTGGCGCGTTATCTGGTGAACGAAGGAGCCATTACCTTCAGGACGGTCGCCAATTCCTCGGCGCCGGAACCGATTCAATCCATCGACCACGTCATCACGAACCTGGCGCGTTTTCTGGTGGAAGGAACGAATATCCTGGCGGTCCAGGCCTTCAACCGCCTCATCGACAACGGAGATTTCCAGATCAACGTGGGTCTCGTGGCCCACCCGATGGACAACCAGCCGCCAGCGTTGGCCAGCGTGTGGCCTCCCGCCGGCGCCGCCGGCGATCTGACCGCTCTCGTGGTCACGTTCACCGAGCCTGTGGCCGGGGTTGACGAAGAGGACTTGCTGATGAACTCCGTGCCGGCGGAGCGCGTCTACGGCGCGGGAACGACTTACACGTTCACCTTTCGTTCGCCCCCATACGGCGCCGTGTCGATGCGCTGGGCGGCCGGCCACGGCATCGCCGACTTTGCTGTGCCCCCCAATCCTTTCGCGCCAACGGGCGAAGCCGCCGCGTGGACGTACACCTACGCGGATGCGAAACCGCCCGAGATTGCCGCCCGGGTGCCGCCAGCGAACAGCCTCGTTCGCCGGCTCACCCAGATCGAGTTGCGATTCACCGAACCCGTCACGGGCCTCGACGCGCACGATCTGCTCGTGAACGGCAAACCCGCTGCCGCCCTGAGCGGGGTCGGCGCCGGGCCGTTCCTCTTCCGCATCCCCGAACCGGCGCCGGGCCCGATCCAATTCGCCTGGGCAGAGGACCACGGCATTACCGACCGAGCAGAGCCCGCGCACGCCTTCGCGGGGGAGAGTTGGACCTGCACGCTTGACCCCGGCGCCCCGTTCCCGGCCGTCGTGATCAACGAGATCTGCGCGGCCAATACCGATGGGCTCGAAGACGAGGACGGCGACGCGGAAGACTGGATCGAACTGCGAAACACCGGCGGGACGGCGGTCGACCTGACCGGTTGGGGGCTGACGGACAGCGCGAGTGTGCCGGACATGTGGATGTTGCCGCGGGTGACACTCGGCGCTGGCCAATACCTGGTGATCTTCGCGTCGGGCAAGAACCGTGCCGCGACCGAGGCGGGCGCGCGGCTGCACACGAATTTCAAGCTCGCCGATGAAGGCGAGTATCTCGGACTGTACGACGCCGGATCGCCGCGTGCTGTGGTCAGCGAGTTCGCACCGCAGTTCCCGGAGACCCGCAACGATTATTCCTATGGTTGGGCGGCCACCGGAGACGGGAGATACTTCAGCCCCCCCACGCCCGGCGCGGCGAACGGCTCGAGCACCATCACCGGCGTGGTGAGCCAGGTCCAATTCAGCCTGCCGCATGGTTTCTACGAGGCACCGTTCGACCTGGCGCTTTCGAACGAAACCGCCGGCTCGACCATTCGTTACACCACCGACGGATCCGAGCCGACGGTCAACAGCGGGGTGGCGTACAGCGCCCCGATCCGGATCGCTCAGTCGACGGTCGTCCGCGCCGCGGCCTTCGGTGCAGACCAACTCCCGTCCCGTGTGGACACTCGCACCTACCTCTTCCCGGCGTCCGTCTTTCAGCAGCCCACGGCGCCGCCCGGGTTCCCGGGTGTATGGGGATCCACCAAGATTACGACAGCAGATTACGCCATGGATTCGCGTGTGACGGACGCTTCGGCCTATGCGGATCGCCTGAAACCGGGCCTCTCGAGCCTGCCCGCGCTGTCACTGGTCATGCCGGTGGACGACTGGTTCAGCCCCGCGCGCGGGATTTACTCGAATGGGCAAAGAGAGGGCATTGCCTGGGAGCGGCGCTGCTCGGCCGAACTGTTGCGTCCTGACGGGCAGGCCGGTTTCCAAGTCAACTGCGGTGTCCGCATCCAGGGCGGCACCAGCCCCAACCCGTGGAACGATTACAAGCTATCGATGCGGCTGGTGTTCCGGTCGGATTACGGTCCGGGCCGCCTCGAGTACGAGTGGTTTGCCGATTCGCCGGTTGACTCGTTCAACACCTTGATCCTGGACGCCGGCTACAACTACACCTGGTCCTACGCCGGGGGGTCGGACCCGACAACCCAACGCGCACGCGCCCAGTACGTGCGGGATCAGTTCGCGTGCGACCTGCAGGCGGCCAGCGGCGCGCCGGCGTCCTTTGGTCGATACGTCCATTTGTTCGTCAACGGCCTCTACTGGGGGGTTTACGACGTGCACGAGGAGCCCGAGGCGGCTTGGGCCGCCGACCATTACGGAGGCGACGCCGACGAGTACGACGTGATCAAGCACACCGGCAGCAACGTCCTGGACGGGAATGGCGAGGCTTGGAACGCGATGATGGCGCTGGCTCGGGCCGGACTCGAAGATCCGGCGCGCTACGCCGCCCTCGGGCAGATGCTGGAGATCCCGGGCTTGATCGACTACCTGCTGGTGCACTTCTACATCGGCAACACCGACTGGCCGCACCACAACTGGTATGCGTTTCGCCGGCGTGTGCCGGGCGCCCTGTGGCGCTTCGTCAGCTACGATTCGGAACACTGCCTCAAAGACGTCACGCACGACCGCACCGGAGTCAGCGACACCGACACACCGGCCGAGTTGTATGCGCGGCTGCAGGCGAACCCGGAGTTCCGCCTGCTGTTCGCCGACCGGGTGCATCGCCATTTTTTCAATGGCGGCGTTTACTATGTCGATCCGGCTCATCCGGCCTGGGACGCGGCGCATCCCGAGCGGAACCGGCCCGCCGCGCTCTATCACCAACGCATCGCCGAGATCGATCCCGCCATCGTGCTCGAATCGGCCCGTTGGGGGGACAACCAGCGACCGGCTCAGCCGTACACGCGGGACGGCGAATGGCTGACGGAACTGAACCGGCTGCGCAACACCTACTTTCCGCAGCGCTCGGCCAATCTCCTCAAACGTTTGCGGGATCTCCGCCTGTACCCGAGCGCGCTCGCCCCGAGCTTCAACCAGCACGGCGGCCACGTCGCGCCCTCGTTCCCGCTCGAAATGACCGCGCCGGCAGGGATCATCTATTACACCCTCGACGGCACGGATCCGCGCCTGGCGGGCAGTGGCGTGGTGGCGCCTGGCGCCCAAGTCTACACGAGCGGCGCGCCCGTGACCCTGGCACAGAGCACCCAGGTCAAGGCCCGCGCGTTGGTGTCCGCCGTTTGGAGCGCTCTCAACGAGGCCGTCTTCCATGTGGGCGAACCGGGCGTGCCACTGCGCGTGACGGAACTGATGTACCATCCGCCCGGGGGCAGCACTTTCGAGTTCATCGAACTGCAAAACGCAAGTCCGGCGCCCCTGGACATCAGCCAGTTTACCCTCGATGGAATCCAGTTCGCCTTTCCGCCTGGCAGTGTGCTGCGGCCAAACGAAGTGATCGTGCTGGCCTCGGGCGAAGATCCAGCCGCTTTCGCGGTGCGCTATCCCGACGTTCCGGTGTGGGCGACCTTTCGAGGATCGTTATCCAACGCCGGTGAAGAACTGAAGCTGAGGGATGCCGCCGGACGTTTGATCTGGCTGCTCGATTACCGCGATGGCGGCGGATGGCCGACGGAAGCGGACGGATGGGGCCATTCGTTGGAGGTTGTCGACCTGGACGGAGCGCCGACCGATCCCGCCAACTGGCGGGCCAGCAGCCAGCCGGGAGGCTCGCCTGGAGTCGTCGCGCTCGACCTGCCGCTCCCGGTCGCGCGTTTGAACGAGATCATGGCCTCGGACTCGACCGGGCCGGACCGGTCCTCCGTCGCAGGCGATTGGGTGGAGATTTGCCAGGGCGGATCCGCAACGCTCGATCTCTCGGGCTGGAGCTTGAGCGACGGCGGCGATCCTCGACGGTTCGTCTTTCCCGCCGGAACGGCGCTGGCCCCAAACGATTGTCTGGTGGTCTGGTGCGACCGAGCCACGAACCTCCCCGGCTTGCATACTGGTTTTGGCCTCGATCGCGAAGGCGAGAGTCTGTTCCTCTACGACTCGCAGACCAATCGGATCGATGCCGTCACCTTCGGCAACCAGGTCTCGGGATACACAGTGGGCCGCGCGGACGACGGGTCCTGGCAGCTTGCGCTCCCGACTCCCGCCAAGCCGAACACGCTCGCCCCGACCGCTTCGGTCTCGGGCGCGGTCCTCAACGAATGGTTGGCCAACCCGCTGCCTGGCGACGACGACTGGCTGGAACTCTACAATCGCTCGCCCGACCAACCGTTGGCTCTGCGCGGGCTGCACCTGGCAACCGAAACGGCGCTGTCCACGATGCGCTCCCTGTCGTTCATCCCGCCCCGCGGTTACCTGCGCCTCTGGTGCGTGGTCGAGCCGGGTCTCGACCATGTCGAGTTCCGATTGCCGGCCACAGGCGGGTCGCTTTGCGTGATGGATGCCGATGGTGCGTTCATCGATGAAGTCGTGTTCGGACTGCAAGTCGAGGATCAATCGAGCGGGCGCCTGCCCGACGGCGGTCCGCAGATCGTGGCGTTGGGTGCCTTGACGCCGGGCTTGCCGAACGCGTCGGATCCGGCTCGATCCGATCGCGATGGCGATGGCCTGCCGGATGCGTGGGAACTGGCCATGGGCCTTGACCCTCGCAGCCGCCGCGGGAACGATGGCCCAGGGGGCGACCCGGATGGCGACGGATTCAGCAATCTGGCTGAGTTCTTGGCGCTCACCAATCCCCAGGACCCGGCCAGTGTGCTCGCGTTCCTCTCGACCGCGGCTGTCGCCGAGGGCATCGAGTTTGTGTTTCCCGGAGTGGCTGCGCGGTCCTACTCGATCGAGTCGGCTGAGCGACTTGATGGCCCCTGGACGGCGCGGCAGAGAATTGGGCCGCTCGCCGCCAGCGAAGACATCACGTGGATCGACACCGAGGCCGGCGCGACGGCCACGCGCTTCTACCGTCTGGTCCTGGATCTGGAATGAGGGCCGTCGCATGCGGCAGCCAATCAGCCGGGGCCTGCGAGAACAAATCTCAGCGTCACACGCGAGCAGCTCAGCCAAACAACAACACCCCCTCACATCCAATGAAACCGTGTCAAAGAACAGGCTCCTATCGTTTTCACCCCGCATTCGGCCTTCGCCGCCACGACGATGCTCTTCATTCCCCTGGCGCGAGGGCAATTGCAGATTGATTCCTTCGGCGCGAACGGACTTTTGAGCTGGAGCGACGCGGCTGGGACCGGGACGCACTATGCGGTGCAATGGGCCTCGTCCGTCGAGGGCCCCTGGTACAACTGGACCGATGCCGTAGCCAATCTGACTGGCCTGGGGCCGGTCGGGACTGCTTCCGTGCCCATGTTCTACCGCGTGGTGACGCCGGACCCGACCTACCATCCGACGGCAAGCTACACCTATTTCCAGGGGCTCGAGCCTTTGACCCGTTGACGGCACTCGAAACCAACGAAATGCGGATCAAGCTCAATTGGACGAACATTGGTGGAGTGGCCTATCACAACCAGGACACCGGCGTGAAAGTGACTCACTACCCGGTCATTCACGCGCGTCGAGGCTCGATGGGCTACAAGCTCGAGTGGACACCGCCCGGCGCAACCAACCCGCCCACCAATGACGATGGCACCGTGAACTACCGCCCCGACGGATACTGACCTGATCTTCAGATCGCGCACTCCGTTCATCCACAAGTCGTCCGTCGGGGCGAGAGCGCGGTGGACGAGAACGCGCTTGCTTCCGTCCGTCTGCCGCTTAGCCTCGACGCGCCTGTTTTGACACATAACGCGGCCCTCGCCGAGGAGCGCCTGGACACATCATTCCGGCTTCTCGCTCCGGTTGGTTCCCCTCCGACGGGAGGGTGGTGCCGCGGATCAAGCCGATGATGGCTTCACGAACTGACGACATGTCCATGACGACCGTTGCCGATTCCCCTGCCCTCCCGCCGGCGATCGCCGAGCTTTTCGCCCATCCGGATCGCTTCGTGCGACGCCACATTGGCCCGCGCCCGGACGATGTTCGCGAGATGTTGCGAACGCTGGATCTGACCAGTCTCGAAGAGATGACCCAACGGGCTGTGCCGTCGGAGATCCGGCGGGAGACGGCTTTGCGTTTGCCGGCTCCGCTGACCGAAGCGGAAGCGCTGACGCGCCTGCGCGGGATTGCGGCGCAGAACCACGTGTTTCGCTCGTACATCGGCGAAGGCTATTACGATTGTCTTACGCCGCCGGTCATCCAACGCAACCTGATCGAGAATCCGGGGTGGTACACTCCTTACACGCCCTATCAGGCCGAGATCTCCCAGGGCCGGCTCGAAGGCCTGCTCAATTTTCAGACCGTGGTCTGCGACCTGACCGGCATGGACATCGCCAATGCCTCGCTGCTGGACGAAGCCACAGCCGCCGCGGAGGCGATGATGATGTGCCATCGGCTCAAGGCGGACGAAGCGCGCGACATCTTCCTCGTCGCCGCCAACGTGCATCCTCAGAACCTGGCCGTGGTGCAAACGCGCGCACGCGCCCTCGGGATCGAAGTCCGCGTTGGGGATCCGAGCGCTTTTGCCTTCTCGCCGCGGGTACTGGGCGTGCTGCTCCAATACCCGGCCACGCGATGGAACGATCCCGGATCCGGCGTGCGTGATTGAGGCGGCCCACGCCGCCGGGGCGCTGGCGGTGCTCGCCACGGATCTGCTGGCCCTCACGCTGCTGCGTCCGCCCGGCAAGTTCGGAGCGGACGTTGTGGTGGGCAGCGCCCAGCGGTTCGGCGTTCCGCTCGGTCTGGGCGGCCCCTGCGCGGCGTTCTTCGCGACGCGCGACGCGTTCAAACGGCAAATGCCGGGACGGCTGGTCGGGGTCTCGAAGGACTCGCGCGGACGGCCGGCATACCGTCTGGCGCTGGGCACGCGCGAACAACACATCCGTCGCGAGAAGGCCACGAGCAACATCTGCACCGCCCAGGCCCTGCTGGCCAACGTCGCGGCGGCCTACGCAGTCTATCACGGTCCGGATGGATTGAGGGCGATCGCCCGGCGCATCCACCGGCTGACCTCGACGCTGGCGGCGGGAGTCGAACGCTCTGGGCCGGCGGGTTGTGAACCCGACCTTCTTCGACACGCTGACGGTCGCCGTCGGCGCAGGCGGCGCGGCCCTGATCCACCGCACGGCTGCCGCGCACGGCGTCAACTTGCGCAAAGTGGACGCGCACCATGTGGGGATCTCGCTCGACGAGGCCACGTCGTTCGAGGACGTGCGCCTGCTCCTGCAGATCCTCAATCGCGACCAACCGCTCGACCTTCGATCCCGCCAAGCTGGGCGCCGCGACGAGCGACCCCGCCCCGGCTCGCCGGACACCGTTCTTGCAGCATCCGGTCTTCCAGCGATACCACTCGGAGACGGAGATGCTGCGGTACGTGCGCCGGCTCGAGTCGCGTGATTTGTCGCTGTGCCAAGCGATGATTCCCCTCGGATCGTGCACGATGAAGTTGAACGCGGCTTCGGAGATGTTCCCCATAACCTGGCCGGAATTCAGCCGGATCCACCCGTTTGCCCCGGCCGAGCAGACCCGCGGATATCAGCAGCTCTTTTCTGATTTGGAGAGGTGGCTGGCGGAGATCACCGGCATGGCGGGCGTGTCGCTCCAGCCCAATGCGGGCGCGCAGGGCGAGTACGCAGGTCTGCTGGTGATTCGCCGCTACCACGAGCAGCGGGGCGAGGGGCAACGCAATGTCTGCCTGATTCCGACCTCCGCGCACGGCACCAATCCCGCCAGCGCCGTCATGGCTGGACTGACGGTGGTGCCTGTGGCATGCGACTCGAGGGGCAATGTGGACTTCGAGGACTTGCGGGCGAAGGCCGCGGCACACCGCTCCGCGCTCGCAGCGGTCATGGTCACTTACCCCTCGACGCACGGCGTTTTCGAGCCGGGCATACGCGACCTCTGCCGGATCGTCCACGACCACGGCGGCCAGGTGTACATGGACGGCGCGAACATGAATGCCCAGGTCGGCCTGACCAGCCCCGGGCTCATCGGGGCTGACGTCTGTCACCTGAACCTGCACAAGACCTTCTGCATTCCGCACGGCGGGGGCGGACCGGGTGTGGGTCCGATCTGCGTGGCGCAGCACCTGGTCGATTTTCTCCCCGGCCATCCGTCGGCGGACCTGGGGCACCGTCAATCGATCGGGACGGTGTCAGCCGCGCCCTGGGGCAGCGCGAGCGTCCTGCCGATTCCCTGGCTTTACATCGCCTGTATGGGAGCGGCTGGGCTCACCGAAGCCACCCAGGTCGCCATCCTCAATGCCAATTACATCGCCCATCGGCTGCGCGGAGTGTTTCCCGGTCGTCTACGATGGTCCCGGCGGAATGGTCGCTCACGAGTGCATTCTGGATGTGCGTCCGTTCAAGAAGGTCACGGCTGAAGATGTGGCCAAGCGGTTGATGGACTATGGATTTCACGCCCCAACACTGAGCTGGCCCGTTGCCGGCACCCTGATGGTCGAACCGACCGAAAGCGAATCGAAGGAGGAATTGGACCGGTTCTGCGACGCGATGATCGCCATTCACGCGGAGATCATGCAGATCGAATCGGGGCGTGCGGACGAGCGAGACAACCTGTTGAAGAACGCGCCGCACACGGCCGACATGCTGGCCGCGGAACCGTGGACCCACTCCTACAGCCGTTCCCAAGCCGCCTACCCGACGCGGCACCAAGTCGAGTTCAAGTTCTGGCCTGCCGTGGGGCGCATCGACAACGTCTACGGCGATCGCAACCCGGTTTGTTCGTGTGTCGGGGCCGGGGCGTGACTCGGCTTCTCGGGGGCGAGTGTGATAATCAACTCGTCCATGCTCGGGGCCACCTGACGACCGGCGGGGACGACCAGGAACTCGGCATCGGGCCAGGGGCCGTCGAGCCAGCGTTCGAGCAAACCGAGGTCGCCCCGGAGTTCCTCGAACTGCCAGCAGCGTTCGGCGCAGACCTGCCGCACTTGAGATTCGAGCCCGAGGGGTTTGGTAAAGTCGAAGTCGATCAACACACCATGACTGTAGTGGGTCGCCCACCCCGCCATCACGTCCATGAGATACCGCGCTTGTTCCTCTCCGTACTTCTTGGACCAGAGCTCGAAATCCTGTTCGCGTGCCGCTGCGCTGCTGGCGGGCATGAAGCCGCCGAAGCCGGCGGGCACGCTGTTGCCCCTTCGCCTCCGACACTCGAGCCAGCCCGAGGTGTAGTAATAGGTCCCCGGGCGTTCGGCGAAGCACCGCTGATAGCGCTCCTTCGACCCCAGGAAAAACGTGATGCAGTCGTGGGCGCGCGGGATGACCAGCGGCGTCGCTCCAGCCCGAAGTCCGCTCAGGATGCTGCTGCAGAGGCCGTAGCCGATCAGGATGGCGTCGTACTTTCCTGCGGGGATGGCGTCGATCCGCCGCTGGACCTCGGCGCGGCCCGCGTCCGGAGTGTCGTGGAGTCCCTGTGTGAGAAACTCGAGGTCAACGATGCTGGGCGTGCGGGCGGCGGCGTGGCAGATCTCGCGAAAGGCGATTTCGCAGGCGATGACGCGGACGTAAGCGGGAGAAACAGATCCCGAATCCATGGATCAGTCCCGTTTGGCGACCCACCGGATCGCGTTGTCGAGCAGCCGGCGGAAGTGGGGATTCTCGTAAGCCCGGTGGTCGTGCCCGAGTTGAATATAGACAACGCGGGCGGCTTCGTAGGTCTTGGCCCAGGCGATCGTCTTCCCGCTGGCCGGCTCGTCCGTGGTCAGCAAGGCGTGCGTCTGCGAACTGACATCGAAGCCCCCGTAGACCTCGTCGAAAATAACGAAGTCGGTCAGCCCCTGGGTGACCGGGTGCTGGTTGTTGGCGATGCGCACCGTGAACTCGACGTCGTGTTTGTAGGTGGACTGGGGCTTTTCGACGCCGTTTGTCGCCTGTTTTTCGAGGTAGTACTTGCCGCCGATCATGCGTTCGTACTCAGGCCACTTCTGGTAATTGGCCAGGGCGTGATGGAGGGCGACCAGGCCCTTGCCTTCCTTGAGTCGGGCGACGAGATCGGCTTTGGCGGAGTCGTCGATCTCCTGCCAGAAGTCGTAGAGGACCAGCACATCCCACTCCTTGGACGGCTCGGCCTGCCACCGGGTGTGGGCCTGAGGATGCTGGGCCACATCGAAGGTCACATTCGTATTGTCCCGGAAAACCTGGAGGAACTGATTGGTCTCGAAATCGTGTCCGCCATGGACGACGAGCAGCCGGAGCTTCTCGGCCGCCATCGGCTCGGGGGCCAGCCAACAGAAGCCGGCCACCGCGAGGGCGGACCACCAGGGAAACAAATGAACGCGCATATCAGTGCCTTATCGGGGCAGGTTACCCATCCGATGCTCCTTTTCAACCTCCAAGACAGCGTCACGCCACCGCAGGCGCGCATCGCCAAATCCATGAAAGATCCGAACGCGGGACGACCGGGCCAGCGACTGGCCGGACTCACTCCGGAGCGTGAAGAGAACCGGAGCATCGTAGTCGAGGCCGTTCCAACTCCGGGCGTGAAACGCGGTGAAGGTGGGGGACTCGACAAGGAACCCGTACCGCGGCAGCCGCACTGTGCCGCCCAGGCGGGATTCGGCGGCGAACTCCGCGGTTCCGAAATTGGCGATGATGGTCATCGCGCGCTGACCCTGGCCGAAGACGCTGCGCTGCACCTGGCGATCGGCAGTGAGAAAGGCATGACTGGTCATTTCGGAACGGGCGGTCAACTCGTGCAGCGGCGACAAGATTTCATACGTATTCTTGACAAACCGATCGAAGGGGTGGCGCCCCTGCGCCCACCCGTTGTCGCCGCGGACGAAGGCTTCGGCATCGGCCGCGGATGCCCGATAAAGGGGCGGCAGCAACTCGATGCGGTCGCCGCCCAGCCAAAGCCGGCCAACAAGATAGCGCCGCGAGCCGTCGTGGGCGCCTTCGAGCCGGGCGCGCTGGCCTGTTGCCGGGTCCCACAAACCGACCCGGATATCGAGTGGGCCGCGCAGACGGTCTGACACTTTGAGCGTGAACGCGGCGGACTCGATGCGCCCGGGAAGCCACTGCGAGACCGGCACCTGCGGGACGTGGTCGTTCTCCTGGTACTGCTTGCCGTCTGCGTCGGTGAAGTGGACAAACACCTGCCAGTCGCGCTGGGGCGCAGCCCGCACGATCCACTGGTAGCTGAGGCGCACCTCCCGCGGCTCGAGAAGCTCGAGTTCGGGGCGGCACGGCGAAATCGCCAGGTCGTCCTCCGGCGGTGTCCAGTCCCGCCAATACAAATGCGGTGGAACGTTGTGGTGATGGAGCGGACGCCCGATCACCACGTGGTGCAGGACATACTCGGCGGCCTGGTGGACGTCGTACCCGTACTTGCCCCACAGGGCGATGCCGTCGCGATAGACGAGTTCGAAGAGGGGAACGACGCGCCCGCCGGTTTTCGTGAGCAACTCCGCATTGTGATAGTAGCTCCCGCTGACGCCGGTCAGACCCTCGAAAAAGTCGCTGTGCGGCAGTGCCCATTCGCGTCCGCACTCGCTGCCGAAGATGCCGAACAGACCGCGGGCATAATCCGAGATCTCCTGTTTCCAATGCAGATCATCGGAGCGCTTCAGGGGATGCCGCGGGTCGTAGCACTCCATCAGACCGGCGGCGTAAGTGGTGTCGATGAAATAGGCGTCGGCGTCGGTCAGCCGTTTCACAGCCGGCAGGTTCTGGTCCCGGCGTGCAAGCTCGATCGCCTTCTGCGAGCAGGTCAGGTAGGCGCGTCCGCCAGCCCAGCGCCCGCCTGAAACAACGGTCCCGTCGGCGTGGCGCATCAGGAAATCCTCGTTCCACGACGGGGCGTCGCGGTACATGTCCTGGTAGTTGTCGTGCAGGCCGAACAGGTAGCCCAACTGCCGGACCCGACGCGAGCATTCGGCGAGGTCGGCATTCCCGCCGCATTCCGGGGCGGCGGGGAGGATGTCCGGGTGTTGATTGTCGTAGCCGCGGTGGATCCAGCCGCCCATCAGGAAGAGGACGCGTTCGAGATCGAGATCGTGCTTGAGATGAGCGGCCACCGCCGCGGCCTCGGCGAACGTCCAGTTGACGCGGCATTGCTCCTCGGTCGAGCTGGTTTCGTCCATCTGGCGGTCCAAAACACTCCAGAGCTTGAAGTTGATGGCGCCAAAGAGCCGGGCCCGCTCCGGGTGCTGCTTCAGTTTCCGGGTCCAGGGGACGAGCCATCCGCGCGCGCGCGCGACTCGCTGGTAGGCCTTCGCCAAGGTCACGTGATCGCCCGCGCCCAGGAAACGGATGCGGCACGAGCGGGCGGTCTGGCGCAGCACCAGGGACGGGAACAGAGTCTGCGAGTTCAGGGCGGGGTCGCCCGCCGGCAGCGCGCTCTTCACCTCGACGGCCACATACGGATCGTCCCAGTCCACCATCACCATCGCCCCACACTTGCCCACGCCCATCATCGCCAGGTGGCAACCTTCGTACGCGTAGGTGTCGAAGCTCTGCGTGAAGGCGAGGCCGCTATCGGCTGGAATCCGCAGGCCCTCGCGCACGGGAACCAGGACCTGGCCGGCCTCGTGGGCACTGACCCCGAAGGCGTCGTCGAGCAACCGGAGGCTCTCGACCTCGATCTGCGGGTCGGCGGCGTAAGCGACATCGAGCGTCTCGCCGCCATCGAGCAGGGAAATGGCAACCGTCAGAGTCGCTTCGACCTGATTGGGCAGCGGGCGAAACACGGCGCGCAGGGTCGATCCAGCCTGGGCGACCTCGGGCTGGGTGAGATCGACCGTCCGCCGTTCGCCATCGATCATCAACGTCACGGTACCGAAACGATCGTGGATCGGATTCGATCGCCAGGTGACCTGACCGCGGCGATCCAGGATCTCGTAGGCACCCGACCGGGCCATTCGGAATTCGATGGAACGTGTCTCGAGTGTGCCGACCGGAGGGGCCGATTCCGCGGCACTGCAGATCGAGCCGATCCAGAACACAAGCGCCGTCCGGAGCCATGCCGTCCGCAAAGAACGCCACCGGGCCGAGGAACGATTGGATCCTGCGTGTTTCGAGTTCATGGGGAGACCATTCCCGATTCACGGAGCGGGCGCAGCTTGTCAACTCACGTTGGCCATCGAGAGGAGGAACATGATGTTGCTTTGTGTCTTCCGCAGTTTTCCGAGCAGCAGATCCATTGCTTCCACCGGTGGAACGCCGGTCAGGGCACGGCGCAGGAGAACGATCCGGGACAGTTCATCGGGGTGATAGAGCAATTCCTCCTTGCGGGTGCCGGACCGTTCGATGTTGATCGAGGGGAAGATGCGGCGATCGACGAGGGCGCGATCGAGGTGGACCTCCATATTGCCGGTGCCCTTGAACTCCTCGAAGATGACTTCATCCATGCGCGACCCGGTATCGACCAAGGCGGTTGCCATGATGGTCAGCGAGCCGCCTTCCTCGATGTTGCGCGCGGCGCCGAAGAAGCGTTTGGGTTTGTGGAGGGCGTTGGCGTCGACGCCGCCGGAGAGGATCTTGCCGGAGTGAGGTTGGACGGTGTTATAGGCGCGGGCCAGGCGGGTAATCGAGTCGAGGAGGATCACGACGTCCTTCTTGTGCTCGGTCATGCGGCGGGCCTTCTCGATCACCATCTCGGCGACCTGGACATGCCGCTCGGGGGGTTCATCGAACGTCGAACTGATCACCTCGGCGCCCTTGCAGGTCCGTTCCATATCGGTGACTTCCTCGGGCCGCTCGTCGATCAGCAGGATGATGAGGTAGATCTCGGGATTATTCTTCAGGATGGCGTTGGCGAGCTTCTGCATGAGGACCGTCTTCCCGGTGCGCGGCGGAGCCACGATGAGGCCCCGTGTGCCCTTGCCGATGGGGCAGACCAGGTCGACGACGCGCGTCGAGAGTTCGTCCGCCGCGGTCTCGAGAATGATGCGTTTGTTGGGGAAGAGCGGAGTCAGGTTGTCGAAGTGGGTCTTCTCCTTGGCGAGATCGGGATCTTCGTGGGCCACCGCTTCGACTTTCAGGAGCGCGAAAAACTTCTCCTTCTCCTTGGGGGGGCGGATCTGGCCGGCCACCACATCGCCGGTCTGCAGATCGAAGCGCCGGATCTGCGAGGGCGAGACGTAGACGTCCTCGGGACAGGGCAGGTAGTTAAAGGCCTGCGAACGCAGGAAACCGAAGCCTTCGCTCAGGATTTCGAGCACGCCTTCGGCGAACAGCACTCCATGACGCTCGGCGTTTTTCTTGAGGATCTCGAAGATGACTTCGTGCTTCTTCATCGTGCCGAAGTTCTCGATCCCCCACTCCTTGGCCATCTGCGTCAACTCGCCCATGGACATGGACTGGAGCTTGGCGATGTTGATGGTGGTGCCGGCGGGAAAGGCCGGCGCAGGGGCTTCGGCACGACGCGGCCGCGCGGTCTCGGTCGCCGGCTCAGCGGGAGGAGGAGGCGGGGCGGCTGCGGCCGGCTCGGGTGGCAATTCCGGCGCCGGCCCTTCGTCGGTTGGCGCGCCAGCCACCGGAGGTCGCTCCTCCGGCGGAGGTTTGGGGGCATCCGATCCCCGCAACGGCGGTCGCACGCGAGCGACGCACGGGTTTGGGGCGGGGCCGATCAGGTTTCTTGGGGCGTGGCATAAGCGGCAAATCAGTTGGCAATGAACCGGCAGTGAATTGATCGTGAACCCGGATCTCGACGAACAACGGGAATTGCGACCTGTCCCTCCGCGGAGGGCAGTCCCGGCCTTTCAAGCTGAGTGTAAGGACTGGCTTGGCCGGCCTCACCCGCCAGAACTCTGGAGAGCTCTTAGTACGGCAGGGGGAATCTCGCGGTCAATTCGCGGACACGGTGGCGCACCTGACGGGGTGCGTCAAGGTTTTTGATGTCCAGGAGGACCTCGCTGATCATGTCCGCGATGGCAGCCATTTCCGGCTGAGACATCCCGCGTGTTGTGACCGCGGGAGAACCGAGGCGGATGCCGCTGGCCTGGAAGGGCGACCGGGTTTCGAAGGGGATGGTGTTCTTGTTGACGGTGATGCCGGCTTCGTCGAGGGCCATTTGGCATTCCTTGCCGGTCATGCCGCGCGCGCCCACGTCGACCAGCATCAGGTGATTGTCGGTGCCGCCGCTGACCAGGCGGAAGCCATTCCGCCGCATCCCCTCCGCCAGGGCGCTGGCGTTGCGCACGACCTGGTTCTGATAGTGCTTGAACTCCGGACGTGTCGCTTCGTGCAGGCAGACGGCCTTGGCGGCGATCACGTGCATGAGCGGCCCGCCCTGGATGCCGGGAAAGACCTGGGAATCAATCTCCTTGGCGTACTGCGCTCGACACAGGATGAGCCCGCCACGCGGACCCCGGAGGGTCTTGTGCGTGGTGGTCGTGACGAAATCCGCGTGCGGCACGGGGCTGGGGTGCAGCCCGGCGGCGACCAATCCCGCGATGTGCGCGATGTCCGCCAAGAGCAGGGCGCCCACCTCGTGGGCGATCGCGCCCATGCGCGCGAAATCGATCGCGCGCGGATAGGCGCTGGCGCCCACCGTGATCATTTTGGGGCGGTGCTGGCGCGCCAATGCGGCGAGTTGGTCGTAATCAATTTGCTCGTCTTCCCGGCGAACCCCGTAATGCACGATCTCGAAGAAACGCCCGGAGAAGTTGACCCGGTTGCCGTGGGTCAGGTGCCCGCCGTGGGTCAAATCCATGGTGAGCATTTTGTCGCCTGGCTGGAGAAACGCGAAGTAGACCGCCATGTTGGCGCCGCTGCCCGAGTGGGGCTGAACGTTGGCGTGTTCGGCGCCGAAGAGTTCTTTGGCGCGATCGATGGCGAGTTGCTCGACCACATCGATATTCTCGCACCCGCCGTACCATCGCTTCCTGGGATATCCCTCGGCGTACTTGTTGGTCAGGACCGACCCCTGGGCCTCCAGGACGGCCGGACTGGCGAAGTTCTCGCTGGCGATAAGCTCGATATTCTCCTGCTGGCGTCGGACTTCGAGACGGATCGCCGATTCCACCGAGGCGTCAACCTGGGCCAGCCGGAGGGCGGAAGACCCGATCATCTCGATCTTGTGCACCCGGTGTTGGTGGCGCCCGCCCTCGAACTCGGCACCCAGGAAGGCGGCGAGCGCGCGCCGGGCTTGCGCCTCGGTGAGGAACCGCGAGCCCAGGCAGAGCACGTTGGCGTCGTTGTGTTTGCGGACCAAGGTGGCCATCACTTCGTCGGTCGCGACGGCGGCGCGCACCCCCGGCACCTTGTTGGCAGCGATGCTCATCCCCACGCCGGTGCCACAGACCAGCAGACCGAAGGCTGCCTGGCCGGCGACCACCTGTCGGCCCACCGCCTGGGCAAAATCGGGATAGTCAGTCGGTTCGGTTGAATGCGCCCCGACATCGTTCACTTCGTAGCCCTGTTGGACGAGGTGCTTCTTCAGAAACTCTTTCAGGGCGTACCCTGCATGATCGGCGCCAATGGTGATAGTCATGGGACGGTGAGGAAGGGCCAGCGGCAGACCGCCGCCGGCGGTTTGTTCCAGAAACTTGAGCAGGGAGTGCATCCCCCGCTGGATTTGATCGCGGCAGTCGCGATACATAGCCAGACCCTCGCCAATGGGGTCGGGAATATCTCTCTCGTAATCCGCCAGCGTCTCGTCGAATTCACGTAACAGAAAGGTACGGTCCGCCGCGTGCGGGTGAAGCAAGATCAGGCTGTCCAGGTGTCCGTGCGTCATCACGAAGATGTACTCCGCGCGTTGCACGAGTTCCGCCGTCAACGCCCGGCTGCGCTGCTTCGAGATGTCGATCCCCAGTTCGCGCATGACCTCGATGGCGTGCGCGCTTGGAGGCTGGCCGTCTGTCGCACCCACCCCCGCCGAGAGGACTTCGTAGCGGCCGCCGCTGCCGGCCTGGTGGCGAAAAAGGCCTTCCGCCATCGGACTGCGGCAGATGTTGCCGGTGCAAACGAAGAGAACCGTTTTCATTCGGGCGCAAACGCGCAAAACTTGGGGCGGGCACCGGCAATCGTCAACGGAGAAAAGGAAAAGCTAATAGTAGTAAGTGGTATCCGGGCTTGGGCCGCCTTTGGCGCGGGGGAGGATCTGGGCTTTCGGGCGGACCTTGACGCTTCCGTCGGCGTGGCCGACCGGTTGGTCTGGCGTGACGGAGAAAGCCCACAGGGGTTGGCTCTGGCTCCCGGCGCCGAACCGGCCCAGGTGGCCCACGTCCCAAAGCGCCGTCCCGGGGGTGTCGCTGATCCGATGCGTGATAAAGGCGCGTCGGCTGTCGCATTCGCTGGTTGTCACCGGCCACGCGGGCTCGTTGAGTTCGGGGTTGGCGTTCACCCGGCCATTGGCATCGACGAACTTCATGGGCGGAGTGGCGGTGAAATTGGCCATCCACATATAGGGCGTGTAAACGTTCGCCGCCGGCGTGTCCCAACCGCCGTAATCACGCGTCGCCTTGTCCGCAAAATTCGTCATGCTCTCGTAGTTCAGCCAGATCCGGCCGAAGGATTTCCGCGTGATGGGGCAGATCAGGATCTGCGTGTCTTGCACATAGGTGCGGCGCAGGCAGTCCACAATGCTGCGGGCCCCGGTGATCGACGTGCGGTGATAGTCGGGGCTCACATCGTCGTGGAAAGGAAATCGCCCGCTGTTGTCGTCGGCGTACAGAATCTGACTGAGGTACTGCTGGCGAATGTTGTTGACGCAGACCGCACGGTGACCGGTGTACTTGGACTTGGCCAAGGCCGGCAACAGCATGCCTGCCAGGATCGCGATGATCGCGATGACCACCAGCAGTTCGATCAGCGTGAAGGCTGCGCCGCGCCCGGGACCGCGCCTGCCGAGCGCGCGGGCAGGATGGCCAAGGGAGAAACGTCGCGGGCCACTCCAGGGAATGCCGACCTGCGGGAACATGGCGCACTCATAGCAGCCTTCAGCGGCAGTGTAAACACCCGCATTTCAGGTGCAATGTGACGGTGACCGGTCAGATGGCATCACAAGTTGGCGAAGAATGCGCCCTCGCCCGAAGCGCATCTCATTCCTCGCTTGGAGGCGGGCCGGCGTTGTGTCAGGATCGCGGCATGTCCATTCGTCGTGCGCTCAAGTTCTTCCTGTTGGGTCTGGTGGGCCTGCTCCTGGCGGTCGGCGGGACGGCGGGCGCCCTTTGGTGGTACTTCCATCCCTCGCATGTCCACACCCGCGGCATCGTCTATGGGCAACGACATGGGCAGCCCCTGGTGTTCGATGTGGCGCGGCCGGCGCGTCCGAACGGGCTGGGGGTCGCCTTGATGGTCAGCGGCGGATGGAAGTCCGGGACCAACGCGTTCCAGCCGTTCATGGCGGCGCCCTTGTTGCGGCGCGGGTATACGATCTTCGCGGTCGCTCACATCTCGCAGCCGGAGGCGACGGTCATGGAGATTTTCGAGGACGTGAGCCGGGCGATTCGGTTCATCCGTCACCGTGCGACGGAGTTCGGGGTGGACCCGGACCGGCTGGGAGTGACAGGCGGGAGCGCGGGGGGGCATCTGAGTTTGATGTTGGCCACGCGCGGCGGACCGGGGCCCGCCGACGCCCCCGATCCGGTGGATCGCGCCAGCAGCGCCGTGCAGGCGGTGGCGATCTTTTTCCCGGTGACGGATTTGCTCAACCTGGGGACATCGACAGAGAACCCGGGGGATGGGGGACCACCCAAGAGCTTCGTGAAAGCGTTCGGGCCGCAGTCGACCAATCTCGCGGTCTGGAAGACCATCGGACACGAGATGTCGCCGATCTATCACATCACAACCAATCTGCCGCCGATCCTGATCGTGCAGGGGGGAGCGGACACGCTGACTCCCCCGGAGCAATCGGAGTGGTTTCGCGACCGCGCCCGAGACACTGGAAGACCCGTTGAGTTGATTGTCCGCCCCGGCAAGAAACACGGCTGGCTGACAATGCTGTGGGACATCCGGATGTTCGCCGACTGGTTCGATCGGCACCTGCGCCCCGCCACACCGTGAGCGATCGTCCCCGACGGAGCGAGCGGGCAGAAGCGGCACGGGGCGGGATCGTGTCCTCCGGGGGCGCACGAACGGGAGAGTCGGCGTGGGGGCACCCGCGGTTCGCAGCCCGTCGATTACAGAGTCATCACCGGGATGCACTCCACCCTCACCCGCCCCCGCAGTCGCGGGGGCACCCTCTTCCACTTGCCTGCGCCGAGGCTTCGGCAGGCAGGGGTGAGGAGTGAGGGAAGACACGGGGGCCATTCATGATGCTGAGGATTCGAATTGGTCTGAGGCTGAGCCTCGCTCATAGATGTTGACTGCAGCCTGGAATCCATTCCTTCGTTTTCCGCGCCTCGCGTTGGCGGCGAGCGCGGTGTTGGCCCTGCCGTTGCTCGTCCAGCTCACGCGCTTCGGGGTGAGTGCCGAGACCCGGGCGCTGCTGGCCGGGGACGAGCGAAACCTGTCCAGCTACGAGAAGGTCCAAGAAGTGCTGGCGGGAACCGAGTTGATCCTCGTCAGTCTCGAGAGGGCTGATCTGTTCACGCCGGAGGGGATCGACGCGGTGCGACGGGTCAGCGACGCACTCGCCAGTCAGCCAGGGGTGTTGGACGTGAAGAGTCTGACCCACTCGTTCAGGCCCGTGCGGCGTGGTCTGACGTTCGAGATGGTTCCGTTCGTGCCCCAGGGCCCGTTTCGCTCGAACGACCTCGCGCAACTCGAGCGATTCTGCCTGGCCCACCCGCTGGTGCGGAACCTCCTCGTATCCGCCGATGGCAGGCACACCCTCGTGACCGTGACCTTTCCCCGCCTTCCGCAGTCCGTCGGGGCGCAGCAGGCGCTCCGCCGGCAGGTCGACGCTGCGCTGGAACCGTTCCGAACCGAAGGATTTCGTTTCACGGTGTTGGGGCTTCCGCTCGTCGAGGAGGAAATCCGGCGGACCCTGAAGGCTGACGCGTGGCGGTTTGTCCCGGCGGTGCTGGTGCTAGTGCTGGTGATTCTCTGGCGAGTATTCCGCTCGTGGCGTCTGCTGCTGCTGGTGCTGGTCAACCACATGCTGCTGCTGCTGCTGCTGCCGGGAGTCCTTCAGCTTGCCGGGTTTCGCCTCAACATCTTCTCCGTAATGCTGGTGCCGCTTTTGGCCGGCATTCAACTCACCCTCCTGACGCATCTGTTCTCCGCCTTCCAGCGGGGTCTGGTCACCGGAGCCGCGCCGGAAGCAGCCCTCGCGGAGGCCTTGAGAATCGTGGCCAAACCCGCGGTGTTCGCGTCCCTGACCACGATCGTCGGGCTTCTGTCCCTTGCGGCGGGCGGGGTGCGCCCAACAGCGGAGTTCGGTGTCATGTCCGCCCTCGGTTTGTGCCTGGTCCACGGCCTGACCTTCGGTCCCGGGTTGGCGCTGTTGAAGCTCGCGGTCGAGCACGGGACGGGGTGGCGCGTCGAGATCGTCGCCGCCGCACAGAGGTACAGCGACCGGATCGTGGAACCGCGCTGGCCGGGACAACTCATGCGTTGGGCGCAGGATCGGGGCGGTCGCTTGCTGCTTATGGGCGGGGCGCTGGCGGTGGTCACGGCCATCGGCGTGCGCTGGGTGCGCACCGACATTCGGGCGGTGGAATTCCTGAATCCGAAGAGCCCGGCGCGACAGGCAATCGAACATTTCGATCGTGTCTATGGCGGCATCAACGTGGTTCAGATCGAGTTTGACACCGGAAAGACAAACGGCGTGAACGACATGTCCGTGCTGCGTTACCTCGATGCGGTTCATCGGGAGGCGGGGCGGCGGCCCGAGTTCACCGGGGTTTACTCGTATCCGCAACTGCTGGCGATGATGCACCAAATCTGGGAGGGCGACCGGCCCGGAACGCTGCGTCTGCCGGACAATCCGTGGTTGGTGCAGGTGTTCGTCCTGGCGCTGCGGAGCTATGATTTCCCTTTCTTGAGCGGGTTGGCCGATGCCGCGCAACGGACGGCTTACCTCGTGTTGCGGACGCGCGACCTGCCCGCGGACCGGTACCTCGAGTTGGTGCACGGCGTGGTCCGCTTCGCCCAGACCCAGTGTCCGCCCGGCGTGACGGTGTCGGCGGCGCGGGGATTCCATTCGGTGATCGAGGCGGACCGACGGATCTTGCGCAGCCAACTCGCGAGCGCAGGCTTAACGTTCGGCGTGATCGGCGCGATGCTGGCGTTGCTGTGGCGGTCGCCTGGCCTGGCGGCGGCGGCACTGCTGGCGAACGCGCTGCCGGTGGCCTCCGTCATTGCGCTGGCCGGGTTTCTGCGCCTGCCACTCAACTCGATCACGGTCATGGTCGCCGCCATTTCGTTGGGGATCGCAGTGGACAACGCGATTCACTTCATCACGCATTGGAGGACCGAACTGGGTGCGGGGGCGAGCGCGGCGGCTGCGACGGAGCGGACCCTGCGGGTCAAAGGGCGGCCGATCCTGTGGGCCGGGGCCGTGCTGATTGCCGTGTTCGGCGTATTCTGGTGCTCATCGTTTCCGCCGGTGGTCCACTTCGGGCTGCTGTCGTCCGCCGCATTCCTGGGAGGGTTGGGCGGAGTCCTGATCTTTCTGCCGGCCGTGCTTTGCCGTTGGCCGCCGCGCTGAGGATCGCGACAGCGACCCAAATCCTCGCCTCAACTCACCACGAAGTCACGAAGGCCACGAAGGCGAGGGACGGGGCAGAATGGGCGTTTCGGCTATTCTCTATAGAACGGCCATTGGGTTCGCTCAGCGCCGTTCCTTCGTGTTCTTCGGGTCTTCGTGGTGAATGCCAGTCGTTCCCAAACAGCCCGCATTTCAGGTGAACTGTGACGGTGACCGGTCAGATGACATCGAAAGTTGGTGAGAAATGCGGGCTAAGGCGATGATCGGGCAGCACCGACTGCGCTTGCCTTTCGGGGACCGACACCCAACAGTCTCGGACGGGGTGTGTTGGCGGCGCCGGTGGGCGCCGGGGCCCCCGCAACGAGAATCACATGGGGAGTATGTTCCAGGAATGGGGGCGCGCGGTGGGGCGGCTAAGCATGCCGGCCTTCCAGAAGGCCAAGTGGGCCTGGCAGGCCCTGGCCGGCTCGGAGGACGACCGCTTGCGAGCGGAACGGGATTGGGGCCGCACCCTGGCGCTCCAGATCCGCGAGGCGTGCGGCACTCCGGCTGCGGCGCCGGATGCCAGACTGGTTGGCCGGATCGCGGACGGCCTCGCCGGCCGGTTGAAGAACCGCCAACTCCGTTTCCGAGTCGAGGCCGTCGCACTGCCTGAGCCGTCCGCCCTGGCCTTGCCGGGTGGGTATGTTTTCGTGGGCACCTTGCTTCTGGATCTTTGCCACCGCTACGAGGATGAAATTGCGTTTGTGATTGGACACGAGATGACCCATGTGATTCGCGGGCATGCGACCGACCGGTTTCTCCAGGAATCGGTGATGAAAGTCCTGGCGAGCCGGTTGGGCCGTGCGACGCCGCTGGGGGGGCTGGTCAAGGACACGACCCTCCAGTTGTTGGCGAGCACCTATTCCCAGGATTGCGAGTTCGAGGCCGACGAATTCGGATCGCGGCTGGCGCAGGCGGCGGGCCACCATCCCCTGGCGAGCCTCCGCCTGCTAGACCGACTTCAGCGGCTTCATGAGGACCGGACACCGCTCGGGCAGTACTTGAGTTCCCACCCTACGCCCGCAGAGCGCATGTCCCGGCTCCGTCGCTACTGGCGCGGGAAGGTCGCCCCGCCGTGAGATTTGACGATTGCGAGTCAGTGGCGCAAGAATGGATTGCTGATGAACCTGCACGATCGTCGAGGCGCCTCATGGCGCGAAACGCTCGACTTCGAAGCGGTGGTTTGACGAGGCTCGACTACGCGGCGCAGGCACTCGACTGATTGACAGAGCATTCCCGAAACAGAGTCGCTCGAACGGAATTCAGGCTTCTGTGAAAACGCTGCTTTTTCTCATATCGCAACCCCGGGCCGGTTCCACCTTCACCCAAAGGGCGTTGGCGCGACACCCGGACATTTTCACCACTTCGGAGCCTTGGCTGATGCTGTGGCCGGTTTACGCCACCCGAGACTCCGGCGTGACGGCGGATTACAACCATCAACTCTCGGTGGTGGCGCTCAGAGAGTACTTCAAGGTCCTGCCGGGCGGCGAGGAGGATTGGTGGGAGGCGGTGCGGACCATGTACGGCTTTCTTTACCGGCGCGCGCTGGAAGGTCGGAAGCAATCGGTGTTTTTGGACAAGACGCCCCGCTACTACTTCATCATCCCGGAACTGTTGCGGATCTTTCCCGAGAGCCGTCAATTGTTGCTGCTCCGAAATCCGGTTGCCGTGTTGTCGTCGATCGAAAAAACCTGGTGTGAAGGCGACTGGCACGCTCTGCGAGGCTTCAAGCACGACCTGTTCCTCGCCCCCCAACGGATGGCGAAGGCTTGTGCGCAGCCCGGCCCTACACAGAAGGTCGTGCGCTATGAAGACATCGTGCAGTCCACCGACGCCGTGCTCAAGGACATCTTCCACTGGCTCGGGCTGGCCGAGGGAAACGTCCAGGGGATGACAGCGCAACAGACACCGACGACCGAGAAGTGGAAATTCGGCGACCAAGGACTGGCCTACGCGCGCGAGGGCGCCGTTGCGCAACGGGCGGCAGACTGGACGACCCGACTGGCGGACCCGCAGTTCTGGAGATGCGCTCGGGACTACGTGGATCGATTGGGAGCGGAGACGCTGGGCGGTCTCGGATACTCGATGGAGCTTTTCGACCGCGTGCTGCTCTCGAACCGGCCAACTAAAGTCCAATTATGGCGCACCAAATCCCTCACCGTGCTGCTGGAGGAGAAATGGCGTCCGCCGATCCCCCGTCGGACTCAGGCAGAGCCTCGCTAGAATCCTTGACCGGTGACACTCGCTGTAAACAAGTCAAGTTTGTGTGCTGCGTTGAAAGGGTCAAGGATTCTCTGGCGCCGCGCAGCGGCGCCTTTTAGCGAGGCGTCGGACGCCGGTGAGCGTGGTGGGCACCCAGCGGCCACGAGTCGTTCACGCATCTCGCCGGTCTGAGGCGAAGCCTCGCTAAAATCCTTGACCGGTCAAATGTGTTGTAGACAAGTCAAGTTTGTGTGCTGCGTTGAAAGGGTCAAGGATTCTCTGGCGCCGCGCAGCGGCGCCTTTTAGCGAGGCGTCGGACGCCGGTGATCGTGGTGGGCACCCAGCGGCCACGAGTCGTTCACACGCCTCGCCGGTCTGAGGCGAAGCCTCGCTAAAATCCTTGACCGGTCAAATGTGTTGTAGACAAGTCAAGTTTGTGTGCTGCGTTGAAAGGGTCAAGGATTCTCTGGCGCCGCGCAGCGGCGCCTTTTAGCGAGGCGTCGGACGCCGGTGATCGTGGTGGGCACCCAGCGGCCACGAGTCGTTCACACGCCTCGCCGGTCTGAGGCGAAGCCTCGCTAAAACCGATAGCCACCGAATTCGATTTCCTCGGCGAATTTGCGGGCGACCAGGGCGCGGAGTTCAGCGTTGTAATACTGGGCGTAATGGGCGCGTTGGGAACGGTTGCGCTGAGGAAGGGTCGTGCGGGGGATTCCCAGCCGGTCGCAGACCCTGGAAAAATCCTGTTCCAAATTCTCGAAGTGCAGGAGGCAATCGAGGTCGCGGTCCAACCGTCCGGCCACTGAGCAAGAGGGCTGTTCGAGAATGTAGTGCCGGATCGGCGGTGTGGACTCGATGAGGGCGAGGAAGTCGTTGCAGTCCCATTGGGTGACCCCGCGATGCGGAGAGAAATAGAACGAGATCATCAGGTCCCACGGATTGCGGAGAGTGGCGAACTTGAAGAGTTGCGCATAGACCTCGGGCTCGATCACGGACCGGTAGTCGGAGAGAGTGGAGTGCTTGACGATTTGGTACCTCGAATTGCGCACCTCAAAACGCTCCACGCCATCGTGGTGCCGGGCGTTGAGGATGATCTCGTCCTCGGAGTAGTCCCGCAGAATGTTCTGAAGGCTGTTGCCCCCGGTCTTGGGAACGTGGATGAAGAGGAACTTGTGCTTCAGCGAGATCATGGGGCGATCCCCTCGACATAGGTCTCGAATTGATGCGTCATACGCACGTTCACGGTGCCGGGAGCGAACCGGACACTGCAGGGCCATTTCGCCTCGGGAGGCAATCGCCCGCGGTGCAGAAGATTCATTCCTGAGAGGCCTTCTGTAAAGCCTCCGTTCGCCACGAACCGACTAAACAGGTCTCACTTTGACGTGCAGGTAGGGCGACCACTCCGTGGGCGCCACACCGTAGCATGGACTTGCCGGCGGTCAGGGGACTGACCGCCCTACCTGCCATCGTCGTGGGAAGGCCAAAATCACAACTGCTGCCGACTGGAGCGGAGGGCTTGCCAACCTGAGGCTGATCTCTACAGTCTCCCCTCCGTTCGGTCTCGAGTGACTCGCATTTGAAATCTGTGGCCAAAGAGTCGAGTTTTTGCGCCGCGCAGCGGCGCCCCTTGGCGAAGCGTCGGACGCCGGTGATGGTGGTGGCCGCCCAGCGCAGACGAGTTCTTCACGCCCCACCTCGGCTCGAGGCGAAGCCTCGCTAAGATTCAGAATGGCCGCAGACGTGATAACCAGAGAATCCCCGTTGCCTGTCGGGGTCATGCTGCCGACGCGGAACTGCCGCGAAGGGCTGCCGGCGCACCTGGCGGCCATCGAGGAGTGGCTGCCCGAGGTGGAGGAGATCGTGGTGGTGGACAGTGATTCCACCGATGGCACGCTCGAGTTCCTCCAGCAGAACCTCCGTCATCCCCGGATTCAGTTCCTCAGTCATCCGCCCGGCCTGTATGAATCGTGGAACTGCGGCTTAGGGCGGATCAGAGCGCGCTACACGTATATTGCCACGGTCGGCGACGCGGCACCGGCCACGACCCTGCGGGGTCTGGTATCCGTGGCCGAGCAGCACTCCGCCGACGCGGTGGTGAGTCCTCCCGACTTTGTCGATCGCCACGGCAAACCGCTGGTCAGGCAGTGGCCGATCCATCATTTCTTGAGCCAGCCAGGGACCAGGAAAACCGGCCTGCTCCCGACATGGGAGTGGTTTGCTTGGGCGGTGATGTATCTGCCCGGGAGCTTGCTGGGCAGTTCCGCCAGCAATGTGTACCGGACGGAGTATATGCAGCGGCATCCGTTCCCGCTGGGTTACGGTCATGCCTGCGATACCGCCTGGGCCCTCGCTAACGCATTCGAAGCGCGCATTGCGGTCGCCCCCGACTTGCATTCGCTCTTCTGGGTGCACGGGACAGGCCAATCCGAGACCCGAGAGACCCACATGCGGCACATGTTCAGGTTAACCGACCTGGCCTACGCGATGATGCGGGCGCAGCCGGAGGCCAGCCCGACCGAGCCGGGAAGACGTGAACTGGTCCGTTTGCTTTCGGTGTGCCTCGAAGAACTCCGGTTTAAAGCCTCCGCCAAGATGGTCTACCGCGGGCTGAGGCGGCCGTGGTTCCCGTGGTTTCTCCAACCGTCGGCGGCGCGGCAGCGTCTTGAATCCAACCGGTCGAAGGCCCGGCTCAACAGCATGCGCGCCGACATCGTGTCGTGCTTGTCCGCCGGAAAACCTTAGCCCGCATTTCTCACCAGCTTTTGATGTCCTCTGACCGGTCACCGTCCCATTTCACCTGAAATGCGGGCTCTCACATAGACCCGGAAATCTCACCCACGGACCGTCAGGGATGCCACGACCGCCCCACTGGTGAGATTTCCGGGTTAGCGAGGCGTCGGGCGCCGATGATGGTGGCGGACACCCAGCGGCCACGAGCCGCTCACGCGCCTCGTTGGTCTGAGGCGCAGCCTCGCTAATGGGGAAGAATGCCCTGCCGGGCGGCCATGCGCGCAAACACGCCTCCGGCCGCAAGCAACCCCTCGAAGGTGCCGCGTTCGACGATGCGCCCCTGGGACAAGACCAGGACCTGGTCCATGAAGCGGAGCGTGGAGAGGCGATGAGCGATGCAGACCACGGTGCGGTCGCGCTCCAACTTCTCGATGGCGGCTTGCACTTCCGCCTCGGATTGGGAGTCGAGGGAGGCGGTGGCCTCATCCAGGATCAGGAGCGGCGCGTTGCGGACGAAGGCCCGGGCGATGGCGATGCGTTGCCGCTGCCCGCCCGAGAGGTTGCGTCCGCGTTCCGCCAGGGTGGTGTCGTACCCCTGGGGCATTTGCATGATGAACTCGTGGGCGTTGGCGGCGCGAGCCGCAGCCTCGATCTCGTCGCGCGTCGCTCCTTCGCGGCCCAACGCGATGTTCTCGGCGACGGTGGTCTTGAACAGGATGACCTCCTGGCTCACGAGGGCCATCTGGCTCCGATACGAGGAGGAGGCAAGAGCCCGCAGATCGTGGCCGTCGAACAGCACTCGGCCGTCTGTCGCGTCATAGAACCGGTGGATGAGGTTGACGATCGTGCTCTTGCCGGAACCGCTTTCGCCCGCAATACCCAACTTCCTGCCGCAGTCGAGTCGGAAATCAACATCGTGCAGGACCTCCTTCTTTCCGTAACGAAAGAACACGTGCTGAAAGGTGATGTGCTCTTGGAACCCCTTGACCTGCGCCGGGTGAGCCGCTTCCACGACGGTGGGACGCTCGTTCAAGACCTCGACCAGACGATCGATACTGGCGCGGGCCTGCTCGAAGAGGATGTGTACTCCCGCCAGACGTTTGATCGGTTTGAAAAACAAAAACAACCCGCCCAGAAAAGCGACGAGATCAGACAGGTTGCGCTCCTGCCAGAGCATGTAAACGGCGAGCAACCCAAGACCGAACACGGAAATCACTTCCACGATCGGCCCTGCCGTCTCCCGAGCCTGCACTCCCTTCATCGCCAAATGCACCAGCTTCCGGGAGGCAAGGCGGAAGTGTTCGAGCATCCGCCCTTCGAGACAGAAGGCCTTGACGACGCGGATGCCGGCGAGCATTTCGATCAACAACCCGCTTTGGGCCACGGCCACAGCCGTGGCCCGTTTGTTGGCGCGTCGAGCCTTGAGACCGAGGAAGATCGTCGGCACTCCGCAAAGCGGAATGACCAGGAACCCGAACAGCGTCAGCTTCCAGTCCAGCCAGAACAGGGCGCCGGTCACGGCGATCACCGTGAAGCTCTCCTTGAAGGTGTCGACGATTCCCGTCTGGAGAGTGCGCAAAACGACTGCGGTGTCACTATTGATGCGCGTGAACATGTCACCGGTCGTAGACTTGGTGAAGTAGTCGAGTGAAAGCGTGTAGAGCTTGCGGAGCACATCGACCCGCATGTCGTTCACCACGCGCTGGTTGACCCACGCCAGGCAGTAGTTGCTGATATAATCGCACACGCCGCGCAGGCTCATGATCAAGGGCAGAAGCAGGATCCCCCCCAGGGCCTGTTTCCAACTCAGCTTCGCGCCCACCCGCGGCAGCCATTCATCGATCACCCGGTCCATGCGACTCTGCAGGTCCCGGCGCAGCGAGTCCACCGGAGCCAGCGCGCTCTGCCCCTCGGGTTGCGCCGGGGCGGCCTGGGTCTGCGCGGCCTGGAGCGAAAGCCGCTCGGTGAAGCTCCGCATCACGAACACCAAACTCCCGTTGACAGCGCCGAAGAGGAGGCCGAAGAGGAGGCCCAGACAAAACCTGAACCAGTATTGCCGGGCATACGTCCAGGCGAATCGCCAAATGGAGAGCAGTTTGCCCATGCGAATGGCGTCAACCGATTAGCGAGGCTTCGCCTCAGACCGGCGAGGCGTGTGAGGGGCTTGTGGCCGCTGGGTGTCCACCACGACCACCGGCGCCCGGCGCCTCGCTAACTGGCGCCGCTGCGCGGCGCAACAACTTGACTCGTTTACTACGGATTTCAAACGAGGAGTAACTCTAGCGAGGCGCGCCTCAGACCGAAACCTCAATCTTCGAGATCATGAACCGCCCTTTCGTTTTCCTGCCCTTCTCTCCCGCGCCTCGCTCCTTAGCCCGCATTTCAGGCGCAATGTGACGGTGACTGGTCAGACGACATCAGAAGTTGGTGAGAAATGCGGGCTAACGCGGGCTACGGCGCCGGAAGGATGTAAAGGTCCGGTCGCAGGCGGAAGAACCAACGCCGCCACAGGACCTGCCGGCGAAGCCCCCGATGCCAGCGCGCCGGGTACGGTTTCTCCCGGTGCAAGCGGTCATCCGCTTCCTGTCGCGTCGTGTCGCGGGTCTTCGACAATTGGCGGCTGCTTCTGGTGTAGAGGTAGAGCACGCGCTTGACCAAACCCACGCGCAGCCGGTGAGCCGCAATTCGGGCCCAGAAATCCTTGTCGCCGGCTGAGGCGAACCGCCCGTCGAACTGCCCGATCCGCCCCTTGAGGTCGCTCCGCCAGACGGTGAAAGGCCCGGGCCGTGAACTCCACTCCAAGAGCCGAATCCGTTCGATCGACCAATCATCGAGATCTGGATCGTTCTCGTGCTGTTTGGCGATCAGGACTGAGGCGGCATCCCACGGATGTTCGCCCATGGCCGCGACCACGGTCTCGAGCAGCCGCGGATGCATCGCGTCGTCCATGTTCGAGTAACACAGCAGCGGGGCCGAGGCGGCATCCCAGCCTAGATTCCACGCCTCGTACAGGGTCCGGCGCCTCTCCGAAGTCAGGAGTCGGCAATTGCGATGGGCCTCACAGAAGGGCGCCAGCAGGTCCCGCTCGCGCCCCGGCGATGCGGTTTCGATGAAAACGAATTCCGCCTGTGCGAAGAAGCTCTGACGCCGCACCTCGTCGAGTTTCTTCTCGATGAACCGGCGATTGTCATAAGTGCTGATCAGGACCGAGATGGCGCATCCCATACTCGAAGCTCAACCCTCGCGAGCCGCCGCGGCAGGGAGCTCGCGCCGGATCTCGTCGATACGATATCCAAAGCCCGGGCCGCGCAGGCTGGACAAGTCGACGCGTCCCGCGCGTCGCCGATAGATTCCCGGGTGCACCTCCGCTTCGGGCATCGAGGCGGCTGGGTAGAACTGCATGCCGTTGGTCTCGACCCCCATGAGGGTGCCCACGTGCGCCGCCAGCAGCAGATGCGGTATCTGCGCCAGCATCGGATTGCTCAGGTCCTGCACCATCAGTGCCAGGCCATGCGCCTTGGCCCAGCAGGCGCTCAGCAAGGCGCCGGACTGGGTCTTGCAGGTCTTGAGCGCGACACCCGACCAACCCAACTCCCGCCCGAGCCGGATCAACCTCCAATCGTGCGCGCTTTCATCGAGGAACAGCGGCTTGCGGGCGGACACGCTGCGCACATCGATTCGGTGTTGTTCAAGGTCGTAGGGAAAAGGCTGTTCGACGTAGAGCAACATGGAATTCAGCCTTGGCTGCTCGGCCCGGAGACGGTCCAGGATGGCATTGACGTAGTCCGGTTCCGTCACCGTGCAGTTGAAATCGGCGCTAAGCCACTCGACGCCGTGCTCGAGGCCGATTTGGCCCACCCGCACCAGCCGCTCGTAATCCCAGGCAGCATCATTACCGCGCAGTTTCACCTTCAGACAGGTCAGGCCGTCCGCGCGAATCCAGTCCTCCAACAACACGGGGTATCCGTCCCGAGGCTCGCCTCCGCTGAGGTCACCGGCGTCGATCGGGTCCAACCCACCCACCAGATGCCAGGCCCGGAGGGTGCGCTCCGGTTCGGCGGCAAGGAATTCCGCCGGGTACCGATGCACGAAATCGGTCGTGGAGCCGGCGGCGGGCGCCAGAAACGAAGCCAGGTCGCGGTCGATCCAATCGGCGCCGTAGGTTGCGTAGGTCGGCAGAGCGAGCAAGTGGCCGTAGGCATCGTGGATGGCGAGATCGAAGACAGAATCACAGACCAGGGCGGCCAGCCAGGGCATCGGTTCGACCGCGTCGCCGCGTTGGGCGTTGAAAGAGGCCAGCATCGCGCCCAACGCATGCTCCTGAAAGGCGTGGCCGATCTCGATCGGGTGTCCGGCTGCATCGAAGCGCGGCCACGCCTTGGCCAACCGGACACAAAACGCTTTGAGCGCGTCATGGCGGGCCTCGTAGGGCAGGGCGCTGGGCCAGACCCACTGCACGCTCAGGGGCGTTTCACCCCACCCCACCCCGCTGCGTCCCCGCCGATCCTCGACGCGCACGCGCGCCCGGGCGCACGTCACGGACGTGAGCGTCTCGGGGCCGAACTTGAGCGGGACCCGTGTGATGACGGGCAGAAAGAAGAGTTCGACGGACTGAACGCGGATGTCGGACGCTCTGGCCACGCGGCGAAGGTTAGGCGCGGTGGGCTGGCGTGTCCAATCCAGACGCGGCTCGCTACGGGTGCCGGTAGGTGATGCGGGCCTTCTTGAGATCGTAGGGGGACATCTGGAGGTTGACGCGGTCGCCGACGCTGATGCGGATGAAGTTCTTCCGCATCTTGCCCGAGATGTGCGCCAGGACCTCGTGCTTGTTGGGCAGGGTCACCCGAAACATCGTCCCAGGCAGGACTTGGCTCACCGTGCCGACCAGTTCGATTGCTTCTTCTTTCCCCACCACGGTCGCCTCCGCCATTTGAGGGAAGTTCTCGCGTTCTGACTCACGCCCCCCTTGCCATCCGCAGGCCGGGCGCTCCCTGTTCAGTCGTTGACTGACCGCGGACACTCCCGTCTTTGAGACCGGGAATCAAGCCTGTTTGTCATCCGTGATGCGTGATCCGTGATGCGTGATCCGTGATGCGTGATCCGTGATGCGTGATGCGTGATGCGTGATCCAGGATGCAGGATGCGTCATGGGGGGGGTGATCGGCGATGCGTTCAAGCCGGCGCGCGGGACTCGAGAAGGGCGCGCGCCTTCGCCAGGGCTTCATTAACCTTGCTCACGTCTTTCCCGCCGCCGCGGGCGTTGTCGGGCCTGCCGCCGCCCCGGCCTCCCACAAGCGGTGCGATCGCCTGAATCAGCTTGCCGGCCTGCGCCTTCTTTGTGAACTCAGGGGAAACGGAGGCCACCAGGGCGACGGCGCCATCCGCCACGCCGGCCAGCACGATCACCCCCTGAAACAGACCCCGCAACTCGTTGGCCATGCCCTGCAGCGTATCGCCGTCGACGGGACCCAGATTCTCGATAATCGCCGGCGTGCCGTCGATGGTCTGCGCCTGGGCGACGAGGCGTTTGGCCTGGTGGGCCGCCTGCTGTTGGGCGAGTGCCCGCAGTTGTTTTTCGAGTTCTTTCTGCTGGGCCAGCAGGTTGTCGATGCGTCGGTCCAGTTCGGCCAGCGGGGCATTGACCTTGCCGGCGACGGTTTTGAGCAAGGCGATGTCGTCGCCCGCCCGCCTCCAGGCCTCCATTCCAGCCACCGCCTCGATGCGCCGCACGCCCGCCGCAATGGCGTTCTCCGCCACGATCCGGAACAATCCGATCTCGCCCACGGCGCGGCAGTGCGTCCCGCCGCACAGTTCCATCGAGTACCCGTCGAGACCGGCAGCGGCTCCGCCGATCTGGACCACGCGCACCCAATCGCCGTACTTCTCGCCGAAGAACTGCATGACGTCGCGCCGGTCCTTGATGTGGTTGTACTTCACCTCGGTCCATGAGACCGGCGCGTTTTCGAGGACGCGTTCATTGACCAACCGCTCGACGTCGGCCACCTGTTGCGGCGTCAACGGGGCGCAGTTGAAGTCGAATGTGAGTTTGTCCGGCCCGACAAACGACCCCTTCTGTGACGCGTCGCGACTGACGACCTCGTGCAACGCCCAGTGCAACAGGTGCGTGACCGTGTGATGGCGCTGGATCGCGGCGCGGCGGTCGCGATCCACGGAGAGGCGCACCTCGCTTCCGGGAACAGGGAGTTCGGACGCGGCTCCTCCTTCGAGGTAATGCAGCCAGGTGGGACCGCTCTTCTGCGTGTCGGCGATCCGCCACAGTTGGCTGCCGTGTTCGAGTTCGCCTGTGTCGCCCACCTGACCGCCCATCTCCGCGTAGCAGGCGCTCGTATCGAGAACCACGGCGGTCCGGTCCTTGAGCTGCACCACTTCGAGAACCGTGGCTGGCGTCTCGAAGGCATCATACCCGACAAAGCGGGTCGGCGCCTCAGTTTCGAGTTGGGAAACTTCGATCACCTGTTTCTTTTGAGCCTTGCGCGCCCGCTCCCGCTGCTCGTCCATCAACTTGTGGAAGCCCTCGATGTCGACGGTCAGGCCGCGCTCGCGCGCCATCAGTTCGGTGAGATCGAGCGGGAACCCGTAGGTGTCGTAAAGCTGGAAGGCGTCCGCCGCAGGAAAGACGCTGAACCGCTCGAATTGCGACCGTTGGGGGGCCGTCGGCAAATCAGACGCCGCCAACGACCGCTTCGTTTGGGTTGACGCGATGAGGGCAGCCGCCTGCGCTTGGGGCGTCACGGCCAGCACAGCCTCCAGACGTTGCGCCTCGATTTGCTTCCCGACCCCCTCGAAGACATCGATCCCCCGATCCAACGTCTTGTTGAACGCCTCCTCCTCGACCCGGATGACCTCCTCGATGTGGCGCTTCTTGGCGCGCACTTCGGAGAACACGTCTCCCATCGTCTCCGCCAACACGTCAACCAGCTTGAAGAAGAACGGTTCGTGAAAACCCAGCGAGCGCCCGTAGCGGACGGCGCGGCGCAGGATGCGGCGCAGCACGTAGTTGCGGTCGGTGTTGCCCGGTTGGATCCCGTCCGCAATCGAGAAGCTCAGCGTCCGGATATGATCCGCAATCACCCGGAAAGCCACATCCGTGGCGATCTGAGATTGCACATCTGAGACTTGAGATCCGGCCGGGGGCAGCGTCGATCCGTAGCGCTTGCCGCTCAACTGTTCGAGACGATCGAAAATCGGGCGGAAGATGTCGGTTTCGTAATTCGAGATGATGCCGCTGAAATCGGTGAATCCCTTGGTGTTTTGGATGATCCCTGTGACTCGCTCGAATCCCATGCCGGTATCCACGTGCCGGGCGGGCAGCGGCGTGAACGCGCCGTCGGGGTTGGCGTTGAACTGGATGAACACGAGGTTCCAGATCTCGATGCACTGCGCGCTCGCTCGGTTGACCAGCGCGCCCCGGGTGTCGCCGTCGGGCGTGAGATCGACATGCAATTCCGAGCACGGGCCGCACGGGCCGGTCTCGCCCATCATCCAGAAGTTGTCCTTCTTGCCTCCGGTGCAGACGTGCACCTTGGGATCCAGGCCGGCTGCTCAGGAACAACCGCTCCCAATGTTTGTAGGCTTCGAGGTCGAACTCGCTCGGATCGCCTGGCCCGGGCTTATAGACCGTTGCGTAAAGGCGGTTCTTGGGGAACTGCCAGACACCCGTCACCAGTTCCCAGGCCCACTCGATGGCCTCTTTCTTGAAGTAATCTCCAAAGCTCCAGTTGCCCAGCATCTCGAAAAACGTGTGGTGGTAGGTGTCGAATCCGACGTCTTCGAGGTCGTTGTGCTTTCCCCCGGCCCGAATGCACTTCTGAGTGTCGGCGGCTCGCGTGTCAAGACCGGGCACGGCCCCCGCCCAGCGGCTGACGTCGGGCGCCTTCTGCCCGAGAAAGATCGGCACGAACTGGTTCATGCCCGCGTTGGTGAACAACAAGTTCGGCGCGTCGGGCAGGAGAGTCGACGAGGGCACGATGGTGTGCTGCTTCGACCGGAAGAAGTCGAGAAACGACTGACGGATTTGGGCGGACGTCATACTAAAAACGGCGCGCAGCATAGGCCGCAGCCATCTCGAAAAGCCAGTCGAAGTTTATGGTTCATTCCGCTCCCGGTGCATCTGCGTGTTGTCGGTGTTCCGGTGCAATCATCGGGACGGTCCCCCTCATCCGTCTTGTCGAGGACTGAACGCGAATACGTGGTGCCCATGCCTTTCGTGCTCTTCGGTTCTTCGTGGTGAATTCCAGCCGAGCCGTTCCCGAACACCCGAGGGGATGATCAAGCGGAGAACGGTGCCGCGCCGAAAATCCGGTTTGCGCGCCAGGACTGATCGGGTATGTCTGGGGAGCAATGACGACGGCAGGGTTGCTCGACGTGCTGGCCCGCGCTTGGCCCTATGTCCTGGCGAGCTTCACCGTGTGCTTCGCCGTTCTGGCCTCGGCGCACGCCATTCTCTACAAGCGGGACCCACGCTCGGCTCTGCTGTGGTTGGCTTTGGTCTGGGTCCTTCCGCTCGCCGGGCCTGTGCTTTACTTCATGTTGGGCGTCAATCGGATTCGGCGCCGCGCCCTGCGCCTGCGCGGCGAAGAGGAGTCCTTCCATTCGCCGGCGCGGGGCCCCGTTTGCCCGGCGCAGACGCTCGATCGGCATCTGCCTCCCGGAAACCGGCACCTGGTCACGCTGGCGGCGCTGGTGGACAAGGTGGCGGTGCGCCCGTTGGTGCCGGGGAACGAGGTCGAGTGCCTGGTTAACGGCGACATCGCCTACCCGGCCATGCTCGACGCGATCGCCGCTGCCAGGCAGACCGTGACGCTGGCGACCTATCTATTCGATCGCGACGAGGTGGGCCTCGAATTCGTTCGTGCCCTGGGCGAAGCCACTCGACGCGGAGTCGAGGTGAGGGTGCTCATCGATGCCACAGGAACGCGCTATTCCTGGCCCTCCATTATGGGCGCGCTGCGTCGGGAAGATGTCCGCTACGCCCGCTTTCTTCCCGCTTTTCCCCGCGGGCGCTTGGTGTCGCTCAATTTGCGCAATCACCGCAAGTTGCTGATCGTCGATGGACGGGAGGGCTACACAGGCGGGATGAACTTGCGGGCCGGTCATTGGCTGGCGAAGCGCCCGGCGCATCCGATCCAGGACATTCAGTTTCGCGTGCGCGGGCCGGCGGTGGCGCATTTTCAGGAGGCGTTTGCCGAGGACTGGCGATTCACTACAGGCGAGGACTTGCGGGGGGAGCGATGGTTTCCGCGGCTGGAGGAGGTGGGGCCTGTTTTCGCGCGGGGGATTGCAGACGGTCCCGACGAGGACTTTGAGGTGCTGCACTGGACGCTGCTGGGCGCCCTGGCGGCGGCGCGTTCTTCGGTGCGCATCATGACGCCTTACTTTCTGCCCAGTGCGGCGTTGATCGCCGGGTTGAACCTGGCGGCCTTGCGCGGGGTCACCGTCGAGATCCTCCTGCCGGCGAAGAGCAATCTGCCCTTTGTGCAATGGGCTTCGACGGCGCACTGGTGGCAGGTCCTCGAACGCGGTTGCCGCCTTTGGCTGTCGCCGCCCCCCTTTGATCACTCGAAGCTGTTTCTGGTGGATGAGTGTTGGGCGCTGGTCGGTTCGAGCAACTGGGATCCGCGAAGCCTGCGGCTCAACTTCGAGTTCAATCTCGAGTGCTACGATCTGGCGTTGGGGCAAAACCTGGCGGCGTGGTTCGAGCAGCGTCGCCGCAAGGCGCGTCCAGTGACCTTGGCTGAGGTCGATGCCCGCCCGTTGGCGATTCGGCTCCGCGACGGTGCAGCGCGGCTCCTGACCCCGTTCCTGTGACCGGGACGCCGGCTCCGTCTATTCGCTGCGGAGCGCCTGGATGGGGTTGAGCCGGGCGGCCTTCACCGCGGGGAAAAGACCGGCGACGATCCCGACCATGACGCTGAACGCGACGGCGACGGACATGGCCACGGGTGTGATGAGGGGCGCGTTCGCCGTGGGGCTGATCAAGGTGAGCATCTCGACCAGCGCGTAGGATGCGCCCACACCCAGTGCGGCGCCCAGCAGGGCAATCACGACGCTCTCGACCAGGATCTGGGTGAAGATGGCCATGCCGGTGGCGCCAACGGCCTTGCAGATGCCGATCTCCCGAATGCGCTCGTTGATGCTGGCCAGCATGATGTTCATGATCCCGATGCCTCCTACCAGCAGGCTGATGGCCGCGATCAGCCCGCCGCTGAACCGGGCGTTGCGGATCTGTTTGTTGATGTTCTCGAGGTTGTTCTCCTGGGTGCGGAAACTGAAATCCTCGATCCCACGGTGAGTGAGCATCAGAACGTTCCGCGCCTGTTGCAGCGCGATGTCGACCTGCTCGATGCTGGCGACCTTGATGTCGATATCCGAAAGGCGCGGATCGGGAATGTTATCGGCCCCGGACGCCGCGCGAAACCGGATCCACGCGGTGTTGAGCGGGATGTACATGGTGGAGTTCTTGCGCTGGAAGGCCCAGTTGCCGCGTCCGAAGCCGCGACGCCGCGGCGGGCCAGCCTGTTTCTCCGCCGGTTTCGACTTGACCAAAGCGCGCAGCTTCTTCTCCTGCTCGCTCTCGTAGTGTTCGAACATGCCGACGATCGTAAAGGGTTGGCCGTTGAGGTTGATGAGTTCGCCGATGGGGACAATCTCGCGTCCCGTGTCCTCCGGAGACCCGAACAATTCGTCTCGGATGCCGGTCCCGATCACGCACACGGCGTTGGCGTGCTCCTCGTCCAATTCCGTGAAAAAACGGCCATGGGCAAGCGTGTGGAGATTCATGTCGATCACGGCAGGCCAAACGCCACAGAGTTCCTCGGGCCGGACCCTTTTCTCGCCGCGGCTGGCCACGATGCCATCGACCCGCATCTCGGGGGAGACCACGCGCAGCAGCGGGGCGCTTTGCTTCAAGGCGGCCACGTCCCGCATCGTCCGGCCTGGCGCCTGGTCGGCCAGGTGCTGTTGATGGGCGGGCACGTCCTCCTCTTGCAGCAGCACCTTGTCCGCGCCGCCCATGGCGATCATGGCTTCTTTCATGCCGTTTTCCATCCCCTTGATGACCGCCGCCATGCCCACCAGGCTGGCCACGCCCAGAATGATCCCCAGCATGGTGAGCACCGACCGGAACTTATGCGCCCACACTTCCTTCAGGCCGACCAGGATGGTGTTGAACAGGTTCACGAGCGCGCCTGCGGTTCCTCTGGTCGCTGTCACTCGTACCGCAGCGCCTGAATCGGGTTGAGCCGTGAAGCCTTGAAGGCGGGAAATAGACCGGCAAGGATCCCGATGGCCACGCTGAAGCCGAAGGCGATCATCATCGCAGTCAGAGTTACGATCGGCGCATTGTCCGTGGGGGAGAACGTCGAGATCAGTCGGGTCAGGCCGAACGAGGTCACCAGGCCGGCCATGCCCCCGAGAACGGCGATCACCAGGCTCTCGGCAAGAATCTGAACGAAGACGTCGAGGGTGGTGGCGCCGACGGACTTGCGAATGCCGATCTCGCGCACGCGCTCCGAGATGCTCGCCAACATGATGTTCATGATCCCGATCCCGCCCACCAACAAACTCATCCCGGCAATGAGCCCGCCGCTCATGCGGGTGTTGCGGACGAACGTCTCGATGTTCTCGGCCCAGTCTTCCTGGGTGCGAAAGGTAAAATCCTCGATGCCCTTGTGCGTGCTCATCAAAACGTTTCGCACTTGCTGCAGCGACTCGGTCAGCACATCGACGTTCTCGACCTTCAGTTCGAGCCCTGTCAGCCTCGGATCCCCTGAGGTCCCCGAGGGCCCGCCGCCGCCGCCCGGGCCAAATCCAGCCACGCTGACGCCCGTCCGAAACTTCATGTAGGCCGTGTTCAGCGGCATGTAGATGGTCGCGTTCTTGATCCAGTAAGCCCAGCCGCCGGATCGGTGGCTGTGCCCTCGGTCCCGCTGCGGACCGGTGAGAGGCGCCGGATTGCCGCCGCGCGCTGCGGCTTCCCGACGCGCCAACTCGCGCGCCTTGCGGTCCTGCTCGCTTTCGTAGTGTTGGAACATCCCGATGACCGTGAAAGGCACTCCGTTGAGATAGACCGTCTCCCCGACCGGGATGACCTCCTCGCCGGACTCGTCGGGTTCCCCCCAAAGCTCGTCGCGCACCCCGGTGCCAATCACGCAGACGCTCCGGGCCATCTCATCGTCGATCTCGTTGAACATCCGGCCATGCGCCACCTGATGTTCCATCATGTCCAGCGCAACGGGCCAAACGCCCATGCACATCCAACTGCGAAACGTCTTGCCGTTGGCGGAAGCAGCCGCAGGCACGCGCATCTCCGGGGAAAGACGCTTCACCAGCGGCGCGCTGTTCCGGAGCGCGTGCACGTCGTTCATGGTGATGCCCACCGCCTGCTCCTTGAGATGCCACTGCTCGACCGGCACGTCCTGCGATTCGACCCGCACCTTCTCGAGTCCGCCCACCGCGATCAGGGCTTCCTTGGCGCCCTTTTCCATGCCTTTGACCAGCGCCGACATCGCCACCAGGCTCGACACGCCCAGAACAATGCCCAGCATGGTCAGCGCAGACCGGAACTTATGAGCCCAGATCTCCCGAAGCCCCACGCTGATGGTCGTTGTCACGCGGATTGCCTCCCTCCGAGCGCCGAGGTTGGCCGGTCCAAGCCCGCCAACGTCAAATCGATCTTCTGGGCGACTTTTCCGTCCCGAATCTCGATCCGTCGGGGGGTGACGGCGGCGATTTCCGGGTCGTGGGTGACCAGAACGATGGTGCGCTGCTCCTGGCTGAGTCGCCGAAACAAGCCGAGGATCGCTTCGCCTGTGTGAGAATCCAGGTTGCCGGTCGGTTCGTCGGCAAAAATGATCCGCGGATCGTTGACCAAGGCGCGGGCCACCGCCACGCGCTGCTGCTGGCCGCCAGAAAGTTGATTGGGACGATGGCGGCTGCGATTCGCGAGGTCGACCGCTTCGAGGGCTGCCATCGCGCGCCGCCGGCGCTCGCCTGCGGACACGCCGCTGTAGATCATCGGCAACTCGACATTCTGCACCACGTTCAGTTTCGGCAGCAGGTTGAAAAACTGGAAGACGAAGCCGATCTTCCGATTGCGAATGGCAGCCAGTTCCCGCGCCGACGCCGCGTGGATCATCACCCCGTCAAGCTGGATCGTGCCCGAACTGGGCGAATCGAGGCATCCCAGGATGTGCATCAACGTCGACTTTCCGCTCCCCGACGGTCCGATGATCGAGATGAACTCGCCCTGCTCGATGTCGAACGAGACGTCATCGAGCGCGCGGATCTCCTCGCCGCCCAGATGATACACCTTGCTGACGTTGCGCAGTTCGACCAGGGCCATAGGGTTGGGTGAAGTCGTGTGCCGGCCACCGCCCCGGGCCCGCTATTGGCCCGCGCCGCCCGTCGCCGCCGAGCCTCCCGTCCCGACCGGCTTCACTCCGCCCGGCACGCTGGAACTCGCCGCCGCAACCGCGGAAGTGGCCCCGCCCACGGGCTCGGCGGCAGGAGCAGGTCGGGGAGCCGCGGCAACCGCCGGCACCCCGCTGGTCGCCCCCGCCGTCCCGGTTGCAGCCAGGAGACGGCCGCGGGCAGGAGGCCCTCCCGCAGCGGCGTTCGGTGGCCGATCCCGCGCTTCCTTAGGAAGTTCGAGGGAGACGACATCGCCCGGCGCCAAGCCCCCCTGCACCTCGGCGTAGAAGAAGTCTGCAATCCCGATCTCCAACGGACGCTTTTCGAATCGATCGCCGGCTTGCACGTACGCGAACCGCTCATTTTGGCCGGTCTCGGGGTTCATTTCCGTGAAGACCGCGGCGAGTGGCACCGCCAGCACGTTGTCGACCGAAGCCACCGGGATCTTGACGTTGGCGGTCATGCCCGGCCGCACCCGCCGATCGACGTTCTTCAACAGAACGCGGGCTGCAAAGCCCTTAATGTTGTTGCGGATGGTGGCTTGCGGGGCAATGCGCTCGACCACCCCAGTCACCCGCAGCCCGGTGACGGCTTCGACGGTGACCTCGACCGATTGCCCCACGCTCAGGCGCGGCACGTCGGCTTGATTCACATGCGCATTGATCACCATCGAGTTCAGGTCGGCGATGCTCAGGACTTCCGTTCCGCTATTGAAGCCGCCCGACCCCGACACCGCCTGTCCGACGGAGACCGGCCGGGTGAGCACCGTGCAGTCGAAGGGGGCGCGCACCTCGGTCTTGGTCAGACGTTCCTCGATGATGGCCAAATCCCGCTCGGCGCGGTCCAGCGAGTTCTTGGCCAACTCATAGATGGTCTGGGTGTTGTCGTGAAGCTCCTGGGAGATCAAGTTGTCCGCCAGCAGTTCCTCTGCCCGTTTATAGTCGCGTTCGGCCTTGGCCAGTTCGAGCTTTGCACGTTCGATGGCGGTCAGGCTGGACGCCCTCTGTTGCTGCAACTCCTTGTCATCCAACTTGAACAATAGCGCCTCCTTCGTCACCTGGTCTCCCAGGTCCACCGGCAGTAACTCGATCTTCCCGTTGATCTCGGGGCGGACCGAAACCTGCTCGGCCGGGCCGATCTCGCCTGCGGCGTTCACCGCAAAACTGATGTTCGTCTGGATGACCGCCGCAGTCTTGATCCGCCCCTCTGCGTCCGCTTCCCGCGCGCGCAGACGCCAGGCCTGCCATTGGCCGTAGCCGAAATAGCCAACAACACCGAGCACGAGCATCCAAATGATCCACTTCTTCATCGCCAAAAGAAAGCTACCTGAGCGAGGCGGGCCTCAGACCAATCCCAATCTTCGACATCATGAATCGCCCTTTAGTTTTTCTGCCCTTCTCTCCCGCGCCTCGCTCCTGAGAATCCTTGACCCCTTCAACGCAGCATAGAGACTTGACTTGTCTACAACACATTTGACCGATCAAGGATTTTAGCGAGGCTTCGCCTCAGACCGGCGAGGCGTGTGAACGGCTTGTGGCCGCTCGGTGTCCACCACGATCACCGGAAGCCGACGCCTCGCTAAGTGGCGCCGCTGCGCGGCGCAAAAACTTGACTCATTTACTACAGATTTCATCGAGGGAGTAACTCTAGTCCAGCGCCGCTGCGATGCAAATGCTGTTTGGCAGCCAGTTGAGCCATAGACGAAAGGAGCGAGGCGCAGATTCAATCCGGTGTCGGGCGTTCGGGTGAAGTCAACGCCCGCGCCAGTTCCTCGCTCAAACGGCCCAGCAGGCCACTGAGGGTGCCGACCGCGCCATCCGGGTCGACCGACGGCGGCGGTCCCTGCAGTCGATGGCGACTTTGCCCGGAGCGCAGGAGACGTTCGTCTCCGGGCTGGGCGACGCGCCATTCGGCCTCCACCACGCCAACGCCATCCGTATCAATGTCGAACCGGTCCAATCGCACCTGGACCACGGCCCCAACCTCACCGGGAGCCCAGGACGAGGATCGGATGACCACGGTCGGGAGCAAGGCGCCCAAGTTCACCGCCAAAACCCGCTGGCCACCCCGGTCCAGGCGCTCGGCCCAGCGAACCGTCTCGAGATAGGAGATCTCGTTGGCACCGCGACGGACGGCGAATGAGTCGCGGGACAAATAACTGGGAATGCGCACGGGGCCGATGCCCACGGACGGCGGAGTCGCTGAACGCAGCAACTCCGAGGGCATCGCCTGCAGCGGCGACGGGCTGAGGACGAAGTGGCGTTCGAACACGGCGACCGGCTTGAGCGCCGTGCAACCGGTTGACCCAAGCCAACACCCCAGTGTCAACAGCCAGACGGCACGTGGAATGGAAGCGGAGTTCATCTCGAGTTCAGGGAGAGCGTCATGGCGTCGGTTGCGGTCTGCGGCGTCCGCTGATGAGGGAGTTGGGATGGGCCTTGAGGAATTCCGCAAGGGTCGAAATCGAAGTCGCCGCCAGGGCCAACTGCTCGAGGGCAACGCTCACATCATTTCGGAAGGAAGCATCGCTGGATAACATCATCCGGAGGTTCTCGGCGGCGCCGCGGACCTGAATGAGCGTCTCGCGCGCTCGCGTGAGTGTCTCGGTGAGGCTCTCCGCCATCGGGTCGAGATGCCCGTCCACCCTCTCCGCGACAGCCCGATACCGATCGAGGGTCGTGCGCGCGGACAGAAGAGTGTTGGTGAGTTCAGGGGAACGGATCAGGCCGTTGAGCGAGGCGAGCAGGTTGGTCAAACCGTCGCTGATCTCGGCGGTTCGAATCTCGCTGACCTTGGCGTCCAGGCGGGAGACGAGGCTGGTGAGCCGATCGGTCAGGGCCGCGAGATCGACTCGCGTGAGCTGGGCGAGGATCCGCTGAATCTGGGTGGGTTCGGTCGGAATCTCCGTGTAGATTTTCTCGAACTGGTGAAAGACGGGCGGGGTGGGATTCGACTTCGATTCGATATTGACGTAGAGCACGCCGGTCAGGAGGCTCTCGGCTTCGAGAGTCGCCCGGGTGTTCTCGGTCAGCCAGCCGGCCAGCCCCGAATCAACGTGCTTCACCGCTTCCGGGCCGAGGCGATTGGCGATCAGTTGCTCGTGAATCCGCATCAGAACGGGCATGGCATTGTCGGTAGGCGCCTGGTTGTAGCGAACCATCACCCGTTCCACGTAGCCAATCACCACGCCGCGGTACTTGACCGGCGCCCCGTCGTCCAAGCCGTTCAACGAACCGTCGAAGTAGGCAATGCACCGCTCCGTGGGAGTGAACCACCTCGAGGAGCTGAATAAGATCAAGCCCGCGACCGCGATCGCCAGGCCCGAGACAACGAAAAGACCGATGGTCGCGGCTTTGTGGGTCGTGCTCATACAGAGATGCCATGAGAGAACGGGACTGCCGAGCAGACCGCCTCCTGACCGGCGTTGCCGCGAGTCAGAAAGGCCCGCACCACCGGGTCGTCGGACGTCCGCAACAACTCGCGGGGCGGCCCCTGGGCTCGCATCGTTCGAATCGTCCCGTCCAGAAAAAGACAATCGTCGGCGATGGTGAGGATGCTCGCCAATTCATGCGTCACCACCACAAAAGTCGCCCCCAGACTGCCGCGCAACTGAAGGATCAACTCGTCCAGGTTCCGGGACGTGATGGGGTCCAGCCCGGCCGATGGTTCGTCCAGGAAAAGAATGTCCGGGTCCAGAGCCAACGCACGCGCGAGTCCGGCGCGTTTGGCCATGCCGCCGGAAACCTCGGACGGATAGAAATCCTCGAAGCCGCTCAAGCCCACCAGGGAGAGCTTCAGCCGGGCGACGTCCCGAATCTCGCCGGGCCCCAGGTCGGTGAATTCCCCCAACACCAGCCCGACATTCTCCCCCAGGGTCATGGAACTCCACAAGGCGCCGCTCTGAAACAGAACACCAAACGAGCGCAGCCGGTCCTGGCGAACATCCGGGTCCGCACCCCAAAACGGCGCGCCGTCATACAGGATCTCGCCGGCAGCGGGCGCATGAAGCCCGATCATGGCCCGCAAGAGCGTGCTTTTGCCGCAGCCGCTGCCGCCCACGATCGCAAAGACCGCGCCTGGCCGCACCCGCGCCTGGATGTCGCGCAGCACCACCAACGACCCGTAGGCGAGGGTCACGCCGCGGATTTCAATCCTGTCAGGGCTCGACGGCATCTTTGGGGACCGTGCCACAGGCGGATTCTAAATGTCGAGAGCGCTGCAAACGACGGCAAACGCGCCGTCGGACACGATGATGGCGGTGATCCCGGCGACCACAGCCATCGTGGTCGCTTGACCGACCGCGGCCGCGTTGCGCCCGCATACCATGCCGCGCTGGCAGCCGGTCAGCGCCACCAGCACACCGAAAATCGCGCCCTTGCCGATCCCCAACAGGAACGAGGTGAGAGTAATGGCGTCGATGGTGCGGCGGACATAGAGCCCCGGACTGACGTCGAGCAGGAGGGTGGACACCGCGAACCCGCCAGAAACAGCGATCAGATCGGCGAACACACAGAGCAGCGGCATCATCAGAATCAGGGCCATCAGCCGGGGCAGCACCAGAAACTCGACCGGCGAAATGCCAAACGTCTGCAGCGCGTCGATTTCCTGGTTCACTCGCATCGTCCCCAACTGCGCAGCAAAGGCCGCACCCGTGCGCCCGCACATGATGATGCCGGTCATCAGGCATCCCATCTCGCGCACCGTCGCGATCGCCACCAGATCCGCGCTATAGATCGTGGCGCCGAACCGCGCGAGTTGCAGCGTGCCGACGAACGCCAGAATCAGGCCGACGATGAAGTTGATCAGGGCAACAATCCCTAGCGCCTGAGGCCCGCATTCCTGCATCACCTGGAACGTGTCGGCCCAGCGAAACTGCGCGCGACCACGCAGCGCCCTCAGCACTGCAATCACGCTCTCGCCCAGAAAGGTCAATATCCCCAGGCTTCCTCTCCAATGCGCCAGAGCGCCCTCCCCCACCTGCTCGAGCCAGGACGGGTGGCGAGCCCGCCGGTCAGGGCCCTGTCTGATCACAGCCGCCTCGGCCAGTTCGAGCAACCGCTCGGCGCCCGGCGGCAATCCTGACGGGCGAAAGGCCAACTCCCGCGTGCGGCACAACTCCGCGCATTTCATCAGGAACACCATGAGCCCGCTGTTCCAACGCCCCAAAGCCGCCGCGTCAAACTCCAACGACCGCGCGTTCCCCGCAGCCACCGCCGATTCGATCTCCGCCACGCCGGGCAACTCCGCCCCAAGAAGCCAATCGCCCGAAAGTCGCGCCAGGACCTGCCCGTGCTCCCCGGTCTCGACGCCCAGCCGCGCAGGCGACGGCCCGCGCCCCACCGGCGCAGAATGACCGCCAGCGAGGCGCGCCTCGGACCAAATCCCAATCCTTGACTTCATGAACCGCCCCGTTGTGTTCTCACCTTTCCTCGTAACGAATCAGTAAGACCTGGAGTCAATGAACCAAGTTCTTGCGCCGCACAGCGGCGCCATCAGGACACTTCGGGTCTGACGATCGCGATGACGTGGCGATCCATGGTCAGGAATCGCTGGGCCGCCCTTTGGACCTGCTCCCGAGTCACGGCCTCGAACCGCGCATCCTCGGTGTCACCGTAGGCGTATCCCAGCCCGAACAACTCGTCGAGCGCCGCCGCCAGCGCGCACCCGCCCAGGTCCTGCCGGGCGATCTTCTTCTGGCCGATGATCTTGGCTCGGGCGCGCTGGAGTTCTTCCGCCGTCACGCCTTCGGCGCGCAGAAGAACCGCCTCGGCGAGCAACTCGGCTTCGACGCGCGCCGCCGTCTGCGGCGCCGTTCCCGCATAGAACGCGAAGTAGCCAGGCACCAAGCCCAAAAAGTTCTGGGCGCCCACGAAGTAAGCGAGCCCGAGCTTCTCGCGGATCCGCTGAAAAAGCCGTGACCCCAGATCCGTGCAAGTCTCTTGCAGCAGATCGAGCGCAAACCGGTCGTCGTCGAACAGGCTCAGCCCCGGGAACGCCGCGACAAGCACCGCCTGCTTCTTGTCCCGCACTTGCTCGCTGCGCGACGGTTCCGCGCCGATGGCGAAGGCCGGCAGCGCGGCATCGACCCCAGGCGGCGCGCCCCCGCTCCAAAGGCCAAGCGCCGCATCGACGCGCGCGCGGACCTCGTCGGCCTCGACGTCGCCGTAAACCGCAAGCACCGCGTTGCGCGGAATCACAAGCCGCCGATGGAGATCGCGCAGTTGCCCGGCCGCGAATTGGGCCAGGTTCTCCTCTTCGCCCAACACATCGAGCCCGTACCCCCGCTGGCCGAACAGGGCGCGGCGCATCGCGCGAAACGCGCTCTGAAGCAGATGATCCTTCTGTGCCCGGATGGCGGCGAGTTGGTTCTGCCGCTCGCGCTCGAACGCGTCGGGAGGGAACGCCGGATGAAGCAGGACGTCGGTGAGCAGTTCGAGTCCCAAGGCCAGGTCCTCGCGCAATACCTCCCCCGTCAGGCCGAAACTGTTGTTGCCGCTGTAGGTGTCGAGATGGCCGCCGACCGACTCGATTTCCGTCGCCACGCGCGCCGCCGTTCGCGTCTCGGTCCCCTGCATCATCATGCGCGCGAGCAACTGGGTCATGCCGTTCTGAGCGGGTGTCTCCGCCAGCACGCCGCCGCCCAACACCAGCCGGAACTCGACAAAGGGCAGCCTGTGATCCTCCTTGACCAAGAGGCGGAGCCCATTGTCGAGGGCCGACAGCCGGACCGGGTGGCTTTCGTACCGGACCGCGACGCTCGGCGAAACAGCCTCGGCGCCGCGAGGCACCAGGGCATATTGGCAGCGGTTATCGACCGTCAGATAGGCGAGCGCCACCCGGCGCAGGTCCGCCGGGGTCGCCTCCCGCACCGCCCGCAGGTAACGCTCCGAATAACCCAGGTCGCCGACCGAGATCCAGTTGCCGCCCAGGTCCTGGGCCTGCCCCTGCATCGTCTTGCGCGTCGCGAGGAACGCCGCGGTGAATTGCTTCACCGCCTTGTCCAACTCCGCCGCGCTGATCTCGGCGTCGCGCACCCGTTGGATTTCCCCCAGGACGGCGTCACGGGCTTGCGCAAACTTGCCGGGTTCCGCCACCACGCTGAGACCGAATAGCCCAGCCTGGCCGGGGCTGTAAGTCCACGCATCGATGGAAGTCACCAGACCACGATGCTCGCGTACCTCCTGGAACAAGCGCGAACTGCGCCCGCCACCCAAGACCGTGGCCAGGACATCGAGCAAGGGCAGATCCGGATGACGGGCATCGGGGACGTGCCAACTCCAATGCGCATGCGCCAGTTCGATCGCCCCCTCCTCTGTCACCTCACGCGGGGCCACCTGCCGTGGTTCCGCGGGCAAAGGCGTCGCGGGGAGCGGTCTCGCCGGGGAGCCGGCGAAGGCGGCCTCGACTTGCTCGAACACGCAGGCCGCGCGGACCGCCCCCGCCACCACGACAAACAGATTGTTCGGGACATACTTCTCACGGTAGTACGCCACAACGTCGTCGCGCCGCAGCCGGTTGAAGATGTCGGGATACCCGATGATCGCATAGCGGTAGGGGCTGATCGTATAGGCCGTCTCGAAAAGCCGCTGGCCCGACCATCGCCCCGGATCGTCACGGCACATGTCCATCTCCCGCCGGATGACGTCCATTTCCTTTTCCAGTTCGTCCGCAGGCAGAGTGGCGTGCTGGGCAATGTCACACAGAATATCGAGCGCAACCGCCGCTCCCGTGTCCGGGATGTTGATCCAATAGACCGTCCGATCGAACGATGTGAATGCGTTCAAAGCGCCGCCTGCGGCCTGAACCTCCTGGTCGATGCGCCCCGCCGGACGGGTGGGCGTGCCCTTAAAAAGCATGTGCTCGAGCACATGCGACAAACCAGCCCCCAGCCACCGGCCCTCGTCGATGCTGCCCGCCTTGCACCAGACCTGCGCAGCCACGACCGGAGCGGCAAAATCCTCCCGCACGATGACAACCAACCCGTTGGCCAGGGTCCGAAGGCGCACGCCGGCTGGGAGCGAAGGCGTCTCGAATACGGCCCCGACACGGGAGAGCGACGCAGCGGATGTCGTCATGTCACAGGAAAACCGCGGCGCTTCATGACGTGGGCGAGACCCGCGGGTCGGGATGCCCGCGGGGCCGGAACGGCTTGCTGAAGGCCTCTTCAAAATCGTACCCGTCCTGAAAGTCCGCCCGGCTGTCCGTCTCGGTCTTGCCCAACACATTCTGATCGACAAGGTTGAACACCAAGTCCCCGAAATCGGCGCAGGAACGCACCCCCCATTCGTGGAACAGGGTCAGCGCCATCGGCCCGTATTCCGCCAGAGCGTAAGCCCGAATGCCCGCCAACAATTCCTGCCCGGTGACGTGGCGCAGCTTGCCCCGGTTGGCCTTGCTGATCGCCCGTTGCGTGTAGTCCAGCGCCTCGCGCAGAAAGAGGTACGCGTCGCGATGGTACCGCGGATCTGCGGCAACCACCCGATCCAGCACCTCGTCAATGTCCCTTGTCTGCATAGTGTCCCTGGCCACTGATCGAACTGTGAGCGGGCGTTGCGTCTTCCGTGGCCGGCGGCGGCGCTTGGGGTGTCGAATACTTGGCCCGATAAGCCTTCACCGCCAGCCCCGTCAGAAGCAGCGCCAACACCAACCAAAGCACCGTCCGCTCTTGTTGTGTCAAGTGCGTCACAGATTTAGCCCAACGCAATATTCACCAGTTTTCGAGGCACCACGATCACTTTTTTCACGGTCTTTCCGGACAAAAACGGTCCCACCTTGGGGGCCGCCAGCGCCGCCCGCTCGAGTTCCGGGTTGGTTGCGCAGGCCGGCACGCGGACCACGTCACGGAGCTTGCCGTTGACTTGCACGGGAATCTCGATTGTGTCCTCGACAAGCCACGCCGGATCGAACCGGGGCCACGGCTGATAGGCCAGATCCAACGGCTGGCCCCCCGAGACCGCCCCGTGTCCGCCGGGGAGAGCCGACAGTTTCGCGTTGAGTTCCTCGGCAACATGCGGCGCGAAAGGCTGCAACAACACCAGGAAATCCCGCAAGACCGCCAATGGCCGGTCCGACCACGCCATCGCCTCGTTGACAAACACCATAAGTGCCGAGATGGCCGTGTTGAAACGCAGCCCTTCGAGATCGTCGGTCACCTTCTGAATGCAGGTGTGCAGCGCCTTGAACTGGACCGGTGTCGGCGCCACATCCGCAATCCTCGGACTCAGCCGGATCTCGTCCAGGAAGGCGGCGTCCGGCACAGCCGTCGCCGCGCACTTCTGCTCGAACTCGGTCTCGCTGCGTTCGTCGACAAACAGGCGCCACACGCGACCGAGAAAACGGTACACCCCTTCAACCCCTTTGGTGCTCCAGGGTTTGCTCTCCTGCAGCGGGCCCATGAACATCTCGTAGAGCCGGAAGGCGTCAGCCCCGTATTCATCGAGAATCGCGTCCGGATTCACAACGTTCCCGCGGCTCTTGCTCATCTTCTGGCCGTCTTCGCCCAGAATCAGCCCCTGGTTGACGAGCCGATGGAACGGCTCGGGGGTCGTCACGTGCCCGAGATCGTACAAGACCTTGTGCCAAAAACGGGCGTAGAGAAGATGCAGCACCGCATGCTCCGTCCCGCCCACGTACAGGTCAACCCCGGGCCTCGGCAGGGTGCCCGGAGTGGAGGGCGCACATTGGAGAGTGCAGCGTGGAGAGTTGGTGTTTCCGCCGCCCATCCAGTAACGCTCCGCCTCTCGCCCCGAGGACTCCCCCTCGTTGCAGGGATCCAGATACCGCAAGTAGTACCAACAACTACCCGCCCACTGGGGCATTGTGTTGGTTTCCCGCCGCACGCCGTCGGCAACCTGCACCCATTCCCGCGCGCGGGCCAGGGGCGGCTGGCCCTCCGATGTCGGTTTGTAGTCATCCAAGGGCGGCGGCAGGACCGGCAAGGCCGACTCGGGCAGCGCTTCGTGGAACCAATCGCCCGCGGCGTCCCGCTTCCAGACGATTGGAAAAGGCTCGCCCCAGTACCGCTGCCGGCTGAACAGCCAGTCGCGCAGCTTGTAATTGACAGTCCTGACGCCCAGCCCCTTGCTCTCGAGCCACGCCGTGATTCGACGCTTGGCCTCGGCAGTGGACAACCCGTCCAGACTCAAATCCCCCGCCGCCGAGTTCACGGCCACGCCCTCGTCCACGTAGCCCCGCCAGTCCGTCCCGTCGGGAGCAGCCACCACTTGAACGATCGGCAGATCGAATTTCTGCGCGAATTCGTAATCGCGCGTGTCGTGGCCCGGCACGGCCATGATGGCACCCGTCCCATAGCTGGCCAGCACGTAATCCGCAATCCAGATGGGGATGCGCCGGCCCGTTGCCGGGTTGATGGCGAATCCACCTGTAAACACGCCCGTCTTCTCTTTGGACAAATCGGTCCGATCCAGGTCGCTCTTCGAGGCCGTGTCGGCCCGGTATTGACCGACTGCGGCCCGCTGGGCGGCGGTCGTGATCTGGTCCACCAACCGATGCTCGGGAGAGAGCACCATGTAAGTCGCGCCGAAGAGCGTGTCCGGCCGGGTTGTGAACACCCGAAGGCGCGGCGCGTTCTCGGCCGGCGCGCCGTTGGCCGGAGCCACAACGAAGTCGATCTCGGCGCCCTCGCTCCGTCCGATCCAGTTTCGCTGCATCTCCTTGAGCGAACTGCTCCAGTCGATGGTGTCGAGGTCTTCGAGCAAGCGCTCGGCGTAGGCTGTGATCCGGAGCATCCACTGGCGCATCGGTCGGCGCACGACCGGGTGCCCGCCCACCTCGCTTCGTCCGTTCACGACATCTTCGTTGGCCAGCACGGTGCCGAGCGCCTCACACCACCACACCGGCGCCTCGGTCACATACGCCAGCCGCCACTGATCGATCCACTGGCGCCGGCGCCCGGCCTTCTGCTCCGACAGCAGTTCCCCCCACGCCCGATGGGTCCCGGCCAGGAAAGAATTCCCAGCCCACTCGGCCTCTCGCCGCGGCGCATCGGACAGCGCGTCTTCGAGCAGGGCGATCGGGGTCGCCTTGTTCCACTCGGGATCGAAATAGCTGTGATAGAGTTGAAGGAAAATCCACTGGGTCCAGCGGAAGTAGGCCGGGTCGGTCGTGTTGACCTCGCGCGACCAGTCATAACTGAAACCCAGCGCCTGGATCTGCCGCTTGAAGGTCGCAATGTTCTGCCGGGTGGTGATCCGCGGATGCTGGCCTGTCTTGAGGGCGTACTGCTCCGCCGGCAGGCCGAAGGCGTCCCACCCCATCGGATGCAGCACGTGCCAGCCCTGCGCTCGCCGATACCGCGATAGGATGTCGGTGGCCGTATACCCCTCCGGATGGCCAACGTGCAGACCGGCCCCGGAGGGGTAAGGGAACATGTCCAGAATGTAAAACTTGGGCGGCAAATCCGCCGGCGTGACCTCTCGCCCCCCCAGCCCGTGCCGCCGCGCAAAGGGATGATCGTCCGGCACGGTCTCTCCGGGATTCCACGCTCGAAAACTCTGCCGCTCCTCCCAGAACCGCTGCCACTTCGGCTCGATCAGATGAAACGGATACTGTCTGCGCACCATCGACATAAGCCGTTGATATTGCGAAAAGGCCCACCCAAGAGCAATCGCGGAGTTCGCGCTTAAAACACTGGCACTCGGGCGGTCCACCCCATACATTTGGCGTGAGCGAACACTGCGCTGACGATGATCATGAATGCCGCCAACACCACGCTGTTCAGCCGGCCGGGCGATTCGCAGCCCGATCGCCCTCCTCTGTCTCAACATGGGAAAAGGGCCTGTCTCTGCCGGGTCCACCTCGCCTTCACGCTGATCGAGTTGCTAGTGGTGATCGCCATCATTGCCATCCTGGCCGGCATGTTGCTGCCCGCTCTCGCCCGGGCGAAAAGCAAGGCCAACATGACGGCCTGCCTCAACAACATGCGCCAACTGGGCATCGCCACCGTCATGTACGTCCAGGACAATGGCAAGTATCCCGGATGCCTCTTCGCACAAGGCGGTTTCCGCTATGTCTGGCCGCTGCGCTTGTTCAGCCAGATGGGCACCAATCGCGCCGTGTTCAGTTGTCCCGCCGCCCGACCCGACAGCCGCTGGGACACCAACATCAATAAATCCCTCGGCGCGCCCTACATGACCGGAGGCGGACGCGACCCTTGGGGGATCAGCGAGACAGCCCTCTTCTCGATCGGCTACAACGACTGGGGCTCTTACCCCGCCTTCAGCGACAAAGGCCTCGGTGGAGACGTCGACACCGCGTCGTACGAAGTCAAGGATTCCGCGGTCAAGATGCCATCCGAGATGATCATGCTGGCCGACAGCAAGCCGGGCGACGGCAGCAGCCCGAAACCCAGATACGGCTTGTTCGACGCGAACATCGATCCCACAACACCAGCCGAATGGCCCTCCAATCGCCACAACAAGCGCACCGTGGTGATGTTCTGTGACGGGCACGCCGAAAGCGCGGTCCGCAACCTGGTGATCGATCCCGCAAACGATGTCTGGCACCGGCGCTGGAACAACGACAACGTCGCCGGCGGATCGTGGACCGTCAACAGGGCGGACGCGGAAAAGCAAGACCCTTAGCCCGCATTTCTCACCAACTCGTGGTGTCCTCTGACCGGTCACCGTCCCATTTCACCTGAAATGCGGGCTCTCAGAAACCCGCGCCCAAAACAGATGGACCCAATCTCGACCACGCTGTGTCGGCGTGCCCGGGTCGCCCAAGCGGTTGGGGCGTGACCCGACTTTGATGAACCGATGAGCTAACTCTCTTTGCTGGGCGCGGGTTTCATAGACCCGGGAATCTCACCCGCGGACCGTCAGGAATGCCGCGACCGCCCCACTGGTGAGATTCCCGGGTTAGGGGTCTCAGACCGACGAAGCGTGAGGAGTCAGTTCGGACTCACCCTTCGGACAGCCAGAGCGACATCGTCTTCGAAAGTTGGGCTCTGCACTCGGGCTGGGCTGGCGCCGGCTTTCACTTCCAGTTTCTGTGGGTGCTTGTCGCTGGTCTGCGGGTTGAGCCACTCGACCGCGTAGGTGCCGGAGGGCAGGCTCAGATCGAGCATGACGGTCTGCGGACCGGTCGGCGCCTGTTTGTCGGTGGTGTCGCGGGCGAGGTAGATCGCCCAGGCGGTTTCCGGCTGCGCCAGGGCGTACGCGCGATGGCGGGGCGGCACGCCCCCGGCGATCACGGCCGGATCGGGCCGCATGCGGATGAAGTCAAAGCCGCGGAGGAAATCGCCGAGAATCCGAATTTGGCGTCGAAAGCCCGGATTGCCTCCGCCCGGTTGTGAAGTGGGGTAGGCGAAGGTACCGTCCTCGTGGCCGGCGACGAACGAGTAATCGAGGTGGTTGAAGAGCCCGCCGCCCGCCAGCAGGAAGCTCCAAGCCTCGACGCGGTACGGCAGGTCGTTGGTGCCCCGAAAGCCGGTCTCGTTGTCGCCGATGACGCGGTTCGAGGCCGTAGTTCATGGCCACGGTGTCGGGCGGGTAGGCGTAGTGGAAGTTGAAGATCGAAACGTTCGGATGCGGCTGTTGGACCTTCGCCTTGCCGTTGGCGATGTTCTGCGAGATCAGGTGGCGCGCGCCCAGGTCCCGTTCGGTGGCGACGATCACGTCGGCGATGCGGTGTTGCCAGGCCAGCGTCACGCCGCCGAAGTACGGCTCGTTGCAGATTTCGTAGTACAGGTTGTCGAAGTCCTTGAGCTCGCGTGACGATCTTGCGCGCCATGGCCTCCTGGACGGCCAGCAACCCGCCGTGCCGGTCGAGCGTGTAGACGTTGGTGCGTGCCACGTCGCCGACGCCGTTGACGTTGTTGCGCGGCGTTCATCGGGCTGAGCGTCCACATCGACTCCTCGTAGAACGGGCAAAACAGGTTCATTTCGACCACCACGCCGACGGTCTGAGGCGTGAGCCAGGAAGTCCTTCAGCCGCGCGAAATAGGCATCGTCCCAGCGGTCGAGGTCGAACTTGTTGCCGCCGTTGGCGTAACCCGGTTGGTCGCTGCGCGCCCAGGGGCAGATGAGCCGGCCCGGCGGCGGGGCGAGTGTGTTGCGGGCGATGTTGAATGCGCCCGGCGGCTCGCAGTACGCGCCGCTGAACGTGCGCGTGTTGTTCAGCCCGTCCTTGGACAGGGTGTCGAGGTACTTCGCGGAAATCGAAGTCGCGGTTCAACACCGCGCCGTAATGCTCGCCGGAGGTGATGAGGACGGTCGGCTGTCCGCGCCAGAGGAAGTAGTGCGGGTTGTCCGGGTGCAGCGCGAGCGGCGGTTCGGCGAGCGCGGCGAACGCGGCGCCGACGATGGCGCCAAGGGCGGACACGAATTTGAGGGAAACACGCATGGTGGGAGCCTACGCCAACGGGGCATGGGCGGCAAAGTGTTTTGGGGAGAGGGAGCTGCATCGACCGCACTCGCTCGATTCGCTCACCCTCGGCGTTCGGTCGGCTCGCTCGCCTTCGGAGCGCAAAGGCGGCGTGGGGCGAGCGGGCATCCGTCTTGACGGCCTGGACCGTCCATCGACTTTCCGAATGCGCGCGTCGAAAGAACCGATTCCCTTTGATGGCGTGTTCGTGGTAAGAGAACAGCCAGGACTGCGGACGAGGGTGCTGTGCCGGGGTTGACGGGCACTGCGGGACTCGGACGCGGTGGCTCGACAGTGAACGGCAACGATCTCCGCTTATGAAGACACAAACCTCATCGAGTTCCATTGTCGGCCTTGTGGGCCTGGCCGCGTTGAGCGTGTACATGATCGCCTGCACCTCGTTCAGTCCGGACGACTCGAAGGTGCTCTATCCGACCTACGATTCGAAGGCGGGGGATTTCGGTGTCGGGCTTTATGACCGGCAGACAGGCAAGGCGGCCACCCTTTTCATGACGCTCGAACTGTCCCCCGACGAACCGGAGGGTGAGCCGGCCCTGATTCGCCCGCAGTGGCTGGCGGACGGGCGCCACATCCTGGTGAGCTGGGGACGCGAAGCGGATGAGGACGATCTGAACCTGGCGGTGTTGCCCTATGGCCATTCTGGGCCGATTCGGCTGATGCACGTGCAAGGCCTGGAGGACGGGGTTAGCCAGATGAGGATGCCCCTGGCGACCGCGCGCGGGCAGCTCGTCCTCCTCGGGGAGTCGAATGCGCTCGTGTGTGTCCATCTGCTGACTGGCGAAATCAGCCGACACCCGATGCCCAAGGGGGTGATGCCCTATGCCACGGCTGACGGTGACCGGGTCTGCTATCTCTCCCAGATCGATGAAGACAAAGGGGAGTGGGAGATGGGGGTGATCGACCTCGATACGTGGGAGTTGAAGCCGGTGTCGCAGATCAAGCTCGAGAAGGATCTGGGGGACGACGGGATGGTTGTGGTCTCTCCGGACGGGAAGTGGGCTTTGGGCTATGATGAGGAAAAGGTCGAGGTCGTTTTCATCGAGAACGGCGTCGAGAAGAGTCGGGTGGCCGTCTGTGGGGAAGCGGAGAAGGTCAGTCTGGGCGTCTTCGCCATTTCTCCCATCAGCAGGACGGCCTACGCCCCGTATTTCAGGGAGCACGAGGGCGGAACGAACGTCTCGGTTGGGATTGTCGAGTTTCCGTTTCCGCGCGGCGAACCGCGCCGCACGGTCCTGATCGAGCGGATGGAGGAACCGGACGACGGCGAGGCGCTGTATTTCCAGCCCAGTGTGTCGCACGACGGCAAGACCCTGGCCATCGCCAGCACCTACCTGGTGGCCGGTGACCAGCAGACCAAGAAGGACGATTGCGCGTTGTTTCTGATCGACCTCACCGATGCGGAACGGAAGGTCACCCGCGTTCCGATTGAGCAGCCGCCGACGGACCTCGACTGACCGGAGTGGAGGATGATGCATGGGGGCGTTGTTCGATCTGTTCGGACATTTCTGTGGTCAGCAGATTGACCACACCTGGCTTCCCGGCGGGGTGCCGCTTCCGGTTTGCCAGAGGTGCACCGGGTTGTATGTGGGCGCGGCGCTCGCCGTGGGTCTGATGGGGTGGTTCCGTCCGCGGCTCGACGGGTGGTTCCTCCTTGTGCACGGGGCTTGTTTGCTCGGCATCGCTCCGTTCCGCCTCGATTGGATCGAGGACGGACCCGAGATGCGCACGATCACGGGCTTCTTGTATGGCGCCGCCGTGGCGGTGTTGCTCGCGCGGTGGCCGGTCGAGGTGCTTGGGTGCCTGGCGCGCTTCCGTCGCCCGCGACCGGCGTTGGAGGGCGGCGGTGAGGTGGCGTGGCCAACGGAGCGTCGTCTGCCGCGCTGCGACGGAGCGGGTGCGTGGGGGTACTGGGTCGGTTTGAGCGTCGGCGTCGCTGTCCTTCCGTTGCTCTGTTTGAACGGGGGCAGCTTGGCGCTGTGGGTTCTCGCTGGGGGGATTGCGGCAGGCGGGCTGAGTCTTGTCCTGTTGCTGATCCTGAACGTGCTGGCGTTAATCTGGCTGGTGGGCAGGCGGCGTGGGGTTGGTGCCGCTCCGGCATGAGCGATCTTTTCCTGATTCACCTTGCTGCACCGTGGGGGGGGTCTCTAGTCTGGGCGGAAAGGTGCGGCAGCCGTCGCACTCAGCCGGGCCGACGCGTTGGGCGGCCGGGGGCGAGCCCCTAAGAACCATGAACGAGCCGAGATTCACACTGCATACGGAGCATCCGCTCGCCGCGCAGTCGAGCGACACGATCCACCCGCACGGGTCAAGGATCGTCAACAGCCGATGCGTGCGTTGGAATCAGAAGGTGTTTGCGCTGCTGGGCGGGTACGAGCGCGTGTTGAAGGTTTTGGATCTGGGGTGCTCGGGCGGCGGTTGGGTGCGCGATTGTTGGGAGTGGGGCCATATTGCGGCTGGGATCGACGGCTCCGATTGGTCGAAGCGGTTTCGGCGATCGGAGTGGGCTGTGATACCCGAGTATCTGTTCACGGCCGACATCACCCAGCCATTTCGTCTCGAGTATGCGGGCGAGCCGTTCCAATGTGAGCTGGTGACCTGCTGGGACACCCTCGAGCACATTGCCGAGAAGGAACTGGGGGCGGTGTTCGACAACGTGAAAGCGCACCTGAGGCCTGGGGGCTTGTTCATCTGCACCGTCGAGACGCACGCGTATGTGCGCCAGGGGATCACGTACCACGAGACGGTCAAGCCGGTTGCCTGGTGGGTGGAGGCGATGCGCGCGGCGGGATTGAACCGGATGACCGGGCTCGAGTCGTATTTTGCGGGCCATTACGTGCGCGGCCCCAAACACCCCATCGGAGGCGGAACCCCGCTTGTGTTGTGCCGTGAGCCGGAGCAGGCGCCTGCGCCGCCCCGGGAAGGCCTGTTCCGCAGGGCGCTGGACCGGTGGCTGGGCAGCCGTTTGCAGCGGTCGCTCAAGTATCTGCTCTGTGGTCCGGACGCCGAGCATCGATGAACCGGGACCTATGAACCTCAAGCTCAACTTGGGTTGCGGACGGAAGTATCTTCCCGACTACGTGAACTGCGATGTCTCCCCTCACGTCAAGGCCGACCGGTGCTTCGACCTGAATGGATTTCCTTACCCATTCGAGTCCGAGGTTGCCGACGAGATTCTGATGGATAACGTTCTCGAGCATCTGGACGACATTCCCGGGGTGATGACCGAACTGCATCGCCTCCTTCGACCCGGGGGCCGACTGCGGGTTTACGTGCCCTACGGCAAGACCGACTGGGCCTTGCAGGACCCGACGCACAAGCATTTTTTCACAGAAAACAGCCTCAACTACTTTCTCGAAGGCGACCCGTACAATTTCTACAGCGGGGTGCGGTTCACGCGTCGGGAGGCGCGGCTTTACGCCGACAGCACGACGTGGCGTCATCGCCTGCGCAATCTGCTGCCATTCCGGAACTGGCTGCGGTTCTTTCTCTACAACATGTACGACGGCATTTATTTCGAGCTCGAGAAGGCCGTCCCGAGTGGGGGCGGCAGCGGCTGAAGACACGGTGTGCGGCTGAACCGTCGAGCGTCCTGTTCACGCGACACATGAGCACGGGTTTCATCGATCTCCAAGCGCTGCACGGATCCGTCGCGGCGCGGTGGCCCCGGATTCGGGCGCGGGCCGTGCGGGCGTTTACGCTGATCGAGCTTCTGGTGGTGATTGCCATTATCGCCATTCTGGCCAGCCTGCTGTTGCCGGCGCTGTCGGGCGCCAAGAGCCGGGCTCAGCGTCTGAAGTGCACGGCCCAGATGAAGCAGATCGGACTTGGCATGGCGCTCTTTGTGGCGGAGCACGGCGACCAGTACCCGCCGACCGCCTACTCGACCGGCGATTTCCAGTACCAGTTGTCATGGGATGATTACATCCACAGGTACATTGGCGGCACAGCGCCGGAAGCCGATCTGATTCTGGGCATCTCGGGGGCCGTGGCCGATCCGGGTGTCATTCCCAAGATCCTGAAATGTCCGGCCGACCGGATCGAGATCAGCATTGACTATGCGTCGTTTAGTCGGCGCCGCACGTATGCCATGAACTGGGCCGGGCCGTCCTTCATTGTCACTTCAGGGACCAGTGCGTTGCCTCCGCCCGAATACGGAGTTGGCGTCTATTACAACCTGCGGGGCAGCGCGCCGGGCTCTTTGCCGGATTGGGAGCCGCGGGGTTACCAGGAGGGCGCGGTGCAAGATCCAGCCGGGACCATCCTGTTGGCGGAGTTGCCCAACGGGCGGAACGCGGCGGGCAACGACTGGCCGTCGTTCTGCGCCGGACCGGGCTACGGGGTGCCCGGAGGGCTAAGTCAGGATTGTGTGCAACTGGCGCGCGCCACGTCGTTCAACAGCATCGGCTATGGAGCGGCGGCCTATGGCCTGCATGCGCGCCGCTTCAATTACCTGTTTCACGATGGACACGTCTCCATTCACCAGGTCACCGAAACGGTTGGCCGGGGAACCACCAACGCGCCGAGGGGCATGTGGACAATGGTTGCGGGCGACTGACTCGAATGAACCGCCTGGTGCTGCTGTGTGTTATGTTTGTTCAGGCGGCGGTTGTTGGCGCGGACGCCAACCTTGTGGTGTATGGAGGGACCTCTGCGGGCGTTATGGCCGCGGTGCAGGCCAGGCGCATGGGC